>NZ_JAKKDU010000016.1 GCF_021728535.1 Wocania arenilitoris | reverse complement strand
TGGAACTAAATCATCATAACTGGGTGGTAAAAGACTTAACTGATCTTGGTTGTAGGTCTTAAAAATGACTTTTCTGCTCATCCTTAAAGTTAAGAATTTACTAGAAAATTTGCAAAAAAAAAAAAAGACTGCCTTTTCAGACAGCCTCTTTTTTTAACTAACTAATAAACTAACTAAAACAAAAATTATCTAAAACTAAATGCAATTCCAGCTGATGCTGTATTGTATTCTTGTAACGTATAATCTGCAAATATTTTGAAAAAGCCTAGGCTTAATCTTACGCCTAAGGTTGTTCTAAACCCACTAGCGTTAAAATCTAAATTTATTGGATCTGTAACTGTTTCGGTAATTGTTGGTCCAGCTACAACAGGTGTATATTCTAAATCGTAAGTTCCTAACATTTTTAAAGTAGAATTACCTCCGCTATAACCTAATCCTCCATATATATTTATAATTGGAAAATTTAACGATGCTATGACTTGAGCAGTAAATGAATTTAAATCGAATGTTGCGATTTGATTTTGCCCAGGAATTGTATTTCCATCCATATTATAATTAACATCCATAGAAGTGTAAGCTGCTAATAATGATACATGTAACGGTAATTTATCTAATGGTCCAAAAATGCTTGTAATTTCTTTTTTTAGTCCTAACCCCAATAATTTTCCTTTAACATCATCGCTTCCTACTTCAGGTACTAATCTCACCATAACATCAAATTTGTAAGGTAAACCCAAACTCAATTGTACAGCTGGTGTAGGAACTGCGTTTAAAGGTAGGTCGTCTTGAATTCCAGAAGGCATTACAAAAGAAGCCGTAACTGATTGTCCTTGAACTGTTGCTCCTACCAACATTTGAGCACCATCACCAGAACCAGCTAAAGTTGGACTAGTTGCAGAGGCAGAAGTTATATTCGTTAAACCTAAGTTTCCAAAAGTGATTAGCTCATCCTTATTAGGAACCATTGAAGCGTTAAAACCAATAGAAATATCGAAACCTAATTTTTTATGAACCTTAGCTGTATGATACCAACCACTATTCATGCCATAAATTAAACCTGCTATTGCTGGTTTAGAATAAGCTTCTGTTAACTTATTTGCATCACCTTGAGCTGCTAATAAAATACTTTCTAATTCTTGGGAGTTTGAGATTTGAGTTGCTAGAAAAAACAACATAAGTAGTGTTAACTTTTTCATTTTAATTAATTTGGTTAAATCAAATGTAATAAAATTTTTCAAAAAACAACACTTTATCGGTAAAAATTTACTTTTTAACGGTATTTTATGTAAGTTTCAGCTAATAGAAAATTAATATTTAAAGACCTATTCTACAAAAGGGCTAAAATAAATTTACCTTAAATTACTTAAATAAAAGTTTGTATTAATTTATAATTTAGGCTCCCAACCTTCTTGATATTCTCTTTTCCAGAGTTGCATTACCTTATCATTATTTAAAACTTTACCAGTTTTAGAATCTATTTTTAAAGTTTCTCCTGCATCTTGTGCCATATTACCTAAATGGCATAGCATTGTAGATGTACTAGCATCTTGAATATCAGAATTTAAACTTTTATCTTTTCTAATAGCATCAAAGAAATTACTAACATGGTATACATCTAATCCACCAATACCTCTAGTGTTTGTAGTTGCGCTGGTATTTTTTTCAAGCTCTTCCTTTATAAGGTTTCCTTGTAAATCAAACAGCCTATAGAAATTACGATCTAATTGTATAGAGCCTTTACTGCCATAAATAGTAGTACCTCTACCTCTTTCAGGTTTCATTACGCCTCTACTATGCCCTGTCCAAGTAATAAATTTATCATTAGCGAACATATAAGTAACCTGTTGGTTATCTACAAATTCCCAATCATCATTATAGGTGTATTTACCTCCAAAAGAGGTTACGCTTTCTGGCAAATCAACTCCTAATGCCCATCGGCAAATATCAATTTCGTGTGTTCCGTTGTTATGGATTTCTCCTGTTCCCCAGCTACGAAACCAATGCCAATTGTATGGATGAATGTTATCCTTATAACTTGTTCTAGGTGCTGGTCCTTGCCACAAATCCCAATCTAATGTTTTAGGGATTTCTATTTTGTTTCCAATACCTATTGAACCTCTATTGTTAGAATAATAAGCCTCGCCTTTATAAACATTTCCAATAATTCCCTCTTTTATATCCTGAATAGCTTGCATTGAAGTTGGAGCAGAACGCTGTTGGTTACCCATTTGCACTTTTTTACCATATTTTTTTTGAGCAGCAACTAAAAGATCATTTTCATAAGGATTATGGCTACAAGGTTTCTCAACGTAAACATGTTTTCCTGCTTGCATAGCTAGAATAGACATAGGTGCATGCCAATGTTCTGGAGTTGCAATAAAAACAGCATCTACATTTTTATCTTCTAAAATCTTTCTAAAATCTTTTTCTACTTTAGGAATATATCCAATATTCTTTTTACACCACACATTGTGTTCCTCTAAAATGGTATCATCTACGTCGCAGTTATAAAGTATTTCGGCATTTAAATCTTGATGAATGGCTATTATATGTGCTTTTGCTCTACTTCTTACTCCAATAACGGCACAACCAATTTTTTCATTTGCCCCTAGTATTCTAGAATAACTTTGAGCAGACATACTTGTTAATCCACTTGTTAATGTAACTCCTACTGCTCCAACTGTAGCTTTTTTTATAAAATCTCTCCTGTTTGAAATCATGTTTAAGCTGTTTTTTAATTAAACTCTCTTATTTTTACACTTCTAAAATGTACGGTATCTCCGTGATCTTGCAATAAAATGTGACCACTAGCCCATTGTCCAAATTTTGACCACTTACTATATTTACTATAAGCCACTAAGGCTCTAAACATTTGAGAAAACCTATTATATTCTATAGTTTTTTCGTTGTTTAACCAATGTTCAACTTTTCCGTCTTTTACTACTATTCTTGCTTTATTCCAATTTTCTATACCTTTAAATTGTTTCCCACGACCGGGTGTAGAAAGATTTTCGGCTGTGATTAAATCGTAAAGCGAACCTAAAGTTCTATTTCCTTTAACACCTTGTTTTGCATCTGGGTGATTTTTGTCATCTAAAATTTGAAACTCGCAACCTATTGCAGAACCGGCTTCTTTATTTAATTCAGGATCTACAAAGTATTTAATCCCACTATTAGCTCCTTTGGTTAATTTAAACTCTAACTCTAATTCAAAATTACTAAAAACGTCTTCTGTAATAATATCGCCTGGCCCAGTAGATTCTCCTCCATCAGTAGCCAAAACAGATAAAACACCATTATTTATTTCCCATCCGGATTTTGGAAAATGATTTAGTTTAGCTCCTTTCCAGCCTTTTGTTGTTTTTCCATCCCATAATAATCGCCAACCATTTCTTTTTTCATTATCGGTAATCTTATTAATTAAATAACTCATTTCTCGAGCTTTTGAGCTCACATGCCAACGTTCTTTTTCTAAATTTTCTGTTTTTATTCTAATATTTCTCCATTTTATTTCTTTACCAGCATGAGCTTCATTGTTTCCAATACCATGTACTTGAAGCGCTATAAATCCAGATGCTGTTAAGTCATCAACCAAATTAGCACATTGTATGCCGTTAATCCATGTTCTTATAGAGTTTCCAATAGCTTCAATCCTACATGTGTTCCAAACACCATTTTTAAAAGCTGTTCTTCCTTTAGGGTTAAGCGACAATGGGTACATCCAACCTCTCCTAGCCTCATCGTAAATACCACCACTAAATGCTCGTACACTTGGATCTAATTCAAATTGATACCCATGTACTCTTCCTTTTTTATAAGATTTAATGCTATTAGTTCTAAACTGAACTCCACTATTAATTTCTGGATCTAAAAATACGTCAAATTCTAAAATAAAATCATTGTAATTACTTTGAGTACATAAAAAACTATTAGGTATTTTGGTTTTTGTAACGCCAACAATTTGACCATTTTCAACTTTATACTCTGCATCTCCATTAAGTTGTTTCCAACCTGTTAAATCTTTACCATTAAAAAGAGACACCCAACCGTCGTTCTCTACTTGTGAATAAGACTTTGTACTTAAAAAAGTAACTAAAAAAAGACTTGTAAAAAATAATAGTTTAAATTTTAATTGTATCATGATTTTATAAAAAACTGTTTTAAATTAAATCTTCGTGTACGCACACGTAAAATTACAAATTTATATGATATGTACAAGCTTTACACAAAATAAATAATCAATCTTTTGTATTTTTGCAATTTAACTTAAAATTAAACACCTATTACCTTTGATAACAATTAAAGATATTGCAAAAAAAGCTAATGTATCTATAGGTACTGTAGATAGAGTGATACATGATAGACCAGGTGTTTCCAAAAAAACCAAATCTCATGTTGAAAAAATAATTAAAGAACATAATTTTCAAATAAATAGGATAGCTAGCACTTTGGCTCTTAATAAAAGTTATAAAATTGCCATACTAATACCTGAGTCAAACAATGAAAATGAGTTTTGGTCACAACCTAAAAGGGGTATAGAAAAGGCAACCGAAGAAATAAAAAATTTTAAAACATCTACAACTTTTTTTCTATTCAATCAATTTGATCCAATATCCTATACAAATGCATTTAAAAAGATTATTAAAGACAAGTTTGATGCTGTTTTAATAGCCCCTGTATTTTACAAGGAAACAAAGAGTCTTATTCATAATTTAGACAATAACAACACACCTTATATATTTATTAACATTGAAATAAAAGATTTAAATCCAATGTCTTTTATTGGTCAAGATTCTTTTAAAAGTGGTTATTTAGCTGGTAAATTAATGAATTTAATGATTCCAGATTTAAGCCATGTATTAATTCCTATACTAAGATTAAATAAAGATAATTATTTAGCAATTAATAATAGAATACAAGGATTTAAATTCTATTTTAAGAAAAAAAACAATTCCATTAAGATAGAGGAAGTCCTTATTTCTAATATAAAAAACCAAGAAGCTATAAATATAGCATTAGATAAGCAGTTTACAATAAATAACAAGATTAAAGGTTTATTTGTTCCATCCAGTTATACTAATTTAATCGCCAATTATATTGAAACATATAATCTTCAAGATATTAAAATAGTTGGATATGACACTAATGACAAGAACAATCATTTTTTAAAAAATGAAACTATTGATTTTTTAATTAGTCAAGAGCCCTACTTTCAAGGGTATAAAAGCATAAAACTTTTAAGCGACTATCTTTTGCTTAATAAAAAACCAGATTCCATTTATCATTCTCCGCTACGGATAGTTTCTAAAGAAAATATTAATTTTCCTTAATACAAATATTGATTATATTATTAGCTTATCCATCATTAATAATGAGCTTGCCGAAGCTGAAAATAATTGTCGGTAACTTAAAAATATGGTATAAAATTTATAAACCTTCTTTTTCTTTTTATCTACGCATCAATATTTGCATATATGGCATTCTTTTCAATAAAATCCCTACGTGGTGGAACTTCATCTCCCATTAACATTGAAAAAATTCTATCTGCCTCTGTACCATTATCTATTTGTACTAAGCGCATTGTTCTAAATTCAGGATTCATTGTAGTGTCCCAAAGTTGTTCTGCATTCATTTCTCCAAGACCTTTATAACGTTGAATTTTTGAACCGTCACCAAACTCTGCAATAATTTCATCCCGTTCTTGATCAGACCATGCATATTGCTTTTTAGCCCCACGCTTAACTAAATATAAAGGCGGTGTTGCAATGTATATATGCCCATTTTCAATCAATTCTTTCATATATCTAAAGAAAAATGTTAGAATTAAGGTTGCGATGTGAGAACCATCAATATCGGCATCACACATAATAACCACTTTATGATATCGCAATTTTGAGAGGTTTAGCGCTTTACTATCTTCTTCTGTTCCTATAGTTACTCCTAAAGCTGTAAATATATTTTTAATCTCTTCATTTTCAAACACTTTATGTGTCATAGCTTTTTCAACATTCAAAATTTTACCACGTAATGGTAAAATAGCTTGAAAAGCTCTATCACGACCTTGTTTTGCAGTACCTCCTGCCGAATCTCCCTCAACAAGAAACACTTCGCATTTTGCAGGATCTTGCTCAGAGCAGTCACTTAATTTTCCTGGCAAACCACCAATACTCATTACCGTTTTACGCTGAACCATTTCACGCGCTTTTTGGGCTGCATGACGTGCTTGAGCTGCTAAAATTACTTTCTGTACAATAGTTTTAGCATCATCTGGATTCTCTTCTAAATAATCGGTTAACATTTCTGAAACAGATTGACTCACTGCAGCAGAAACTTCTCTGTTACCTAACTTAGTTTTAGTTTGGCCTTCAAATTGTGGTTCTTGAACTTTTACCGAAATAATAGCGGTTAAACCTTCACGAAAATCATCGCCAGCTATATCAAATTTTAATTTATCTAGCATACCAGATTCATCAGCATACTTTTTTAATGTGTGTGTTAATCCTCTACGAAAACCAGATAAGTGCGTTCCTCCTTCGTGTGTATTAATATTGTTTACATACGAGTGTAAATTCTCAGCATAGGAGGTATTATAAATCATTGCTACCTCAACAGGAACACCATTTTTCTCACCTTCAAAAGCAATAACATCTTTCATTAAAGGCTCACGTGTTGCATCTAAGTATCTAATAAATTCTTTTAGCCCCTCATCTGAATGAAATGTTTCACCTTCAAATTCACCATCTTCTTTTTTAGTTCGTCTATCTACTAAATGAATTGTAATGCCTTTATTTAAAAATGCTAGTTCGCGTAAACGACTTGCTAAAGTATCGTAACTATATTCTAAGGTTTGTGTAAAAATGGTTGGATCTGGCTTAAAAGTAACAATAGTTCCTCTTTTTTCAGTGGTTCCTACTTTTTTTACAGGATATAAGGTTTTACCTCTCTCATACTCTTGTTCCCAAATTTCTCCATTTCTGTAAACAGTAGCTTTTAAATGTTCTGATAAAGCGTTTACACAAGATACACCAACACCATGCAACCCTCCTGACACTTTATAAGAATCTTTATCAAACTTACCGCCTGCTCCAATTTTAGTCATTACAACCTCAAGCGCTGAAACACCTTCTTTTTTATGTAAATCGACAGGGATACCTCGACCGTCATCTTCGGTAGTTATCGAATTATCCTCATTTATAATAACCGTAATATTGTTACAATGACCCGCTAAAGCCTCATCAATCGAGTTATCTACAACCTCGTAAACTAGATGGTGTAAACCGCGCGTACCAACATCGCCAATATACATAGAAGGACGCATACGCACGTGCTCCATTCCTTCTAAAGCCTGAATACTATCTGCCGAATAATTGTGTTTATTAAATTCTTCTTTTTCTTCGCTCATAATTAATATTTATATAAAAATTTAAAGTTTAGTTTTATGTCATAAAAAAATGACGCAAATGCATCATTTCATCACTAACAAATATACGAAATATAGATGCTTTTTTTTAGATTTTTGGCGTGTTTAAATGATATTTATCAACAATTGTTAATTACTTAAAAATGTCTTAAAACGCTTGAAATATGTCTTAAATTAGATTTTACTATTTTATTTACCCTTATAAAATTAATAAAAACTAAAAAACGGCTAAAACGAGATATTTTAAGTTTGTTTTTCCTTTCTAAAGTCTCCAATTAAAGGCTTACAGAGCATAAAATTATCCTTTTTTTTAAAAAAATTTAAGATTACATTTAAAACTTTAAAAACATACTTCACAAATACCCTTTCATATTTTTAAATAATACCATGTTTACATATAAATTTATAACGAAATTTTACTAATTTTCAATATTTTAAAACAGATTATCCTAAGATTTGACTTGAATTAAGTTTAAAAGCTTTAATACTTAAACTCCGTGAAAACTTTTGTAATTTTACCTCCTAAAATTTCCACTATAAAAATTAAGATTTAAAAGCATGAGTAAAATTATGACAGTCGACATTTTGTCGAGTATTAAAGGAGCAGAACCCTCTGAGGCTGTGAACAAATTATTTGAAGTAATTAAAAACGCTAATTCAACAAATAACACCTTTAATAATGTTTTTAATAACAATAATTGCATTTGTTTAAATGATTTAAGAGATGATGTTGTGATTGAAAGTTCTGAAACTGAAAAACAAATCATCAAAGAAAACTTCCCAAAAGAGAAAGATGGTTATTTAGTAGTAGCTAAAGTTATTGAAGAGTAAAATTATGGAGTCTCAAATAAAACAAATACACCAGCAATTGGTGTCTAAACAAGTACGTTGTACAGATTTGATACAGCAAAAATTAGATTTACTAAAAAACAATGCCCATAATACTGTTAATTCTCTATTAGACACTTTAGCATTAAATTTAGCCGCCAAGGTAGATGATAAAATTGCAAACGGAGAAACCATAGGTTTACTAGAAGGCATTCCGTTTGGAATTAAAGATGTATATATGCTTCAAGGCTCTTATACAACGGCAAGTTCTAATTTATTAAAAAACTACAAATCGGCATACACAGCAACAGCTATACAAAAGCTATTAGATGCTGGCGCAATACCTATTGTAAAAGAAAACTGCGATAGTTTTGGTCATGGCTCTTCTAGCGAAAATACCATTTTTGGAGCTGTTAAAAACGCTACAGATACCAACTTAGTTGCAGGAGGTTCAAGTGGAGGATCAGCAGTTAACGTGGCTAAAGATTTTACAGTATTTTCTATTGGTGGCGATACAGGAGGTTCGGTGCGTCAACCTGCTGGCTACAATAATATATATGGTTTAAAACCTAGTTACGGACGTATTTCGCGTTACGGACTAATGGCCTATGCATCGTCTACAGACTGCGTAGGACCTTTAGCAAAATCTATTGAAGATATTCGTATTGTATTGAATATAATGAGTGGAAAAGATGCTAAAGATCAAACCTCTTACGCTTCCGCGGAAATAAATGAAGATTCAATTTTAAATTCCGATAGCATTAAAACGGTTGGTTACTTCAAAAATTTTATTGAAAGTGATGCGATTGATGTACAAGTAAAAGCTGATTTTTTAGCAACTATTGAAAAAATAAAAGCAAAAGGTATTACAGTAAAAGCTTTAGATTTCTTTGAGTCTGAAACTTTAGTTTCTACTTATTACACCTTAGCAATGGCAGAAACAGCCTCTAACTTATCGCGTTTAGACGGTACCAACTACGGTAACAGAATTGAAGCCGAAAATTTAAAAGAAACCTATGCCGTAACACGTTCTGAGAATTTTTCAGAAGAAACAAAACGCAGAATTGTTGGTGGCAATCAGGTATTATCTCAAGGATTTTCAGATGAAATCTATTTAAAAGGATTAGCAATTCGCAATCAAATTTCAGAAAATTTTAATAACGATTTTAATGAAGTAGATATCATCCTATCACCTGTAACACCAAGCACACCTCCCAAAATAGGTGATAGTTTAAAAGACCCACACGCCATGTATTTATCTGATGCGTACACGGTAGGTTTTAGCTTAGGACAATTACCAACGCTAACCATACCACAAGGTACTGCCACAGGATTACAAATTACGGCTGCAAAAAAAAATGATGAACTTGTTTTGAAGTTTGCTAACTTCTTAAAAGATACGATATAATGGAATTAGAGCAAATAAACGAGGCTTTAAAAGCCCAGGATTTAGAATTGGTAATTGGACTAGAAACACATGTTCGATTAAACACCAAAACCAAATTATTTTGTTCTTGTCCTAATCAAGAAATAGATACGCCAAACCAAAATATTTGTTCGGTATGTACAGGACAAATGGGGGTTTTACCAGCCATAAATAAAGACGCTATTACAAAGGCTATTTATTTTGGAAAAGCCGTAAAATCAACGTTTGAAAACGAAGTTATTTCTTGGGACAGAAAGCATTACGAATACCCAGACAACCCGAAAAACATCCAAATTACGCAGTTTCATAATCCTGTGATTCCAGACGGACAAGTATCTTGTTACCGTAATGACGGTTCACAATTCACTGTAAATTTAACGCAAGTTCATATTGAAGAAGACGCTGCTAAATTGATGCACGAAAAAAAAACATCGTTAGTCGATTTTAATAAAGCAGGTGTACCACTTATTGAAATTGTAACCGAACCTTGTATTCGTCATATTGAAGATGCTTCAACATACGCACAATACATACAACGTATTGTTCAAAATTTAAAAATAAGTGAAGCTAACCTAGAAAAAGGTGAATTTAAATCGGACGTTTCAGTATCGCTTCGTAAAAAAAGAAGTTACGATTTAAATCCGCGTACCGAAATAAAAAACCTAAACTCTTTTAAGTTTATGGTTGATGCCTTAAAAGAAGAAGTTGAAAAACAACTGAACTACTTTTTAGAGCATAAAGAATTTAGACCAGACCAAACAACGGTTTTATGGGATGCCGAATTGAAGCAAACCAAAACCATGCGTAAAAAAGAATTTGAAGCCGATTATCGCTTTATATCTGAACCCGATTTACCGTTTGTTTCTATTAAAGACGTAATTGAATCTATTGATGTCGATTTAAGCACACTTCCTTATGCCGTAGAATCCATTTTAATAAAAGGTGGTGTTTTACCACAAGACGCTAAGTTTTTTACAGCAGATTCGTTACGTTCTAAAACTTTTGTAGCTATTAACAATGTTATAAAAGATCCATCTTTTGTTGCTAAAACTTTAGTAAACAATATTGGAGCCGATGAATATGCAGATATACACAGAATCGAACATCTTATTGAAATCTTCCAACTTTTTAAAGATGAAAAAATAACGTCTGTTCTCGTTCAAAATGCCATTACAAGGTATCTAAAAGACAGAGATTTTAATTATAATAAATACTTTGAAGACAATACCATATCTGAATCTCAGATTGAAAATGCTATTCAAAAAGTAATATTAGAAAACGAAGCTGTTGCCAACGATATAAAAAATGGCAATCAAGGAAAAGCAGGAATCTTAGTTGGAAAAGTGATTGCTATTATTGGAAAAGGTGCTTCAGGAAAAGTAATTCGTCAAGGTATTTTGAATGTACTTTCTACTAATGCTGAAAGCCAGAAGACGGAAGAAAGAAGCAAAGAAACCCCAACAAACAATAACCAACAAGAAACAGCTCAAACCGAAGAAGTACTTCCTGAGATTCCTTTAATTATTAAAGACGAATATAGAACACATAAAATATCCGATTTATCCGAAAACTCAATTTCAAAAACAGCAACACTTGCTGGTTGGGTATCTAGTGTGCGAGATCATGGCGAACTAATGTTTATCGATTTACGCGATTCTAGCAACGAAGTTTTCCAAGTACGGTTAAGTAGAGAATCGTTTGCCAATCTAGACGATCTTGTAAAATTAAAACCAGAATCGGTGATAACAGTTACAGGAACTGTTGTTCAGCGTAAAGAAGATGATTATAATGCATCGCTTCGCACAGGAACCATAGAATTAGAAACATCTCATTTAGATATTTTAAACCTATCTAAAACTTTACCTTTCGAAATAAAGAGAGCCACAAAAACAAATGAGTCTGTTCGTTTTCAATATAAATATTTAGATCACAGAAATGATGATGTTCGTAGAACAATAATTAACCGTCATAAAGTCATTAAATTGATGCGTGACATTTTAGACGAACAAGAATTTATCGAAGTAGAAACACCAATACTAACAGCTGGTACTGATGAAGGCGCAAGAGAGTTTATTGTACCTACTAGAAAAAAGGCAGGTTCGTTCTATACGCTACCACAAGCCCCACAACAATTCAAACAAATTTTGATGGTGTCTGGTTATGAGAAATATTTCCAAATAGCACGTTGTTTTAGAGATGAGGATTCTCGTGGCGATCGTCAACCAGAATTCACTCAATTAGATATAGAAATGGCATACGCTAGTATGCAACAAATTATAGATTTGAATACAGCCATATTTAACAACATCGTATCAAAAATATATGGTAAAAAATGGATTTTACGTCCGTTTGAAATTATCACTTATAATGATGCCATGGATAAATATGGTTGCGACAGACCAGATTTACGTTTCGGATTACAGATGGAAGACATTACGAATATTGTAAAGGAAACAACTTTCCAGGTATTTAGTAAACCTATTGATGAGGGCGGTATTGTAAAATGTATCAAAGTATCTAAAGAAGAACAAGGCAAAAAACGTTTATCTAAAGGACAAATAGAAAAACTAACGGCAATTGCACAACAAAACGGCTTAGGAGGTTTAGCTTATATTATTGTTAACGAAAATGATTTACAATCGCCAATAATTAAATTCTTAGGTGAAGACATTGCTGCTGGCATAATTAAAGCTACCAATGCTCAAGTTGGTGACATTGTATTCTTTTCTGCTGCCGATTACGAAACTGCTAACAAAGCTTTAGATGCTGTTCGTCAAGAATTAGGAGCCATGCTAAGATTAATAAACCCTAAAGAGTTAAGACCTGCATGGGTGGTTGACTTCCCTATGTTTGAAAAAACAGATGAAGGCCGTTGGACATTTACTCACAACCCATTCTCTATGCCAGCAACCTATGATATTGACAAGCACATGAATGGTAAAGAAGATGAAATTGGAACCATCATTGCACAGCAATACGATTTAATACTAAATGGCTACGAAATTGGCGGCGGTTCTGTCCGTGCTCATAAGCCAGAAATATTAGAAGCAACCTATAAAAACATGGGTTACAACAAAGAAGAAATGCTTAAAAGTGTTGGCACGATGTACGAAGCATTCCATTATGGCGCACCACCACACGGGGGTATTGCCTGGGGTGTTGATAGATTGATGATGATTTTAGAAAAGAAAACATCTATTAGAGAGGTTATGGCATTCCCAAAAACAGGAACCAGTGAAGATTTATTATTTGGTTCGCCTTCACCGTTATCTGATAAAAAAGTAGAAGAAATGAATGTTAGAGTAATGCGTAAGTAATTATTCTAACTTCATTAAAAAAATTAAGCTTTAGTTATTCCTGAAGCTTTTTTTGTTTTTAGCTACTTAAAGTAAACTTTAACATTCCTAGCTTACTTTTATAAAAGTTTTTCAATTGTTTTTAATGAAACGGATAAAAATATAAACATGTATTTAGGATGGGGAACCACAAGAATTGTTGTGCCTTTCACAAAATAAACTAGATGTTAACAAAACTAAAAAAGTTCCGATAGTATATTTACATATCGGAACTGTTTGTTTTATAACATAAGATTGAAATCTAAGGAATATTCAAATACTTATGTGTTTGTAAAGACACTTTCCATTTTGGATTTGCCATTACATAATCTACAATTTCTGGAACAACTTTATCGCGTTTACTCCATTCTGGTTGTAAGTATAAAATGCACTTTTTATTTACTTTAGAAGCTTGCTCCTCAGCAAAACGAAAATCGTCTTTATTATAAACAATTACTTTAAGTTCATGAGCATTCTCATAAACTTCTTTAGTAGGTAGTTTCATTTTCTTTGGAGATAAACAAATCCAATCCCAAGTACCTGTTAATTTATAGGCCCCTGAAGTTTCAATATGTGTTTGCAAACCTTCAGTCTTTAACTTATTAGTTAAAAATGTCATATCCCAAGTTAACGGTTCTCCACCTGTAATAACAATAGTATCGCTATGCTTTTTTGCATTTTCTACAATCTTAGTAGCTTCAGTTGGCGGATGCAAATCGGCATTCCAACTTTCTTTTACATCGCACCAATGGCAACCCACATCACAGCCTCCTATTCGAATAAAATAAGCCGCTGTCCCTTTATGATAGCCTTCTCCTTGAATAGTATAAAACTCCTCCATTAAAGGTAGCATTTTGCCTTTATTTACTAACAATTGTATCTCTTTATTCATAGCCAACAAAGATACATATAATATTGATTTTAATAAAGCAAATTATACTATGCCAAAAGCAAAAAACAAAGGTTATCAAGTTGATTATTTAACAATAACTATGCGATTAAGTAACATTAATAAGTTAATCACTTTTTTTACATAATCCCTATTTTTTTCTTCTTCATTTTTCCTGTACTTTTATACAAACTTTTAAAGCATGAGTAATAAGGACACTTTTTTTAAATATATTACTAAAGGCAATACTACAAAAGGTGATTTTATACCTATTGGCGCTGCAATACTAGATGGAGAAACCGTTACAGGTGCTCATGTAAAAATCCCTTTAAAAACCATGAACCGCCATGGTTTAATTGCTGGTGCTACGGGAACAGGAAAGACAAAATCACTACAGGTTTTAGCCGAAAATTTAAGCGATAAAGGTATTCCTGTTTTACTCATGGATATTAAAGGTGATTTAAGCGGATTAGCACAACCAAGTCCTGGGCACCCTAAAATTGATGAACGCCACCAAAAAATTGGATTACCGTTTGAAGCCAAATCGTTTCCTGTTGAAATTTTAACACTTTCTGAGCAAAATGGAGTTAGACTAAGAGCAACTGTAAGCGAGTTTGGCCCTGTTTTATTATCGCGTATTCTGGATTTATCCGAAACCCAATCTGGTGTAGTAGCTGTTATTTTTCAATACTGCGACGATAATAAATATCCAATTCTTGATTTAAAAGATTTTAAAAAAATATTGCAATATGCTACCAACGAAGGTAAAAAAGAATTTACCGAAGCTTATGGCAGAATATCAACAGCATCAACAGGCGCAATCCTAAGAAAAGTTATTGAGTTAGAGCAACAAGGTGCTGATTTATTTTTTGGCGAAACCTCTTTTGATGTTGATGATTTGTTACGTGTTGATGAAGATGGTAGAGGTTATATTAACATCATCAGACTTACCGATATACAAGATAGACCTAAGTTATTTTCAACATTTATGCTAAGTTTATTAGCTGAAATTTACTCCACTTTCCCAGAGCAGGGTGATAGTGATAGACCTGAACTTATTATGTTTATTGACGAAGCGCATTTAATTTTCAATGAAGCATCAAAAGCTTTACTAAATCAGATTGAAAGCATTGTAAAATTGATACGTAGTAAAGGTGTTGGGCTGTATTTTGTAACACAAAACCCAACCGATGTTCCTGAAGCTGTTTTGGGTCAACTAGGACTAAAAGTTCAACACGCGTTAAGAGCTTTCACCGCAAAAGACAGAAAAGCTATTAAATTAACGGCACAAAACTATCCAGACTCTGAATACTATGACACTACCGAAGTATTAACATCATTGGGCATAGGAGAAGCCTTAGTATCTGCTTTAGATGAAAAAGGACGACCAACACCACTTGCCGCAACCATGATGCGTGCACCTATGAGCAGAATGGATGTATTGACAGATAATGAATTAAGCAATCTACTTTTAAAATCAAAACTTGTTAAAAAATACAATGAAAATGTTGACAGAGAGAGTGCTTATGAGATGCTTAATGAAAAAATAAAACAAGCCGAAGCAGAAGAAGCCAAAGAAAAAGCACGAAAAGAAAAAGAAACGCTACAGAAAGCTGAATCTAAAAAACGCACATCGTCATCAAGACGAAAAAGCACTCGTATGAATCCCGTTGTAAAAGTACTTACAAGTGCCACTTTTATAAGAAGTGTTTTTGGCATCTTAACTAAAGTTTTAAAAAAGTAAAAAGGCTGTACAACACTTTTTTTAATCCCTAATTAATAATAAAGACTCATGAACAAATCAATATTTAGCCTCATAATATTAACCCTATTTTTTACTAGTTGCAAAAAAGAACAAGATCCGTTTCAAATTAGCAAACAACATATTGGATTACTAACCGATTCTACTCAAGTTAAAGATTTAGAAATTATTTTTAATAAAGATTCTATTGTAAAACCTATTAGTGGAGACGAATTTACTGGACATGTAAATGATATTGAAATTTTTGAAAAAGGCGGCAAAAAACTATTAACATTAACCCCAAGGCAATCATTAGATTCTACTTCGGTTATTGAAAGTATTCAAATTTTTGATTCGCGCTTTAAAACCAATAAAAACATTACCACTTTAAGTACTTTTAAAGACATTTCAGACAACTACAAAATTTCGAGAATAGACAACTTAATAAACTCTGTTGTGGTTTCTGTAAACGACATTAATGCAACCTTTGCTATTGATAAAAAAGAACTCCCTGCAAACCTTCGTTTTAATATGGATTTAAATATTGAAGCAGTGCATATTCCAGATAACGCTAAAATAAAATACTTTTTCTTAAATTGGAGTAAATTATAACAAAACGAAATTCTATGAATCCTTTTATCTCAAAGCTTTTAATAACAGTTGCCCGCAAAAAGCTTGAAGGTAAAAGTGCTAAAAAAACGGTAAGCAAAAAAGAAATTGTTCCTTTAGTTAGAAAACTTCAAGTAGAACTATCTCATGCTATTAAAGAGTATGTTTTTATAATTTTGGGCGTATTTTCAGCTGGTTTTGGTTTAAAAGGATTTTTACTGCCAAACAACTTTATCGATGGTGGAGCAACAGGAATTTCTTTACTTTTAGAAAATATTACATCATTAAACCTAGGACTACTTTTATTTTTAGTAAACCTTCCTTTTATAATTTTGGCTTCAAAAATAATAGGTAAAAAATTCGCTATTAAAAGTATTGTGGCAATTACTTTTTTAGCATTTATTGTTCATTTTGTAAACTACCCAACCATTACGGAAGATAAATTATTAATTGCTGTTTTTGGTGGTTTCTTTTTAGGCTCAGGCATTGGTTTATCTATGAGGGGTGGAAGTGTTATTGATGGCACCGAGGTTTTAGCTATTTTTTTAAGTAGAAAATTATCACTTACCATTGGCGATGTATTATTTTTAATTAATATTATAATATTTTCTTTAGGTGCTTATGTTTTATCCATAGAAACTTCTCTATATGCTATGTTAACGTATTTGGCAGCTGCCCGAACTGTAGATTTTGTTGTTGATGGTGTTGAAGAATATGTAGGCGTAACCATTATATCTAACAAACATGAAGATATGCGGCTAATGTTAACAAAAAAACTTAGAAGAGCCTGTACTATTTATGCAGGCAAAGGCGGGTTTGGATCTACAGGCGAAAGCTATGATAAAGATATTATTTACACCGTTGTTACTAGATTAGAATTAGCAAGACTACAAACTGAAATTGATAAAATAGACAAAACAGCTTTTATTATTATGGGTGTTGTTAAAGATTTAAAAGGAGGAATGATAAAGAAAAAACCAATGAAGTAGTAGATGAAGAAGAAAATTGAAGAAGCATTACCAAAAATAGTTGGTAAATTAATAAATACTACGAGTCATGTCTCAAAAACATACGCCGCAAAAAAAGCTTTAACCATTTTTGCTACACCAAGAAAAGGCAAAATAAAACCTGAACTATTAGAATTTTTAAAATCTGCCAAACCATTAGAATTAGAATACAATGGTTTAAAAATTGCTACTTATCAATGGATAGGTAAGAATAAAACCATTTTATTAGCACATGGCTGGGAGAGTAATTCGGTAAGATGGAAAAACCTTATAAAAGATTTACAAAAAGAACATTATAATATAATTGCTTTAGATGCTCCAGCGCATGGCAACTCGGGAAGTAATACTTTTAATGCCATTTTATATTCAGAATTCATAAATGTAGTATCTAAAAAGTTTCAACCAGAAATAATTATTGGACATTCTGTTGGTGGAATGGCCTCGGTTTTTTTTCAAAAAGAACACCAATTACCTAGTTTAAAAAAATTGGTTTTACTTGGAGCTCCAAACGCATTTGCAGCTATTTTTGAAAACTACATTAACTTATTAAATTACAATTCTAAAGTAATTAATGCTCTTGAAGATTTAGTTATCAAAAGTTTTGGCTCTCCTCCTAATGCATTTTCTACAGCAAAATATGGGTCTTCAATACAAGTTAACGGTTTAATTATTCACGATAAAAAAGACACTATTATTCCTTTTAACGATTCTGTAGCTATACATAAAAACCTAAAAAACAGCAAACTTATCCCAACTAATGGCTATGGGCATTCACTAAACAGTAATGAAGTAAACAATCATATTCTTGAATTTTTAAAATCATAGATTATTGTACTTTTACGCCATGAGTGAATCATTAAAACGTATCAATAAATTTTTAAGTGAAGCTGGTTATTGCTCGCGCAGAGAAGCAGATAAGTTAATTAAAGCTGGCAGAGTAACTATTAACGGCGTTGTACCAGAAATGGGGACAAAAATAACCACAAATGATGTGGTACATGTTGATGGAAAAGAAATAAAAAACACCAAAGAATCCTTTGTTTACTTAGCTTTTAATAAACCTATTGGTATTGTTTGCACCACAGATACATCAGTTGAAAAAGACAACATTATTGATTATATTAATTATCCAAAACGTATTTTTCCTATTGGGCGATTAGATAAACCTAGCGAAGGTTTAATACTTTTAACCGATGATGGCGATATAGTAAACAAAATTTTGCGCGCCAGTAACAATCATGAAAAAGAATATATTGTAACCGTTGACAAACCTATTTCACAAACATTTATTAATAGAATGTCTGGCGGTATATACCTTGAAGATTTGGGTGAAATCACAAAAAAGTGTAAAGTAAAAAAAATAAATTCGCATACGTTTAGCATCATTTTAACTCAAGGCTTAAATAGGCAAATACGTCGTATGTGCGAATATTTAACTTACGAAGTACAAACCCTAAAACGTGTTAGAATAATGAATATTAAACTGGATATGCCTTTAGGTAAATATAGAGACCTTACTAAAGAAGAGCTTGATGAATTAAGTAAATTAATTAGTAACTCGACTAAAGAATATAAAGCAATAAAATCTAAACATAAAAAGTGAAAGCTATAACTAAAGTTCAATCATTTCATTTAGCAATTCCTGTTTATAATTTAGAAACTTGTAGAACATTTTATCGCGATATTTTAAATTGTGAAGAAGGATGAAGTAGCGACCAGTGAGTAGATTTCAACTTTTTTGGACATCAATTAGTTATTCATTACAAACCCAAATCTGATAGTGATTTACACACCAATGCTGTTGATGGAAAGGCAGTTCCTGTACCCCACTTTGGCGTAGTTTTAAATTGGGAAATTTCTCACGCTTTCGCGGAAGATTAAAAAAGCAAAAACATTGAATTTGTTATAGAGCCTTACATTAGGTTTGAAGGTTTAGCAGGCGAACAAGCAACCATGTTTTTTAAAGATCCTTCGGGTAATGCTTTAGAATTAAAGGCTTTTAAAGATATGACTCAACTATTTGCTAAATAGTTTTCTCTTCTATCCGCTTTTTCCTTTTTTCAATCCAATAGAACGGCAAATAAATTAATAAGAAATAAGGTATTAATATTATTTGTACAACAATTATGTAATAAGGCCAATCTCCAAAATAATCTAATAACGAGGCTGATTTTGGTTTTTCAAGTAAATAAAAATAGTTAGCATTCAACACATAGTTTATAAGAATCATTAAAAAGACATATGCTTGCAAAGCAAAATATGATTTGAAAACACTAGCTAACTTGGGGCTCATTTTAAAAACAAATATGGCATAGAAAATAATTATTAAAACACCTAAATGTACTGCCCAAAACCTAAAGTAATCAAAAGAAGGAAAACCAACTGCTATATCAGGAGTAACTACACCTTGAACAGTGCCACCAAGAATCCAAAACACTAAAATTTCGAACATCCAATATTTTCTATATTTAGTAAATACAGGAATAAACAAAGCCATTAAACTACATAAGTACAAAGGTAAATCTGTGGTAATATTATAACCTTCCAAACTTATTTTATATAAATGAAAAGCTATAACTGTAAGAGATACTAAACAACCCAAAGCATGTAATGCTTTATACTGTTGCTTTGAGCTAAATTTTAACTTTGAATATTTAATAAATAATACACAAAATAAAATGGAAATAATTATTGGGAATATATGTTCTATACTACCAATTAATACCCTTTTTAACAAAAAAATTGCACTAAAAATTGAAGAATTCATAGCGCAATTTAATATTTAAATAAAATAAAAACAATATATAAAAGAGGAAACTACAGCTAAGTAGTTTCCTCAAACAATCAAGTTAAATCAAGCTAATTCAAAACCTTGAAATTTAACATAAAATCATTATAATATATTTAAACTGAGTTTAGTTTGCATCCCAAAATATTTTAGTGGTCATATTATCCATTGAAATGACTTCTTGAAAGTTTTCTGAATTTCTTGACCTCTCGTTGTCTGGATACAACCATCTTACTGGTGGTAAAGACTGTGTATTAGAATCATCTGGTGAAAACTGAAGGCTTGGTAAATCTAATCGGCGCTGTTCTGCCCAACTCTCGCGTAACTGCACTACACTATAATGCAACCACTTTTGAGTGGCTATTAATTCAAGTTTTTCATTATCGGTACCTCCCCATGCTATATCTATCTCAGCAATATAGTCATCAACCTCTGTCGCTCCTAATGGAGCAAGTGGCCCAGAGATATCATCATTACTAACAGATCTTACCCAATAGTACCACTCTATTGATTGTTGTATGCCTATATCATAAGCTGTTTTTGCTGCACCATCATTACCTTCTCGTAAATAATATTCTGCCTTTAAAAAATTCACTTCAGCAGCATTCATAAGCATTCCAGGAAAGTATTCGTTTTGATTAAAAGTAGAACGGTTAAACAAACTAATATCTCCGTTATCTGCAAGATCAGTTTGTGCTGAAGGATCACCTAATGGATCTATACCTTGATAACCATTACTTCCTAACTCATAAATAGCACGAATCCTAGGATCGGTATTATCATTCATATGATCAACCATTCTTTTACCAGCGTAATTAGTATACCAACCTTGACTTCCGAAACCTTGTTCAAATCCTTTAGAGTTAATAGGAGTATCCAAATTAACAACCTCAATTTGAATATTCTCATCATTTGACTCAATAACTGGATAGCTACTAGAATTCCCCAAAATACTAGCCATTTCTGTTTCTGATCGAGATGAAAACTCTGATGCTCCAGAAACACGATTTAAAATGCGTAGACGTAAGGAATTACAATACTTTTTCCAAAGCAAAATATCTCCATGATTTATATAATCTTGAGTATCAAAAACAGCTTTAGTTGCACTATCTATCGAAATACTATTTAATTCATCTGCTATAGCTTTTAAATCATCTAGCATTTTTGTGTAAATAGTTTGAGAAGAGTCATAAGCAGGTAATGACGCTAAATAATCGCCTCCATTTTGGCTTAATTTACCAGCTTCAGAAAAAGGTATATATCCAAATAAATCTACCATATCTTGTGTATGATCATACACATAAATACTTGCTGCTAACCAATAAATTCTAAGCTTTTGTTGTTCTTCGACTGTAAGTGTGCTATATACTTTTTCTAGTTCTCTATACTGAGTAAACATTGTATAATAGTTATTCCATTGGTCATCAACACTTGCAGCCCCTACTTGATATTGACTTAGGCTATTAATCCAACCTGCAGCTTGTGTCCAACGCAATAAAGTGGTTCTCAATACTACAAAGTAGTTTCTGTAATTGGGCAACACATAATCTAGATTAGCCCTTAAAACACCTGTAAACTGCTTTGGTACAGTTGTTTCACCTATTTTATTAGGGTGAGTGTAATTATCAGCAAACTCAGACTCTTGGCAACCAATAAACACCAATGAAATTGCTATTAATATTATATAAATATGTTTCTTCATCTTTTTTAAACTTTTAAAATTATTCATTTCTTACAAATTAGAGTTTAGCTCGTAAACTTAATCCAAACGTTCTACTAGCAGGGTTTGTTCCTGCATTACTTACATTTTGGTTCCATTTAGAGCCAGCTGTTAACTGTTCTGCATCCATATCTTTTATTGTTCTATAGAAATAGAATAAATTTCTTCCAAATACCGACAACTGTAAATTTTGAAAACCGAGCTTCTTAACTACATCCTTAGGAAATTCATAAGACAAAGCAAGTTCACGCATTTTAAAATAAGTGTTTTCCTTAATATACAAGTCATAACGCGTATTTGGACTGTATTGTGGACCACCCCAATTATATACTGTTAAAAAATATTCTGGGTTAGATGTTATATAATCGTTAGGTGTACCATCAGCCTTAACTCCATCTAAAACAATACCATTATCGTAGACAACTTCTCCGTTAGGACCTTGTGTAGTACCAGCATTTATTAAATACCTATCTCCATTTGAATCTTCATACCACGAAAGCCCTCCATGTTCAGCATCCATAGCCCATAAACTTTCCTCAGTTAAACCTCGACTTGTCATCCAGTTTAATGCTGTTGGCATTACATATCCACCAATTCTAAAATCAACTAAAGCACTTAAAGAGAAGTTTTTATAAGTAAAGAAATTACTAAAGCCTCCTACCGCTTTTGGCTGAGCACTACCAACCTTTTCCCACTTATCTGGGTCTACTTTGTAGAGTCCATTAGGATCAACTATTTTGTTACCATTATCATCGGTTGCAACTGGGTGAGTATAGAATACCCCTACAGGTTCTCCGGGTTCTGACTTTAACAAAGCTGCACTACCATCAAAATTAGCATGAACTAACTCCTCTAAACCTGGTGCTAAAGATTCAACCATATTCTTGTTATGAGCAAAATTAATTCCAGTATCCCATGTAAAATTTGCAGTTGAAATAGGAGTAGCATTAATACCAATCTCAATACCTTTATTTCTCATAGTTCCAATGTTAGTCAATACTGAATTAGCCCCTGATGAATTTGGTAATGATAATGGTAATATTTGATCTTCAAGCCTTGAATCGTAGTAGGCCATATCTAGCCCTAAAACTCCTTTAAATAATCTAAGTTCTAAACCAAACTCGAATTCACGTTGCGTTTCAGACTTTATAGCATCGTTTCCTGCTGAAGTTGGAAGCGTTGTGTATATTACAGACCCTCCTCCTTGGGAACCAAGCGTATTTTGTTGGTATGCAATATTTGCAAGATATCTAGATGGAAAGTTCCCTACTTTACCCCAGGACGCTCGAAGTTTACCAAAAGAAATAAAATCTGGCACTTCAAAAGCGTCTGAAAACACAAAACCAGAATTAATTGATGGATAATAAAAGGTGTTATTATTTGGGTTCATAGTAGATGTACGATCTCGACGAACTGTTGCTTCAACAAACAAATAATTCTTATAATCCAAATTAACAGTTCCAAGAAAAGCATCTTTAACCATAGACCACTCATTACTACCCGAATTTGGAGTATCAGTAGATGATGAAAGCGAAAACCAGTTTTCAACACTCAGACCCCCTCTAGTACCCCTACTAGTTTGAAAAAAAGTCTGTTTATCAGCAGTATAACCAGCCATTAGTTTTAAGCTTAAATCTTTAGTAAGTGATTTGTCATAACTTAAAAGAATATCACCATACACAATTTTATTAATACTATTTGCAATAGAGTAATATCCTGATGGATCATAAATTAAAGGACGTGTAGAAGAGTGCTTATTTTGTGACTGAAATGCTGTATAATCTGTAGCAAACCTTCCCCTAAGTTTTATTTCATCAGTAATATTCCAATGCTGTGTTATACTGGCTATAATACGATCTGTATTTTCTTCATATTTATGTTCGTTAACACGCCAAGCAAAATCTAACACATCGCCTCTATAGCCTGTAATTCTTAAATTTTCGTCTGGTGTTAAACTTTCATTATTACCTGTTACAAAACGATAACCTAGACTTGTTTTATAATATTGATGATACCAATTACCACTATCAAAGCGAGTCATCATACCTCCAAAGTTATTAGTTAAGCGGTCTATAGAATATGGTCTGTTCTTTACTGTAGAGTTAATATAATTGATAAGCACATCTGTTTTTAAATCATCATTCCAATTAAAACTTGTATTTAAATTAAATATGTTTTTATCATTCTCAGTATTTAAAGTTAAACCTTCATTATCTTGACGAGTGTAAGAAAATCTCAAGTTATGTTTATCAGATGTATTAACAATAGAAAAATTATTCATGAAATTGTGAGCTTCTTGAAATAACCCTTTTGGTCCATTTTGAGCTTTATAAGGAATTACTTCTCCTGTCCAAGATAATGCAGGTTGTCCATCAAACTTAGGCCCAAAATTAACTGATGTACCTATAGGTCTGCGTGTTTCTTCAATACCATCTCCGTCTACATCATAATACAACCACATATCTTCATCCTGTCCTGCATCAGCTAAGTATACAGGATAACCTGGTCCTCTTACATTTTGATATCTAGGAAAATAAGCTGCCTTATCGACAGTATATGTACTATTAAAACTTATTCCGAGACCTTTTTTAACTCCTTTACCGCTTTTAGTTGTTATTAAAACCACTCCATTTAAAGCCTCATTACCATACAACGCAGCAGCAGAAGCTCCTTTCAATATTGAAATATTCTCAATATCTTCTGGGTTAATATCTAAAAGACCATTACCTCTTATCCTTTGGTCTGCCCAATAATTATTGTTACTAACGTCTTCATTACGTATTGGAATCCCATCAACTACTATTAGCGGCTGAGTGCTACCTGTTATCGATCCTAAACCTCTAATTTGAACATTAACAGCACTTGTAGATCCTCCAGAAGTAGCTGCAATTCGAACACCTGGTGCTTTACCGTATAATGCAGTTGCAACATTTGGTGTTCCTGTTTTTACAAGCTCTTCTGATTTAATTATAGATGTGGCATACCCTATAGCTCGTTTCTCTTTAGTAATTCCTAAAGAAGTTACTACTACTTCATCTAAGCTCTCAATATCTTCAAGCAAAGTAACATTTATAGTCTCATTAGTACTAATAGTTACAGTAAGTGTTTCCATACCAACATAAGAGAAAGTTAATTGATCTCCATTTTCTGCATTGATTGAAAAATTTCCATCAAAATCTGATTGAGTTCCTGTTGAAGTACCAACTTTTATAATATTAACTCCAGCCAAGGGTACTCCAGCTTCGTCTTTTACTGTTCCAGAAATAACACTTTGCTGTGAATTAACAGGACTATTAAATAAAGTATTTTTATTCAAGATAACCTGCCTTTCGTTTATAGAATAGACTAGTTTATTTGCATCTAACACTCTATCTAAAACCTTATAAATTGATCTGTTTTTGAATTGAATATCCCCTCTTACCCTTTTTAACTCAGGTAAAATTTCATCGTTGTAAATAAAGACAAACTCGCTTTGCTTCTCAATCTCTTTAATCATATCGATTAAAGAAGCTTCTTTTAGGTCGATTTTTAGTTTAGTATTCTGTGAATATAAATCTGTGAAAGAATAAAATGAGAATAACACTAAAAATAAGCTAAGACATTTCATCACTAGTAGAGCTTTCTTCCTATAATTCATTAGTGAATTATGGAAAACCTGTTTTTTTTTCATAAATTTGATTGGTTTATTAATTAAACAATATCTGTTGTTACAACAGATTCTATTAGCCAGAGAGTGTTGGCGCATTCTCTGGTTTTTTTTCTATTTTATCATATATTTTCTATTATTTATTTTTTCGAAATTAAATTCTGCTGTGGCAATTAAGTTATCAAGTGTTCGCTGCAAATTATCGTTTAAGTCTAATTTCCCGCTTATGTTTGTATTAACTAATTTATTTGATGATTCTTCAAATATTAATTCTATATTATAAAAACGTTCTAGCTTTTTTATAACATTTACCATTGGTTCACTTTCAAAATACAACAATCCCCGAGTCCATAATGTATAATTATCAGTGTTTACGTGTTTTACTTTTATATCCTCATTCTCTTTATTCCAAGTTGCTAATTGGCCTGGTTTTAAAATTGTTTTTTTGTCATTTAAAATATAGTCTTCAACAACATTAACTTTACCTTCTGTTAAAACTGTTAAAACCTCTTTATCTGTAGGATAAGCAGATACATTAAATTTAGTTCCTAAAACTTCTACAGATAATTCTTCTACAATAGTTTTTACTATAAATGGCTTTGCTTTATTGGAAGCTACCTCAAAAAAAGCTTCGCCAGATAAAAACACTATTCTTTTATCTCCAACAAATTTTTCTGGAAAAACAAATTGAGTTCCGGCATTAAGATGGGCAACTGTTCCATCAGAAAGTGTAATTTTACTATGTCTGCCGTATGGAATTATTAAAGTATTTAAAAATTCTTCTTCTCCTTTTGAGTATGCAATATTATTATTTATAGTATCATTTTGGTTCAGAATTATATTCCCTAAACTATTGTACTCAATTGTTGATTTCGTCTCTTTTATTAAAAATTGTTCTCCAGTTGCAAGATTTAACTGCGTACTGGTTAAAGAATCTAGAGCTGTTAAGTCAACATCACTAAATGGCAGCTTTTTATTTTCAATAAAATTTTTATTAATAAAAACACTTCCAATAATGATAATTACAAATACGGCCGCATATTTATAATACTTTTTTACTAGGCTTGGTAATCTTTTTATTTGCTTCGGCTTTATATTACCAGTTTGGTTTAAAATACGTTGAAGTATTTCTTGCTTTTCCTTATTAGATATAATAGCATCACTAGTTTTTAAACTAACTAATATGCTTTTTAAAGTATACATTGTTTCTTTTTCTTCTGGATGTTCTTTTATATAAGATTTCCAAAAGCTATCACTTTCGGGGGTTGGGCTATAAACCCAGTCTAAAAAAGATTTGTCTTCTAAATACCTTGAATAAGGCTCCATATTTTCTTTTATTTAATATATAGTGGTAGAAATAAATTATTTGTGGACAGTTTTTATATATTTTTTTCAAAAAAAATATAACTTACTAAAAATAAAACAAATAGAAATTAAATTAAGACTTAGTTATTTGACAAAGCGTATAATATTAGAATTTTAATAACGTCTTTAAAAACATCGTGCTTTCTTAATTTTTTAATAGCCCTATAAACTTGCTTGCGAACCGAATTATGATCGATATCAATAATTTCAGAAATTTCTTTATAGTCAAAATCTTTTGTAAATCTTAAATATAATATTTCTTGTTGTTTGGGTGTAAGTTCTTTTACTATTTGATTAACAAGCTTCTTTTTATAGATTTGATCTTCTTTATCTATAGTTATAGATTCAATATTATAATCTGTAATAAAAGATAATTTTTCAAATTCAGATAAACTCTCTTTTTTACTTTCTTTTTTAAGTTTTTTAAACATAGTTCTTTTCAAAACCACAAACAAATAATGCTTAACGCTTCTTGGTGTAGACAGTTTGTTTCTATGTTCAAAAACATCCAAAAAAACATCTTGGATACAATCTTTAACAAAATCCCTATCTGGATGTAGCTTCATTCCATATGAAAACAAAGCATCTATATTAAAATTGTAAATGTGAGTAAAAGCGCTTTTATCCCCATCAACAAACTTTGCCCAATAATCTTCTTCTGCTACTATATTTTCTTTTGTAAGAGTCATTAATTAAAAACAAATATAACACAATGTTAAATTTATATTAATTAATGAAGAAATTTTTTAAACAAAAATGCTTTTAGAGAAAAAAAACTTACAATATTGATTAAATCTAAGGCGAGTTTTAAATTACATGCTTCTCTCTTGCTAATAACGTGTTTTTAAGTAGCATGGCAATCGTCATTGGACCAACACCACCAGGAACAGGAGTAATGTAACTGGCTTTTTTACTTACACTTTCAAAATGTACATCGCCTGCCAATCTGTAGCCATTTTTCTTGGTTGCATCTGGAACACGAGTAATGCCAACATCAATAATTACAACATCTTCTTTTACCATATCGCCAGTTAAAAATTCTGAAATTCCAATGGCCGCAACAATTATATCAGCTTCTTTAGTTATTTGTGATAAGTTTTTTGAACGGCTATGTACAACAGTTACGGTTGCATCGCCTGCTTTTCGTTTCTGACTCATCAATATACTCATTGGACGACCAACAATGTGACTACGCCCCATCACAACAACATTTTTTCCAGAAGTTTCTATTTGATAACGCTCCAATAATTCCATAATGCCGTATGGTGTTGCTGGCAAGAAAGTTGGCAAATCTAAAGCCATTCTTCCAACATTTACAGGATGAAATCCGTCAACATCCTTTTCTGGATTAACAGCCATTAAAACCTTTTGCTCATCAATTTGTTCTGGTAAAGGCAGCTGTACTATAAAACCATCAATATCATCATTTGTGTTTAATTCGTTAATCTTTTCAAGCAAATCTTCTTCGGAAGTGTATTCTGGTAATTCAATAAGCGTAGAGTTAAACCCAACAAGTTTACAAGCTTTTACTTTAGCATTAACGTAAGTCATACTCGCTCCATCAGAACCTACCAAAATTGCAGCAAGATGTGGCACTCTTTCGCCTTTTAAAATCATAGAACTAACATGATTAGCTATTTCTTCTTTAATCTCATTGCTTGTTTTTTTTCCGTCTAAAATTGTCATACTAAATAGTTTTCAGTCGCAGTTTTCAGTCGCAGCTCTTACTCTGCTAACTTACTCATGCTTATAATTAATTTTCAGTCGCAGCTCTTACTCTGCTAACTTACTCATGCTTATAATTAGTTTTCAGTTTTTACTCCAAATTTATCTGGGTTGTTAATCATATAATTTATTAGCTTCCCTACTTCTTTACTTTTTTCTATATATTTTGCGTAATCTCTAGACGAAATATAGTTACAAGACGATGCAAAATCTAGCCATGTGTTAGTTTCAGAGTTTTCTTCATCTGCATCAGTCAATTTACTAATAAAATGTTTTGGATACCTTCTTTTCCAATAAGCTTCCGAGATATTTGCACATACTGAACGTAAACTTCTTCTTATTTGATCTGTTAAAGAATAGGTTTCTTCTTTCGGAAAGGGTTTCGATATTTCAAAAATATCCATTGCTAAATCAAATGCCTTTTTGTAAGCCAATAATTGTTTAAAATCCATATTTCTTTTAACTGCAAACTGAGACTGAGACTGAGACTGAGACTGAGACTGAGACTGAGACTGAGACTGAGACTGAGACTGTAAACTAGCGCATATTCTTCATCATTTGCATCATTTTTTTACCGCCACCACCTTGCATCATTTTCATCATTTTACTCATTTGATTGAATTGCTTGAGCAACTGATTAACTTGCTGAACAGATGTACCCGAACCTTTACCAATACGCTTTTTTCTACTCGCATTGATAACAGAAGGATTACTTCTTTCTTTTGGTGTCATTGAATGAATAATAGCTTCAATACCTTTAAAAGCATCATCATCAATATCAACATCTTTCATCATTTTTCCAGCACCTGGAATCATACCGACAAGATCTTTCATATTCCCCATTTTCTTAATTTGTTGAATCTGTTTTAAGAAATCATCAAATCCAAACTGGTTTTTCGCTATTTTCTTTTGAAGTTTTCTAGCTTCAACCTCATCAAATTGCTCTTGCGCGCGTTCTACTAACGATACCACATCACCCATTCCGAGAATACGGTCTGCCATACGTGATGGATAGAACACATCAATAGCTTCCATTTTTTCTCCTGTACCAATAAACTTAATGGGTTTATTAACTACAGATTTAATAGAAATAGCAGCTCCACCGCGGGTATCACCATCTAATTTAGTTAGAATAACACCATCAAAATTTAAGGTATCGTTAAAGGCCTTTGCAGTGTTTACAGCATCTTGCCCTGTCATAGAATCTACAACAAACAACGTTTCTTGCGGTTGAATGGCTTTATGAATGTTAGATATTTCGGTCATCATGACCTCATCAACAGCTAAACGACCAGCGGTATCTATAATAACCACATTAAATCCGTTAGCTTTAGCATGGGCAACACCTGCTTGTGCAATGGCAACAGGATCGTTGTTTCCTCTATCGCTAAAAACCTCAACGTTTATTTGCTCTCCAACAACATGTAATTGGTCTATCGCAGCAGGACGATATACATCACAAGCTACTAAAAGTGGTTTTTTAGTTTTTTTATTTTTAAGATAATTTGCTAGTTTTCCTGAAAATGTAGTCTTACCAGAACCTTGTAAACCCGACATTAAAATAACACTTGGTGTACTAGAAAGGTTAATACCTTCGGCATCGCCACCCATAAGTTCGGTTAGCTCGTCTTTAACAATCTTTACCATAAGTTGTCCAGGTTGTAACGTAGTTAATACGTTTTGACCTAAAGCTTTTTCTTTAACTCTATTGGTAAATTCTTTAGCTATTTTAAAGTTAACATCGGCATCCAACAATGCGCGACGTACTTCTTTTAAAGTTTCGGCTACATTTACTTCTGTAATACTACCGTGCCCCTTAAGAACGTGTAAGGCTTTATCTAATTTATCGCTTAAATTATTAAACATAATTTTTGTTGAAATTTTAAGTATAGATTTATCCTATGAATCAAGCTGCAAAAGTAAAGAATTATTTTGTTTTTTCTTTTAGATAGATTCCCGTTTTCATGGGAATGACAAATTAATTGTTACTTCAGTAAAAAACTGAAGAAAATATTTTCGATTTAATGATTTAGGGCGTATTGTAGAAGTGACAAACTATAAAAAAGAGAATAAAAAAAAGCTGTCAAAACTTAGAGTTTGACAGCTTTTATAAAGGAAACCTAATCAATAATTAACCTAACCAACCGAAAAAGCTGAGTTTCCTTTTCACCAAAAACATAATTATTCTTTTTTCTCAAGGACTAATATATCTTCAGAGCCATTACCACCACTAACATCTTTAAGCTCTATACGTGTTTGAGTTACTTCAACAATTTTCCATCTATCATTAAACTCATTAAAAGGTGCCTCTAATCCAAAATTAAGTGCTAGTTTTAAAAGTCCGTCACTTCTGTAAGTTAACCATGAACCATCAATAATTCCGTTATTAGGATCGGTTACTTTTATCCATCCGTTTTCTAAGAAATCAATAGTGTACATTAAGTAATCTTGTGTTTCATCTACTCCATCATCTTTATACAAAGCTACTTCCCATTGTCCTGTTATAAGTACATCACCAATAAAGTTTATATCATCATCTCCATCAGGGCAATGTCTTTTTAACACCATTCTGTTATCTTCAGACTCTAATTTAATTAAACCTGGCTCTAAGAAGGTAATTAACCATTCTAATTTTAAATTAGGTCTATCGTCTAAAAAGATTTGTAAAAAGAATCTGTTATTAGTCACCGCTATCTCGTAAGTACCTTGTACAAACTCTCCGTTTACTCTAATTTTCACAACATTATCATTAAAGAACTTTAATGGTGTTCCTATATAATCTTTTTCATTATCGTTACCATCAACTTCTAATCTAGTAACTCTCCATAAACATTCTTTTAAATAGTTTTCTATACGCTCTTTAGTAATATTGATAACTACATCACAGTTTTTCTTCATAATTATTCTGTTTCCACCAACTTCGTATAGTTTAATTTTACCATACTCAATATCGTAAACAACCCATTCTAAAGTAAAGTCTGCAAGCGTATCAAATTCTAATTTTAAAAGCGCACCTCTATCAGTTACACGAGTACTCCAAGTACCTGTTAATACATCGCCATTTCTAGCACGCATTCTTACAACACCATCTTCTTTAAAGTTTAAAGCATACTCTTTATACTCAGCAGTGTTATCTTGATTGTTTCTTTTAAACTCATGCACTACCCATGGGCAAATTTTTAAATATTCGTCTAAACGTTCTTTTGTAAAATCGTCATCACCATAATCGTTATCATCATCTTCATCACAAGCATCTTTAGCTTCATTTATGGTTCTTTCTAACTCTTGGTTATTATTTACAACTATTTCTGTACCATCAGCTAAAACCATAGTTACAGGAAAGTTAAGGCTTGCGAAAAATCCAGATTCTTCTCTAACACGCTTAATAAATTTGTGTAATTGTCTGTCGTTTTCAATTTCAACAACATCAATAACTTGAAAGTTAGCATCGTATACCGAAAAAGAAATTGGGTATTTAAAATCGATACATTCTATATCGTCATCTTCTTCATTTTCTCCTCTACACTCATCAACAAATTCTTTTAATTGATTGGCATTATTAATTACAATATCATCGTACTCTGTAGTAACAATTGTAATTGGGAAAATGAATTGTAAACGATCGTCGTCATCGTCAAACTGCTTAAAAATAGCTTCAATAACTTTATAGTCTTCTTCAGAATCTATAATTATTTCAAGTCCGTTAACAACTACAGTAACAGGTAATTCAACAGACAAACAACTGGCATTATCAAGGATGTTATCTTTTGACCCGTCCTTATAAGACGTCGCAGTTATTAAAGCAGTTAGAGGAGCATTGGCAGTAAGCGTTTGTGCTTCAGTCTCTGCTGGAAGTGTTATATCTACAACTTCCTCTTGACAAGACGTCAACATTAAAAGGGCAAAAAAAGGTAATAGTAATAATGATTTTAATTTAGTTTTCATGATATTAAAATTTGGGTTAAACATAGCATTTTGAATATAAAACAGGATAACTTTAAAAATTCCTACCCTCAACATCAAAAAAATTCCAAAAAAAATCAAAATCTAAACTCCAAAAAAGGTATTTTAGTAGCATTAAGCACCAATTACAATGGGTAAACAATTACACAATAATATTTGCGAGGAACGCCTTTTTTCTTCCATATTTAATAAACACTCTAAGGATTTGCATAACTTTTTATACTATAAGTTTGGTGCATTGTTAAACCCAAAAGATAAAGTGCAGGAAGCTTTTATTAAGCTTTGGCAAAACTGTGCCAAAATTTCGCCTGATAAAGCAAAAAGTTTTGTGTTTACTACCGCAAATAATTTAATGTTGAATGAAGCAGCGCACCAAAAAGTGGTATTAAAACACCAGCAAACAAAACCCAAAATGTCTACCAACGAAAGCCCTGAATTTTTAATGCAGGAAGCAGAGTATAATGACAAGTTACAAAAAGCCTTAGCTAATTTAACCGAACCACAGCGCGTAGCTTTTATGATGAATAGAGTTGAAGGAAAGCGTTTTAAAGAAATTGCTGAACTTTTAGACATCTCGACCAAAGCGGTTGAAAAACGTATTTATGGTGCTTTGAAAAAATTAAGGGAAGATATTAAGGAACTTTAAGTTCAATATTTTGAGTTTAAAATTCAAAATCAAACAGCATAATCTTGAACGTTAAATATTAAATTTTGAACTTTTTTAAAAACAAGGGTAGGAAAAAATAAAAGTTAACTGTTATATAATTGAATACGAAATCATGAATAGAGAAGAACTCATATCGAAATGGTTAAATAACGATCTAAATGATCAGGAATTTGAGGCATTTAAAAACCTTGAAGATTACGATGATTTAGCGAAGTTAAATAACAGCTTGCAAGCTTTTAAGGCTGAAGATTATAATACTTCGGCAGAGTTAGATAAGGTATTATCTAAAATTAAAAGCACTAAAAAGCAAACTACACATTGGATAAAACCATTAATGCGTGTTGCCGCTATACTTGCTGTTTGTTTTAGTTTATACTATTACACAACCACTTTAGATACTACTATTACTACTCAATTTGCTCAAAAAACTACTATAGAATTACCAGACGCTTCAAGTGTTTCGCTTAATGCTAAATCGTTGTTAGTATTTAATAAAAAAGATTGGAAACAAGAGCGCGAAGTAGAACTTAATGGCGAAGCTTTTTTTAAAGTTGCCAAAGGCTCTACATTTAATGTTATTACAAAATCAGGAACCGTAACGGTTTATGGTACTCAATTTAATGTAAAACAACGGGACAATTATTTTGAGGTTATTTGCTACGAAGGATTAGTTGGCGTTACATACAACACCCAAGAAACCAAATTAAAACCTGGTGACAGTTTTTTAATTATCGATGGGAAAATAATTGCTAAAGAAAAAGAAAATCGCTTAACACCTTCGTGGTTAAATAACGAAAGTCAATTTAAAAGTCTTCCTTTTAAAGAAGTTATTGCAGAATTTGAAAGACAATATCATGTAAATATTACGCTTTTAAATATAAATTCTGATGAGCTCGTTACTGTTGGTTTCCCTCATAACAATATTGATGTTGCAATAAAAAACATTACCGTACCTTTACACTTAACACATAGTAAAGACAATAATTCTATAACATTAAAGCGTGAGTAGAAAAGGTACACTTTCTATCTTTATACTATTGTTTTTTTTGAATATTTTGACTTTAAGTTCTCAAACTGTTCAAAAAGAAAAACAGACTCTTGCCATAGTTTTAAAAATTATTGAAACCAGATACAACATTAGTTTTTCTTATGCTGATGCTACTATTAAAGATAAAAAAACAGCTATTCCAGACGAAAATTTAACGCTAGAAGCGGTATTAGATTTTCTAAAAAAAGAAACTAAACTAGATTTTGAGTTATTAAATAATCGATTTATTGCCATAAAAGCACGTAAAAGAGATAAATCGTTTACCAATACACAACGGCTAGACGAAGTTATAATAACTAATTACTTAACCACTGGTATTACAAAATTAAATGATGGTAAAGTTACTATAAAACCCGAAACCTTTGGGATACTTCCAGGGTTAATAGAACCCGATGTCTTACAAACCATACAGTCGCTTCCTGGAGTTTTAAGTATTGATGAAACTGTGTCTAACATTAATATTCGCGGTGGCACACACGATCAGAATTTATTGCTTTGGGATGGTATTAAAATGTATCAATCGGGGCATTTTTTCGGATTAATTTCGGCTTTTAATCCATACACTACAAAACAAGTTAACGTTTCAAAAAACGGCACACCAGCAAAGTATGGTGATGGTATTTCTAGTATTATTGATATGCAAATGCCCAATGAAATTGATAACACTTTTAAAGCTGGTGGTGGATTTAATTTAATAAATGCCGATGTTTTTGCTAAAATTCCATTAACTCATAATACCGAATTGCAAATTTCTACACGTCGTTCGGTTACAGATTTAGTAACCACACCAACTTACGACCTTTATAAAAAACGTGTTTTTCAAGATTCCGATTTAACAAATTTTAGCTTAAATGATGATGCTATCGATAAAAATGAATCGTTTTATTTTTATGATATAACCGCAAAATTCTTATACGATATTACAGAAAAAGATAAAATAAGACTTCATTTTTTTAATGCAAATAATAAATTAGATTACGAAGAACAAGCCAATATTAATGATAGAAATGAAGCTTTAAACAGCAAATTATCTCAGCAAAACTCAGCATTTGGGTTTTCGTATACAAGAGATTGGAGCTCAAATCTTTCAACTACAGCACAAGTTTATGTTACCAAATACGATTTGGATGCTACTAATTTTGATGTTATAAATCAACAACGCTTAATTCAAGAAAACAAAGTTATTGATGGCTCAGCAAAACTAGATATAAATTACAAGCCCAACAGTAATTTTAAATTTAATGGTGGCTATCAATTTATTGAAGTAGGCATTAGTAATTTAGAAGATGTTAACAATCCTATTTTCAGAAGTTATATTAAAGATGTTGTTCGCAGTCATTCACTTTATGTAGAAGGGGCGTTTTTATCAAACGATGCTAAAACCAAATTAAATCTTGGTAATCGAGTAAACTACTTTCCAAATTTTAGCACAACGCTTTTTGAGCCTCGATTAAGCTTTAGTCAACGCTTTTTAAATAATTTCAGGCTTGAGTTATTAGGTGAACTTAAAAGTCAAACTACAACTCAAATCATCGATTTGCAAAATGATTTTTTAGGTATTGAAAACCGACGTTGGATATTATCTAATAATGAAACAGATACTGAAGTTATAAATAACAAAAATATTTATCCCGTTCCTATTTTAAAAAGCAAGCAAGCTTCAGCGGGTATTCATTTCAACAAAAATAAATTACTAATTAGTGCCGAAGGTTATCTCAAAAAGGTGGATGGTATTACTACGCGTAGTCAAGGGTTTCAAAACCAATATCAATTTGTAAATAGTGTTGGTAGCTATCAAATTAAAGGCATCGACTTTTTGGTAAACAAACAGTTTAACAATGTTGTTAGCACATGGCTAAGTTATTCTTACAGTAAAAACGATTACACATTTCCAGATTTAAATAATGGCAATCCGTTTCCTAACAATGCCGATATTCGTCATGCTATATCGCTTTCTGGAGTTTACACCTATAATGATGTTAAGCTTGCATTGGGTTTAAATTGGCACTCTGGAAAACCTACTACGTTACCAGATTACGCAAATGACAATCCAGATGACAATGTTATTACATACGCCTCACCTAACGATAGTAACTTAGACGATTATTTGCGTGCAGATTGTTCTGCAACCTACGCTTTCGATGTTTCAGACACGGCGCGTGCTATTGTTGGTGCTTCAATATGGAATATTTTTAATCAGAAAAACATAATTAACGCCTACTACACTTTAGATTCTGATAATATGGTTAACAAAGTAGAAAACCAATCCTTAGGTATTACACCAAACGTTAGCATTCGGGTTAATTTTTAAATATAATTTAAACTTTTCACTCGTTTTTTAATCTAATACTAAAAATGCTATTCAATATTTAAACCCGAATTATGCATTAGGAATAAACAAAAGGTGGGCTTAAATTATTAATTTGGGAGAATAATCCGTCCATCCAAGGTCTTTTTTTGCGTAGATAAAGCTATCTTTAACATCTTTCTATACCTAAACAAACTCATAAGATTATAAGCCACCATAATGAACCTAAAGGAGGACTCCGTTGCCCAAAAGTCTTTTAACCTGAATTATGCAATAGAAAGATGCATTACAATGAACTACACATCAATGCTTTGTGAAATTTTAAAATTAACAATTCTAATCTCTAAAGCATAATGTGGGTTTAATAACTTGAAATTATAAAAAAAAACGAAATTTGTATAACATTCTATAAAGTTTATTGAAACAAAACTTTATAAATACAGCTAAATTAACCTGCTAATAAACATGAAACAACTCACCTTTCTTTTACTCTTTTTATTCAGTATAACCATATTTTCTCAAAACAAAAAACCAAACATACTGTTTATTATTTCTGATGATTTAACAGCAACCGCAGTCTCATCTTACGAAAATAAAGCATGCCATACACCAAACATTGATAAACTTGCTTCAGAAGGTGTTAAATACACTAAAGCTTATACGCAATATCCTGTTTGTGGGCCATCTCGAGCGTCTTTTATGTCGGGTTACTACCCAAACGCCACCACTACTTTTGGCTATGTAAGTGGTAGAAAAAATATTGGAAACGAAAGAAAAACATGGTCTCAATTATTTAAAGACAATGGCTATTATACAGCTAGAGTGAGTAAAATTTATCATATGGGTGTTCCTATTGATATTGAAACAGGCTCGAACGGACAAGATGATGAAGCCTCATGGACTGAACGTTTTAACAGTCAAGGACCTGAATGGAAAGCCATTGGTGATGCAGAATTGGTTCAAGGAAACCCTGATGGGAAAATTGAAAGAAAAGGCGGAAATGTTATGACTATTGTAAAAGCTGACGGCGATGATTTAGTTCACTCAGATGGAAAAACAGCTAAAAAAGTCTCAGAACTTATTAAAAAACACAAAAACGAACCTTTCTTTTTAGCTGTTGGTTTTGTGCGTCCTCATGTACCTTTTGTGGCACCTAAACCGTATTTTGAACCCTATCCGTTTAGCGAGGTAACACTACCCAAAAAAGTTGATGGCGATTGGGACGATATACCAAAACGAGGTATTAATTACGTTACTAGTGTTAACGCACAAATGAATTTAGAACAAGAAAAAAAAGCAATTGCTGCCTATTATGCATCGGTATCGTATATGGATGCGCAAGTAGGCAAAGTATTAAAAACACTTAAAGATGAAGGTTTAGAAGCTAATACCATTGTTATTTTCACTTCCGATCATGGGTTTCATTTAGGCGAGCATAATTTTTGGATGAAAGTGAGTTTACATGAAGAATCGGTTAGAGTTCCATTGATTATAAAGGTTCCTGGTAAAAAAGCAGCTGTTTGCAACTCGTTTGTAGAGCTGATTGATTTATATCCAACCATTTCTGAATTAGCAGGTTTAAAACCTTCAAAACACATACAAGGAAAAAGCTTAGTAAAAACCATTGATAAGCCTAAAAAGAAAGTTAGAGATATGGCATTTAGTGTATCGCAAGGCGGGAAAACCTTTTTATTACGAGATGATAAATGGGCTTATATTCAATACAACGAAGATGCTTCAGCAGGTATGGAGCTTTTTGATATGGAAAACGACCCAAAACAGTTTACCAATTTAGCCCACAATCCAAATTATGCCAAAGTTGTGGTGAAGTTTAAAAAGAAATTAGCAAAAAAACTAAAAGAAGTAAGAACTAACGATTTAGGCATTAATTATTCTAAAAAGAAGCCTCTTGGTAATTACGACTAGAGTCTTGTGCTAAAAACTTAAAGATTATCACCCTTATGGCCTGAAATATCATCAATCTTATTTATTCTGGATTGTTCTTTAAAAAAAACATATTTTCTATATAATAATCTTTCTTCCAAAATTAGCGTTACTCCTAGTAATAAAATAATACCACAAAAAATAAACATATAAATAAATTCGAAGCTTAAGTCTACTTCATTAAGACTATATATAGCAAACAACATAAAGAAAGCCATTGTAAAAATAGATATAGCTAAGAGTAAGTTACCTATCCATAAAACAGCATCCTTAAAATCTTTATAAACAAAATTCAAACTATAATGTTTTAAAGTTTTTATATGATAAATAATACTTAAAAAACCAGTAAGAATCATTGATAAAGGAATAAGCATACTAATAGCAGTATTTTAAAAAAGCGCTTTATTTTCATTTTTTATAAGCTTAGCTTCAAAAAGTGCTTTAAAATGTTTTAGCAATTTTTCTTTTACTTCTTCCATAGAAACTTCTTTTACACCAAGTTCTACATTTAAAGAAGTAACCGCCTTACCTCGAATACCACAAGGTATCATAAGGTCAAAATAGCCCAAATTAGCGTTTACATTAAGTGCAAAACCATGCATAGTTACCCATCGACTAGCACGTACACCCATGGCGCAAATTTTACGGGCAAATGGTGTTCCAACATCTAACCAAACACCTGTTTCGCCTTTACTTCTTTCAGCTTTTAAACCGTATTCGGCAAGGGTTAAAATTATCATTTCTTCTAAAAAGCGTAGATATTTATGTATATCGGTAAAAAAATTATCTAAGTCTAAAATAGGGTAACCAACTACTTGCCCAGGACCATGATAGGTTATATCTCCTCCTCTATTTACTTTATAAAAGGTGGCGTTTTTTTCTTTTAATTCGGTTTCTGAAACAAGTAAATTAGAAAAGTCGCCACTCTTACCCAAGGTATAAACATGCGGATGCTCTACAAACAAAAAATAGTTTTTAGTTTCTAACCCAGCATCTTCTCGTCTGTTTTTAATTTTAGTATCTACAATGCCTTTAAACAACTGCTCTTGGTAATCCCAAGTTTGTTTGTAGTCTTTATTGCCTAAATCTTGCAGTTCTATTGTCTTATTCATAGAGTGCAAAATTACGATATTTTTATATGTTATCGATTTGGATTATTAATAATAACCAGCGCAGCAATAACACCGGGTACCCAGCCACAAAGCCATAATAAAAAAGTGATTAATATAGAGCCACAACCCTTATCTATAACTGCTAAAGGCGGACAAATAATTGAAAGCAAAACTCTCCAGATACTCATGTATTGATTTATTTAATTGATGATTCAATTATTTGACGTAAGCCTTTGCTTTTTGTTACAAAACACACTAGTTAATAAATTAAATTTTGTGCTTTTTTAAGTTGTGCTGAAAGTTTTTCTACATCCTTTTCGCCAAAACTAGTAACAATATTAATTTGTGCTGCGTAATATATAATATAGTGGTAACCAATTATCTGGTTCTGCTTTTGCAATACGTTCAAATAAATTTGATGCTTCAGTTGATTGATTACTTCCCTAAAGCTGAAATGCTTTTTGCATGCCTTTTTCTTAATTACTCTGAGCTGATACTATTCCAGACACTAAAAGTGTTGCTATGATTATTAAATGTTTCATTTTTTCTCTTTTTTAAAGTTTAATATTTTGTGTGATTGTTTCGTTATGAATTTGGAATTTTGCGTCTTTCCATCTTGGTGGTCCCATAAAACCCTTAGCATTGTTTGAGCAACCATAATCTTCTTTAGGAATACCTATAAAATTAGTATCCATTTTATTGTTTTCGTTTTCATCGTGATAAAACGAAATGGCATAAGTACCATTTGGAATATCTTTAAAAACAACTTTACAACTATTGTTTTCTATTTTAGTTTTAAAATATTTAAACCCATTTCCTAAAAAACTTTTTTCAGTGTTGTAAAGCCCCACTAAAACTTGGCCTTTATTACTACTTAAATTCGAAATATTTACTACTATCTCGTTTACACTATCTTCTTGTGCAAACCCCATAGTTATATTTATAAAAATTAAATAGATTATTATAATTAGATGTTTCATTGATATTATTTTTTAATTATGAAGCAAATATCAAGCAAAAGCTCGATTATTTAAAAACCGACTTGCCAAATTGTTATTATTTAGGGATGAAATGTTATTCTGTAATTATTAATTAACTTGAGTTCGATACAATAATTTTATGTATTCATATAAATTGCCAATAAATTAACAGTTGTCTCCTTGAGCGCAGTCGAAAGGTTTTTCAAAAACTAGAATTCTTTTTAGGTTTCGACTGCGCTCAACCTGACATAGACAATTAATTTGATGAATGACAGGCATTTTAAAGATAAATTATATTGAACTTACGTTAATAGGTAAAATTAAAACTAAAAAAGGCAACCTAAAAAAATAGGGCGCCTTTTTTTACATTGATATAAAACCATTTAATAAGCCTTTTTATCTTTCATATAGCTTAAAAAATATAGGTACAGCATAACTTACTTTTACAGGTTTGCCACGTTGATTACCAGGTGTCATTTTTGGTAGTAAGCCAATAATTCTTTCGGCTTCGGTTTCTAAGACCTTATCTGGACCTCTTGACCTTACATTGGTTGTATGCCCTTTAGAATCTATAACAAATATTACAGACACTCGACCTTGTATACTCATATCTAAAGCAACGTCTGGGTATTTAAAATTCTTTACAATGTGCTCTTGAATTTTTTTCTGAAAACAATCTTTCATTTTTTTCTTTGGTTGACCTTCACAACCCGGAAAAACAGGAACATTCTCAATGGCTGCAAATGGCACTTCAACATCTTCTTCTACTTCTTCAACATCAACATCGCTAACGGCTACAATACGTTCTTCAAGAGCATCAGATTGGTTTGCTTCGGTACTTTCAATTATAGTTTCTTCAACTTCTTCTACATCTTCAACAATTGTAATAGCTTCTTGTATTACAGCGGGTGGTGGCGGTGGTGGTGGTGCATCAATATTAACAATAGGAATATCTTCATCTAATTCCTCATCAATACTTAACACATCAATAGTTACAAGTTCTTTATCGTAAGTTTTATACTCTAAAGCTTGCCAAGACAAAAACAGCATCACATTTAAACCTATAGCAAAGTACAGGCTACTATGGCGTCCTATCTCTAATTCTGGATTCTTTTTAGGTTTCATGACTCACACATTTTATACTTCTAAAAGTATATTAATATCAAGCCAAATACTATGACTTTTGTCATGTTAAGCTTAACTTTAAATAAGAGCTTAAAGAACATGATTATGTAAGAAAAATTAATTAAATTTGATTAACGCTTAACATCATTATATTAAGAAACAAATAGTATAAAGATCAAAATATTTTAAAGATGTGTAAAAAATTAGAAGTTATAAATACATTTATAACAATAATGTTAATAGCAATATCTAACTTAACCTTTGCTCAAGTTGGTATTGGTACAACCACACCACAAACTACACTAGACATTAGAGCTACTAACCACTTAGGAGCTGTTACTGGTTCTGATGGTGTTTTAGTGCCTCGCGTAAATTCATTAGGTGTCTCAGGCTCTCAAAATGGTCAATTAGTATATTTAACAGTGGATGATTCGGTTAACGGTTATATAAAGGGATTTTATTATTGGGATGCTAATGCTTGGAATCGTATTAATACAAGTGGTACAGGTAGTTGGGTAAATGATTCTGCAGGGTTCCAAATATCTAGTACAGGTACAAATCCAACAAAAGCTACTACTCGTCAATTTGATATAGCTAGTCATCGCATTCTTCCTAATGGAGAAATAGAGGTTAAAATGATATATGCAGCTGACTCCAATTCTGGAGCATCAAACGGTAGTGGCACTTACCTTTTTACACTACCTAATGGATTACAATTTGACACTGCTAAACATACAACATATACGGGTACTAGTGTACTTAGCAACAGTATTGTAGGTGCTTATGCATTACCAACAACAGTAAATATAAATACAGCAAGTGGCTATTATAGTAGTGCTGTTATTATACCGTATAATTCAACTCAATTTAGATTGATTTCTATTGGAGGAAATTCAAATAATGAGTATATAGCTAGTGGACATTACTCATTTGGTGCGAATGATAGAACAATACATCTTATATTTACTTTCAATGGTTTATAAATCTCTTCAAAAAATAGTATTTTAAAAGTAAAAACAACACACATTAACTTATTTAATATTAAGAGATAAACTCAATTGAATCAAAAAATTAGACTTTAGCAACAACTTATTTATAACGAGTAAATACTTAGTGAAAATTACAATGTAAGTTTAGTTTGTCTGGGCTACAAAACACTTACTAAATTTACTCAAACTTTTAGAAACAACAACATAACAACAATGCATAAGTGTAATAAGGGCCGATTTACTTGACCCAAAAAAATTTTACTTGCCAATAATTTAACCGAAAAGCAAGTTTTAATTTCTATCTTACTACGCTTAATGTCAAACCGTTAAACAAACCCTACAAATTATCTAACTATTACTCTTTTTATCCTCACTAATTGTCCAAAAGAAACCAACAAAAAAGAATTGCAACTTTTCTGTTTATAATAATTTGAGCTGAAAACTAACTTGTTTTGAAAAAACTAAATCTAACCGAATTGTAAAATTTTAATGATGAATTGAATATATTTGAATAAATTGATTATTAAATGCTCAGCAAAAAAGAAAAAATATTCGCATTAATTTTCTCAATTATTGTTATTGCAGAATTAATTTGTGTGTCGTTTAAAAGTTTAACCACGTATCATTATTTTACAAAACCTTTAATTTTATTATCTCTTATTTTATTCTTTTTAAAGTATTGCAAACATCTCGATGCAAAAACAAAATGGTTAACGCTTTTAGCATTAACATTTTCATTGTTTGGCGACGTGCTTTTAATGTTTGACACCATATCTGTTACCTTTCTTGCAAGTGGTTTGGTTGCATTTTTAATAGCGCATATTATGTATATTTTAATTTTTTTGAAGCATAAAAACAACTCAAAAAATATATTTTATTTCTCTGTTTTTTTACTCATTTATGCAACAACTTTATTTTATTTTTTAAAGGATGGAGTAGGCGATTTATTATTACCTGTTGTTGTGTACATGTTAGTTATTTTATTAATGGCAATTACAGCCTTTTACAGAGAGGGAAGTGTGCCAAAAAACAGTTTTATTTTAGTTTTTTTAGGTGCCCTTTTTTTTATAACTTCAGATAGTTTATTGGCGCTAAATAAATTTTATAGTCCATTGCCTTTTTCAAACATTAGTATTATGTTTACCTACTCAATTGCTCAATTATTTATTGTTTTTGGCATTAAAAAACAATTTTGATTTTTTTCTGTAATTAAAAATATTGTTTTAAGTTGCTGTAACATTTTAAATGTTTAAGCTACTTACATGTGTAACTAAACCATCAAATTGAATAAAGAACTAGAACATAGTTTTGTTGAATTGCTAGAAAAGCATCAAAATATTGTACACAAAGTTTGCCGTTTGTATACTAATAATTACGATGCACATAACGATTTATTTCAAGAGATAACCATACAACTTTGGAAAGCCTACCCGAAATTTCGTGGTGATGCTAAATTTAGCACTTGGATGTATCGTGTTGGATTAAATACAGCAATTACACTTTACAGAAAATCGAAACGCCGAATAAGCACTCAAAATTTTGAAGGCGTTGAGTTTAAAATAAAGGCTGAAGATTATGATGACACCGAAGAACAACAGTTAAAAGTGCTTTACAAAGCGGTACATAGGTTAAATGACATTGAAAAAGCCCTTGTTTTCTTGTATTTGGAAGACAAAGATTATAAAGAAATAAGTGAAACATTAGGTATTAGTGAAGTAAATGCGCGTGTGAAGATGAATAGAATTAAAACAAAACTAAGAACCATACTAAATCCGTAACATTATGGATGAATTAGATTTATTAAAAAAAGATTGGAAAAAGGATGATAATAAGTTTCCTAAATTATCTTATGATGAAATTTATAAGATGATATTAAAAAAATCGTCTTCCATTGTAAAATGGATCTTTATTATAAGCTTACTTGAATTCGCCTTTTGGATAATTATTTCTTTGTTTTTCAAAGGCTCATCTTTATCTGGAAAAATGGAAGAATTAAATATGGATCATATATTAATTCCAATAACCATTGTTAGCTATCTAATTCTTATATATTTCTTTTATTTATTCTATAAAAATTACAAAAACATATCTGCAACAGACAACTCAAAAGCCTTAATGGAGAATATTTTAAAAACAAGAAAAACAGTAAAATATTATGTTATATTCAATTTAGCTTCTCTTGTTATTGGTACTATTCTAGGGGCATCATACACGCTAAATCATGATGCAGATATTGGAACCAAACTACAACAAGCATCAGCAAATGGAGAGGTTTTTAAATTTTATGCAGCTATTATTATTGTTAGCATTTTAATTTTGGCTACTGTAATTGGTATTTTGCTATTGTTTTACTGGTTAATTTATGGCATTTTATTAAAGCACTTAAATAGAAATTACAAAGAACTTAAACGATTAGAAACTTAAAAGAACTCATCAACTTCAATAACATCGCCAACTTGCATCGCGCCAAGGTTAATATTACCAACTCTAATTCTAACTAGTCGCAATGTAGGAAACCCAACTGCTGATGTCATTTTTCTAACTTGACGAAACTTCCCTTCGTTTAACGTAATTGATATCCAAGATGTTGGACCATGCCTTCCATCTCTAATTTTTTTAGAACGCTTCGGTAAATCTGGTATATCACTCAATTTAAAAACCTTACAGGGTTTTGTTTTATACTTTGTGCCATTAAAACCAATTTTAACACCTAACTTTAATTGCTCAATCACTTTTGTAGAAATATCACCATCAACTTGTGCATAATATTCCTTTTCTACTTTTTGACTATTTACAAAATCGCTCATTTTACCATCTGTAGTGATTAATAACAACCCTTCCGATTTTTCGTCTAAACGACCAATTGCCATGGCGTTTTCAGGAAAATTATAAAGCTCTCCAAGAAATTTTTTATTGCGTTGTTTATTAGCATTACTAATAAACTGGCTTAAATACCCATAAGGTTTGTAAATAATAAAATGTTTATGATTTACTTTAAACGCTTCCATTTAAAATTTTATGTACAAGCTCTTTTGTAGGTGCTTGTCCGTTTATTTTTTCTCTTACAGCATCAAAAGTCATTTTAAAATCACATCCCGTTTTATAACCAGTACAACCATAGGCAGTTTTACCTTTTATAATGGTTCCTTTTTTACATTTAGGACAAAATAATTCGTCTGTTTTCCCTTTAGTAGAAGTTTTTTTGGGTTCTAATTTTAATTTAAAATCATTATCAAAACGCAACAAACCTTCAACAGTTCCTGTTTCTGTTTTAAAGCCTTTCAAATTAACTGTACTTCCTTTTTTTAGCAGCCTAACAAACTGTTTTTCAGAAATTTTTTTATCTAAAAACTTAAAAGGCAACACAAAATCACAACCTAATTTATAAGCATTGCAGCCATAGGCTGTATTTCCTTTTAAAAGTTGTCCTTTTTTACATTTAGGGCAACCCTCTGCAACAATTCCTGCTTGTTTTACTGCTGCAGTTTTTGCAGTTCTATTTTTAATTACTGTAGCCTGCGAAATATTGGCACGTTTGGTTTCGCTACGCACTTCGTACACCAAAGCATCAACCATACGTTTCATGTTTTTTATAAAGGCACCTGCGCTAAACTCGCCCTTTTCAATATCCTTTAATTGTTTTTCCCACGAGCCTGTTAATTCTGCAGATTTTAGTAGTTTATTTTGAATCGTGCCAATCAACTGAATACCAGTAATCGTTGGCAACACCTGCTTTTTATTGCGTTTTATATATTTTCTTTTAAAAAGGGTTTCAATAATATTAGCCCGTGTAGATGGTCTTCCAATACCATTTTCTTTCATTAAATCGCGTAATTCTTCGTCATCAACTTGCTTTCCTGCTGTTTCCATAGCACGTAGCAAAGAGGCTTCTGTAAACTGGTTTGGTGGTTTGGTTTCTTTTTCTAAAAACGAGGGTTCATGCGGCCCCTTTTCTCCCTTTTCAAAAGCTGGTAAAATCCCAGATTCTTTTTCTTTTGCATTTGGATTTTCAAATACGATACGCCAACCTTTTTCCAAAATTTCTTTTCCCGTGGTTTTAAAAACTACTTTTGAAGCACTACCTAAAACCGTGGTATTTGACACAATACATTCATCATAAAAAACAGCAATAAACCGTTTTACAATAATATCGTAAACTTGTTGCTGGTTGTATTGCAAATTAATTTGAATCCCCGTTGGAATAATCGCATGGTGATCAGTCACTTTTTTATCATTAAAAACTTTGGAAGACTTTTTTATTTTTTTTCCTAAAAGTGGCTGCGTTAGTTTTGAATAATTTGTTAGCTTTTGAAGAATACCTGCAACTTTAGGATATACATCATTTGGTAAAAACGTAGTATCTACTCTAGGGTAAGTAACTACCTTTTGCTCGTACAACCTCTGAACAATCTTTAGGGTTTCATCTGCCGAAAATCCAAATTTCGTATTACAATACACTTGCAAGCCTGTTAAATCGAAGAGTTTAGGGGCGTATTCTTTTCCTTTCTTTTTGGTAATAGATTCAATCTCAAAATTACTTTCTTTTACTTTATTTGACAAAGCTTCGCCATCTTCCTTTTTAAGAAAGCGCCCCTCTTCATAACTAAAAAGTGTATTTCTATAAAGTGTTTGTAATTCCCAATACGGTTGTGGTTTAAAATTTTCTATTTCTTTAAAACGATTAACAACCATAGCCAACGTTGGTGTTTGCACACGACCAACAGATAATACTTGTTTGTAACCACCATGTTTTACAGTGTATAATCTAGTGGCGTTCATTCCTAAAAGCCAATCTCCAATGGCTCTAGAAAATCCTGCATAATATAAATTATCGTAATCTGTTGCTGGTTTTAGATTTTGGAAACCTTCTTTAATAGCTTCGGTAGTTAACGACGAAATCCATAAGCGCTGTACTTCGCCTTTATAATTAGCTTCATTCATTACCCAACGTTGAATGAGCTCCCCTTCTTGCCCCGCATCACCACAATTTATAACCACTTCGGCTTTATCGAATAGACTTTTTACAATTTTGAATTGCTTTTGAATTCCCGAGTTTGCAACCACTTTAGTTTCAAACTTTTCAGGCAACATAGGCAAGTTATTTAAGTCCCAACTTTTCCAATAAGATTTATAATCATTAGGCTCTTTAAGCGTACATAAGTGCCCAAAAGTATAGGTTACCGCATAACCATTGCCTTCATAATACCCATCGTGTTTTGTATTTGCACCTAAAACAGAGGCAATTTCGCGGGCTACACTAGGTTTTTCTGCGATACAGACTTTCACTTTATTCTTTTTTAAAACAAAAGTGCAAAATAGCTATTTTGGTGTGGTTTTAAAAAGGGATTTATTAGGAGTTATTAACTGTGTTTGAAGAAAAACAAAAAGGCTTGTTTAAACTTGAATGCATCTAATTAATGTCCTCTTTTGTAATTTTATAAATTTTAATAACAGGATCAAACGTATCTATCTTATTATATTTTATATGCTTTATTGAATTCAGTAGTCCTTCTGTGAATCCATTTCTACTATAATTTAAAAAGTTAGAATAATGTCCTGTGAATCTTTGGTCGCACCATAGAAGTATTTTTTGTTTTATGTTATTTGGTTTACAGAAACCACAAATAATTATTGTTTCTGATGTCGCTATAAGTTTTTCAACTAACTCAACCGATTTTTCCCATGGTAGAATATGAAATAGAAGACTTACTATAGAATAGTCCATCTTTGGCACCGAATAAGCATCTTGCAATACATCTAATAATCTAAATTCAAGATTCTTTATTTGGTTTTCAATTACTTGATTTTTAGCAAATGATATTAGTTGTTTAGATTTATCGACACCAATTCCTTCTTTAATTTTTACAGACAGTTTAAAGAGTAAATCTCCGTTCCCACAACCATATTCTATTACTGTAGAATTAGACTCAACTAGCTTTACTATTTGAAAACGAATAGAACATAAATATTTATCAACAGTATTTGCTTTTACTATCCCTTTCATTCAAAATCAAACAAGTTTACCTATTTAAGAGTTACCACTCACGCTTTTTATTTAATGCTTCTAAAGCTTCTAACTCTTTTTGAGAAATAACTTTTAAAAAAGACGGGTGTTGCTCGATAGCATATTCTATTTTTTCAACAATCTCATTTATAGACTCATTATCATAATCGATATCTAAAGGCTGTTTTATTTCAAAACTCTGAAGTATATTTTTCTTTTTTATACGCAATCCTTTTTTATCAAAAGACCTTCTAAACCCATCTATAACAATAGGTACAACAATAGGTTTATAACGTTTAATGATATGCGCTGTACCTTTACGAATAGGCTTAAAGGGTGTTGTTGTACCTTGCGGAAACGTAATTACCCAACCATCATCGAGTGCTTTTCCAATATTTGAGATATCACTCATTTTAACCTGTCTATTAATATCTTTTCCTTCTGCTCTCCAAGTCCGCTCTATACTAACAGACCCTACATAAGCTAGAATTTTTGGCAATAATCCCGATTTCATGGTTTCTTTAGCTGCTACATAATAAATGTTGAGCTTAGGATTCCATAGATAGCCAACATTTTTTATAGAGTCTACACGACCACTTAAACTCGCGTTAAATACATGAAACATAGATACCACATCGGCAAAATAGGTTTGATGATTTGAAATAAATAGTACGTTTGTATCTGGCAAGGCTTTAATAATTTCAGAGCCTTCTATTTGTAACTCATTGAAGCCTCTAAAACGTCTGTGCGTTATAACTCCGAGTATTCTAATAAGCCATTTTTTTACAAAAAGTATATGTCCGAATGGATTTTTTTTAAATAATCCCATAAATCACGCGTCAAATCAATTGGTTAGTTAGTTGCTACAAATGTAATAAATCTTGCAAACTACATGATTTGCTTTAACATATCTTTAATTTCGCTAAGTATCATTGCAGTAGCTCCCCAAACTGTATAATTATTTAATTTAAAAGCAGGCACCTCAACATCAACACTATAGGATGTTGAAACTTTTTTTGTAATAAGTAGATTATCGTCTAAAAAATGTAGTAAATCTACTTCTATAATGGCTTCAACTTCATCTTCTTGCTTAATAAATTTTGGCGTTTTATAAGAAATCGCAATAAACGATTGCACATAAAAATTACTTGGCGGTATATAAACTTGGGTTAATTTTTTTACAACTTCTATATCTTTTATGGGCACACCTATTTCCTCAAAAGTTTCCCTAACTGCAGCATCTTGCAACGAATTATCTTCAAGTTCTAACTTACCGCCAGGAAACCCTACTTGTGCTGAATGCACACCATTATAGGTTTTTCTTAAAATTAAAACTAGGGTTGCTTTAAAGTCTTTATTCGGATAAAACAAAGCTATAACACCAGCTTCTTTAGCATTTTTAATAGCATTTTTTTGTTGACGTAATAATTCCCTACGAAATGGTGGTACCATTTTAAGGTGAGATGCTTCGGCTGGAAGCGGTATATTTTCTATGGCTGATATAGATTTTAAAAATTTATCAAAATTCATACAAATAAAAGCGATTATTAAATGCTTTTTTTAAGCCATTTTTCAACCAAAACCGGCCATGTTTCTGCAGCTATATTTCCTTTTCTTAATCCGTATCCATGACCACCTGAAGGCAAAAGATGAAGTTCTACAGGTATTTTAGAATCCATAAGTGCTTTTGACAACACTAAAGAACCTTTGTTTGAATAAGCATCATCGGCAGTCGCAAAAATAAACATTGGTGGTGTTTGGTTAGTTATTGTTAATTCTGGTGTTATCGTATTGTTATTACCATTATTTAAATAAGCTGGATATACGAGTACTGCAAAATCTGGTTTACACGATTCATTATCAATTTCATCAAATTTACTATATGTTTCGTTATTAAAATTGGTAGAAGCCCTTGCCGCTAAACTTCCGCCAGCTGAAAAACCCAAAACACCTATTTTATCTGGATTTATATTGTATAATTTTGATTTGCTCCTAACAACTTTAATAGCTCTTTGTATATCGTTTAAAGCTCCTAGCCTATTTTCTGGCACTCTGTATTGCAACACAAACGCTGTAAAACCCAACTTATTTAGCCATTTAGCAACTTCATAGCCTTCTAAATCAATTGCCAAAATATGATAGCCTCCACCTGGGCAAATAATTACACCTGCCCCATTATTTGTTGTTGTATCTGGTTTAAAAACTTCTAAAACAGGGTTAGTTACATTTGTTAGTCTAGTTACATTTCCACTGGTGTTTTCAGTTTTAACGGCATCATGTTTTTTATTTATTTCATTAGGCACTTGGTTAGCCCATAAATATATAGTTTCCATAGATTGAGCAATGTTTAACGATGTAAAAAAAAGGCTAATAAAAGTTAATAATACAACTGGTACTTTATTTATTTTTATGAGTGCCATAAGAGTAATTATATATTTCCAATTCACTTGTCACAAAAAAACAAGTCATTTTTTTTCAAATTGTTTAATGTTTGTATAATCTTTACTTTTGATATCGATTTTAAAATTATTAAAATGCACTTTAAATTATTGCTTCTAGTTTTTTTTCTTTTTTTGAATTGTAAAGATAAACAATCTAAAAAGAAAAATATTTCTGAGCCTCCTAAAACAACTTCAACTAAAAAGAAAGTTAAACCTGTTGTAATTACCGAAGAACAAGAACGCAAATACCCTAAACTAAATGATAAAAATGCAATGTATTTTTTTCAAGATTACAACAAAAAGCATAAAGAAAACAAAGTGCGTATTACTACAGACTTTGGCACTATTGACATTTTATTGTACAACGAAACTTTGTATCACCGCTCTAACTTTATTTTTTTAACAAAGCAAAAATATTTTAATGGCACACAATTTTATCGTGTTATTGATAATTTTATAATTCAGGGTGGTAATAGTGATGATAGAAAGACCGCCAGAAAACGAGCTGATATTGGAAAGTATTTACTACCAACAGATACAAAAAAAGGGTTTAAACACGACCGCGGTGTTATTTCTATGCCAAGTGGAGAAATTGATAATCCGCACAAATTAGCCTCTCCTTTTGAGTTTTTTATTGTTTGCCAAAAAGGGGGAGCTCATTTTTTAAATGGTGATTATACTGTATTTGGAAAAGTAATTAAAGGGATGGCTGTTGTTGACAAAATAGCTGCAGTTGAAACAGATGATGGAGATTGGCCTGATAAAAACGTCTTTATTAGAAATGTTGAGATTATTGATTGATTAATAACCTAGTAGCCTTTTTAACTTAATGTTCTACAATAGTCCGTTAAGATTTTATTTAAACAATTGAAAATCAGTAAAACAAACCGAAAAAAGTAATTAAAAAACCAAGCCAACCCTTTGATATTCAATAAATTAATAGTTTATCTCAAAAGACTATTACATTGATTTACAAGGAGAAATCACAGTATAAATATCATATAAAAACGATACTTGACAAAATGAAACCGATAAATAAATGGCAATATGATTTTTTACTGGAAGTCTTCATGCTGTTTATTAGCATAAAAGGAAGGTTGAACTTTTTACAACTCTCCCGCTTTGGTATTCATGGTGAATAACACTACAAAAACAATGTGTTCGAAACCCTTGATAACGTAAAACAATGACTATATGATTTTTTTAATAATAACTTAAACATTGAAATCATAAAATCGATTGCTTATAATCAAAAATTATATAAACCCTTTTTAGCTCATTTTAATGTGTAATTGGGTGTAATATCTTTTTTAATACCTGATTTGGGCTTAATAAAATATGAATCAATGTTATAAACAAAAATAAAATCTTTTATATAAAAGTTAAAAAACACCTTTACATAACCTTTAATTAATTAAAATTAAACAAAAAAGCATAATTTAATTTTAATTATATATATATATATTTGGCTTTGTTAAATTATCTTGAAATGCTTTCCTTTTTTACTGGTAAATTACTAAGTATTAAAATCATTCTAGTTATGACTTTTGTTTTTCTAATATTTGTAGGATGCAAGAAGAACATACCAGAATACGTAGACATACCATATCGAGAATTACCAAATAATATTGATTTTAATATTGATGTAAAACCTATATTATCTGATAAATGTTACTCGTGTCACGGACCAGACAAAAATGCTAGAGAAGCAGATTTAAGATTTGATTTACCCGAAGGTCTTTATAAAAAATCTAGTAATGGCAATTTTGCTTTTAAACCAGGAAGTTTAAGTAAAAGTGAATCTATTAAACGTATACTAAGTAAAGACCCCAATTTATTAATGCCTCCTCCAGAGGCTCATTTAGAGTTAAACCCAAGAGAAAAAGCCATTCTTATAAAATGGGTTGAACAAGGTGCTGAATGGAAAAAGCACTGGGCTTTTATTCCTCCCAAACTTCCCGAATTACCAGATTCGCTACCTTGGGAAGTTTCCAATGAAATTGATCAATTTATTTATGCTAAGCTTCAGGAGAAAAAAATAAAGCCCAATAAACCAGCAAATAAGCAACAATTATTAAGAAGACTTTCTTTAGACTTAAGAGGCATACCTCCAACTATTGAAGAAATAAATTCATTTTTAAATGACACAAATCCAAATGCTTATGAAAAATTAGTTGATACAATGCTAAACTCTATAGACCATGCAGAAAGGCTAACCCTAGAGTGGCTTGATGTTGCAAGATATAGTGATTCACATGGATATCATGCAGATGGAGCAAGAATGATGTGGCAATGGAGGGATTGGGTAATTGATGCGTTTTATAATAATAAACCCTATAATGAGTTTGTTACAGAACAATTAGCAGGAGATTTAGTACCAAATGCTACCAAGAGACAAAAATTAGCAACAGCCTTTAATAGAAATCACCCAACCACAGCAGAAGGTGGTGCTATTGATGAAGAGTTTAGAGTTGATTACGTAACTAATAGAACAAATACTTTTGGAACTGCATTTTTGGGTTTAACTATGGAATGTGCTAAATGCCACGACCATAAATTCGACCCAATAACTCAAAAAGATTATTTTCAATTGTTTGCCTACTTTAACAATATAAAAGAATTAGGAATGACTAGCAACGATGGAAATTCTGGACCATTATTGCTTTTAACAGACGATAAATTAGATAGTATTACCGATGGCATTCAGTATAAAATTGATTCTTTAGAAATCTTAGAAAAAGAATTTAAAAAGTCTTTCCTCTCTGAATCTGATTTTAAAAATTCAGAACGATTTAAAAAAGCTAAACCTGTATTGCATCACTCATTTGAGAGCATTTCTTCAAATAAGAAAAAGAAAATTTTAGATGGAAATAATAAAACAACAGTTAGTTCTAAATTAACTTTAGATACTGGAATAAAGGGTAAATCAGCAATTTTTGATAATCAATACGATCAAATAAACATTACAAGCTTAGCTCCTTTTCAAATTGCCGATGCTTTTTCTGTATCGGTTTGGGTTTATATTGACAAACTGATTCCAACAAAAACTATGACGGTAATTGGAAACTCTAGTGTTAAACATGAACTTTACCGAGGTTGGGATCTTTACATAGAATCAAACGGACAAGTATCATCGCGCTTAATAAGTGCTTTACCTAATAACTATATTCACATAAAAACCAAAGACACCATTCCATTAAATAAATGGACGCATATATTAATGACATATGATGGATCTAAAAGTGCTAATGGGCTACATGTTTACCTAAACGGAAAAGATGTGAATCAAAGCATTGAGTATAGTCGGTTGTATAAAAGCATGATTCCAAATGCGAAAAAGAATTTGGTAATAGGAAAATCTTTAAGAGTACAAACAGGAGATAATGGTATTTTTCAAGGGAAAATTGACGAATTATCAATTTACGATTTTGAAATACCTACTAAACAAGTTTCATATGTTTACCAACAATCAAAAGCAAGTCAAGATAATTTTGCTTATAAACCTTTTGAAAAGAATTATTTAAAACTATCTGCAAATTTAAAAGAGCTAAGAAATGATAAACTAAAAGCCTTAGATACTGTTAAGGAAATTATGGTAATGGAGGAAATGCCAAAGCAACGACAAACTTATATTTTACATAGAGGTGAGTATGATAACTACGGACAAGAAGTAGAAAGAGGTACTCCAACTCATATTTCTGAGAATATCAATGAATACTCTAAAGATAGATTAGGATTAAGCCAATGGTTATTCGATTCTAAAAATCCACTTGCAGCAAGAGTAGCGGTAAATCGATATTGGCAATTAATTTTCGGCCAAGGTTTAGTTACTACCATGAACGATTTTGGAAATCAAGGCGCACTTCCTACTCATGCAAAATTATTAGATTGGTTAGCAATAGATTTTATTGAATCTGGTTGGGATTTACGTAAATTAATTAAAAAGATGGTTATGAGTAATACGTATGGTCAATCATCAAAAACCTCAAAGTCCTTACGAGAATTAGACCCTGACAATTTACTTTTAGCTAGAGCACCATCTTACAGGTTACAGGCAGAGTTTATTAGAGATATTGCTTTAAAAGCAAGCGGGCTGATAAACACTAAAGTTGGAGGCAAAAGTGCTAAACCCTATCAACCAAAAGGACTTTGGATAGAAAAAGGAAATTTTTCTAAAGACTTACTCTATTTTGTTCAAGACCATGATGATAAGCAATACAGAAAAAGCATGTACACTTTTAACAAAAGAACCTCTCCTCCACCATACATGGAAATTTTTGATATGCCTGGTAGAGAGAATTGCATTGTATTCAGAGAAAAAACGAATACTCCTTTACAGGCGTTATCATTACTGAATGATCCGCAATTTGTAGAAACAGCAAAAGCACTTGCTTATCGCATGAAAAAAGAAGGTGGTGTTTCATTAAAAAGTCAACTTGAAATTGGATTTTTACTAACCTTAAGTAGAAAACCAAGTAATAAAGAACTAGAAATAATGAGTAATTTATATTCCGTTGAATTATCCAAGTTTACAGAAAATAATGATAAAGCCTTAGAATATTTATCAGTTGGAGATTATAAAATTCCAAAAGAATATCCAGTTAGCGAAATCGCTGCTATGACTATGGTTGCAAACACCTTATTTAATATGGACGAAATGTATACTAAAAGATAATTTATGTGCAATAATCATAATAAAAATTATTCTCGAAGAGACTTTCTCAATAAAACATCATTGGGTCTAGGAGCAGTTGCGCTTAGTTCTTTAATGAATCCTATGCAAATGGGAGCATCTACCTTGTTAGGGCCTAACGGAGATCCTATCTTAGAAAAATCTCATTTTCCACCAAAAGTTAAGCGTGTTATTTATTTGTTTCAAAGTGGTGCACCATCTCAATTAGATTTATTTGACTATAAGCCCTTATTAATAAAAATGAATGGGCAAGAATTACCTGAAAGCATTAGGAATGGACAGCGTTTAACAGGAATGACAGCAGGACAAACATCATTCCCTCTAGCTGGTTCTATTTTCAAATTTAAACAACATGGCCAAAGTGGTGCTTGGATAAGTGATAGAATGCCTCATATAGCAGAAATATCGGATGAATTATGTTTCGTAAAATCCATGTACACAGAAGCTATTAATCATGACCCTGCCGTTACTTTTATGCAAACAGGTTCTCAGTTTTCTGGAAGACCATCAATTGGTTCATGGATAAGCTATGGTTTGGGTTCTGATAATGAAAACCTGCCAAATTTTGTAGTTTTAGTTACTAAAGACAAAAAAGGTCAACCCCTTTATTCACGATTATGGGGAAATGGATTCTTACCATCTGAACATCAAGGCACACAATTCAGGGCTGGAAAAGACCCTGTACTATTTTTACAAAATCCTCCAGGAATCTCCTCTGAAAGTAGAAAAAATCAATTAGACCACCTTAATAAATTACAACAATTACAGTATAATAAGTTAGAAGACCCAGAAATTAAAGCACGTATGTCTCAATATGAAATGGCATTCCGCATGCAAACCTCGGTACCAGAAATTATGAATACCGAAGGTGAGCCTGAACATATTTATGATATGTACGGACCAGACAGCAAAATTCCTGGAACCTATGCTGCTAATTGTTTACTTGCAAGAAGACTTGTAGAGCGTGATGTAAAGTTTATTCAACTTTACCATCAAGGTTGGGATCATCATGGAGGATTACCAGAAGAATTACGTAATCAATGTAAAGAAACAGACCAACCAACAGCCGCATTAATTAAAGATTTAAAACAACGCGGGTTGTTAGAGGACACGTTGGTTATTTGGGGTGGAGAATTTGGAAGAACAAATTACTCCCAAGGTGCGCTTTCTGCAACCAATTACGGAAGAGATCATCACCCAAAATGCTTTACCCTTTTTATGGCTGGAGCTGGCGTAAAAAAAGGAATGGTTTATGGAGCTACTGACGATTTTGGGTACAATATAGTTGAAAATCCAGTACACGTACATGATTTTCAAGCAACACTATTACATTTAATGGGTGTGGACCATGAACGCTTAATATATAAACACCAAGGACGGAGATTCAGGTTAACTGATGTTAGCGGTAATGTTGTAAAAGATATTTTATCATAAAAAATGGAAGACAATTTAATTACATTTTTAGGCAGGTTTCATCCTTTAATAGTTCATTTACCAATAGGCTTTTTGTTTATGGCAGGACTATTACAACTTTTTTCAATAAAAAATAAAAAGTTCGATATAAATCCAGCAATTGCTTTTACACTACTTTGGGGTACCATTGCTTCTATTGGATCTGTTGCTATTGGCTGGCTTTTATCATTACAAGGTGATTATAACCCCAATACACTTTTTTGGCATAAATGGCTTGGCGTTTTTGTTACAATACTGTCATTTTTTGGTTGGCTATTAAAAACAAATAGGTTTAAATTAAACAAAAAAGTTTTTTCATGGACACTTATATTTATACTAGTTTTAATTTCAGTATCAGGTCATTTAGGCGGCAGTCTTACACATGGAGATAGTTATTTAACACATTATGCTCCTAATTTTATTAAACTAATTTCTGGCACAAAATCACAAGACAAAACAATAAACTTTAAAACAATACCTGAAGATTCAATTTCTGTGTTTCAAGATATCATTCAACCTATTCTAAACGACAAGTGTGTTAGTTGTCACAACTCTAACAAAAAAGAAGGTGGCTTGTTATTGACCAACTATAAAGAACTCATTGACGGCAGTAAAAATGGATTAGTAATTAACACGAAAAAACCACTTGAAAGTGAGTTTTTAAATAGAGTAACATTACCTAAAGAACATAAAAAATTTATGCCCCCTCGAGGAACTCCGCTTACTTTTGGTGAAATTCAAATTATTGAATGGTGGATGAAAAAAGGAGCAGATAGCTTAATTAAATTTTCGGAAGAAAAAGAATTAGACAAAAATATTATTAGAATTTTGCAAAGAGATTTTAATTTAGATTTTAATGAAAAGTCATTTTATGAAAAAGTTAAAGTCGACGAGCTCAGTACTAAGTCTATTTCCAGTTTAGAAAAAAACAATTTTGAAGTTGATTTTATGGGAGAGAATAGTAATATGATTTCTGTTATTTATAAAGGTGATAGTATTTCTGAAGAAAACATTAAGGCATTAGAAACGGCTAAAGAACAAATAACATGGCTTAAAGTAAAAAATTGCAATCTGAATGATTCGCATTTAAAATCTATTTCTCAATTAAAAAATCTAACAAGGTTAAATATTCATTCTAATAAAATTACAGATGAAGGTCTTAAAGCTTTAAAAGTTCTAAAAAACGTAGAAATAATAAACTTGTATAACACATATATAACTGACGAGGGTTTAAAAGACTTAACTGAATTAAAAACTTTGAAAAATTTATATGTTTGGAAAACGAAGGTTACCTCTTCTAAAATTGAGGCATTATCAAAAACTCATCCTCAACTAAATATTATTTCGGAATCAAAATAATAGAGAAATTAGTTGATTAATTGAACTCTTTAATCTTAATATTTCTAAATTCAATACCTTGCCCTTCAGATTGCAAGGCAATATATCCACTGGTAAGTAACTTTCCGTCTGTTTTAATATCGGGATTAAATCCATTTGTAACTCCACCACCTATTTGTGGTTTGGTATACCTAAGCACTTCTTCTCCATTTACTTTATGTATAACTAAAGAATCTTTATAAACTATTAAATCTCCTTTAACCCACTCATCCCACTTGTAAGTTTGAGAACTAGACCTAATACAATGTCGTGGATCCATTTCGTTATTAAAAAATACCTCGGTACCCGGAGAACACATATTACCAGTTGGTCTAGGATCCCCTTCTAACTCTTCAGCTAAAGTTTGATACTCTACTGAAATTGGCCAATCTTGTTCTTTTAAAATTGTTTTAGGGTCTTGAGAATGGAACATAATACCACTATTTCTGTATGTATAGCTAGGTGCATCTTCCAGCCATTGATTGGTAAACTTATATTCAAATTTTAAATGATATGATGAAAATGGTTTGTTGTAAAATAAATGACCATAACGCTCATTAAACTTATCATAATCATCGTAATTCACTTGTATTTTGTTATCAACTACTCTAAAAGTATTTGCGTAGTTGTCATTAAAATCATGATGATGTATTTTAGTAACCCAACCCTTTAAATCTTTACCATTAAATAATACTTGCCAATCATCATTTTTAATTGTTCTACAAGAGAATAATATTGCAATTATTAATAAAGAAAACTTTAGTTTTTGCATCTTGTTTATAATAAAAACATCATTAATCAAATTTATCTTTTTAAAGCAAAATGCCCTAATTTCTGTTTTCCATCATAAAATAAAACTTTAAACCAATAATCTGTAGCAGGTAATGGATTTCCTTTAAAAACTCCATCCCACCCATAATTATTTACACCATATATTGTTTTTAAAAGCTTTCCAAATCTATCAAATATTAGCAGGTCATAATTATTATCAGAAATACCTTTAATATTCCAAACATCGTTAACTCCATCTCCATTTGGAGTAAAATATCTTGGGTAACTTAATATATAAACCTCCTCTTGAAATTCACCACAACCATTGATTTCTTTTCCGTAAACCGTATAATTACCTCCTGGTAAATTAGAAAAAGTGTTAGAAATTTGAAAATTTATTCCATCGAGGGAATATTCATATTGAGACCCAGAATTAACATCAATACTCAATGAATTAGAATTAGAGAATTCAGAAATATTTATTTTGTAATCAGGTGTTTCAACTGAATCAAACAAAGATATATTCAATACTGCTGTAGATATTCCACAATTATTTTGAACAGTATAGGTATAGCTTCCTTCTGAGTCTTGCAATGGGTCAAAAATATTAGATTGACTGATTAAACTTGGGTACCAAATTCCATTTGGGTCTACATTTTCCCCTAGTTTTTCTATTAAATCTATAGATTCACTACTCTTACAAATAGCTAAATCCTTACTAGTCCCAGCTCCAAGACCATTAAATGAAATTTGAACTTTTGAATAAGCTTCACAACCACAAATATCATTCAGGTATGTGAATTTATAAATACCTGCTAAATCACTTGAGGGATTAAATATTCCTGTTCCACTTGATAATTCAGGTGTCCATAGACCTTCTATATCTTCAGATAATCCAATTTCTGTAAACAAATTTACAGGCGAATTATTTGGGCATAAGTTTATAATGTTATTACCAATAGTTAAATCATCTTCTTCTACAGGTAAGTCACCTTCAACTTTAAAACGTTTCCATACCCCAGAGTTATATGTTCCAGCGTAAATCACATCTTCTTTTATTAAAAGTTGATTTGTAAACTGTAGCCCTAAACCGTCACAAAGTGAATCCCAGGTATTATAATTTTCAGAAATTACATAAATTCCTGAGCTTGTTGCTACATATATTTTATCAGAATCTATAATTAAATCATAAATTTCTAATGGAAAACTAATCCTTTGCCAGTTATTTCCTAAGTTATCACTGAAATATAAACCCTGCGTTGTTGCAACATATAATCTATTGTTTTCAAATTCAAAATCACTTGCAATAAAAAAACCAATAGGAATAGAAACGTTTTTCCAGTTACTCCCTAAATCTTCTGAAACAAATATTTCCGAATCAGCTGTACTAACAACAATGGTATTACCCTTAATAATTATACTTTCGTAACTTGTATCTATATTTATACCATTAGTATTTACTAAAACCCATGATGAACCCATATCTTGAGAAATATAAACTCCATTACCGTTAACAGCTGTTACAAAAACACCGTCATCATAATCAAGTGCTTGAGCAGATTTATTAATTCCTGGGTTAAATTTTCTAACCCAACTAGCCCCATCATCAGTTGAGGAATAAACTCCTCCTCCTGTTGCTAAATACAAATCTTCACCTACAACAACAATATCTGTAACAGTTTGTGAATTCAAAGCATTTAATCCATTACTTACATTTGACCAAGTTACTCCTCCATCTGCAGTTCTATAAACTCCTTGATTATCTGTACCTGCAAAAAGATAATTACTATTATAATTTAAAGACTCAATTTGTTGGGCTGCTATTCCAACATTACTTTCAGACCAAGACTGTCCCATATTGGTAGACTTATAAAGCCCTCGATAAGTACTCATAATAATCTTATCTGCAGAAAAATATAAATGATTAGCAAAAGTATTATCATTAATATTTTGAATCAAATTCCACGTTACACCATCATCCTCTGAATAAAAATATCGTCCAAAGGATGTTGTTGCATAAACAGCAGTTGCAGTTGCTCCCATATTAACAATAGTTGCATTGCTATTTATAGTTGTATTATTCCAAGAAAGAAGATCTGTAGATTTATAAACAGTATTGTCATTACCAACATAAAGTATATTATTTTTTACTACCATTGAACTTATACCATTACTCCCAATATTAGGAACACTAACATTTGTCCATGTATCTCCACCATCAGATGTTTCATATAAAACTCTTGATGGACTTAAAGAAAAAGTAGCGCCACCTATATAAACTTTGGAGTTAAACACTTCGAATGTCTGGGCTCTAAAATCTGAAATACCATTACTTTTATTTAGCCAACTTTCTCCACTATTAGGAGAGAAATACACGCCACCTTCAGAATTTCCGGCATATATATTGTCACCAATTACAAACAAGGAATAAAATGTCTTATCCTCTATTCCTATATTTGTTGGTGACCATGATAACCCATTATTTAACGACTTATATATGCCGTTTACACCAATAGCAGCATATAATATTCCTTCATTCTCAACAAGAGCAGTAACTCCATAATTACAAGGTAACCCATAGCTACTCCATTCCCATGTATCTCCATTATTTGCAGACCTATATATGCCTCCATTACCAGTGTTAAGAACTAAAAATGTTCCTGCTTCAACCAACTCATTAGTATAGCCTCCATATGGACCTCCAGTATGAACCCATTGAGAAAAAACCTTGAAAGACGAAAAAACTATAAAAAAGATTAAAACTATTCTCTTCATACAATATAAAAATATTATTCTAATTTAGAATTATATTCTTACATTTCAAAAACTAAATTGAAAATAAAATTTAATACTAAAATAACTAGATTAAAAACTTCCAAATGAAAATAGTATTTCTGTAAATTGAGACTATGTTAAGTATCAACATAAAATTTTGGCAAAATGGAATTACTCATCTAACCAAGCATTCATCATCCAAATAGTCTTTTCTTGTTCGGTAATAAAATCGCTCATCATAGAGTTTGTTCCTTCATCATTTGCATCACCAGACTTATCTAAAATTAATCTTTCAATTTTTAAAAGTTCCGTTAAAGAATCAACGATTAAACGTACCGATAAATCGTCTTTAGATATATTCTTGCCAACAGGAACTTGTGCAACCGCGGTATAATCCTCAAAAGTATGTAATGGAGTTTCGCCTAATGTTAATACTCTTTCTGCTATTTCATCAACTTTAATATTAGCATCTGTGTATAACTCTTCAAACTTTACATGCAAATCAAAAAAACGTTTTCCTTTAATATTCCAATGAATACCTCTTAAATTCTGATAATATATTTGAAAGTTTGCAAGTAAATGATTTAAATCTGTTGCTATTTCTTTTGTTTTTTTTGTGTCTAATCCTAAACTATTGAGTGTCATTTTATGTTTGTTTTATTGTTCACAACAAAATTAATTTATAATTAACAGTAGTTTCTATAAGTTTTATTGATAGTTTTTATATTTTTATAGCCTAAATTGATACTTATGACAATTACCCAATTATATTACGTTTTGGCTGTAGCCGAAAATCAAAACTTCACCAAAGCTGCTGAAAAATGTTTTGTTACACAACCCACGCTAAGTATGCAGATTCAAAAACTTGAAGATCAGCTTGAAGTTCAAATATTTGATAGAAGCAAAAAACCCATTGAACTTACCGAAGTTGGTAGAAAAATTGTTAATCAAGCTAGAAATATTGTTAACGAATCATATAGAATTCAAGATATTGTAGATCAGCAAAAAGGGTTTATTGGTGGCGAGTTTAAATTAGGAATTATCCCTACTATTATGCCAACTTTATTACCCATGTTTTTAAAATCTTTTATAAAAAAGCACCCTAAAGTAAAGCTTAAAATTGAAGAATTAACAACTGAAGAAATTATAGAGCGTATTACAGAAGGTCATTTAGATGCAGCCATAGCTGCAACGCCACTTGAAAACGAAATAATTAAAGAACGTGTACTTTATTTTGAGCCCTTTGTAAGTTACATTCCTAAAGGTCATCGTTTATATAACAACAAAAAGATTAATGTGTCAGATTTAGATATTGGTGATATGTTACTCCTTGAAGACGGACATTGTTTTAGAGATGGCGTAATTAATCTTTGTAAAGCTTTTAAAAATCATACAGATGACCAATTTCAATTAGAAAGTGGCAGTATAGAAACACTTATAAAATTATCGAACGAAGGTTTAGGCATGACGCTTTTACCTTATTTACACACTTTAGATATAAAAGAAAAAGAAAAAGAAAACCTACACTATTTTAATGAACCAACTCCAGCAAGAGAAGTTAGTTTAATATACCACAAAAGCGAATTAAAAATGCAAATTATTGAAGCTTTACAAGACGTTATCTCAGGCATTATTCGTGGTGCAATCGCTTTTCAAAATGTAGAAATAATTAGTCCAATTTCTTCAAACAAATAGAACTAAAAAAGCGACCGATGGTCGCTTCTTTTTTATACTTTTAAATAAATTAAACATTGATTTAATTCTGGGTTCTGCTGCACTAGAGAATGAATAAAAAGTTTAAGCTCTTCAATCTCGTAAGGTAGCAATCGGTTTACTGCCTTTTGTACTTCTTTGCAAAACAACGTCGTATCAAAACTTACTTTTTTTAGTACTGTTTTGGTGTACTCTAGCATTGCTCTCGCCATAATTACTATTAGGATTATTGGTTTAAATTAAAAGTAGATTTTTGTATAAGCTTCGTATATTTTATTAAACATATAAAGTTAATAAAAAATTGTATTTTTTTGGTAAATTAAAGAAAATTTAACACTTAAAATCTATTATCCCCACCTAATAAATCGCCTAAACCACCAAGCACACTACCCTCGCCTTTATCTTTACCACCACCTCTCGGAGCACTTGCTAAAACACGTCCTGCTAACCTACTAAATGGTAACGATTGCACATAAACAGTTCCTGGACCTTGTAGCTTAGCAAAAAACAAACCTTCACCTCCAAAAATGGTGTTTTTAATACCGCCTACAAACTCAATATCGTAATCTACTGTTTGATCAAAACCAACAATACAGCCTGTATCTACACGAAGTGTTTCTCCGGCTTGTAATTCTTTTCGAGCCATTGTGCCGCCAGCATGTACAAACGCCATACCATCACCTTCTAGCTTTTGCATAATAAAACCTTCGCCACCAAATAAACCTCGTCCTAATTTTTTTGAAAACTCAATACCTACACTAACGCCTTTTGCTGCACATAGAAAAGCATCTTTTTGACAAATAAATTTACCTCCAAATTCGGTTAAATCAATCGGAATAATTTTCCCAGGATACGGTGATGCGAAAGAGACATTGCGTTTACCAACTAAATCATTATAAAAAGCTGTCATAAATAAACTTTCGCCAGTTAGTATACGTTTTCCAGCACCTAAAATTTTCCCTAAAAAGCCTGTGTCTTTTTGAGAGCCATCGCCAAAAATGGTTTCCATTTTAATACCATCGTCCATCATCATAAAACTACCCGCTTCGGCTACTACACCTTCTTGTGGGTCAAGTTCTATTTCTACATATTGCATTTCTTCGCCATATATTCTATAATCTACTTCGTGTGCTGTCATTTTATTATTTTTTGTTAATTTGTTTATATGTTGATTTGTTTAGGATTTTGTTACAAATTTCAACCTTTAAATTCCAAAAAAAATCTCGCAAAGTTGCTAAGACGCTAAGTGAAACGTTATATACCTTATATGCCTATTGCTTTACTCTAACACTCCACTCAAAATTAAAGGTTGAAACCACTACTCCTTCTTTGTTAGTTCCTACAGATTTCATCCAAATGGTTTGCCCTTCACCAGTTTCTATAGTTTTTTGCAACGCCTTATCTATTAGTTCTCCATCGTTACAAACAAAGGTTATTCTGCCCGTTGCCTTTTTAGTAAAGGTGGCATTATTGGAAGTCACTAACATAGAAACCTTTTTTCCACTTTCTTGAATTTTAGCCATAACAATAGCACCTGTTGTAAGTTCTGCAGCCATACCTTGTACCGCCCAAAATAAAGATTTAAATGGGTTTTGATTAATCCATCTATGTTTTACAGTAACTATACACGCTTTATTATTAATAGATTTAACTCTAACTCCCATTAAGAAAACTGCTGGCAGCTTAAAAATGTTGAATGTATTTATTTTACTAGGTGTTAACTTCATTTTGTAATTCATTTTAATCAAAATTATTGAAAATAATTGACATATCAATTTGTTAAATTTTTGTTAATTTTTAGTACTATGCGTAACATAATACCTTTTTTTAGACATATATTTGCATAAGAAACTATTATATGTTTTAAAATCATGTTAGACAATCATCAAAAAAACATCGCTACTTTTATTCATTTATCAACCTTTAGTAGGTTTTTAATACCGTTTGGAAACTTTATTGGCCCTATAATATTATGGGTTACTAATAAAGATAAATCTGAGTTTATAGATACACATGGCAAACAGGCTATAAATTTTCAAATAAGTATTTTATTATATGCTATTATTTTAGGAACGCTTACAATTCCGTTTTTTATTTTTAAAATTTTTAGCGGTTTAGACTTTATAGATTTTAATGGGTTTCATGATTTTCATATTAATATAGGAGAACCATCACCACTACTTTATATAGGCGGTACGCTAGGAGCTTTTGCTATTATAGGTTTTATTTTAGAGCTTGTTTTTATTGTAATTGCAAGTTTAAAAGCTAGAGATGGCGAAATATATCATTATCCGTTAACTATTAACTTTTTAAAATAGCATTATGACTATGCATTGCACACTAAAAAGGCAGATTAGTCCGCGTTAGGGATTGCAGTGGAAAGCCCACAGCGAGGCACGAGCGAGGACTTGTAACGAAAAGCCCGACCCAGAGGGTAACGCCCGAATTAAAAAATAATAAAATTAATCAATAATAAATCATCAAAAATCAATCAAAAAATGAACAGTTTCATAATATTAAAACGCTTTAGAATATGAAGATAGAAAACACAAAAGCACAAATGCGTAAAGGCGTATTAGAATTCTGCATACTATCAGTCTTAAAAGACGACGATGCATATGTAGCAGAGATTTTAGGCACCCTTAAAGACGCAAAGCTGCTTGTTGTAGAAGGTACAATTTACCCACTACTAACACGACTTAAAAACGCAGGTCTTTTAAATTACAGATGGGAAGAATCTACCTCTGGACCACCGCGTAAATATTACGGATTAACAGAAACAGGGAAATTGTTTTTAAAAGAATTAAACACGACCTGGAGCGAATTACACAACGCAGTAACTATAGTAACAAGCCAAAAAACAACAAAAAAATGAATAAAACAGTCAACATAAATTTAGCAGGTATATTTTTTCATATAGATGAGGATGCATACTTAAAATTGCAACGCTATCTTGAGGCTATAAAACGTTCATTTACAGACTCTCAAGGTCGTTCTGAAATTATATCAGACATTGAAGCTCGTATAGCAGAACTCTTTAACGAACGTGTGCAAAACGATAAACAAGTTATACGTATTAAAGAAGTAGACGAAGTGATTACCATAATGGGGCAACCTGAAGATTATCTGGTAGATGACGAGATTTTTGAAGATGAACCTCAACAGACTTATAAAAGAAAAACTACAGCATCTAAAAAATTATTTAGAGATACTGATAACTCATACATAGGTGGTGTATCATCTGGAATAGGGCATTATTTTGGAATAGATGTGCTATGGGTACGTTTAGCTTGGATAATTTTAATATTTGGTGCTGGTACAGGAATTCTATTATACATATTACTTTGGATTTTAGTACCTGAGGCTAAAACGACTTCGGAAAAAATAATGATGACAGGTGAACCTGTTAACATTAGCAACATCGAAAAAAAAATTAAAGACGGCTTTGAAAATGTAACTGAAACCGTAAGTGATGTTGCCAAAAATGTAACAGATTCGGTATCGGATGCTGCAAAAAAAGTAGATTTTCAAAAACAAGGCAATAAAATAAAATCGTCGTCAAGAACTTTTTTTGATACCATTGGAGAAGTCATAATGTTCTTCTTTAAAATATTTGCAAAGTTTATTGGTATTATATTAATGATAGTAGGTGCAACGACACTTATCGCCTTAATAGTTACATTGTTTTCAGTTGGTGTGGTAGATATAATACACATCCCTTGGTTAGACTATGCTAATATTGCTAATGCAGGTAACACTCCTATTTGGTTAGCTTCACTTCTAACACTTTTTGCAATTGGTATTCCATTCTTTTTCCTATTCTATTTAGGTTTAAAGATTCTAATCAACAACTTAAAATCGATTGGTAATATTGCAAAATTCACACTATTAGGTGTGTGGTTAATCTCTATTATCGGATTAGTTGTAGTAGGTGTAAGACAAGCTAGCGAACATGCTTTTGATGAACGTGTTATAGAAAAAAAGGAGTTGCAAATTACTGCAAACGATACTATAAATTTAAAAATGGTAGGCAACGATTTGTATAATAATGGAGGAAACAGACATAGAGAATCGTTTAAACTTATTCATAACGAAAATGGGGATAAAACTATTTACTCATCTGACATTACTATTATAGTTAAATCTACTACAGACTCTTTAGCTACCTTAAGTATTGATAGAAGTGCAGATGGTAGAAGTTATGAAAAAGCTATAGAACGTGCCAAAAACATAAACTATAATTATGCTTTAAAAGATGATATGCTACTTTTAGATTCTTATTTCACAACTGATTCTAGTAATAAATTTAGCGATCAAGAGATAGTACTCACTTTATATTTACCTGAAGGTAGTGTTATAAAATGCCACGAAAACTCGAAAACGTTTTTTTACTATCATAATTCTAAAGGAACTATTGTTACATACCATAACACTAACAATTACTTGAGAATTCTAGAAGATAAAACGGAGTGCTTAAACTGCCCTGTTGAAGAAAAGGAAGAAGATTATAAAATAGATGTTGATGTGAAAGGTGAAGATTCTAGTTTAAAAATAAATGAAAAAGGTTTAAAGGTAACTGTAGACAGCTCTAGTTTAAAAATTGATAAAAACGGAGTAAAAGCCCATGGAGATGATATTAATGTAAACATTGATGGCGATGGTATTTCAATAAAATCTAAAGAGAACCAATAAACAACTCATCATTAAAAATCGACAATTCGGATATTTAAGTTAAATATTGATTTAAACATTGTAGATATTTGAATTATAAAAAATAAAATCAATCTAAACAAACAATTATGACAACACTAACAAAAATTATAGTAGCCACATTACTTGCAATATTAAGCCTAACTTTATTTTCCTGCAATTTTGATATTAACATGAACTCTGGAGTTCGTGGTAATGGTAATGTGCAAATTGAAGAACGAAATATCACCGAATCATTTTCAGCTATTAAAGCTACTGAAGGTTTAGATGTATACTTAACACAAGCTAACAGTGAAAGTATAACTGTTGAAGCTGATGAAAATCTTCATGAACTTATTTTAACCGAAGTTGTTGATGGTGTTTTAAAAATTCATACAAGTAAAAATATTGGTAGAGCATCTTCAAAAAAAATAATGCTAAGCTTTAAAGATATTTCGGCAATAACTTCAACAAGTGGTAGCGATGTTTATTCTACAAATACAATTAATGCAAATCATTTAAAATTAAAATCAACCAGTGGAAGCGATATGAAATTAGAGGTTAGCACTTCAACGCTTGAGTGCAAATCTACCAGTGGCAGCGATTTAAAACTATCTGGTAAAACAGGAAGATTAATTGCTGAAGCTACAAGTGGTAGCGATATTAAAGCAGCTAATCTAGTTGCAGAATCAAGTCAAGTAAAAGCTACAAGTGGAGCAGATATTACTGTAAACACTTCAAAAGAACTTACTGCAAGCGCATCCAGTGGTGGCGATATAAAGTACTATGGAAACCCAGAAAAAGTAAATAAAAATAAGAGTTCGTCTGGTAGTGTTATAAAACAGTAAGAAACAACCAAGCTCAAAATAGCCAACCAATTTATAAACCATTCTAAACTACAATTGTAGTTTGGGGTGGTTTTTAATTTATAAGTAATAATTGTTAGTGACTTTAGGTCTTCTAATGTGTCTAAATAATTGATACAGCTTATCAAAACAATTAATCCAAAATAAAATGAAAAATAAAGCCCTTCCTTTTATTTTCTTATTTAGCGCCTGTATTTTAGTACAAGCTCAAAAAATGGAAAAGGTTAAAGGCAACAGAAATGTAACCATAACACAAACTCCAATAGACGCTTTTCATACTATTATTGTTGATGAAGATTTCGAAATTGAAATTATATACAGTAAAACACCTTCAGTCGAAATAGAAACTGATGATAATCTTCATGAATTTATCACTTTTAATGTGAGAGATAGCGTCCTTTCATTTAATAAAACTAAAAGAATAGTATCAAAAAAAAGGTTAAATATAAAAGTAAGCTATGATGATTTTTTAACTCATATTGAAACTAGAGAAAATAGTGAAATACTATCGTTAGCTACTATGGAATTAAAAAATGGCAGTTTAAAAACTATAGGAAACTCTAAAGCTTCATTAACTATAGAATCTAACAACTTTAATATTGAAAGTCTAGATAAATCTAAAGTTAAACTTAATTTAACTGCCGATAGTACCAAAATAGTTTTAAATGGCTACAGTAAATTAGAAGCTTTAATTTATTCCCCAATTTTAGTTGCCGATTTATACCAACGTACTAACGCTAAAATTGAGGGACATAGTGACGATTTACTTTTAAGAACAGATAATAACTCACAATTTAACGGCAAAAATTTTACTGTAAAAAACTGTAATCTTTTTTCGGAAACTTCAAGCGATGCGACGCTAGAAATTACAGACAATATTACGGTTTCTTTATCTGGTTCTAGTGGGCTTTATTTATACGGTAACCCTAAAATAACTATTAACAAATTTGAAAACACCTCAAAAATTCAAAAAAGAGAAAATAACTAAGACCCTTTATAACCAATAAAAAAGCGCAGTACTTTAAATTTAAAGTACTGCGCTTTTTTATATTTGTAATATATTTTTAACTTACTTTTTTCTCTTTCATTTTCTCAACTCGCATAGCATTTAATCTCTCATTATTGAGTTTCTTTTCTTCAAGCAATTTAAGTTCGCGTTTAATTTCTTCGCGTCTTTTATTTTGCTCTTTTAACTTTTCATCTCTAATAGCTTGTCTTCTTTTTCTTTCTTCAAGCCTAATTTCTTCAAGCATTAAAGCCTTTTTTTCAGCCTTCTTTTGCTTAACTTTAGCTAAAGCAATCGATCCGTAAGTAAATCCATAAATACTTAAAAATAATAATGCTATTATCGACAATATTATCACACCGTTTCCCATAACTTTTTCTCTTAGGTAGTTTTTTTTAGTACTATTTAAACATATCAGTATAAAAGTAAAAAAAAAGAACTATGCTAAAAAATAAAAAAGGTAAAGTACCAAAAAAAGAAGTTGAAATAATTATTAAGTACAAAATACCCTTTCAAATGCATAAAATGCAATATAAAGTATTTTACTTTTCTATATTAAAACCTTCCAGTTTCCATTTAATTATTCCACCATCTAAGTTGTATAAATCTGTAAAACCAGCTTCAATAAATTTTTTAGCACTTTTAGCACTTCTTTTTCCTGAACGACAGTAGAGAATAACAGGTTTTTCTTTATCTATTGCTTTTATATCTTCAGTAAATGTAGGTGCAAAAAAATTAATGTTTAAAGCATTTTTAATATGGCCTGCATTAAACTCTTTTGGTGTTCTAACATCTATTAATAGTACACTATCTTGTTTCAAAAGGCTTTGCATGTCTTCTGCAGAAATCAATTTAGCTTTACTTGGTAATCTCTTACTACAACTAAAGATTACAAGTATCGAAATTAATAATAGTATTAAAACTAATATTTGTTTCATATGTTTTTTAGTCTAAATCTACAAGGTCACCCTCCCATTCTAAAATTCCACCTTCAAGGTTATAGGCATTTTCAAAACCTAATTGACTCATTATGCTACAAGCTTGTCCACTTCTATTCCCAGATCTACAATATACGTAGTAGCTCTTATTTTTATCTAGCTCTTCAATCTCATTAACAAATTCTTGCCCTTTATAAATATCTATATGAATAGCGTTAGCAATAATACCCTCTGACACCTCATCATCAGTCCTTACATCTATAATAACGGCATTATCATCTTTCTCTAGTTTAGACACCCATTCTTCTTGACTTAAATGTTCCATTTTTTTATTTGAAATTTATTTTTACAAATTTAACACATCTGAATAAATAATGAATGAACTCATCTTGACTTTTTCTATTTCCTGAAAAATGGCCAAAATGCATCCATATTTTGTTACTTTTCTTATTCGTATCGCTGCTATGCATTTCAAAAAGCGCCTCTTATGGATAAATTTTAATTCATTTTCGGTTAAACACAAAAAGTTAAGATAAGTTGAATTAAAAAAACCAAAGTACATAACTCTGGCTTTAAAATATTTAGTTTTCTGCGAAAGCGAAAATAAACGTTTAATTTTTAGATTTTAATAGAGCAGCCAATTGCTCTAGTTTCTGTGACTTGAACTTCTTTTCCTTTTAATAAAGCGTCAACAGCATCTTCAACATATTTTGTATTAACTGCTGATGCATTCTTATAATTATCATCAATAGTCCCAATATATTTAACAACATTACCTTTTTGGGTTTTATGTAAAATAAAAATCTGCGGTGTTTTTGTAGCGCCAAATTTAGGGTAAACATGTTGTTGCTCGTCAATTAAATATGGGAAAGTAAAGCCTTTTTCTTGAGCTCTTTGCTTCATAGCATTAAAATTATCTCCTGGTTTAATATTTGTATTATTTGGCATAATGGCAATTACAGGGTAACCCTTACTAGCATATTTGTTATTTAAAGCTATAATTCTATCCTCGTACATAACAGCAAAAGGACATGTATTACAAGTAAACGTAATGATAAATCCTTTAGCATCTTTGTAATTGGATAGCGAGACCATATTACCATCAATATTTTTAAGTAAAAAGTCTTCAGCTAGGTCTCCAATTTTATAACCTTCTTCTTCAAGGTTTGAATTAATTATTGTAAAAGCACTTAAACAGAAAAAAGTAACCATTACAGATGTTAATTTTATTATCCTTTTCATAATTATAGTATTTAATTAAAAAAATCTTCAACTTCTTTTTTAAGCTCTTCGTAATTAAATGATTTCTCGAAAAATTTACGTTCATCATTTTTATAAATTACAGTTGCTGGTATTGAACCTGACCATTTTTCATTTACTTTAGGAATCCAAGAATTCATATCTGCATCATCTAAGGCTATTACTTTAGATTGGAGCTGTTTTTTCTTAATAAATGGCTTTAATTTTTTTTCATATAAATGCGAAAAATCAAGACTTACCAGAATAACTTCAACATTTTTATTCTTATAAGTTTCATTTAATTTTTCAAAATAAGGTAATTCCTTTATGCATGGCGCACACCAAGTTGCCCAAAAATTAATAACATAAATTTTATCGTCCTTTTTACTCAAAAACTTTTCAAACCCTGCAAAATTATAGACTTCTAAATCAATTTTTTTTGACTCATTATTAGTTATAACCACTTCCTTTTTAGTGTTTTGAGTAGCTGCTTCTGTCTCCTTATTCTTATCTGCACAACTACAAATTAATAGTACGGCAATAATTAGCATCTTTAATTTCATGTGTCTACAATTATTTTGCTTTTATCGGTCATATGTAGCTTCCATATAATCATTTCTTTGGGCATCAAAATCTCGTTATGGAAGTTTCATAAGGTTAAAATTAATTAATAGTTTGTTGCAAATATTATAGTTTAACAAACTTTTATGTAAAAATTTAACTAAAGTTTTGTGTAATACTATTTTCATTTCTATATTTGGCCTAAGTAAAAAATAAAAATGAATACAATTTTAAATAATACTTGGTGGTGGCACTTTCGAAACTAACATTCGTGAAGTAAAATCCTAGTATATTTAAACTTAAAATATCGAAAAGGCTTGTCATTCACGACAAGCCTTTTTTCATAAAACATATGGAAAAATTTAGTCTATATACACATCACAAACGAATCTTAACAGATACGATTACACCCGTTACAGTGTATTATAAAATTCGAGATAAATACCCAAATAGTATCTTATTAGAAAGTGGTGACTATCACAGAAATCATAAAAACTTTTCGTACATCTGTTTCAATCCAATTGCGTCTATTAAGGTAGAGAATGAAGTGATTTCTGAAACGTTTCCCGATGGAAGTTCAACATCCATAGAAATAAAAGATGGTGTTAATGTAGTAGATGAAATTTATAATTTCACTAAGAAGTTTAATACTAAATCTGAAGATAATTTCAAATTTATCAACAATGGTATATTTGGTTATACAGCTTATGATGCAGTGCGCTATTTTGAAGATGTAGAAATTGGGAAAAAAGAAAATTCAGTTATTATTCCAGACATGTACTATGCCGTTTATCAAAACATAATAGCCATCAATCATTTTAAAAATGAAGCTTATATTTTTGCGCATTGCTATGAAGGAGCTAAAAATAACATCGATGAAATTGACAAACTAATTAATGTACAGAATTTTGCTTCTTATAAGTTTAATTCTAAAGGGGGCATCATGTCTAATTTGACTGATGAGGAATTTAAAGAACATGTAGAATTAGCTAAAAAACATTGTCAACGCGGTGATGTATTTCAACTGGTACTATCAAGACGATTTTCCCAAGAATTCACAGGCGATGATTTCAATATTTATCGTGCCTTACGAAGTATAAATCCATCACCCTACTTATTTTATTTTGACTATGGTGATTTTAAAATCTTTGGAAGTTCGCCAGAAGCGCAATTGATTGTAGAAGACGGATTAGCCGAAATTCATCCAATTGCTGGAACATACAAAAGAACTGGAGATTACGAAAAAGACGAGGTTTTAGCCGAAAAATTAAAAAACGATGATAAGGAAAATGCTGAACATGTGATGCTGGTGGATTTGGCTAGAAATGATTTAAGCCGCCACGGAAGTCAAGTAAAAGTTGAAACTTATAGAGAAGTACAATTCTTTTCGCACGTGATTCATCTAGTGAGTAAAGTTACAGGAATAAAACACGATACAACTTCAACCATGCAAGTGGTAGCGGATACATTTCCTGCGGGAACTTTAAGCGGTGCTCCAAAACACAGAGCCATGCAACTTATTGAGGATTACGAAAAAACAAGTCGTGGATTTTACGGTGGCGCAATAGGTTTTATGGATTTTGATGGCAACTTTAATCACGCCATAATGATTCGTACGTTTTTAAGTAAAGATTACAAACTAAATTGGCAAGCAGGAGCAGGATTAGTCTCTAAGTCCAATAAAGAAGATGAGTTACAAGAAGTATATAATAAATTAGGCGCATTAACTAAAGCTATTAAATTAGCAGAAGACATTTAAAATGAAAAAAGTATTAGTTATAGACAATTATGACAGTTTTACATATAATCTTGTTCATTATTTAGAAGATTTAAACTGTGATGTTACCGTTTTAAGAAACGATAAATTAGTTTTAGAAGATGCAGAACCTTTTGATAAAATTGTGTTATCACCAGGTCCTGGAATTCCTGATGAAGCAGGTTTATTAAAAGCTATTATTGAAAGATACGCACCAACCAAAAGCATATTAGGGGTTTGTTTAGGACAGCAGGCTATAGGCGAAGTTTTTGGAGGTTCATTAGTTAATTTGGATGATGTTTATCATGGCGTTGCAACTAATGTATCTATAAGTGTAGATGATGAATATATTTTTAATGACTTAGAAAAAAACATTGAAGTTGGGCGTTACCATTCTTGGGTTGTAAATCCAAATTTACCAGATAGCTTAGAAGCCACTTCCTTTGATTCAAACGGACAAGTCATGTCTCTTAGACATAAAGAGTATGATGTTAAAGGCGTGCAATACCATCCAGAATCTGTTTTAACACCTGACGGAAAAAAGATATTAGAAAATTGGGTTAACAACTAGGTAAAGAAAAAAATGAAAGAAATTCTTAACAGATTAATAAACCACGAAACCATATCAACAGAGGAGGCAAAACAGATTATTGTTAACGTATCAAATGATATGTACAACCCAAGCCAAATTGCCTGTTTTCTATCTGTTTATATGATGCGTAGTATCACTATTGAAGAACTAACAGGATTTAGAAATGCCCTTTTAGAACTTTGTGTATCGATAGATTTTAGTGATTTTAACACCATAGATATAGTGGGTACCGGAGGCGATGGAAAAAATACTTTCAACATTTCCACATTATCATCTTTTATAACTGCTGGAGCTGGTGTTCATGTTTCTAAACATGGTAACTACGGTGTCTCATCAACTTCGGGTTCATCAAATGTTATGGAAAATTTAGGCGTAAAATTTTCTAACGATAAAGATTTTTTAAAACGCTGTTTGGATAAAGCTGGCATATGTATTTTACATGCACCATTATTTCATCCCGCCATGAAAAATGTTGCTCCAATAAGAAGAGAATTAGGTGTGAAGACTTTTTTTAACATGTTGGGGCCCTTGGTTAATCCTTCATTTCCAAAAAATCATGTACTTGGTGTTTTTAATTTAGAAGTTTTAAGACTTTATAGTTTTTTACATCAAAACTCTGGGCATAACTACAATATTGTTTATGCCTTAGATGGCTATGATGAAATTTCATTAACTGGAAAAGCTAAAATTGTTTCTAATCATTTTGAAAAAATATTCTCACCAGAAGATTTGGGGCTAAAAACGATAACTCAAGAAGCTATTTTTGGAGGAAACACAGTTGAAGATGCCGCAAAAATATTTGTAGATATTATAAGTGGAGAAGGTACAGAAGCACAAAACAACGTGGTTTGCGCCAATGCAGGATTAGCTATTGCAACTAGCAAGCAAATTTCACATCAAGAAGGCTTTCAATTGGCACAAGAATCGTTATTTTCTGGTAAAGCAAAGCAAAGTTTAGATACTTTAATTGAGTTAAGCAAATGAACATTTTAGACAAAATAATAATTGATAAACGTAAGGAAGTTGACCTTAGAAAAGGATTGATTCCAATTTCTCAACTTGAAAGCTCTGTGCTTTTCAATAGAGAAACTGTTTCATTGGCTCATAAATTACGAAATAGCAATTCTGGAATTATAGCAGAACACAAACGTCGTTCTCCCTCAAAATCTGTAATAAATAATAGTTTAAATGTTCTGGATGTTGCCAAAGGCTATCAAATTGCTGGTGTTTGCGGCATGTCTGTTTTAACAGATGGAAAATATTTTGGAGGATCGTTAGATGATCTACTAACTGCACGAGCAAGCTGTAATTTACCGCTTTTAAGAAAAGAATTCATTATTAATGAATATCAGTTATTAGAAGCTAAAGCCTATGGCGCTGACGTTATTTTATTAATTGCTGCTATTCTATCTAGAGACGAAATAAAACAATTTTCAGAATTTGCAAAAAGTTTGAATCTGGAGGTACTTTTGGAAGTGCATAACAAAGAAGAATTAAACAAATCTGTCATGCCTAGTTTAGACATGTTGGGTGTTAATAATAGAAACCTAAAAACCTTTAATGTTAGTTTAAACACCAGTAAAAGTTTAAGCAACCTTATTCCAGATGATTTTGTAAAAGTTTCAGAAAGTGGCATTAGTAATATTGAAGCTATTAAAGAATTACAACCTTATGGCTATCAAGGTTTTTTAATAGGTGAAAACTTTATGAAAACGGATAATCCAGGAGAAAGTGCAACAGAGTTTATAAATAAATTAGAAAAATGAAACTGAAAGTTTGCGGCATGAAATATCAAGATAATATTAAACAAGTTGCTTCATTGCAACCTGATTATCTTGGATTTATATTTTATAAAAATTCCGCGAGAAACTTTGATACTGAATCAATACCAGAATTACCAAAATCCATAAAAAAAACAGGAGTTTTTGTTGATGCTGATATAGATGTTGTAATTGACAAAATTAAACGTCATGGATTAAAAGCGGTTCAATTACATGGGAAAGAATCACCAAACTATTGTAAAGAATTACAATCTAAAAACATTGAAATTTTCAAAGTATTCTCAATAAAAGACGAATTCGATTTTAGTGTTTTAAAACCTTATGAAGGTATTGTAGATTATTTTCTTTTTGATACGAAAGGTAAACAGCCAGGAGGTAACGGATACACATTCGATTGGAGCGTTTTAAACAACTACCCTTCTACAACACCATTCTTTTTAAGCGGCGGCATTGGATTGAATCAAATTGAGGATATTAAAAAATTTCAACAAAGTGAAGCTTCAAAGTATTGCTATGCTTTAGATATAAATAGTAAATTTGAAATAGAACCTGGATTAAAAAATATTGAAGATTTAAAAAAATTTAAACAGATTCCTGCCTTCGCAGGAATGACAGAAATTATGAATTACAACGTAAACGAAAAAGGATATTACGGCGAATTTGGAGGTGCATTTATCCCAGAAATGCTCTATCCAAATGTAGAAGAGTTACGCCAGAACTATCTAAAAGTAATGACTGAACCTGATTTTAAAAACGAGTTCGATCAACTTTTAAAAGATTATGTAGGTCGCCCTTCTCCACTCTATTTTGCGAAGCGTCTTTCTGAAAAATATAATACCAAAATTTACTTAAAGCGCGAAGATTTAAACCATACTGGAGCACACAAAATAAACAATACCATTGGTCAAATTCTAATGGCTAAACGCTTAGCTAAAACTAGAATTATTGCCGAAACAGGAGCAGGTCAACACGGTGTTGCCACAGCAACTGTTTGTGCTTTAATGGGGCTAGAATGTATTGTCTATATGGGTGAAATTGACATTGCAAGACAAGCACCAAATGTGGCAAGAATGAAAATGCTTGGTGCTAAAGTCGTACCTGCATTATCAGGAAGTCGCACCTTAAAAGATGCCACAAACGAAGCTATTCGCGATTGGATTAATAACCCCGTAAATACGCACTACATTATTGGTTCTGCTATTGGCCCACATCCATATCCAGATATGGTAACCCGATTTCAAGCAGTTATTTCTGAAGAAATAAAATGGCAGCTAAAAGAGCAAGAGAATCGAGAAAACCCCGATTATATTGTAGCTTGTATTGGAGGTGGCAGTAATGCTGCGGGCACTTATTATCATTACTTACACGAACTAGATGTTAGCATTATTGCTGTTGAAGCCGCTGGCTTAGGTGTAGATTCTGGAGAAAGTGCTGCCACATCTGTTTTAGGAAAAGAAGGTATTATTCATGGTTGCAAAACTTTGTTGATGCAAACTAACGACGGACAAATAACTGAGCCATATTCCATTTCGGCTGGATTAGATTATCCTGGTGTTGGCCCAATGCATGCACATTTATGTAAAACAAAGCGAGCAGAGTTTTTATCAATTACTGATGATGAAGCTATGAAAGCTGGACTAGAATTATGCAAACTAGAAGGAATAATTCCTGCCATTGAAAGCTCGCATGCTCTAGCCATATTTGAACAGAAAACCTTTAAACCTGATGATGTAATTGTTGTTAGTTTATCAGGACGTGGTGATAAAGATTTAGAAAATTATATAGATTATTTTAAAATATAAATTGTGAATAGAATAAATCAAAAACTAAAAGAAGACAAAAAGCTTCTTTCTATATATTTTACAGCAGGTTATCCAAACATTAACGATACAGTTTCTATCATTCAAGATTTAGAAAAAAATGGTGTAGATATGATTGAGATTGGATTACCTTTTAGTGATCCTTTAGCCGATGGCCCAACTATACAAGCAAGTTCTACACAAGCTTTAAAAAATGGAATGACTACTGAGGTGCTTTTTAATCAGTTGAAAGATATTAGAAAATCAGTTTCTATTCCATTAATTATTATGGGGTATTTTAACCCAATGTTTCAATATGGTGTGGAAGCATTTTGTAAAAAATGTCAAGAATTGGGCATAGATGGACTAATTATCCCCGATCTACCTGTTGATGTATATCATGAACATTATCAAGAAATTTTTGAAAAGTATGGTTTAATTAACGTGTTTTTAATTACACCACAAACTAGCGATGAACGTATTAGATATATTGATTCTATCTCTAACGGTTTTATTTATATGGTGAGCAGCGCTAGTACTACTGGAGCACAATCTGGTTTTGGTAATGTGCAAACGGACTATTTTAAACGTATTGCACAAATGGATTTAAAAAACCCACAAATAATAGGCTTTGGTATAAGCAACAACGAGACGTTTACACAAGCCACTAAGTATGCTAAAGGTGCTATTATTGGAAGTGCGTTTGTAAAGCATGTGACTAAGCATGGTGCAAAATCAGTAGATGCGTTTGTAAAGCATATTCTAGATTAATGGCTTTAAATATTGTACTTATAGAACCTGAAATACCCAACAATACTGGTAATATTGGCAGATTAGCTTTAGCTTCAGGTTCTCATCTACATTTAGTAAAACCATTTGGATTTGAAATTGATGACACACGTTTAAAACGTGCTGGTTTAGATTATTGGCAGCATTTATTAGTTACTTATTATGAGAATATTGATGAATTTTTTGAGGTAAACAAAAATACTAACATGGTGTTTTTATCTAGCCATGGTAATAAAAACCACTGGGATATCCCCTTTAAGGATGATATGTTTTTAGTATTTGGAAAAGAATCTATAGGTTTACCAAAATCTATTATCGAAAAATATTCAAACCAAGTTTATAAAATTCCTTTATACAGCAAGCATGTTAGAAGCTTGAATATAGCCAATGCAGTAAGCATAGTAGTTTATGAAGGCTTAAAACACATATAGTTTAAAACTTTGCTAAATAATAATGTATTAGTTGCATTTATAGTTCCATCATTTATATTTACCAATTTAGATTTTAAATGTAAATTAGTAATTGTAAATTTGGTTTAATAAAACACATTTTAAATGAAGTTAGTATTATCACCTGCAAAGTCATTAAATTTTGAAACCGAAATACCAATCAATCTTTCAACCGAAGCTTGTTTTTTAAAACAAGCTGAACGTTTAAATAAATTGTTGAAAAAGAAATCTGCTAAAAACTTATCAAAGCTCATGAATATTTCAGATAATTTAGGACAGCTAAATTATCTGCGCAATCAAGATTGGCAATTGCCTTTTACAAAAGAAAATGCAAGACAAGCTGTGTATGCCTTTAGTGGTGATGTTTATAGAGGTTTAGATGTATATAACATTCCAAATGAAAAAGTAGAAACATTGCAAAATACAGTTCGTATCATTTCTGGTCTTTATGGTTTATTAAAACCTACCGATTTAATACTGCCTTATCGCTTAGAAATGGGAACTAAATTTCCTGTTGGAAAAAACAAAAACCTATATGAGTTTTGGCGTAAAACCATAACAAATGCTTTAAATGAGGAGTTAGAAGACAACGAGTTATTTTTAAATTTAGCCAGTAATGAGTATTTTAAAGCTATTGATACAAAAGCATTAAAAGTACCAGTAATTACAGCAAATTTTAAAGATTTTAAAAACGGCGAGTACAAAACAATTATGACGTTTGCTAAACTTGCTAGAGGTTACATGACGCGTTATATAATAGATACTAACGCAAAAACAATAGATGATTTAAAAGGCTTTAATTATGAAGGTTATAATTTTAGCGAACCTATGAGTACAGAAACCGAACTTGCTTTTATACGTTAGCTAAATGATTTATTATATAATAATTGCACTTAAAGTATTCTGCTTTTATCACATAATAAAAAATAGAAATTCATATTATTGGTTCTTTTTAATTTTGTTTGTACCAATTATAGGCTCTATAATCTATTTAATAACACAAGTTTACAACAAACGTGATGCTGAAAAAATTACCAGCGAAATAACTCATATAATTAATCCAACCAAAAAAATTAAAGATTTAGAAAAACAACTTCAATTTTCTAAAACTTACCAAAACCGTTTTAATTTAGCTGATGCCTTTTTAGAAATTAAAGACTATAACAATGCTATTCCGCACTATTTAGAAGCCATAGAAGGCAATATGCAAAACGATTTTTACGTCATAAAACAACTTATTGAAGCCTATTTTAATATTAAAAATTTTGATAATGTTATTTTATACGCTGAAAAAATTAAAGACCATCCAGAATTTAAAAAATCAAAATCACAATTTTTGTACGGTTTAGCTTTAGAAAAACTCGATAAGTTTGAAGAAGCTGAAACTAATTTAAGAGCTATTGATATTCGTTACTCATTTTATAACGAACGATTTGTACTTGCAAAATTTCTAATTAGTAGAAATAAAGAAACTGAAGCCAAAGAAATTTTAGAAGAAATATATTCAGAATCTCAACACATGACAAAACCTAATAAAAAATTGTTTAGAGCTACTATTCAGGATGTTGAAAAGTTATTAGCGAGTAAGAATATTTAATTAATGAAAAATCTGCATCGTGATTTACCACATTTTATTAAAAATCGGTAAATCATAATTTTGAGATCCAAAAAAACAAAATGCAATTTTTCCATCCGCATGCTACAATGGGGTACCAGTTTGCGGTCGTTTATAATGTTCTCTAAATAACCCACCAAAAAGAATTTAACGAACACAACAGGATCTATACTCTTTTGACCACATGAACCTTAATAGATTTGCGTCTCTTTACGCAGAAAGTTCAAATCCATAACCTCTGATAATCTACGATAAAAATTGTCTCTCGGAACTCGAGTGCTCAACTGGAAACTGTTGAACAACTTTTCTTGATATATCTTATTACCTTGCTTGTAATAAGATACTAATTTTCTGTATATATCAAGCCATTGTGCAACTGGCTCAATGTATAAAAATAATGCTTAAGTTTAATTCTAAATCAAAAGGCTAGTATGTATTTGGTCACTCTGATTTTCCTACGGAAAATCATCGAACACAAAAACGCACTATTCTTGTACAAACAGGCTAAACAAACCTTAAATTTCACTTATCCAAAACAATAAATCTTTTAATATAGACTGCAAATGATGCTAAATTAAAATGAAAGCCTTTTTCTTCTATATTTTTAAAACATGACAAAAGTCATTCTTCTTCTTTCCTTTTAATTGTACTTTTATTGTTTACACAAGTAAAATTTATATTCAATGGAAAAATCAAGACATTATTTAAGTAAAACGGTCTTTAACTATTTGTTTTTATTAGGGTTTTTATTTTTGTTTACTGCCTGTAAGAATGATTCTTTAAAAGCTAAAACAACCACAAAAGAAATAGCAAAAGTTAATGATATTCTTTGGAATGTTAATGCCGTATTACCAGATGGCACAACATTAGATATCAAGGCCATTGATAAAGAAGGTAATTTATTAAACATTAAAGCAATTCAAAACTCAGATCAAAGTAGTTTTTTAAATGTAAAAGCTTTTGTTGGTAATAAAAAACTGCCTGTAAAAATGTTAGTGAGCAAAGATAAACTTAAGCCAATTAAAGCCTTTAATGGTGGAGACGTATACGATATAAAAGCTATAACTCCAGAGGGTGAAAAACTAGATGTAAAAGGAGTTGCAAGATTTGAAAATATAGTTCTTATAAAAGCAATTTCTAAAAAAGGTGAGTTTTATGGTGTTAAAGCCATTTCGCCAACAGGAGAACAAAACGACATTAAAGGTATAAAAATTAACTCTAAAGACAGAGAGATGTCACTTAATGGTGTTGATATTCATGCGCATATAAAAGCAATGCATCCTGCAGCGAACGAAGACGATTTTGAAATTTCTGGTAAGTCGAAAAAGAAAAAAGAAAGTGAATTTAAAAGAATTATCTGGAATATTAAAGCTGTAACTCCTGAAGGTAAAAATTTAAATGTAAAAGCTTTTGATGCAGATGGCAATAAATTTGATGTAAAAGCTATTCAAGATTCTAAACAACATAGTTTTATTAATATTAAAGCTTTTGTTGATGGATATGCATTACCTGTAAAAATACTTGATAGCAAGGACGAATATTCTCCAATAGTAGCTATAGGTACCGATGGGAAAATATACAACATTAAAGCTATAACTGAAACTGATGCTAAACTTGATGTAAAAGGTATTAGCCGTTCAGGAAACCTTATTCATGTAAAAGCTATCGGTGAAAATGAAAACTTTTATGGCGTAAAAGCGTTTGCTCCAGATGGCAAACTGAATGATGTAAAAGGAATTAAAATTTTTGAAAGAAAGGTAGAATTAACAGTTCAAGGCAATCCTGTATATGCACATTTAAAAGCCATAACCCAATAAATAAAATCTAGTAGAAAGTAAATTGATGGTCGGAAGAAGCTTCGGCCATTTTTTTGATTTTTAATACTAATGGAAATACCACAGTTAAAGATCATCAAGTTAAAAGCGATAAATCTAAAGTCATCCAATTCATAATAATTTTGGGATAGAAATTAAATTACTAGTTGTTTTACGTATTTGACTTTATCAGAAAAAATTGACACCTTCGTTTAACAACCGATAAAGTTCATTACAAACGAAACCTTATCTATACTTTAGCTTTAATGCATTAGCAAGTTTGTGGAATTGAAAACTCCTGAATTTACTCAAACTAGGTAAAAAATAAATTGCCGAATCAAAGAAAAACGAAATGAATTATATTTGTTTTTAACGTGGGAAAATATTTCCGATTTTTCCGTAACGAAATCATACACTAAACCGTTGTAGACATACAGTACGCATAGGGTATTCTAAACATAGATATTTAGAGGCTCTGTATTCTTTCTTGCCTTGCATACTTCAAAATAAGAAATTTCTGTATATTTAACAAGCAATTGTGCAAGAGGCACAATATAGACTAACCAATCAAAACTAAATATTATGGAACGCAAAGATTTCTTGAAATCAACAGCAATAGGAATAGGAGCATTGCCAATTGTTCCTATGCTTAACGCTTGTAAATCTGAATTAAAGAAGAGTAGTACAAATGAGCCTTCAAAACAAGAAGTTACAAAATTACAAAAGCCAAAAATCGTTAAACAAAACGAAGGAAATAAATTGAATGTTTTAGGAGACAATCAAAACATTAAGTTGACTGGTGAAGACACCAACGGACAATACACCTTAATTGAACAGAACAATGAACCAGGCATAGGAATTCCTCCACATATTCACGAGAATGAGGATGAAGTTTTCCAAGTATTGTTTGGTCAAGTAGAAATGAGCGTTGGTAATAAAACAACAACTTTAAAAGCAGGAGACTTGATTTTTTGCCCTAAAGGAATACCTCATTCGTGGAGAGTTGTCGGAGAAGAAAAAGCTCGAGCTATGTTGAGTATTTTTCCGGCTGGTTTAGAAGGTATGTTTTCGGAATTAGCGGAACTACCCGCTGGACCACCAGACATGGAAAAGGTTACTACTATTTGCGGAAAATACAAATTGAAATTTGTTTAAGTAATAAAAGAAGAGGATTATCAATGTTGCCGAAGTCTAGGCTTCTGGGTATATCACAACCTTATCCCTATCTTTGACTCTTTATGATTAAACAATTAAGTTAAGACGTGTATAATACCAATTTAAATTCATAAAGTCGTATTGAAAGCATTTGTATAATGGTAATTACTCGTTATGGATTTAATAAGGTCATTACTCATATTGTTGACGCTATTGTGTAGCCATTTTTTTAA
>NZ_JAKKDU010000015.1 GCF_021728535.1 Wocania arenilitoris | reverse complement strand
GAACCTTGATTGCGGTCGGACTTAAATGTACCAATGCGAAAACCGGCCTCGACAAGGAGCCTCCATAAAGATACGATTCGTTAGCAAAAAAACTCAACTGATTTTTTAGTAGGGAGATTGCAGGTAACGGTCTAGTATAAGAATAGTAGCGGATTTTCAAGCACTAACTTTTCGGTTAAACACAGACCTTTTTTATTATTACCTTCTTTTGTTTTAGCGATTAAACCGCTATTATTTTTATACATTGTTAGGTGCTGGCCTTTCTCCATATTTCTCTTAAGCGAACACGTCCGCAATTAATTTTTTGATTGTTAGGTTTTCCAATTTTGCTGCAATTGGTGAAACATTATCTTGATTCAACTTCCAATGCATTCCTTCATTATATATGATTCCCAATAAATAGTGAGATTCTGGTGAGGTAAAACCCATTTCCTCTGCTTTTTCCAATTTACTTCTAGTTTTATGAGTACCTAGAAAGGCAGTTCTGGCATCAGGACTTTGAAGTTTGTTGTAAGCGATTTCTTCTATTCTTAATCTTAAACCACCACATACAGCAAAAGGGTCGTAAGGTTGGTCGGTTAAGTAGTTTTGTACTTCATTGTTTAAGTGGTTTTTGAAATTGTCATTTTCTCCCCAAAGTTCAGGTATGTTTAATGCTCTAAATTCATTTCGCTTGTTAATAGTTCCTGGGTCGTAATGAAGTAAATACTTAGACACATCATCTTTGATGGTCAAATCTTCTCTATTTCTCAAAAGGTTAATTAGTCCTTGAGCAACTTGAATAGTGGACTTGTTTAGATAATAGACCTTTTGATTACTAAATGTGAAATTTTTAAAATAATTAGGGTTCAAATGTGTCAATATTAAAGGGTAAATCTTTTTATCGGCAAGTTTGAAATCCTTTATAAATTGAGTGATGTAATATTGAGCTGCTGTTAGATTAGCATCATCTAAATAATCAAATACTTCATCAATTATTAAAATATTTACATCCTTTTTTAAATGCCTTTTAGCTCTAAATAGCATTGATATAAATGTCAAAATATCCCTTTGACCATTTGAAATATGTATCGCTTGTGGAAATTTCACTACTAGTTTTCCAGCTGTTTGACTTGTGCTAATATTTCTCCAAGTACAATTGAAAGTTGTAAGAGTTTGGTCAAAGCGTTGCTTGTCTAACCGGTAATTACTAAAAGTACAAGCGGCTTTAAAATTATTTGGGTCGTTGTTATAAAGTGAAATTATTTGAATAGCTGCCAAATAGCTTTTGGTTTCACAATTATAACCAATATCAAATTCATTAATTAAATCCCCAATTGTGTTTAAATAGTCAATCTGTTTTAAGTCGTCTAGACAGTTTAGAGAAACCCAATTATTTAAGACGTTAGCTGTTGCTCCCGAATCTTGAGCATTTATTGAGTCGATTATAAGATTTAGCCTTTGTTGTATTCTATTTCCATTTGCACGCTGCAATGCTAGGTAGTTCTCACTCAATTTTTCTACCAAAACCAAATTTGTTAAAACAGAATTTGCATTTGGAAGAACTTTACCACAATTACCGAAATCAACTTGATTATTTCTATAAGAATAACCGAATTGAGTATTTGCAGGAATTCTATCAACTAAAACAACATCCTTTATTTCTAACCTTGCTGTTGCATTACCAAAACGTGAACCAATTCCTTTTGGTTTAGTTAAGTTATTTATCACGAAATAGTCAAAATGCGAGCTTATCGTATTAGAATTATTAGTTGCCTCTAAATTATGTGTTGTTCCATTTACATCTGTGTATTCAATTGCTATTCGTGGTAGATTTGCAACATTTTCAGCGTGTAAATCATCTTCCGCAAGTGTAATCCTTCTGCTATTCATTGAATTAAATGCGGTAGCTAACGAGCTTTTTCCAAATCCATTTGGTGCAACAAGTAGACTTGGTTTGTTAGGATAGATTCCAAGTTCAAAGGTTTTTTGGTCAATTCCTTTTATGTTTTCAATTTCAATTATCCTAATCATAAATTTTGACTGGTTGGTTTTTTCGGCTTGCACCTAACGTTTATGTATAAGAATAGTTGCGGGTTTGCGTGCGAGGATTTTCCGAAGGAAAATCAGATGTAGCAAACACGCAACTACCTTTGTTTTAGCACTAAGCCGCAATTATTTTTATACGGTGTTGTGCGTTCGTTTTTTATTCCTTTTTAGGTATTATTGAAAACAATTCAATTCCCTTTTGATTAACTAATAATCTAATAATTCCTTTGTCATTTCTATATGGAAGATTTATTTTTTTATCAGGATTCTTCAGTGCAATAAATTTATTATCAATTTTATATTCGAAAATTGAGTCTCCAAAATATTTCATTCCAAATTCAGAGTCAATTCGAACAATTGAGTCAATTTCCGAAAAGTCAAATTTATATTTACTATTATTTAAAATTGTCATTAATTCTTTTTTTCCAATTGAGTCTTTTGAGAATTCAGGCGTCATTCTAAAATCCACTATAGAATATTTTCCATTTAATATTATTGATTCCTTATTTTTGATTTTAGTACAGGCAATTGTTAAAAGTGATAATGCGATTATAATTATTTTTTTCATAGATTTTCGGCTTATTTTTTTAAATTCTTTAAAGGTTGATGTTTTCTTTAATTATTTTATTCAGGATGGGTCAAAATGACGCACAACGGTCTCGTATAACCGTCAGTTACGGGTTAATATGCGTTAATTTTCGGTTTAGAACTGGCTTTAGCAATTCCGAGTGGATTCGGACGTAGTCGAATCCGCCGTAATTGCGGTTATACATTGTTGTGCAACGTATTTTATTCATTTTTCTCATTAAGTCCAACAATGTCTTTTCGAATCTTTTTTCTCCATTTCTTTCCGTATTTTTTGTCCAAATACTCGAAAACTGTTCTGTTATATTCATAGAGACTTTCCTCTGCAATTGCTTCACAGCCATACTCAACAAAATTGACGTTATATTTTTTCGCAAATTTTGAGTCAGATTTATAAAATACAGGTGCGATTCCACTTGATTCCAATATATTTATTTCTCCATTTTCGATGTCTGCAAGTGCTTTTTCTCGGTTTAGTCCAAATCTTGGTTTCATAACAAATTCAAACACGTATTCTTTTGGCTTGTCAACTCGGATTATTGTATCAATATTTTCATATCCTAAAGCTGTTAATTCAATAGTTTCCAAACTATCTCTTTCTCGAATTTTGTATCGATATTCAAATTCTCCTTTTTCGTTTGTCATTGAATATCTATATCTCGATTTATAACTTATATAAGCATTCTCAAGAGGTTTTCCGTTGACTTCTGACAATACAATTCCTTTAATCAGTATTTCACTTTTTTCTTGTGAAAATCCGATTATAGAATTTAGAAATAATATTGTCAGTATGAGTTTTTTCATATGTTGCACAACGTGTTTGGCTATGGTTTCGTTGCGTGAAAATCCGCGAGGATTTTCCGCCGTAAATCGAAGATAGCAAATTTGCGAGGACTTTCCGAGAGGAAAGTCAGAAGCAATGAACTATAGCCGGTGTTGTGTGTTCGTACTTTTACCAACTTACTCTTGTTACAATTATTGATTTATTATCATCCAAAAATCCGACAGAATAATGCTTACTAGCAATTGTGACTTTTATATATTGTTTTGAGTAGTTTTTTCTACCTTTTTTTTGCTCAATGTATTCAAGTTCGTTAGAATGCATTTTATTTTCCTTTTTCTCGAATCCGTTTTCTTTTAGTTGATTTTCGAGTTTTTTTAAGTCCGCTTGCTCAAACTCGGCTAAAAAGGAGGAAGTATAATCTCCGAAATGGTCAGGATATGAGGCTGTTTTATATTTTATTATTCCGCTATTTGGGAAATCCATATTCGTGACTTCTTTAAAGTCCGTTTTATAAAAGTCCGAAGAAGGATAAATTGCTCCATAAATAAAATATCCGACGATTAAAATTGGAGTTAGAGCAAAGATTCTTAATCTTTTGTCAAATCCTTTTTTCTTAATCCACTTGTAAATCAAAAAAGAAATTCCAATTGGAATTCCGATAACTAAAATTATTATGATTAAAAAAGCGATTATTAATTCCATTCAGTTTTTCAGTATGACACACAACGTTCTGGGTATGGTGCGTGTCCCGCAGGGCATGCACTATACCCGTTGTTGTGTGCCGTTTTTTATTTTTTCTAAATTATTTTTCAAGTCGTAATTCAATAATATTCCGCCTAATAAACCATGGATTAGTCCGAGTCCGCCATAAATCCAAAGCTGATAAATTGTATATCCTGCAATAGCTTCAAGAACTTGCTCTTGTCCTTTTTCAAAAGTCGCGTAAAGTCCCATGACAACCGCTTTTGAATACAATGTCAATATCCAAGTCATGAAGAGAATAAGAACTGAATAGAGATACAGTTTACGTTCAATTCGTTGAAGTCGGATGTTTGTCCTCCATGAGAAGAACAGTCCGATTAACGGAATTGATAGAATGGAAACAATCCACTGCATAAGATCTCGTTCTATCGTATACCATCTTGGGATTTCTCCAATTATCCACGTTCCAATTATTATGGCGGTCAATCCAATTAAGTAATGCTTAAATATTATTTGAATTGTCTTTGTCAATAGGTCGTTTTTTCAAATGGCACACAACACATAAATAACTCTGTATTTATATGTCTTATTTCAAATATACTAATTATTTTAAAACGTACAATATATCTAGTTTAAAAGAAGTTGTTAAGTCATGTATTTTGTATAACATTTTTATTATTTTTACAATATTGTTATATAAAATGCCTGTATGAATTTTAAAAACTATACATTTCAATGTGCTGAGCATAAACAAAAACAGGTTGTTTTTATTAAGTTTCCTTATAATAAAGGTTTAATAAATGATTTACGTAAGCGCTTCCCATCAGCCAAATGGAGTTCTACAAAAAAAGCCTGGTATTTGCCAGATTTACCCGTTGTTAGAGAGGCATTAAATATAAAAGCCAAAAATTATGCTGCAAATAAGGTGTTTAAAATTCATCCTATAAATCAAAAAGCCTATTTAGATTTAGATAAGCAACTAACACTAAAAAAATATAGCTCTAGCACAAAACGTATCTATTTGGCTGAGTTTAATCACTTGCTAAATTTATTAGATGATTTTTATGTTGGCAATTTGTCGCCTAAACGCTTAAAGGATTATTTTTTTTATTGTATTGAGGTCGAAAAAATGGGCGAACGCAAAATGAATGGCAAAATAAATGCTATTAAGTTTTTCTTTGAGCAAGTACTACACAAACCTAGAATGTTTTTCGATATTCCTAGACCTAAAAAGCCACTTACACTTCCTAAAATGTTAAGTAAAACTGAAATTAAAAAGCTTTTTAGAGTTACAACCAATCTTAAACATAAATTGGCTTTACAGTTATCTTACGGGATGGGTTTAAGGGTTTCTGAAGTCGTAGCATTAAAAATAAACAATATTGATAGTAAACGAATGGTTGTACATATACAAGGGGCTAAAGGAAAAAAAGATCGCTATGTGCCATTACCCACTAGTATTTTAAGCTTATTAAGAGCGTATTACAAAGCCTATAAACCTAATATATATTTGCTAGAAGGACAATATGGTGGTGCCTATGCAAAATCTAGTTTACAGCAAGTGTTTAAAAAATCTATGATTAAAGCTGGGATAAAAAAAGAAATTGGCATTCATGGTTTGCGACATAGTTATGCAACACATCTTTTAGAGTCTGGAGCAGATATGCGTTTTATTCAAGAGTTATTGGGGCATAATTCTATTAAAACGACCCAGGTATATACCAAAGTAACACCAAGAAGTATGTCTAAAATAAAAAGCCCTTTAGATTCATTATAAGTAAATAAAGGCTGTCTTGAAAATATTTTAATAGGCTTATTATAGCATAAAACTTATTGTCAAGATAGCCTTGTTTACTATTTAAAAATTATTAATTGTAAATTAACTTTATACCATAATCTAATAAGAAAAGGTATTACTTTATCATATCGTAGCTACGCTTAATAAAGTTTGTTAATTCTTCACCTTTAAGCAAACCTTGAGATAATCGCGCTAAATCTAAGCTTTGGTTTATTAAACGTTCTTGTTTCTTTTTGGTTTTAGTGCCTAAAATTTCGCCAACCAATTCAGAGTTGGTATTTACAACAAGGTTGTACATTTCGGGCATGTTACCAAACATATTCATTCCGCCGCCGCCAGTAGCTTGCATTTCTTTCATTCTGCGCATAAATTCTGGTTGCGTAATCATAAAAGGAGCAGCATCGCTATCCATAGGTTCTAATTGAATCGTAAATTTTTCAGAAGGAATAACGGCTTTTAAAAGCTCGTCTAATGCTTTAGTTTGATCTTCGTCTAGCTTAGAAATTTTGTTTTCGTCTTTTTGAATAATTTTATCAATATGATCGGCATCAACACGTGCAAAAGAAATCTTCTCTTTAGTGGTTTCTAACTTTTGCATTAAATGCGATACTATTGGCGAATCTAAAAGTAAAACCTCATACCCCTTGGCTTTAGCTGCTTCAATATAACTATGCTGCTCGTCTTTATTTGAAGTATAAAGTATAACTAGCTTGTCATCTTTATCGGTTTGTTTTGCTTTAATTTTGTTGTAAAGCTCTTCGTAAGTGTAATATTTGCCATCTACGGTTGGGTATAATGCAAAGGCATCAGCTTTTTCAAAGAATTTTTCTTCAGAAAGCATACCGTACTCAATAACAATTTTAATATCATTCCATTTGGCTTCAAAATCTTCGCGGTTATTATTAAACAAAGATTTTAGTTTATCGGCTACTTTTCTGGTAATGTAAGATGAAATCTTTTTTACAGCACCATCGGCTTGTAAATAACTACGCGATACGTTTAAAGGAATATCTGGAGAATCAATTACACCACGCAACATGGTTAAAAATTCTGGTACAATACCCTCAACATTATCGGTTACAAAAACCTGATTTTGGTACAGTTGAATTTTATCTTTTTGAATGTTTAAATCGTTTGTCATTTTTGGGAAATACAAAATCCCAGTTAAATTAAACGGATAATCTACATTTAAATGAATATTAAATAACGGCTCTTCAAATTGCATTGGGTACAACTCTCTGTAAAAACCACTGTAATCTTCATCTTTCAAATCTGTTGGCTGTTTAGTCCACGCAGGATTTGGATTGTTAATAATATTATCAACTGTAATTTGTTTATGCGGTTCTGTAGTTTCTTTACCGTCTTTATCTTTTGTGGTTTTAGGCGTAAAATCTGGGTCGTTTATTTCCTTTGTTCCAAACTTAATTGCAACAGGCATAAACTTATTGTACTTTAATAATAACTCACGAATACGGGCTTCTTCTAAAAACTCTTTGTCATCATCGGTAATATGAAGAATAATTTCTGTGCCTCTGTCTTTTTTGTCGGCTTCAACTAAAGTAAACTCTGGCGAGCCATCGCACGTCCAATGTGCTGCAGGTTCATCTTTATAAGATTTTGTAATGATTTCAACTTTTTCAGCAACCATAAATGCAGAATAAAAGCCTAAACCAAAATGCCCAATAATTCCAGAATCTTTAGCAGAGTCTTTGTATTTATCTAAAAACTCTTCAGCTCCAGAAAACGCAACTTGATTAATGTATTTTTCAACCTCATTAGCTGTCATTCCTAAACCCTGATCGATAATATGAAGTTTTTTGCCTTCTTTATCTATTTTAACTTCAATTTGCGGATTGCCATATTCAACTTTAGCATCACCAATATTGGTTAAATGTTTTAATTTTAAAGTAGCGTCTGTGGCATTACTAATTAGCTCGCGTAAAAATATTTCGTGATCGCTATACAAGAATTTTTTAATGAGAGGAAAGATATTCTCTACCGAAACATTAATATTTCCTTTTGTCATAATATGTAAATTTTATGTTATATATTGTTTGCTACATTACTAGACAACAAAAATGCCAACTATGTTTTAATGACAAGTTGGCATAAAAAATAGGCTGCCTTAAAAATTATTGTAATTCAATTTATAGGTTGAGCTTGTCGAAACTAATGTTGCTTATTAGGGTGTTAAAATATTATGACAGGCTTTATATGACAAAAAATTACTTTTAATACAGCCTTTTTAAATGAATTATTTTTTCAATGTTTCTTTTTGTGTTGTAACACTTGGCTTATTTTTTACGTATTCTTCAAGCCATTGGTCTTGTTCCCAAAGTAAGTGCATTACAGATTCTCTAGCTCTGTAGCCGTGGCTTTCTTTTGGTAGCATTACTAACCTTACTGGAGCTCCAAGGCCTTGTAATGCATTAAAATAGCGCTCGCTTTGTAGAGGGTATGTGCCCGAATTATTATCGGCTTCGCCATGTATTAAAAGCATAGGTGTTTTCATTTTGTCGGCATGCATAAATGGAGACATGGTATAATAAACTTCTGGTGCTTCCCAATAGCTGCACTCTTCACTTTGGAAACCAAAAGGTGTTAATGTACGGTTATAGGCTCCGCTTCTGGCAATTCCTGCAGCAAAAGATTTGAATGCAATAAAAGGTTAGCAACCATAAATGCGCCTTAAGAATGTCCGCCAACGGTTACTCTAGTTCTGTCAATATATCCCAGATTGTCAACAGCATCAATTGCAGCTTTTCCATTAGCAACAAGTTGAGCCCTAAAACTGTCGTTGGGTTCTTTAAAAAAAATTAAAAAGTTATAAAAGTGTTAATAAAGTATAAGAGGTTATTTGTAAAAATGTGTGAATTAATATTTGTTTAAAGCTTTTGGTTTTATTAAGTTCATAATTTGTAATTTTATGTTTATCAAAAATATAAATTATGTATAACTCAAAAATAATAGGTTTAGGTAAGTATGTTCCTGAGCATGTGGTTACAAATGATGATTTATCCAAAATGATGGATACAAATGATGCTTGGATACAAGAGCGAACAGGTATAAAAGAACGCCGCTGGATAAAAGAAGGCACCGATGATACATCTGCAGTTATGGGTGCAAAAGCTTCTAAAATAGCTATAGAACGTTCTGGACTTTCAAATGACGATATCGATTTTATTGTATTTGCAACTATGACACCAGATTATTATTTTCCAGGATGCGGTGTGCAAATACAAGAACTACTAGGTTTAAAAAATATTGGAGCTATTGATATTAGAAATCAATGTTCTGGTTTTATATATGCTATTTCGGTTGCCGATCAATTTATAAAAACAGGCATGTACAAAAATATTTTGGTTGTTGGTGCAGAGTACCATTCTAATGGGTTAGATAAAACAACTAGAGGTCGAGGTGTTACAGTTATTTTTGGTGATGGAGCCGGTGCCTGTGTTCTATCGAGAGAAGAAGATACATCAAAAGGAATATTGTCTACCCATTTACATAGTGAAGGTAAGTATGCCGATAAACTTATTGTTGAATCGCCTAGTATTAAACATTGGGTGCCTCAAATATTAGAAGCTAAAGAAGAGGATTTGTCGTATTTTCCATATATGGATGGCACATTTGTTTTTAAACATGCCGTAGTGCGTTTTAGTGAAGTTATTATGGAAGGTTTAATGAAGAATGGATTAAATAAAGATGATATAGATATGCTTATTCCGCATCAAGCTAATTTGCGTATAGCTCAATTTATTCAAAAGAAATTTGCATTAAGTGATGATCAGGTGTTTAATAATATTCAAAAATATGGTAACACTACTGCCGCATCCGTAATTATTGCTTTAACAGAAGCTTGGGAAGAAGGTAAAATAAAATCTGGAGATAATGTTGTTTTAGCTGCTTTTGGTAGTGGCTTTACATGGGGGAGTGCTATTGTTAAGTGGTAATATGTTAAAACAAAAGTAGAGGTTGTCTTAAAAGTAATTTTTTTGTCATATAAAGCCTGTCAAAATATTTTAACACCCTAATAAGCAACATTGGTTTCGCTAAGCTAAACTTGATAAACTGTATTTAAATGACGTTAAAGAGGATTTAATTTTATTATATTTTTTAACAACTTTAATATTAACAACTTAGGTTTTTTAATCATGTGAAGTCATGATTAACGAAAATTTTGTTAAATGAAGGTGACTAACTCTTAAAATAATTACTTTTTCGCCCTATATTTATAACGTTTAATTTTAATTTTTATTGCATTAAACACTATAGTTTTAACAGTTTTAACATTTTTTTTTTACAAAATGTATTAACAAATAGATAAACAAAAACCCAAAAGATATCTCCTTTGGGTTTTCTTATTTAATAACCGTGCATTAACACTAACCATCAACTATTATGCAGGTAATTAAATTATTTTTACAGAAAGCCTCCGCCGCCAGACTTTTCGTTGTTATCACGTTGTTTTCTTGTTAAGGCCTTGTATTTGCCACCGCCAAACCTGTATGATAAAGCAATATTCCATGTGTTGCTTTCCCAATTAAAGATACCATTACTAGGAAAAGGACTTCTTGCTTCAAATTCAAATTTCATACTATTTAAAATGTCACTGTAATTAAAGCTAAATGTTGCTCTATTGTTTTCAAGAAAACTGTAACGCATTCCTGTATTTAGCATCACCATAGGTTCTCTAGTAAATTGTACTCCTTTTTCTTGCCCACGATACATAGCAAATAAAGAAAAGCTTAATTTTTTAGAAGCCTTAAAGTTGTTAAATACTCTTAAATTCCAAGCAATGTTATTTACCGTAGTTTTATTTGTTTTAATATCATTAATCGTTGCATTTTGGATATCTGAGTTATCAATAAACTCTGTTATACCTGTTTGTTCTTGCGAGTATAAATCAAAACTACCATTTAAACTCCACCATTTTGTTGGGCGGTAATTGCTAGATAGTTCTATACCATATGCTGTGGTGTTATTAAAGTTGTTATAAGATAAAATAACATTTCCAGAAGTAATATCGGTTCTGTCAATTCGCACATATCTATTAATGTTATCTTCAATAATTCTAAAAAACACACCGCCAGTTATACTACCTTTTTCTAATTTACGTGTATAGTTTGCTTCAATAGAGTTTGTAAATTGTGGTTGTAATTCTGTATTTCCGTAGGAAGAAACCCTAGGTGTACTCCATTCTCGAATTGGGTTTACTTGTTGTAACCCTGGGCGATCTACCCGACGACTTGCACTAACTTGATATGTGTTTTTATCTGAGGCTTCGTAACTTATAAATATTGATGGGTATACTTGAAAGTAATCATTTTTAAAAGGGATGGTTTCATTAGTATTGTTATTAAATGCTCTAAACGCATTGGCGTCTTCGGTAACAGTTTCTATACGGGCACCAACTTGGTAGCTCCATTTTTTAAAACTTTTGCTGTAAGTTGTATATGCAGAATAAATATCCCGATTGTACTCAAAATCAGTGCTTGGAGTTTGAATAATGTTTCCAGAACTAGAAAAACTTTGTCCTGTAGACGTATAATCGACATCTGTGCTAAATAAACGTGCTTCTATGCCTATCTCTAGTTTAGACTCCTCATTTAATGGGTTTACATAATCTATGTTTATAGTAGTTTGACCTCGGTTGGTGTCTACAAAATCGCTATAGCTTGGAGGAAAACTAAAGTTAATAAAATTAAAGTTAGCATCTTCATCGCTATTAAAATCGTTATAATCTATCTCAATATCTAAAGTTTCATCTTCGTTAGAAAATTTATGTTTGTAGACTACATTATATTGACTAGATCTATTCTCACTTATATTGTTAAACAATTGCCGTTGAGATAGTGAGGGAAATGTAATAAGTGTATTGCCAAAGCCATCACCAGAAAAGGTGTTTTGATTGGTAAAAAGCGAGATGGTATTTTTATCGTTTACGTAAAAATCAACACCAAATTTGTATAGGTGGGATTTGTTATTGTTGCCAAATTTAAAATCTTGACGCGAATTATCATCTAAACGGTTTATGCCTCCAAAGTTGTCGTATTTACCAATATTATTTCCATAATTGCCATAAAAGTTGAATTTTCCGTTGCGGTAATTCAAGTCGACAGAGCTATTAAATTTGGCAAATATTTCTTTGGTTAACCCAAAATTTATGTTTCCATTAAAACCAATTTGCGTATTTTTATGAAGCTTAATATTTATTATACCACTCATGCCTTCAGGATTGTATTTTGCAGAGGGGTTGGTAATCAATTCAATCGATTTAATAGAAGTAGACGGAATTTGTTTAAGTAATTGTGCAACAGGTACATTGCTTAATTTACCATCTATCATTACTCTTACATTTTCGTTACCGCGTAAGCTAATATTGCCTGTTTGTTGGTCTACGTTTACAGAAGGGATGTTATTCATAATATCACTAGCTGTAGCTCCTGCAGTAGTTAAGTCTTTTCCAACAGTAATTATCTTTCTGTCTACCTTTTGTTGTATTGTAGAGACTTCTGCTATTACTGTTACCTCATCTAAACCTTCAACTTCTTCTTCTAACAAAATATTACCAAGATTTACTTTGTAGTTTTCTTTACCAATAGTAACATTTTTAGTAATGGCTTTATATCCTATGTATTGAATATTAACTTTTACTTTCCCTTCGGCTATATTTTTAATTTCAAAAGAACCATCATCTAAAGTAATACCACCAGTTAGTATTTCGCCTGAAGTGTTTTTAATAATAACATTTACATAAGGTAAGGGCTGCTTTAATTTGGCATCTAATACTGTTCCTGAGATTGTACCCGTTTTGTCGGCGTTATTTTCTGGGTCTGTTGTGTGTGCTTGTGCGACTATTGAAAATAATAATAAGCACACGAAAAATAAATTTTTCATTCGAACTCTGTTTGTTTTTTTGATTGATTATTTAATGATATTAAGTAGACGCTTAATCTTGAATTATGTTACTATATTTACAAGTATTAACATCTTTTTAACATATGAGTAAAAAAACATTGGTATTTGGAGCTTCGTTAAAGCCAAATAGGTATTCTAATTTTGTAATTCAAAAGCTTGTAAATAAAGGTTTTAGGGTTTTAGCTTTTGGTTTGAGAGCAGGAGAAGTTGCAGGGATAAATATTGATGTCGAATTAAGACAATATACAGATATTAATACAGTAACGTTGTATTTAAACCCTAAGCAACAAAGATATTATTACGACTATTTAGTGTCTTTAAAACCCAAACGTGTAATTTTTAACCCAGGAACAGAAAACCCAGGGTTTTATAAAATATTGAAAGAAAACAATATTGATTTTGAAGCAGCTTGTACTTTAGTTTTGCTTTCTACTAATCAGTATTAAACCTAAATACGTAATAAGCCCATTTAGTGGTAAAATTTCCCAATGAAACTTATAAGCACCTAAAACACTTTCTGGTAAAGACGTTATTACAAGGCTAATGATAATAGAAAAAATAGCAACAATCCACGCATATTTGTCTTTTATTAGGCGCTTAGTTAAAATACCAAAAGCGAATAACCCTAATAACGGGCCATATGTATAAGTAGCAAATTTGAATAAATTGTTAACCACATTGCCCTCAAGATTGTTAAAAATAATAACAACAATTATAAGTAAAAAAGAAACAGCAATATGCACTTTTTTACGCAGAGGTTTTTGTTCTGCTTGTGGTCTTTTTTGAATGTTTAAAAAATCTACAGAAAACGAAGTGGTTAATGATGTTAATGCGCTATCTGCACTACTATAAGCAGCAGCAATTAAACCAATAAGAAACGTTACAGATAAGGCAGCACCCAAACCTTGGTTCATGGCAATTTCTGGAAACAACAAATCGGTTCTTGTAATATTGTTAACAACAGGTATTTGTAAGTTAAATTTATCGGCGTATATAAATAATAAAGCACCAAGGGATAAAAAGGCAAAATTTACAACAACTACTAAAGCAGCCATAGTAAACATATTTTTTTGGGCTTCTTTTTTGTTTTTACAAGTTAAATTTTTTTGCATCATATCTTGATCTAAACCAGTCATGGCGATAGCTATAAAAATGCCGCCAATAAAGTATTTCCAGAAATAAGTTGTAGCATTTGGATCATCGAAAAAGAAAATCTGACTTTTTGCTGAAAACGATTCAGATTGCAACATACTAAATACTGTAAAATCTAATTTTTGGTTTATCAAATAAATACCAACCGCAACTGAAACTAGCATTGCTAATGTTTGTAAAGTGTCAGTCCAAATAATAGTTTTTATACCACCTCTATTAGTGTATAGCCAAATTAAAGCAATAGAAACCACAACAGTTAACCAAAAAGGAACCCCTAGTTGTTCAAAAACAATATACTGCATTGATAGAGCTACTAGATACAATCTAAATGAAGCACCAGTTACTCTAGAAAGTAAGAAGAAAAAAGCACCTGTTTTATAACTTACCTTTCCAAAACGTTGCTCTAAATATTGATAGATAGATGTGACATTTAGCTTATAATATAATGGAAGTAGTATTAATAAGATGAATAAATAACCAACGAAAAAACCAAAAACACCTTGCATGTAGGCAAATTCTTGACCGCCAATCATTCCTGGTACTGATATAAAAGTTACTCCAGAAAGAGAAGCTCCAATCATTCCAAAAGCTACCAAATACCAAGGTGATTGCTTTTTAGCTTTAAAAAACACATCGTTACTGTCGTCTTTTCCAGTTAAATAAGATATTATAATGAGTAAGCCAAAATAGCCAGCAATAAGTAAAAGAATTTGTGCAGCAGTCATATAAAGTTGTTTTCAATTCACAAAATACGTAAAAGTTAATAAGATTTTAAAACAAGTTCAGAATAAATAGTAAATTCGCAACCATGGAGTTTTCTTCTAAATTATTAGAGCGTGCTGTTAACGAAATGTCTCAATTACCAGGGGTTGGTAAACGCACTGCATTGCGTTTAGTGTTGCATTTATTAAGGCAACCTAAAGAGCAAACTACTGCACTTTCACAAGCATTACAAACTATGCGTAATACAATAAGGTTTTGTAAATCTTGCCATAATATTAGTGATGTTAATTTATGCGAAATATGTGCAAACCCAAATAGAAACGAAACCATTATTTGTGTGGTTGAAGATGTTAAAGATGTAATGGCTATTGAAAACACAAGTTCTTTTAGGGGGCTTTACCACGTTTTAGGTGGAAAAATATCTCCAATAGATGGCATTGGACCACACGATTTGAATATTAAAACATTAGTTGCAAAAGTAAAGCAAGGTGATGTTAAAGAGCTTATTTTTGCGTTAAGTTCTACTATGGAAGGAGATACCACCAATTTTTATATTTATAAACAAATTCAAGAGTATAATGTTGTAACATCAACTATTGCAAGGGGTATTTCGGTTGGCGATGAACTAGAGTATGCCGATGAAATTACGTTAGGAAGAAGTATTGTAAATAGAATTCCGTTTGAAACCTCTTTAAAATTATAATCTCTCAATTTGAAGCTTTCAGTTGTCATACTTAATTACAATGTGCATTACTTTTTACAACTCTGTTTAAAAAGTGTACAAGCTGCTATTTTAAACATTGATGCAGAAATTATTGTGGTAGATAATAATTCTGAAGATAGCAGTTGTAGCATGGTAAAAGCCTTATTTCCAAATGTAAAACTCATTGAAAATAAAAAAAATATTGGTTTTTCAAAAGGGAATAATATAGGTGTTTTACAGTCCAAGGGCGAATACATTTGTATATTAAATCCAGATACAGTTGTTGCAGAAGATACTTTTTCTAAACTGTTACAGTTTGTTCAAAATAAAGAAAAATTAGGTATTGTAGGATGTAAGCTAATAAATGGAGCAGGCGATTTTTTACCAGAAAGTAAACGAAATATTCCTTATGTAAAAGTAGCCTTAAAAAAATTATTAGGTAATTCTAAAGATTATTATGTAAATCATTTAAATGAAAACGAAACAGGAAAAGTTGATATATTAGTTGGAGCTTTTATGTTTATGAAACGAGACATTTATAATAAAGTAAATGGTTTTGATGAAGATTATTTTATGTATGGAGAAGACATCGATTTATCATATAAAATTTTAAAAAAAGGCTATGATAATTACTATTATTCTGATACTACAATTATTCATTTTAAAGGAGAAAGTACTTTAAGAGACAGATTTTATGCGCATCGTTTTTATAGTGCTATGCAAATATTTTATAAAAAACACTTTCAAAAGAATTGGTTGGTAGATGTATTGGTTTGGTTTGGTATTAAATTGGCTTATGTATTTAGAAAAACACCAGTTAAAAAAGAGACACCTATAGAAGAATATGTTTTTATTTCTGATAAGAGTAACGAAAAGCTTAAATTTGCATTAAAGAAAGATGTGATTTTAAAATCAGATTTAATTACAATTCAAAAGCATACAGAAGTTATATTTGATGCTAAAGTATTGGGTTATAAAAGAATTATTAGTATGATTGAAAATGTTAATAAAATCAAATCTATAACCTATAAAATATTACCTGAAAATTCTAATTTTATATTAGGTAGTAATGATGCAACAAGTAGGGGAGAAATTATTATTTTGGAATAATTATTATTGTAGATAATTTAAAAAAATAGTCTATTTTTTATTAATTTTGCAAACTAAAATTAAAATACAAGAATTATATTATTGAAATGGCAAAGTTTGAACTTAAATTACCAAAAATGGGTGAATCTGTTGCAGAAGCAACAATAACGTCTTGGTTAAAAGAAGTTGGAGACACTATAGAAATGGATGAAGCTGTGTTAGAAATAGCAACAGATAAAGTTGATAGCGAAGTACCCAGTGAGGTTGATGGTGTTTTAATAGAAAAACGTTTTAATGTTGATGATGTTGTACAAGTAGGTCAAGTTATTGCCGTTATAGAAACTGAAGGAGATGATGTTTCTGATACTCAAAGAGAGGTAGTTACTGAAAGTGAAAATAAGGAAAGAGTAGCAGTTGAAGCTGTAGCACAAACAATATCTGTTGCAAAAGATGAGGTAACTTCAATTAGTTCTGCTAAAGGACGTTTTTATTCGCCTTTGGTAAAGAGCATAGCCAAACAAGAAGGGATTATTCAAAATGAATTAGACACCATTACAGGTTCAGGAAAAGACGGACGCGTTACTAAAAATGATATTTTAGCTTATTTAGAAAATAGAGGTTCTACTAAGGTAGAAAAGGCATCTACAAAACCAGTTGTAAAAGCGGAGCCACAACAAAAAACAGTACCAGTACCTGTAATTGCAAGTGGTGAAGATGAGATTATTGAAATGACCAGAATGGGCAAACTTGTTGCACATCATATGGTTGAATCTATTCAAACTTCAGCGCATGTACAAAGTTTTATAGAAGCCGATGTAACTAAAATTTGGAATTGGAGAAAGAAAGTTAAAGATGGTTTTATGAAGCGCGAAGGAGAAAACCTAACCTTTACCCCAATTTTTATGGAAGCCATTGCCAAAGCACTGCGTGATTTTCCAATGATGAATATTTCCGTAAAGGGCGATACTATTATAAAAAAGAAAAATATTAATTTGGGTATGGCTGCGGCTTTACCAGATGGTAATTTAATTGTACCTGTTATAAAAAATGCAGACCAGCTTAATTTAGTTGGTATGACCAAGCAGGTTAACGATTTAGCAAATAGAGCGCGTTTAAATCAATTAAAACCAGACGATATTCAAGGTGGCACTTATACAGTTACTAACGTGGGCACATTTGGTAGCATTATGGGAACACCAATTATCAATCAACCACAGGTAGGTATTTTGGCATTAGGAGCTATACGTAAAGTACCAGCAGTTATCGAAACTTCAGAAGGTGATTTTATTGGTATTCGTTATAAAATGTTTTTATCGCATTCTTACGACCACCGTGTTGTAAATGGTGCTTTAGGAGGGCAATTTGTAAAAGCAGTTAAAGATTATTTAGAAGCTTGGGATAGTGATAGAGAAATATGAAAATTAATAAAACAATATTTAAGATAGCCTCTTTTATTTTTTCTCACTTTAACAAGTTTAATACCTTTACACTTAAAAATTAGCTAATGCAATTAAATCTAACAAAACCCATCTGCTTTTTCGACCTTGAAACCACAGGAATAAATATTACCAAAGACCGCATTGTTGAGATTGCTATACTAAAAGTTTACCCTAACGGAAAAGAAGAAAGCAAAACATGGCGGGTAAATCCAGAAATCCCAATCCCTAAAGAGGTTACCGAAATTCATGGTATTTCAGATGCAGATGTGGCAAATAAGCCAACGTTTAAAGCATTAGCCAAAGAAATTTATAACCTTATTAAAGATTCAGATTTGGGTGGATTTAATTCCAACAGATTTGATATTCCGCTTTTAGCAGAAGAAATGCTGCGTGCTGAGGTAGATTTTGATATGAAAAACCGTTTATCAGTTGATGTTCAAACTATTTTTCATAAAATGGAACAACGTACATTAAGTGCTGCATACAAATTTTATTGTGATAAAAATTTAGATGGAGCGCATAGTGCTGAGGCTGATACAAATGCTACATATGAAGTTTTAAAAGCACAAATTGCTAAATATGAAGAAGTAGAAAACGATACCAAATTTTTAGCAGAATTTAGCTCACGAAAAAAGTTTGCAGACTTTGCAGGATTTATTGCATATAATAAAGAAGGCGAAGAATGTTTTTCTTTCGGAAAGCATAAAGGTAAATTAGTAACTGAAGTTTTAGAGAAAGAGCCTGGGTATTTTGGATGGTTGCTAAATGCTGATTTTCCATTATACACTAAAAAGGTATTAACTGCAATAAAACTTAAAAGTTTAAATAACAAACTAGGGTGATTTCTAAATTGTCTTTTTTTTAAAAATCTAATTAATCTAGAGATGAAACTTATTTGCATTGGTAGAAATTATACCGAACACATTAAAGAACTAGAAAACGAAAAACCTTCTAGTCCAGTTCTATTTTTAAAACCTGATACGGCAATTCTTCTTAAAAAACAACCCTTTTTTATTCCAGATTTTTCAGAAGATGTGCACCACGAAGTTGAAGTTTTGGTAAAAATAAATAGAGTAGGGAAGCATATCGATAAAAAATTTGCCCATAAATATTATAATGAAATCGGACTTGGAATAGACTTTACAGCTCGCGATTTGCAAGCGCAATTAAAAGCCAAAGGGCTACCTTGGGAAAAAGCAAAAGCTTTTGATGGTGCAGCAGTAGTAGGTAATTGGCTATCTGTTGATACTGTTAAAAATGTAAACGATATCAATTTTTCGTTACAAAATAACAATAGTATAGTACAGCAAGGAAATACAAGTCATATGTTGTGGAAAATAGATGAATTAATAGAATATGTGTCAAAATATTTTACTTTAAAGATTGGAGATATTATATTTACAGGCACACCATCTGGAGTTGGCAAAGTTGTTGCTAACGATAAATTAAAAGGATTTATAGAGGATAAAGAAATGTTTTCAATAACAGTAAAATAAATGGAGCAACATTATAAATTATTTAGAGTACGCGAGTTAGCTGATAACGATGAAGATTTTATTAAAACATTAGCAGAAACATTTATAGAAGAAGTTTCGGTTGATGCTGATCGCCTAAAAAAGGCGGTAGCTGAAAAAGATTTTCATGAAGCTTATCAAGCAGCACACAAAATGAAACCAACTGTAGATTTGTTTGAATTGGGTGTGCTTGACACATTAATAGAAGTGCAAGATTGGGGGAAATTCACTAAAACAGATATGGATATTACGGCTCAACTTGATATTGTTATAACTGCTGTTAACAAGGCTTTAGTTGAGATAAAATCTGATTTTAATCTGTAATGCAAGCTGAAATAATTACCATAGGCGACGAGTTGCTTATTGGTCAAGTTATAGATACTAATTCTGCATTTATATCAAAAAAGCTTAATAAAATAGGGGTTTCTGTTTGTCAAATTACTTCCATACCAGATGATAAGGATCACATTATTAAAGCGTTAAAAGAGGCCGAAGAAAAAGCAGATATCATTATTTTAACAGGTGGATTAGGGCCAACAAAAGATGATGTTACTAAAAAAACCATTGCTAAATATTTTAATGATACTTTAGTTCGCGAAGCTTCCGTATTAAAAAACATCGAACTTCTCTGGGAAAAACATATAAAACAACCACTTGCTCAAGTCAATAAAGATCAAGCTTTAATTCCATCAAAGGCAACTGCTTTAATGAATAAATTTGGTAGCGCACCAGGGATGTGGATTCCTAAAAACGATAAGATTTTTATCTCCCTACCAGGAGTGCCTTTTGAGATGAAAGCTTTAATGGAAGACGAGGTTATTCCAAAATTAAAAACCACTTTTAATTGCCCATACATATTACATAAAACTCTGTTGGTTTATGGAGTTGGCGAAAGTACATTGGCTGCAAGAATTGAAGATTGGGAAGATGCTTTGCCAAGGCACATTAAGCTTGCTTATTTACCAAACCTAGGAAAATTAAGATTGCGTTTAACTGCAAAAGGATTAAATAAAGAGCAAATTAATAGCGAAGTACAGCAGCAAATAGATCAACTATTGCCTTTAATAAAAGATGAATTTGTAGGTTTTGAAGATGAAGAGTCATCTATTGAAGTCGTTTTAGGAAAGCAATTAGTAAAATTTGGTAAAACGCTCGCTGTAGCCGAAAGCTGTACAGGCGGTAAAATTGCTGAGCATATAACTGCAAATGCAGGTGCTTCAGCATATTTTAAAGGTGGATTAGTAACCTATGCAACCCAATCTAAAATTGATGTTTTGGGGGTGTCAAAAGATATTATTGATGCCTATACTGTTGTTAGTTTAAAAGTAGCCGAGGCCATGGCAAAAAATGCATTAACATTATTTAAATCAGACTATGCTATCGCCACTACAGGAAATGCTGGTCCAGAAAAAGGTGATTCAAATGCTAATGTTGGTACCGTTTTTATTGCTATAGCAACAAAAAAAGGTGTGTTTTCAGAAGGGTTTAATATGGGAAATCACCGTACAAAAGTTATAAATAAAGCAGTAAATAAAGCTTTTGAAATGCTTCAAAAAGAAATTTTAAAAAATAGATAAAAATTAGGTTGGGATAATATAAAGAATTTGTATATTTGCACCTCGATTTTAAGAAACAAAAAACTAAAGTTATAAATAATGTCAAGAGTTTGTGAACTTACAGGAAAGAAGGCAATGGTTGGAAACAATGTGTCTCATGCAATGAACAAAACTAAACGCAGGTTTAATGCTAATTTAGTTAAGAAACGTTTTTACATTCCAGAAGAAGATAAATGGATAACTTTAAAAGTTTCTACATCTGCTTTAAAAACAATTAATAAAATTGGTGTTTCTGCAGCAATTAAAGAAGCAAAATCTAAAGGGTTTTTATAAAAACAGCTGCATTTATTTAATAAGTAAAAGACATGGCAAAGAAAGGTAATAGAATACAAGTAATATTAGAATGTACAGAACACAAAGAGTCTGGAAAACCAGGAACTTCTCGTTACATTACTACAAAAAACAAAAAAAACACGCCAGATAGAATGGAGATTAAAAAATTTAATCCAATTCTTAAGCGTATGACAGTTCATAAAGAGATAAAATAATAAGTAATAGTCATGGCAAAAAAAGCAGTAGCATCATTACAAACAGGATCAAAAAGATTAACAAAAGCTATAAAGATGGTAAAGTCTCCTAAAACAGGAGCTTACACGTTTGTTGAGTCTATTATGAGTCCAGATTTAGTAAACGACTTTTTAAATAAAAAGTAAAACTAATTACATAAAATATTATAAACTGCTTTCATTAAGAAAGCAGTTTTTTTATGTTTATATTTGAGTCGTTTTCTGTCATAATTGCAGTAAAAAAATGTGGTGCGAAAATTGACAATAACAATATGAGTGTTACCACAAGGGTCGGGCTTTCGGCAGGCGCTTTTTTGAGTTACATACTTACCAGTCGGCAGATAGGGAAGCAACAACACAAAAAGAGCTTCAACAAAACCTCAATCCCTAGCGCAAAAGCAAAATGATATTGAGCCTAACAGCTCAACAACAATCAACCAACAAAACAATGAGTTTTTTAAAAAAAATATTTTCATCAGAAAAGAAAGAAACACTAGACAAAGGATTAGAAAAATCTAAGTCCAGTTTCCTTGGTAAATTAAGTAAAGCCGTAGCAGGAAAATCTAAAGTAGATGATGAAGTTTTAGATAATCTAGAAGAAGTTTTAGTTTCTTCAGATGTTGGCGTAAATACCACTTTAAAAGTTATTGACCGTATTGAAGAACGCGTAGCAAAAGACAAATATTTAGGGACTGACGAGCTTAATAAAATTCTCCGTGAAGAAATTGCAGGATTATTGAGTGAAACCAATTCTGGTGAAGATACAGAATTTACTATTCCGCAAGACAAAAAACCATATGTAATTATGGTAGTAGGTGTTAACGGTGTTGGTAAAACTACGACTATTGGTAAACTCGCACATCAATTTAAAAAACAAGGCTTAAAAGTGGTTTTAGGGGCTGCTGATACTTTTAGAGCTGCAGCCATAGACCAGTTGCAAGTATGGGCAGATCGCGTAGATGTACCTATAGTTAAACAATCTATGGGTAGTGATCCTGCATCTGTAGCTTTCGATACGCTACAAAGTGCTGTAACCCAAGATGCCGATGTGGTTATTATAGATACCGCTGGTCGATTACACAATAAGGTAAATTTAATGAACGAGCTTACCAAAGTAAAACGCGTTATGCAAAAGGTGGTTGATGATACGCCAAACGATGTGCTTTTGGTTTTAGATGGTTCTACAGGGCAAAACGCTTTTGAGCAAGCTAAACAATTTACAGCAGCTACAGAGGTAACAAGTTTGGCCGTTACTAAATTAGATGGTACAGCAAAAGGCGGCGTTGTAATTGGTATTTCAGACCAGTTTCAAATACCAGTAAAGTATATTGGTGTGGGAGAAGGTATTGAAGATTTGCAGGTTTTTAATAAGTTTGAGTTTGTTGATTCTTTTTTTAAATAAAAAACTTTTTAAGAGGACATAGCCTTTAAGTTTTTTGTAACATATTTTCTATTGAGATTTAGTATTTTTATAAATTAGCTTCATAAATGATGCACTTGTAACTTGAATCTACGTTTTCAAATTTGGACTATCAAAATATATAAAAGGTTTAATTAAGTTGTATCTTTGCGCCCTGATTTACAATATATGCGCACAAAAACGCTTAAAAAAAATAAAATTAATGTAGTAACTCTGGGCTGTAGTAAAAATGTTTACGATAGCGAAGTCTTAATGGGGCAGTTAAAAGCCAACGGGAAAGATGTGACACATGAGGAAGAAGGTAATATTGTAGTAATTAACACCTGTGGTTTTATAAATAATGCCAAAGAAGAAAGTGTGAATACTATTTTAGAGTATGTGCAGAAAAAAGAAGAAGGTGATGTTGATAAAGTTTTTGTAACAGGGTGTTTAAGTGAGCGCTATAAACCAGATTTGGTAAAAGAAATCCCTAATGTAGACGAGTATTTTGGCACTACAGAGTTACCAGGTTTATTAAAAGCTTTAGGTGCAGATTATAGGCATGAATTAGTAGGAGAACGTTTAACCACAACCCCAAAAAACTATGCATATTTAAAAATTGCAGAAGGTTGCGATAGACCGTGTTCGTTTTGCGCCATTCCAATAATGCGCGGAAAACATAAAAGCACACCTATTGAAGATGTTGTTACTGAAGCTAAAAAACTTGCTACCAATGGTGTTAAAGAATTAATTCTTATTGCACAGGATTTAACCTATTACGGACTAGATTTATACAAAAAGCGAAATTTAGCCGAATTACTTGAAGCGTTAGTTGAAGTTGACGGTGTAGAGTGGATTCGTTTACATTATGCCTTTCCAGCAGGATTTCCTATGGATGTGTTGGATGTAATGAACCGTGAACCAAAAATTTGTAATTATTTAGATATTCCTTTGCAGCATATCTCAGATAATATATTAAAAAGTATGCGTCGTGGTACAACGAAAGAAAAAACCACAAAACTACTTAAAGAATTTAGAGCTAGAGTTCCTAATATGACTATAAGAACAACCCTTATTGTTGGTTATCCTGGAGAAACAGAACAAAATTTCCAAGAGTTAAAACAATGGGTTTCTGATATGCGTTTTGAACGCCTAGGTTGTTTTACTTATTCACATGAAGAAAATACACATGCTTATAATTTAGAAGATGATGTAGCTGAAGATATAAAAATTGATAGGGCAAATCAGATTATGGAAATTCAATCTCAGATTTCTTGGGAATTAAATCAACAAAAAATAGGGCAGGAGTTTAAAGTGGTAATAGACAGAAAAGAAGGCAACTATTTTATTGGGCGCACCGAATTTGATTCACCAGATGTGGATAATGAAGTGCTTATTGATGCTACAAAAACCTATTTAAAAACTGGCGAGTATACAAATGTAAAGATTATTGAAGCTGAAGATTTTGACCTTTATGCAGAGGTTTTAAACTAGTTTGTCAATTGCTCTTAATGAGTCAAATATATATCTAAAAAAACTTAAGTTCTCAATTAAATTACTTTTAAATATTTAAAGCGGGTATACTAAATATTAAAACCTGTTGAATATTAAGATAGAAATGATTAACTTTTCAAAAAATTTATAAAAGTTTATCATGTCAAAAAAAATATCACTTGCGGGGTTATTAATTATTTTCTTTTTAGGGTTTTCATTTTCTTTAGTTGCTCAGAGCATAAATTCAAGTCATGGTCATTCACACGATCACGAACATGGTATTGCCCATAGTCATGAGCATAATACAACTAACTCTAATATAGTAGCAAAAAAAGCAAAATTAGTAACAGGACAAGGTGATTATATTTTTTCATGGGATAAAGCTTTAACTTATGCCTTCCCCAAAGAAGCACATGAATTTGAACCTGGGATGCATGGAGGTTTTAATGAAGATCCTGAAACAGGTATTGTATATACAGGAATTCCTGGTTATGGGCTTTGTAAGATTACTCCAGATCTTAAACAATGGAAAACTATTGGAACTGATGCACGATTAAAAGATAATATTCATGGCATTGTATTTTTTGTTCATAAAGGCGTTAAGTACCTTGCAGTTGCACAAGAAGGCAAAAGAGTATTAGTAATAACTTTAGATGGAAAGATTGTAAGTGAAATTTTAAAACCTACTGGAACTGAATTTAAGTTTGAAGAAGCTAATAAATTTTTTGCTTCAGAGGATAGTAATTTTGGTGTTACTGATGTAACATATTTAAAGGGTACTTTATATGTTGCACATGGGTATTCGGCTGGAGATTTTGTAATGACCATAAAAGAAAAAAATGGTGTTTGGAGTTGGGGTAAACTGGCATGGGGAGGAAAAGGAGATAGCCCTGGTCAATTTAAAACAGCACATGGTATATATGCACATAAAAACCGTATTTTAGTTGCTAATCGTGCTGCTGGTCAAGTAGTAAAGTTTACAAAAAAGGGAAAGTTTATTGAAATTTTTAACGGAATCCCAAAGGGAAGTTTAGTTTGTAATGTAGCATACAAAAGCGAGCATTATTTTTTTAATGCTTTAAGTGCAATAGGGAAACAAAAATCGGCACCAATATATGTGCATTCTGGAGATGAGCTTGTCTCGACTGTAATTCCAGGAGATTTAGATATTCCTACATTAACTAATATACATCAAGTATGGCCACATATAGTTGTTAATCCTGATGGTTCAAAACAGTTATACCTTTTAGTACATGGTTGGAATAAAGGAAAATTTGCAGTATTAAAAATGAAATAATACGCGAAGAGCGTTATTCTTTTTCCTTAATGCTTTTTACAACGGAATCTTTTACAAAATAAGATAAAATATCTTCATGTATTCCATGTGAAATTTGAATTGAAGAACTCAATTTTTGTAGCCTAGAAATACCTTTATCAGTAATTTTTGTATTCTTTATAAACAACTTTTCTAAATTTTGTAGTTCATTTAAAGTTTCAATACTAGCATCTGTAATGTTAGTATCAAAAATTTTTAAAACTTTAAGTTTATTTAATGTTTTTAAATGTGTAATTGTTGAGTCGTTTACTAAAGTTCTATCTATTTCTAACTTTTCGAGGTTAATACAAGTACTAATAAAAGCTAACTCTTTTCCTGAAATAGGAAGACTGCTTAAATCCATTGTGATAATGTTTTGAGCAATTGGAGACAAGTCAGTAACCATTTCACTTGAATATTTTGGCGGACTGTACATATTTAAACTTAAAGCATCATTGTTGCTTGCTAATCTCTTGATAGTCAAATATTCGGTGCTTAAATTTTTAATAATATTTTTGTCAATCTCTGGGAGTTTACTCCATGATAACTTTTCATCTGGTTGTATATAGGTTTTTACTAAAGCCTCTAAAGGGGAATCACTTTTTAAATGATTAAGCTGTAATGTGTCTGAAGCGCCTAAACGAATCCATTCTTCAATCAATTTTATTTCAATACTTGTTAATTGCTTTTTCTCAGAAGGTGGCATATGGCCTTCATCTTCTCTAGGTAGATGTAAGCGTTTTAATAATTCACTTTTTTCTGGATGTTCTAAATCAATAGCTTTACCTATTTTTCCTCCTTTAATTAAATCACTTAAAGAGGTCATAATATATTCGCCTTTTTGTTTGTTCGGATTATGACAAGAAGCACATTTCTCATCTATAATTCTAGCAACAATATGCTCATAAATTATAGGTTTTTTTGGAATATCCTTAAAATCATCTCGCTTAGGTAATGCTAAAAAATCTTCTCCGTGTGTAATCATGCCTCCATAATGTCCTGTAAAAACAGTAATTATAACTATTGAAAGTTGCAGTATTTTAGTGAGCATATGTTGCCCAAGTTGGTTGCCATCCAACCAATACCATAAGGCTGTAAGTAAGGCAAGTCCAGCACCTAACCATTGATGCCAAAATAAAATATCACCTTTAGTATTAGCTCCAAGACTTAAAAAAAAACCTGTAATAGCAGTAAATAAAGACGTTAAAGTTGTAATGGTAAGTAAATTACCAGGAATATTTTTATTAAATAGACTTATGCATACAGTTAAAATTAGTAATACAATTGGAAAATGTAGTACTAAAGGATGCCAATTTCCTAACCAAGCAACTAGAAGAGGTAACTCGATATAAGATTCGAAAATTAAACAAAAAATTAGAAATACAGAGAGCCCAAAAACTAAAGCGTCAGACCAACTTTTTTTTATAGTAAAGGCCATAGTAGTTTTAAGTTAAAATATCATTAATAACATTACCAGCAATGTCTGTTAGTTTAAATCGCCGCCCTTGATATTTATAAGTCAATTGCTCATGATCTATACCCATAGCATGCATTAAAGTAGCATGAAAATCATGCATATGTACAGGGTTTTTAACTACATTATAACCAAACTCGTCTGTTTGTCCATATGTTATGCCAGGTTTTATTCCGCCACCAGCCATCCAAATGCTAAAGGCTCTTGGATGATGATCTCTACCAAATGTTTTTGGATCAAATTTACCCTGACAATAATTAGTGCGCCCAAATTCTCCGCCCCAAATAACCAAAGTATCATCTAGCATACCACGTTGTTTTAAATCTAAAATAAGTGCTGCCGAGGCTTGATCTACATCTTTAGCTTGTCCAGCCATTTCTGAAGGAAGGTTACCATGTTGATCCCATCCTTGATGGTACAATTGAATAAAACGTACGCCACTTTCTGCAAGTCTTCTTGCACGTAAAGCATTTGCGGCAAAAGTACCAGCTACTTGCACATCTTCTCCATATAATTTAGTTATTGATTCTGGTTCTTTTTTAATATCCATAACATCTGGAACAGACATTTGCATACGATATGCCATTTCATATTGAGCAATACGAGATTCAATTTCATCATCACCTGTTTCAACGTGATGCATTTTGTTAAGTGATGAAACGTGGTCTAATAAATGTCTTTTATCAGATCTTGATAAACCATCTGGATCATTTAAGTATAAAACAGGTTCTTTACCAGAACGCATTAAAACACCTTGATGTTTAGAGTCTAAAAACCCACTTGACCATAATTTTGAATATAAACCTTGACTATTGCCTTTACCTCTTGATGTAAGCACAACAAATGAAGGTAAGTTTTGATTCTCATTACCTAAACCATAGCTTAACCACGACCCTATACTGGGCCTTCCTGATTGTTGTGACCCTGTTTGAAAAAAGGTAATGGCAGGATCATGATTAATCGCATCTGTATGCATACTGTTTATGATACATAGCTCGTCAGCGATTTTTCCCATATGTGGAAAAAAATCACTAATCCATGCACCACTTTGTCCGTACTGCTTAAATCCAGCCGCCGATGGCATTAAAGGAAACTTGTCTTGACCAGAAGTCATTCCTGTTAAGCGTTGTCCATTGCGCACAGAGTCTGGCAAATCTTCACCCATTCTTTTAATAAGGGTTGGTTTATAATCAAAAGTTTCTAATTGCGATGGCGCGCCCGCTTGAAATAGATAAATAACCCGTTTTGCTTTTGGAGCAAAATGGGGAATACCCAAGGGTTTGCTACCTAAAGTTTGATTGTTGCTTTTGAATAAATCAGGGATTAATAAGGAACCCAATGCGATAGAACCTATACCAACACTAAGTTGTGAAAAGAAATGACGTCTATTTATTTTTAGAGGATTTTCTGTATTATCTTTTTTGTTTACCATAGTGTTATTCTTTTGTAATGGTTTCGTCTAGATTATAAATTACTTGCGTGGTTAGCATTAATGCGGCTGTTTTTATTGGATCGGTATCTACCTTTTTATATTCACCTTGAGCTAATAATTTTTCTGCATTTTCTTTATTATTCTTAAATACATTTGTTGCATCTGTATAATATTGTTTTAATGTATCTAGTTCATTTTGGTCTGGTTTTCTTACTAATATTCTTTGGAAAATATTTGTAAGCATTTCAGTGCTATCCTCATTTTTTTGAGCAACTTGTTGCGCTAATACTCGAGCAGCTTCTAACATTTGCTCATCATTTTGTAAAGCCAAAGCTTGCAGAGGTGTATTCGTTTTTTGTCGTCTAACCTCGCATAAATCTCTGTTAGGTGCATCAAAAATAGTCATGTTTGGCGGTGGCAAGGTTCTTTTCCATAGCGTGTATAAAGATCTGCGGTATAGTTTATCTCCTTTATCTTGTACGTATTTTGTTAACACTCCTCGATCGCCTCCAGCATTAGTTTCTTCCCATAAGCCTTCTGGTTGATAAGGCTTTACACTTGGGCCTCCAACTTTATTGTTTAATAAACCACTTGTTGTAAGCACATAATCTCTAATCATTTCACCACTCATTCTAAACCGAGATGCACGTGCTAGTAACTTGTTTTCAGGATCTACTTTTTTTAATTCTGGTGTTATTTCTGAACTTTGTTGATATGTTGCTGATAACATTATTTTTTTTAAGAGATATTGTATATCCCAATCATGCTCCATAAAATCTCGTGCCAACCAATCTAATAATTCAGGATGAGAAGGTAAACTGCCTTGTACACCAAAATCTTCAGATGTAATAACTAACCCTTCTCCAAATAAAAGACTCCAAATCCGATTTACAAATACTCTTGCAGTAAGTGGATTGTTAACATCTGTAGTCCATTTTGCTAATCCTAAACGGTTTTTTGGTAAGTCTTCAGAAAAAGGATAAATATTTTCAGGTGCATTGGGTTTAACTTCTACTGAAGGGGCATCGTAATTCCCTCTGTTAAGTACATAAGTAGCTTTTGGAGCGGAATCATTCATAATCATAACGTTAATAGTATCTCCTATTTTTTTCTTAACAAAGGGCAACTCCTTTTCAATCATTTCATCAGAAAGCTTTAAATATGGTGCATCAGCAAAATATTTTTGGTTTTTAGCTTCTACAGCATCCATTCTTAGCCCCATTTCATCTACCTGATTAAAGAAGGCATACAATTCAAAATAGTTTTTTTGAGAAAGTGCATCGTATTTGTGGTCATGACATTTAGCACATTCTAAAGTTAAACCTAAAAGCCCTTTTCCTAAAGTATTAGTTCTATCAGAAACATATGCAGAGCGGTATTCTTCTTGAATTACTCCGCCTTCTTGAGTAATAGGATGATTTCGATTAAATCCTGTTGCCAAGATTTGCTCTTTCGTAGCGTTGGGTAGTAAATCGCCTGCTAATTGCCATATAAGAAATTTATTGTAAGGCAAGTTTTTATTAAAAGCATGAATTACCCAGTCGCGCCATGGCCACATCGTTCTGTAGCTATCATCTTGATACCCATGAGAATCGGCATATCGAGCTACATCTAACCAGCTTTGAGCCATTTGTTCGCCATAACTTGGTAACGCAAAAAACGCATCAATAATTTTTTCGATACTTTCATTTGATAAATCGTCGGTAAGTTTTTTAATGTGTTCTGGTTTTGGAGGAAGTCCAGTTAAATCTAAACTTATGCGCCTTATTAAAGTACTTCTTTTTGCTTTCTCTGATGGTTTTAGGTTATTGTCTTCAATTTTTTTAAGTACAAAAGCATCAATTTCATTCTGTTCCCATTCCTTAAACTCATTTTCTGGCAAGGGTGCTTTTTCAGGGGGAATAAATGCCCAATGTTTTGCATAAGGAGCACCTTGGTTAATCCACTTTTTAATAAGCTTCTTTTCGTAGCTGTTCAAGCTTAATTTAGAATCAGGCGGAGGCATGATTTCATCTGGATTGTTTGAAGTAATATGTTTGTAAATAGCACTTTTTGATGCATTATTTGGAACAACGGAGAAGTGGTCTGGATTTTCAGGAAGCACTCCAAAAAGACCTTCTTTAGTGTTTAATTGCAAGCCTGCCTTTCTTTTGTTAGCGTCGGGTCCGTGGCAGGTATAGCAATTATCAGAAAGTATAGGCTTTATATGAAAATTATAATCTACAACATCAGGTAATTTTAAACTAGTGTAACTATCATCATCTTTACTAAAGATGCCTTTTTTTATAGCGTAAATCAGGCTTATTAAACCCATTAAGATAAGTATGATTAATACTTTTTGTTTCATGTGTTTATATTTATTGTTATTCAACGGTCACATGTAACATCCTAAATAATCATTTGGTTGTGTAATTAAATATTAATCATGGATGTTTCATTTAATAAAATAATTGTATTATTTATCATATAAGCCCTGCAAAACTAATAAAAAAAGAGTAAAAAAAGTTTACAATTATTCAGTGAAAGAATTTAAACAAATAAGTTATAATTCAAAAACATTATTATTGACAAAAAAAATGGCATTAGCTAAAAACAGTTTTCCGTTTTCCCAAAAACTTCTAAACATAACATCATCTACCATGTAAATCATGCTTCCTTTACCAATTCGTTCTTCTCCAAAAACTAAAGAGTTATTTAATTTTTTTAGAGTGTTACTTCCTGCAAAACCAGAAATAGTTGCTGGTTTATTGTTTAAATAAGCAATATTGTAATTGTTTCCACCAAATAAATTATATGAGCTGGCACCCAATTTTAGTGTAAAGTAAGTGTTGCTATAACCAAAAGCCATAGGATGCGTATTATCTACTTTTGTTTTGAAAATAGCACCAGAAATTAGATTTTTTATAGATTCGCGTTCTCTGTTAGCATAAGGTATTAAGTTGGTAGTATCCTTTTTCTTTTTGTCGGTTTCATTCTTTTTTAGCTTAAATCCTTTTTTACCAGCAAAAGCATTAAGCGCACCGCTAATGGCAATTACTTTTCCACCTTTTGTAACCCAAGACTTAACTTTTTCTAGCCCTTTTTCGTTTAAAATACTTCTATAATTTCCATTTGGAATAATAAGTATATTAAATTTGTTTAAATCTGTATGTGTAAATTGTTCGGTATTTAAATTTGTTATAGGGTAATGTAATTGCCTCTCAAAAAAATGCCAAAGTGCGCCATAGTTTAAAGATGAAGTACCATTACCAGATAACATGGCTATTTTTTGTTTGTTGATTAATTTAATTTCGGGCGAACCAAAATCTGGTCCACTGCTTGAAAAACCAGATTGCACAGCATGTAATATCCGATTATATTTGTTTGCAGATTTTAAAATAATATTGTCAAAATCACCAATCTTTTTATTATCACCTCTAACAATAATTAGGGAGCCTCTATTAAAAGATTTGTTTTCTGTTTTTAATGGTTTTTCGGTAAATCTAACTTTAATATTTTGTTTTAATAAGTCTGCTAAAAAGGTTGCATCTTTTATATGATTCCATTTTACAATATAACCTGTTGCAGTTTTGCTAATAGTGTTTTTAAGATTTGTAGTTTCTTGTTTTGAACTTAATTGCACTAGATTTTTACTAGCAATAGTATTTAAACCGTATGCGTAAGGTAAGCCCCATGCTGTAATATCGTAAGTTATAGAATCGCTAAGTTTAGTTTGAGGCTCAAAAAGGACTTTTACCATTTTTCCTTTGGGTTGATTAGTGTTTACTACTAAATCTTTTGATGTACTATTTATTTGACCTTGAGAAGTCATGTTATAATTATAGCCGCTAACCTTTCCGCCTTTGGCAAAACCATATTTAATCTCGTGTTTATCAAGCAAGTTTTTTAATGATTCAATTTTATCTGCATGGCCTTGCATTACATAACTTTTGTATTTAAAGTTTGAATTACCGAAGAATTTTTTAAACTCAGTGTTTAATTTTTTAGCATTTTTTGAAGCTATTTCTACAGTTGATAAACCAGTAGTTGTATGATGCGCAATTCTATCTTTAAGCGTTAAAACATCGCCCTCATCATTTAAAATAGCTAAACCTGCACGACCATGGCCAGCTTGTTCGTAAGTCATGCCAATAGCGCCCATATAAGTTGGGTATGTGTCGCCATAACTTGGATATAGTAAATCGAAACGTTCTTTGGTAAAATAAAGCCAACCAGCAGCATCAAAATATTTAGCATGATTTTTACCAATTTGTGTTTGAAAATTGCGTTGCCAATTGGTAATTATTTCATGAAAAGGCTCTGCAGCAGGGGCAAAATAGTAAGGCTCATTAATTCCTTGCTCATGAAAATCTACATGGATATGTGGTAACCATTTGTTATATAATTTTAATCTAGAAGTAGATTCAATTTGAGTTGCCCAAAACCAATCTCTGTTTAAATCAAAAAGATAATGGTTAGGTCTTCCTCCTGGCCAAGGCTCATTGTGTTCGCTAGCTTGCTGATTAATACTGTAAGGGTTACTAGCTGTTTCGTTAAACCAATTTGCGTATCTATCGCGTCCGTCTGGATTTATACATGGGTCTATAATAACAACAGTGTTTTTTAACCAATCTTGTTTCTCGGTTAAAAGCGAGTATATTGTTTTCATTGCAGCTTCGGTACTCGATGCTTCGTTACCGTGCACATTATAACTTAGCCATACAATTGCCACATCTGTATTTGTTGGAGTACCAGTATTTAAGAGAGCATTTTTTAAATTATTTTGGCGGATAGTTTCAAGGTTTTTTAAATTTTCTTCAGATGAAATATATGCAACCATTAAAGGTCTTCGCTCGTATGTTTTACCATAATTTTCAAGTTTTACTTGGTTAGGTAATTGTTTAGAAACATGTTTAAAATAATCTACTACTTGATGATGTCTTGAAAATTGAGTTCCTAAATCGTAACCTAAAAATTGAGAAGGAGATTGAAAATTTTGAGAATTTGCATTATATGCAAATGATAAAAATGCTAAAAAAATAAAGCTACATAAAAAATGTTTCATAAAAATCGATTGTATAAAATGGAGAGCTAATTTACTTAATTTAAAAATTTACACCTAACTTAAATAAGTGTACCTATTAATTTTAAATAGATTTTTCTTGTTGATTAGGCAAGTAGCGATGTTGATGATGGTATCTCTAGATGATACGATGAGTATTTTGGAGTTAATTATAAACCTGCTTTATTTTCGAGCGATTTAAATACTAATTGGTAGTGACGCTATCTTCAGGTATTTACTACTAGAAAGTAATAACCAAAGATTCCTTAAGAAAACACTTCAGATTCATGAGAGTTTCAATTTGAAATATTTTACTTTTCTTTATAACTCTTAACTTATTTTTAGAATCATAAAAATGGAATAACTGTATATTTACATAATTTATTAATTAAAATATGCATCAAAATTATATTCCGTTTCGAGATACTGGTTACTTTTCATCTTTAATTTGTGACTATTTAGAAGAAAAACCCGAATTAAAACCGTTTTATAATCGTTTTCCTAACCTTAATAGTTTTAAAAATCAAATAGAGGAGAAGCAACATGCTTTTTCTGCACAATCGAGAACTGTTTTAGTTGAAAGTTTAAACAAGCAATATCAAGATATTGATGCCTCAAAAAGTACACTTCAAAATATTGAATTATTAAAATCTGATAGCACATTTACAATTACCACTGGGCATCAACTTAATTTATTTACAGGCCCTTTGTATTTTCTTTATAAAATAATTTCTGCAATAAACCTATCAAAGCAATTAAAGGAAACCTATAAAAAGTACAATTTTGTTCCTGTGTATTGGATGGCAACTGAAGATCATGACTTTGAAGAGATTAATTTTTTCAATTTTAAAGGAAAAAAAATACAGTGGAATAAAAAGGTTAGCGGAGCAGTTGGAGAGCTGTCAACGGATGGGTTAGATGGGGTTTTTGCATTGTTTTCAAAAGAGTTGGGCAATACTATAAACGCTAGTTATTTAAAGCAATTATTTGATGATGCCTATATAAAACATAATAATTTAGCCGATGCTACGCGTTTTTTAGCAAATGCATTATTTAAAGAATATGGCTTAGTAATTATTGATGCTAATGATGCCAAGTTGAAAAAGCAACTTGCACCTTATATCGCAGATGAGTTGGTAAATAATACGTCTTTTAAAGAAGTTTTAAAAACAAACGAGAAGCTTTCTAAAGATTATGGAATTCAAGTAAATCCACGAGAGATTAACTTGTTTTATTTAAAAGAAAATTTGCGAGAGCGTATTATTTGCGAAGATGAGGTTTATAGGGTACTAAATACCGATATTTCTTGGAGTTTGAGTGAGATACAAAAAGTGCTCTTAGAGCACCCAGAGCGGTTTTCGCCGAATGTAATTATGCGTCCACTTTATCAAGAAGTTATTTTACCAAACCTATGCTATATTGGTGGTGGCGGCGAATTGGCGTATTGGTTTCAGTTAAAGCCGTTTTTTAATAAAGTTAAAATACCTTTTCCAGTGTTATTGTTACGAAATTCGGTTTTAATTCAAACTAAAAATCAGCAGAAAAAACTTGACAAATTAAATATTTCAAAAACAGATGTTTTTTTAAAACGAGATGCTTTTATCAATAAAAAAGTAAGACAAATTTCAAATATAGAAATCGATTTTTCTCCACAAAAAGCACAATTAAAAAAGCAATTTGAAGAATTATATCAATTAGCAGAGCAAACCGATAAATCATTTTTAGGAGCTGTTAAAGCACAAGAACAAAAACAACTAAAAGGAATAGATGCATTAGAGAAACGTTTGCTAAAAGCACAGAAAAAAGCTTTATCAGACCATGTGGCTAGAATGATAGAGCTTCAAAATAAGTTATTTCCTAATGGTAGTTTACAAGAGCGACATTCTAATTTATCTGAGTTTTATTTGGGGTATGGAGAGCAGCTTATTCCTAGTTTAATTGAAAGTTTAAAACCTTTAAAAAGCGAATTTTTGGTGTTAACAATTTAATACAAAAAAAAAGCAAAGGCTATTCGTCAATATAAAATGAATTATTACTTTTGCGCATGCAACACGACAAGGTATTAATTTTAGACTTCGGATCGCAATACACACAACTTATTGCGCGTAGAGTTAGAGAACTTAACATATATTCCGAAATACACCCATTCAATAAAATTCCAACAAATATAGAAGAATACAAAGCTGTAGTTCTTTCAGGTAGCCCATTTTCTGTAAGAAGTGAAGAGGCACTTCATCCAGATTTAAGTAATATTCGAGGAAAAAAACCAATGCTAGCCGTTTGTTACGGAGCACAATATTTGGCACATTTTTCTGGAGGTGAAGTAGCACCATCAAACACCCGTGAATATGGGCGAGCTAACTTGTCTTTTATAAAAAGTAATGAGCCTTTTTTAGCTCATATTCATACAGGTAGCCAAGTGTGGATGAGTCATAGTGATACCATTAAAAAATTACCAGATAATGCGGTTTTAATAGCAAGTACGCACGACGTAGAAAATGCAGCTTATAGAATTAATGGCGAAGAAACTTACGCTATTCAATTTCATCCTGAAGTATATCATTCCACCGATGGAAAACAATTGTTAGAAAATTTCTTGGTTGACATTGCAGGTTTAAAACAAGATTGGACCCCTGATTCTTTTGTTGAAGAAACCGTTGAAGCTATAAAAGAAAAAGTAGGAAACGATAAAGTTGTTTTAGGGCTTTCTGGAGGTGTAGACTCAACTGTGGCAGCAGTTTTATTAAACAAAGCGATTGGTAAAAACTTATATTGCATTTTTGTAAATAATGGTTTGCTTAGAAAAAATGAATTTGAAAGTGTGCTAAAACAATATGAAGGCATGGGACTCAATGTTAAAGGCGTTGATGCTTCCAATAGATTTTTAGAAGCACTAAAAGGAATTGAAGACCCAGAGAAAAAACGTAAAGCTATAGGAAACTCATTTATTGAAGTTTTTGATGATGAAGCACATAAGTTAGAAGAAGTAAAATGGTTAGCACAAGGAACTATTTATCCTGATGTAATAGAAAGTGTTTCTGCCACAGGAGGACCATCAGCAACTATTAAATCGCACCATAATGTTGGAGGTTTACCTGATTTTATGAAACTTAAAATTGTAGAGCCGCTTCGGGCTATTTTTAAAGATGAGGTAAGGCGTGTTGGTAGTACTTTAGGTATCGATCCAGAATTATTAGGTCGTCACCCTTTTCCAGGACCTGGTTTAGGGATTCGAATTTTAGGTGACATTACTGCCGAAAAAGTACGTATTCTTCAAGAGGTTGATGCTATTTTTATTAACGGATTAAAATCTTGGGGTTTATACGATAAAGTTTGGCAAGCAGGCGCCATGTTACTTCCTGTTAATAGTGTTGGTGTAATGGGCGATGAGCGAACTTACGAAAAGTGTGTAGCCCTTAGAGCTGTAGAAAGTACAGATGGTATGACTGCCGATTGGGTAAACCTGCCATACGAGTTTCTTCAAAAAACATCAAACGATATAATAAATAAAGTAAAGGGCGTTAATAGAGTAGTGTACGATATTAGTTCTAAACCGCCAGCAACCATTGAATGGGAATAATATTTGGTGACTTGATAATTAATTAAGTGCTATAAAATTATATATTTACACAAAGCAGGCTGTCTGTTTTTTGCAAAATGTTCGTATATAAATTAATAGTTCAATAAAGCATTATTAATTTGTAACATGTTTTTTACTCTTTTGGCATATTATATGTATAAATAAAAGGTATTAGTATAGTAATTAAAAATACATTACATGAATAAAATTCTTTCCGTTTTATGTTTATTATTATTCTTTAGTTTTTCTAATGTTAATGCTCAAAACTTCAGCACGCATCAAGTTAAAAAAGGAGAAACTATTGAGGCTATTGCTAAACGTTATTATATAGCACCATCAGAAATTTATGCATTAAATCCAGATGCGAAAAACGAACTAAAACCCAATACAGTTCTTATTATTCCAATTTCAAAAGCTAAAAAACCTAAAATTAAAATAGTTAAAGATTTACAAGGCTTTAAAAATCATAAAACAAAACGAAAAGAAACTTTGTATAGTTTAGCTAAAAAGTACAATGTATCTGAAGACGATATAAAAAAGTATAACAAATTTTTATATGCAGAAACACTAAGAAAAGGTGATAAACTTCAAATACCCATATTTAAAATAACTGAAGAAATTGTAGAAGAACCAACAAAAAATTACATAGTACAGCCTAAAGAAGGTAAATGGCGAATTGCTTATAAATTTGGAATTTCTGTAAAAGAGTTAGAAGAACTTAACCCGGAAATGGGAGACGTTTTACAAGATGGTCAAGAAATTATAGTGCCTAATATTGATGATGATAAAGAGCGAGAAGTTGACGAAAAATATAGTTATTATAAAGTAAGGCCAAAACAAGGTTTTTATCGCTTAGAGAAAGAGACTGGTTTAAAAAAAGAACAATTAGAAGCTTTAAATCCAGGTTTAGCAGAAAGCGGTTTAAAAGTTGGAATGATTTTAAAAATACCGTTTTCAGAATCTGTTTTAATTGAAGAATCAAACAAAATTAATTTAACCGATAGTATTGTAGATTTTAACACGAAACATATTGCTGTTATGCTGCCTTTTAGGTTAAATAAAGTAGATTTCCAATCTAAAGAAGATACAAAAAGTAGTATTGTTAACGACCTTTATTTAAATGCTTCGCTAGATTTTTACTCAGGCGTTTTAATGGCTGTAGATTCTTTAAAAACCTTGGGGGTTTCACTTAAAATAGATATTTACGATACTAAAAATGAAGTTGGTGAGGTTGTAAAAATACTAGACGATAACGATTTTGAAACAGTTGATGCCGTAATAGGTCCACTAGCTAAACCTACATTTGAGCGGGTAGCATCTCAGCTAAGGCGTTTTCAAGTGCCAGTGATATCTCCAACACGTTCAGATTTAAAATTATATGATAATGTTTTTCAATCTAAACCATTCGATGAGCGTTTAAAAACTACTTTAATTAATTTTGTTAAAGCTGATACTCTAGTAGATAATATCGTCATTATTTCAGATTCAAAACATACCGAGATATCTAATAATTTAAAAAAAGAATTTAATCAAGCAAGGCAAGTATACTCAAGAAAAAATAAGAAAACTGGTAAAGATGAATTTTATGTTACAAAGCAAGATATTGAAGACATATTAAAACCCGGCAAAAATATTGTATTTTTTGAAACTAAAGATTCAGGATTTATATCAGGTGTTACAAGTATTTTAGCTTCATTAATAAAACAAGAAAATAAAGAAACAAAAACCGAAGCGGTAGAAATTACTTTGGTTACCACTAATATGAATAATGCTTTTAATGGCGATGGTGTTTCAAACGAACATTTGTCTAAATTACAATTTCATTATGCCGCTACATCAAAACCTTACAGTGAAGATGATAATAATGCTTTTGTAAAACGTTATAATCAAATTTACAATACCACGCCAAATAGTGCTGCAGTAAAAGGCTTCGATTTAACTATGGATGTTGTTTTACGCATAGTAACTTCAGAAGACTTATATCTTTCTGTTAACAATATACCATTAACAGAATATGTAGAAAATAAGTTTGGCTACAAAAAGAAACTTTTTGGAGGGTATTACAACGATAGCGTATACTTAGTTAAATACCAAGATTTAACAATTGTTGAGGTAAAACAATAAGCTTTGCCTACACAAGCGTTTTATAATTGTTATTAAACAATTATTAAAACCTTTTTTATTCTAAATTTCTAAATACCTACATTTGCACTCGCAAAAACCAAAGTCTTGGTTCTTGTATCTTTAATCTAATTTATCTAAAGAAAAATGAAAGCAGGTATTGTAGGATTACCAAACGTTGGAAAATCAACCTTATTTAATTGTTTGTCAAATGCTAAAGCCCAAAGTGCAAACTTTCCGTTTTGTACTATCGAGCCTAATATTGGTGTGGTAAATGTACCAGATCCACGTTTAGAAAAATTAGAATCTTTGGTAAATCCAGAGCGCGTTATACCGGCAACTGTTGAGATTGTAGATATTGCTGGACTGGTGAAAGGCGCTAGTAAAGGAGAAGGTTTAGGTAACCAGTTTTTAGCAAACATTAGAGAAACCGATGCAATACTGCATGTTTTAAGATGTTTTGATAATGATAATATAGTGCATGTTGATGGTAATATAAACCCTATTAGAGATAAGGAAACCATCGATATGGAATTACAACTTAAAGATTTAGAAACGGTTGAAAAAAAGTTTGATAAAGTAAAACGTGCTGCAAAAACTGGTAATAAAGAAGCTCAAAAAGAAGAAGCTATTTTATTAAAATTAAAGGAAGGTTTAGAAGCTGGAATTTCAGTAAGAGCTTTAGAATTTTCTGAAGATGATTATAACGATTTTGTTAAACCGTTGCAACTTATTACCGATAAACCAGTTATGTATGTTTGTAATGTAGAAGAAGGCTCAGCGGTTTCTGGTAATGCGTACGTAGAGCAAGTAAAAGAAACTGTTAAAGATGAAAAAGCTGAGGTTTTAGTACTAGCCGTTGGAACTGAAGCTGATATAAATGAATTAGATGATTACGAAGAACGCCAAATGTTTCTTCAAGATATTGGTCTTGAAGAACCAGGTTCTGCTAAATTAATCCGTTCTGCCTATAAACTGCTAAACCAACAAACCTATTTTACGGCTGGTGAAAAAGAAGTTCGCGCTTGGACTATAGATATTGGAGCTAATGCGCCACAAGCTGCAGGCGTAATACATACCGATTTTGAAAAAGGTTTTATTAGAGCAGAAGTTATTGCTTATAACGATTATGTCGATTTAGGTAGCGAATCTAAAGTAAAAGAAGCTGGTAAAATGCGTGTTGAAGGGAAAAACTATATTGTTAAAGACGGCGATGTGATGCATTTCTTGTTTAACGTTTAAAACTTAATAAGTTCTTAACTGTTTTTTAATCGTAAGAATTTTAATATTTTAACTCTCTTAAATTCAACAAGAATGCCATTAATAGAGATTGAAACTGAAATTAAAGCAGACATTAAAACCTGTTTCGATTTAGCTCGTAATATTGATTCTCATCAAGAATCCTTAAAACATTCAAACGAAAAAGCTATTGCTGGAAAAATATCTGGTTTAATAGAATTAGGAGAATGGGTAAGTTGGGAAGCTAAGCATTTCGGTTTTGTACAGCATCTAACCTCAAAAATTACTGAATTTAACGCTCCAAATTATTTTGTAGACGAAATGGTTTTTGGCGCTTTTAAATCGTTTCGTCACGAACATATCTTCCGCGAAAACGAAAATAAAACCATAATGATTGATAAATTTAATTTTGAATCGCCTTATGGTATTTTTGGCAAATTAGCAAATTGGCTGTTTTTAAAAAGGTATATGAGTAAACTTCTAAAAACAAGAAATCAATTTTTAAAACAGAAAGCCGAATCTATTTGATGTTCTATTTTTTCTCGTTTTGAACGTCGTAAAACAAACTCTTACAAGAAAACTTATAATTTAAACTCATCTATATTCGTTCTATGCAAAAACCAAGAACGTTTATATACGGGATTTTATTAGGGCTACTAGGAATTGTCCTTTTTTCATCAAAAGCTGTAATGGTAAAACTAGCATATCAATACAATGTTGATGCAATAAATGTTTTACTTTTAAGAATGATATTTGCTTTTCCTTTTTACCTTGCTATTGTTTTGTTTTATAGAAAAAAACAAACTCATAGTGTCATTACAAAGCGTAATTACGTTTGGATCATATTTTTTGGATTTGTTGGGTATTATTTAGCTAGTTATTTTGATTTTGTTGGACTAACTTATATCAAGGCAAGTTTAGAGCGCATTATTTTATTTCTATACCCAACTATTGTTTTGTTATTAAATAGAATATTTCTAAAAAAGCAGATTTCAAATATTCAAAAAGGTGCAATAGTATTGACTTATTTTGGGATTATAATAGCTTTTTGGGATGAAGTTGTTATTTCTGGTACAAATGCTTATTTAGGAGGTTTTTTTATTTTACTAAGTGCTATAACATACGCATCATATTTAGTTGGCAGCGGATGGTTAATTCCTAAGTTTGGAGTTGTAAAGTTTACATCTTATGCAATGCTAGTGTCTTGTTTTTGTGTGTTTATTCATTTTATTTTAACACCTAATACAAGTGTTTTGGGCTACCCTTGGCAAGTTTACATTTTAGGGTTTTTAATTGCTATTTTTGCAACTGTTATTCCATCGTATTTAGTCTCACAATCTATTAAAATGATAAGTTCTTCAAATTTTGCTATACTAGCAGGTGTAGGTCCAATTTCTACAATAATTTTAGCCGCTATATTTTTAAACGAAAAACTTACATTATTACAACTATTTGGAGCTTTTGTCGTTATTGTGGGTATTTTAATGGTATCTCTTAAAAAGCAGAATACCATATAATTTAACGTTCTCAACAAAAACAATTTTATATTGTTAATTACTTTGTTGATGCGCTATTTTATTTTTTAAAGCGTTGTGTTATATTAGCGTCCTATCATTAAATTTCGCTTAATTTTATGGCTGTACAATCCAATTATACTGAAGATAATATACGCTCGCTAGACTGGAAAGAGCATATTCGTATGCGTCCAGGTATGTATATTGGTAAATTGGGTGATGGTTCATCTCCAGACGATGGTATTTATATTCTTTTAAAAGAAGTACTTGACAACTCTATTGATGAGTATGTTATGGGAGCTGGAAAAACTATAGAAATTTCCATTCAAGGCGCTAAAGTTACAGTGCGCGATTATGGTCGTGGGATTCCTTTAGGGAAAGTGGTTGATGTGGTTTCTAAAATGAATACTGGGGGTAAGTACGACTCCAAAGCTTTTAAAAAATCAGTAGGTTTAAATGGTGTTGGTACTAAAGCTGTAAATGCTTTATCATCATTTTTTCGCGTAGAGTCTACAAGAGATAATAAAAGCGCTTCTGCAGAATTTGAACAAGGTAATTTAACTAACCAAGAGTTATTAGAAGATACCTCACGTAGAAAAGGTACTAAAGTTTCTTTTATTCCAGATGAAATAATTTTTAAAAACTATAAATTTAGGAATGAATACATAGTTAAAATGCTTAAAAACTATGTATATTTAAATCCAGGTTTAACCATAGTTTTTAATGGCGAAAAATATTTTAGTGAAAACGGATTAAAAGATTTATTAAGTGAAAATATTAATGAATCAGATAGGTTATACCCAATAATTCATCTTCGTGGTGATGATATCGAAATTGCTTTAACCCATAGTAAAACGCAGTATAGTGAAGAATATCACTCATTTGTAAACGGACAAAATACTACTCAAGGAGGAACACATTTAAATGCATTTCGAGAATCTTTGGTTAAAACAATTAGAGAATATTTTGGTAAAAACTATGATGCTTCAGATATTCGAAAATCGGTAGTAAGTGCCATTGCTATAAAAGTAATGGAACCTGTTTTTGAAAGTCAAACAAAAACCAAATTAGGCTCAACAGATATGGGTGGTGATTTACCTACGGTACGCACCTATATTAACGATTTTGTAAAAACACAGTTAGACAATTTTTTACACAAAAATGCTGATACTGCTGAGAAAATTCAGCGTAAAATTCTTCAAGCTGAGCGTGAGCGTAAAGAATTATCAGGTATTAGAAAACTAGCAAAAGATAGAGCGAAAAAGGCTAATCTTCATAATAAAAAGCTACGCGATTGTCGTATTCATTTTGGAGATACTAAGAATGAAAGAAACTTAGAAACCACCTTGTTTATTACCGAGGGAGATTCAGCATCTGGTAGTATTACAAAGTCTAGAGATGTTAACACTCAAGCAGTTTTTAGCTTAAAAGGAAAACCATTAAACTGTTATGGATTAAGCAAAAAGATTGTTTATGAAAATGAAGAGTTTAACCTGCTTCAAGCGGCGTTAAATATTGAAGAATCTTTAGAGGATTTACGCTATAATAATGTTGTTATCGCTACAGATGCCGATGTAGATGGGATGCATATTCGCTTGCTATTAATAACTTTCTTTTTGCAATTTTTTCCTGAAGTTATAAAAGAAGGGCATTTATATATATTACAAACACCACTATTTAGAGTGCGTAACAAAAAAGAAACCATTTATTGTTATTCTGAGGACGAACGACGCAATGCTATTGAAAAACTAAAGCCTAAACCAGAAATTACACGATTTAAAGGGTTAGGTGAAATCTCACCAGATGAGTTTAAGCATTTTATTGGAGATGATATTCGTTTAGACCCTATTATGTTAGATGATAATATGTCTATTGAAGAATTATTGTCTTTTTACATGGGAAAAAACACACCAACACGACAAGAATTTATTATTGATAATTTGAAGGTGGAGTTGGATTTAATTGAAGAACAATAGCCACAAATACACGAATGTTTTTTAATTACTTTAGAATTTATATTTGTGAATTCGTGGCAAAATAAAAAATATAATGTGGTTGTCATTCCTGCGAAAGCAGGAATCCATTTTATTAAAATTGAGTTTAAAACAATAAGATTCCTGCCTGCGCAGGAATAGGAGTAATGATAGAAGAAAACGACGATTTAGAAAACAAATACAATCAAGAGGAGCCTCAAGAAACCATAACCCGAGTTACGGGCATGTATAAAGATTGGTTTTTAGATTATGCCTCTTATGTTATACTAGAGCGTGCTGTACCAGCAATTGAAGATGGCTTTAAACCTGTGCAACGTCGTATTATGCATTCCATGAAGGATTTGGATGATGGACGTTACAACAAGGTTGCAAATATTGTTGGGCATACGATGCAGTATCATCCGCATGGTGATGCAAGTATTGCCGATGCCATGGTACAAATTGGTCAGAAAGATTTGTTGATAGATACTCAAGGAAACTGGGGAAACATTTTAACAGGTGATAGGGCAGCAGCATCGCGTTATATTGAAGCTAGAATTTCTAAGTTTGGATTAGATGTTGTTTATAATCCAAAAATTACCGAGTGGCAAGCTAGTTATGATGGCAGACGTAAAGAGCCAGTTAATCTTCCCGTTATGTTTCCGTTGCTTTTGGCACAAGGCGGCGAAGGCATTGCAGTAGGTTTATCAACTAAAATATTGCCTCATAATTTTATTGAACTAATTGAGGCTTCTATAAAGCACTTACAAGGTAAGCGTTTTACTATTTTACCAGATTTTCCAACAGCAGGCATTGCAGATTTTTCTAATTATAATGATGGAAACCGTGGCGGAAAAGTACGCGTACGCGCAAAAATTTCTCAGCTAAATAAAAACACTTTAGTAATTACTGAGATTCCTTTCGGCACAACAACAACAACATTAATAGATTCTATTTTAAAAGCCAACGATAAAGGTAAAATTAAAGTTAAAAAGATTGAAGACAATACAGCTGCCGAGGTTGAAATTTTAATTCATTTACCATCAGGTTTATCTCCAGATAAAACAATCGATGCGTTGTATGCATTTACAAGTTGCGAATCATCAATCTCACCTTTAGGTTGTGTAATTGAAGATAATAAACCTCTATTTATTGGAGTTACAGAAATGCTACGTCGTTCAACAGATAACACGGTTCAACTTTTAAAACAAGAGCTAGAAATTAAGCTTAATGAATTAGAAGAACAGTGGCACTTCGCATCTTTAGAACGTATTTTTATTGAAAATAGAATTTACCGAGATATTGAAGAAGAAGAAACTTGGGAAGGGGTGATTTCGGCTATTGATAAAGGGCTTCAACCTCATATAAAACATTTAAAACGAGCCATTACCGAAGACGATATTGTGCGTTTAACTGAAATTCGAATCAAACGTATTTCTAAATTCGATATCGATAAAGCGCAACAAAAAATTGATGCTTTAGAAGATCAAATAGCCCAGATAAAACATCACTTAGCAAATCTTATTGATTATGCTATTGCCTATTTTACAAGATTAAAAAAGGAATATGGTAAAGGACGAGAGCGTAAAACCGAAATAAGAATTTTTGATGACGTTGATGCTACTAAAGTTGTGATTAGAAACACCAAACTTTATGTAAATAGAGAAGAAGGTTTTATTGGTACATCGTTACGACGCGACGAATATGTTTGTGATTGTAGTGATATAGACGATATTATTGTTTTTACCAAAGAAGGTAAAATGATGGTGACCAAAGTTGATAGTAAAACCTTTATTGGTAAAGATATTATTCATGTAGCGGTATTTAAAAAGAAAGATAAGCGTACTATTTATAATATGATTTATCGTGATGGAAAAGGTGGTCCGTCATATATAAAACGTTTTGCTGTAACCAGTATTACACGCGATAAAGATTACGATTTAACCAATGGTAATAAAAACTCAGTAGTATTATATTTCTCTGCAAACCCTAATGGAGAAGCTGAGGTCGTATCGGTAAATTTAAGACATACGGGTAGCATTAAAAAGCTTAAATGGGATATTGATTTTGCTGATATTTTAATTAAAGGGCGTACATCAAAAGGTAATTTGGTAACCAAATATACCATAAAACGTGTTGAGTTAAAGGAAAAAGGTGTATCTACTTTAAAGCCCCGTAAAATATGGTTTGATGATGCAGTACAGCGTTTAAATGTTGATGGAAGAGGAGAATTAGTAGGTGAGTTTAGAGGTGAAGATAAATTGTTAATCATTACGCAATCTGGTATTGTTAAAACAGTAACTCCAGAAGTTACGATGCATTTTGATGATGACATGATTGTTATGGAAAAATGGATTCCGAAAAAGCCTGTTTCTGCTATTTATTTTAATGGAGAAAAAGAATTGTACTACGTTAAACGCTTTTTAATTGAAAATGAAGGTAGAGAAGAATTATTCATTTCCGATCATCCAAAATCCCAATTAGAAATTGTTTCAACCGATTGGAAACCTATGGCAGAATTGGTTTTTGCTAAAGAACGTGGTAAGGTCAGAAAAGACAATTTAGAAATTAATCTTGAAGAATTTATTGCTATTAAAGGTATTAATGCTCTGGGAAATCAACTTACAAAAGAAAAAGTTAATCAAATTAATTTGTTAGATCCAATCCCTTTTGAGGCTCCAGAAACTACTCCAGCTGATGAGATTGAAGTGATAGATGAAACCGAAATTTCTACAGAAGATTCTAAAGATAAAAAAGAAGCAAACGATTCTAATGACCTCGAAATCGATGATGAAGGACAAATTACTTTATTTTAACCCATTTCTTTTTCAATAGAGTTGATAATATTATCAGTATTTGATAAATAATCAAACCATAGGGTGTTTTCGTTTCTTTTAAACCACGTTAGCTGTCGTTTTGCAAAACGGCGTGTATTTTTTTTAATTTCTGAAATTGCAAAATCTAAAGTCCACTCTCCATTTAAGTAATTGAATAATTCTTTATAACCTACTGTATTTAATGCATTTAATTCTTGAAAAGGTAATAGGTTTTTTACTTCTTCAAGTAACCCGCTATCAACCATAAAATCCACACGTTGATTTATACGGTTATAAATAATTTCGCGGTCAGCTTTCAAGCCAATTGTAATGGTTTTAAAATGGCGTTTATTTTTCTCTTTATTTATAAATGAAGAATAGGGTTTGCCTGAACCTAAACAAATTTCTAGGGCACGAATTACACGATGAGGATTATCTATAGCAATGGAATTGTATGTTGCTTCATCAAGTGCTTTTAATTGGTTTTGTAAATGTTCTAGCCCTTTAGTTTTTAAATCTGTGTTTAATGATTTACGGATAGTTTTATCAACTTCTGGAAAATCATCTAAACCTTTAGTAACAGCATCTACATACAAGCCAGAACCTCCAACCATAATAACCACATTTTTAGTTTTAAAAAGTATGTTTAAAAAGCGTAAAGCATCTTTTTCAAAAGCACCAACGTTATAATGATCTTGAACAGATTTATGATGAATAAAATGATGTTTCGCAGCTGTTAATTCTTCTTTTGTTGGAGCAGCAGTTCCAATTTGCATTTCTTTAAAAAACTGTCTGGAATCAGCAGAAATAATATCTGTGTTATAATGTTGTGCCAGCTTAATGCTTAAAGCTGTTTTGCCAATGGCAGTAGGACCAACAATGGAAATTAAAAATTTAGTCATGGTTTAATTCACAACCACATTTAAAGCAGAATTTAGCATCATCTTGATGCTTTTCTGATAAACAATTTACACAACATTGCGAGTTAAGATGAACAGGTTCCTCTTTTTCTTCATTATTAGATTCTTTTGCTTTATCAGATTTGTTTTGATTAGTATATTCGGCAGAGACAATACCAGTTGGTACAGCAATAATGCCATAACCTAAAATCATAACTAACGAGGCAATAAATTGACCTAAAGGTGTTTGCGGTGCAATATCTCCAAAGCCCACAGTTGTAAGGGTTACAATACACCAATAGACACTTTTAGGGATGTTGGTAAAACCGTTTTCTTCACCTTCAACTAAATACATAATAGTACCTAAAATAATAGCAACAATAATAACTGCAAATAAGAATACAGATATTTTTGCTTTACTAGCTTTTAATGCATTTACCAGATTGTTTGATGCACCCAAATATCTAGCTAGCTTTAATATTCTAAAAACACGCAATAATCGTAAAGCACGTAAAGCAGCAAGCGCATGTACACCACCAACGATTAATGAAATGTATTTAGGAATGGTTGATAATAAATCTATAACACCATAAAAACTAAAAATGTACTTTAAAGGTTTTCTAACAGTTAAAATTCTTGCGATATATTCAATAGTAAATAATATGGTAATAACCCATTCTGAAATATTTAGAAAATTATGAAAGTTTTTATCAATGCTATTAACACTTTCTAGCATGACCAGTAAAATACTAGCTAGAATGGTAATTAGTAAAACCACATCGAACAGCTTACCCTCTGGAGTGTCAGCCTCATAAATAATTTCATGAAGTTTTAGTCGCCATTTGTTTCTTGTGTATTTACTCATAAACTCAAAAGTAGTAAAAGATTTTGTTTTTCTAATTTTTAATCTAAAGAATTCCTCGCAGCTTGCTGCGGGGTTCAAAGGAAAAGTTTGAAAAACGGATGGTTTTTCAAAACACTTTGAAAAAGTGTATATTGGATTTATGAGTGATCATATCTACAAGAGACACAATAAGAGTTTATTGTTATACCATTTGGTTTGTCCAATAAATTATCGGCGCTCAATTTTGACAGAAGAAGTAAGTAAATGTGTTGTACAAACATGTTCAGAGATAGAATTTCGATATGACATATATTTTGTGGAGGTTGGATTGGATGAGAATCATGTTCATTTTTTAGTTCAGAGCGTACCGATGTATTCACCAAAGCAAATAGTTCAAACAGTAAAAAGTATAATAGCACGTGAAGTTTTTCGATTTCATCCAGAAGTAAAGGAACAATTATGGGGAGGTCAATTTTGGTCAGATGGTTATTATGTTAATACTGTTGATCAGTACGCTAATAAGAGGTTATAATTGCATATTTGAAAAACCAAGGAAAACAAAAAGAGTATAAACAGATTCACTCAAGCCAGTTAAGGTTATTTGAGTAATTCTGATACCTCGTCAGCTTGCTGCGGGGTAGTTCATTGTTGAAATTTGATGCTTTACTTTTCTGGAACAAATTTTAGAGAAACTCCATTAATGCAGTGTCTTTTTCCTGTAGTATTTTTTGGTCCGTCGTTAAAAACATGCCCTAAATGTCCACCACAGGTAGCACAATGCTCCTCAGTTCTAGCATAGCCTAAATCGTAATCTGTAGAAAAACTTACATTACCTTTTATTTCTCTATCAAAACTAGGCCAACCGCTACCAGAATCAAATTTATGTTTACTTTTAAACAAGGGTGTATTGCAACCAGCACATTGATAGGTACCTTCTTTATAGTTTTTATTTAAAGGGCTGGTAAATGGGCGCTCAGTTCCCGCTTTTCGTAAAACGTAAAAAGCTTCAGGAGATAATTCAGCTTTCCATTCACTTTCACTTTTAATAACTTTAAAGGTTTTTGGTTTTTTGTCCTCTTTTTTTTGAGCAGAACTGTTACAGCTAATAAACATGGTAGTTATGCAAAATAATAATAACTTTTTCATATGAAGTTTTGAATAATTGAGGTTTTTAATATTGGTCGAACACTATTTAAAAACTTAACAAAATAAAAGAGATAAGCTTTAAAATTTTATGTGACCATTTAATAAACGTTGTGTCTAAAAAATTAAAGGTACAATTTTTGTATTTTTATAAAATATTTAAACCCTATAAATAATGAAACTAAAAAATATACTAGCACTATTTGGGATAGCATTATTGATTTTTTCGTGTGCTGAAAACCCATTTACAGGAAAAAAAACCATGGCGTTAGTGCCAAATTCTCAGTTATTTCCAACGGCTTTTGCTCAATACGATCAGTTTTTAACTGAAAATAAAGTGTTAACAGGAACAAAAGATGCAGAAATGATTAAGCGTGTAGGACAACGTATCGCTGTTGCTGCAGAGCGTTGGTTAAACGCAAATGGGTATCAAGGATATTTAAAAGATTACAAATGGGAATATAATTTAGTTGATGATAAAACAGTAAATGCTTGGTGTATGCCTGGCGGTAAAATTGTTTTTTATACTGGAATATTACCCATTGCTAAAAGTGAAACAGGCGTTGCAGCTATTATGGGTCACGAAGTGGCTCATGCTTTAGCTAATCATGGTCAACAGCGTATGAGTGCAGCTTATTTACAAGCAGGTGTTGCTATTGCTGGGAATGTTGCTATTAAAGATGAAAAATCTAGAAATGCTTTTAACCAATATTATGGAGTTGGTTCTCAAGTTGGTGTAATGTTACCTTTTAGCAGGAGCCATGAAACTGAGGCTGATAAAATAGGATTGTATTTAATGGCTGTTGCTGGATATAACCCAGATGAAGCTGCCGAATTATGGAAACGTATGAAAGCTAATAGTAGCGGACAAGTACCACCAGAAATTTTAAGCACACATCCATCAAACGATTCGCGTATTGCAAACTTAAAAGCATTGGCACCTAAAGCAAAAGATGAAGCTAAAAAGTTTGGTGTAACATCATTCAGATAATAAATTTATCTTTTTTAAAATATTTGATTACCTTAGAAGCTGCTCATAAAAAGAGCAGCTTTTTTTATTAAAATAAGAAATGATAATGTCTTGTTTTAATAATCCCAATGCAGGTTGGGATCTCATCAATCATGTGATAAAAGTTTATTTATTAAAGCTAAATACTTTTTATGAATCAACTTAAAAAAGGGAGTGAAAAACTTCTTAATGCTTGGGCGTTTTACGATTGGGCAAATTCCGTTTATACGCTTACCATAGCATCATCGATATTCCCGATTTTTTATTCATCACTATTTATATCAGAAACTAAAAATGTTCAAGCTTTTGGGATGGACTTTAAAAGTACTGCTCTAATAACTTTTGTTACTGCATTTACGTTTTTGGTAGTAGCTTTTACGTCACCAATTTTGTCTGGTATTGCAGATTATGTTGGAAACAAGAAAAACTTTTTAAAATTCTTTTGTTATCTAGGAAGTGTTGGGTGTATTGGTCTGTATTGGTTTAGTATAGAAAATATCCATTTAAGCTTGTTGTTTTATTTTATGGGACTTATTGGGTATTGGGGGAGTTTGGTATTTTACAATTCTTACTTGCCAGATATAGCTTTTGAAGAGCAGCAGGATGCCATTAGTGCTAAAGGTTTTTCTATGGGATATATTGGTAGTGTGTTATTACTAATTTTAAATTTAGCTATGACTATGTATCCTGATGTTTTCTCATTAAAGGATAAGCTTGCTGAAAATGGAGAAGTTATAGAGACAGCGGCTCAAGTAGCTATGAGATATTCATTTGTAACCGTTGGTATTTGGTGGGCTTTATTTAGTCAGTACTCATTTTATTATTTACCAAAAGGTATGTCTTCTGGTCATAAAGTAACACGAGCTGTTATTTTTAATGGCTTAAAAGAATTAAAGCTAGTTTGGAAACAACTCAAACAAAACTTAAGATTAAAACGGTATTTGTATGCGTTTTTTGTATTTAGTATGGCCGTACAAACCATTATGCTAGTAGCAGTTTATTTTGGTGAAGAAGAGATTGATTGGGGGGGAGATAGCGAAAAAACAATGGGTTTAATTATTAGTATTTTAGTAATACAAATAGTTGCTGTTTTTGGTGCTATATTAACATCAAGAGCTTCAAATAAATATGGAAATATAAAAACGCTTATTGCAATAAATGGTATTTGGATGTGCCTATGTTTTTACGCTTATTTTATGCAAACACCAATTCAGTTTTATATTGCGGCATCAGTAGTTGGTTTAGTAATGGGTGGTATTCAAGCCTTAGCGAGATCAACCTATTCTAAATTTTTACCAGAAACCGATGATACTACGTCTTTTTTTAGCTTTTATGATGTAGCCGAAAAAATAGGTATTGTTATAGGTATGGTAATTTTCGCATTTATAGACCAAATAACGGGAAGTATGAGAAACGGAATTCTATTCTTGTTTATTTTCTTTTTAGGTGGAATTATTTTGTTATTTAGAGTGCCAAAACAAGAAATAAAAAAATAATGGCATAAAAAAAGCGATACAATTTGTATCGCCTTTTTTATGATTTGTTTAAGACTAATCTTTCGAAATGTCTCCAGAGCCCGCTACTTTTTTGTCTACTTTTGGGTTACCACGGTAAGTAACATCACCAGAACCAGCAACTCTTGCTTTAAGGTTGTTACTAGCAGATACTTTTACATCGCCAGAACCAGCAACAGAAACCTCTGCATCATTAGAATTTAAACCGTACGAATTAAAATCTCCAGAACCAGCAACCTTAGCCACCAACTTATTAGTGCTTCCTTTTAGAGAAATATCTCCAGAACCAGCAACTGCACCTTTAACAGATTGTGTTTTTATATCTAGTATAATATCACCGGAACCAGCTAATGATACGTTTAGGTTATTAGTAATTATTTGGTCTTGACTTACCACATCGCCTGATCCTGCAAGAGATACATTATTAATATCTTTAAAAGGAATAGTTATTTTAATTCCTTTATTTTTACTAGAGCTTATATTTACTCCTTTTTTTACTTTTACAATAAGTTTTTTGTCTTTTATTTCGGTTACTATATATTCAAGTAAATTTGATTCGCCTTCTATCTTAATTTGCCCTTCTTTACCAGAAACTAATATAAAATCCATAGATCCCGCGCATTTAATACCGTCATAATCTCCAGTTGTTCTTGTTTCAGTAGTAACGTTGCCGTTTCCTTTAATTTTTTTCTTTCCCCAGTTTTGGGCATTAGTAGCTGTAACTAATAATAATGCAAAAATTGATGTTGTAATTATTTTTTTCATTTTGTTTAGGCTTTTTACTTTTCCGCTTTAGCGAAAAAAATTGATTTTAAATGTTATATAATATTAGGTTCGTTTTTTGTTGATTTTTCTGCTTTTTCTATTTCTTGCATAACGTCTTGCAGGATGTCTATTCTGCTTTGAAAGTTTAAAATCATTGCCGACATAATTAATTGATCATTAGGATTTTCATTTAATCCAATAATTAACTGATTGTAATCTTCTTCAATAACTTTAATATTGTAAAGCGCATCTACAATTAAATCTTGGTACTCTGGCATTTCTTCACTGTTTATTTTACTTAATTCATTATTAAACATAGTAGTAAATACAGTTTGTGTTTGTGCCATTTCAGGTGAAATTTCAGATAAATCTATTTGTGAATTATGTTGATTTATAAATACAAATACTGAAACAAGTAAAGCAAAAGAGGCTGCAATTCCTATAAATGGCTTCCAGAGTTTGCTCTTAGAAGTTAAAGTTTTAATATAAACTTCATTGTTTTTATTTTGCTTAACTAACTTATTAAAAAAACGTTGTTGATGACCTAAATTAGGTGTTTCAACATCAAACCTGTTTTCTAGATTTTCAAACAAATCGTTTAAATTATTGTTACTCATTACTTAATTTTTATTGTGCCAATTTAAGTTGTAATTTTTGTCTTAAGTTTTCTTTTGCTCTCGAGATTGTTGTTCTGCAATTAGCATTTGTAATATTCATAATTTTACTTATTTCATCATAATCATAACCTTCAATTAGGTTAAGAGTTAGTGCAATTCTATAATTATCTTTTAATGTTTTAATCGTGTTTAAAATGTCTTTTACTTTTTGGTTTGAATATTCGTTGTTTTTTTCAATACCATTATAATTATCTTCAACTTTATATAGCACATCATCTAAAGGAACTTTTTGAATTTTATTAGTTTTTTTATAATGATAAATGCTATTATTTATAACAATTCGTTTTAACCAAGCACCAAATATTTTAATGTCTTTAAGTTCATTTAGTTTGGTAAATGCTAACAAAAATGAATCTTGCATAATATCTTCAGCTAAAAAACTGTTTTTTACAATTCTAAAAGACGCATTATACATGGCTTTGTAGTATCTGTTATAAATTTCCAATTGTGCAGATTGGTTTCCAGATATGCAAAGTTGTATGAGCTGCTCAGTATTTAGTTTGGTTGACGTCAAAAAAAACAAGTTGTTATAATATAGATTGGTAATATTTTGATTTGTTACAGTTTTAATAAAAAAAATCCCACAGTCATAAAGATTGTAGGATTTAAAAGTGTTAATGTGTTTTAAAGATTAAGATTCTGTAGGCTTTTCAGCTTTTTCTATTGAAATTTTAAGTTCGTTTGATTTTTTGTCTAAATCTATACTTATTTTATCACCTTCCTCTGCATTTGAAGAAATGATTTCTTCAGCTAAGGCATCTTCAATATATTTTTGAATAGCTCTTTTTAAAGGTCTTGCTCCATATTGCTTATCAAAACCTTTATCTGCTATATAATCTTTGGCACTTTTGCTGAGTTTTAATATATAGCCTAAATCTTTAATTCTAACTAATAGTTTCTCTAACTCAATATCAATAATTTTATTGATATCTTCTTTTTCAAGAGCATTAAATACAACAACATCATCAATTCTATTTAAAAACTCTGGCGCGAATGATTTTTTAAGTGCGTTTTCAATAATCTTTACTGCATTTGCATCTTCTTGTGCTTTTTGCGAAGCCGTTCCAAAACCAATCCCAGTGCCGAAATCTTTTAATTTACGAGCACCAATATTTGATGTCATAATAATAATAGTATTTCTAAAATCAATTTTTCTACCTAAACTATCGGTTAAATAGCCATCGTCTAGCACTTGTAATAGCATGTTAAATACATCGGGATGTGCTTTTTCAATTTCATCTAAAAGAATAACAGCATAAGGTTTACGTCTTACTTTTTCAGTTAATTGTCCGCCTTCTTCGTAACCTACGTATCCTGGAGGTGCACCAATTAATCTGGAAATGGCAAATTTTTCCATGTATTCGCTCATGTCAATTCTAACAAGAGAGTCTTCGCTATCAAATAATTCACGTGATAATACTTTAGCTAGTTGTGTTTTTCCAACACCTGTTTGACCTAAAAATATAAATGACCCAATTGGCTTATTAGGATCTTTAAGTCCGGCACGATTTCGCTGAATAGCTTTAACAACTTTAGTTACAGCTTCATCTTGACCAATAACCTTTCCTTTTATTAAGTTTGGTAATTCGGCAAGTTTATTAATTTCGGTTTGTGCAATTCTGTTTACTGGTACACCAGTCATCATAGAAACTACGTCGGCTACATTATCTGCACTAACTATTTCGCGATGTTGTTTAGTTTCTTCTTCCCATTTTTCTTGAGCAGTTGCTAATTCTTTTTCGATGCGTTTTTCATCATCTCTAAGTTTTGCTGCTTCTTCATATTTTTGTTTTTTAACAACAGAATTTTTAGTCTCTTTAACTTTTTCAAGCTTGTTTTCGAGTTCTAAGATTTGTTTAGGAACATCTATGTTTGTGATATGAACACGCGATCCAGCTTCATCTAAAGCATCAATAGCTTTGTCTGGTAAGAAGCGTTCTGTCATATATCTATTTGTTAGTTTTACACAAGCTTCAATGGCTTCAGGTGTGTAATCTACGTTGTGATGTTCTTCGTATTTCCCTTTTATATTGTTAAGTATTTCAATAGTTTCTTCAACTGTTGTTGGTTCAACAATAACCTTCTGGAAACGGCGCTCTAAAGCACCGTCTTTTTCGATATATTGCCTATACTCATCAAGTGTTGTTGCTCCAATACATTGAATTTCACCTCTGGCTAGAGCAGGTTTAAACATGTTTGAAGCGTCTAAGCTTCCGGTAGCGCCACCAGCACCAACAATGGTATGAATTTCGTCAATAAAAAGAATGACATCGTCATTCTTTTCAAGCTCATTCATCACGGCTTTCATGCGCTCTTCAAACTGACCGCGATATTTTGTGCCAGCCACTAAGCTTGCTAAATCTAAAGTTACTACGCGCTTATTGAAAAGTATACGTGATACTTTTCGTTTTACAATACGCAGCGCTAAACCTTCAGCAATGGCAGATTTACCAACTCCAGGCTCTCCAATTAAAAGGGGATTATTTTTTTTTCTTCTACTTAATATTTGAGAGACACGCTGTATTTCTTTTTCTCTACCAACAACAGGATCTAGTTTTCCTTCGTCTGCTAAAGCGGTTAAGTCTCTACCAAAATTATCTAAAACAGGCGTTTTAGATTTTTTATTGGTTTTTCCAGTTGGGGTATTAAAGATATTATCTTTAGGAGTATCTTCTTGCGAGCCTGAATCATCATCTTGAAAAGATTCTGCTTTGGGTTCTATATAATCGCTATCGTTAGTAATCATATGTTTAAATTGTTCTTTAACATTATCGTAATCGATTTTAAGCTTATTTAAAAGCTTAGTAGTTGGGTCGTTTTCATTTCTTAAAATGCAAAGCAAAAGGTGCGCAGTATTTATAGAAGAACTTTGAAATAATTTAGCTTCTAAAAACGTAGTTTTCAAAGCGCGTTCTGCCTGTCTAGTAAGGTGCAAATTCTTTTTTTGATTTGAAGCTATCGTAATATTTGGGTTAGCAGGACTTAAAATTTCTACTTTTCGCCTTAAATGATTCAAATCAATTTCTAAAGCATTTAGTATGTTAATAGCTTTACCATCTCCATCGCGCAAAAGTCCAAGCATTAAGTGTTCGGTACCAATAAAATCGTGACCCAAACGCAATGCTTCCTCTTTACTATAAGCAATTACATCTTTTACTCTTGGTGAAAAATTATCATCCATAACTTGTTCCTTTCTGCATTAAAAATAATAATAATAGTTTATTAAATTCAAAAACCGTTCCTTAAATTGCTAATTGACGAAAAAATCTTTATAAAATCAAAATTTTAATGCGCATACTTATTAACTAAAAAAGGGGACGAAATTGTTAATAAAAAACATGAAAAAATACGATTGAAAGTCTTACTATGACTATTGAAAGTTTTATATTAGCATGTTTTGAAATACTCACTAAAACTTAATTAAAATATTTATGGCAGAAGGAGAAAAATTGATTCCTATTAATATTGAAGATGAGATGAAATCGGCTTACATTGATTACTCAATGTCGGTCATTGTGTCACGTGCTTTACCCGATGTAAGAGATGGTTTAAAGCCAGTTCATAGACGCGTGCTATACGGTATGCACGAATTGGGTGTTAGAGCAAATTCAGCACATAAAAAATCTGCAAGAATTGTAGGAGAAGTTTTGGGTAAGTATCATCCACACGGAGATACTTCAGTTTATGATGCTATGGTTCGTATGGCGCAAGAATGGAGTTTGCGTTACATGTTAGTAGATGGACAAGGTAACTTTGGTTCTATTGATGGTGATAGTCCTGCAGCAATGCGTTATACCGAGGCACGTATGCGAAAAATATCTGAAGACATGCTTGCAGATATAGAAAAAGAAACCGTAGATCATAAATTAAATTTTGATGATACGCTACAAGAACCAACTGTGCTTCCAACACGTATTCCTGGACTTTTAGTAAATGGCGCTTCTGGGATTGCTGTAGGTATGGCAACGAATATGCCGCCACACAATTTAACGGAAGTTGTAAATGGCACTATTGCATATATTGATAATACTAATATTGAAATAGATGAGCTTATACAGCATGTAAAAGCGCCAGATTTTCCTACTGGTGGAACTATTTATGGATACGATGGCGTAAAGGAAGCTTTTCAAACAGGTCGAGGGCGTATAGTAATACGAGGTAAAGCCAATATTGAAGAAGTTCAAGGTCGTGAATCTATAGTAGTTACAGAAATTCCATACCAAGTTAATAAAGCAGATATGATTAAAAAAACGGCTGATTTGGTAAACGAGAAAAAATTAGAAGGAATTTCTACCATTCGTGATGAATCTGACAGAAACGGTATGCGTATTGTTTACGTTTTAAAACGTGATGCTATTCCAAATATCGTTCTAAATAAATTATATAAATATACTGCACTGCAATCTTCTTTTAGCGTAAATAATATTGCGTTAGTTAACGGTAGGCCGCAGTTATTAAATTTAAAAGAACTTATTCATTATTTTGTAGAGCACAGACACGAAGTTGTTGTTAGAAGAACGACTTACGAATTACGCAAAGCTGAAGAACGTGCACATATTTTAGAAGGATTAATAATTGCTTCTGATAATATTGACGAGGTTATAGCGCTTATTCGTGCATCATCTAATGCTGATGAAGCTCGCGAAAAACTAATTGAGCGTTTTAAACTTTCAGAAATTCAAGCCAAAGCCATTGTAGAAATGCGTTTGCGTCAACTTACAGGTTTAGAGCAAGATAAGCTTCGTTCTGAATATGATGAGTTAATGAAAACCATTGAAGATTTAAAAGACATTCTAGATAAAAAAGAGCGCAGAATGGATATTATTAAGTCTGAATTGGAAGTTGTAAGAGATAAATATGGCGATGAGCGTCGTTCGACTATCGAATATGCAGGAGGCGATTTAAGTATAGAAGATATGATTCCTAACGAAAAAGTGGTTATTACTATTTCTCACGCAGGATATATTAAACGCACTTCGCTTACAGAATATAAAACACAAAATAGAGGCGGTGTTGGCCAAAAAGCATCAACTACTCGTAACGAAGATTTTTTAGAGAACTTGTTTGTAGGTACAAATCACCAATATATGTTGTTTTTCACTCAAAAAGGAAAATGTTTTTGGATGCGTGTTTACGAAATTCCAGAAGGCAGCAAAACCTCAAAAGGAAGAGCGATTCAAAATCTTATAAACATTGAGCAGGATGATAAAGTTATGGCATTTATCTGTACTCAAGATTTAAAAGATGAAGATTACATTAATAATCATTATGTTATTATGGCCACTAAAAAAGGTCAGGTTAAAAAGACCTCTTTAGAACAATATTCACGCCCAAGAACTAACGGAATTAATGCAATTACTATTAAAGAAGATGATGTTTTATTAGAAGCGAAGTTAACCACTGGCGAAAGTCAAGTCATGCTAGCATTAAAATCTGGTAAAGCCATTCGTTTTGAAGAAGCTAAAACCAGACCTATGGGACGAAATGCTTCTGGAGTTCGTGGCATTCGTTTACAAGACGAGAAAACAGATGAAGTTGTAGGTATGATAGCTGTTGATGATATGGAAAGTAATATTCTTGTAGTTTCAGAGAATGGCTATGGTAAACGTTCTAGTTTAGAAGACTATAGAGTTACCAATAGAGGCGGAAAAGGCGTGAAAACCATTTCTATTACAGAAAAAACAGGTAACTTAGTGTCTATTAAAAATGTAACGGATGATGACGACTTAATGATTATCAATAAATCTGGAATAGCTATCCGAATGGCAGTTAAAGATTTAAGAGTTATGGGAAGAGCCACTCAAGGTGTTAAGCTAATTAACCTTAAAGGAAGTGATTCTATTGCTGCTGTTGCTAAAGTGATGCATGATGAAGAAGAAGTTGAAGATGTTCAAACAACCGAAAATATTAATGATTCTGAAGATGGCACAACTCTTGATAATACCATTAACGAAAATAATTAAGGACAATTAACTAAATATTATTAATACAATGAAAAAAAAATTAATCATAGCTTTAGCTTTTTCAATAAGTGCATTTTCATTTGCGCAAAAAAAAGAATTGAAATCTGCAGAGAAAGCTATTAAAGGAAGCAATTTTGCAGAAGCCAAAGCAGCTTTAAATCAAGCCAAAGCTTTAATGTCTTCCATGGACAACAAAAGCAAGGCAAAATATTATTACTTATTGGGTCAAGCGTTTTATGCAAATGGAGCAGGCTCAATGCAAGATATTGATAAAGCTTTAGAGAGTTTAGAAAATGTAAAAGACGCTTATGTCGCAGAGGTAGGTGAACTAAAACAGAACATGACAAATGGTGTCTTAAAAAAAGGGAACAAGGCTTACGAAGCAAAAGATTTTTCAACAGCTTCTAAATATTTTGAGCATGCATACAAAATGTCTAAGAGAGATACTTTATTTCTTTATTATGCTGCAGCTACAGCTGTAAATGTTAAAGAATATGACCGCGCATTAAAATTATACGAAGAACTTAAAACATTAGAATATACAGGCATTCAAAAAGAATATTTTGCAATTAATGCTGAAACTGGAGAAGAAGAAGTTTTCGATAAAGCTACACGCGATTTATATGTAAAAACAAAAACGCATATTAAACCAGGAGAACGAGTAACAGAATCAAAAAAACCTGAGATTGTTAAAAATATAGCACTTATTTATGTAAGCAATGGCGATAATGAAAAAGCTATTGCTGCCATTAAAGATGCTAGAGCAGAAACTCCAGACGATATTGATTTATTGTTAACTGAAGCTAATGTGCATTTTAAAATGGGTAACAAAGCTGAGTTTCAAAGACTTTTAGAAATTGCTACTGAAAAGGATCCTAAAAATGCTGAATTGCAATATAATTTAGGAGTAATTGCTGGTGAATCAGGCGATAATGAGGCTGCAAAAAAATATTATGACAAAGTAATAGAGTTAGACCCTAACTACATTAACGCTTACATTAATATGTCTGCATTGATTTTAAATAGTGAGAAAGCTATTGTTGATGAAATGAATGGCTTAGGAACCTCAGCTGCTGATGATAAACGTTATGATGAGTTGCGTGAAGCGCGTCAAGATTTATACAAAACTGCAGTACCTTATTTAGATAAAGCATTAAGTATTGATTCAAAAAATATAAATGCCGCTAAAACGTTAATGAATATTTATAGTGTTTTAGGAGAAACAGATAAATTTAAGGCCATGAAAGAAAGAGTTGAAGCCATGGAGGGTGGAAACTAATAATACATATAGTTATAATCTATATAAAAAAAAGTCGCAATTTGCGACTTTTTTTTATATCACTTTTTTTATAACCCTCAGTTTATGGGTATGTATTTTTTCATCGATATTATAAATTCCAGAATGATCTAGCCTATCAATTCTTACTTTACCATAAGCATGAATAATATAATTATCTTTCATTATAATACCAACATGGGTAATTACGCCTTCGTTATCATCAAAAAAAGCCAAATCGCCAGGTTCACTTTCTTCAATAAAACTTAAAGCTTCTCCTTGAGTAGCCTGTTGCGAGGCTTCTCTTAATAATTTAAAACCATTAAGTTTGTAAACCATTTGTGTAAAACCGGAGCAATCGATACCAAAAGGTGTTTTACCTCCATGTAGATAGGGTGTGTTTAAATATAAAAAAGCCGTATTAATCAGATTGTTTTTTGATGAAACTCCTGAAACTAGATTGCCATCAAAATGATGGTTTAAAATTGATAAACCGTTAAGTAATGAGCCTAAAGAAATTGAGTGTAATTGCTCATTTTTATCTTGAACAAATTCTACTAAATCTGCTGAAAGTTTGAGAGTCTCTTGGTCTAAGGCTTTAAATTGCTCTTCAGTAATTTTAATGAATTGTTTATTATCTATCCAACCTTCATATTTATCAAAAGCAAGTCGAATTTTACTCCAAAATTTTCGTTGTTCTAAAACTTTAAAATAATCTCCATATAAAACCTGAGAAACAAGCTCACTTTTATTCGAAGGTTCAAATCGCAGAGAAACAATGCTTAAATTACAAATTCCGTATTGCATAAAGTTATTTTCTATTAACCATTACTATTAATTATTTAAGCAAGTATCAGAAAAAAATGTTTTTCGTTTCACCAATAAAAAATTTAATAACGTATTTCATAATCAATAAATAATAACAAAAAAACATATAACTTTATGAGCGTTTGATAACCATTGCTGATGCACCACCACCACCATTACAAATTGCTGCAGCACCAATTTTAGCATTGTTTTGTTCTAAAACATTTAGTAGTGTTACAAGTATTCTAACGCCAGAACAACCTAATGGATGCCCAAGAGAGACTGCGCCACCATTTACATTTACATTACTATCGTTTAGCCCGAGAATCTTCATATTGGCTAATCCAACTACTGAAAAAGCTTCATTAAATTCAAAATAATCAACGTCGTTTATTGTAATTCCTGCTTTACTTAATGCTTTAGGTAAAGCTTTGGCGGGAGCTGTTGTAAACCACTCTGGTTCGTGTGCTGCATCTGCATAACTTTTTATGGTTGCTAAAGGTTTTAAACCCAGCTTTTCAGCTTTTTCTTTACTCATTAATACCATAGCTCCAGCACCATCGTTGATAGTAGATGCATTAGCAGCTGTTACTGTACCATCTTTGGTAAAAGCAGGGCGTAGTTGTGGTATTTTTTCTATTTTAACATTAGTGAACTCCTCATCTTTGCTTACTATTATTGGCTCACCTCTGCGTTGTGGAACTTCAACAGAAACGACTTCATTATCAAATTTACCTGAATTCCAAGCATCAGCAGATCGTTTGTATGATTGAATAGCAAAAGCGTCTTGATCTTTTCTAGAAAACTCATATTTATTAGCGCATGCGTCAGCACAAACGCCCATAGCATTTTGGTCGTAAGCATCAACTAGCCCATCCTTTTGCATACCATCAATTAAAGTAGTTGGTCCAAATTTAATACCTGTTCTTGTATATAAATAATGCGGTATTAAACTCATGTTTTCCATTCCACCAGCAACAATAATATTAGCATCACCAAGTGCTATAGATTGAGCAGCTTGTATAACAGATTTCATTCCAGAAGCACATACTTTATTTATGGTTGTACACGGTACTGTATTAGGTATGCCGGCATAAATAGCAGCTTGTCTTGCAGGAGCTTGACCTGTGCCAGCCTGTATTACGTTACCCATTAAAACCTCTTCTACTAAACTAGGTTTTAGGTTAATTTTATCTAAAGCGCCTTTAATTGCGATTGCTCCTAATTTTGTAGCAGGAATAGTTGACAAAGCACCTAAAAAACTACCTATTGGTGTTCTTGCTGCCGATACAATAACAACTTCTTTACTCATTTTTTTATGCTTTAATTATAACACAACGAAAATAATCAATTTTTAATAGAACTAAGTAATCATTAGAATATTATAAAACATAAAAAGGATTAGAAATTTATTACATTTGAAGTATTGAAAATGTTAAATGAAAGATTTAATCAATAAACTTTACCGAAACCATTCTATAATCTATAAAGGATTATTGTTTATAGGGACAATATTTTTAATTGTGTATTTATTTCCTAAAAGCGGAAAGTTTAAATACAATTTTGAAAAAGGAAAACCTTGGCAATCCGAAAATTTATATGCACCTTTTAACTTTGCTGTTAAAAAGACAGATGAAGAAATTAATAAAGAAAAGCAAAGTATTACAGATAACGCAGTTCTGTATTTTAATATTGATAGCTCAGTTGAAACCAAAGTAGCAAATGCTTTTCAAACTCAATTTAAAAATATATTTACAGATTCTATTGCTGAATTTGATTTAGATAATTTGTTTAACACAGGCAATAAAATCATTAAAGAATTGTACCAATTTGGTATTTTAAATGAAGATTATAAATTTTCAGAAAGCAAACTTGTAGTTATACTTGATGACCGCGTTGAGAAAAATAAAACACTGTTTTCTAATTTAATAAAGCAAGATAAAGTTGTTGCTGTTATTGATAAAGAGCTTTCAAATCAAAATTTATTAAAGTATAAAACTAGTTTTGTATCACTGTTTTTTGATTTAGTTGAACCTAATTTGTCTTTTGATAAATCAACCACAGATAAAGTTTTACAAGAAGAGTTTAATAAGATTGTTTATGCCAGAGGAAGTATTGAAAAAGAAACCTTAATTATTTCCAAAGGAGAAGTTATTGAAGGAGATAAATATCAAATTTTAAAATCGTTACAATCTGAGTACGAATCTCAGGTTTGGAATCAATTAAACTATAATTGGATACTATTTGCTTATACATTGCTAGTGGCATTAGCCTTATTAATGCTGTTATTATTTCTTAGAAAATACAGGCCAGATGTATTTGAAAACAATACTAAAGTCACCTTTATTTTTTTCAATATTCTTTTAATGGTTTTTATTACAACATTAGTTGTAAACTATAATTCTAAATATATTTACGTTGTTCCTATATGTATTTTGCCATTAGTTTTTAAAGCATTTTTCGATGCACGTTTGGGCTTGTTTGCACACGTAATTACTGTTTTACTATTGGGCTTTATAGTACCTAATAGTTATGAGTATATGTTCCTGCAAATTATTGCTGGTATAGTTACAATTTTAACTGTTTCAGAATTATATAAAAGAGCCAATCTCTTTATTTCTGTTGGACAAATTACATTAATATATATCATTGCTTATTTTGCTTTTTTTGTAATACACGAAGGCACCGTAGAAACCATTAAATGGGAAACGTTTATTTGGTTTGTACTTTGCGGACTTGCAACTTTATTCGTACAGCCCTTAATTTATATTTATGAAAAACTTTTTGGATTAGTTTCAGATGTATCACTTTTAGAATTATCAGATACCAATTCAAAATTACTTAAAGAACTTTCAAATAAATCACCAGGAACATTTCATCATTCATTAAACGTAGCTAATTTGGCTGAAGCTTCTGCTAACGAAATAGGTGCAAATGCCATGTTGATTAGAGTAGGAGCGCTCTACCACGATATTGGTAAAATGAAAAATCCAACATATTTTACTGAAAATCAATCTACAGGAATTAATCCTCACGATGAACTTTCATCAAAAGAAAGTGCTAAAATTATAATCGATCATGTCATTGATGGTATTGAAATAGCTCGAAAAAATAATTTACCAGATCGTGTTATAGATTTTATTAGAACGCACCATGGAACAAGCCTTGTTTATTATTTTTATAAAAAAGAAAAAGAACAACAAAAAGAGGTAGATAAATTAAATTTTAGTTACCCAGGACCGAAACCCTTTAGTAAAGAAACTGCTATTTTAATGATGTGCGATAGTGTAGAAGCGGCATCAAAAAGTTTAAAAGAGCCTACCTCTACAAAGATTGATGCCTTTGTAGAAAATATAATTAATAAACAAATAGAGGAAGGACAATTTTTAAATGCAAATATTACTTTTAAAGAGATTCAGTCTATAAAAAAAGTGTTAAAACACAAGCTTGCAAATATTTACCATTTGCGTATTGAATATCCAGAATAAATTTTACAAAAAAATAAATAAATAGTTGCGTTCTTACAGATGATATATTACATTTGCATCCGCAATTTTATTGCAAAGTTCATTAAAAAGGAGAGGTGCCTGAGTGGCCGAAAGGAGCGGTTTGCTAAATCGTCGTACCCCAAAAGGGTACCCGGGGTTCGAATCCCCGTCTCTCCGCAATTATATAGATAACTAAATCGGGGTGTAGCGTAGCCCGGTTATCGCGCCGCGTTTGGGACGCGGAGGTCGCAGGTTCGAATCCTGCCACCCCGACTTTTATTTAGGGCTCTTAGCTCAGCTGGATAGAGCACCTCCCTTCTAAGGAGGCGGTCGAAGGTTCGAATCCTTCAGGGCTCACAAAAAGCTTCACTATTTTTAGTGAGGCTTTTTTGTTTTTTGGGTTTAATAAAATTGTAAAATTATTTCCTAAACAAGTTATAATATTTACTAGTTTAGCAACATTATACTATGAAAAACCTAATTCTATTTATTTGTATTTTTCTATCCAATAGTCTCTTTTCTCAAGAGGTTTATGTTTCAACTAAGTTCAGCGAAGATGGAACTTTATATGAAGATGCAACGGAAACATCAAAATCCATAACTCAATTTGAACAGAATCAAAAATGCGAGGTTATAAGCTATTTAGGAAAAGATTATTATAGGGTAAAATACAAAGATTGGGTTGGGGTTGTGAGTTCAGATTATTTGGTAATTTCTGAAGAAGTGATGGATCTTTACTACGATTACCAAGATAAAGCAAGACAAAAAGTTATTGAAGAGAGGGAAAAAAGGCAAAAGCGCTTGCAGGATATACAGTATAATAGTCCAGAGCAAAAAGAAAAGCGTAGACAGGACTCCATAGTTAAGGCTCAAGAAATAGAAAGGCAACGTTTGGCAGAAGAAGAATTTCAGCGAAAAAAAGCTGCATTACGAACTCTTAAAATAAAGGATTCCATCGCTAAAGCTAAAGAAGCCGAAAGGCAACGATTAGCTGCTCAGGAGTTAGCTCGCAAACAAGCGGAGGAAAAAGCAAAACGTGAACGCGATTCAATCACTAAAGTTAAAGAAGCCGAAAAGCAACGTTTAGCAGCGCAAGAGTTAGCTCGCAAACAAGCTGAAGCAAAAGCAAAGCGTAAAAGAGATTCCATTACTAAAGTTCAAGAAATAGAAAGACAACGTTTGGCAGCAGAAGCGTTGTTACGTAAACAAGCAGAGGAAAATGCAGAACGTGAACGCGATTCAATTGCTAAAGCCAAAGAGCTTGAAAGACAACATTTAGCTGCTCAAGAGTTAATTCGCAAACAGGCGGAAGAAAAAGCAAAGCGTAAAAGAGATTCCATTACTAAAGTGCAAGAATTAGAAAGGCAACGTTTGGCAGAAGAAGAATTCAAGCGAAAAAAAGCAGCATTACAAGCTCTTAAAATAAAGGATTCCATCGCTAAAGCTAAAGAAGCCGAAAGGCAACGATTAGCTGCTCAGGAGTTAGCTCGCAAGCAAGCGGAGGAAAAAGCAAAACGTGAACGCGATTCAATCACTAAAGTTAAAGAAGCCGAAAAGCAACGTTTAGCAGCGCAAGAGTTAGCTCGCAAACAAGCTGAAGCAAAAGCAAAACGTGAACGTGATTCCATAGCCAAAGTTCAAGAAATAGAAAGACAACGTTTGGCAGCAGAAGCGTTGTTAAGTAAACAAGCAGAGGAAAAAGCAGAACGTGAACGCGATTCAATTACTAAAGCCAAAGAGCTTGAAAGACAACATTTAGCTGCTCAAGAGTTAGTTCGCAAACAGGCTGAAGCAAAAGCAAAGCGTAAAAGAGATTCCATTACTAAAGTGCAAGAATTAGAAAGGCAACGTTTGGCAGAAGAAGAATTCAAGCGAAAAAAAGCAGCATTACAAGCTCTTAAAATAAAGGATTCAATCACTAAAGTTAAAGAAGCCGAAAAGCAACGTTTAGCAGCTCAAGAGTTAGCTCGCAAACAAGCTGAAGCAAAAGCAAAACGTGAACGTGATTCCATAGCCAAAGATCAAGAAGTAGAAAGACAACATTTGGCTGCCCAAGAGTTAGCACGCAAACAGGCAGAAGAAAAGGCAAAACACCAAAGAGATTCTATTGCTAAATCTAAGGAAACAGAAAAACTTATTTCAAAAAAATCGAAAGAACCAAATACTTGTAAATATCTAATTAATGAGTATGATGATTTTTATAAAGAGCAATTAATTAGGACAGATCTTTATAGATTAAATAAAAACCTAACTGTAGAGTTATATAAACAAGGTAAAACCGCAAGTGTTTTTCTGAATTTATCAGAAAATCTTGGTTGCGCTAGTTATTTAACAAGTAATAGGTCTTCAGTAAGAATTCAACTAGAAAATAACCAAACAATTAAGTTATATCATTCTTGGAATATTGATTGCGAAAATTTTAATTTTAAAGGAAGGGTGTCTAACTCGCAAATGCAAAATCTAAAAGCCTCTCCTATTAAATCAATATTCTTTAAAGGAACAAAAGGCTCAAGTGCGATTACTCATATAGATTATAAAACGTTTTTTATAGAAAAAATAACATGTATTGAGTAGGTTTTTTGTGTTTAATTTGTTTTAGTACAAGTAATTACAATTTTATTGTCATCAAGATCAGTAGTAAAAAACAAATATAGGTTTCCACCTTCTTTGATGTTGAATTTTTTTCTGATGCCTTGAACCGTTTCTGGAAAGTTTCTAATGGTAATATTTGCCTTTTTAAAATCTTCTTTTTTCAATTCTTTTTTATTGTATGGCAATATGTTTTCAATTTTAAAACATCTACCAGGAAAATCTAAAAGTTGTTCGCTGGTGTATAAATGAGAATGTTGATGCAATTTAAAAACGTCTATTTTTTTAGAAATAGAATGAAATCCACCAGCTTTTAAAATAGCAGAATTAGGTTCGTATAAGTAGGAGAGTGGTAATTTGTAATTCGATTGTGCAAGCTTTTCTTCTCCTAATAAAAAATTAAAATGTTCTTCTTTATCTTTTTTAATATTTACGGTTTTAATAGAAATTTTTTCTGAATAGTTGCTTTCTAAAACCCAAAGTAATTCTTTTACGTCATTATTTATAGCAACAACGTGAATTGTTTTTACATGCTTTAATTCATTGATTCCAATTGAAAAATCGAGTAGCGGTGAAGTTTTAATTAATATATTTTTTGAATGTTTAAAAAGTATATCTAAATGTTCAGGAACATTGGGTAAACAATCATTTAAAAAGAAGACTTTGCCTTTTCTATCGTGTCGTCTTGATGGATCTAAATAAATCCAATTATATAATTTTTTACTAGTTTTTATATATTCAATACCATCAATACAACATGTTTTTATATTTTGAATATCTAATTGCTTGTAATTATGTTTTACAATTTCTGAAAGCTTATTGTTTATCTCACAATGTTTAACACTTTTAAAACGTTTTGAAAAATAATAACAATCTACCCCAAATCCACCAGTTAAATCTATAATGGAGTCGCCAGAAATTAAGCTAGATTTATAATTTGCAGTTATTTCAGATGAGGTTTGCTCAATGCTTAATTTGTTTGGGTAGTAAATGTTTTCAGTATTAAACCACGTCGATAATTTTTTTTCACAACGCTTTTTTGCCTCAATTTGTTCGACAACCTCTTTAGTTTCAACACTATTAAAAGCTATGCCTTTTAAAAGTAATTTAGAAATACTACTATTTAAATTGCTATTTATAAACTCTTGAATATCAGTATTTAGAATAGAATGATTCAATAGAGATTATAGACCTTTAGTGAGCTTTTTTACAATTTTGTTTTCAGATAAAAACTCCTTTAAAATCACTTTTATTGCCGTATAAGCAGGCACTGCTATTATTAAACCAATAACACCAAAAAGAATACCTGTAATTAAAATTACTAGAAATATTTCTAATGGATGCGACTTTACACTTTTTGAAAATATTATGGGTTGACTTCCAAAATTATCAATAAGTTGGCCAATAATAAATACAATAAAAACCCAAATGGTTTTTGGTAAAATAACATCGCTAAATGATTCGCCAAGGTTGCTCGTCATGGTTAATGTAATCATTAAAAAACCACCTATTAAAGGGCCTACATAAGGAATTAAATTTAGCAAAGCACATAAAAAAGCAATAACAATCGCATTTTCTACACCAATAATTAAAAGCCCAATGGTATAAATTATAAATAGAATTAGTATTTGAAAAATGAGTCCGACAAAATATCTTGAAAGTAAATCTTTAATTTTGGTTGAAGAGCTTTTCCAACGTGATTCTTTATTATCTGGAATAAAAGTAAGCATACCATTTTCAAACAATTTACTGTCCTTTAAAAAGAAAAAAGAAATAAATAATACCGAAAATAGACCAATACTAAAACTACCTAAACCACTAACTATTGAATTTAAAAAGTTTGGAATAATAGAGTAATCTAATTTAGATAAAAGGTTAGAATCTTTAATCGATTTTTCAATATCAATTTGGTTTAAATCAAAATACGCAATTATTTCTCTGTATAAATCTTCTATTTTGCCTTGTAGTTGTTCAATATTTAAAAGTGATAAGTTTTGACCTTGTTCTATAATTAAAGGAATAAACAAGCTTACTAAACCAATAAATAATCCAATTAAAACAACCATAGTTACAATAACAGCAATAATGTTTTTAAACTTTAATTTTCTGCGTAAAAACAATACAATTGGTCTGCCAATTAATGAGATAACCGCAGCAATGGCAACGTAAACAATAACAGATTGAATTTGGTATAAAAAGTAGAGCAGTAATGCAATGCCGAGTATAATGGCGATAGCTTTTAAAATACCGTTTGATATGGTGTTAGAATTCATACAGTAAATATAATATTATTTGTTATTAAGAAATAAGTACAATTAAGGTAATTTTTTAATTGAATAAAATATTGGTTTAAAAACCAACAGATTGCCACGTCCTTTGTCCTCGCAATAACGTTAGGAAAGCTGTTTGGTTATTTCATAAAAGGCAATATTGGTAGCTTGCGCCACATTCATACTGCTATTTTGCCCAAACATATCAATATGAATTATTGCATCAGACATTTTTAGGATAGCTTCTGAAACTCCAAAATTTTCATCACCAATAATTAAAGCAATGGGGTTTTTATTCGAAAATCTGAATGCGTGAATGGGTTTGCTGGAATTAGTAATTTCTAATGAAATGATTTGATAGTTTTCTTTTTTTAAGCATTCAACAATTTTTGTTGCTGAATCCACAATCTCATAATTCACTACTTTTTCTGTCGCTCTTGAGGTTTTTGCCATTTTTCGTCCAAGTACAATATGCTCACCGCAAAGGATAATTTTTTCAATGCCAAAAGCATCGGCAATTCTAAATAAGCTTCCAATGTTTGGTGCATTTGTAACATTATCGCAAACCAATGTTATTGGAAATTTGTGTTTTTTAAAGTTGGTATTGTAGTGGGTGAGTTGCAAGTGGTGTTTATTTGTTTAGTCGTTTGTTGTTTAGTTGGTTTTTATTCCGAAATCAAAATTATTAATTTGAAATAATAACTATTTCTTGTTTATTTAAAAGTATATATAAAATGACAGTTAATATCAAAAGGAATACACTAACTTTTAGAATTACTATAATTAAATCCTTTAAAGTGTAATCATCTTTATTAGAAATATTTTCAAAAAAGAATTCAACAAAAGTTAACAATAAATCTTTCATAAACAATTGTGAATTTGTGGCTACTTTTTTAATTTTCAAAAGCATACTTAACAATATTAGCACCCATTTTTAATGCTTTTTCTCTAACATCTGGGGTGTCGTTGTGTACTTCTGGGTCTTCCCATCCATCGCCTAAATCACTTTCGTAGGTAAACAGTAACACCATTCTACCTTTATAAAACATACCAAATGCTTGCGGACGTTTACCATCGTGTTCATGAATTTTTGGTAAGCCTTTTAGGAATTTATATGCTGTATTAAATATTTTATGAGTTGCAGGTAGTTCTATTAATTCCTGATTTGGAAAGACCTTTTTTAGCTCTTTAGTAATGTAAGGTTGCATGCCGTAGTTATCATCAATATGTAAAAAACCACCAGAAATTAAATAATTACGAAGATTTTCTGCATCGGTATCGCTAAAAAACACATTGCCATGACCTGTCATGTGGAGCAACGGATACTGAAAAATATCAGGGTTACCCAATTCAACGGTTTGTGGTTTTGGGTTAATTTTAGTGTTTATATTTTTGTTGCAAAACTCAATTAAATTGGGTAATGCTGTTGGGTTTGCATACCAATCGCCACCACCTTTGTATTTTAGGATTGCTAAATCTTGACTGAAAGAGAATGAGAAAAAGAGAGCAAAGAAAAGAGAAAAAAATAATTTCATGTTTAAAATACATTAATGCCCATTATGGGTTTCGTTTATAAACACCACAGAATGACAAGCAACTATAGCAGCGGTTTCGGTACGTAATCTGGTTTCTCCCAAAGTTACAGGAATAAAATTATTAGACAACGCCATTTCTATTTCTTTAACAGAAAAATCGCCTTCTGGTCCGATTAAAATGGTAGTATTTTGATTTGGTTTTACCTGTTTTTTTAAAGATTTTCTATCTGTTTCTTCACAATGTGCTATAAATAAATCGTCTTTAAACTCTTGTTTTATAAAGTTTTTAAAAGGTATAGCTTCATTTAGTTTTGGCAAATAACAATTTAATGATTGTTTTATTGCCGATTGCAATATCTTTTGGTAACGTTCTGGTTTTATAATTTTTCGTTCGCTGTGATCGCAAATAATTGGTGTGATGCTATCGATTCCAATTTCGGTAGCTTTTTCTAAAAACCATTCGTAGCGGTCGTTTATTTTTGTTGGCGCAACTGCTAAGTGTAAATTGTAAGCTCGTTTGGGTTGTAATGTTTTTGAAACAATATTTGCTACACATTTATTAATGTTTGGCATGGTAATTTCCGCTTTAAATAACCAGCCATTTCCATTAGTTATATATAGAGTATCCCCAATATTTTTACGTAACACTTTTACTATGTGCTTACTTTCTTCTTTGCTGAAAGTAAACTGTATGGTGTTTTCTGAAAGGGTTGGATTGTAGAAGAGTTGCATGAAACGAATATACTAAGATTTGCTATTTGATATAAAATGTTTTACGGTAGAAAAAATTATATTTAAAATAAAAAGAATTTGAGAGAATAGAATAGTACAAATTATAACTGTAATCACCCAACCTAAAATAGAGCTTTCATTGAATACTCCAGGTTCAACTTCAGTATCATCCTCAAAAATTATCATTAAAAGAAAGTAAACTAATAAACCACCAACTGTAAAGAATAAATGTATTTTCGTTAAACAATTTATTAAACAAACATTTAGTTTCTTTAAAACCCAATAAATACTTCCTTCAATTAAATATAATAATGATATTAAGGAAATTAAATGAAAAAGATGAATAATGAAATAAGTGTCATAAACGTTAATATCAATTAAAGCATTTTTATCAGAAAAAGTAAATAATCCAGCGATAAATATTATTATAGCAGTTATCCAAAAATAAATATGTGGTTTAGTAAATTTCATCTATGAATTATTCGTGCATTTGTGGCAAAAACTAAATCTTCAATCGTGCTGAAGCCATCACATCCTGTTTAGCAAAATCGCCTTCTAAATATTTTAAATAGCCCACAATAGCAATCATAGCAGCATTATCGGTGGTAAATTCAAATTTGGGTACATAAGTTGTCCAGCCAAATTTTTGTTTACCATCTTTAAGGGCTTGTCTAATTCCAGAATTTGCTGAAACACCACCCCCAATAGCAATATGCTTTATGCCAGTTTGCTTTGATGCTAGCTTTAATTTATCAATCAAAATACCAATAATAGTATATTGAATGGATGCGCAGATATCGTTTAAGTTTTCGGTTATAAAATTAGGGTTCGCTTTTACTTCTCGTTGAATAAAATACAAAATAGCCGTTTTTAAACCCGAAAAGCTAAAGTTTAAACCACTTACTTTTGGTTTTGTAAATTGAAATGCTTTTGGATTACCAAGTTTTGCACGTTTGTCAATTTCTGGTCCTGCTGGGTAACCCAAACCTAAAAGTTTTCCACTTTTATCAAAGGCTTCGCCAACGGCATCGTCAATGGTTTCGCCTATAACAGTCATATCAAAATAATTATCCACTTTTACAATTTGTGTATGGCCACCAGAAATAGTCATCGCTAAAAACGGAAATGGAGGTTTTTCAAACCCTTCTTCATCAATAAAATGGGCTAAAATATGAGCTTGCATGTGGTTAATATCTATTAGAGGAATATTTAAGCCGTAAGCAAAAGACTTAGCAAATGATGTTCCTACTAGTAAAGACCCCATTAAACCTGGTCCACGAGTAAACGCCACAGCATTAAGTTCATCTTTAGTAATATTAGCTTTTTTTAAAGCTTGATGCACCACAGGAACTATATTTTGTTGGTGAGCTCGAGAGGCTAATTCTGGGACAACCCCACCATATTCTTCATGTATTTTTTGACTCGCTACAACATTGCTTAAAATTTTACCGTTGTGTATTACAGAAGCCGCAGTATCATCACAAGAAGACTCAATTCCTAGTATATAAATATTTTGTGAAGACATTAATAAAAATTAGGCACAATAATTGTTAATTTTGACTCGATAATCGAGATTTAAATATTCCAGTATTATTTAAAATAAGCATCTAGTAATATGTAAATATACGTAGATACAAAAGTAGTTTATTCTTAATTAAATTGTAACTTTAAGGGCATCAAAAAAAATCTAAAAATACTATCAAAAATAGCAGGCATTTTATTGCTGCTTTTTATCATTTTGGTCTTGGTGCTTTCTATACCATTTGTTCAAACGGGGTTAGGTAATTATGCTACTAAAAAAATTAATACCGAGTTTGGTACTAATATAAATATTGATAAAGTTGGATTACAATTTAATGGCGATGTTGAGTTAAAAAGTATTTATATTGAAGATTATAAAAAAGATACCCTAATTAGTATTTCAGAACTTAACACATCTATTTTAAGTTTTAGAAATTTATACAAAGGCAAATTGGTTTTTGGTGATATTGATATTATGGACTTAGTGCTTAATATTAAAACATACAAAGACACCATCGATACCAATTTAGATATTTTCGTTGCGAAATTAGAAGGCGATAATCCGCAAGCGAAAAGTGGTGATTTTTTACTTTCTTCTAGCGATGTGTCAATTTACGATGGTCATTTTAAATTATCAGACGAAAATAGAGAAACTACAAAACGACTTGATTTTGAAGACTTAAGCATTAACGCTACCAATTTTTTAATTAACGGTAGCGATGTTAGTGCTAGAATTAATACACTAGGTTTTAAAGATAGTAGAGGTGTGGTTGTTAAAAATTTAATGACCAACTTTAGTTATACTTTAACAGATATGACCTTTGACAATTTGAGTATTAAAACACCTAATTCAGAATTAAAAGGCGATTTAAAATTTTCGTACAAAAGAGAAGATTTACAGTTTTTTGAAGATAAGGTTTTAGTTACTGCAAGTTTTAAAGATTCTAATATTTTACTTAACGAATTAAACACATTTTATAATGAATTTGGCAATAACCAATATGCACGATTTAGTGTTGATTTGTCAGGTACTTTAAACGATTTACTAGCTACAAACTTAAAGTTTACTTCTAGCCGAAATACCAGAATTTATGGAGATATAGGCTTTAAAAATCTGTTTAGTAAAGAAGAAGGCGATTTTTATATGGATGGTAGGTTTAATAATTTAACCTCTACATATAAGGATTTAACAGCACTACTACCTAATGTTTTAGGAGATGCTATTCCGTCATCTTTTGATAGATTAGGTAGGTTTAAAATTGTTGGACAATCGCAAATTACGGCATCTACAGTAAATGCTGATGTTGAGATAGAAACCGAATTAGGTTTTGTTGATTCTAAACTTGAAATAACAAAAGTTAATGATATAGATAACTCGTCTTATAGAGGTAAAATCATTTTTAAAGAATTTGATTTGGGAACTTTAATTGAAGATCCAAAAGTTGGATTAACATCACTTAACTTAAATGTGAATGGCACAGGTTTTATTTTAGAAAACATTGATAGTCAAGTAGATGGAGATGTTTTTGAAATTTTATATAATAATTATAATTATAAAGGAATTAAAGTAGCAGGAAACGTTAAAAACAAAATATTTGACGGTAATTTAATAGCTAATGATAAAAACCTACAATTAAATTTTAATGGACTTGTTGATTTTTCAGAAGAATTAAGAAAATACGATTTTACAGCCAATGTAGATTATGCCAATTTAAATGCCTTAAACTTTGTTAAAAAAGATAGCATATCAATCTTTAAAAGTAAGGTTAGAATGAATATGAATGCGAGTAATTATGATGATGCTTTTGGTAGAGTATTGTTTCAAAACACGTCGTATAAAAATATAAAAGACACTTACTATTTTGATGAGTTTGCCATTTCATCAAGATTTGATAATAATACAAGATTTATAGAAATAAATTCTCCAGATATTATTAAAGGAAGCCTTGAAGGAAAGTTTCGGTTTAAAGATATAGGCAAGTTATTTGAAAATTCATTAGGTCATATTTACACTAATTATATTCCTCATAAAGTAGCATCAAATCAAAAAATCGATTTTAATTTCAAGATTTATAATAAAATAGTTGAAGTATTTTTTCCAGAAATTCAATTGGGTAAAAATACTTTTGTTCGTGGTACTGTAGAGAGTGAAGAAGATGCATTTGGTCTTACATTTAAATCACCAAAAATTAAATTCAAAAAGCACTTTGCAAATAATATAGAATTGCAGGTTGATAATAACAACCCACTATTTAACACCTATGTTGAAGTAGATAGTATTAATACCGATTTTTATAAAGTCTCAAAATTCAATCTAATTAACGTTACGGTAAACGACACCTTGTTTATGCGTTCAGAATTTAAGGGTGGTAAGCGAAATAACGATATATTTAATTTAAGTTTTTACCATACTATTAATAAAAAAAGCGAATCTGTTTTAGGATTCAAAAAATCAGACTTCACCATTAAAAACAGAAAGTGGTTTGTAAATAACAAAAATGACACTCTTAATAATGTGTCGTTTGATAAAGGCTTGACCAAATTCAATTTAAATAACTTCAAGATTAGTCATAATAATGAAGAAATTAAGCTTTCAGGATCTTTAAAAGATTCCACTCAAAAAGACTTAAAACTTAATTTTAAAAATGTAAATCTTGCTAAAATAACACCAGACATAGATAGCTTGTCGTTAGCGGGAAATGTAAATGGTTATTTAAAAATTTTTCAAATTGATGGAAATTATCAGCCAGAATCTGAAATAGATATATCTAATTTTAAAGTAAACAATTTTCCGTTAGGAGATTTTGATGCTAATATTAAAGGGAATGAAAATTTAACGAACTATACAGTTGATGCCACTATTAAAAACGATTTATCTAATTCATTTAGTGCCATAGGAGAAATAGATGTAGTAGGTAAAAAATCAAGCATTAATGTTAATTTAACTTTTGATGACTTTAGTTTACAACCTCTAAATCCATTGCTAGATGGCGTTTTAAGTAATATTAGAGGACAAGTTTCTGGTAAAGCCAATGTTGTTGGAAATTTAAAGCGACCTGATATTAATGGAGAACTTGCTTTAAATAAATCTGGACTTGGAATTCCTTATTTAAATGTAGATTATAACTTTAATGATAAAACCTCAGTTACATTAGAAAATCAGAGTTTCGTTTTTAAGAATCTACAATTAACCGATACTAAATTTAATTCTCAAGGTACATTAAATGGTAAATTAAGTCATGTGAATTTATCTAAATGGGCTTTAGATTTAAGTATTGATACCAATATTGGAGACAACAGGTTATTAGTTTTAGACACCAAAGAGACAGAAGAAGCATTATACTACGGAACAGGTTTTATTGGTGGTAGTGCTACTATAAAAGGACCAGCAGACGAGCTCACCATTAATGTTATTGGCGAAACTAAGAGAGGTACAATTTTTAATATACCCCTTAATGATACGGAGTCTTTTGGCGATAATTCTTTTATTCATTTTATTACTAAAGAAGAAAAATTAGCTAAAGAGCAAGGTGTAGATCTTGTTTTTGAAGATATAAAAGGATTAGAATTAGCCTTTGACTTAGATATTACAGAAGATGCCCAAGTAGAAATTATTATAGATAAAAATACAGGACACGCTTTAAAAGGACGAGGAAGCGGCGGACTTTTAGTTGAAATTAATACCAATGGAAAGTTTAATATGTGGGGCGATTTTTCGGTGTTTGAAGGTGTTTATAATTTTGCTTTTGGTGGTATTGTACAAAAAGAATTTATTGTACAACCTGGAGGAACATTAGCATGGAATGGCGAGCCTTTAAAAGCACTAATTAATATGCAAGCTACTTATAAAACAAATGCTAACCCATCACCACTTTTAGATAATCCTATTAATAGAAGTATACCAGTTGAATTAAATATTAGCTTAACAGGAGAGTTAGAACAACCAGACCCTTTGTTTGAGTTCGATTTTCCAACAGTGACTTCTGCAATAAAATCGGAGCTACAATATCGATTAGAATCACCAGATGATAGACAAAATCAAGCTTTATATTTATTATCAACAGGAGCGTTTTCACGTGGTTTAAACGACCTTAATTTTTCTGGAACCATTGCAGAAAGGCTTAATGGTATTGTAAATGGTATTTTTTCTAGTGAAAATGGTAAATTCGACTTTGGTTTTAATTATGAAGTTGGAGAAAATAGACCAGATTATAAAACAGACGATAGGGTAAGTGCCACTATCCAAACAAAAATAAGCGATAAAGTATTTATTAATGGTAAGTTGGGAGTACCAGTTGGCGGAGCAACCGAAACTGTAATTGCTGGAGATGTAGAAATTAATTTTTTACTTAATGAAGAAGGTACATTAACCGCAAAAGTTTTTAATAGAGAGAATAGTATTCGTAATTTTGGCGAAGCTATAGGCTATACACAAGGCGTTGGTTTATCATATAATGTAGATTTTGATACTTTCAAAGAACTAATCCAAAGGCTTTTTAAAAAGAAAACGGATGACAAAGAAGTATTATCTACTGAAAAGGAAAAAGAAGATGATAGTGATACTTCCCCAAGTTTTGTAACTCATAAAACATCTTCAAAAAAAGATAATTAGCAGTTTTTTAGCTTTTTGCTTCATATTTTTTATAAAAACTATTTTTTTTATTAACTAAAACGTTATAGTTTAACAGCTATAGTTAAAATATGATATATGTTATATAATTATAACATTTGTTTACTAATTTTACTTCGTAATAAAAAAATTAATGCCAAAAAAGATAAAAAGAATAGCTGTTTTAACTTCTGGAGGGGATTCACCAGGGATGAATGCAGCAATCCGATCGGTTGTAAGAACATGTGCATATCATGATTTAGAATGCATAGGTGTTTACCGAGGATATGAAGGTTTAATAGAAGGAGATTTTAAACCTATGGATGCCAGAAGTGTAAAAGGTATCATTAACAAAGGAGGTACGATATTAAAATCGGCACGTTCAAAAGAATTTAGAACAGTAGAAGGTAGACAAAAAGCCTATAAAAAATTAGTAGAAGCAGGAATTGACGGTTTAGTTGTAATAGGTGGAGATGGTTCTTTTACTGGCGCAATGATACTAAATGATGAGTTCGATTTTCCAGTTATGGGAATTCCAGGAACTATTGATAATGATATTGTTGGAACAACACATACCTTAGGTTTCGATACAGCTCTAAATACCGTAGTCGATGCCATTGATAAAATTAGAGATACAGCGAGCTCACATAACAGGCTTTTTTTTATAGAAGTTATGGGGCGTGACGTAGGACACATTGCTTTGAACGCTGGAATTGCTGGCGGAGCTGAAGAAATTTTAATTCCTGAAGAAGATTTAGGATTAGATCGATTGGTAGAGTCTTTAAGACGTAGCAGAAAATCAGGAAAAACATCGAGTATTGTTATTGTTGCTGAAGGTGATAAAATAGGTAAAAATATTTTTGAACTTAAAGATTTTGTTGATGATAATATGGAAGGCTACGATGTTAGAGTATCTGTACTCGGGCATATGCAACGCGGTGGTTCACCATCTTGTTTCGATCGGGTTTTAGCAAGTAGGATGGGTGTAAAAGCTGTAGAATCATTATTAGAAGGAAAATCTAATTACATGGTTGGTTTGCAAAACACAAAAATGGAATTAACACCTTTCGATAACGCCATAAAAGGAAAAACAAAAATAAATTTAGAATTATTGCGTGTCTCAGACATTATGAGCACTTAAACATTAATAAATAAGATTATGTCAAAATTAAAAATTGGAATTAACGGATTTGGTAGAATAGGAAGAATAGCTTTTAGAGTAGCTGCTGAAAGACCAAATGTTGAGATAGTAGGAATTAACGATTTGTTAGATGTAGAGCATTTAGCATATTTATTAAAATATGATTCGGTACACGGTAAGTTTGATGGTACAATTGAAACCAAAAACGGAAAACTAATAGTAAATGGTAACGAAATTAGAATTACTGCTGAGCGCAATCCTGAAGATTTAAAATGGGACGAAGTTGGAGCAGAAGTTATTTTAGATTGTACAGGTATTTTTACAACCCTAGATAAAGCACAAGCACATATTAAAGCTGGTGCCAAAAAAGTTGCTATTTCGGCACCATCTGCAGATGCTCCTATGTTTGTTATGGGTGTAAACCATGATAAGATTACTGCAGCAGACACTATTGTATCTAACGCATCATGTACAACTAACTGTTTAGCACCTTTAGCTAAAGTAATTAACGATAAATTTGGCATTGCAGAAGGTTTAATGACAACAGTTCATGCTGCAACTGCTACACAATCTACTGTTGATGGTGTATCTAGAAAAGATTACAGATTGGGTCGTGCTTCTTTAAATAACATTGTGCCAGCTTCTACAGGAGCTGCTAAAGCAGTAGGTAAAGTAATTCCAGAATTAAACGGAAAATTAACAGGTATGGCTTTTAGAATACCAACTGTTGATGTATCAGTTGTTGATTTGACTTGTCGTTTAGAAAAGAGCGCTTCTTTTGATGAAGTAAAAGCAGCTTTAAAGCATGCCTCAGAAAACGAATTAAATGGTGTTTTAGGTTATACTGAAGAGGGTGTTGTATCTCAAGATTTTGTTTCAGAACCAAAAACGAGCACATTTGATGCTAATGCAAGTATGGCACTAAACGATAATTTTGTTAAATTAGTATCTTGGTACGATAACGAATACGGGTACTCAACTAAATTAGTTGATTTAGCACAACATATAGGTGCTATATAATTATTAATATATTTCCACAGAGTTATCCTAAATAAATAAGATGATTCTGTGGATTTTTTTCTTTTGACTTATGATTTTAATTGTTGATAGTGGTTCTACAAAGGCTGATTGGATAGCTGTAGATAGTAATGGGAATAAATTATTACCAAAAATTCGAACTAAAGGATTAAATCCAGCAACATTGCCAGAAAAAAAACTAAGAAAGCGAATTAAAAATAGTCAAGAGTTAAAAGATAATCGTGCTGCCGTAACCAACGTGTTTTTTTATGGAGCAGGTTGCGGTACAGAAAAACCAAATCAACTTTTAGGAGAAGTATTAAAAGATATTTTTTTTAATGCCGAAATTCAAGTAAAAGAAGATACTTTGGCAGCGGTATATTCTACAATAAATAAAAAAGATGAAGCTGCTGTTGTGTGTATATTAGGTACGGGTTCTAACTGTAGCTATTTTGATGGTAAAGAGGAACATCAAAAAGTAAAATCTTTGGGGTATTCTATTATGGATGACGCTTCTGGTAATTATTATGGAAGACAATTAATAAGAGATTATTATTTTAATCACATGCCAGAAAATATTAGAATTGCTTTTGAAACAAAATATAACGTAGAAGACGATTATATAAAATACAATTTGTACAAGCAACCCAATCCCAATGCATATTTAGCAAGTTTTGCAGAGTTTATATTCTTGCATAAAGATTCAGATTATATTATCGATCTTATAAAAAAAGGGATACGTTTATTTGCAACTAATATGATTATGCAATTCAAAGAAGAGCTAAAAACAGTTCCAGTACATTTTGCTGGTTCTATTGCATTTTTTGCTCAAGATGAAATTAAAGAAGTTGCTAACGAAATGGGTTTTACCGTTGGTAATTTTGAAAGAAGACCCATTGAAGGTTTAGTTGCATATCATACTAATAATCTGTAAAAAATTAGTTTTTGCATAAGCATATTGCGCTTTATATTTCTAATAATGATGATAAAGAACAACTTATCAAGCGCATTATATCAGAGAATTTTATTGGTGATTTTACTACTTTAAAAGGCGCTATTTTTTCAAAAAAAACTTTAGATAAGTTTATAGATGAAGAAGTTCGCCATGGTCAATTTAACGTCGTTACAAGTGCAAATAACAGTTTGTTAAATTCTTCTGAAGGCGAACGAAAAAAGGCATTACTACAGCATCTTATCTCTCAAAATCCAGAATATATTTTAGTTGATAACGTTTTTGGAAATTTAGATATTGAGTCTCAAAAAAATATTGAAATAACGCTAACACAATTAAGTCAAAAAACACCTATTATTCAAATTACTAATAGAGTAGAAGATATACTGCCTTTTGTAAATCAGCTTTATAAATTAAAGCATAGTATACCTATTTTATGTGAAAATAAAGATTCTTTAATAGATGATAAGCCTAAAGATTTTCTATTAAGTTTACCAAAACCTTATAATCAAACCAACAACCAGTTTAGTTCATTGGTTAAATTTAAAAATGTTACAATATGTTACGGTAGTAGAACAATTGTAAATGGTATTAATTGGGAAATTAAACCAGGTGAGTTTTGGCAATTAATAGGTCCAAATGGTTCTGGAAAAAGCACACTTTTAAGTCTTATTTCTGGTGATAATCCCAAAGCATACAATCAAGATATTACATTATTTGGTATTAAAAAAGGGAGCGGAGAAAGTGTTTGGGATATTAAAAGGAAAATAGGTTATTTTTCTTCAGAATATCTACGAGGTTTTGAACGTTTGCAACCTATTGAAAGAATGATTATATCAGGATTTTTCGATTCTATTGGGCTTTATAAAATTCCAAATGAAAGACAACTTACATTAGCTCATCAGTGGCTAAAGGTGTTAAACATGTTTCATATAAAAGACAAAAGTTTTTTAAGCTTGTCTGTAGGGCATCAACGTTTAGTGCTAATTGCCAGAGCTATGGTTAAGCATCCGCCATTACTTATTTTAGATGAGCCAACAAATGGTTTAGATGATAACGATGCTGCATTATTTTGCAAATTAGTAAACAAAATAGCTTCAGAGAGTAATACAGCTATTTTGTACGTTTCGCACCGAAATGAAGCGCATTTAATTAACCCCAATTATATTTATCAATTACAGCCAAAAAATACCGGTTCGATAGGTAATATTATTAAATCTTCGTAATAATTTATAGCACTATTTATTTGTAATTATAACTTTGATATTTAGTATATTTATAAATAAATTTTAAACGCAATCATGCTTTTTTTTAAAAATCAAATAAAACCTACACAAGTAAAAGTTATTTTGTCTGTTTTTGTAGTTATTGCTTTTGTGGCTATTTTTTTTGTTGGGTTTAATTTTATTGATGAGAATACAGACTTACGAAACATCACTTTATTATTTGCTGTATTAATAATTGTTCTGGTTAATGTTGCATTTCACTTTTTTAAAAATCAATACTCAAACGAGTTAGAAGTTGATAATTTAACTAATATTATAATTGATTTAAAGCAAAAATTAAATGATGCATTAGACACCGCTGATTACAAATCTATTTATTTGGCTAATATGAGTCATGAAATTAGAACGCCTTTAAATACGGTTTTAGGAATGTTAAATATGCTAAAACAAACTAATTTGGATGCTGACCAAAAAGCACAAGTTGAAATTGCCGATTATTCTTCAGAGCATTTACTACAGTTAGTGAACATGATTATTGATAATTCTAAAGTTGATGAAGCTGATGCGACACTTAATTTAGCTGCAATAAATTTAAAAACTGATTTATCCAGATTGTTTAAAATTTTCGAATATCAAGCTTGGGATAAAGGGTTAGAACTTGAGTTTGATTTTTTGTTTGAAAGCGAAAAAAAGTTTTATGTTTTAGGCGACATAGCAAAGATTCAACAAGTACTTATTAACTTAATCAATAACGCGATTAAGTTTACAAATAATGGAAAAATTACAATTATTGTTGATCAAACAGTTGGTATTGAAGACGATCAAATTGTTACTTTTTATATTAAAGATACTGGTGTTGGTATGCGTTCTTACGAGGTTAAAAGAATTCTTAAAAACTCCAAGAAAGTGGATGTTTCTAAATTTAATGATTACAGAGGTGGAGGTTATGGGTTATTAATTTCTAGAGATCTAGTAAAATTAATGGGAGGAGAGCTTAAAATTGAAAGCAAAGAAAACAAAGGCACAACATTTTACTTTAGTTTACAACTAAAAAAAACATTAAATATTCAAATGCCTAGTGCAGAGGTTAAACCTGTACTTCTTAATACATTTAATGTATTGGTTGCTGAAGATAACATGATGAACCAGAAAGTGATTAAGTTTTTGCTAGAGCAACAAGGTGCCGATTGTACCTTTGCTAAAAATGGTTTAGAAGCAGTTGACTTGTATAAAATACTTGATTTTGATATGGTGTTTATGGATATTTACATGCCAGATTTAGATGGATACCAAGCCACTGAAAAAATTAAAAGAACAAGAAAATACACTAAACTTAAAACACCAATTATAGCAGTGTCTGCAAGCGCTTTTGAAGAGGATATCGAGAATGCTAAATTAGCTGGTATTGATGCCTTTTTAGCAAAACCCATTGAGGTTGATAAGTTAAAAAAGTTACTTATAAAATATGCTTCAGTAGATAGACCAGCGTAGTTACTTAGCAGCTATAATACTAATTTCTACATTTACATCTTTTGGTAATCTAGATACTTCTACTGTTTCGCGAGCAGGTGCATTAACTTCGTTAAAATAACTCCCATAAACAGCATTTATTTCTCCAAAATTATTCATATCACTAATAAATATTGAGGATTTTATAACGTTATCAAAAGTCATGTTTGCTGCTTTTAAAACCGCTTTTATATTTTCCATAACTTGTTTGGTTTCAGTTTTAATATCATCTAAAACCAATATGCCAGTTTCTGGATGTAATGCAATTTGCCCCGAAGCATAAAGAGTGTTTCCTGTTAAAACAGCTTGACTATATGGACCAATAGGAGTAGGAGCACTTGTTGTAGAAATTATTTTTTTCATTGAATTGGCATTTTTGTTATTACCTCGAAGGAGGAAATCTTATTGTATTTACCTTTTTAGTTTAAAGCCGTTGATCAGGCTGTCTACGCTTTTCGTATTTCAAATCTTTTAAAATATTCGATTTTATTCCTATAAAGAAATTCCATGAGCTTCTTGCGCTGAATGGTACCCAACTAAAATTCATACGCCAGCTTAATAAATCACGCTCAAATCGTAGTTGCGTAAAAGTGAACCCTTTGTTTTTTAAATCGAAACCAGAAGACCCACCAACAGACCACTTAGGGGATAATTCAATATCACCAGAAAACATGAGTGAGTGTGAAGATATTTCATTCTGTCGTCTTGAGTTTGAATAGTTAACAGCATAAGCTAAACGTAAACTCCATGGGATTTTAAAATTATAAAAAGCACTTTTTTCAGCTTCATCATCGTCATCCTCATCCTTATCTGAATCTACGCCAATTTGCTGATTTGCAAAATCTAAATTTTTGGGTAATACGTCTTCAGGGTTATTTAATGCTGCATCGCTACTATCATTTTGTCCTTTACCATCTTTTCCTCCCGATAAGGAGTAGCTCATAGTAGCATTAGCACTAGTTAATCTAAAAAGGCTTCCTCCGTTATCTATATTAAATTTATTTATTCTATTGTTGTTATTATCTAAAGCATAAGGGTCTAAAGTTGCACCAAAGTTTAAGCTTAGTTTATTGTCAAATAATTGTGTGCCACCACTCATTCTTACAGGGCTCCATTGCAATGAATCACCAGCAAAATTATACGAGCTAGAAAAATTTAAGTTATTAATTAGAACTATTTTTTTAGGTTCAGTTGCGGTACTATCTTTATCGCGTACTTTGGCTTCAAAATTGTTAGCAAGAGAAATTCCCATAGAGCTGGAGAAGTTTCTGCCAGGAACTCCAAAAAGTCCACCTTCAAATCTAGAGTATTGTAAACTTGGGTCGTTTTGAAGAATATCAATATCGGCTTGTGTAAGCCCATCGGCATTAATAACCTCGGCAGACTCATAATATCTATCAAAAGCAGGATTAATATTATAACTTATTGATGGGCGAATAACATGACGAATAGCATGTATTTTTGGGTTTTCCTTTTTTTCGTTTTTAAAGTTAAACATACCATAAATTGTGGTACCTAAGCTGGTGCTAAAATTATAGCTTCTAAAGGCATCAAAACCATTTACAGTTTCTGTAATAAGTTCATCATTTAAATTGTCATAAACCTTATTAATGGTTTTAAAAGTCCATGTTTCATTAAAATTTGTAGAAGCACTTAAACTAAAATGTTTAAAAACTTTAAAGTTTGTGCTAATAGGGATAGAATGTTGAAAACCTGTTTTGGCATCGTCAAACATTTCCTTTTTGAAGAACGACGAATCTGTAGTTTGAATTCTGTTTTCTCCTCTTACGCTATATTGTAAATTTATATTTTGAATAATTCCTTTTTTCGATCCAACTTTAGGTGCAAAGGGAAATATTCTACTCACGTTACCTTGAAATGTAGGCAGTGTCATGTTGATTTGCTCGGTGTTTGTGTTTTGTGAATGCGTAGCTGTAACACTAAAATTTACTGACGGCTCACCTTCAAAAGTTTTAGAATACGATACAGATGAGGCTAAGGTGTTATTTAAAAAATTACCTGTATTAATTTGATTTAATGACTGGCGATAATAGGTGCTACTACCTAAATTTACCGAAGCCGAAAAACGTGAGCTGGGACTAGCTTTACTATCTTGACTGTGCGACCAACGCAAATTGTAAACCGTAGATCTTGCGTAATCGGGGAAACCACGTTCGCTAGTAATTAAATTTTCGTAACGAAATCCTAAATTACCTCTAAATTTATAACGTTTTGCGTAGTTGTTTTCTAAACGCAATCCGTAGCTTCCGTTGGTATAATAATCGCCCAAAACAGCTAAATCTATATAGTCGCTTATAGCAAAATAATAACCACCATTTTGTAAAAAATAACCACGATCGTTTTGCTCACCAAAACTAGGTATTAAAATACCAGAAGTTTGTTTTTCGCTTTGCGGGAAAAAAGCAAACGGAAGACCAATAGGTGTTGGTACTTCGTAAATAAACAGATTTGCTAAACCCGTTACAATTTTTTTACCTGGAACAACTTTTGCTTTTCTTAACAAGATGTAATATTCTGGGTCTTCTAAATCTTCGGCGGTAGTATATTTTCCTCGATGTATAAAATAAACAGAGTCGTTCTCCTTTTTTGTTATTTGAGCAATAACAGTACCACCAGATTGTTCAGTTTTAGAATTATAAATTAAAGCTTTTTCGGTTTTGGTATTAAAAATAATAGAATCGGGTTCAACTACATTACTACCTTGAGTAAATATTGGCGCTTGAGTATATTCTCCAATAGAATCCAAAATACCTTTGGCGTAAACCGTATTGGTGCTATAATCTATGGTAATACTACCAGATTTAATGTTGATGTCTCCATAGTCAATTTCGGCTTCATTATATAAATAAAGTTTTTGTTTTTTTTGATTAAAGGATGTGTAATCAGTAGCTGTATATTTTACAATATGCTCTAATAGTTCTTTTTTAGGTTTTATAGAGTCTGTTTTAGTGGTGTCTTGCGCTTTTTCAGCAGGAGCTTCGTTTTTAATTAAGTCTTTAGCATTAATAACCAAACTATCTTTAACAGCAGGCTTAATACTGTCTGTTGGTTTAGGAATATCTTGAGCGAAGCTAAACATGTTAATAAACACTGTAAAACTTAAGGCAAAAAGTATTTTAAAGTTGTTTGTATGCAACGCTTTTAAATGTATTTTTGTAAAAGTATGGCTCGGTTTTTGAATTGCCAAAATTACATATATTTTTCTGTGATAATTTATTATTCAACGGAAAAATTTAAAATTAAATATTTGCTCAATATTAATGAGTAATAAACCGAATTTTTACGCGTTAAAACACTTATGCAAACGAATAAAATATTAGTTTTCGTATCTTTTATAATAGTATTAACATTTTCATCTTTTATAAATGTTGATGATAATCAGAACTCTGATAAATTTGTTGTGGTTTTAGATGCTGGCCATGGTGGAAGAGACCCAGGGAATTTAGGTAATGGTTATAAAGAAAAAGACATTGCTTTAAAAGTAGTTTTAGCAATAGGTAAAGCTCTAGAGCAAGATCCAAGTATAAAAGTTGTTTACACTAGAAAAACAGATAAGCTTATTGATTTGTTTGTTAGAGGAAAAATAGCAAATAAAGCCAATGCAGATTTGTTTGTTTCTGTGCATTGCGATTCGCATACTAGTCAAGCTTATGGAGCAGGAACATTTGTTTTAGGTACTCATAGGAATAAAACAAACTTTGAGGTTGCTAAAAAAGAGAATTCTGCTATTTTTTATGAAAAAGATCACGAAAAAAACTATAATGGATTCGATCCTAATTCCCCCGAATCACTTATCAGTCTTATGCTGGGGCAAGAAGAGTATTTAGATCAAAGCATACAATTGGCTAGTTTAATTCAAAATAATTTTACTAACAGATTAAAACGAAAAGACAGAAAAGTTAAACAAGCAGGTTTTATAGTATTGCACCAAACTGTTATGCCTAGTGTTTTAGTAGAACTTGGGTTTTTAACTAATAAAAGGGAAGGTATTTATCTAAACTCTAGCAAAGGACAACGAGAAATGGCTTTAGCCATAAAAGATGCTATTTTAGAGTATAAAAAAGCGTTGTATTTAAATGTGAGTAACCAAGTTTATACTGAAGAAAAACAGCAAACAATAGAGCAACCAGAAACCACATATAACAATATTATTTTTAAAGTTCAAATAGCAGCAAGCTCAAAAGCTTTAGAAACAAAGCCTTATAATTTTAAAGGGTTAGATAATATTTCCAGAGCAAAAGAAAATAATTTATACAAATATTTTTATGGTGAAACTTCAAATTATAGCGCTATAAAAAAGCTTGAAGAAGAAGCAAAAGCTGCTGGTTTTAAGACAGGTTATATTGTGGCATTTAAAGACGGTAAAAAAATATCTTTAACCGAAGCGCTAAAAACAACTGCTAATTAGGTTCATTCTTTTTAAATTTATCTTAAATTTGTTTAACTAAATATTTTATTTTGAAGATATCAAAAGAAGTTAAAACGGGTATATTAATATTATCAGGAATATTCCTTTTTATTTTTGGATTCAATTACTTAAAGGGTCAAAATTTATTTGAAGATAGTCATGTTTACTATACAGAATTCGATTACAATGCACTAACCACGTCTTCATTAGTAACTGTTAAAGGGAATTCAGTCGGTAAAATAAAAGACATAAGTTACGATTATAAAACAGGTAAAACTAAAGTTGCTTTTTTTGTAAATGGTGAATTAAAAATTTCAAAGAACAGTATTGTAAGAATGTATGAAGCTGGTTTAATGGGAGGCAATGCCATAGCCATAATATTAGCAGAAGATGGCGACATAGCAAAATCTGGCTCTATTTTAAAATCTGAAGTAGAAGAGGGGCTTGTAGCTAGTCTTTCAAAGAATTTTTCTGGTTTAAGCAGCGAGTTAAATTCCACTTTAAGATCAACAGACACACTAATGACAAGTTTAAATAGATTTGTTACAGATGATTCAGAAAATGGGCTTAAAAGCACATTAAAAGAATTAAACAAAACTTTAATATCATTTAAAAGCACATCAAACTCCTTAAATAGTGTTATAGCTAAGAATGATGATAATATTACAACCATTCTTGAGCGTTTTAAAACAACTAGTACTGATTTATCTTTATTAGTAACTCAATTAAAAGATGCAAATGTTGGAGCCACTGTAGAGACCTTAAATACAACATTAAATAATTTAAACAAGCTTTTAACAACTATAGATAATGGCAAAGGCTCTTTAGGAAAACTACTTAAGGATGATGGTTTGTATAAAAATATGGAAGGTGCCACAGAAGAATTAGAAGCACTTTTAAAAGATATAAAACTGCATCCAAAGCGTTATTTTAGAATTCTTTCGAAAAAAGAAATCCCTTATAAAGAACCAGAAACTAACTAAATATTAAAATGGAATATTTGCCTAATATACTTTTTGCAATCCTACTAATTATTGGTATTGGTTATTTTGCAAAAAATGTAAAAAAATTAATTCGCAATATTAAATTAGGTCGAGATGTTGATGTTAGTGATAATAAATCACAACGTTTTAAAAACATGACTATGATTGCCCTTGGACAAAGTAAAATGGTACGTCGTCCTGTAGCTGGTTTTTTGCATCTTATAGTTTATGTTGGGTTTATTATCATTAATATAGAAGTTTTAGAAATTATTATAGATGGCATATTCAGAACCCACAGAATTGGATTAAAAGTATTGCCAGAATCAGTTTACGGATTTTTAATAGGAGCTTTTGAAGTGCTTGCTATTTTGGTATTTATATCGGTTATTGTTTTTTGGGTTCGCAGAAATGTTATAAAACTGGCTCGTTTTTGGAAAAGAGAGATGACCAGTTGGCCAAAAAATGATGGTAATTTTATTCTGTATTTCGAAATGGTGTTAATGACATTGTTTTTAATTATGAATGCTACCGATGTGCATTTTCAAGAGTTAAATTCAGGTAATGTAATTAGTCAACATATCGCACCATTATTCAACGGTTTATCCGAAGGTACACTTCATTTTATAGAAAGAGGCGCTTGGTGGCTTCATATTATTGGTATTCTAGTATTTTTAAATTACTTGTACTTTTCAAAACACCTACACATTTTATTAGCATTCCCAAATACTTATTACGGTAAATTAGCACCAAAAGGGCAATTAGATAATTTAGAAGCGGTAACAAAAGAAGTGCAACTTATGATGGATCCTGATGCCGATCCTTATGCAGTGCCTGAAGATGATGGCGAAGCACCAGAAAAATTTGGAGCTAGTGATGTTCAAGATTTAAATTGGGTACAGCTATTAAACGCCTATACTTGTACAGAATGTGGACGATGCACTAGCGAATGTCCTGCTAACCAAACTGGCAAAAAGTTATCGCCTCGTAAAATTATGATGGACACCAGAGACCGTTTAGAAGAAGTGGGAAAAAATATAGATATCAATAAAGGCGAGTTTAAAGAAGATGGAAAACAACTTTTAGATAATTATATTACACGCGAAGAGCTCTGGGCATGCACATCGTGTAATGCTTGTACAGAAGCTTGTCCTGTTAGCATTGATCCTTTATCAATTATTTTAGATATGCGTCGTTATTTAGTTATGGAGCAATCCGCGGCACCAACCGAGCTTAATAACATGATGACTAATATTGAAAATAATGGAGCGCCATGGCCATATAATCAAATGGATAGGTTAAACTGGAAAAATGAATAAATTTTTCTTGTCTATTGGGGTTTTGTTAGCAATATGTAACTACAATGGTTTTGCACAGAGTTACACAAAAGACTCATTACAATTTAAAGTTTATACTATTGCAACTTTTAAGGATTCTCGTGTAAGGAGTATAAAACTAAATAGGGTTTTCTGTGATTATTGTTCTAAAGAACAAACCACAGCATTAGGTCAAACAGGATTAAAACTTTCTAACAATCTGGTTAAAAAACCTAAAAACAGATTGGTTAATGGGGAAAAACGACTTACAATTGTAATAAGAGTAAAAAGAGAAGACTTTTACAATATAAACAAGAAAGATTCAATTGATTGATTGTGAAATAGCAATTAAATTTAATTTTTATAAATATGAGCGAATTACTAAAAGTACCAACAATGGCCGAATTTATGGCACAAGGAAAACAACCCGAAGTCTTATTTTGGGTAGGTTGTGCCGGTAGTTTTGATGATAGAGCAAAAAAAATAACTAAGGCTTTTGTAAAACTTTTAAACAAAGCCAATGTTGAGTTTGCTGTGTTAGGCACCGAAGAGAGTTGTACTGGCGATCCTGCAAAAAGAGCAGGGAACGAGTTTTTGTTTCAAATGCAGGCGGTAACCAATATTGAGGTTTTAAATGCCTACGAAGTAAAAAAGATAGTAACGGCTTGTCCGCATTGCTTTAATACCATTAAAAATGAATATCCAGAATTAGGAGGTCATTACAAAGTAATGCACCATACTCAATTTTTAAAAACACTTTTAGAAGATGGGCGTTTAACAATTGAAGGTGGAAAATTTAAAGGTAAGCGTATTACATTTCACGACCCATGTTATTTAGGTCGTGCTAATAATGTTTACGAAGCACCACGCGAATTAATCCAAAAGTTAGAAGCAGAATTGATAGAAATGAAAAACTGCCGACGCAATGGATTGTGCTGTGGCGCAGGTGGTGCACAAATGTTTAAAGAGCCAGAAGAAGGTAATAAAGATGTTAATGTTGAGCGTACCGAACAAGCTTTAGATGTAAAACCAGAAATTATTGCAGCAGGGTGCCCGTTTTGTAATACCATGATGACAGATGGCGTAAAAGCTAAAGAAAAAGAAACCCAAGTTCGAGTTATGGATGTTGCAGAACTTATTGCCAATGCACAAGATTTATAAATGACTCCAAAAGACTTAAAATCTCAAATTATTTATGGCATTATATCAGGCTTTGTTTATGCTGGTTTTATTGCTATTGTAGATTATTACAGAGATAAAGAATTTGATTTAAAAAAATTTATTATTGGATTCGTTCTTTTTGGAATAGGAATGATTATTGTTGCACGAATTAAAAATAAGAAAGAGAAATAAATGTTAGTAGATTTTAACACATTACCCGAAGAATCTCGTGTTTGGATATATCAAGCCAACCGTTCGCTTACAGAGGCCGAACTGGAAGAAATTCAATCTAAACTCAATATTTTTATTGAAAACTGGACGGCTCATGGAAGTGATTTACAAGCTGGTTATACTATAAAATACAAGCGATTTATTGTAATTGGTTTAAACCAAGATTTAAATAAAGCAACGGGCTGTTCTATTGACGCCTCGGTTCATTTCATTCAGCAATTAGAAAAGGATTACAAGGTTGATTTAATGGATAAAATGAATGTGTCCTACAAACAAGGCGAGTATGTAGCATATAAAACACTTACAGATTTTAGAAAAATGGCAAAAGATAAAGCCATATCTAAAAACACCATTGTTTTTAATAATTTAGTAAATAATATTGCCGAATTTAAAGAGAATTGGGAAGTCCCTGCAAGTGATAGCTGGCATAATCGTTTTATAAAATAAGCTTACTTTCACTTCTCTTAAATAGTTTTCATTTCATTATGGTTTTGTTTATTTCTTCACGATTTGATTAGCTGATTATCAAAAATAGAAATTATTGCGTATTATAATTTAAAAAAACTTTTATTTCTCAAATAGAATAATGATTTTTACGTCTTTCAAGGTAAAATTACATTATGGCTAACGAGATTTTCTTATTAAAAATTTCAGGACAAGACAAACCTGGTTTAACCTCTGGATTAACTGGTGTTTTAGCAAAATATGGCGCAAAAGTATTAGATATTGGTCAAGCAAACATTCACGACACACTGTCTTTGGGTATTATGTTTGTTATTGAGGCTGGTAAGGAATCTTCACCTGTTTTAAAAGATTTACTTTTTAAATCTTATGAACTTGGTATTAAAGCTAAATTTATACCCATTTCACTTAAAGACTACGAAAAATGGGTGAGCTTACAAGGCAAGGACAGGTATATTGTTACCTTATTAGGAGAAAAATTAGCTGCAGAACAGATATCTGAAGTTACTAAAATAATTTCAGAAAAGAATTTAAATATCGATTCTATAAAAAGACTTACAGGACGTTTGTCTCTTGTTAAAGATGAAGAATACCCAAGAGCTTCAATACAATTGTCTATTAGAGGTAAAATTGATAATAAAACAGAATTCACAGAAAAATTCATGCAAATATCACATGATTTAGATGTCGATATTGCTTTTCAAGAAGATAATATTTATAGACGAAACAGGCGTTTAGTTTGTTTCGATATGGATTCAACCTTAATCCAAACTGAAGTTATTGATGAATTAGCAGAACTAGCAGGAGTAGGCGAAGAGGTAAAAGCTATTACAGAATCTGCTATGAATGGCGAAATAGATTTTAACGAAAGTTTTAAAAGACGTATGAAACTTTTAAAAGGTTTGAGTGAAGATGTATTACAAAGCGTTGCTGTTAATTTACCCATAACAAAAGGAGCACGACGACTTATTGATACTTTAAAAAGCTATGGATTTAAAACCGCTATTTTATCAGGTGGATTCTCATATTTTGGCAATTATTTACAAAAAGAATTAGGTATAGATTATGTTTACGCCAACCAATTAGAAATTAAAAATGGTGTTTTAACAGGAGGATACCTTGGCGATATTGTAGATGGTAATAAAAAGGCAGAATATCTTAAAGAAATAGCTAAAAAAGAAAATATCGATATAAGCCAAACCATTGCGGTTGGAGACGGTGCAAACGATTTGCAAATGCTTAATTTGGCAGGCTTGGGTATTGCTTTTCATGCTAAGCCAAAAGTAAAAGATAATGCTCAAAGCGCTATTTCTAGTATTGGATTAGATGGTGTGCTGTATTTACTAGGTTACCATGACAGGCATATCGATTTATTAGAGTAACTTATAACTTATATAATGTATATCTTCTGTTTATAATCTTATTATAATTCTATCATAAAGTCTTTTTTTCTTCTTTTTAAAAGTATTATTTTGGCATAGTTATTTCTGTAAAAAATTTTCAGTCAATAATTAAGAATTACTATATGCGCCATTTTGTACTTTCGTTGCTTTTGTTTTTTACAATTATACTGTCATTTAGTCAAAACAAATCAAACCCTTTACTGCATGAGGATGTCGAGGCTCAAAAAAAATGGGTTGATAGCATTTATAATTCATTAACACTAAAAGAAAAAATAGGGCAGTTATTTATGATTATGATTTTTACTAATCAAGATAAAAAAGCCATTGATGCCAATGTTAAACTTATACAAGACACTAAATTAGGAGGTGTTATTTATTCTCTTGGTGGACCAGTAAAACAGGCTAAATTAAATAATCTGTTACAAGCAACCTCTAAAGTACCATTATTAGTTGGTATGGATGCAGAATGGGGCTTAGGTATGCGATTAGATTCTACCTATTCATTTCCTTGGAATATGACACTAGGAGCTATTAAAGACAACGATTTGATAAAGCAAACTGGTAAACATATTGGCGAGCATTGTAAACGTTTAGGCGTTCATTTTAATTTTGCACCTGTAACAGATATTAATACAAATCCTAAAAATCCAATAATAGGTAACCGTTCGTTTGGAGAAGATCGTGATAATGTTACTGCAAAAGCTTCAGCATTTATGGAAGGCATGCAAAACGCTGGTGTTTTAGCAACCGCAAAACATTTTCCGGGTCATGGAGATACCGATCAGGACTCGCATAAAACCTTGCCAACAATTAGTTTTAGTGAAAAACGAATAGATTCTATTGAGTTATATCCGTATAAAAAATTAATTGAAAAAGGTTTATCTAGTGTGATGGTTGCCCATTTAAATATTCCTAGTTTAGAATCGCGCCCTGGTTATCCGTCATCATTATCAAAGCATATTGTTGCAGATATTTTAAAAGAACGTTTGGGTTTTAAAGGCATTATTTTTACAGATGCCTTAAACATGAAAGGTGCATCAGATTTTAGCGAATCGGGAGAAATTGACTTAGCCGCTTTTAAGGCAGGTAATGATGGCTTATTAATTTCAAAAGATGTTTCAACAGGTATTTCTAAAATTGCCGAAGCTTATGAAAAAGGCGATATTACAGAAGAGCGTTTAGCACATTCAGTGAAAAAAATATTGCAAGCAAAGTATAAAGTTGGTTTAAACAATTACAAACCAATTGGTTTAGCGAATTTAGCAGAAGATTTAAACAGAATTGAAGATAATGTTTTGTATGAAGACCTTATTGAAAATGCTATTACGGTAATAAAAAATAAGAATGATTTGTTGCCAATTCGTAATTTAGAAACCAAAGCTATGGCTTATGTTAAGTTAGGTGATGACAGCGGTACAGCATTTTTTAACGAATTAAAAAAATACACTAAAGTTCATGCTATTGAAGCTGAAAAGTTAGATGATTTAATGAATAAGTTGCAACCTTATAATACTGTTGTAATTGGTTTACATCGCTCAAACGAAACCCCATGGAAAGCATATAAATTCACTGATAAAGAATTGGTTTGGCTCTACGAAATAGCTAGGACACATACTGTAATACTAGATGTTTTTGTTAAGCCGTATGCGCTTTCAGATTTAAAAACGATTGAAAATATTGAAAGCATAGTGGTGAGTTATCAAAATAGTGAGATTGCACAAAAAAAATCGGCGCAAATCATATTTGGAGCTATTGCAGCAAAAGGAACACTACCAGTTTCGGCAGGAGAGTTTTTTAAAGTAGGTGATGGCATTAATACATTTTCATTAAAACGATTAGGTTATACCATTCCAGAGCGTGTGGGGATGAATTCGGTAAAACTAAGTAGAATAGATTTTATAGCGCAAAAAGCGGTAGATTCAATGATGACACCAGGTATTCAATTACTGGTAGCAAGACACGGCAATGTTATTTATAACAAAAACTTCGGAAAACATACCTATAAAGGAAAAGAAAAAGTAGCTTTTGACGATGTTTACGATGTAGCCTCATTAACCAAAATATTAGCAACATTACCAGTGCTTATGCAAATGGTGGAGCAGGGGCTTGTATCGCTAAACAGCAAACTTTCAGAGCTTTTGCCTGAGTATAAAAAATCTAATAAAAAGGATATTACTATTAAACAAATGTTATCTCATTATGCACGATTAAGACCTTGGGAACCTTTTTATTATAAAACATTAGATTCGGTTACAAGACAACCAAGTCCAAAATATTACCGAACCACTAAAAGTGATAAATTTAATATAGAAGTCACCAAAAATTTGTTTTTAAGAACCGATTATAAAGATTCAATAAATAGCATTATTAAAGATTCAGAATTACTAGATCGACTCAGGTATCGCTATAGCGATTTTCCATATTATATTTTAAAGAAATTTATAGAGAAACATTACGACAAAGGTTTAGACGAAATTGTTCAAAATCATTTTTATCAACCATTAGGAGCTAATTATACCTTGTATAACCCGTACCATAAAATAAGTAATAAAAAAATCGTTCCAACAGAAGTTGATGATTATTTTAGGTATCAAAAAGTACATGGTTATGTGCACGATATGGGCGCAGCAATGCAAAATGGAGTGGGCGGTCATGCAGGTGTTTTTAGCAATGCTAACGATGTTGCTAAAATTATGCAAATGTACTTGCAAAAAGGGTTTTACGGAGGTAAAAGGTTTTTAAAACCTGAAACCGTAGATCAATTTAACACCTGTTATTTTTGCGAAAATAATAATAGAAGAGGTGTTGGTTTTGACAAACCCCAATTAGGTGAAGAAGGGCCAACATGTGGTTGTATATCTATGACGAGTTTTGGGCACTCAGGATTTACAGGAACTTACGCATGGGCAGACCCAGAAGAAGAAATTGTTTATGTGTTTTTAGCCAACAGAACCTATCCCAGAGCTGGAAAAAATATATTGCTAAAAAAGAACATAAGAACAGATATTCAACGTTTAATTTACGAAGCGATTGAAGAATAAAGTACTTAGTGTTAAAAGTTAAAAGTTAAAAGTTAAAAGTATTTAAAGTTGAATAAAAACTGTAGGCACTTTAGACATTTTAGAGACGTAAAACTTAAATATGAAAATAGGAATTGTTTGCTATCCTACATTTGGCGGTAGTGGTGTTGTTGCCACAGAACTAGGTTTAGAGTTGTCTAAACGCGGACACGAAATTCATTTTATTACTTATAATCTACCCGTTAGATTGGAGTTGTTAAGCAATCATGTACACTACCACGAAGTAACTGTACCAGAATATCCATTATTTCATTATCAACCCTATGAGTTGGCGTTATCAAGTAAGTTGGTAGATATGGTAAAGCTTCATAAAATTGAAATTTTACACGTGCATTACGCTATTCCACACGCTTACGCCGCCTATATGGCAAAAAAAATGCTAATTGAAGAAAATATTTATGTGCCCATTGTTACTACTTTGCACGGTACAGATATCACGCTTGTTGGTAGCCACCCATTTTACAAACCAGCAGTTACTTTTAGTATCAATAAATCGGATGCTGTAACAGCGGTTTCAAAGAGTTTAAAAAAGGATACACAGCGTTTATTTGATATTAAAAATAAGATAAGTGTTGTGCCCAATTTTATTGATTTAGATAAATATAATCATGGGTTTACAGATTGTCAACGAGAGATAATGGCAAATGAAGATGAAAAAATAATTACCCATATTAGTAATTTACGCGAAGTAAAACGCGTGCAAGATGTTATTAGCATATTTTATAATATTCAAAAAGAAATACCTGCAAAACTCATGTTGGTTGGCGAAGGTCCAGAGCGTGAAAAAATAGAATGGCGTTGTCAGCAATTAGGCATTACCGATAAGGTTATTTTCTTTGGAAAAAGTAACGAGATAGACAAAATTTTATGTTTTAGTGATTTGTTTTTATTGCCATCACAAACCGAAAGTTTTGGTTTAGCAGCGCTAGAAGCTATGGCATCTAGAGTACCTGTTATTTCTAGTAACACAGGTGGAATTCCAGAAGTAAATACACATGGTGTTTCTGGATTTTTAAGTAATGTTGGTGATGTTGATGATATGACAAAAAACGCCTTACATGTTTTAAGTGATGAAAGTAGATTACATACTTTTAAAAATAACGCCAGACAAGAATCTTTAAAATACGATATCCATAACATTGTACCGCAATACGAAGCCATTTATGAGGATACTTTGGCTAAATGTTTGGTGCTTTAGATTTAATTTTGAAAAGTTCGTTTAACGGTCTAGTGTATGATTTCGTTGCGTGTTTGAGCAACTATAGTTAAATCAAAATAAAACGTCATAATTTTGCATAAAAAAATAGTTCATCAGGATTATAATTGTATTTACGTCTAATTGCTTTTGCTTGTGCCCATTTTTTCTCTATTGGATTTAAATC
>NZ_JAKKDU010000014.1:109422-110089 GCF_021728535.1 Wocania arenilitoris | reverse complement strand
CAATTGATTGTAAATGTACCTTGAGTAGTGTATGTTAAAGGATCAGTAGTTGTACCTGTAATAGTTCCTGAACAGTTATCAGTTGTTGTAGGCGCTGTAGCCGTAGCCGAACATTCACCTGTTAAATCAGGAAGTGTTGGAGTCGCAGGAGGTGTAGTATCATCCACGATTACAGTTTGAGGCACCACAATCACATTACCATTACCATCATCAAAGGTCCAATTGATTGTAAATGTACCTTGAGTAGTGTATGTTAAAGGATCAGTAGTTGTACCTGTAATAGTTCCTGAACAGTTATCAGTTGTTGTAGGCGCTGTAGCCGTAGCCGAACATTCACCTGTTAAATCAGGAAGTGTTGGAGTCGCAGGAGGTGTAGTATCATCCACGATTACAGTTTGAGGAACAACGATTACATTTCCATTACCATCATCAAAGGTCCAATTGATTGTAAATGTACCTTGAGTAGTGTATGTTAATGGATCAGTAGTTGTACCTGTAATAGTTCCTGAACAGTTATCAGTTGTTGTAGGCGCTGTAGCCGTAGCCGAACATTCACCTGTAACATCAGCAAGTGTTGGTGTATCAGGATCAGTGACATCCCACTTACAAGCCGATGCCGATGTCGCGGATGTTGTTGACTATTGACAAGTCCTTGATAATGTCCATG
>NZ_JAKKDU010000014.1:33562-109412 GCF_021728535.1 Wocania arenilitoris | reverse complement strand
TCATCCACGATTACAGTTTGAGGAACAACGATTACATTTCCATTACCATCATCAAAGGTCCAATTGATTGTAAATGTACCTTGAGTAGTGTATGTTAAAGGATCAGTAGTTGTACCTGTAATAGTTCCTGAACAGTTATCAGTTGTTGTAGGCGCTGTAGCCGTAGCCGAACATTCACCAGTTACATCAGCAAGTGTTGGTGTATCAGGATCAATACTATCATCAATAGTAATTGTTTGAGTGACATTAATTGAATTACCGCAGTCGTCTGTAACACTATAAGTTCTTGTTATAATTTCAGGGTTACTGCCTCCATCAGAAACATCTGAAACAAATGCAACGGTAGGAGTAATACCTGAATTATCAGCTTCATCAGTCACTACTAAAACATCAGATGGTGGTATTGTTCCTCCACATTCAATATCAATAGGTGCGGGGTTACTTGCTGTTGGTGGTTCATTTACATAATCTAAATAGTTTATATCTATAATAACTGGAGTAGGAATAGGTTCTCCTGTACATAACCCAGTTGTTTGATATCCTTGAATCAGAGGAAAACTAAATGGCACATTAGAAGTTGCTCCAACTCCATCAATCATTCCACCTAGAGAAACATTTGGATCAAAAGATGGGTCAGTTAGCATATCACAATCAGTAGTAACGGTTAGTCTAAAACTAATAGTCGCTAATGTGGTATCAGGATTCGGTGGAGCAGGTAGTGTTCCTAAATTCCACACAATAGATCCATTAGAACCATAGCTAGGACCAGTTTCGTATGTGGGAATACTTGCTGTTGTATATATCCCTGGATTAGGAGTAGTAGTCGTAATATTAAGATTGTTTGGATTAACACTATCTGGCAACGGAATAGTAATCACTGTATTATCAGTGTCTTCAGTACCAGTATTTTTTATTTCTAAAGTATAATCAGAATACTGCCCAGGTTCTAAAATATTTGGCAGATTAGGAGCATTACCATTAACAGAAGTAATATTTAAAACACCTTCAGGTTCAGGAATATATGCATCAACAGCAAACGTTAAATTAAAAATGATATATGTATCTTGAGCTGACCCATATCTAAATCTAGTGTAAGTTTTATTATTAGGAATAAGAACATTTCCAGTATTATCAATATCAAACATTACAATATCTAAACCTGTATTATTCTGTAAATTAGGATTTCGGGCATTACCTCCAGTATCAATTGTAGAGTTAAAAAAATTGCTAGTTGTATTGTTATTATGTGATAACCGTTGATAACTATTATTATTAAGTGTTGAAAAATCAATTGGTTCAGTTGTATCATCATCACCATCAGGTATTACCATTTCAATAAAGTCTCCAGTCCATGGAACATCACCTTCACCAGCCATTAAACCTAATTTTAGGTTCACATCACCTGTAGGAACAGCGTTAAAACCTGAAATATCTATATTATGGCTAGTTACAGCGTTAGTAACATAAGCATGACCATCAAAAACAGTAATATCCCTCCAATTCATTTTAGAATTTTCATATACAATTACCATTCCCCATCCGCCGTAATAACCGGTAGCATCAGGGTCTCCTTCTCTTAAGGCGATATCACCAACAAAATATTCACCAATACCATTAGCTCTAACATAATCAGTTACTTCAGCATAGGCAGCATACATATTGCGCTGATTGCCATCAGTAGGGAATGCAATGCTTATAGGATCAGCAATGATTCCTGAAGGACCTGCACTAACCGCAGTATAACTACTTGAAAGGGGACCCTTAATTAATACTTTACGTTTATCAAAATTTTTGGTTACTCCGTTTTTAATTACCTGAAAAGTATTTGGGTCGTTATCACCATCAGCATTATCATCAGAACCAGTGTCTGCTCTACCTGTCCAATATAGTCCCGCATATATAATGTTTGAACAATCTGGAATTGCTCCATTTTCAGTCGAAAATGTTACTGTAGCAGAAGATGAATTAAGTGTAGTGTTTCCAGGGACAGCAGTACCATCAACATCAACATATTCCATGTCATTGTTATTACCAGTAGTATTACCGTAATTAACCAACGTAAGGTTAGTATTACCAACCATAGTGAAATCACCTTTAATATTATAAACAGTTTTTGTAGGAGTATCGTTTGAAGTTCTAGGTGTAAAAGGAACCCTTACCTGACTATAACTGCTAAATATTGATGTTAGAACTAAAACAACAAAAACCATCAATGTTATTGAATGGTTGCTTGTAATTGTTTTATTAGTGTACAGTTTTCTCATGTCGTAATCTTTTAAATTGACCTTAAGCTTTGTTTAAGAAGGAGTTTCAGTTCTGTAAAAAACTCTTATATTGGGATGTGATGCTATAAAATTATCTATTTGATTTTCAGTACATTTAAAATAGCATTTAATAAATACATATTTAAGTTTACCAAGATTTTTGTTTGAAGTTAAATCTAGTTTATTATTCAAATCGCTAGAATTTTTTAATGTAATAGTAATTAATTCAACTTCGTTATAGTCGTTGTTGTTAAGTATACTAAAAGATTTACTATCACTAAATGTGATTTTTTGCACTTTACCATCTCCATAAGTATTACGAACAGAATTATTACTTATATATGCTGTTGTATGCAACTTTTGAGACAGCTTATAAAATTCTTGTCTATCACTTGATTTTTTTGCATTTGTTTTAGATAAGATTTTATTTTTGTTTTTAAGCTCAAAAATCCCATTTTCTTGAGCAGAAACTTTATCTACAGTTATTATAGAAATGGAAACAAGCAAAAAGATATTAAGTGTAAAAGCTGATATATTTTTCATAATTATTAATTTTTAAACTGTAATCTAAATAGACATCATTTTCGTGTTTTAGTAACTATTAGCAACTAAAAAACACAAAACTGAGTAAAAAGCTTTTGAGGGAAAAACTGTGAGGGAAAACATTGAAAATCAATGCTGCTTTATAAATAGAAATTAGATTCGGGGTCATAATTTTTCGATTTTAAGTAGGTAAAGCAAAACAACATATATGTTACAGCTTTATCAAATAAAAATGTTAAATCACTTATAAATTCGATAAAATGATATTCGTAAACATTTAATCGGTTTAATAAATCAACTTAACGATATAAAAATAAGCTGTAACAGCTTACTAGCTTGATGTTTAACCTAAAAATTTTTTCCATTCTTTTTTTTTAATTAATTTTCTAAACTATTTAATAGCAAATAAATTGATTTTAATCGATAAAAACAACTTTTTATCGATAAAAAACGTATTTAATCGAATATTTATGAAAAAATTGATTTTAATAAGACACGCTAAGTCTTCATGGAAGCATAATGTTATTGATTTTGAGAGGCCTTTAAACAATAAAGGTGTTAAAGATGCAGAAAACGTGTCTAATTATTTAAAAAGCAAGGGGTTAATAATAGATATGGTGATTTCAAGTGATGCTATTCGTACAAAAATTACTGCAAACTCTTTTATTTCAAATTTAAATATCGATGAAAAATTAGTAAATTTTAATCATAATTTGTATGATTTTTCAGGATACAATCTTGTAAAAACAATAAAAGAAGTTGATATTTCAATCAACAATTTAATGGTTTTTGGGCATAATCATGCCATTACCAATTTTGTTAATACTTATGGTGATAAATATATAGAAAATGTGCCAACTTGTGGTGTAACGATTATTCATTTTGATATTGATAATTGGGCAAATTTAAGCAATGGTAAAACGATTTTTACATTATTCCCTAAAGATTTGAAATAAGATATTTTAATAGTAATTCCAATCTAAATTATTGATTTAAATAGAATATATTTGCTATTATATTATTCTTAAATATAAGCATGACGAAAGCAGAAAAGCAAAACAATAGTTATATTAATAGAGAAATAAGTTGGTTGCAATTTAATGCTAGAGTTTTACAAGAAGCTTCAGACGATACTGTACCACTAATTGAGCGGCTACGTTTTTTGGGGATTTTTTCTAATAATTTAGACGAATTTTTTAAGGTAAGATATGCTACTGTTAAACGTATTGTAGAAGCTGGTAAAGGAGGGAAAAATGAACTAGGCGGTATTAAAGCAAAGGAGTTATTAGAAATTATAACTCAAATTGTAATTGAGCAACAAAGTGAAAGCTTAGGAGTTTTAAATACTATAAAATCAAAATTAGAAGAAGAAAATATTTATATAATTGATGAAACCCAAATTGATAATGCACAGCATAATTTTATAAAGAAATATTTTGTTCAAAAAGTAAGTCCAGCACTAGTTACAATTATTTTAAATGATTTAGTAAGAATACCTAACTTAAAGGATACAGGTGCTTATTTGGCCGTTAGGATGGTTATGGTAGATGGTAGTAAACAATTCGCTTTGTTAGAAATACCTAAGTCTATTAATCGATTTGTTGAATTACCAAAAGAAGACGATAAAAGTTTTATCATTCTAATTGATGATTTATTGCGTCATTGTTTGGGTGATATATTCAATATTTTTGATTACAAAAGTATTTCTGCTCACATGATTAAAATATCGCGTGATGCGGAGTTAGATTTTGAAAGTGATTTAAGTAAAAGTTTTATTGAAAAAATATCCGATAGTGTAAAGCATAGGCAAGTAGGAGAACCTGTAAGATTTGTTTATGATAAAACAATTGATACAGATACTTTAAAATATTTAATGACTAAAATGGGAATTGATGATACAGATAGTATTATCCCTGGTGGTCGTTATCATAATAGACGTGATTATATGGGGTTTCCTAGTTTAGGAAGAACAGATTTGCTTTATGAAAAAATAGAACCATTACCAATAAAGGGTTTAAGTTTTGAGTCTAGTATTTTTGAAGCTATTGCTGCAAAAGAGTATTTGCTTTATGCGCCATATCATACATTTTCGTATGTAGTTAAGTTTTTACGAGAAGCTGCTTTAGACCCAAAAGTTAAAACCATAAAAATTACAATTTATCGTTTAGCTGAAATTTCGCATGTAGCTAGTTCTTTAATAAACGCGGCTATTAATGGTAAAACTGTGACTGTGTCGATTGAATTGCGAGCTCGTTTTGATGAACAAGCCAATATTAATTACGCACAACAAATGAAAGATGAAGGTGTTAATTTAATATTTGGTGTACAAGGCTTAAAAGTGCACAGTAAAATGTGTGTTATAGAAAGGGAAGAGAATAATAAATTAAAACGTTATGGGTTTATAAGTACAGGTAATTTTAACGAATCTACTGCCAAAATTTATACAGATCACACACTTTTTACCTCAGACCAAAGTGTACTAAAAGACGTTAATAAAATTTTCAACTTCTTTGAAGCCAACTATAAAATATTTAGATATAAGCATTTAATAACTTCTCCTCATCATACTCAAAAATCAGTTTTCAAGCTTATTGATAATGAAATAGAAAAAGTTAAAACTGGAAAAACAGGCAGAATACGCCTAAAAATGAATAGTATTTCTAGTTACGTAATGATTGATAAATTGTACGAAGCTAGTAGAGCCGGAGTAAAAATACAGATGATTGTTAGAGGTATTTGTTGTTTAATACCTGGAGTTGATGGTATGAGCGAAAATATAGAAGTCATTAGTATAGTTGATAAGTTTTTAGAGCATTCCAGACTTTATATTTTTGGTGATGGTGATGAATGCAAAGTATATATTTCTTCAGCCGATTGGATGACCAGAAATATTGATAATAGAGTAGAAGTTAGTTGCCCAATTAGAAACAAAACGATAAAACAGGAAATTATTGATACCTATCAGCTTTGTTGGAATGATAATGTAAAAGCAAGGATACTTAACACCTCAGATGAAAACGAATATAGAGTAAATGATAACCCAAAAGTAAGGTCGCAAATTGCTATTTACGATTATTATCTAAACAAATTGCAAAATTAGTATATGCTTTCAATAAAAAAATATGCTGCCATAGATATTGGTTCAAATGCTGTAAGGCTACTAATTTCAAATATAATTGAAGAAAAGGGTCAGCCTACACGTTTTAAAAAAAACTCACTAGTTCGAGTACCTATTCGTCTAGGGGCAGATGTTTTTATTAAGAAAAAAATATCTAAAGTAAACAGAGAAAGACTTATTGATACCATGCAAGCTTTTCAGTTACTTATGAAATCTCATAACGTTGCTAAATACAAAGCTTGTGCTACTTCTGCAATGCGAGAATCTATGAACGGGGAAAAAATTGTTAATTTAATTTCAGAAAAAACTGGAATAAATATTGATATTATTGGAGGTGAAGAAGAAGCAGCAATTATTGCCGCAACAGATTTGCAAAAGTTTGTAGATAAAAATAAAACTTATTTGTATGTAGATGTGGGAGGTGGTAGTACCGAATTTACAGTAATTCATAGAGGTGAGCAAGCGGCATCAAGATCATTCAAAATTGGAACGGTTAGATTATTAAACGATATTGTTAAAAAGTCTGATTGGAATGAGCTTGAACAATGGATAAAATCTAGTACTGCGCAATACGATAAAATTAATGTTATTGGTTCCGGCGGTAACATTAATAAAATATTCAAACTCTCAGGAAAAACTATCGATAAACCCTTAACCTATTTCTATTTAACATCGTTTTATAATATACTTCAAAGTTATACTTATGAAGAGCGAATAACAGAATTAGAGCTGAATCAAGATAGGGCAGACGTAATAATTCCAGCAACACGTATTTACCTTTCTGCTATGAAATGGAGTGGTGCAAAACACATATTTGTTCCGAAGATAGGGTTAGCCGATGGTATTATAAAAAGTATATACTATGATACAGTTTCTAGCAATACACAGTAAAATTTTACCATTCATCTTTTAAAATACTAGTATTATAATTTTATAATATATATTCGTCAACACAATAATTACTAGTGTTTTAAACCCAAACCTATTAAATAAATAACTTATGAAAAAATTATTACTATTAACAATACTACTTGGTTTTTCATTTTATGGCTTTTCTCAAGATAATAGTACAAGTCAAGTTCAAGACTCAACAAAAGTAGAGCCTAAAGGAACTGCTTTTAAAGGTGTTATGTATGGTGTAAGAGGAGGTTACAACATTTCTAACCTTGATTTTAAAACTGCACCTAATGTGGCTAATAAACATAGAAATAGTATATATGTTGGTTTTTTTGCAAACATTGGCTTATCTAACACAGTTTCTTTAGTACCAGAAATTCAATTTTCTGCTGAAGGTGCAAATGAAGAGACATTACATTTAGATTATATACAAGCGCCTGTTTTATTAAGATTCAGACTAAGTGAAAAAATCCATATTGCAGCAGGACCACAAGTTGGTTTAAAAGTACATAAATATGAAGACGGCGTTAAAAACTTTGCCTATTCAGGTGTTGGAGGGATAGAGTATAAACTTTCGCACTTACTTTTTGCAGAAGTTAGATACACTTATGGTTTCTCAAATATTTTTGACGACAAGCTAAATGTTGAAGCTAAAAACTCAAACATCCAGATAGGTATTGGTTATAAATTTTAACACTAAAGTTTAACCATGTATAGTTTCGGATTTACCGAGATTTGCCATAATTTTACTTTCATAATCAAGAAGTTGTTGCCACTTGGTATCAACTTCTTTTTTATTACCATACTGCCTAGCAAATCCTAAAAACATAGTATAGTGATTGGCTTCACTTACCATAAGTTTTCTATAAAATGAGGCTAGTTCTTTATCTTGTAATTCTTCAGAAAGCAATCTAAAACGCTCACAACTTCTGGCTTCAATTAATGCAGCATATAATAAACGATGAACTAATTGTGTGGTTCTGCTTCCGCCTTTAGGAAAAAATTTTACCAGCTGTACAACATAATCGTCGCGCCTATCTCTGCCTAAAGTCCAACCACGTTCTAAAATAATATCGTGCACCATTTTAAAATGACTAATTTCTTCTTTAACCAATGTCACCATTTCCTGAACAAGTTCTGTGTATTCAGGAAAACTAACAATTAAAGATATTGCAGTACTTGTTGCTTTTTGTTCGCAAAAAGCATGATCGGTAAGAATCTCTTCAATATTTTTTTCTACAATGTTCAACCAACGTGGGTCTGTCGGTAATTTTAATCCTAACATAATTACATTACACTTTCAACAAGATTTACTTGTTGTATTTTGATATTTCCTAAGGTATTTACAATAATCCTAAAGTCTTTATATATATCAGTTTCTGGGATATTAAAAGAAGTGTTTAAGGTTATAAAATCTTCGGTTGAATTTTCATAATCAACCCAAACAAATTGCATTACAGCTTTTTTCCAAAAATCAGGGGATCCATATGCGCTAAATAGGTTTTTACTAATAACTTGTTGAGTAATCAGACTCTTATTTTTTGAAACACTGTATTGGGCTTCAAAATTTTTAAAATAAAACGTTTTATTAGCTTTATCCGAAGTTGCTTTAATTTTAGTTGAATAATCTCCTGCAATTGAATAGTAATGCAATTTAATTTGGAAACCAGTGCTCAATACAGTATCTATAAAAATTTCAGTTTGCTCTTCAGGAATGTATTGAATCTGTTCAGAAAACGATTCAAAAAGCTTATTTTCTTTTAAAATTTCAGCATTTGTTTTGTGCTTTCTGTCACGTCCGTCACAACTTACTAAAACGATAATAGCTGAAAAAAATAAAAATGATAACTTCCTCATAAATAATTATTTAAACATCTAAATTAAAAGTTTTTCTTAAAATATCGATATTGGGATTTTTATCTTTTAACTTCTCATATTTCTCTATAGTTGTATAGGCATACTTTTTTTCTAAAACTTCGTTTACACTAATCGATAAATTAATGTCGAAATTATTTAAAGCTTTTCTAACAAATTTTAATAAATCGTATTGTTGGCGTTCAACTTCAACCTTGTTTGTTGCATTTGGAAATTCTAAATGAATAGTTGTGTTTTCTAGCTTTGGTGTATCTATTGATAAAATTGAAGCTAAATTATATTGACCTTTTTCTTCAATAGTTTTAACATAATCATTCCAGGTTTGTATTAGTTGCTCTTCGGTAAAAGGGTCTTTTGGCAAATTTTCTTCATCTATTACCACATCCATTTGCCTAATTAGATGCTCTTTTTTGGCTTTTATGCTACTCAATGACAGTCCGGATGTACGCTTGTTTTCTTGTTTTAAAATAATCTTTGTTGGTTCTTTTACCTGTAATTCAGCAATGGCAGTTTCTACCTCTTCTATTTTAGGAGTGCTTTCTAAAACATCATTATTATTGTTATTAGCTGGTTTATCTGGAACAATAACTGGAATAGGAGTAATGCCTTTCTTTTTAAAATAAGATGGTGGTATTATGTAATGTCTGCTATTTTTTTTTTCTCCATCAAAAGTGATAGAGGCAAGTTGCATTAGGCATAGCTCAACAAGTAAGCGCTGATTTTTGCTGGTTTTGTATTTGAGATCGCAGTCGTTAGCGAGGTTTATGCCTTTTAGCAGAAATTCTTGCGAAGCTTTTTTAGATTGCTCTAAGTATTTGTTTTTTGTTTGTTCACCAACTTCAAGCAGGTCAATAGTTTCCTCAGTTTTACTTACCAATAAATCTCTAAAATGAGATGCTAATCCTGCAATAAAGTGATGCCCATCAAACCCTTTTGATAATGTGCTGTTAAACTGCAACAATAATTCTGGAATTTTATTTTCTAAAATGAGTTCAGTACTGGTAAAATATGTTTCGTAATCCAGCACATTCAAATTTTCGGTAACCGCTTGTCGCGTTAGGTTTTTACCCGAAAAACTAACAACTCTATCAAAAATAGAAAGCGCATCACGCATAGCTCCATCTGCTTTTTGCGCTATAATATGTAGCGCATCATCTTCTGCGGTAATACCTTGTTCTTCAGCAATATATTTCAAATAGCCTTTAGCATCTTTAACGGTTATACGCTTAAAATCAAAAATTTGACAACGCGATAAAATAGTTGGTATAATTTTATGCTTTTCGGTAGTTGCTAAAATAAAAATGCAGTGCTTTGGTGGTTCTTCTAAAGTTTTCAAAAAAGCATTAAAAGCTGCTTGAGAGAGCATATGTACCTCATCAATTATATACACTTTATATTTACCAACTTGCGGCGGAATGCGAACTTGGTCGGTTAAACTTCTAATATCATCAACCGAATTATTTGAAGCAGCATCTAATTCAAAAATATTAAATGCAAAATCCTCATCATTAGTTTCAGCATCATCGCTATTAATCATTTTTGCTAAAATACGCGCACAGGTGGTTTTTCCAACGCCACGTGGGCCAGTAAATAATAAAGCTTGTGCTAAATGATTGTTTTCAATGGCATTTAATAAAGTGTTAGTAATGGCCTGCTGTCCAACAACGTCTTTAAACGTTTGTGGTCTGTATTTACGAGCCGATACTACAAAGTGTTCCAATTTTGCTGAATTTAGTTCAGCATCTTATGATGCTAATGAATGAATAACAAATTTAAAAATTCAGTTTTTAATTATGAATTTTGAATAGAGAATTTAATACGAGTTATTAACATTCTTTCTGAATGATTTATTACATTTAGGAAAATATAAATTAATATAATTACTTTATTAAAATGTATATAATAAGATTCCAATATTTGTTAGTGTTTTTATTTGTAAGTCATTCTTTTTTATGCTTGAGTCAAGATGAGAGTAATATAGTGTATTATGGCAAAGATTATTTTATATTAGAAGGCACCGAAATTGATGAGTCTCTCAAAGAAAATCCTTATGACAGACTTCCACTTTCTTATAAAAATGTAGTGAGAAAACCGGTTTGGGAGTTATCGAAAAATTCGTCAGGAATGTCTATCAGGTTTTTCTCTAACTCTACAAGTATACATGCAAAATGGACCCTTTTAAATGATTTAAGCATGAATCATATGGCTGATACAGGTGTTAAAGGCATTGATTTATACTTTAATAATAATGGGACATGGCAATATCTTAATACTGCTAGACCCAATGGTAAAGAAAATGTATTTGAGCTAATGAATAGTATGTCGCCTAAAATGCGAGAATACAAAATGTTTTTACCATTGTATGATGGTGTTAAAAGCCTTGAGGTAGGTATTGATTGTAACAGTGTAATTAAAAAACCTAAAAAAAATACTTCAAAGTCAATAGTATTTTATGGCACTAGTATTACCCAAGGCTGTTGCGCATCTAGACCAGGTATGGCGCACACCAACATTATTTCCAGAAAATTGAATATTGATTGTATTAACTTTGGGTTTAGTGGTAATGGTAGGATGGAAGAGCCTATAAATGAATTAATATCAGAATCTAATCCGTTGTTTTATGTTATTGAGTGTTTGCCTAATATGAAAGAAGAAGAGGTCGCTACCAAAGCCATCCCTTTGGTTAATACTATTAGAAAGAAACACCCAGAGACACCAATAATTTTTGTTGAAAATTTCATTTATGAAACGGTTGCTCTTAACGAAAAGAAAGCAGTAGAAATTAATGTGAAAAATAAGGCTTTAAAAGACCAATACACAAAATTGATTGATAATAACGTAAAGAATGTATTTTATATAAGTGCTGAAAAAGCTACGGGAATTGACCATGAAGGTACAGTAGATGGTGTTCATTTTACAGATTTAGGATTTATTAGGTATGCCAATTTTTTGATTGATAGGTTTGAAAAGCTAGACCTTTTACCTAAACAGAGTAGATAAAAATCATATTTCAGAACTCTGGCTTTCTTGACTTTATCAGAAAAATTACCGGCTTTCGTTTAATTACCGATAAAGATCATTGCAAACGGAACCATATCTATACATTAAACGAACCTTTCCAAAAAACAAAATAGTTTTCATTTAAAACTCAACCAGCAAATAAGTGCGTTAAGGACTGTAGAGGAAAGCCTTGCCAGATAGGGTAACGCCCAAATAATTAAATATATTTAGATTATAGTTTTTGTTTATTGTAATTTAGCAGGCAAGTAAATCGCCTTATCGCTCTTGTGTTGAATTTATTTCAGCATCTTATAATTTAACTTTACGGTTGATTGAAAAGGTACTGAAATAAATTCAGCACAAGAGAGGAAAGTCCGAACACCATAGTGCAACATAGTGGTTAATGGCCACCAGCTGTGAGGCTAGGAAAAGTGCAACAGAAAGTATGTACAGGTAATGCTGTAGTGAAATCAGGTAAACTCTATGTGGTGAAATGTCATGTAAACTAACGCTTGAGGGCTGCACGTGCAATGTTAGAGGGTAGGCAGCTAAAGTGTATTGGTAACAATACACTCAGATAAATGATAAGGGTGTTTTGTCTTGTGGATGAGATTCTGAAATAAGTTCAGGACATACAGAATTCGGCTTATAGATTTGCTTACATATAAAACAAACCCTTCTTAAAATTGTAAAGAAGGGTTTGTTGTTAAAAAATGGTTGGTAAAAATTAATTTTCTTTAGGTGAGTAGGATAAGTCTGGACGCATTTCGCCTGAATACTCTTCTATTCTAGAAGCATAATTCATGACCTTACTAAAAGTATCCCACCTGTCTGGTCCTAAAACTTCTTCATTAGCTTTTCCACTGGTTGCAGAATCTATTTCATTTTTTGCAGGAATAGAAACCAAATAATAACTTTCTATTTGTCCGTAACCATTGCGATATATATTGTAATATGTTTTAGACCCCTTGCTTTTATGAAGTGCTTTAACGGCTTTCATACCTTCACGTATCTTTTTAGAATTTTTTGGTTTGTAATAAATATAAATCCACTTTCTATAGTTTTGTGGCTCTGAACTTTCTGCGGCTTCTGCTGACGCGTATGAGAGTTCATCGTCTTTTAAAATAATGTAAGTACCATGTGAATCGTAACATTTATCAAACCTATCGAATAATTCTCCAAATTTATCACCCATAGCTTTTGCCATATCTGCCATTGGATTTTTATCTAATTCAGCAAAATTTTCGATTGGTGTTACATAAAAGTATTTAAAATCGTTGCTCATAGCTGCAAACCAATTAGTTTGTAAGTTATGCTTAACACAAGCCGCATTAAACTCTTTGGCTATTTTTTCGTAAACCATAAATTTGGATGGCTTAACATTATCTTGATGAATTTGAAAAGCTTGTTGAGCATTAAATAAATTAATTGAAAAGCATAGAATTAATGCCATCAAAATGGTTGTTTTAATAGTTTTCATAAGTTTATATTTGGTTGGTTAGCAATATTATTCTTCAGTAGTTTCTGCTGCAGCTTTTGCTATTGCTTCAAATTCTGCATTCATAGCTGTAGCATCAAAATAAACATGTTCTTCTACTATTTTGCCACCAGCAAATTGTACGGCTAAGTGAACAGGAATAGTTAATTTATTGTTAGTTGCTGCAAAAGTACCATTGTGTGTAGCCCAGTAATAAACCCAGGTTTCATCTTCTTTGTCTAAAACCATTTCAGTGTATTCCTTTTCATGGTTAAAACCATACTCAGACATGGCACTAGTCATTGCTTTTAATGCTTCTAGTCTTTTTGCAATGGTTATTGGTTCGGTAGAGTTAACATAAATTTTCGCGGTATCTGCAAAGTGACTTTTCCATTTACTCCAATCTCCTGTTTCATAGTTTTTTATACCTGATTTTAATGTTTCAATTTCAGTAGATTCAGCAAAATAGCGTTGTGGTGTGTTTTGGCAGGCAATAAATAGTGTAATTGCAAGCCCTAATAAAAAAAGTTTTTTCATTTGGTTAGTGGTTTTAAAGGTTAGTATTTACTTCAAACCATAAAATAAGTGTACAAGAAAGTGTATAGCTTTTTGTTGAGAGTAAGGATTAATAGAGTCTGGGACTCTTAAGAAGATGTCTAATTTACTAAAAAAAAGCAATTAAAGACAAAATGTTAAAGAAAATTTAGTTTGCCTGAAAAAAACTAAACATGTTGCCGCCATAACTTTTAGAATAACTAAAATGAGTTAGACTTGATAAATTGGTGTGTTTAGAATGCTCTATAATTAGCATACCACCTTCAAGCAATAAACTATTTTTAAATACTAATTCTGGAATTTTAACAAATAAATCTTCAGTAAAAACATAGGGAGGATCTGCAAAAATAACATGAGATTGTATCGAGGCTTTTTCTAAAAATTTAAAAACATCACTTTTAATAGTGTTTATTGTCATATCAAACTTTTCGGCTGTTTGATTTATGAATTTAATACAACCAAAATCTTGATCAACACTAGTAATTTGTTCGGTACCTCTTGAGGCAAATTCGTAGCTTATATTTCCTGTGCCTGCAAATAAATCGAGAACAGAAATTTCATCAAAATAAAAATAATTATTTAAAATATTGAACAGAGACTCTTTGGCCATATCTGTAGTTGGACGCACTGGTAAGTTTTTTGGAGCAACTATTTTTCTGCTTTTATATTTTCCTGAAATAATGCGCATTAAAAGCTTTGTAATAAAGTAAAATTTGAATAATTAGTTGCTGGAGATTCTAGATAATTATAATCATCTAATCGTTTACCAAAGCTTATATGCCTTATATATTTATAAGTTATGCTATAAAATTTGTCATCTTTATTAATATTACCAATAAGAATTAAATGAAGCGTTTCTGGATTTAGTTTTAATTGCTCTGCAGTAAATAGTATGTAATAAATAAAATCTTCTTTTGTAGTATATTCAAAAGTATTGTACAATATTAGTTTCCCTTTTTCTACAACAATAATTTCAAAATGTGTTTTGTTTACATTAACATAAACCTTAGTGTTATCAGTATTTTTCTCAATAAATAAAATGCGTTCTATTAAAATGGTAGAAAAGTGTTTGTATGTAAAACTTCCGAATTTATCATAGATAAAATTATTAATATTTACATAAGGCACATAGATGTTTACAGTATCGTTAGAATCAATGGCATCAAAGGCTATAAAGTCTGATTTAAGTATTTTACTATTAAATTTTAAGTAATCTGCTAAACAGTCCTCTTTAAATAAAGGTTTTGGCACTATAGTAGAAAGTTCGTTAATATGAATTACATTAACATTGCTAAACGAATTTTGTAAACTCGATTCTGTGTTAAATAAATGAATAAGTTTATCTAATAGTTCAAAAGGGTTTAATTTTTTTTCAAAATTTATGTTTTGTATTTGGGTAATGGTTTTAGTGTCTCTTTGTAGAGTACAAAAAGAAAGTCCACTCAAACTTATTTGAATGGACAATTCTAGATTAGTTAGTTTATTATAGTTTTTATTCGTTTGCGCCATATGTTTTTGGCCAGTTACCTGCAGTATTTACTTCTTCCATCGAACCTACTTTTAAAGCATCGCCATTTACACCATCAACAGATACTACCTGATTTTCTTGAGCAAGAAGATCTTTGTCAAGATCATGTAAAATTACATTCTTTTTAACCAAAGCTTCAAATACAGGTATATTTGTTCCATTTTGTTCTAAAAAGCCAGCTTTAAGTTCAAACTTAGCACCCTCTTCTCCAACTGGTACGTTCATCATGGTTTTATAACGATCAGAATTTTTAAAGATAGAATCTTTAACAGGTACAAACCCTAAAGTATCAATTATAACTTGATCCTCATACATATCTACTCCAAACTGTTTTGTTAAAACTTCATCAATAACACTAGTATCACGACGTTGGGTAATCGTAAATTCGGCAGTATCCACGAATTTCACTAGATTATCAAAAGTTTTAGCAAATTTGCCTGTAACTTTTCTGTACGCTAATTGTGCTTCTCTAATATCGTTCAAACTTTTAATAACTTGTTCGTAACGTTTGTTTTTTGTTTTGTTGAATTGGATAGGGGCATAAATAGATTGAAATGTGCTATACCCAAAAAAAGCGATTAAAACCCAAAGTACAAGTTGCAACAGTGGTTTAAATTTTGAAGGAATAAATTTGTCAACTAACTTAACTAAGCCAATTGTTACAAGAATTACAGCAATTGCAACGAGAACTAATTTCATAATACGTTATTTATTAAATAAAATTTATTAATGGTCTTCCGCAAATCTACAATTTTTTTTTAATCGTAAAAACCAAAGTGCGTAAAAATCATTTCTATATTTGAATAATTATTAAAAATATTATTGTTTTAATGACTTCATCCGAATTTTATAGCCTTATAAAAAAGCAATTTCCGTTTCAGCCCACGTTAAAACAAAATATTGTATTACAACAACTTTCAGAGTTTATTTTTAATAAAACTCCAAACGCCTTGTATTTACTAAAAGGGTACGCAGGTACTGGTAAAACTAGTATTGTTGGTACTATTGTAACTAATTTATGGAAAGCCAAAAAAAGTGCTGTTTTAATGGCGCCAACTGGTAGAGCAGCAAAAGTAATTTCAAATTATTCGGGTAAAGAGGCATTTACAATTCATAAAAAAATATATTTTCCAAAAAAAGATAAAAGTGGTAGCGTAAAATTTGTTTTGCAACCCAATAAGCACAAAAACACCATTTTTATAGTAGACGAGGCCTCCATGATACCGGATACTGCGGGAGAATCTAAATTTTTTGAAAATGGCTCGTTATTAGACGATTTAATGCAATATGTGTATTCTGGCCACCAATGCAAACTCCTTTTAATTGGCGATACAGCACAATTGCCACCTGTAAAACTCGAATTAAGTCCTGCATTAGATGAAAATAAACTAAGCTTAAATTATAATAAAGAGGTTACAAAAATGGAATTAGACGAAGTGATGCGACAAGATCAGGACTCTGGTATTTTAGAAAATGCTACGGTTTTGCGTGAAGCCTTATCAAATACCGTTCATGACTTCTTTAAATTCGATTTAAACGGTTTTAAGGATATTGTGCGACTTGTTGATGGTTATGAAATAATGGACGCTATAAACGACGCTTACAGCAATTTAGGAAACGAAGAAACCGCAATTATTGTTCGTAGTAACAAACGTGCTAACTTATATAATCAACAAATACGAAACAGAATTTTATTTAACGAACACGAGTTAAATGCTGGCGATTATTTAATGGTAGTTAAAAATAATTATTTTTGGATTAAGCCAACAACCGAAGCAGGTTTTATTGCTAATGGCGATATTATTGAAGTTTTAGAAATTTTTTCAATTAAAGAATTATACGGATTTCGTTTTGCAGAAGTTAAAATACGAATGGTAGATTATCCAAAAATGCGCTCTTTTGAAACCGTATTGCTATTAGATACTATTGATGCTGAAACACCATCGTTACCATATGAAGAGTCTAATAGGTTATACCAAGAAATTCAAAAAGACTATGAAAATGAAACTAATAATTACAAAAAATTCTTAAAAATAAAAGGAAATAAACATTTTAATGCATTGCAGGTTAAGTTTTCGTATGCTATTACTTGTCATAAATCTCAAGGAGGACAATGGCATACCGTTTTTGTTGAACAACCCTATTTACCAAATGGAATAGATAAAAACTATTTACGCTGGTTGTATACTGCAGTTACAAGAGCCAAAGAAAAACTTTATCTTATAGGTTTTAAAAATGATTTTTTTGAGGAATAGTTTTTGATTATATTTAAAGTTTATGACAATAGAAACCATTATTAGTATATGTTTAGGAATCGGTCTTGCTGCATCGGTTGGTTTTAGAGTTTTTTTACCATTGTTTGCATTAAGTTTAGCATCGTATTTTGATGTTTGGCAACTTAATGAGTCTTGGCAATGGATTGGAAGTACAACAGCTTTAATAACACTGGGCGTTGCCACTTTAGTAGAAGTTTTCGCTTATTTTATACCTTATATTGATAATTTGTTAGACAGCATTGCTGTTCCTTTAGCTGCCCTTGCAGGAACTGCAATAATGATGTCTACCGTTGCCGATTTAAGTCCCGTAGTAACTTGGGCGTTAGCTATAATAGCTGGAGGAGGAACAGCAGCGGCTATAGCAGGAACATCAAGCACAACACGTTTGGCATCAACAGCAACAACAGGTGGTTTAGGAAATCCTATAGTTTCAACTTTAGAAACAGGGACAGCAACAGTAATGTCTTTGATTTCTATTTTTTTACCAGTAGTCGCTATAATATTGGTGGTTATTATTTTACTCATAATTTTTAAATTATATAAAAAGTTTAAGCCAACTAAACCCCAAAACCTCTAATATTTATTCTATTTTTGAATTAGAATTGAAAAATAATTTATAAAATGAGTCTTAACAAATCTTGATACCAACCTATAGTTAATTGTTGAATTACACCCTTGTGCTGAGCGCAGTCGAAGTATAACCATTAAAAATCAAATAAATATTAAAAGATGAAAATAATTTCAATGATTCCTGCACGTTATAGCGCTACGCGTTTCCCAGGTAAGCTTATGCAGGATTTAGAGGGTAAAACTGTAATCAGTCGTACTTACGAAGCTGCTGTTGCAACCAATTTATTTGATGATGTTCTTGTGGTAACCGATAGTGCTGTTATTTATGATGAAATTGTAAATAATGGAGGTAAAGCGATTATGAGCATTAAGGAACATGATTGTGGAAGTGATAGAATTGCTGAAGCTGTTGAAAATTTAGATGTTGATATTGTTATTAATGTTCAAGGCGATGAACCGTTTACTGATAGTGAATCATTAAGAAAATTAATAGAAGTTTTTAAAGAAGATGAAAATAAAAATATTGATTTAGCATCCTTAATGGTTCATATTACTAAAATTGAAGAAATAAATAGCCCAAATACTGTAAAGGTAATTGTTGATAAAGCTAATTTTGCTTTGTATTTTTCGAGGAGTGTAATTCCTTTTCCAAGAGACAAAAGTGTTGATGTTAAATATTATAAGCACAAAGGCGTTTATGCCTTTCGAAAAGATGCATTATTAGATTTTTACCATTTGCCAATGCTTTCGTTAGAAGCTTCTGAAAAACTAGAACAATTACGCTATTTAGAATACGGCAAACGTATTAAAATGGTAGAAACCGACGTGCAAGGTGTTGAAATTGATACCCCTGAAGATTTAGAACGTGCTAAAAAATTATGGAAATAGATTGTGCTTAACTTGTTTCAGTAACTCATTAAATGAAACATCCATGATTAATATTTAATCACACAACCAAATGATTATTTAGGATGTTACATGTGACCGTTGAATAACAATAAATATAAACACATGAAAAAAGAATATCAATACATAAAAGTAATTGGTTTTGATGCCGATGACACACTTTGGGTAAACGAAACTTATTTTCGTGAAGCAGAGTATGAAATTCAGCGTTTATTATCAGATTACGAAACTCCAAACAAAATAGATCAGGAGTTATTTAAAATGGAAATGAAAAACCTCCCATTATATGGCTATGGCGTAAAAGCGTTTATTTTATCTATGGTAGAAGTTGCTTTAGAACTATCAAATTATAATATTTCAAATAAAACTATCGAAGCCATTTTAAATATAGGAAAAAACATGTTAGAAAAACCAGTAGAATTACTTGATGGAGTTGAAGAAGTGTTAAGTGAATTGTCTAAAAAATATCGACTAATATTAGCAACCAAAGGCGATTTGTTAGACCAAGAGCGTAAGCTTGAAAAATCAGGTTTAACAAATTATTTTCATCATATTGAAGTGTTAAGTGATAAACAAGAGTTTAATTACCAAAACTTATTAAACCATTTAGATATTGAACCATCAGAGTTTTTAATGATTGGTAACTCTTTAAAGTCTGATGTTTTACCTTTGCTAAATATAAAAGCTAATGCTATTCATGTACCATTTCATACAACGTGGGCACATGAAGAAGTTAGTAAAAAAGAAACAAACGGTAAAACCTATAAAAAAATTAATAGCTTAAAAGAAGTAATAGACTTGTTGAAATAGCAATACCATGTTTCAATTAGTTTTAATCGAGTAGAAGTAAAAATAGTACTACTTTTACTTTTTGTAAAAAAGAAATATATTAAATGAATTATAAAAACTTTCCAATGGTGCCAAGAGTAATTTTTGGCAGAGGTAGTTTTAATCAATTAAATGATATTATTGCCCCAAAACGCTTAAATATTCATGCACCATTTATTTTTTTGGTTGATGATGTTTTTAAGAACAACTTATGGCTAACATCTAGAATCCCTACTTCTTATGATGATAGAATTATATATGTTTCAGCCAAAGTAGAGCCTAAAACATCTCAAGTCGACGAGCTTGTTGAAGATATTATACTTAGCACAAAAGAACGTCCATCAGGTATTATAGGTATTGGTGGCGGCACTTTATTAGATTTAGCAAAGGCAGTATCTATAATGTTAACAAACGAGGGAGAAACTAAAGATTATCAAGGGTGGGATTTAGTTAAAAATCCAGCTATATACCATGTTGGTATTCCTACAATATCTGGAACAGGAGCAGAGGTCTCTAGAACAACGGTACTTACAGGACCAGAAAAAAAACTAGGAATTAACTCAGACTATACGCCTTTTGACCAAGTTGTTTTAGATTCAGAACTTACAAAAAATGTACCTACAGAACAGTGGTTTTACACAGGTATGGATTGCTACATACATTGTATAGAATCGCTTACAGGAACTTACTTAAATACTTTTAGTCAAAGCTATGGAGAAATGGCATTGCAGTTATGCGAAGACATCTTTTTAAACAATAATTTGTCAAAAATTGAAGCGCAAGAAAAGCTCATGATGGCATCATGGCATGGTGGCATGAGTATTGTTTACTCCCAAGTAGGTGTAGCACATGCTATGAGTTATGGATTGTCTTATTTACTAGGTGTTAAACATGGTATTGGGAACTGTATTGTTTTTGATCATTTGGAAGAATTTTACCCTGAAGGGGTAAAAACTTTTAAAGCCATGAAAAAGAAACACAATATTAATTTACCCAAGGGCATTTGTTCTGATTTAAGTGACAAAGAATTTGATATAATGATAAAAATATCGCTTAGTTTAGAACCACTTTGGGAAAATGCAATAGGAAAAAACTGGAAAAAAGTAATAACACCAAAAAAGCTAAAAGAACTATACCAAAAAATGTAATATGCGGTGTTTAGCCAAATTTATTTATTTTAAACTTTTGGGGTGGAAAGCAGTTGGTAACATCAATTTTTCTAATAATACTGTAAAAAAAGCTATTATCATTGCAGTACCGCATACTAGTTGGCGCGATTTTTATATAGGTATTTTATTGCGATCTGTATTAGGTGTCAAAACTAATTTTGTTGGTAAAAAAGAGTTGTTCGTTTTTCCTATCGGATGGTTTTTTAGAGCTCTAGGTGGGGCGCCAATAAATAGACAAACTAACGAAAATAAAGTACAAGCTATAGCAAAATTGTTTGCTGAGCATGACGAGTTTAGAATGGCAATGGCACCCGAAGGCACTAGAAAAAAAGTAAAAGAGTGGCGTACTGGGTTTTATTATATAGCTAAAGAAGCCAAAGTCCCCATTATAATGTTTACGCTAGATTTTGAAAACAAACAAAATAAAATTTCTGAACCTTTTTATCCTACAAACGATATCAAGGCAGATTTTAATTTTATGCATAGTTTTTTTAAAGACGTTAAAGGAAAAAATAAAGAATACTCATAATGTTTTAAATTTTATCAAAATTCAACTTTTGGCATGTATTTTGATTATTTAAAAGAGAATCACGAATGAAACATAAAGTATACCAGCAACTGGCTCTAAAAAGAAACATTCGTTCAATATATACTTAAGAGGCTGTCTAATTAAAGGCAGTCTTTTTTTTACTTTTTTATATTTCCTATTTTAAGAATGAGCATAAAAATAAATTGTGTTATTTTAGCAAGCGATAAAGATGTAAAACAGGACCTAGTCCAACCTATTTCAGTATCTCATAAACTAAAGTTGACAAAAGTTGAATTTTAAAGGCTAGAACAATACCATTTAGCTAATTTAGGCATTACCCCTTTCAAAAACGTGCTGGACAAAAATTAAACAAAATAATAACAGCTGGAAAGACTCACAAACTGTCTATAGTAAATTGAAGGATATAAAAGCAAAAGGCGGAAGTTTTCTATTGAATATTGGACCCGGATGGGAGCGTTAAGATTCCTGAAAAATAGGTTAAGATTTTGCTTGAAATTGGAAGAAAATTAAAGAAATAGTTTCAATGATTTAGAGATTGGAGACTGGAGAATTGAATATTAAGGTAGAAGGCAAGAGATTGACAGGCTCGTCGAAGCGGCATAAGAATTAAAGAAAGAAAAGAAAATATGAGTAAAATAATTAGGCTTAAAGGAAGAGCTACGTTCACCTAGATGAGAAATCGAAAAAACAGGGATATCTTTCCCGCCAGAGCAAGGGCATATTAAATATTTATGACTGGGGTTGTGCTTATTTGAACAGAATTGAATAGCTCTTGCACCGCAACCGAATTATATTCGGTATAAATTTTTAAAATTAAATATTTAAATACTAAAAACTAACATGAAAAGTAATCTTCTATTATTATTGTGTGTTGCGACAGTATTATTGTCTTGTAATCAGACACTTAAAAAAGATAGTGGCGCACAAAATACTAACCCATATGTAGAAAGTTGGGAATCTCTTGCACAGCACAATGAAGCACCAGACTGGTTTCAGGATGCGAAATTGGGTATTTATTTCCACTGGGGAGTTTATTCGGTGCCTGCATTTGGCAGCGAGTGGTATCCGCGAAAAATGCATTTTGAGCAAACTCGTGAATACAAACATCACATCGATAAATATGGACATCCCTCTGAATTTGGCTACCACGATTTTGTCCCCCTGTTTAAAGCTGAAAAGTTTGATGCTGAAGAATGGGCAGATTTGTTTGTTAAAGCAGGTGCACGGTTTGCCGGACCAGTTGCCGAACACCACGATGGTTTTTCGATGTGGGACAGCGATGTGACGCCCTGGAATGTTTCTAACAAAGGACCTCATAAAGATATTACGGGTTTGCTAAAGAGCTCGATTACTAAACGTGGAATGAAATTTATCACAACTTTTCATCATGCGCGAAATCTTCAACGCTATAATGGGAAGCCAGACGAAAACGATTTTGGGAAAAGTCATTATCCGCTTTTTGAAGGAATGCCACCCGCAAGTAAAGATGAAGAGTTGAAATTTTTGTACGGAAATATTCCTGAAGAACAATGGAATGAGGATATTTGGTTTGGTAAATTAAAAGAAGTTATTGACAAATACCAACCGGATATAATCTGGTTTGATTCGTGGCTCGACCAAATACCAGAAGCTTATCGTCAGAAATTTTGTGCTTACTATTTAAATCAAGCAAAGAAATGGGGCAAAGAAGTAGTGATTGTGCGCAAACAAGATGACTTGCCATTAACCTGCAGTGTGGATGATCTGGAAAAATCGAGAAAAAACAAGTTAGAAAAAAAATCATGGATGACTGATGAAACTGTTAGCACCGGGAGTTGGTCTTATACCGAAGATTTGAAAATTAAATCGGCAGCAGATGTATTGCATGTACTAATTGATATTGTTAGTAAAAATGGAGTACTTCTCTTAAATATTTCTCCGAAAGCTGATGGCACCATCCCTGAAGACCAAAAAGATGTCTTACTGCAAATGGGGGAATGGCTTAATAAATATGGTGAAAGCATTTATGGAACCCGTCCGTGGTACACTTTTGGCGAAGGACCCACCAAAGAACCGGAAGGACATTTTAAGAATCATGAGGCTTTCTTAAAAGTAAAATATTCGGCCGAAGATGTTCGGTACACTACAAAAAACAGTAATATTTATGCCACCATTTTAGGCTGGCCGGGTAAGAATAAGAAATTTCTTTTAAAGGCATTTTCTAAAACAGAATGGGCAGATGCGAAAGAAATTAAAAATGTTACACTGCTGGGCAGTGATGAGAAAATTGATTTTGAATGGACCGATGAGGGATTATTGGTTGTATTTCCAACAGAAGTTGTCGACACAATGGCTGTGGTATTTAAAGTGGAGATGTAGTGTTATAAAATATTCAATTTAAATGAACCACTATGGACTGCAAGTCCATAGGTTTCAATAAAGAATGAAATTCTTATTCCAAAATAATGGTATCATCTCCATCTTCATTAGGTGGATTTCTATGATGTTCCAGATAATCTTGAACCATTTTATCTGTAATATTTCCTGTGCTTCAAACACCATATCCTATCACCCAAAAGTGATGCCCCCAATAATGCTTACGCAATTCAGGAAATTCTTCTTGAAGACGACGAGATGTCCTTCCCTTAAGACGTTTTACTATAACTCTAAATCTCGCAACTTAATGTCCAGTCTAATATAGAAAGTCCAGCTAAGTGAAATGGTAGGGTAGTGGTTTGATCAATAGATATTTCTGGAACCAAATTACTTACAGATATAATCCATAATAATAAAGATGCAAACGCAATAAGATAGGCGATAATTGAATACAAGAATAGTAATACTTTTTTCATGACATATAAGTTTTAAATGATATGGCAAAAGTATTCTGAAACGAGAGCTTAAAAGTTCAAACAAAAAAAATATGGGCTAGATAGCTAAATGAAGGTTTCTATATTGGTTGGGAGGATATCTAAACTTCTGTTTAAAACTGTTATTAAAATGAGAGGTGTTTTTAAAGCCGCTTTCGTAACACACTTCATTAATACTTAATTCGGAATTTTGTAATAAGGTTTTTGCATAATCTAAACGCATGTTAGTTAACCATTTCCCTGGTGTTTCATTAAAGTGTAACTTAAAATCCCTTTTAAAGGTAGATAGACTTCTTCCACAAAGACGTGCATATTCCTCCAATTGTAAATCATAATGAAAGTTTTTCATCATAATATTTTGAATACTAGTTTTTTCTACTTGTTTTAATGTGTTGAAGAAACTAATCAAATCTTGATTAGAAGGGTTAAGTGCGATATTAAAAAGTAATTCATTAAATTTTATTTCAACTAATTCTCTGGGAATTTCACCGCCCATATCAAAATAGTTAAAAACAGATAAAAACAAGGAATTTAACGAGTTAGTAACATGTATGGGAAATATTTGATTGTAATGTTCTTTTGGATTTCTAGATTTTATTAGCGAGGTGTTATTAGCCATAAAACGTCTTATGAAATCTTCAGTAATAAAAAAGAGAATGGTACAGTAGTCTTCTTCAAAATACTGTTTTGTGTTATAAATGCCTTTTCTAATAAAAAGGGCATCTCCAGAATGTAGTGGATAGGTTTTATTAACAGAAGTCCAGTCTTTTTTACCGCTAATCACATAAGTTATAAAAGGTGTGTCTGTCCATAGTTTAAATTTTTCTACATCAATCGGACATTTATACTCAACAAACATATAGTCATTACTAATAAGTCTATTATACTGCGGGCTATTCTTAAAATATTTGAAAATATCAAGAGTCATATACAAATTTAATAAATAATTTAGTATTAGCCCCCAATAGTAATCATACTTCTATTTTTACTGTGCAATTTAGGTTCTTGAAGTTTTTCTAAAGTATCCATACCACCGCGAACTTTTAATTTTGCTTTAACCGCTTTTTGAATAATAGGTTCAATAGATTTGCCTAAACGAAGTGCAGATAGTAAATCAGATTCTCCAGATGAAAACAAACAATTTTTTAATTGACCATTAGCCGTTAATCGTAGTCTATTACAAGAATCGCAAAACGGATTAGTAACAGAGCTTATAATAGCGAAAGAACCTTCATAACCTTTTATCTTGTAATTTTTAGAGGTGTCATTTGGAGCATCTTGTAAACGTTCAATTCTGTCTTTTGAGAAAGCTCTATTTACATAGTTCATTACTTTAGCGTAAGACACCATTTTGCTCATATCCCATTTATTACCATCAAAGGGCATAAATTCTATGAACCTAACTGAAATAGGCAAATTCTTAGTGAAATTGATAAAATCAATAATTTCATTATCATTGAACCCCTTTATTAAAACAGCATTTACTTTAACGGTGAATCCTTCTTTTACCAATAGTAAAATATTATCATATACTTTTTTAAACTCGTGGCGTCTAGTAATATGTTTGAACTTGCTTTCGTTTAACGAGTCTAAACTTATATTTAATTTTTTAATACCATTGGTTTTTAAAACATCAATAAACTTGTCAATAATAACTGCGTTTGAAGTAATAGAAAGTTCAATAGGAAGTGTTGCCAGTTTCTCAAGAATTACAGGGATGTCTTTCCTAATTAATGGCTCACCACCTGTTAACCTAATTTTAGTAACTCCATGTTTAACAAATGTTTTTGCAATATCATAAATTTCCTCATATGTCATTAAATGACTTTTTGGCGATAGTTTAACGCCATTCGCTGGCATACAGTATGTGCAACGTAAATTACAGCGTTCTGTTAATGAAATACGAAGGTAAGCATGAGCTCTTCCGTGACTATCTTGCAATATGTTTATACTTTTTGCCATTCTATTATCTTCAACTAACAACTAACAACTAACAACTAACAACTAACAACTAACAACTAACACTAATCGTGTCTAGCACCTTTTAAAATTCTAAAACTATGCAGTACGGCTGGAAATATGGCATCCATTGATTCTTTGGCGCCATTAGTTGAGCCAGGTAAAGCTAAAACTAAAGTGTCGCCAATGGTACCTGCAACGCTTCTTGATAACATGGCAAATGGCATACGTTTTTGACCATAGTTTCTTATGGCTTCCTCTATACCTGGTATTCGTCTATGTAAAAGAGGAATTATAGCTTCTGGTGTAACATCTCTACCTGAGAGTCCTGTACCTCCTGTATAAATTACCATATCAATGGCTTGTTCTTGGTATGTTTTTATTTTTTCCTGAATATCTTTAACTTCATCAGGAATAATTACATATTCTTTAATAGAAACATCACAAGATTTTAGTTTTTCAATAATAGCTTTTCCTGCTTTATCTTTTTTATGTCCAGCAGAAATGGTGTCGCTACATACCACAACAGCAGCTGTTAAGTCTTTTCTAAAGGCGTCTTTATAATCAGATTTCCCACCTTTTTTATTCAATAGTTTTATGGTGTGAATTTCAATACCTTTATCAATAGGTTTAAGCATATCGTACATATTCAAAGCCACTACACTGGCGCCATGCATGGCTTCAACTTCAACACCAGTTTTGTAAATGGTTTTTACAGTAAAAAGAACTGTAATTTCTAAACCATTAATTTTGTACTCTACACCAGCGTACTCAATAGGTAAGGGATGGCAATCTGGTAAAATATCTGGAGTTCGTTTTACGCCTAAAAGACCTGCAGCTTTACTCATGGCAAATACATTACCTTTGGGAACTGTGTTATTTTCAATTGCAGTAATTGTTTCGGGTTTACTCACCTTTACAATAGCTTGTGCTACTGCAGTTCTGAGTGTTGTGTTTTTATGTGTGATATCGACCATTATTATCTAGATTCATTGAGTTGTTTAATTATGATATGCCTAGTGCATCAAACTTATTGGACATTTTTTCAATTTCTGTTCTTATCTTTAAATATTTCGTTTTCGTCTAAAAAAAATAATTCTTTGGCAATAATAATTTGATTTAGAACTTCCATCAATGAACTAAAAGCCTGAGTTGGAAAGTAAGCTTTATCTTTATTTGTGGTTCTTGAGGTGTCTTCAGCCAGATTAAAAGCCATAAATATTGAAGCTCGTCTTAACGAATTAGTTAATCCAAACTTTTCTTCACTAGGATATTCTCTAGTAATGAGATAAATATGTTTCACTAATTCTTTGTAATCAAACCAAACATTTAGTTTTTTAAATGAAAATGTATAAGCCATTTTTTACGATTAAACAGTTAAACGAATTAACACATAAATAAAACACTTACTTGTTTTTCTTCCATTGATGACTCTCATCTTCAAAAATCTCTTTTCCAAATACAGGAACATTAGCTTTAATAGCTTCAACAATATATTCTAAAGCTTCAAAAACCACTTTGCGTCTTGGTGATGACACAAATACAAAAAGACAAATTTCGCCTGCTTTTACGGTTCCTAGGCTGTGGTACGTGTGCATACAGGTTAAATTGAATTTTTTAAAAGCAGATTCTCGTATTTCATGAAATTTTTGATTAGCCATGTCTTCATAAGCGGTGTATTCAATAGCAGAAACTGTTTTTCCATCAATGATATCGGCTCTAACTTGTCCTAGAAAAATATTGTGTGCACCAATATTGGTTTTAGTTTGATGCTTATAAATAGAGTTTTCTATAAAATTAGAGGAAATAGCACCTTCTTTAAACACGTTTTTAAATTTTTTATCTTTCATTGGATAGTATTTTATGGTGTTCTTTTAAGTAATTGTTTATTTCGGTTGCGCCTTCAATCAAGCTAAAACAATTGTAAATGTTTAATTCATTTAGCATGTCAACTGCCTTTTTGCTTCTTATTCCTGATTGGCAGAATATAACTTTTATTTTATTAATATCTAAAGCGTTTAAATGGTCTTTTAATTTGCTTAAAGGGATGGATGTAACATCTAAACCTTTAATTTTAGGTGTTTCATGAGTTTCTCTTACGTCAATAAATTGAATTTGGGTATTAAGTTGAATATTTTCTATTGAAATCTCATCGATTTCATTTATACAATTTATGTTGATTTGTTTTTCTTTAAAATGGTCTTTTTTATCTAAAATGCTTTGAATTATAATAGCATTACGCCTAATTTTTAAAGTTGAAGTGCTTGATGTTAAAGCATTGTAACATAATAGTTTTCCTGACAGTACATCTCCTAAACTTAAAATCAATTTCAAAACTTCATTGGCCTGCATACAGCCTATAATTCCAGGAAGCACACCTAAAACACCAATATCTGAGCAATTAGGTACGGCATCTTTTTGTGGTGGGTTAGGGAAGAGGCATCGGTAACTTGGTCCGGTTTGATAATTGAAAACCGAAACCTGACCTTCAAATTTGTAAATAGCTCCAAAGACTAGAGGTTTATTTGTGATAATGCAGGCATCATTTGCCAAATAGCGTGTTTCAAAATTATCTGAACCATCAACTATGATATCGTATTGTCTAAAAAGGGGAATTGTGTTTTGATAGGTAAGCGGTTCTGGGTAAGCAATTATTGAAATATCATTATTTAAATCCTGTAACCTTTCTTTGGCTGCAATAGCTTTATTTTTTCCCAGAGATGAAGTTCCAAAGAGCACCTGACGCTGTAAATTTGAAAGTTCAACTACATCAAAATCTATAATTCCAATAGTGCCAACGCCAGCAGCGGTTAAATATTGTAAAACAGGACAGCCCAAACCACCAGCACCAATAACCAGAACTTTAGCATTGGAAATCTTGTCTTGACCTTCTTGACCAATTTCTGATAGAATAATATGTCTGTTGTATCTATTCATTTGCTTATCCTCCTGCAAAGGGTGGTAATAAAGCGATTTCCGCTCCAGTTAATTCCGCATCTAAATCCACTAACTCTTGATTCTGCGCTATTTGAAAATCTTTGTTTTTTAAATCTGAGTACTTCGAATACAAAGTGTTTAAAAGTCCTGAAACCGAATTTTTATTAACTTCTAATTGCTCCTCTTCTTTTTGAGTGACTTCTGCTATTTGTCCGAAATATTTAATGGTAATAAGCATCTTCAATTTGTTTAAATTCTTCTTTGGTATTCACATTTAATGTAGCATTTTGATATGCTTCATCTAAAACAACATTTTTATAATTACAACTTTTTATAGCGACTCTCAATCGCCGTTCATCCTGTTCTAAAAAGTTTTTAAATCTATCTTTAACAGGTTTTTTGTAAAGTGCAATTAAAGGCATCGTTTTATCATTACTTTCAGCTTGTATGATTTCTGATTCATCATCAATAGCGTTTATCAATTTTTGTAATACTTCAGAAGTTATCAGTGGGATGTCGCAACTCAAAACCAAATTAAGTTCAGTTTTTGAAGCTTCTAATCCTGAATAAATACCAGAAATAGGTCCAGCGTCTTTGGTAATATCTGTTATGCGTTTTAACCCTAAATCATCGTATTCTGAGGCATCTGAAATAATAATAATTTCAGAAACTAAAGGTGTTAAAGCGTCAATGCTGTATTGAATAAATGGCTTATTATTCAACATTAAAAACCCTTTATCAGAACCCATTCTTGAGCTTTTTCCACCAGCTAAAATAATACCCGTTACGCTCTTTTTTTCTATCATTTAAGTAAAAAATAATTTAGCACAAGCTATAATTAATACAAAAGCTAATATATATCTTAGACGCTGATTGTTGATTTTTTTACTACCATAATAACCTCCTAAAATACCACCAATAAGCGCGATAGTTACTAGCACAAAAGCGCCTTTTTTTATTGAAACGCCACTACTGAATTGACCTATTAAAGCCGCCGCTGAATTCACCCAGATAAACAAGGCAGAAACCGCTGCAGCCTCTTTCATTTTACCCCAATGTAGTAGCAGGATTACTGGTGTTAAAATGATACCGCCACCAATACCAATAAGTCCTGAAAAGAAACCTATGATGCCGCCAACAATTAGTCCTTGCCACAGTTTAACTTGTTTTGTATTATCACTTTCTTTTCCAAACACATTCAGCATTTTAAGAATAGCGAAGATTAATAAAATAGCTAAAATCTTTTTATAAATTGAAGCATCAACTTCAATTGTACCTCCTAAATAGGCCAACGGAATAGAAGCTATGGCGAATGAGATAAATAGTTTTTTATTAAAATGTCCTGCTTTAAAATAGTAGTAGAACGAAATTCCAGAAACAAAAATATTGAGCAATAATGCTGTAGGTTTCATGCTTTCTGGGACAAATGAAAACAATGCCATTAAAGCTAAATACCCACTTGCACCTCCGTGTCCTACACTTGAGTATAAAAATGATACTACAGGTAGAATGATTAAAAAAAGATATATGTTTTCGGTTTGTAGCATTTAAAGTTGTTCTATTTTACTCAGTTGTTCATCCAAAAACGCCCAACAATTCTTATTAATTTCATCAAATGCTTTAATCAATGATTTTCCATATTCTGTTAATTCTGCACCACCACCACCTTTGCCACCAATACTATTAATAGTGACAGGTTTTTTAGCCGATTTGTTTACAGAATCCAAAAGTTGCCACGCCTTTTTATATGAGATATTTAAAGATTTTGCGGCTTTAGAAAGCGATCCAGTGTCGTTAATTGCTTTAAGCAAATGCACTCGACCTTCACCAAGAAGCACATTGTTTTCCGATTCAATCCAAATGCGACTTTTTATTTTATAACCCATAACTCATAATTATTGTGGCAATAATATCACTTCTATGGTATCACCAATATTAATAATGCTCATATCTTCAGGAGCAAAAACTAAAGCGTTTGATAGCGCAAAAGTTTGTAACATTGATGAGTTTTGTCCGTCTAAAATTTCAACTTGCCCATCGCTGTAAATACCTTTTAAAAATTGTGGCCTATTACCTTTCTTTACAAAACCATTTATAGTTTTAGCTTTTATTCTTGGTAATTCTAAATCTTTACGATGCATCATTTGTTGTAAAGAGATAAAGACATATACATAAAAGCAAGACAATGCTGCTGCAGGATTTCCGGGAAGCGCAAATACCTGTGTGTTTTCTTTTTTACCATAGAACAAAGGTTTTCCAGGTTTTTGCTTTACTTTATAAAAGAGTTCTTTTACCTTTAATTCGTTTAATGCTTTTCCAACAAAATCGTAATCTCCAACTGAGATACCACCTGTAATTAACACCAAATCATTGTTATCTAATGCACCTTTAAGCGTCTCAACAGTTTTATTATAATCGTCTTCAACTTTATAAAGTGTAACATCATAAAACTTTAAATTGTAAAGTGCACTCAATAACATTTTTGAGTTGCTTTCGTAGATTTTTCCATAAGGTAAATCTTGTCCAGCTTCAATTAGTTCATTTCCAGTGGTAACGATTGCAATATTCGGCTTCTTAAATACAGAAATTTCAGTAATACCTATAGACATTAAATACCCAATTGCTGCTGGTGTTAACTTTGTACCTTTTTTTAAAGCGATGTCTCCAGTTTTAACCTGTTCTCCTAACGGACGAATATTATGTTCCAAAGAAACCTGTTCAGAAATAGTAATGGTTTCTCCGTCAACCTTCACTTTTTCCTGCATCATAATAGCATTTGCAGAGTCAGGAACAGGGGCACCCGTAAATATTCTAGCAGCTTCACCTTTTTTTAAAACAATTTTATGGGCATCACCAGCTTTCACTTCACCTATTAATTTATACGATAGGTTATCTTGTAAATTCAGAGCATAACCATCCATAGCCGATTGTCTGAAAGGGGGCATGTTTATTGGAGATAAAATATCTTCATACAGCTTGTATCCACCAGATTTTTCAACCTTTTTAATTATAGACTGTAGTAGTGGTTTGCTGTTTTGTTTTACAATTGAAATAGCTTCGGAGATAAAAATCATGTTACATTTTCGTTATACCCTACCAAATATAACGATTTGGTTTTATTGATGAAACATTTTGCTTAAGATTAAATAAGAAAATCGATTATAACACTTAAAAATACTTTTCTTACATTTAAGCAGTAAATAAAGAATATGCTTAAAAAAGTTTATGGAAGTGCCGTTTTTGGTGTTGAAGCAACAACGATTGCGGTTGAGGTAAATGTAGATAAAGGTGTCGGTTATCATCTTGTTGGATTGCCTGATAATGCTATAAAAGAAAGTAATTATAGAATTGCTGCTGCGCTTCAAAACAACGGTTATAGAATCCCGGGCAAAAAGATTATTATTAATATGTCGCCTGCCGATTTAAGAAAGGAGGGAAGTGCGTACGATTTAACTTTAGCTATTGGAATTCTGGCTTCTACATCTCAAATTAAAGCCAAAGATTTAGAGCGTTATTTAATTATGGGTGAGCTTTCGCTTGACGGCAGTTTACAACCCATAAAAGGCGCTTTACCTATTGCTGTTAAAGCTAGAGAAGAAGGGTTTAAAGGCTTTATTCTTCCAAGTCAGAATGCTAAAGAAGCTGCTATTGTTGATGGTTTAGAAGTTTATGGCGTTGATAATATTAAGCAGGTTATTAATTATTTTGATAAAGAAGAAGCGCTCGAGCAAACCATAATAGACACGCGAAAAGAGTTTTATAAAAACCTAGAGTTTCCAGAGTTTGATTTTTCAGATGTAAAAGGTCAGGAATCTATAAAGCGTTGTATGGAAATTGCAGCCGCTGGTGGTCATAACATTATTTTAATTGGTCCACCGGGAGCCGGAAAAACCATGTTAGCAAAACGATTGCCAAGTATTTTACCACCAATGACTTTACATGAAGCTTTAGAGACTACTAAGATACATTCGGTAGTAGGTAGAGTTAAAGATTCTGGGTTAATGGCACAACGTCCGTTTCGTAGTCCACATCACACCATATCAAATGTTGCGCTTGTTGGTGGGGGTAGTTTTCCGCAACCTGGAGAGATTTCTTTATCACACAATGGCGTTTTGTTTTTAGATGAATTGCCAGAATTTAAGCGCGACGTTTTAGAAGTTTTGCGTCAACCGTTGGAGGATAGAGAAGTCACTATTTCACGTGCTAAATTTACAGTAACTTACCCCTCATCGTTTATGTTGGTGGCGAGTATGAATCCAAGTCCGGGTGGTTATTTTAACGATCCTGATGCGCCAGTAACCTCAAGTCCTGCAGAAATGCAGCGATATTTAAGTAAGATTTCTGGTCCGTTGTTAGATAGGATTGATATACACATTGAAGTTACTCCAGTGCCTTTTGAAAAACTAAGTGATGATAGAAAAGGCGAAACCTCAGTTGATATTAGAAAACGTGTTACACAAGCCAGAGTAATTCAAACCAATCGTTTTAAGGATTCTGATAGTGTGCATTACAACGCACAAATGAATACCAAGCAAATACGTAAGCATTGTGTTTTAGATGACGCTTCAAAACAACTACTAAAAACAGCCATGGAACGTTTAAACTTATCGGCACGTGCTTACGATAGGATTTTGAAAGTGTCGCGTACTATTGCTGATTTAGAAGGTGTTGATGAGGTTAATGGTTCGCATATTAGTGAAGCAATACAATATAGGAGTTTGGATAGAGAAGGTTGGTTGGGGTAGGTATATTTTCTAATAAACACAGATGGATAGCTATGCAATAATTCAATTAGCAAGACCACTAGTACCAGAAAATAAATCAATATAAACCTTATACTATGTTCCATTGATATATTTCGAGGAGTTAATTTTTAACATTTTTATACCATTAAATTAGAGCGTTTTAATAATTATTGCGGACATACAAAATAATTTTGTCATGTATGCAATTCTGAGCGGCTTGGAAAAACTTTTCAAGAAGCCTAATCTTTTATATACTAAATAATTATCCTTCAAAATCGAAATCACCGTTACCACGCTTTCCACGTTGTGTTTTCTTTTTCTGATTAAATCTATAAGTGAACGATAAGTTGTAGTTTCTTACACCTCTAAATCGTATTTCTCTGGTGCTAAAGAAAGTTTCAGAATCTACATCACCTTGAAATCTATTACTATTTAGAACATCATTTATATTAAAGGCAATTGATGCTTTTTCTTTAAATAAGTCTTTACTAAGAGCCATTCTTGATGAAAAATTACCTCTTCTTTTATTTTGAGCGTCTTCTCTAGGTCCTCTATATCTTAGGCTTGTTTGCCAATCAATATCACCTGGCAAAGTGTATTTATTATTTATGCGCATAGACCAAGTTATGTTATTAGCATCTAAATTTATTCCATTAAATTCACCTTTGGTAATAGATTTAAAAAAATTAAAATCACTATTAATACGCCACTTTTTAGAAGGGGCGTAGTTTAAGTTGAATTCAAAACCATACCTATCATTTGTACCTACATTAACTGGTGTTCTTTGAATTACAGGAAGTGTTTCTCCATTAATAATAACTGTATTTCCAGTATCAATACTTACCCATTCATCTTCTTGTATAGTATGTTGATAGTACATAGAAGAACTTAAGGTAAACTTGCCAAAACGCTTTAAATAGCCTAAATCGAAATTGCTTGAATAACTAGGGTCTAAATCTGGATTACCTTGGAATATATTGGTGAGACTAGATCTAGAAGGAAAAGGGTTTAAATAAAACCCACGAGGTCTGCTAAGTCTTCTGTTATATCCTAAGGTAACGTTTTCTGTATCACTTATTTCATAATTTAAATTTACTGTTGGGAATAAACCAGTGAAGTTTTTCTTTTCAAAATCTCCAGATGTTGGTTGATCTATAGTAATTTGAGTATTTTCTAGACGGAGTCCTAGTAAATATGAAAACTTATTTATTTTACTTCCATACTGACTATAAACAGAATTTAAATACATTTTGAAATTAAATAAGTTTGATAGGTTTGTATCCAGTTCAAAATTATCTAAATTTTGATTAAAAATTTCAACTGAATAGTCGGTAGTAGTATCGCTGTAATCTCCTCTGAAACCAAATTCAAATTGTTGGTTTTCTCCTATAGGTAAAACATAATCAGTTTGTATTAAAATTTTTGATTCTTCTTCTGGAGTAAAAGCTATTTCGGTGTCTATACCATCTTGATTTACAAATTCGCTTCTATTTTGATCTGTATCTTCATACTGAAAATCAAAAGATAATTTATGCCCAGAAGTTTTAAAGTTTTTTGTATAATTTAAAGCATATTGAATAGTTTTGTTTTCAGTTAGCTCTGGTTTTTCTCTAATAGTTTGACCTGTTAAATCAAAGTTAGAATCGTATTGAGTAAGCACATTAACGGACTCGTTATCTCCACTTCTGTCACTATACACTAATGATGTGGTAATAGAAGATGTTTCGTTAACATACCATTCTAAACCTATATTACTTGTTATACCGTTTCCTCTACTAAGCCAATTATTTTTTTCATCCAGAAAGTTTCCTGTGTTTTTGTATCTGGTGAAATTATAAGAATACCCCGGTGATTCTCTATAGTTATAGGATGTGGTATTAAAAAAGTTAATATCTCCAGTTCTGTAGTTTATATTTCCTGATATTCCAGCTGTATTTGGATAGCCGCCGTTTGCCGTAATTGCACCGTTTAACCCTTGTAATTTACTACGGCGTAGAATTATGTTTAAAATACCAGCCGTTCCTTCTGCTTCATAACGAGCAGACGGAGACGTAATTACTTCTACCTTTTCAATGGACTCGGCAGGTAATTGCTTCAACACATCTGTTGTGTTTAACCCAACTAAACCAGAGGGCTTTCCATTAATTAGAATACGAACATTATCATTACCCCTTAGTGCTATATTACCTTCAACATCGACAGAAACTGAAGGAACATTATCTAAAACATCACTTACAGTTCCACCGCTAACGGTTAAATCTTTACCTACATTATATATTTTTTTATCTAGTTTAATTTCAACGGTAGTGCGTTCTGCTATAACTTCAATTTCTGCTAAAGACTCAGCATCAATTTCTAAGGAGAATAATCCTATATTTTCATTAACAGTTACTTTTTTGTTTAGTATTCTTTGAGTTTTAAAAGCAATGTATTCAATAGATATATCGTAAATTCCAGTTTTTACGAGAATACTAAAAACTCCATTTATATCGGTTATACCTCCAGTAACAATTTTGTTTTCTTTTTTACTAAAAAAAGCAATAGTTGCATATTCTAAAGGCTTTTGAGTTTCTTTGTCAATTACTTTTCCTGTTATTATGACTTCTTTAATTATTATATTATTAATTGTAGAAGCTTCTGGCTTTTTAGGCTGTGAATTACCATTTGCGATGCAAAAAGTTAAAGAGAGAGCAAAAATAAAAAATTTGTTCATGGTTAGGTTTACCGTTTTAGACAATAAAAATAACCCATGGTTTAAGAGAAGTGGTTAAATGTTTGTTAAAAGATTATCCTCTAAATAATATCTAAAATTAGTTCAGGAGGTCTGCCAATTACAGCTTTATTGCCATTTACTATAATGGGGCGCTCAATAAGCTTAGGGTTTTCTACCATTGCATTAATAATTTCTGTATCTGTTAAGGTCTTATTCTTATAATTTTCTTTCCAGATGACTTCATTTTTCCTAACTAAATCAATTGGTTTTATTTTTAAAATTGTTATTATATCTTTTAGTGCTTTCGCGGAAAGCATATTCTCTAAATATTTAATAATTTCGAATTCTTTACCAGAGTTCTCTAATATTTTTAACCCGAAACGCGATTTACTGCAACGGTTATTGTGGTATATTTTTATCATTATAAATTAATATTAAAGGTTTTTAATTGTTGAAAAAGTTTATTGGGTGAATTAAAATGAATTCCGTTTATACCCAAATTATTGGCAGCTTCAACATTTCTAAGATTATCGTCAATAAAAATAGCATGTTCTGCCTTTATATTGAAACGATTTAAGGTTAAATGATATATTTCATCAAAAGGTTTTCTAGTTTTTTCTTCACCTGAAACTAAAATACCTTGAAACCATTGTAAAAACTCAAAACGCTCCAAAGCAATTGGAAAAGTTTCTGCACTCCAATTGGTAAGTGCAACCACTTTGTATTGTTTTGAATCTATTAATTTTTTAAGAATATCAACAGTGCCAGAAATAGGATCTCCCAACATATCTATCCAACGCCCGTAAAACATTTCAATTTCTTTTTCCCATTCAGGAAACATTGCAATACGCTCTTTAGTAGCCTTTGCCATTGGGTAACCTGCATCTTGGTTTTCGTTCCAATCATTCGTGCAAATATTATCGAAAAACCATTGCATTTTATCTCGATCTCCATTAAACACATCTAAATAAACATATTCAGGATTCCAATCAATTAAAACACCACCAAGGTCGAAAATTATAGCATCTATCTTATTCATAATTGATTATCTTCTTCTTTTTGCCCCATCATCATTAAATATGCTTTTAAAAAGGGTTCAATATTCCCATCCATAACAGCATCTACGTTACCAGTTTCATGGGTTGTTCTTACATCTTTCACTAGCTTATAAGGATGCATTACATAATTACGAATTTGACTTCCCCATTCAATTTTCATTTTACTGGCTTCAATATCGTCACGTTGCGAGAGTTGTTTTTGCAATTCGATTTCATACAATTGAGATTTTAACATTTGCATAGCACGGGCTCGATTATCGTGTTGCGATCGTGTTTCAGAACAAGATATTTGTATGCCTGTAGGTTTATGCGTTAGCTGTACTTTGGTTTCAACTTTATTAACATTTTGTCCGCCGGCACCACTTGAACGGGCTGTTACTATTTCAATATCTGCAGGGTTTATGTCTATTTCAATAGTGTCATCAACTAAAGGGTAAACATAAACCGAAGCAAAACTAGTATGGCGTTTTGCGTTACTATCAAATGGGGAGATTCGCACTAACCGGTGTACACCGTTTTCACCTTTTAACCAACCAAAAGCAAAGTCGCCTTCAATCTCTAAGGTTACCGTTTTTATACCTGCAACATCACCTTCTTGAAAGTTAAGTTCTTTAACTTTAAATCCACTTTTTTCTGCATACATGAGATACATACGCATAAGCATACTTGCCCAATCGCAACTTTCCGTTCCGCCTGCGCCTGCAGTTATTTGTAATACAGCACTTAAGCTATCGCCTTCTTCAGAAAGCATGTTTTTAAACTCAATGTCTTCTAATAGTGCAGCGGCTTTATCAAAACGTGCTTGAACTTGTTCTGCAGTGGCTTCACCTTCTTTGTAAAACTCGTAAAGTACTTCTAAATCTTCAACAAGTGTTTTGGCTTTATTGTAGTCTTCTACCCATTTTTTCTTTACTCGAATCGATTTCATGACCACTTCAGCAGCTTTAGAATCGCTCCAAAAATCAGGGTCAAAAGTTTGTTCTTCTTCGTTTTGTATTTCTATTAGTTTGGCATCAACGTCAAAGATAGTGCCTTAATTTATCAAGGCGTGTGTTAAGATCTTTAATTTGATCGGAAGTAATCATAGTAATTTTATTTTGAACAAAAATAGAATTAATAAATCTATATAAAAACACAAATTTTAGTTAATGGGAAAATTCTACATTTCAACGGATATTTTTATAGAACTAATAATTAATAAATTATATTTGATTGCTATTAACTTATTAGACCAACCAATAAATTTTCAAAAGCTTTCATTTTCGTTTATAAAAAATTTGAATATATAAAAGTATATATTGCTTTTAATACCGAGAGTATTAGTTACTAGGTCTTAAAAAAAAAACATCTATTGAAGTTAAGTATTATAATTCCTGTATATAATGTAGAATTATATATTTCTGGTTGTATTCAAAGTCTTTTAAATCAAGGCTTAAGCACTTCTGATTACGAAATTATTGTAGTTAATGATGGATCAAAAGATAAAAGCATTGAGATAGTTAAGCAGTTTCAATTAGATAATAACAATATATTTATTTATAACAAGGAAAATGGTGGTGTTGGTAGTGCTAGGAATTATGGTCTTAATTTAGCTAAAGGCAATTATATTTATTTTATAGATCCAGATGATTACTTAGCTAATAACACTTTAAAACCAATTTTAGATTGTGCTAAAACAAATAATTTGCAAGTACTAACTTTTATATCAAAAGGAACTACAGCTACAAATTTGCATGACTCTGTTACAGATATTAGTAAGGCTTTTAGTATTACTAAATTAAGTGGAATCGATTATATTGGTATAAATAGCTATAAAAATGAAGTTTGGTGGTACATTATTAAAAAAGACTTTTTAGAAGAAATAAGTTTAAGATTTATTGAAGGTAGATGGATGGAGGATGCTGTTTTTACTGCTAATTTACTGCTAAATGCAAATAATGTTGCACATTTACCTATTGATACTCATAGGCATGTAAGAGTAGCTGGTTCAGCAATGACAAGCAAAGAACCGAGTCATTATTTAAAAGTTATTTATGATAATGCTAATGCAGCGGAACTATTTATGCCACTTATTAAGTCAATTAAAAAAAATAAAGATTGTATTGAACGCCTAAAAACACGGCAACAATCGTTTGTTTTCTTCTTGATGATAAGGATGTTAAAATCAACTATTAAGTTAAAAGAAGCTAGAAAAATAATTGAGCGTATGCAGGCTGTAAACGCATATCCTTTAAACTCTTTTCTTGGAAACGATTATAATGGTTTTACTTACTCATTATTGGTAAAATTGTTTAACATTAAAAACTTGTATTATTTAATATTTTTAATTTCAAATCCTATATTGAAATCAAAAAAATAAAATAGAGATTATAGAATTTATATGAATAATATTTTAATTACATCTGGAGGTAGAAGAGTTTCGTTGGTGAAGGCATTTATGAAAGAATTGAAAGTTTTTTTTCCATCCGCTAAAGTATTTGTAGCAGATTTTAATCCAAAACTATCACCAGCATCTCAAATTGCAGATGAGTGTATAGAAGTATGTAAAGTAACCGATAAAAATTATTCAGATTGTTTACTAAAAGCTTGTGTTGATAATAATATAAAGATAGTTATACCTACAATAGATACTGAGTTATTAATATTATCGCAAAACAAAAAAAAGTTTTTAAAACATAATATTACTATAGTTATATCAGATGAAAATTTGGTAAAAGTGTGTGTTGATAAAATAAACACGCATACTTTATTTAAAAAATTAGATGTTAAAGTAGCTAAGGAATATTCAAAAGATAATTATAAGCTCCCCATTTATATTAAACCAATAAATGGTAGTGGTAGTAAAAGCAATTTTATTATAAAAAAGAAATCTCAAATCTCTAAGTATTTGCTGAAAAAGAAATCTCTTAAATTTTTTGAATATTTTGACCTAAAACTATATGATGAGTATACATGCGATTTATATTATGATGTAACTAATAATTTAAAATGTGCTATACCTAGAAAACGCATAGAAATTCGAGCTGGTGAAGTGAGTAAAGGTGTCACAAAAAGAAACGTATTGAAAACTTTTATTGACAATAAATTTTCTTTTCTAGAGGGAGCAATCGGATGCATAACCGTTCAGTTTTTTTTACATAAAGAAACCAATGATATTATTGGAATAGAAATTAACCCAAGATTTGGTGGTGGTTTTCCATTATCTTATTTAGCAGGCGGAAACTACCCAAAATGGATTATTCAAGAATATATTTTGAATGAGAAACTAAACTATTTTGATAATTGGGAAAACAACCTATTAATGCTAAGGTATGATGATGAGATTTTAATAAAAAATCATGAAGAATAGTACTGTTGTTGTTTTTGATTTAGATGATACACTTTACAATGAAATAGATTTTTTAAAATCTGCTTACAAAGAGATTTCCTTAAAAATAGGTAAAGTAGTTTCTGTAGAATCAACAGTTATTTATAATCAAATGCTCGCATGTTTTTATAATAAAGAGAATGTGTTTGAAGATCTAATTAATAGACATAATTTGTCAATTAGCATCAACGAGTTACTTGATATTTATAGAAATCATAATCCAAAGTTAGAATTATCGAAAGACAGAGTAGAGGTACTAAATGAATTAAAGTGTAGAGGTATAGCGCTAGGACTTTTAACTGATGGTAGAAGTCAACAACAAAGAAGTAAAATTGAAGCTTTAAAACTTAGCACTTGGATTTCAGAAATACTTATTTCAGGAGAATTTGGTAGTGAAAAGCCTAACGCTAATAATTATAAGCATTTTGAAAACTTATTCGGAAAAGCAAAATACTATTATATTGGAGATAATGTTAAAAAAGATTTTATAACGCCAAACAAACTAGGTTGGGTTACTATTTGTTTAAAGGATAGTGGCTTAAACATTCATAAGCAGGATATTTCTTTAATCGACAAAAAATATTTAGCAAAATATACTATAAATAAATTATCAAAAATATTAAATATTGTTAGTTAGTAATATTAAATGTGTAAAATGAAATTAAATCAAGTTTTAAGTAAGGCTTTTATTTTTTTAAAAAAAAATAAAGCGTTAGTTACCTTATTGATTCTTGTAGATTTTGTTTTTATCTTAATGCACTGTTTCCTTTTGTGGAATATTATAGATTATAATCTTAACTTTTCAATTGAAAAAGATTTAGGATATGCAGAGTTTTATCAGTACTTAAAAGAATTTGGAATTCTCTCACTGCTTCTTTACTTGTTTTATAAACAAAAACAACTTATATATTTAGTATGGGCTATAATATTTTTATACTTATTATTGGATGACTCTTTAAGTATTCATGAAAATTATGGTTTTTATTTAGCAGATTATTTAAATATTCAACCAAAATTTAATTTGCGTCCAGAAGATTTTGGAGAGCTATTATTTTTTGCTTTTTTTGCTTTTCTTTTTTTTATATCGATTGTATTTGCATTTTTAAAAGCAGATTTAAAGGGAAAACTAATAACCAAAAAACTTTTTTTATTGTTCTTAATACTAGCATTTTTTGGAATCTGTATAGATCTATTTCATATAGTTATACCTTATGGTAAAAATCAACTAGCTCTTATAGAAGATGGAGGGGAAATGGTAGTTATGAGTTTTATTTTTGTGTATGTTTTTAGTTTTTATTATTCCGAAAAAGTATTATGACTTTATAATATTTTTATCATGCTTTAACAACGTTCTAAAATTTAACCATAAATATAAAAAAGAACTCCCAGCTATTAATAATTCAATGAATTCTGAGGTTTTTACAATAGCAAAATCATACCTCACACTTATAGATACTCTATCTTGAATATAATCAACCACTGCATGACAAAAAATAATTAAAAACCAAGATATAAGTACAGGAGGAGCACTTATCTTTTTGAACTTGTTAAAAAAACCTAGCAAAACTCCAAAGACACCTCCTGCACCGTAAAACATCCGAAGAAATTCAGAATGCCCTTGCATCCCATTGAGGTTATGGAGGGTAGTTTCCTGTTGACCATTTATTTTTGACCATTCGCGAGGGGTTTCAAAATGAAAAAACCATTGACCCCATGAAATTTCTTCCATAGCAATTAGAATCAAAAAAAGAGAAAAGACTATATAAAAAAGTTTGGCATATTTTTCTAAAGGTAAATTAATATTTCTTATTGTATATATTCCAAAAACACCACTAATCAAGAAAATAATAAATGTAAGTAATTCAATTGGAGAGTTTTCTTCAAGAAGCCAAAACCCGAAATTTTCCGTTGATCTAAAAATAAAAAAAGAACCCATTATAAGCGTTAAGATAAAGGGAGTAATAAAAATAATCAGTGTTATTTTTTTAGAAATTATGTAATGATTAGTAAATAAATTCTCCATATACTCTTTGAATTATATTTAAAAACAGTAATTATACTTTTTTATCTGTATCATAAATTAAGCGAATAATTTTTTGTTTAATTTTTTTGTAATATTTAAAGCTATTAAAATAGTCATAATATTGTATTTAACTAAACTTTTGAAGCATAAATAAGCTTTTAATCTATTAATTGTTTCTTAACTAACTGTTCTTGTTATTTTAGTAATTATAATTTTCATATATGAAATTAAGTATAGTAGTCCCATTTTATAATGCTGAGTCACATATAGAAAGATGTCTATATAGTTTAGTTAATCAGAACATAAATAGTAATGATTATGAAATATTATTGATAGATGATGGTTCTATTGATAATGGAAAAGTTGTTGTCGAATCGTTTATAAAAAAGCACTCTAATATAAAACTTTATAGTCAATCTAATATTGGTTTGGGAGCTACAAGAAACAAAGGGATAAAATTGGCAACAGGAGATTACATTTATTTTATTGATGCCGATGATTATCTGGCTTTTAATACATTAGATATCATCTTAAAGCATGCTGAAGAGTTTCATTTGGAATTGTTAGGATTTAATACAATTGCTACCAAAAAAAAAGATTTTTTTATTTCTAAAACGATTAAAAACAATTATAAAGCTTATGTTTTAAGTGGTGTAGATTTTTTAGTCGAATATAAATACCATAGACTTGAGGCATGGTGGTATATAATTAAACGAGATTATTTGCTAAAAACAGGGTTTGAATTTGAAGAAGGAAAATTTATGGAGGACGCTATTTTTACTTTCAATATTTTTTTAAAAGCAAAACGCTCTATGTTTTTACCAATAGATGCACATAGGTATGTTACGACTGAAAATTCCATCATGAATAATAATAAACAAGAACACTTATTAAAGGTTATAGAAGATTATATTAGTTTAGTTTTTAGGTTTAACTCCCTTTCTGTTGAAGTCACTAAAAATAATGTTGTAAATACATCGAATATTGTTGACAGTATAAATTATAAAAGTACGGTAAGCATTTACTTTATGTTTTTTAAGCTTATAAAATCTAAAAAGACAATTAAAGAAATAAATGAAATTCTCAAACAGTTTAAAAAGATAGATATGTACCCATTAAAAAACTTTATTGGAGAGCAATATTTTCATAAAAAGTTTAAGATTACAATATTTATTTTTAATCATAAATATATTTTCTATATATTATTATATCCACTTAGAATTCTTCACAAATTTAAGTTAATAAACCTTCTTTAGTAGATGATAATTCATTTTTACAAAAACTTATACTTATTTCACATACTATGAAGTTGAGCATTTTAATCCCAATGTACAATGCAGAATCTTTTATTGAAAGATGTTTAGCGAGTTTGATGAATCAAAATATTTCAAAGCAAGATTATGAAGTGCTAGTATTCAATGATGGGTCAAACGATACTAGTAAAAATAAAGTTGAAGAATTTATAAAAACACATGATAATGTCTTTTTGTATTCTCATAAAAATGAGGGCGTCATATCAACTAGGAATAAGTTATTAAAGCTAGCAAAAGGGGCTTACATTTATTTTATGGATGCTGATGATTACATTGCTTATAACTCTTTGAGTGACGTGCTTAAATTTGCAACGCAAAACGAGATAGACATTATGGGGTTTAATACTTTAGTAACTAAAAAAGCAGCTTTATTTAATTTAAATGAAACTTTTCAGGAAATGGAGCTACCAAAAATAATTTCTGGAGATCAGTTTCTTAAGGAAAATATAAACCTTCGAATAGAGATTTGGTGGTATTTAGTGCGTAAAGATTTCTTACATAAACATAAGCTAGCTTTTAGTGAAGGAGACTATGATGGTGACGTAGTTTTTACATTACGATTATTTTTATATGCCAAAAAGGTTGCTTATTCCCCTGTTGTCATCTATAGATATTTTCAATCTCCAGAATCTACTATGCGTAGCGAGAACAAAGTATATAAAAGAAAAATTGTACTATACTTTATGGCTTTAATTAATGACTTAAATAACTTAATAAAGGCATTAGATGGATTTCCTATTAAGCATAAGAAAGATATAGCTGATAATTTTAAATTTAGAAGAGATGCTTTTACTTTTTTCACTATAATCAAAATGATTAAAGCAGATTTTAGTATAAAAACAATTGAAGAAAAACTATTTGAGTTAGAAAAGATTGGAGCTTACCCTATAGATTCATTTGTAAGGGAAGAATATAAAAGTTTTAAATACAAGCTGTTAACCTATGCTTTAAATCATAAAACGTTATTATTTATTTTAGCGAAATTGCACAAAATTTATGCTAAACTAGGTTAAATACCTTAGCGTATAATCTTAGGAAAGATAGAAATTTTTTTACCAAATAACTCATTAATAGTATGAAGCAAGCGATATTAATTACAGCTTATAAAAATTTTGCACATTTGGTTGATATAATTGATTTTTTTGATGATAGCTTTTATATATACATACATATTGACAAGAAAAGCAAAATACCTCAAAAGATTTATAAAGAATTACAAACCAATGTGTATGTTAAGATGGTGTCACAAAAATTTGTTGTAAACTGGGGTGGTTTGAATCATTTAAAGAGTATTTTATTTTTAGGAGGAGCTGCATTAAAAAATAAGGACATACAATATTTTCATTTGATTAGCGGGCAAGATTTTCCAATAAAAAATATCATACAATTTAAAAAAATGATAGACGACTCTAAAGCAAAAGGGTTTTTAGAATATTTTGAAATTCCTACAAAAGGTTGGGGAAATGAAAACGGAGGATTAGACAGGGTAACTTATTATCATTTGTATGATGTCTTAAATGCAAAAAAGCATATAAAATGGATGTGGAAGTTTGTTAATCTCCAAAAGAAGTTACATGTAAAGAGGTCAATTACAAATAAAACCCCCAAGTTGTATGGAGGATCTACTTGGTGGAGTCTATCTAGAGGGGTATTACAATACGTTGTAGATTATACCAGTAAAAAACCGTACTTATTTAACAGGCTTAAATATACTTTTTGCCCTGAAGAAATATATTTTCAAACAGTTATAATCAATTCTGCATTTTCGAAACAAATCATTAACAATAATTTAAGGTATATAGATTGGAACCCTGATCGTGTTGGTAAACACAATCCTTCTCCTGCCATACTGAATCTCAGCGATTTTGAAAAAATTTCAACCTCCGATAAATTGTTTGCAAGAAAATTTGAAAAACCAACATCAGATATTTTAAAAGCAGCTGTACAAAAAAGTATAAACTGTAGGTAAAATAATTTATTATAAAATAAAAAGCCAGAGAAAACTTCTCTGGCTTTTTTAATAGTAATTTACTAAGTTATTATTTTTCACATACTACTGCGTGAGCAATTACATATATATCACCTGATAAATTTGGCGTTATAGTATATTGACCAGGAGCTACTGTATCTGATCCATTTTTAGTCGGATAAGGATCGTTTCCAGCATATGTATGTGTTTCACTTACAGTATAATCTTCATCTATATCATAAGTTACCGTAACATCTCCACTATCATATTTAACAGTGGCTGTACCTACCAATTCTCCTTTGTCAGTATCGCATTGGCCAGCGCCAGCGTATACATCATAGGTGTATTCGCCTTCAGAAAGAGGACCTATTGTCCAGCCCCATCTATTAAATCCATCTTCTAAAAAGCATGTAGAATCATCACCTTCGCCAGCATCTGTGTTTCCTTTAGCAAAAGCAGTATCACATTCATCTTCACACTCAAGATTGAAATTAAAATCGAATATCCATGAACGTTCACCAGCATCATTAAGCAACCAACCCCATGTGCTTAGGCCATAAGCAAGCGGATCTGAATCATCAAATAAACCTGCTCCAGGACCAACAATAACTCCTAGATGCGGCGTTGTATCATCATTTGGATCTGGTCTTTGTTCTACCCCAAACGTGCCTTCTTCTAAACAATCGCCTCCAGTTGCAGTAATAGTACTTTTTGATGAGTCAATTACATAATAATGTAAATCTTCTTTTACCACATTGGTACAATCATTTTCTTCATCCTTAAAATCACCTCCATCAGCACTGAAAGTAGTCCAATCCTTTTTATCTGTTAACCAAACATCTACTTCAATGACACAAGTTCCCATAACTGCAGAACCTTTTATGTTAGCTGTGCCATTGTCATACTCTAAGAAAGACATTTGATGAGCATCAGATGAAGTGAATAGTCCATTCGTCCAAGCAGTTGGCTGGTTAGGCCACCAAAAATTTGAAGTTAGATTTAAATCACAACGATCTAAATCTATTACTTTACATTCTTTTATAACTTTAGGCTCTTTTAGCTTTTTAGCTTCATTTTTATTTGAGCTAACACTTGTGCTTTCTAATACAGCATTTTCTGTTGTATCCAATTTTTCGGTCTGGCAAGACACAAAAAGAAGACACACCCCCAATAAAATTGAAATGTTTTTTTTCATAATTTGTATATTTTAGATTAATATCTATTTAACACGAAAATACTTGTAATTTATAGGCTTTTAAAAAAAACTAGTTAAGTGTGTTTTTTTATTCGCTAAATAGTTTAAATTCATATTATTAAAGATGAAATGCAAAAAATGACAATAGACCTAAGAAGCGACACCGTAACAAAACCATCAAAAGGCATGTTAGATGCCATGATGCAAGCTCAAGTTGGTGACGATGTATATAAAGAAGACCCGACAGTTAATGTTTTAGAAGAGCGCATTGCCACAATGTTTGAAAAAGAAAAAGCATTATTTTTCCCAACAGGTAGTATGGCAAATCAAGCCGCAATAAAACTACACACTAATCCAGGAGATCAAGTTATTTGCGATAAATATGCTCATATTTATAATTACGAAGGTGGAGGCGCATCATTTAATAGCGGTGTGTCTTGCAAATTAATAGATGGCAATGGCGGCATGTTTACAGCAGATCAAGTTTTAAAAGCTATAAATCCACCAGATTTTTATCATAGTCCGTTAACCTCTTTAGTAGAAATAGAAAACACAACCAATAAAGGTGGCGGCGCATGTTGGGACTTTAATGAGATTAAAAAAATCAGAGAAGTTTGTGATGAGCACAAACTAGGATTTCATTTAGATGGTGCGCGCTTATGGCATGCTTTAGTAGCAAAAAAAGAAACACCAAAACAATATGGCGAAGTATTCGATACTATTTCGGTATGTTTAAGTAAAGGTTTAGGCTGCCCAATCGGGTCGGTTTTAATTGGTGATGAAACTATTATGAGTAATGCCATTAGAATTAGAAAAATATTTGGTGGCGGTATGCGGCAAGTAGGTTATTTAGCTGCAGCAGGACTTTATGCTTTAGATAATAATATTGAAAGACTAAAAGAAGACCATAAAAAAGCCAAAGAAATAGGCGAGATTTTAAGCAAATTATCAATGGTAAAAACCGTTGAACCTATTGAAACTAATATTGTTATTTTTGAATTGAATCAAGATGTTGATGAAATTAATTTTATGCAGAAACTAGCTAACAAAAACATCAAAATTATAGGAATGGGTGGTGGCAAATTAAGAATGGTTACGCATTTAGATTATACAGATGATATGCATAACAATTTGCTTAATATAGTTCAAAAAATAAACATATAATTTAGTAATGCAGTTACAAAGCGCTTTTAAATGGTGCCTAATTAACTAAAGAATTTAGAAGATTATTTAGAATTAGATTGGTTGTGATTATAAAATATATTGTTTGCCTAAAACCTATTTAAACATATCCATCCCAGGAATATTAGGCATACCTTCTTTAGCAACGGCAGCTAATTCTGCTTCGTTTACGTTTGTAGCTTTTTCAATAGCTTTATTTAAAGTTAAAATAAGGTAATCCTCAAGTTGCTCTTTATCTTCAAGCAATTCATCTGCAATCTCAATAGATTTTATAGTTCGGTTTGCCGTTAATGTTATGCTTAACAATTCGTCGTTACTTTTTTCGTCAATTAAAACGGTATCTAAACGTTTTTTAGTGGCTTCAACTTTTTGCTGGGTTTCTTTAAGTTTTTCCATCATACCCATCATATCTCCAAACATAATTTTAAGTTTATTAATTAGGTTACAAAGCTATTTAATTTTTCTATTTCTCTTCTGTAAAATTTAATTTTGTATTAAAAAAGAACAAAATTTAATTTCACATTAGCAACCACTATGTTAGTTCAAAAATTTTTTCATTTAGTTTTTTGTCAATTTCTAAATGAAAAAAATCATGTACTTTTGAAGCCTTAATTTAAGAATAAATACATCTTCAATTGAAATCAGATATAAAAGCTCCAAGAGCTAAAAAGATACCAAAATCATTACAAATTCATAACGATACTCGAATTGATAATTATTATTGGTTAAATGATAAAGAAAACCCAGAAGTAATAGACTATTTGAATGCTGAAAATGCCTATACAAAGCATGTCATGCAGCATACAGAAGAGTTTCAAAAGAATTTGTTTGAAGAAATGAAAGGACGCATTAAAGAAGACGATACGAGCGTACCTTATAAACAAAACGGATATTGGTATTTAACCCGTTTTGAAAAAGGAAATGATTACCCCATTTATTCAAGGAAAAAGGAAAGTTTAGATGCTGTCGAAGAAATTTTGTTCGACTGTAACAAAATGGCTAAAGATTTTGCTTACTTTAATTTAGGAAGCATTGCTATTAGTCCAGATAATAAATTGGCAGCATTTTCAACCGATACAGTAAGTAGAAGACAATACACTATTCAAATTAAAAACTTAGAAACAGGTGAAATTTACTCCGATAAAGTTTTAAATACTACCGGAAGCGTTACTTGGGCAAACAATAATAAAACCTTATTTTATGCTATGAAAGATGAGGTTACATTGCGTTCTCATAAAATTCTTAAGCACAAACTACATACTGATACTACAGAAGATATTGAGGTTTATCATGAAACTGATGAAACGTTTAACACCTTTGTTTACAAATCAAAGTCTAAAAAGTATATTATTATTGGCTGTTCAAGTACGTTGAGTTCAGAATACCGAATTTTAAATGCCAATACACCTAATGGTGAGTTTAAAATATTTCAAAAAAGAATACCAGATTTAGAGTATAGTATTGCACATTATAATGATAGCTTTTATATTATTTCAAACGCTAATAAAGCCACTAATTTTAAACTATTAAAAACCAAAGAGACTTCAACTGAAAAAGAAAATTGGATAGATGTTATACCACACAGAAAAGATGTTCTACTAGAAGATATTGAGATTTTTAAAGATTATTTGGTAGTAAACGAACGCGAAAACGGATTGAATAGGCTACGCATAATAAAATGGGACAAAACAGAAGATTACTATTTGCCGTTTAATTCTGAAACTTACACTACTTTTATTGGTAATAACCCAGATTTTAACAGTTGCATCTTGCGTTATGGTTACAGTTCTTTAACATCTCCTAATGCTGTTATTGATTACAATTTACAAACTAAGCAAAGCGAAATAAAAAAAGAACAAGTTGTTTTAGGTGGTAAATTTAATAAAGCGAACTACCAGTCTAAACGTATTTGGGCAACTGCCAGAGATGGTGTAAAGATTCCAATATCCTTAGTTTATAAAAAAGGTATTTCGCTAAATGGAAAAAATCCATTGTTGCAATATGCCTATGGCTCTTATGGCTCTACTATCGATCCATCTTTTTCAACCATCAGATTAAGTTTGTTAGATAGAGGTTTTGTTTATGCTATTGCACACATTCGTGGGGGTGAATATTTAGGGCGAGATTGGTACGAAAACGGAAAGCTTTTAACCAAAAAAAACACGTTTACAGATTTTATTGACTGCTCTAAATATTTAATTGAAAAAAAATATACGTCACCACAGCATTTATATGCCTATGGCGGATCAGCAGGTGGTTTATTAATGGGAGCTATTATTAATATAAACCCAGAGTTATATCATGGAATTCTGGCTGCAGTTCCGTTTGTAGATGTTGTAACCACTATGCTTGATGATACTATTCCGCTAACCACAGGAGAATATGACGAATGGGGAAATCCTAATAAAGAAGAATATTATAATTACATAAAATCGTATTCACCCTATGACAATGTTGAATCAAAGGCATACCCAAATATGTTGGTTACTACAGGTTTACACGATTCTCAAGTACAGTATTGGGAACCAGCAAAATGGGTGGCGAAATTACGAGAATTAAAAACTGACAATAATAAATTATTGTTGTATATAGATATGGATTCAGGGCATGGTGGCGCATCTGGGCGGTTTGAAAGTTTAAAAGAAGTCGCTTTAGAGTATGCTTTTATATTAGATTTAGAAGGAATTATTGCATGATAAAAAAATTACTTATTTTTGCCCAGTTTTAAGTTACAAATATTTTTAGTAATATTACTGTAGCTTATAAAAAGCATTTATGAAACACAACAATCAGGTTTTTGATAATGTATTAGACTTAGTAGGCAATACACCGCTTATTAGACTTAATAAAATAACTTCAAAATTTAAAGGCAATTTTTTCGCTAAAGTAGAAGCCTTTAACCCAGGTCATTCTTCAAAAGATAGAATAGCGTTACATATTATAGAAGAAGCAGAAAGAAAAGGCATCCTTAATCCAGGAGACACTATTATTGAAACAACTTCTGGTAATACAGGTTTTAGTATTGCTATGGTTAGTATTATTAAAGGGTACGAGTGTGTTTTAGCTGTAAGCTCAAAATCATCTGCTGATAAAATTGATATGCTTAAAACCATGGGAGCTAAGGTTTATGTTTGTCCAGCGCATGTTAGTGCAGACGATTCTAGATCATACTACCAAGTTGCAAAACGTTTGCATGAAGAAATTAAAGGTTCAGTATATATTAATCAGTATTTTAATGATTTAAATATTGATGCACATTATCAATATACAGGTCCAGAAATCTGGAATCAAACTGAAGGTAAAATTACCCATTTAATAGCATGTAGTGGAACGGGAGGAACTATTTCTGGAACTGCTAAATATTTAAAAGAACAAAATCCAAACATTAAAGTAATTGGTGTAGATGCTTTTGGGTCGGTTATTAAAAAATATCACGAAACTAGAGAGTTTGACGAAAAAGAAATTTATCCATACAGAATTGAAGGTTTAGGTAAAAATTTAATACCTACTGCTACAGATTTTGATGCTATTGATAAGTTTGTAAAAGTTACAGATGAAGAAAGCGCACACACAGCTAGATTAATTGCAAAAACCGAAGGTTTATTTGTAGGATATACATCTGGAGCGGCCATGCAAGCAGTAATACAATTAGAAGAAGCTGGCGAGTTTAGTAAAAAAGATAATATTGTAATTATATTTCCAGATCACGGATCGCGTTACATGAGTAAGATTTATAGTGATAAATGGATGAACGATCAAGGCTTTTTTGATAGCATTAATGAAGCTGCTGCTAAAACTATTCAGTATATAAAATAAATCATTTAAAAGATATTTATAAAGAGTCTTATTTTTTTCTAAATAAGGCTCTTTTTTTGCTTTGCAAATAATTGAACCTTAAAAATTATGTACAAACAATATAAATATTTAATTTTGCGTCAACTAAACTAAAAAATTAATAGCATTAAGATTTTTATTAGATGAAGGATTTATTCGAAAAGATATATAAGGATAAGGGGCCATTAGGCAAATGGGCTTCTCAAGCTGAAGGGTATTTTGTATTTCCAAAATTAGAAGGAGAGATTTCTAATCGTATGAAGTTTCAAGGAAAAGATGTCATCACATGGAGTATTAATGATTATTTAGGTTTAGCAAACCACCCTGAAGTACGTAAAGTAGATGCTGAGGCTGCTGCTCAATACGGTTCGGCTTATCCAATGGGGGCCAGAATGATGTCTGGTCATACCGATTTACACGAAAAATTACAAAACGAATTAGCAGCATTTGTAAAAAAAGAAGCTGCCTATCTTTTAAATTTCGGGTATCAAGGCATGGTGTCTACAATTGATGCTTTGGTTTCTAAAAACGATATTATTGTATATGATGTTGATGCGCACGCCTGTATTATTGATGGTGTAAGATTGCACCACGGAAAGCGTTTTACCTACAAACATAACGATGTTGAAAGCTTAGAAAAAAACTTAGAGCGCGCTACAAAAATGGCAGAACAAACCGGAGGTGGTATTTTAGTTATTTCTGAAGGCGTGTTTGGAATGCGAGGAGAACAAGGTCGTTTAAAAGAAATTGTAGCTCTTAAAAAGAAATTTAATTTCAGACTTTTTGTTGATGATGCACACGGTTTCGGAACACTAGGAGCTACAGGAGCAGGGGCAGGAGAAGAGCAAGGTGTGCAAGATGATATTGATGTATATTTTGCAACATTTGCTAAATCTATGGCTAGTACAGGTGCTTTTATTGCAGCCGATCAAGAAATTATAGATTATTTAAAATATAATCTTCGTTCTCAAATGTTTGCTAAATCTCTACAAATGCAACTTGTTGTTGGCGCATTAAAGCGTTTAGATATGTTGCGTACAATGCCAGAGCTAAAACAAAACTTATGGACTATTGTTGATGCTTTACAATCTGGATTAAAAGCCCGTGGTTTTGATATTGGAACAACACAAAGTTGTGTTACACCTGTGTATCTAAAAGGAAGTATTCCTGAAGCTATGGCGCTTGTTAGAGACTTGCGCGAAAATTACGGAATATTCTGTTCTATAGTGGTTTATCCAGTGATACCTAAAGGATTAATTTTATTACGTATGATTCCTACTGCAACACATACTTTAAAAGATGTTGAAGAAACTTTAGATGCTTTTGATGCTATTAGAGATAGATTAGAAAACGGAACATACAAACGTTTATCGGCTGCGGTGTTAGCTGCGATGGGTGAGTAGTTGCTTTATAAAAATATTTAATTAAAAAATCCGATTTATCAAAATAAATCGGATTTTTGTTTTATAATAAAGTAGTCTAGATTCTTGTGTCTAAAAGCGTAGCGGTCTTTTATCTTTTTTAAATATCTTTTCTAAAAGTACAACGCCTTTTGTGAGTGACTGGTTTAAAGTTTTTCCAGAGTTTATGGATGGCCTCATTATCATCAAGTTCAGGTCCTCTAATACACATTTCAATACCTTTTTCTGTAAATGTTTTATGAAACTCATTAAATATAATAGCTGTAATCCCTTTGTTTTGGTATTCTGGTAAAACGCCAATCAAATAAAAAGTTACGGTTTTAGCATGTTTCTTTGCATGTAATAAATGCTTAATGCCAAAAGGGAATAGTTTGCCTTTCATTTTTTGTAAAGCCTCAGCATACGATGGTGTTACAATTCCAAAACCAATTAGCTTGTCATCTTTATCTAGTACAAATTTTACATACTCAGGGTTTAAAAATCCAATAAATTTCTTCTTGAAATATGCTTTCTGTTCATCATTTATTTCTACAAAGGAAGAAAGGGTAGCATGCGATTTTGAAAACACCTCAAACATTTCATCTGTATAAGGCATAATATCTTTATTCTTTGTGAAATTAAGTGCTTTTAGTTTATAACGCCTCTTAATTAAATCTTGAATTTTAGAAAAATATTCTGGAAGAATATTTTTAAATTCCATCTTATTCTCTGAGTAAGTTTTAGCGACAGCATAACCCAGTTTTTCAAAATGTGCAGCATAATAAGGGTGATTATGCCATGTAATCATGCTACCAATTTGATCGAAACCATGCGTTAACACACCAACTTTATCTAAATTAGAAAACCCAACAGGACCCTCAATAAAATCTAAATTATTAGCCTTTCCTATTTCGGCTGCCATTTCCAATAAGGCTTCAGTCACATTAACATCATCAATAACATCAAACCAGCCAAAACGCATTTTTTTCTGTTTTTGCTGATTGACTTCAATCCAATTAATAATACATGCAATTCTTCCAACAATTTCATTGTTTTTATAAGCTAAAAAAAAACGCGCATCTGCATCTTTAAAGGCAGGATTTACATTTTTATCTAAAGCTTTTACTTCTTCAGAAATGATAGGTGGTACCCAATATTTAGAATCTTTGTAGAGTTTAAATGGAAACTTCACAAAGGTCTTTAGTTCCTTTTTGGTGGTTACTTCTTTAAGTTCAATCATATAATAAATAATCGATTCGAGGTGTTAATTATCAAAATCGGTATCTTTTCTTTTTTGTTTCTTCTTTAATTCTTTGGTGTCAATGTCCTTATTTTCTCTTTTCTTTTTTGATCTAGATCTTCTAGTGGATTCTTCTTTAGCTGTGTTGCCATTATCTATTTCTTTGTCTTTATGAAAATCTAATCTATATGACGCGCCAAAATTTACACTAAAAACCGAAGGGGTGTCTTTGGTGTTAAATGTAAGTGCTGTATCTAGCTGAAAATCTTTTCCCCATAAATAAGCGCCTCCAAATCTAAACAAATTATCGGCATAAAAATCACTTTTAATACCTTGGGTTTCACCAAATATCACCCATTTTGGATTAAAGGAGTGTGTTAAAGTTAGGATGTATTGAAAATCGGATTGATCTGTGCCAATTCTGTCTTTTATTAAATTCATTACAAAAACCCAACCACCAGCAAAATTATTTTGAGTAGCAATCATAACTTTAGGGCTAAAACCTTCAATTCCAGGTGCTGTATATGGGTTGGATTGGGTATCGTAATTTGCGCCTAAATAAACTGAGATAGCAGGAATTAGCGATTTCCATTTAAAGCGGTGATTTGCTTTCCAACTGTACAAATTTGGCTTTTCTTCCTCGGCATTTTTATAAGGGTCATAAACTAAATATTTTGCACCAACACTTACAAATTTAAAATTTGAACGAGAATCTTCAGCTGCAAAATTAGAAGTGTATGTTTTAGTATCGTTTTGGTATGTACCTTCAATATTTAATTCTAATTCTTCCCAAAGTAAACCATAACGTGCAGCAAAATCTACTCCAAAACCAGAAACTTCAAAGGCAGTGGCTGGTGTTCTTTTTTCTTTTAAGATATAAGGGCCAACTTCAAATTGAGCCACGTTTGTTCCTACTGAAAATGCACTTCTAGAAACTCCAGGGCGGTTTGAATTAATAACATCGGTATATTGACTAAAAGCTTGAGTGGTAACTAAGCTTAGCAATAAAATTAAGGTAGATTTGATTGGGTTCATAATGAAGGTTTTAGAGTATATCCATACTTTACTGTTGCGTAATACTTTTGCTAATTATATTTACAGGATGCTCAAATATAGATATTTTATACTTTTTTTATCATTTTTGAACGTTTTTTAAGTGTTTAGAATTGTATTTTTGTTTAAAATATTTTTTTATGTTACAGTATGCATCTGTTGTAGGGTTAGTGAAAACATTACTAATTATAATGCTGATATATTTTGGTGTTAAAATATTATCACGACTATTTGCGCCATTTTTAGTTAAATATGTTGCTAAAAAAGCAGAACAACGTTTTGGAGATCAATTTGGGCAATTTCAAAGAAAACCACAGCAAGAAAAGCCAAAACGAGAAGGTGAAGTTACCATTGATAAAATACCAAATACTAAAACATCTAATAATGATGTTGGTGATTATGTAGATTTTGAAGAAGTTGAATAATTTTTACTTGTTTTAGGTTAAGCATTTATCAAAAATAATAGTTAATTTCACACTCATTGTTTTTAATACATATTCATGCAATTTTCATTAAAAAAAATACTTCCACATTTACTGGTTTTAGTTGGCTTTGTAGTACTATCACTGGCATATTTTAGTCCTGTTTTAAAAGGTAAGCAAATTTTACAAAGCGATATCGTGCAATATATTGGCATGAGTAAGCAGCAAAAAGATTTTCGTGTTAAAACAGGAGAAGAAACGTATTGGACTAATAGTGCTTTTAGTGGTATGCCAACCTATCAATTAGGTGCTAAGTACCCACATAATTATATTAAAAAATTAGATTTAATGATACGGTTTTTGCCACGACCAGCAGATTATCTTTTTTTATATTTACTAAGTTTTTATGTGCTGTTATTGGTTTTAAAAGTCGATTTTAAACTCGCAGCACTTGGTGCGATTGCTTTTGGGTTTTCTACATATTTAATCATTATTCTTGGTGTTGGGCATAACAGTAAAGCGCATGCCATTGCTTATATGCCTTTGGTTTTAAGTGGTATTTTGTTAACGTTTCAACGAAAATATATTGCAGGGTTTTTGCTTACTGTCGTTGCGATGGGTTTAGAAATTGCCGCAAATCATTTCCAAATGACCTATTATTTAATGCTATTGGTTATTGTTTTAGGGGTAGTTTATTTAATTGATGCTTACAAGAAAAAAATATTGCCACATTATTTTAAATCGGTAGGTATTTTATTTGCTGCTGTTTTTCTTGCCTTAGCTTTAAATGCTACTGGAATTTTAGCTACCAAAGAATACGTAAAAGAAAGTACACGCGGTAAAAGCGAGTTAACTATTAATCCTGACGGATCTACAAAAGAAGTAACATCTGGTTTAGATAGAGATTATATTACACAGTTTAGTTACGGTATTTTAGAAACCTTTAATCTTTATATACCAAGGTTTATGGGCGGTGGAAATGGAGAGAATGTTGGTAAAGATTCCGCAATGTTTGAAGCTTACAGAAAATTAGGAGCATCTCCAAGTCAAGCTTTACAGGAATCGAAACGTGCGCCTATGTATTGGGGCGACCAGCCTATTGTAGAAGCGCCTGCTTATGTTGGGGCAGTCGTTCTGTTTTTGTTTGTATTGGCATTATTTCTAGTAAAAGGACGCTTAAAATGGTGGTTAGTTGCAGGTGTTATAATGTCTTTAGTCTTGTCTTTCGGTAAAAACTGGTTTTTTGTCACAGATCCAGCACCAGATAGTAATCCAATAACTAATTTTTTTATCGACTATGTACCGTTTTACAACAAGTTTAGAGCTGTAACTTCTATACAGGTTATTTTAGAGTTATGCATACCTGTTTTAGCAATTTTCGGACTCGTAAGGCTGTTTAATGATTTTGAAAAGAAAGAAGAAAAATTAAAAGCTTTAAAAATTACTTTAGGAATTACAGGTGGTATAGCTATTTTGTTTTTGTTATTTAAATCATCATTTGATTTTGCTGGTGTTAATGATGGGTTTTATCGTCAGAATTACGGACAAGCTTTTATTGATGCCATCAAAGCCGATAGAAAAGCTATTTTTACTCAAGATACGATTCGTTCATTAATTCTAGTATTACTTTCTGCAGGGATAATTTGGGCGTTTTTAAAAGAAAAACTAAAAGAAAAATGGGTGATTGCGATTTTTGCAGCACTTATTCTTTTTGATTTAGTTGGTGTAAATAAGCGTTATGTAAATAATGATGATTTTGTTTCTGCAATACAAGTAAATCAGCCTTTTCAAATGAATGAAGCTGATAAAGAAATATTGAAAGATACCACACACTTTAGAGTATTCGATTTGGTTTCGGGTCCATCAAAACCTTCATATTATCATAATTCCTTAAATGGTTATAATGCAGCAGAATTAAAACGTTACAGAGAGGTTTTTGATTGGTATATTGCCAAAAACAATATTAATGTGCTTAATATGTTAAATACCAAATATATTATAGCTCAGGATGAAAAAGGGGGCATGTTTACTTACACTAATGAAGATGCTAATGGAAATGCGTGGTTTGTTAAATCTTTAGAGAAAGTTGATTCAGCAAATCAAGAAATAAAACGTTTAGATTCTTTAGATAATAAAAACATAGCGGTTTATGTAAAACCAAAAGACATTGAGCAGTTTAATATACCTAAAAAGAGCTATGTTGTTGATTCTTTAGCTTCAATTAAATTAGTGGAGCATCAACCTAACTATTTGAAATACCAATCAAATAATACTAACGATGGATTTGCTGTGTTTTCTGAAGTATATTATGGTAATGGGTGGAAGACGTTTATAGATGCTGAAGAATCAACACATGTGCGTGTAAACTATATACTCCGTGGAATGGAAATACCTGCTGGTAAACATATTATCGAGTTTAAGTTTGACCCTGAGGTTGTAAAAACAGGAAGTAGTATTGCGCTAACAAGTTCAATCTTTTTTTGGTTATTGCTATTAACCGGATTATTTTACGAGTTTAAGAAAAAAAGAAAAGAAAGTGCGTAAAAAAGCACTCATCATAACCTATTATTGGCCACCTGCTGGGGGCCCTGGGGTACAACGCTGGCTGAAATTTGTTAAATATTTGCCTGAATTTAATATTGAGCCCATTGTTTACATTCCTGAAAACCCCAATTACCCTTTAATTGATGAGAGTTTAATTGATGAAGTTTCGGACGAATTAACTATTATAAAACACCCCATAAAAGAACCTTATAAATTAGCTAGTCTATTTTCAAAAAAATCATCTAAAACGATAAGTAAAGGCGTTATTTTAGAAAATAGTAAGCAGAGTTTTATTGAAAAAGTGATGCTTTACATTCGAGGTAACTTTTTTATTCCTGATGCTAGAAAAAATTGGGTAAAACCTTCCGTTATTTACCTTTCAAAATATATTTCTGAAAATAATATAGATACTGTTATAACTACAGGGCCTCCTCATAGCTTACATCTTATTGGTTTAAATTTAAAAGAAAAGCTAGGAGTGAAGTGGTTGGCAGACTTTAGAGATCCGTGGACGACTATTGGATATCATAAACAATTAAAGCTAACCAAAAAATCTCAGCAAAAACACAAAGCACTTGAAAAACAGGTTATAAATACAGCCGACCAAATTATTGTAACAAGCTTAGTAACAAAAAAGGAGTTTGAAAACCTCACAGCAAAACCTATCGAAGTCATCACAAACGGATACGATAATGAACTTGTTGAAAAAATAATATTAGATTCCAAGTTTTCAATAGCGCATATAGGGTCTTTATTATCAAAAAGAAACCCTAAAGTGTTATGGCAAGTTTTAAGTGATTTAATTAAAGCTGATAAAGATTTTGCTAAAGATTTTCAACTAAATTTAGTAGGAATTGTAAGTGAGGACGTGCTTAATTCTGTTAAAAATTATATGTTAAGTAATTATATAAATAATGTAGGTTATCTTTCACATAAAGAATCTATTAAGTATCAAAAAAAATCACAATTACTATTGTTAATTGAAATTGATTCAGAAGATACCAAATGCATTATTCCTGGTAAATTATTTGAATACATGGTTTCAAACAGACCAATTGTAGCAATAGGCCCAAAAGGTTCAGATATTGAAATAATCATCAAAGAAACGAACACAGGAAACTACTTTTATTATAACGACTACGAATCGTTAAAAACCACTATATTAACACACTATAAAGCATTTAAAAATGGCACATTGCAATCGCATGCCATTGGCTTACAAAAATATAGCAGAAAAAAATTAACACAGGCATTAGCTGAGTTAATTAAAAAACAAAAAAATTAAAGCTCCAAATTCCAATTATTTGAATTTTGATTAATATTATTTTTGGAATTTTAAAGTTGATTTATTGAAATTTAAAACAAATGGGCATTGTTGCATCACAATCATTTAAAAACATAGTATCCACTTATTTAGGGTTTTTAATTGGTGCGATAAACACATTATTCCTGTATACCGAATTTTTAAGCGACGAGTATTACGGTATGGTAGGGTATATGCTGTCTTTAGCCTATGTTATTATGCCGCTTATGGCTTTTGGTGTACATAACTCTTTAATTAAATTCTATTCATCTTTTAAAACTAGGATATCGTTAAATAGTTTTTTAACGCTAATGTTGTTTTTGCCTTTAGTAATTATTTTTCCGTTGATTGTAATTACCCATTTTAGTTACGAAATGATTGGTGAGTTTTTATCAACTAAAAATTCAATTATAAAAAACTATTTGTGGCATACTATTATTATAGCTATTGCTTTAGCCTATTTTGAAGTGTTTTTTGCATGGACCAAAGTGCAAATGCAAACGGTATTTGGTAATTTTATGAAAGAAGTGTTTCATAGAGCTTTTACTATGACTTTACTGTTTTGTCTCTATTTTAAAGTAATTGATATAGAGCAGTTTATGATTGGATTAGTAGTAGTTTATGTATTGCGAATGTTGATAATGAAGCTGTACGCTTTTAGCGTTAAATTACCTGTTATTACTTTTAAAAAGGTATCTGGCTTAAAATCTATTTTAAAATATTCTTTTTTAATCATTATTGCGGGTTCTATTGCAACCATTCTTTTAGATATTGATAAAGTAATGTTAGGGCATTATATTGACATAGAACAGATTGCCTATTATAATGTAGCTATATTTATTTCAGCAGTTATAGCAGTTCCAATGCGCTCTATGCATCAAATATTAATGCCATTATCGGCTAAATATTTAAACGAAAATAATTTTGTTGATTTAAAAGACTTATACAAACGAAGCTCTTTAAACCTATTTATAGTAAGTGGATTTATTTTCTTGCTCATTGTGTTAAATATTAACCAGTTGTATAACATTATTCCAGAGGAATTTAATGGCGGTCTTTTTGTAGTTTTTATAATTAGTGTTGCCAAGTTGTACGATGCTATTTTAGGCAGTAATAATGCTATTTTATTTAATAGCGATTATTACAGAATGGTGTTGTTTTTTGGGGTTATTCTGGTTATTGTAATGATTTTTCTAAACATGCTATTTATTCCGCTTTATGGTATTAATGGCGCTGCTTTAGCAACTTTTTTAGCCGTCTTTTTATATAATTCTATAAAACTCTTCTTTGTTTACAGAAAATTTAAAATGTTACCTTTTAGTGCCAATACATTAAAAATAGGAGCGTGTATTCTAGTTGGAGTTTTAGTTTTTTATTTCTGGGATTTTTCGTTTCATCCCATTATAAATATCATTTTAAAATCTGCATTGATTACCGTTTTATATGGTCTTGCTATCTACCTATTTAAGTTTTCAGATAATATTACAGAGTTAATTGATAAAGTGTTGAAGCGCTAGATTGTCATTCCCGTGAAAACGGAAATCTAAATACAGAATTTTGGTTTTTGACCTAAAAAAGGTCAAAATGAAACCAGTGAAATACCTCTATGGCTCTGCCTCGAGGATAGTTGGTTTCAAAAAATTCTTTATTTTGGATTTATAAAGAGATTCTGAAACTAGTTCAGAATTAATTCAACTATCAATATTTAATGCATTGTTTTACAATTTTTAAGATATTGAGTTTCACTAAAAAGAAAACCCCACGAATTTGCTTTGAGGCAAACGTATCGCGGGGCTTTCCAACTAACCAACCAAAATTGTTATGATCTTCTTCTTAAAGTCGATCTTGTATTATTGTTTCTAGAAGTACTTCTACTTTGTGTTGCTCTTGGTTTACTCTGTCTTTGTGTAGGTCTTGTAACCGTTCTTTGAATTGTTCTTGGTTTACTCGTTCTAGTTACTGAACGTTGTACAGATCTAGGTTTTTGAGCAGTTCGTGTAGCAACACGTTGTGTATTTCTAGTTTTATTATCTCTGCTATTATATATACGCGTATTAGCGTTATTTGGTTTTCTTGTAACCGAAGTGTTTTTTCTAGTTACTGTTCTAGTACTCTTAACATTAGGTCTTGTAGTTCTAGTAACGCTTTCTGTTGTTCTTTTAGTGTTATTTATACGCGTACTATTTCTAGTACTTATATTTTTACGACTTATTGCTGTTCTTCTTGCACCTTCATTAGTATTTCTAGTATTTCTATTAGCAGTAGAAGAGTTATTTCTTCTTGAAGAAGACCTTCTATCAACATCTACATTACTATTTCTAGAACTTCTGTTTATGTTAGAAGTGCTGTTACGTCTTGTAGAATTTGCTTGAGCAATATCTCGCCTAGAATTTGCACGACTGTTTATTTGCGTTTTATTTCTTGCACTTCTGTTAACCGTAGCGTAATTTCTATTTCTATAAATTTTATTTCCACGTCTTGTAGCAATTGCAGTTCTTGGTCTGTAATTATTATAAAACGGTCTGTTATAAGTATAACGGATAGGATTGTAAAATTGTCTGTAAGGTCTATTATATACTACACAGTAATCGTATGCAGGTACACTGTAAAATCTGTGCCATGGTCTGTAAATATAACCTCTGTTATAAATATTTATAAAGCCCGTAAAATGCGAGTAGTGGTTAAAACGGTTATAGTGTACATATAAACCACCAATTCTAGAGATATAACCAAAATTGTTATAATAAATATTGACATTACCAACTTGATTTACACGTCCGTAATAATCGTAAAAAATTGGCGTATTTTCTATTTGAATTATAGCTCCAAATTCATCATATTGTACGTAAGCGTTGTAATCGAAACCAGAGTTAAAGCTTAAATTCACATTTCTAGAACCAACTGATACACCAAAGCGCGAGTTACCTCTTAGTATATTAAAATCGAATTGTCCATCTCGGAATACCGAAAACTCGATACCATCTTCTACAAATATGAAAGAATTACTATAACCACCATAAAAAGTTGCCATAGTGTTTTCTGTTGTGTTTGTTGCCGTTGCATTAGCTGTAAATCCTGTAAGGATTAAACCTGCTAATAAGAATATTAATTTTTTCATAATTGTAAATTTTTAAGGGTTACGATTATGTATTTACAAACAGCGTGCCAAAAAACAGAGAATAGGGTTAAGCACTTGTAAATCAATGAAAAAAATATCTGTATTTGTAAACTCGACTTTAAAATAATTATTAAAAGCAAAATAATTTTTAAAATCTGTTTTGTTTTTTAAATCATTACATAAACATTTTGTAAAAGGCAATGAGTATTTGCGATAAATAGAAAAAAATAAGTAATTTTAGGTATTCTTTTTTATCACATATAATTACAATTAAATGCAATTAATTTTAAAAAAAACATATAAAATCGTTTTGTTAATATTAGTTTTAATTATTGTTGGTTGCCTTTCTGAAAACAAGAAAAAGAATACTGAAGCATACACCAATATAATAAAAATTGATACCCGTGTAAATGCACTGCCTTTAAACATAAAGCATCCAGTAAATAATTCGCAATCTGACGAAAAAATTAACTTAGGCAGGCTCTTGTTTTTCGATCCTATTTTATCTGGAAACAAAGATGTAGCTTGTGCTACGTGTCATCATCCAGATAACGGTTATGCAGAGTTTAGAGACCTTTCCATTGGTGCAAACGGCAAGGGTTTTGGTATTAATCGTAAATTTAATAATCCCAATAATATTCCTTTTGTAAAACGCAATGCACATACGGTTTTAAATACCGCATTTAATGGCATAACCCCTTCAAAACATTATAATCCAGAAGACGCCCCTATGTTTTGGGATTCTAGAGTTAATAGCTTAGAAGCCCAAGCTATAGAACCTATTAAAGCGTTTGAAGAAATGCGTGGAGCGCATTACACAGAAGCCGAAATTTTAACCGAAGTGGTTTTAAGACTAAAAAATATCCCTGAATATAAAGTCCTTTTTAAAACGGTATTTAATGAAGAAGAAGAACCAATAAGTATTGAAAATATTGGGAAAGCTATTGCTGCATATGAAAGGACGTTAGTTACTAACAACTCTCGTTTTGATAAATACATGCGTGGTGATACAAATAGTATGTCGCTGGGAGAAAAAGAAGGTTTTGAGTTGTTTAAAAAAGTGGGGTGTGTTAATTGTCATAACGGACCCATGTTTTCAGATTATAAAATACACACGTTGAGCGTGCCTGAAAATGATAAACTCGATAAGGTTGACGATGGTTTCGAGAAACAATTTGGGTTTCGTACACCAACGTTACGTAATTTAAGATTTACGACACCCTACATGCATAATGGCACGTTACCAAACCTTAAAATGGTATTAGAGTTTTACGAGGATTTATCATTTAATAAGTCAAGAAATATCGAAGTTGCTACAAATGCTATTGATACTTTGGCTAAAAATTTGACATTAAAAGTTAAAGATATGTCGTCTATCATTTCATTTTTAAATACTTTAAATGATGAAGGTTTTGACAAAACTATTCCTGAAAAAGTACCAAGTGGGCTGCAAGTTGGTGGTAACATTAAGTAAGCTTTTATTATCTAGTTAAAGGTTAAAACCCTGCAATTTCATTGCAGTTACTTTAGTTTTTATAAATGTTATAGATTTGTTATGTGTCAGATTACCTAAAGAATTCACATTGGATAACTAATTTGAGTTGCCATGTTGTATGGGCAACCAAATATCGATATGATGTTTTACAAGGAGATATCCAACATCGCTGTCGTGATTTGTTAATTCAGATTTGTAATTCTGAAAATGTCCATGTTCTAAAAGGTGTTGTGAGTAAGGATCATATACATATGCATATTGAGTATCCGCCATCATTAAGTATAAGTGTTTTAGTAAAGAAATTAAAAGTTCGCTCATCTCGCATTTTACAACAGGAATTCCCCAAGTTGAATAAGCAATATTGGGGTCGACACTTTTGGGCTTTGGGTTATGGGGCTTGGAGTACTGGAAAGATAACAGATGAGATGGTTCAGGAATATCTAGAGCATCACGAGGATAAGCCAAATTCAGAAAAAGGCAACTGGATATTAGAGTAGTGTTAAGAAAGAATTTCATTCTTTTGTTTAAAACTATGGATTTCAAATCCATAGTGGTTTATTGTATATTATATATCAAATGAAAACAAATGCTTCTAGGATATTTTACATAATACTACATTATAGCTATCAAATGTTTTTATAAATGAATGTTAACGTATAACATCATAATTTCGCCAACGCACCATCTGTGTTATAAATAGCTTCATCCACAGGATAAACCTATTTATAAAATGTACTATAATGTTCTGCGTTATGCAACTTTGCTTTGGTAAAAGCGAAGTTTAAACTACTTCCTTTTCTTATTTTTTTCTTCTCAAATGTTTCTTTGGATACTGTAATGGAATACGCTTTGCCCGAAGTGACGATAGGAGCGAAGTGGGAATGTGTATGGAATGGGAATAGTCGCTAAATACATGAAATTAGAACTCTATTTTTTGTAATATTCAATCAAATATGTTAAATTGCACCAATAGTATGATTATTAAAACACATATCTTATGGCAATAATTAGAAAAACAATAACATTTACGGAAAAGCAGGATAAGTGGATAAAGTCACGAATTACAATAGGAGAATTTACTAATGATAGTGAATACCTTCGTGATTTAGTAAGACGTGATCAAGCAAAGAACGCTAAATTTTCCGCCCTTAAAGCAGCTATAACTGAAGGTATGAATAGTGGTATTAGTGCTAAATCTGTTCCTGATATTATGAAGGAAGTCGAAGAACGTATGCAAGCTGATGGGCGTTTATAAAGTATCTGGAAAAGCCGAAATTGATCTTGCCAAAATGTACGAATATGGTATTGAAACATTTGGATTAAAACAAGCCCAAGCGTATTTATTAGGAATGCACACGCTTTTTCAAATATTAGCTGATAATGCCACTCTTGGACGTGATGCATCAGAATTTATGCTATCATTAAAGAGATTTTCGTATAAATCTCACACTATTTTTTATTTAGCTACAGATATTGATATTTTAATTGTTCGTGTGCTAAATCAAAGTATGGATTACGAAAAGAATTTATAGCTATATTTTTCTTTGTTTATTTACAATAAAACTCACGTTTTTAATGTTATAAAGACATTTTATATAATGTCGAATATAATATTGAAAATGAATTATAATGGTCCGCATTATGTTACTTTGCTTTGGTAAAAGCAATAGTTTCATTTGCTGATTTTTATTTTAAAAGTTTTATTATCCAAAGCTTCTTTTGATTATGTTAATGAAACACTTTTTACACGAAGCGACGATAGAAGAGAAGTGGAATGTGTGTGGAATGGAAATGATAATATTTATTAACTAAATTTGCTTTTAGTATTACATAAATTATAATATCCAGTATGTACGATTTTTATTCAATAATGAAAAGTGAAGTTGTCTTCAATAAATTTGAAGTCGACAATGTCCTTTTCGTAGAATACAAGTGTCCATTAAAACAAGATGTGGTTGAAATTTGGTCAAAGTATGACTATGTTGTATACATTTTAAGTGGAGAAAAAACTTGGCGCACCAGAGAAAAATCTTGGGTAGCCAAAAAAGGTGAAGCATTATATATTAAAAAAGGTGCTACAATTATCGAACAGAAGTTTGATGATGATTTTTGTATGCTTGGCTTTTTTATTTCAGATGATTTAATTAGACATACTTTAGATGATGTAATAAAAGCTACACCTATAAAAAATATTGACGAAGCAGATTTATTTGTTATCAATAAAATTCAGATAAATAATCAATTAGAAACATTCTTTCAATCTGCATTGGGATATTTTCATGATAAAAATATGCCATTAGAAGGGATATTAGAATTAAAAGTAAAAGAACTTATTTTAAATATAATTAATAGTAAGCAAAATTTAGAGATTGCTTCTCATTTAAAAAATATTGCGTTAAACGAACTTCCTTCATTACCTAATATAATGGAAGCTAATTTTTGCTATAATTTAAAACTCGACGAGTTTGCAACTTTATGTAATAGAAGCAAGTCAAGTTTTAAAAGAGACTTCAAAAACCATTATAACTGCAGCCCTGGTAAATGGATACTTGATAGAAGGTTGTCAAGAGCCGCAAAATTATTAAAATCGGATTTTGAGTCAATCTCGCAAGTTGCTTATGATTGTGGTTTTGAAAGTACTGCTCATTTTAGTAGAACATTCAAAATCAAGTATAATATCACCCCATCTTCATTTAAAAATGCTAAATAATCACTACAAAAATAGCATTGGGCTTTTCAGTCAAGTGATTGAGCCTTTAAGGATAATCTAAACTCTCTTTGTCACGTTCCTTTGCATTGAATCATAAAATAAATGAATCATGCTTAAGAATAAAACAGATATAGAATGGATATCATTAACAGAAAAGATATCCCAAGGATTTGCTGAAAAAGCAAAACAACATGATGAAAGTGGCACATTTGTACACGAAAATTATAATGTTTTAAAAGAACATAAATTTTTCTCTGCCATGATACCTAAAGAGTTAGGCGGTGAAGGGTTATCTCATACAGCTATGTGTGAATGTGTCAAAATTGTAGGTGAATCTTGTGGTTCTACCGCTTTGGCTTTATCCATGCATCAGCATTTAATTGCAGCAAGTGTTTGGAAGTATTTTAAAGATGGCTCAAACGAAACATTATTGCGAAATGTTTCAAATCATGAATTGATACTCATTAGTACAGGAGCAAGAGATTGGTTAGGCTCTAATGGAGAACTCAAAAAAACCAATGGAGGCTACCTATTCTCTGCAAAAAAACACTTTGCAAGCCAATCTGCTATTGGAGATATGGTTATTACAAGTAGTATTTATGAAGATACAAATAACCAAAAAAGTGTTTTGCATTTTGGAGTGCCAACTAATTCAGTAGGAGTTAGTTTATTAGACGATTGGCACGTTATGGGGATGAGGTCTACTGGGTCTCAAACGCTTGTTTTTGATAATGTGTTTATTCCTAATTCAGCCATTTCTTTAGAGAGACCACAAGGTGAATTTCATGGTGTTTGGAATGTAGTAATTCCTGTTGCAATGCCATTGATTATGGCGGCCTATGTTGGTATTGCCAAAGGTGCTTATAGTGAGGCAATAAAAATTGGTAAAAAATACCAAAGAAATCATAAGCATCTTAAGTACATAGTAGGTAAAATGTACAACTCTTATATACTGGCATTAACCCAATGGCATAGTATGGTACTTACTGCTAACAACTTAAGATTTGACCCAGATAATCAAAAGACTATAGACATTTTAAGTTTAAAAACAAACGTCAGCGATGCTTGTATAGATACTGTTAATCAATGCATGGACGCAGTTGGTGGACAAAGTTTTTATAAGAGTCATTCAATAGAAAGAATGTTTAGAGACGTTCAAGCTGGTAATTTTCACCCATTACCAAAATGGGACCAGTACGCCTTTACAGGAGAAATCATATTAAATAACAATTAATAAATAAATTATGGAAACTATTAAAATCATTCAAATTGTATCTGTGCTAATAAGTTTGATAGCACCAACATTCTTCTATGTTAATATTAGAGAGGGAATTAAAAACTCAAACTTTGAAACAAAACTAAAATTAAAATTTAATAGACTATTATTCATTGGAGTATCGTTTTGGGTATTGGCGGTGTTTCTTTTAACACTAAATAACTTTTTCTCATATAATGAAGGAGAAAGCTTTCCTAAATTCTTATTAGGGTTGTTAGTTCCAGTAAGCGCTGTTCTAATTCTATTTAGCAACAAAAATCTTAGAACAATACTTAACAATATTTCCTTTAGATATTTGGCATTAGGTCAAACTTGGAGAGTATTAGGAGCTATTTTCTTTTTAGTTGCCATATCAGGTATTGGTCCAAAAGAATTTATTGGTTCAGGAATAGGTGATATTACAACAGGAGCAATAGCCATTCTTACAGTTTGGTCTTTAAGTAAAGGATATGGTTGGTCAAAAATATCAATGTTTGGATTAGTAGCTTTTGGAGTAGTTGACTTACTCATAGTTCTTTTTATTCTTCTTACCAAATATCCAATCTGGAGTAGTGCTATTCCTTCTACAGCTTCTGCTGGGTCTTTTCCTATGATGCTTATTATAGGCATTGCCGCACCAATGGCTCTTTTATTACATGTTTTTATGTTAAGAAAGTTGATTCTTGAAAAGAAGCCCAAATTAATTTCAAATTAACCTTAAACATAATAAAAACTATATAACATGAATGGTACAAAAAAATATTTCACGCAAGATTTTATCAAATTCTTTAAAGAGCTTGAAAGTAATAATAATAAAGAATGGTTTAATAAAAATAAACCCAATTATGAAGAATTTGTAGACGAACCATTTAACCTATTTGTAAAAAGGTTATTAGAAATCTTATGCAAACTTGATGGAACAATAAGGATTAATGCAAGTGAAGCGATTTTTAGATTAAATAGAGACTTGCGTTTTTCAAAAGATAAGTCGCCATATAAGGTTTTTAAATCTGCTTTAATTAGCTCAAAAGGAAGAAGACATAAAGCAGAACCAGGCTTCTATTTAGAAATTGGTGCAACTGATATAAAAATTTCAGGTGGTTGTTTTAAGCTAACACCAAAACAAATGAAGCATATAGGCAATAATATGCACTTGGTAAACCCAATAATAAGCAAACAGACATTTGTTAGCTATTGTGGTGAATTAAGAAAAACAAAAAGCAGTTTAACATTTGAAACATTATTGTCATCAGAATTAGTGTCAAGTGATGAGTTAGATATTTTGATTCTAACACATTGGCAAATAATGCTACCAGTGGTAAATATTTTTAAAGAAATATTAAAACAAGAGAAACAGTAAAATAGTTTCATCAGTGAAGCAATAATAATTAATCAGATTATTAAAAATTAAATAAGATGAATGCAATAAAAAAAATAAAAAACTCGACAAACAAATTTGCAAGTAATTGGGCAAAAATTGTGATAAAAAATAAATGGCCTGTATTGATGTTTTCATTCTTATTGGTAATTGGTCTTGGTTCTCAAGGTGAATTAGAGTTTGATGGAGATTACCATGTGTTCTTTAGTGAATCAAATCCAGAATTGGAGGCTTTTGATGCATTACAAGAAAAATACACAAAAGATGATAATGTAATTATGGTATTATCACCATCTAACAAAGATGTTTTTACAAAATTAAACTTAACAGCAATAGAGGATTTAACGGCTCAATCATGGAATACACCATATTCTTCGAGGGTTGATGCAATTACAAATTTTCAGCATACAAGTGCTCATGGTGATGATTTATATGTTGACGATTTATCCTATAATTCATTAAATAAAAGCGAAGCAGAGATTAATAAAATTAAAGAAATAGCTTTAAAAGAGCCAATGTTGGTAAATAGGATTGTTAATGAAGAAGGTAGCGTCACTGCTATTAATATTACTGTTAGATTACCAGGAGAGGATAGTGCAAAAGAGGTTCCTGAAGTAACTAAATATGTTAGAGATATGGTGTCTAACTTTAAGAGTAAATATCCACATTTCGATGTACACATTTCTGGAATGGTTCCTCTAAACACTGCATTTTTTGAGGCTTCAATGAAAGATATGGGATTAACAGGTATAATGATATTAATTGTCATTATTACAACATTTTTACTTACAAGGAGCATTCAAAGCACATTAACAACCCTTGTTGTTGTTATGTTTTCTATTATTAGTACGTTAGGGTTTGTGGGGCTTACAGGAATTAAATTGACACCACCATCCTCTGTTTTTCCTACTATGGTATTAACATTAGCAGTAGCAGATAGTATACATATTATCATAACAATGCTACAAAAAATGCGTAAAGATGGCTTAAACAAAAATGAGGCTTTAATAGAGTCTATGCGCCTAAATTTTATGCCAGTTTTTATAACAAGCCTCACAACGGTTATTGGCTTTTTAACAATGAATTTTGGAGATGTTCCACCATTCTGGGATTTAGGAAATATTACAGCTTTTGGGATGGCTATGGCATTTCTTTTTTCAACTACTACTTTACCAGCATTAATGGCAATTCTTCCAATAAAGGTTAAGTCTAAAATTAAAGAAAATGAGCCAGTATATTATTTTAATTGGTATTCAGAATTGGCACGTTTTGTAATAAAGCAACCTATAAAATTGTCAATTATTTCATTTTTGGCAATTGGTTTTTTAACATACTTGGCAAGTAAAAACACATTTAATGATGAGTTTATTAATTATTTCGATGAGAGTGTTGAATTTAGAACAGATACAGATTATATAAGCGAGAACTTAACAGGAGTATATAATGTAGAGTACTCAATTGGAAGTGGAGAAAGTGGAGGTATTAACAACCCAAATTATCTCAATAAACTTAATGAATTTGAAAACTGGTTAAAACAGCAACCGGAAGTAGTTCATGTAAACGCTTTTAGTGAAGTAGCAAGGCGTATTAATAAATCTATGAATGGAGATGATGAGCGTTTTTATAAAATTCCAAGCACTCGTGAAGAAGCTGCACAGTACTTATTACTTTATGAACTGTCATTACCCTTTGGTTTAGACTTAAACAATCAAATTAATGTAGATAAATCTGAAACAAGAGTAACAGTTACAGTGAAAAACCTTGATAGTCCTCAAATGATTGAATTTTCAAAAAGGGGAGAACAATGGTTAAGAGATAACACACCTACAGAAATGCACGCCATTGGTGTAAGTCCAATGTTAATGTTTTCTAAACTTGGTTTTAGACAAGCAGATAGTATGCTTAAAGGAAACATTATTGCGCTCATATTAATATCTCTTGTTCTTATGATTGCTTTACGCAACTTTAAATTAGGAATGTTGAGTATAATTCCTAATGTAGCACCTGTGCTTATTGGTTTTGGTATTTGGGCATTATATAAAGCGCAAATTAATACAGGAATGGTTATAGTGTTTGGTATGACCTTGGGAATTATAGTCGATGATACAGTTCATTTCATGAGTAAATTCTTAAGGGCTAAAAGAGAGTATGGTTATAATGCTAATCAAGCTGTAGAGTATGCATTTGAAACTGTTGGACAAGCATTAATAACAACAACAGTAGTTCTCTTGGCTGGTTTTGCAGTGTTGTCAACATCTTCATTTGCACTTAACAGTTATATGGCAAGAATAACAGTGGTAATTATTATATCAGCATTAATTATCGATTTTATTCTATTACCATCATTACTAATATTAACAAATAAAGAAAAAAAGAAAGTCAAAAAGAAGTACACATCTTTCTTTTTTTTCAGATAAACTTTAAAAATTCAAAACAATGAAAAATTTAATTATTACAATGGTTACCTCAATTGCGATTACTGCAATGGGTATAGCTCAAGAAAACAAAGGATTAGAAATTGCTAAAGCTGCAGTTCAAGCAGATTTAGGTTTTAATAGTTCAATGGTGAACCTTAAAATGCTATTAACAAATAGTAATGGACAAATTAGTGAACGTGCATTAACAATAAAGACCCTTGAATTGCACGAAGACGGTGATAAATCACTTATAGTATTTGAAAGCCCAAGAGATGTTAAAGGAACATCAACGCTAACTTATACCCACAAAATTGGCTCTGATGACCAATGGTTGTATCTGCCATCTATAAAACGTGTTAAAAGAATTTCTTCAAACAACAAATCTGGCCCTTTTGTGGGTAGCGAATTTGCGTATGAAGACTTATCCTCTCAAGAAATAGAAAAGTATAATTATAAGTTCTTGGAAGAAAAAGAGAATCTATTAATTGTAGAACAAGACCCTGTTGACCCAAAATCTGGTTACACAAGAAGGATTGTTACTTACAATAAAGATAAAGGGTATAGAATTGAAAAAATAGAGTTTTTTGACAGGAAAAACATGCTGTTGAAAACTCTCAATTACACTTTTTATAAACTGTATAAAGATAAATTTTGGAGAGCCAATACTTTAAAAATGGTAAATCACCAAAGTAAAAAAGAAACTTTATTGGACTTCTTCGATTATAATTTTGATGCAAATCTAAACGAAGAAGATTTTACTCAAAATGCCTTAAAAAGAAATTGATTGGTAGTATTAGCTGGTTTAGTTAGTTGTTTGTTGATTTGATAGAGGCCGGAGACAGAGTTTTGGTTTCCGGTATTCTATCCGCAAATTCAAAAGTCATGAAAATTAATTATTTATTCATATTCACATTATTTGCTCACGCAGTAAGTGCTCAAAATGCAAGTGTCAATCACGATTTTGAGTTAGACCTTGAAGCAGAATACAGATCCTTTTATAACTCACCTTCTTTTGACGGTCAAAAAAGTAATTTTCCATCAATGGCATTTAGACCAAAATATACTTTAGACTGGAATAAAGGGTATGAAAGTATAAATACAGAAACTTTTTTTAGATTAGATATAGATAATGAGCGTACTCATTGGGATATTAGAGAATTATACTACCAAACAGTTAAAAACAATTGGGAATTAAGCGTTGGTTTTAAAAAAATATTTTGGGGCGTTACAGAAAGCAACCATTTAGTTGACATCATAAACCAAACAGATGTAGTAGAAAGCTTTGATGGTGAACAAAAGTTAGGACAGCCAATGGTGCAGTATTCATTAAATACAAGCTTTGGCACATTAGATTTTTTTTATTTACCCTTTCATCGCAAAAGAAATTATCCAGGCGAAAAAGGACGCTTTAGGTTTTCAACTGTAATCCATTCAGATGATATTAAATATGAATCTTCATCAAAAGAATGGCATCAAGATTTCGCTATAAGATATGCTCATAGCTTTTCAATAATTGACATTGGGTTATCACATTTTTATGGTACTGGGAGAGAGCCTTTATTTCAATTTACTAATCAAGGAGGTATTGATGCTTTTTATCCAGTGATTAACCAAACAGGTTTAGATTTACAGCTTACTCATAATGCTTTTTTATGGAAGATGGAGAGCATATATAGACAAAGTGATTTTCAAGATTTTTTTGCATTGACTGCTGGTGTTGAGTATACCATAAGTAATATTAAAAACTCTGGAATGGATGTTGGGCTTATTGGGGAATACCTCTATGATGAAAGGGATGATTTGGCATTAAGTGCTATGCAAAATGATATTTTCATTGGAACCAGAATAGCATTTAACGATATACAAGATACTTCTATTTTGGCTGGTATGATATCCGATATTGAAAATAGTAGTAAAATATTAAGTATTGAAGCATCAAGAAGGTTTGGAAGTAGTTATAAGTTAGAAATAGTTGGTAGGTTTTTTCAAAATATAGATAGTCAAGAACTAATACTTTCTAACTTTAAAAATGACAGTTTTTTAAAAATAAACTTCATTAAATACTTTTAAGCATAAGGTTTTTTATATATGCTTTCCTTTAATCTGACCTCATAAAACTTTGGCTAAAACAATAGGAGAGTGGAGTGACCATATTATAGGTTATACAAATGCAATTATCCTGTGGATGATTGGATTTGTATATAACACTTAACTAAAAGTTTGCTTCGAATTGTATTTAGCTAAAAATGTCCACTGGACATTCTCTAAACGCTAAATAGTCTAAAATATAGCGCAACGAACCGTTAATTGTTTCCAAAGTTTTATGCAGTCTTGATTATTTTGTTTCTTTTTTTATCAAAAAAAAAAAGATAAATGAAACCTAAAAAAGTTCTACAGTTTAATTTCTATTTTACATAATATTAGAAGCTCTAATTAAAAGAATGCTCTAATAATGAGCCCAAACCTAGACTCATCTTGAAAATATCGATTCACAACTTCATACTTATCTTTATTTAGACTTAATCTAATGTTGTTTAGCGTATTAGGTAGTTTTTAAAAAAGCAGTCACTGCTTGGTCATCTTTTTTGTAATGAGACTTTCTTGGACTTAACCCATTTTAGACTTATACTTCAAAGTCATTCAATGGTAAACAATTCTATAGTAAATTAATTTGTAAAATTTTGGTTTGAGTTTTCAGGTTCTTTCAGAGTAATGTTTTTTCTACTGGTTCGTCACTGACGAAAAAATTTTTGATGGATTATGCGATTTGTTGTAATCTAATTCAGATTTATTTCTATTCATACTTCAACACTTA
>NZ_JAKKDU010000014.1:0-33552 GCF_021728535.1 Wocania arenilitoris | reverse complement strand
TTTCTAACCCTTGGTGAATTTCTTTAGTAATAATTCTGGACTTTATATCTTTAGGTTTATCAGATAATAATAATTCTATGCCACCTTGTTGATACTTAATCGCCCAGCGTTCTTGTGCTCTTGTTGATACACCCAAATAATAAGCAAGTTCGTGTCTGGTTTTAAAACGTTTTTGTTTTAATTCTATTAACCAAATTAGGCGTTTCTCTATTCTAAAAACAGTTTGTTGTTTGCGAAGTGTTTCAAGCGTAGAAACAGATTCTTGTATTGTAAATTCTTTCGGTTTTGCCATAGTGAAAGATACTAAAATATAACGACTTTCACTATTTAAATTGGTATAATACTAAGCAGGATAAGACCATACGTTTTTCGTTTTCATGTTTCTAAAATATTTGTTTAACAACAAACACTCTTAAATTTTGTGTCCAGTCTAATATAGAAAGTCTAAATTTAGTTAATTTTTCAGATAAACTCAAGTTTCAGAGATGTACTTATTTAAACTTATTAAGCATACCCTTCCAACGTAAACTTCTAATAAACACACCTTCTTTTTCAGAAACCAGATAATCTATTTTCTTTTTTTTAGCTTTAAAATAACCAGCTAAATAATCTTTAAACAAACCAAAGCTATTCTTTTTGTAAGCCAACTTTAATGCCGAAATAAACGTAATTATAAAACCATATCGCATTTTATACATGGCTTCACCTTGCAAATATTTTGATGCTTTATTATAATCAGTTCCTGTAGGTTTGAGGTGTTTTACTTTTAGGCTTTCATCAGTAAAAATCGTCCAACCATAAAATTGCGCGAGTAATTCATCTACAGTATCCCAGCCCATTGATGGTTTTAGCTCCCCTATTTGATTAAAACATGTTTTTCTGTAAGCTTTTAGTGCACCTCGAATGTGGTCTTTATTGGTTAAGTTTTCTAACACCCAATCTCCACTTTTTTCTATATAACAAAACCCAGCAGCCATACCTAGTTTTTCGTTGTTATTAAAATGGAAAGTGAGTTGTTCTAAATAATTTGTTGGAAAAATTAAATCTGCATCAAATTTACAGATTACATCATAGTCATCATCTAATGTTTCAAAACCTTTATAAAAGGCATTTATAATTTTAGAACCTGGCAAATGTAGATTTGAAGATTTTGAGTTTATTAATGAAATCCAAGGATGCTTTTCTGCAATAGCTTCAACAATGTCCTGTGTGTTATCAGTTGAATTATCATTCATTACAACCACCTTTTTTGGTAAATGGGTTTGATTTACCAACGAATCTAGAGTAAGCCCTATTGAGGATGCTTCGTTATGGGCTGGAATGATTATGTAGAAGTTCAAAGTTTAAAGTTTAGTAATCAAAGTTAAACTTTTTGGAATTTATGTTTTGAATTTTTTTATTCTTTCAGCATAAACAATATAGTACCTTGGTGTAAACCAACGTAAAATAGGGCGAATCCCAATTTTTTTGGTGGGATTTGTCCATTTTTCTTTATCTAAAATATTCCATCCAGCTTTTTCTAATAACCAATCAAATTGCCAATCTTCAAATTCGTGATAATGTCTGTCTAACATATCTGTTTTACTTCTATAAGCGGATGAAAACCACAATTTAAGAGGAACGCTTGCTACTAATTTATCTGCCTTTATAGATTTTAATACCGTAAAAGGCGATAGTAAATGCTCAAATATCTCGAAAGCTGTGACAACCTCCACTTCAGAATTTATAATGGTTGAAGTATCTATATCTAAATCTTCTCCTTTAGTATTTTCAACTTTATAACCATGATCTTGCATGATTTTGGTAAACGGATTTACAACACCTAAATCTAAAATAGTTTCAGAAGGTAAAACATGTTTATTTAAAAATTCAATAGTATGCTTAAAGCGTTTGTTAGGAAAGCTTTTCTCGTACATTTTTAATGTTTGTAAATAATAGCATTTATATTCATACCAGCACCAACGCTAGCAAATATTATAACATCTCCCTTATTTATTTGTTGATTTTCCATTTCATCATTTAAAATCATATCGTATAAGGTAGGAACAGTTGCAACACTAGAATTGCCCAACTTTCCAATAGTCATGGGCATAATACCTTCTGGCATTTCCATATTATAAAGTTTATAAAAACGTTTAACAATGGCTTCATCCATTTTTTCGTTAGCTTGATGGATAAGAATTTTTTTTAAGTCCATAATATCCACACCACTTTTATCTAAGCACGATTTCATGGCTTTTGGAACATTAGTTATAGCAAATTCATAAATTTTTCTACCATACATTTTTATGTATCGGCGTTTATCATTTATATCTGGGTTATTAGTTTCTCCAAAAAATATAAAATGAGCTTCGTCTAAAGCAAAAGTTGCTGTTTCGTGTGCTAAAATACCGCCTTCTTTATCTGTGTTTTTTACTATAACGGCACCTGCACCATCGCTATAAATCATTGAGTCTCTATCGTGTGGATCGATTACACGTGATAAAGTTTCGGCTCCTATAACTAAACATGTTTTAGCAATTCCAGATTTTATAAATGCATTGGCTTGAATAACACCTTCTATCCAGCCTGGGCATCCAAAAAGCACATCGTATGCCACACATCTTGGGTTTTCAATTTTTAAAAGATGCTTAACTCTTGAAGCCATACTTGGTACTGTATCACTTTGTTCTGTATTATGCTTTACATCACCATAATTATGGGCAACGATTATATAATCTATATCTTCTTGATTAATATTGGCGTTTTCTATAGCTTTTTCGGCAGCAAAAAAAGCAATATCTGAAGTGTTTAGGGTTTTTTTAGCATACCTGCGTTCACCAATTCCAGTAATGGCTTTAAATTTTTCTACAATAACTTTGTTTGAAGCATTTATGGTTGAACCATCACTATTTAAAAATTGATGCTGGTAAAAATCTTCATTTTTTTCAATAACATTAGGAATATAACTTCCTGTACCTGTAATTTTTATAGCCATATAATAAAAAATTGCCTTTAATTAAAAAATTAAAACCCAAGATAATAGTTTGTAATTAAAGGCAAACTTAGTTAAATTTTTATTTACGATGTTCAAAAGCTTAATTACGCTTCAGCATAAGCCTCAATTGGCGTGCAAGAACAAACTAAATTTCTATCACCGTAAGCGTCATCAACTCGTCTTACACTAGGCCAAAATTTATTATCTTTTACATACTCCAAAGGAAAAGCAGCCTCTTGTCTTGTATACGGAAAATGCCATTCATCATTTGTAATCATATCTAAAGTATGCGGTGCGTTTTTAAGTATATTATTGGCATCATCTTTTGAAGATTGATCGATTTCTTTTTTAATAGAAATCATAGCATCACAAAAGCGATCCATTTCTGCTTTACTTTCACTTTCAGTAGGTTCAATCATCAACGTTCCAGCAACTGGAAATGATACTGTTGGCGCATGAAAACCGTAATCCATTAATCGTTTTGCAATGTCTGTAACTTCTATCCCATGGTTTTTAAAAGCTCTACAATCAACAATCATTTCGTGTGCAGCACGACCACGCTCTCCAGAATATAAAGTATCAAAACTACCTTGTAGTCGATACTTAACATAATTCGCATTTAAAATGGCTATTTTAGTAGACTGTGTTAAACCTTTCGCTCCTAGCATTTTTACATAACCATAAGATATTAAGCATGCTAAAGAAGAGCCAAAAGGAGCACCAGAAATTGCAGTAATAGCATTGTCTCCACCTGTTTTCACAATAGGATTTCCTGGTAAAAAAGGCACAAGTTGTTTAGCTACACAAATTGGGCCAACGCCTGGGCCTCCTCCACCATGAGGAATTGCAAAGGTTTTATGTAAATTTAAATGACAAACATCGGCTCCAATATTTCCTGGATTTGTCAATCCAACTTGAGCATTCATATTCGCACCATCCATATAAACTTGCCCGCCATTATCATGTATAATTTGCGTAACTTCTTTAATAGCTGATTCGTAAACACCATGGGTAGATGGATACGTTACCATTAAGGCAGATAAATTAGCTGCATGTAATTCGGCTTTTTCGCGTAAATCATCTACATCTATATTACCCTCTTCGGTGGATTTTGTAACCACTACTTTCATACCAGCCATAACAGCACTTGCTGGATTTGTACCATGTGCGGAAGACGGAATCAAGCAAATATTTCTATGATGGTCTCCACGCGATTCGTGGTATGCTTTAATAACCATGAGTCCTGAAAACTCACCTTGTGCACCAGAATTTGGTTGTAATGAGGTTGCAGCAAAACCAGTAATTTCGGTTAATTGATTTTCTAATTCTTTTAAAACAGTTAAATATCCCTTTGCTTGTTTTAAGGGTGCGAATGGATGAATATTACCCCATTTAAACCAGCTTAAAGGCAACATTTCTGATGCAGCATTTAGTTTCATAGTACACGAACCTAAAGATATCATTGAATGATTTAATGATAAATCTTTTCGCTCCAACAATTTTATGTAACGCATCAACTCTGTTTCAGAATGATACGTATTAAAAACAGTATCAGTTAAAAATTTTGAATTTCGTTTAACGGATTGCTCAATGTTATTACCTGTTTCGATAGCAGAAACTTCAAAAGTCTCTTTATTGGCAGCTTCAGCAAAAATGGAAATGATATAATTTATATCTCTAACAGTTGCAGTTTCATTTAAAGAAATTGTAACGGTTTCTTTATTTGGATAAAAGAAATTCACCTTTTTTTCTTTCGCAATTTTCTTTATTTTTTTAGCCTTAGTTTTTATTTGAAGGGTATCAAAATACGACGTGTTAGATTGTGTGTAGCCTAATTTTTGTAAAGCTTTTGCTAAAGTTGAAGCAGAATGATGTACTTTATTTGCAATAAATTCTAATCCTTTTGGACCATGGTAAACTGCATACATTCCAGCCATAACAGCCAACAGTACCTGAGCTGTACAAATATTTGATGTAGCCTTAGCACGTTTTATATGCTGCTCGCGAGTTTGCAATGCCATACGTAAGGCTCTGTTACCGTTAGCATCTTTTGTTACTCCTATAATTCGACCAGGAATATCACGTTTATAAGCTTCTTTTGTTGCAAAAAATGCGGCATGCGGCCCCCCATAACCCATAGGTATACCAAAGCGTTGTGTTGTACCAACTACGACATCGGCACCAAATTTACCTGGCGCTTCTAGTTTTACTAAACTTAAAATATCGGCAGCAACTGCTACCTTTATATTGGCGTTATTCGCTTTAGAAATAAATGTTTCAATGTCGCTTACTTGTCCATCTTTTCCGGGGTATTGTAAAATAGCACCGAAAAATTCATCTGAAAAATCGAAAGATTCTTCATTACCAACAACAAGTTCAATACCTATTGGTGTAGATCGTGTTTGTAATAATGATAGTGTTTGAGGTAATATATTTTCAGAAACAAAAAACTTATTTATGTCTGCTTTTTTTTGGTCACGATCACGAACTGCAAATAACAAACTCATCGCTTCGGCTGCTGCAGTACTTTCATCTAATAAAGAGGCATTTGCAATTTCCATTCCCGTTAAATCAATAACCATAGTTTGAAAATTTAAAAGCGCTTCTAATCTTCCTTGAGCAATTTCTGCTTGATATGGTGTGTAAGCTGTATACCACCCCGGGTTTTCAAGAATATTTCGCTGAATAACAGCTGGCATTATCGTTGGATGATACCCTAACCCAATATATGTTTTACGTGCTTTATTTAATTTAGATAAATCGTGAATATGAAGCAAATACTCATGTTCAGTCATTGGTTCATCTAAATTCAATCCGTTTTTTAAACGAATATCATCAGGAACTGTTTCGTAAATTAATTGGTCTAAAGAGTCAACTCCAATTGTTTTTAACATCATGTTTTGGTCCTCTTCTCGCGGACCAATATGGCGAAGTGCAAAAGCATTTGTATTCATTTAAAATAGCTATTTTATATAATTCGCAAAAATACGCAATAAAATTCTCGAATAAATACATAAAATGGAAAGTTTTTAACCATTTGGAAACATTATCAACAGTTTGTTTATTTTTGTGAGATGACCCTTTTGAAACAACTTTTTAACTTTTACATAAATAGTAGTATTCATGTAGCTTTATCTGTATTTTCATTAACATGGATTACGCTTATTGAGTACAACTTGATGTATGATGAAAACGTGCTTTATTTTGTGTTTTATGCCACCATTACCGGTTATAATTTTGTTAAGTATTTTGGAGTTGCAAAATTTCATCACAGAAGTTTAGCCAGTTGGTTAAAAGCTATTCAAATATTTTCGTTTTTTTGCTTTGCTTTAATGTGCTATTACGCCTTTCAGTTAGAGAAAAACACGCTAATTTACATTGCTGTTTTTGGAATGATTACATTTTTATATGCTATTCCTTTTTTACCCAAACGTTTATTTTTAGATAAACAGCATAATTTACGGAGTATTGGAGGGTTAAAAATTTATTTAATAGCACTGGTTTGGTGCGGAGTAACCGTTTTTTTGCCATTAATAAATCAGCAATACAACATGAATACAGATGTTTTATTAACCGCAGCACAACGCTATGTTTTTGTAATAGTTTTAATGTTTCCTTTTGAAATTAGAGATTTAAGATACGATAGTTTAAAGCTCTCAACAATTCCTCAAAAAATAGGTATAAAAGCAACTAAAATAATAGGTATTTCACTATTAGTTTTTTTCTTTTTTATTGAATTTTTCAAAGATGAACTTGTTTTTTCAAACGCGCTTGTACTCGCAATTACAACACTAATTACTACATTGTTTTTAATATTTTCGAAGGTAGAACAAAGAAGTTATTATAGTTCTTTTTGGGTTGAAGGCATACCCTTTTTATGGGTAGTGATGTTGCTTTTGTGTGCTTAAATAGAATGTTCTCTTATGGCTTTTTGGAGATTTTTTTTCATATGTTTTTTACATTTTTTATCTAAACACTCTACTTTAGACTCTTTTATTTTTTTTGTGAGTTTAGTGTTATTTTTTGTATATTTTCTACAAGCTCTACAATATATTAAATGAATATTTAGCTTTATCTTTTCCCAAAGTGTAGCCTCTTTGTATTGTGTTTTATTACACACATGATTTGCTTCATCACAAGGCATCACAATCTTCATCTTATTACTCATAATTAAAACCAATTTTCTTTTAGGCAATCTGCCATAGCCGTACGTGCTCTATGTATAATTACCCAAAGGTTAGACGCTGTAATATTTAATTCATTACAGATAATTTCAGTTTCAAAACCTTGTATGGTTTTCATTTTAAAAACATCGGCTTGCTTTTCTGGTAATTTACCTAAACAATTATGTATCGCATTGCCTAATTCAGCATTTTGCAATGTATCTTCAGCAGTTTTGTCGTAAGGATCCGCAACGCGTTCTTCTAACCAATCACCTTCTGTCTCAGAGTCGTCGTTGTAAGAAATACGTACTTCGGCTTTTCCTTTTTTAGAATTTATTTTACGATAATGGTCAATAATTTTTCGTTTTAAAATGGATATTAGCCAAGTACGTTCGCTAGCTTCTCCTTTAAAGTTTTTCATGGATTTTAAACCAGCCAAAAAGGTGTCTTGAACCAAATCTTGTGCAATCTCTCTATCACTAACACGCGAAATGGTGTAGTTAAATAAATAATCTGAATATAAATCAATCCACTTATTCGGATTTATTTGATGCTTGGACATAGTTAAAATTTATTGCTCTATCAAAAATAGAATAAATAAAAGATAAAAATTGATTTTAAGAAAATCTTTAATTTATGTTTAAAACGACCTAATTTATTTCAACAATCCAGCGCGTCTCAATAAAGCTTCTGGCTGAGGTTCCTTCTCGCGAAAGCGTTTATAAAGTGTCATTGGGTTTTCTGTGCCACCTTGAGAAAGTACGTTTTCTTTAAATTTTGTAGCGACTTCTTTATTAAAAACACCTGATTCTTTAAAATATTCGAAAGCATCGGCATCTAAAACTTCTGCCCATTTATAGCTATAATAGCCAGATGAGTATCCGCCTTGAAAAATATGTGCAAACGATGTACTCATACAGTTTTCAGGCACATCAGGATAGAGTTTTGTATTTTCAAACGCTTTAACTTCATGCGCTTTAACATCTTTAATATGGCTCGGGTCTGCACCATGCCAACTCATATCTAATAATCCAAAACTTATTTGTCGTAAGGTTTGCATACCTTCATGAAAGGTAGCTGATTGCTTTATTTTTTCAACTAATTCCATAGGAATCACTTCTCCAGTTTCATAATGTTTTGCAAATAACTCTAAAGCTTCTTTCTCGTAACACCAATTTTCTAAAACCTGACTTGGTAATTCTACAAAATCCCAATACACATTAGTACCCGATAAACTTGGGTATGTTGTGTTTGCAAGCATGCCATGCAACGCATGACCAAACTCATGAAATAATGTAGTAACTTCATTAAAAGTTAGTAGAGACGGCTTACTTTTTGTAGGTTTAGTAAAGTTACAAACTATGGAAATGTGTGGTCTTTCGTTTACACCGTCTTTTATATATTGTGGCTTAAAGGATGTCATCCACGCACCGTTGCGTTTACCTTTTCTAGGAAAGAAATCGGCATAAAAAACAGCTATAAAATTGCCATTACTATCGGTTACTTTATAAGTCAAAACATCATTGTGATATTTATTAATGTTATCAATTTCTTCAAAATTTAAATCGAATAATTTATTAGCAACTGCAAAAGCACCATCTATAACATTCTCTAGTTTAAAATAAGGTTTTAGTTTTTCGTCATCTAAATCAAACAGTTGTTGTTTTAATTTTTCTGAATAATATGCTGAATCCCATTTTTGAAGCTTCTCTATACCATCTAAATCTTTTGCAAAACTTTCAAGGTTTTTAAACTCATTTTTTGCTGCTGGTTTTGCTTTTTCTAAAAGATTATTTAAAAATTGCTCTACGTTTTCGGGAGTTTCTGCCATACGTTCCTCTAAAACAAAATGCGCATGGGTTTTGTACCCTAAAAGATTAGCGCGTTGTTGCCTTAAGTTTGCAATCTTTAAAACTATATTTTGATTATCTAAATTATCTCCCTTAAAGGCTTTTGCACCAAAAGCAATGGCTAGTTTTTTACGTAATTCTCGATTATCGGCATACATCATAAACGGAATATAGCTTGGATAATCTAGTGTAAACAACCAACCCTTCTTGTTTTTAGATTCTGCTAATTGAGATGCCGCTTCTTTTGCTCCTTCGGGTAATCCAGACAATTCTTTTTCATCTGTAATTAACATTTCAAAGGTGTTGGTTTCGGCTAATACGTTTTCTCCAAATTTGAGCTTTAATTGACTTAATTGTTTATCAATTTCTCTAAGCTCGTCTTTTTTGTCATCAGATAAATTAGCGCCATTACGGGAAAAACTTTTATATTTTTTATCTAAAAGGGTCTGCTGTTCAATAGTTAAATGAAGTTGATTTTTTGAATCATAAACAGATTTTACGCGTTTAAATAAATCTAAGTTTAAAGTAATATCATTACTAAAATCTGATAATAATGGCGAAACTTCTTGTGCTATTTTTTGAATATTATCATTTGTTTCGGCAGAATTCAAATTAAAGAAAATACTGGATATCCTATCTAATTGCTCTCCAGAAAACTCTAAAGTTTCTATTGTATTTTCAAAACTAGGAGTTTCTATATTATTAGTAATAGTATCAATTTCAGCTTTAGCATTTGTTATAGCCGTTTTAAAAGCAGGAAGAAAATCTTCGTCTTTAATTTTTGAAAATGGAGCGGTATTATAGGCTGTATTAAAAGTTTTGTTTAGTATATTTTTACTCATTCTATAATTTATACTTAAGTTAAAAAATAAATTTTATTATGCATACCTAATAAATTTTAATATGTTTGCACTAGATTTTTCAGAAGAGTTATCTTTAACTCAATAAGAATTATTGTTAATAGCTGTGAAAACCTCGAATAAATCCGAGGTTTTTTTATTCACAAAAGTGACATTTATATCTTTAAGTTCTTAAGGTTTTAGTTAAAATAAATTTTAATTCAATTCTATTTGAGGTAACTTATTTTAAATCTTTAGCAGATTCATGAACCATTTTTTCTAATCCTTGTTTGTAAACGATAATTTTATCTAAAATGCATTTATCTGAAGCTCCAATGATTTGAGCAGCCAGAATGCCTGCGTTTTTTGCTCCATTTAAAGCAACCGTTGCAACAGGTACGCCTCCAGGCATTTGAAGAATAGATAAAACAGAATCCCAACCATCAATAGAATTACTACTTTTAACAGGAACACCAATTACTGGAAGCGGCGATAAAGAAGCTATCATTCCTGGTAAATGAGCTGCTCCACCTGCTCCTGCGATTATTACAGCAAATCCTCTAGTATGAGCATGCTTGCCATAATCGAATAATTTTTCTGGTGTGCGATGAGCCGAAACGATATCTACTTCAACGTCTATATCAAATCCTTTTAAAATATCAATGGCTTGTTGCATAACAGGAAGATCACTTTTACTTCCCATAATTATTCCTACTTTACTCATAAATTCCAAATTTTAAAATTCCAAAATCCAAAAAAAACTGCTGTGTTATTGGATTTTAGTTTTTAGTTATTGTGATTTAATCACTTATTACTTTAATTACCTTTTTTACGTCTTCTGCAACACGACGTGCTTCGTTTAAATCTTTATTTACAATCGTTACGTGTCCCATTTTCCTGAATGGTCTGGTTTGTTTTTTTCCGTAAATATGCGGAGTAACTCCATTCATTTTCATTATAGTTTCAATATTTTCATAAACAACATTACCGGTATGCCCTTCTGCCCCAACTAAATTTACCATAACGCCACCAACTTTACTATCGGTTCTTCCTAAAGGTAAATTTAAAATAGCTCTAAGATGTTGTTCAAATTGAGATGTGTAATTAGCTTCGATTGTTTGATGTCCTGAATTATGAGGTCTTGGAGCCACTTCATTTATTAAAATATTATCATTTTCAGTTTGAAACATTTCAACAGCTAAAAGACCAACATGATTAAAGGCTTTTGATACTTTTAGTGCCACTTCGGTAGCTTTTTTAGCAACATCATTATCAATTCTTGCTGGACAAATTACATACTCCACTTGGTTAGCTTCTGGATGAAATTCCATTTCAACCACAGGAAATGTTTTAATTTCACCAGATGCATTTCTAGCTACAATAACGGCTAATTCATTTTTAAAAGGGACCAAATTTTCAGCAATACATTCGCCTTTTGGCAATCCCTCTAAATCTGATAATACTCTAACAACTTTTACACCGTTACCATCATAACCAAATTGAGCAGCTTTCCAAACAAAAGGTAAGGTTATACCTCCATTTTCTATAGCATCTTCTATTTCAGATAGGTATGCAAACCTTGTAAATGGAGCCGTTGGCAAATCATTATCTACATAAAACAATTTTTGTGTAGCCTTATTTTGAATGGTACGTAATGTTTTTGCCGATGGGTAAACTTTTACACCTTCTTTTTCAAGTGCTTCAAGCGCATCAACATTTACGTTTTCAATTTCAATAGTTAATACATCAACTTGTTTTCCGAAATTATAAACCGCATCATAATCTAATAAATCGCCTAAATGGAATTCATTACTAGCTATTTTACAAGGCGCTTCATTACTAGCATCAAGAACGCAAGTGTAAATATCAAACTTTCTTGTATCATTCAATAACATTTTTCCTAATTGTCCGCCACCAAGAATACCAAGTTTAAAATTTGAAGAAAAATAATTCATGTTGTTTTATTTCTAAACGCATTCATTTTAAGCAAAAATACATTTTAATATCAAATTACTTTGCAAATCGTAAATCAAAAAATCGGTAATCGGTATTCTATTGATTATCTTTGCATCTTTCAAAATAAAATAACGGTGATTAAACTACACGATAAATATTTCAAACCATTTATTTCGGCTGAAGAAATTGATGCAGCTATTACACGTTTAGTTAACCAAATATCTAACGATCTTGGAGACGAAACACCTGTATTTGTTGGTATTTTAAACGGTTCGTTTATGGTAGTTAGCGATTTTGTAAAAAAGTACCCAAAACCATGCGAGGTTACATTTATAAAATTAGCATCCTACGAAGGTGTTAAATCTAGTGAGGATATTCAACGTTTAATTGGTTTAACTCAAGATTTATCTGGGCGAACGGTAGTTGTTTTAGAAGATATTATAGACTCTGGAAACACCCTAGCTGAAGTACACCGCATTTTTAAAAATGAAAATGTAAAATCGCTTAAAATTGCGACATTATTTTACAAACCAGAAGCTTATAAAAAAGATTTTAAACTACATTATGTTGGTATAGAAATACCTAATAAATTTATAGTGGGCTATGGGCTTGATTATGATGGATTAGGAAGAGACATACCAGAAATATATCAAATAAAAGAAACACAACACATGACAAATTTAGTACTATTTGGCCCTCCAGGAGCAGGAAAAGGAACGCAAGCAGAATTTTTAAAAGAGAAATATAATTTAGTGCATATCTCAACTGGCGATGTTTTTAGATTTAACATAAAAAATGAAACCGCTTTAGGTATGCTAGCAAAATCTTACATGGACAAAGGCGAATTAGTACCAGACCAAGTTACTATAGATATGTTGGAAGCTGAAGTTGAAAAAAATGCCGATGCTAATGGTTTTATTTTTGATGGATTTCCAAGAACAGATGCACAAGCCGAAGCTTTAGATAAATTAATGGATACCAAAGATTCTCAAATAAATGCAATGGTAGCTTTAGAAGTTGATGACGAGGTTTTAGTAAAGCGTTTATTAAAAAGAGGAGAAACCAGCGGAAGAGCAGACGATGCAGATGAGTCTATTATTAGAAACCGAATTACAGAATACTATAATAAAACAGCTATTTTAAAAGACTATTATTCTGCACAACACAAATATTTTGGTGTTGATGGCGTGGGCAGTATTGAAGACATTACAGTACGCCTAAGTGGAGTGATTGATAAATTATAGTTGAGGTACTAATTTGTTTGTCTGTTAATTTAAAAGTTAAAAACTTAATGATTTAGAATCGAATAAACGAATCCAAAGATTAGCAAATAAACATTAAATGACTGAAGGAAATTTTGTAGACTACGTAAAAATGTATGTGTCTTCTGGTAACGGAGGCAAAGGCTCTGCACATTTACATCGTGAGAAATACATCACAAAAGGTGGTCCAGATGGGGGAGATGGTGGTCGCGGTGGTCATGTTATACTCCGTGGTAATTCTAATCTTTGGACACTACTTCATTTAAAATTTAAAAGACATATAAGAGCAGGTCATGGTGAACATGGTAGCAAAAGTCGCAGTTCTGGTGCCGATGGTGAAGATGTTTATGTTGATGTTCCTTTAGGAACTGTAGTAAGAGATACCGAAACCAACGACATTATTTTTGAAATAACCGAACAAGGTGAAGAAAAAATAATTGTTGAAGGTGGAAAAGGCGGATTAGGAAACTGGCATTTTAAATCTTCTACAAATCAAACACCACGTTATGCACAACCAGGTCTTCCGTTAGAAGAAAAACACATCACTTTAGAGTTAAAAATTTTAGCTGATGTTGGTTTGGTTGGGTTTCCAAATGCAGGAAAATCAACGTTATTATCGGTTGTTACCTCAGCAAAACCTAAAATTGCTGATTACGAGTTTACGACTTTAAAACCCAACTTGGGCATTGTGGAGTATCGCGATTTTCAAACTTTCGTAATGGCAGATATTCCTGGAATTATTGAAGGCGCTGCCGAAGGAAAGGGACTTGGGCACTACTTTTTGCGCCATATAGAACGTAACTCGATTTTATTATTTTTACTTCCTGCTGATGCTGATGATATTAAAAAACAATACGACATTCTTTTAGATGAGTTACGCAGATACAACCCAGAAATGCTAGATAAAGAACGTATTATAGCTATATCTAAAAGCGATATGCTTGATGCTGAATTAAAAGCTGAACTTAAAACAGAGTTAGATAGCGAATTACCTATCCCCTATCTATTTATATCATCAGTAGCACAACAAGGCATTACAGAACTTAAAGACTTGCTTTGGAAAATGTTAAATGATTAGTTTTTAAAGAAGCTGCAATTTTTTTAATTTCACTACTTAATCATTTATAATGAGATATAGTTTTCAGTATGAAAAAACACATTAAAAATATAGTAGAAATTAACGATAACAAATTAAGCAGGTATTTTGCTTTTTTTATTCAAGCTCTAATTCTTTTATCTGTCATAACATTTTCTATTGAAACTATTCCCAATTTAAAACCACAAACAAAGGTTATTCTTCAGTTTATTGAATGGTTTAGTGTTATTGTTTTTACTTTAGAGTATATGCTAAGAATTTACGTTGCCGACAGCAAACCTAAGTTTGTTTTTAGCTTTTTTGGTATTATAGATTTTCTTGCAATACTACCATTTTACTTGTCCTTTGGAGTTGATTTACGTTCGTTAAGAGCGTTACGCTTTTTACGCTTATTCAGAATTTTAAAATTAGTGCGCTATAACAAAGCGATGAATCATTTTACAAGTGCTATAAAATCGGCAAAAGAAGAAATTCTATTATTCATATTTATCACTCTTATCTTAATATATTTTTCTGCTGTAGGAATTTATTATTTTGAAAACCAAGCACAACCCGAACATTTTTCTTCAATTTTTGATAGTTTATGGTGGGCAATAATTACGCTTACAACTGTTGGTTATGGCGATGTTTACCCAATAACAGTAGGCGGCAAAGTGTTTACTTTTTTTATCCTTATGATTGGTTTAGGTATTGTAGCCATTCCAACAGGTATTATATCTTCTGCTTTAACAAAATCTGTCGATAAAAAAGAAGATAGTTAAGCACATTGTTTTTGTTAAACTCTATTTAGTTAAACTATGTGGAATAATTTTTGATTAATTTTAAGGAAAATTATCGCTATGAAATATCTTAAAATTACCATCTTAACATTAGTTATCGTTTCTTGTGTACCAATTCGTGTTAATTACGATTTTGATAAAAGCACAGATTTTACAAAGTACAAAACCTATAATTACTATGCCAATATGAAAACAGGTTTGAGTGATTTAGACACCAAACGTTTTCTAGATGCCTTAGATTATAAAATGCAAGCTCGAGGTTTTAGTTTAGCTAAAGAACCAGATTTTTTTATTGACATTAAAAGCAGTGAATTTCAAACGGCACAACGAAATACTGTTGGAGTGGGTGTTGGTGGTGGTGGTCGAAACGCCGGTGGTGGTGTTTCAATAGGAATACCCTTAGGTCAATCTGGAGTGAATAGACAAATAACTATAGATTTTGTTGACGAAAATGGTAAAGGTCTTTTTTGGCAAGCTGTTAGTGAAGCTACATACAACCCAAATGCAACGCCCGAAAAAAGAGAAGCACTTTTTAATGCTATTTTAGATAAAATATTAGTTAGCTATCCACCAAAACAAAAGTATTAATTCTTCACAAAACGCTTACTTGTTAAAAGCATATTATTAGAGTAAATATTGGCTAAATATACACCATTACTCAATCGACTAATATGAATTTCATTGCTTTCGTAGTTAGAAATTTTAGTTGATTTTACCTGTTTTCCATCTAAACTTAAAATGTCTACTTTTAAGTTTACAGCATTTTCACTTTCAACTTTTATGCTTAAAATATTATTTGAAGGGTTTGGAAATAGGCTAATATTAAAGTCATTTTCTTCACTAATAATTTCATCAATTCCTAAAGCAGATTTTGTTATCGTCCAAGAAACCGTGTAAACGTGAACCGAATTATGGTTATCAACTTTTAAAAAAGGCGAGTCATCATGTACAACAACATCTAAATTATTAGTTCCTATATTCAAATCAGTGTCAATAATTGAAATATCATCGACGTCATTTGCAAAATTTGAAGCATTTAATGTCCATGTACTTTTTAAAGTATTGGGAATCGGTTTTATTAAATTTAATTGAAAATCAATTGGATAAACAGTTGCAGTTACCGCATTAGATATTGGTAAATACGAATCGATTGGAGGTACTAAACTATGGATTTTTTCAACTATCCCTTCAGTACAAACTGCACAAAAGTCTACACCTAAATAACGCATTTTACAACTTTGATGAGGTCTATTCCAAGTAGCAGCTTCACCAGAAGTTCCGTATGGATAAATATCAATGGCATCAATTCCCATCCAGTTTTTCCATTTTACTAATGTTGGATTCGTTTCTTGAGTGGCATTTATAGCTTCAAAGAGACGACCATCTCCTGGATAGTACTCGTCTCTCAAATTAAAAAGCGAGTGCCCCAACTCGTGAATAACAATTTCATTAGCGCTTGCTCCAGTTGATGAAACAGCATATGGTCCACCAGCACCACCATATTCAGATGAATTAACTAAAATAATAGGTTGGTCGTATTCTGGAAAATTATTAGCCAATACATTATAAACTAAAGAAGAGCTGTAAGTATACAACAACCTATGAAAACCAGAAGTATCGAAAGAGGTATTAAAATAAGTGTCTTTAGTTGCGGCAGGAAAAACAGGTTCTGTAACATCGGTTGCCGTAGCAGGATGATCTGTACCACTTTCGTTGGACGGGACTTTTATAATATACACATTAAAATAGTTGGTATATTCTTTAAACGGAGATTGTGTAAACATTTCTGTCGAAAAACTTGCAGCATCGGTTATAAGTTTTGAAAACTCTGATGCTTGATAACCATCGCTTAAAATGACTAAGTTTATTCGCTTATCATCATCACCAGATTGCTTAATAACTTCTAAATCAAATGTTTGAGCGTTAAAAAACATTATATTTAATAAGCATATTATGTGCATAAAACAATGCTTCATAGCTGATTAATTATAGTTTTTACAAGAGGTTTAGTTTCAGTTTTATTCTTGGTAATTTCATTAATAGTAATGTATTTAGTGTAAGGCTCTAACTTTAGTTTTAATGAAAATTCGGCTGTTTTTAATTCAACATTTTTTCTTTCAAACTGTTTTAAATCATTAACAAATTCAAAGTTTTTTACAAGCGGATTTTTTATGGTAATACTTTGTAATACATTCGATTTTTTATCAAGTTGATTGCATATTAAATCGCCATAAACACTTTCATTAGTATAACTATTCTGTTTTAATTTTCCTTCTGTTATTATCTTATTAATAAACTTAATGGTTTTATTTCCATTATCGTCTTCAGACATTTTATAATTTAAAAAAAGGAGTCTAGGGTTTGATTCTTCAGCAGTAGCATCTTGAATACTCTTTTGTTTTGAAGCACACGAATTTACTATGGTATAGACAAATAACATTGTAAGTAAAGCAATATTTGGGGGTATTAACTTTATCAAAAGTAATCTTTTAAGATAAAAACAAAGATAGCAATTAATACTAAAAGTGCTATTTTAACCAAAAATTATCAACCTCGTTAAAGAACTGTTAATTAATTTATAGTGTAAGTTGAAATATAGTTTTTTAAAAAAATAATCAATCAAAATTACTTCTTATGGCTAATTCATCTGTAGAAACAAAGTGGTCTCAATTAGAAAAAATATGTTTTAGGTTTAGTTTTAGTTATTTCCTATTATTTATAATTTTTAAGAATAATGGTGCTTATCCGCTTTGGGGCGTGATTATGAAATACCCAACCCAATTAATGCAAAAATTTATTCCTTGGGTTGGAGAAAATATTCTTAATCTTTCCGAAAAAATCACAACATTCACTAATGGAAGTGGAGACACTACTTATGATTATGTTTCGATTCTTATTATTTTTGTTATTGCTATTTTTGGCGCAGTCGTATGGTCGGTTTTAGATCGTAATCGAGAAAATTACAAGAAACTTTATTATTGGATTACCGTTGCCATTAGGTTTTATGTTGGCTTAATGCTTATTAACTACGGTTTAGTAAAAATTATTAAACTACAATTTCCTTATCCTGCGTTTTATAGATTAATTGAACCTTACGGAGACTCCTCGCCAATGGGATTAGCATGGACCTTTTTAGGCTTCTCAAAAGGGTATAATTTATTTATGGGAATTGCCGAAGTTTGTGCAGTATTGTTACTTTTTAGAAGAACCATGACAGCTGGAGCCATTATTACTTTAATGACAGCTTCAAACGTTATGGCGATTAATTATTTTTACGATGTTCCTGTTAAGATACTTTCAACGCATTTAGTTTTAATGACCTTGTTTTTATTGGCAAGAGACATAAAAACACTTTTTGCATTCTTTTTTACAGGAAAAGCAACAAGTTTGTCAATAATAAAGCAACCTGTATTGGGTGATAATGCTTTACCCATTATATCAAAAATTTTAAAAGGTTTACTTTTAGCTTATGTTGTAATTTTTGGATTTATTAATTTGTCAAAATCTCAAAAACTTTACGGCGAAAAAGCACCAAAACCAGAATTATATGGTATGTTAAAAATTACTCATTTTGAAAAAAATGGAGATACAATTTCTACCGATGTAAATAATTATGATAGGTGGCGTTACTTGATTTCAGAAAGAAAAGGGCGTGCTCAAATACATAAAATAGATAACTCTAAGCTTTATTTTAAATCTGAAATTGACACTTTAAAAAGTGAAATAAAATTAACAAGCTATCAAGATTCAACTGATACTTTTATTATTAATTATAAAAAAGAAGATAATAAGTTTAGCTTTGAAACGGTATTTAAAAATGATTCTATAAAAGCCCGTGGAAGAATATTAACTAAAGATAGTTTCCTTTTAACAAACAGAGGTTTTAATTGGATAAACGAATATCCATATAATAGATAAAAAAGAGACTTAAAAGCCTCTTTTTATGTTTTTTTATTCAATATTAATTCTAGTACCTTTACTGTGGCTACTAAATTCTGGGGCATACATACTTTGTATGGTGGTAATACCATTACTCATATTGCCTGCATTATTCACTCTTAAATCGTATTCAAAAATGTAAACGCCTTTTGGTAAATAATCAAAAAAGAAGTTTGTACTCGCATCTTTTGTACTTTCGTAATAACCCAACCCATCTTGCCATTTATATTTAGAAATAACATTTACAGGCTCTAAACCTGCTGCTCGCATATCTTTCATGTGTACAAATTCCATAGCTCTATCACTACGTAATTCTATACGAACACGAACTAAATCACCCACTTTTACTTTTGTACTTTTTGTGATTTCTGAAATTTCTTCACCAGTATCTGTATTGGTTTTTAAGAATAGTTTTTTCTTCAGTTTTAAAGGTGTTTCTGCAGATGTGATTTTATCTAAATCTTCAAAATATTGCCAATATAAACTTCCCCAAGCAATGCCATTTCCTTTTTTGGTAATTTGCACATCAGCCATTTCTGGTTTAATTTCAGATGTATTCCATGAGGTTTTAAAGTAGCCTGTCCCCGCTTCAACTTTTACATCTTCTAGCTTTGAAGGTTCTATTTTTTGTCCACCTAAAACCACATCAACCATACCGGTTACACTCAACCAATCACTACCTTGTAGTAATAAAGCATAAACAGCATCGGTAGTTGCCTTGGTAGTTTTCCAGCGGTTTGTTTGTTTGTTTTTAAGTAACCAAATTTTAAGATTATCGATGGTTTCGGTGTTATTTTCAATTTCTGAAAAAGCTTCAATTAATAAGGCTTGTGTTTCAATAGGTACTTGATACCAATACCAAGAATTCGTATTAGCTTTCCAATACATACCCAATTCTTCAGAGGTTATGCTATTTTCTTTTAACGACTTTAAAATTTTAGTTGAAGTCTTTCTATCTCCCATTCTATCAACAATCAATGCCATTAATCCCTTGGCGTATAATGAACGTTTTAACCAGTATTTTTGAATCTGCGTATGATAATATTTAGTAATTTCTTCAACTTTATCAGATTTTTTTACCTCCGGATAAAAGCTTCGCATATACAAATAATGCAATTGTGTGTAGCTTAAATGATCTTTCTTTAAATCGACTTTTGAATCGTATTTTCTAATGTCGTTGTATTCTTTTACAAATTGAGCATCTAAATACTTAATGGCTTTTTGAATCATTTGAGATTCTTCGTCAGAGCCTGACGTGACTGATAGTTTTTTTAGATGACCAAAACCAGTAATTATATGTTGCGTGATATATCGATTTTCACGACCACCTTTAAACCAAGACCATGCGCCAGAATTCATTTGATTTTGTTCCAGTTTACGTTTTGCAGATTGCAATTCGTTATTCATTTTATTTAAATCGAATAATAAAGCAATTCGTTTTTTCTGCTCCGATTCGCTTTGTGCATCACGTAACCAAGGTGTTTCTTGAATTAAAATAGACTTTAATTCTTCGTTCTTTTCCAAGTTAGAAAGTAATGCATCTGAGTTTCTCCATTGATTAAAAACCTCCTGAATTCTAGGGTTAGAATTGGCGATATGACTTGCCAAAGCATTGGCGTAATAACGCGAAAAGGTTTGTTCATTACACTCATAAGGATATTCCATTAAATATGGTAAAGCTTGTACCGCATACCACGCTGGATTAGAAGTCATTTCTAAAGTTAATTTATGGTGTTTTAAAGTTGTGCCTTCGAGAGCTTCAGGCACCATTTTTAGTTTTTCAAGTGTGAATGTTTTAGTCTGATTGCTTCTAATCCACATCGGTAATGTTTCGGTAACTAACATGCGGTTACTTAAAACTGGTAACGCATTTTGTTCGCCATCACTAAAATCTCCAGATTTAGCAATCACTTTATATTGAACTGCTTGTACATTATCTGGAATGGATAAATTCCATGATACTTGGGTGTTGTCTTTGGCGCCTACTATAAAAGCCCCATCTAACTTCCCCGAAGGGGAAGAACTGATTAAGTTTGCGGTAATATCTTTTCTAGAAATGGCATCTGTTAATATTAAAGCGGCTTGCCCCGAAAGTTGCTTATCGGTTAAGTTTACAATTTTAGTGCTAATGGTTATGTTATCGCCTTCGCGTAAAAAACGAGGTGCATTTGGTATTACCATCAATTCTTTTTGCGTAACCGTTGTTAAGGTTTTCGTTGCACTTTCTAAAGTTTTAGTGTGTGATAACAATTGTAATTTCCATTGGGTTAAAGCTTCTGGTGTTGTAAAACTGAAACTTACATTACCGTCTTCATCTGTTTTTAACTGCGGAAAGAAAAAGGCTGTTTCTTGAAGGTTTTTTCTAACTTTAATTTGTGATAGTGCAGTTAACCCTTTTTTAGTTGTAATTAAAATAACACCATTAGCTCCTTTAACACCATAAATAGCTGTAGCCGATGCGTCTTTAAGAATTTTTATGGATAATACGTTATCGTCTAATTGAAATTCTCCATCTATAATAGCTCCATCTACAATATATAATGGCTTGTTGCTATCATTTAATGTAGTTGAACCACGAATCTTCATTTCAGAGAGGGAAATAGCATCTTCGACTTCTTCTAATTCTACTATTCCATTTAGTTGATCTGAGCTAACAGATAAAGCTGATGCTGTTATTGCCTTTCTTTTTTGAGTACCATAACCAACAACTTCATCTAAGCTAGCACTATCCTCAGATAGGTAGATAGAAAAAAGATTATTCTTTATAACTTCAATTTCTTGAGTGACAAATCCAACATAGCTAAATACCAAAATGTCATTTTTATCAGCCTTAATTAAAAATTTACCATCAAAATCTGTTTGAGTACCACTAGTACTCCCTTTTATAATGATGTTAACACCTGGTAAGGAGTTGCTATTTGTGTCATAAATCGTCCCAGATACTAAACCTGTTTTAATAGATTTATCATAGCTACTTGTATTTCTATCTTCATATTTACTTTTCAATCTATTTAAATAGCTATTATAAACCCAACGCTTATTGTTAAAACTAAACCCAAACCAATTCCATTGGTCATAATTTTGATCTGGGTAATATGCACGAAATCTGTCATTGTAAACTCTAAAATTTCGCGTACCAAAACTCTGTCTTGCATTACTATTATAATACGAATTATACAATGGCTTATTAATCGGGTTAAAATTCCAAGTATGTGGTTTAAATTGGTCTAAACTCGCATCGTACATACTCGCTAATAACTCAGCACTCACTTTATCGCCTTTTGGTCCTTTAATTTTAAAGCTCCAAGTTTCATCAGTTCCAGGTTGTAATTTATCTCTAAAGGTTAGGGTTTCAATCTCTAAATCGGTTTTAGGATATGGCACCGCTATATTTAAACCACCCGATTTAAAACTATTAAAAGCCGCAAAACTATAATTAACTGAAAAGCCACCAATATCTCCATCAGTTATAGGAATACTAATAGTTTTTTTGTTGTTATTTAATTGAATAATTTGCGTTTTTAAATCCTGGTTACGCTTTTTTATAGTCACTGTAACATTTAAGTTGTTTGCTGCTGAGGCTAAAGTTATTAGCGCTGTATCTCCAGCATTATATTCAGATTTATCACTTGTAATGCTAAACAGTTGGTGGTCTGCAAGTGTTTCATCTTTATCACTATAAAGCGTTGTTCTTATTTCATCTTTTACAATTTGTCCAAATTTATCTTTGGTTTCTAAAGTGATAAGATATTTTCCAGATTGCCATTTTTTAGTTTTGCCTAAATTGAGTTTTGTGTTGTTTTCAGTATTAAAAGACGATACAAAAACAAGCTTACCTTTCTCCCAATTATTAGGGTTCTGCTCATTATTATAGGCATCGTGTGGAAATAATTTTTTAAAATCGTATTCGGCAATATCTTGATAGTCTGGGGCTGCCCAAGGTCGCTCTCTCAAAGGAGATTGTGGCGATATTAGCTTGTACATTTTTACAACGCCTTTTGCTGGGACAAACTCACCATTTAAGTTTTTGGTGTCAATTTCAATAGCATGCGTTTTTTTAGTTTTATCTAGAAGATTAGCAATAGACATATTTGCTGTTAAAGCATGGTAACCAACATTTACTACCGTAGTTGCGCTTCGTGTTTCGCCATTTAAATCGATAACATCGGCAGTGACTTCGTATTTAAAAATAGGCAAGCTACTTTTATCAACGCTCTGGTCTGGTAATGCTTTAAATGTAATTTCAAATTCACCTTTATCGTTAGTTATACTTTCACCATGTGTAATTTCTTGTGGTTCGCTATTAAACCACGGGCGATACCAAAAATACCAGTGCGGATATTGTACTTTTCTATGCACTCGATAAACCACTTTGGCATCGGTAATATTGCTCCCTGCGTAAGCTAAAGCATTTCCCTTTATAGTTACCGAATCGTTAATTTTATAGGTTTTGGTTATTGGATTAAATTTGGTTTCGAATTTTGGGCGCTTGTATTCTTCAACGGAGAAATACGTATGACTTCTCATATTATTACGAGACCTTAAACCCAATTCAATATAATATTGACCGTTTAAACCAGAATTAGGCAATATGAATTTACCTGAAACCGAACCAAATTCATTTGCTTGTAAGTTTAATACTTTTAACTCTTCTCCGTTTACATTATACAGAATTGCATAGACCTCTTCGTTTTCTAAAACTTCAAATCTGCTTACACTGCTATTATTAGGGTTATTTTTTATTGCAATACCTTTAAAATAAACAGTTTGTCCTGGTCTGTAAATGCTTCTATCGGTAAATAAAAAAGATTTATAGGTTACTTTTTCTTGACCTCGTTTGTAAAACCTATTAACATAATAATCTCCAAAATAAGCGACATCATTACCATGTTTTACTTTTAAATTTATATTTCTGTAAACTTTCTTCGACTTTTTGATTTTAATAAACCCGTTGGAGTCTGTGGTATAGGCCTCAGTTTGTCTATTACGATTATTATTCTTAAAATAACTTGATTCTACTTTGACATTAACAATTGGATTACCGTTGTTCCTATTAATAATTTGAAAGGTTTTATAGTCTGTATTATCACTTTCAACTAATGCTAAATTGGTAACTTGAATGGTGTTAAAAGCAAAGGTATCCTCATTATTTTCTGGTGACGCATAAATTAGGTAATTACCATTATTAAATTTTGGTAATAAAATCTCGGTAGTATGTGTTTGATAATCGTTTTCATGACGCAAGGTATTATTCCATTGAGTTACAGGTTTAAGCTTTTTTATAAATGCTAGTTGCTCTTCTTTTCTATACGTTTCATTAAATTTTTCTAATTGATTTCTTGAGATTTTAAAAACCTTAAATTTAAGATTATTTAAGTTTTTATAACGCACTAACAAACGTGCGTTCTCAAGAATTGGTAGAAAATTTTCTGTTGTTATTTGTAATGATTGTTGTTCTATTTGTTGCTTTAAAATTTTACATTTTTCAGCACCCTTACTTTTTGGGAATTTAGCAATAACATCATCGCAAATAGCAATAGCTTCTTTTAATTTCCAGCGGTTTTCTTCTTTACTTTTTGGTATATAGTCTGAACTTTGTTGATAGTAAACAGAGGCTATCTCATAATCATACAACCCAGAAATTTCGTGAGTTTTTAACTGCTCTCTTTCTGTTTTTAAGGCATTTAATAAAATACTTTGTTTATCATTAAAAGTAGCATGCTGATTTACAAATTTTAAGCGATTTATGTTAACATCAGTTAATGCTAAAGGTGATTTATTATTCAAATGAAAACGAATTAAATCTTGATAAATTTTTAATGCGTTTAGTTGTAATGAGATTGAATCTTTTGATGCTAATTTTAAGCTTGAAAATATTTTTGCATCACCTAATAATTCAAAATTATCAATTTCAAATTTATACGCAGGTTTTGTAATATGTGTCTCGTCGGTTTTATAAAATTCTAAAGCATTATGACTTAAAAAATCGAACAACGTTGGTCTGTAAATTTTAGAGTCTTTTTGCTCGTTTAAAAGCGCGTTGTAATTAGTTAATGATTCTAATTGAAGCATTAATCCGTTCTTTAAAGACTTTTGATAATGCACATGGATTTCGTTAAAAAGGGTCTGTAAATCCCAAGTTCTAAAATCAACAGTATCAACTTTAGATTCGGTTTTGGTTCTATTATAAAATTGCCATCTGTTTTGATTGAAGTATTGCCAATACAAATTAGCTAGTATATTTTCTAGTATGTTTTTTGTTGGAAATGAGCTCTTTTCAATTTCACTTTTAAAATTATTAATTATGTTTAGTTGTGCATCTTCTTCTAAAACCAAAGCAAACTTGCTTTTAAAAAGCATCGTTTTTATAAACTGGGGACGATTATTGTCTTTTTTAGCTTTGGCTGAAATGTCTTCAACAATTTTTAATGCCGATTTTGGCAAACCTTCAACTTCCAATTTTTCAACTTTCTCCCATAACGTTTTATAATCTGGATTTTGAGCTATTGTTAAATTTGAAAAAAGTATAATCATTAATATAAAAAATGTGTGCTTCATAAATTTAAATTTGTCTCCAATGTACTTTCAAAAGTTATTCCAAAAAACAATAAATTAGGAATTGCTCTTGATGGTTGAGTGAAGTTAACCATTTTTAAAGTTAAAAGGAAAGTTTAACTTTGCTTTTTAGACCTAAATGCTATGAATAAATTTTTGCTCCTACTACTTTTTCCAATATTTGTATTTGGTCAATCTGATTTGAATACTATTGATTCTCTTCTTAAAAAGAAGCAATTTATAAAAGCTGAAAAAACTGTAATTGATTTTCTAAAAAATCATCCTAATAACTTAAGAGCATTAGAGTTTCTCGGTGACGCTCTTTCATATCAAAAAAAATGGGATGATGCCGTAGTCCAATATAAAAAATTAGTAAAAGCACAACAAAATAAAGCAAACTACCACTATAAATATGGAGGAGCTTTAGGCATGAAAGCGCTTTCTGTAAATAAATTAAAAGCATTAGGTATTATTGGCGATGTAAAAAAAGCTTTTTTAAAAGCAGCAGAATTAGATAAAAATCACATTGAAACACGATGGGCTTTAGTTGAACTGTATATGCAATTACCAGGAATTATTGGAGGCAGCAAAAACACATCTTTAAAATTTGCAAACGAGTTAGAAGCACTCTCACAAGTTGATGGTTATTTAGCTAAAGGTTATATTCATGAATATGACAACAAACCCGAATTAGCTGAAAAATATTATAAAATGGCTATTGATTTAGGCGGATCTTTAAACTGTTTTAATAAACTAACTAATCTTTACGAAAATCAAAAACAACCTCAAAAAGCGATTCAAAATATAGAAGCTGCACAAAAAATACACCAGCGCAATGCCCTGCATTATCAAATAGGTAAAGTGGCCGCCGAATATAATACACAATTAGAAAAGGGCAAACAATGTTTACAAACCTACATAGCAAATCATTCTGCCAAAGATGGTGTGCCATTGGCTTGGGCGTATTATAGATTAGCCCAAATTTATAAGCACAAAAACAATAAAGAAGAGGCTTTAAAATGGATAGACAAAGCCATTACTAACTTACCAAAAATTAAAGTATTCCAAGAGGAAAAAGTTAATATTTCTATACTCTGAGTTTAAATTCATAAACTTTTATTTATGTATTATATTAAAACTATTAATAATATAAATATTTGTTAAATGCGTAATATTAATAGTATTACTATTATATTTGCAATCAAAATATTTAACTATGATAAATTTACTTTCAAATTTAAAAATAGCTGTTCCAGACAAAATATTTATTAAAGACCCTGAATCCTCCGAGTTGGGAAAACGCATTATTGAGTATAGCATATTATTAATAGATGATATTGGTTTTGACAATTTTACATTTAAAAAACTTGGTATTAAAATAAGTTCTAACGAGAGTTCTATTTATAGATATTTTGAGAGCAAACATAAATTGTTATTGTATTTAGCATCTTGGTATTGGGCTTGGATTGAGTATGAACTCGTATTTAATACACATAACATTTCTGAGCCTAAATTAAAATTAGAAAAAGCTATTGAAATATTAACTAGAAGTATTAAAAATGATAGCAATTTTTCACATATAAATGAGGAGGTTTTAAATAGAATAATTATTAACGAGTACTCAAAATCTTATCTAACTAAAGAAGTAGATACAGAAAACAAAGAAGGGTATTTTATTGTTTACAAAAGATTAATAACCCGTTTGCGTGATATGATTTTAAATATTAATCCTAATTATAATTACGCATTAAGCCTATCAAGTACAATTATTGAAGGTGCTTTATATCAACATTTTTTAAAAGAACATTTTAGCACTATCACAGATTGTGGTGAAAATGTTTCTCCAACAGAATTTTTTCTTAACCTAACCCAAAACGTTTTAAAGACAACAACAGATGAATCAAAATAAACCACTTCTAACACCTTGGCAACGTTTTGTTGGCATACTAAGATTAGAAAAAAAGGATTTGTTACAGGTAATCTATTATGCAGTATTTTCAGGACTTATCAGTCTAACCCTGCCATTAGGCATACAAGCAATTATAAATTTAATACAAGGCGCACAAGTAAGCACATCTTGGATTGTACTGGTTACCTTAGTTACCTTAGGCGTTGTTTTTGTAGGCATACTACAGTTAATGCAGTTGCGTATTATAGAAACTGTGCAACAGCGTATTTTTATGCGGGCTTCTTTTGAGTTTACGTATCGTTTTCCTAAAATTAAAATGAACGAATTGCGTAACTATTACCCGCCAGAATTAGCAAACCGTTTTTTTGATGTATTAACCGTTCAAAAAGGTCTTGCAAAATTATTAATAGATGTACCAGCAGCAGCTTTACAAATTATATTTGCATTAATATTACTGTCTTTTTATCATCCTTTTTTTATAGCTTTTGGTTTTATTTTAATTGGACTCATTTACATAGTATTTAAGTTTACAATTCAAAAAGGCATGCAAACCAGTTTAAAAGAATCTAAGAAGAAATACATGGTTGCCCACTGGATTCAAGAAGTTGCCAGAGCTATAACTAGCTTTAAGGTTTCGGGCAAAACATCGCTTGCACTAGAAAAAAACGACAAACTAGTAGATGGTTATTTGGTAGCAAGAGAAAGTCATTTTAGTATTTTAATACTACAATTTATTCAAATGATAGCTTTTAAAGTTGTTGTTACAGCCGGATTACTTATTATTGGTGGTCTTTTGGTATTAAATCAAGAAATGAACATTGGTCAGTTCGTGGCTGCAGAAATTATCATTCTTTTAGTTATTGCTTCAGTTGAAAAACTAATTTTAGGTTTAGAGTCTTTTTATGACGTGCTCACCTCACTGGAAAAAATGGGACAAGTTGTAGATAAAAATATAGAAAACCAAAATGGAATTATTATTGATTCGCCAGAAGAATTCAACATAGAATTAAAAAAAGTTAGTTATGAGGTGCCAAACAGAATTGATCCAGTTCTAGACAAAATATCTTTATCATTACATAGTAAAAGTAGAGTTTTAGTAAAAGGACCTAGTGGTTCTGGTAAATCTAGCTTACTTAGAATTATATCTGGTATTATAGAGCCAACCAAGGGAAAAATATTTGTTAATGATGACTCTTTACAGAATATACAACTTAATAGTTATCGTTCTTGTTTAGGATTGTCATTAGCTGAAGAATCACCTTTTGAAGGTAGCATTAGAGAAAATCTTACTTTAAGTAGCAACGGAATAAGTAATGATAAAATAAATAATGTTATAGATATGGTTGGCTTAAAGTCATTTTTAAAAGAGACCGATAAAGGTTTAGAAACTATTATCTACCCTGAAGGCAAACAAATATCCTTTACAGTAGCAAAGAAAATTATTTTGGCAAGAGCTATTCTTAAAAACCCAAAATTACTAATTCTAGAAGAGCCATTAGAGCATTTCGAGGCAGATGAAGCTAAAAGAATTATTAAAAATTTAACTGCTCCAGAAAACCCATGGGCACTAATAGTTGCTAGCTTTAATAACGATTGGGCAAATGAATGTACAGATGTTATAAACCTAAGTAATGGTAAAATTATTTAAAACACATAGTTATGCTTAATATATCTAAAAACCCATTAAATAAGACTGTAGATTTAACTCAATTTAAATCTAGCAAGCATGTGTTAAACAAAAATTATTACAAGTATTTTAACCGATTTTTAGCAGGTTTTGCAGTTATAGTTTTTATTATTCTGTTTCTACCATGGACACAAAATATTACAGGTAGTGGTAATGTAACTACGCTTACACCAGACCAAAGACCACAAACAATTCAATCACAAATTCCTGGTCGTATTGAAAAGTGGTTTGTAAAAGAAGGAGATAGAGTAAGAAAAGGAGATACTATAATGCAAATCTCTGAAGTAAAAAGTGAATACTTCGACCCTAATTTGGTTGAGCGCACTGCGCAACAACGGAATGCAAAAGCCTTTTCTGTTAAATCTTATAAGCAAAAAGTTAAAGCAACTGGGGTTAGAATTAGTGCTTTACAAAATGAGCGCATTCTAAAATTAAAACAAGCACAAAACAAACTATTGCAGTCAAAACTTAAGGTTGAAGCAGATAGTATTAACCTAGAGGCAGCAATAACAAATTTAAAAATTGCACAGACTAAATATAATCGTGCCGACACACTCTATAAAGAAGGCTTTGCAGCACTAAAGAATGTAGAAGATGCTAGAGTAAAATTACAAGAAACTCAAGCTAAACGCATTTCTCAAGAAACAAAATTGTTGGCTAGCAGAAATCAAGTCATTAATGCTAAGATTGAGTTGTCTCGAATTAGAGCGGAATATTCTGATAAAATATCTAAAGCTGAAAGTGATAAATTTTCGGCACAATCAAGTCAGTTTGATTCTGAGGCCCAAGTGCAAAAATTAGAGAACCAGTATTCAAATTATAAAATAAGAAATAGCCTTCTCTTTATTACAGCACCTTATGATGGTTATATAAATAAAGCTTTAAAAGGAGGAGTTGGCGTAACATTTAAAGAAGGCGAAGAGTTAGTTGGATTGGTACCAGCAGAAATCGATCTTGCTGTAGAAACTTTTGTTGAGCCTATTGATTTACCATTAATTCATAAAGGAGAAAAAGTACGTGTACAATTTGATGGATGGCCTGCAATTGTTTTTAGCGGATGGCCAAATGTATCTTACGGCACTTATGGGGCAGAGGTAGTTGCTGTTGAACGTTTTATAAGCCCAAACGGAAAATTTAGAGTGCTTTTAGCTCCAGACAAAGATGAGCATCCTTGGCCAAAAGATGTTCGTGCAGGTTCAGGAGCATTTACAATGGCATTACTAGATGATGTCCCTATTTGGTTCGAGCTTTGGCGACAGCTAAACAGTTTCCCTCCAAACTATTATCAACCAGAAGACACAAAAAAAACTAAAACTAAAAAAGGTCATTAAATGAAACGAAAACTTACCATATTACTTATAGGTTTCAGCTTATTGGCATTTTCTCAAACTGAAAATCCATCAGATGTTTTACGCTTTGATGAGTATTTAGGTTATGTTAAAAAATTTCATCCTATTGTAAAACAAGCGCAATTAGTTATTGATGAAAGTCAAGCAAAATTAATGAAATCTCGTGGTGCCTTTGACCCAAAATTTGAGGTTGATTATGATCGAAAGAAATTCAAAGGGACTGAATATTTTGACAAGCTTAATGGCATGTTTAAAATTCCAACGTGGTTTGGTATAGAGCTTAAAGCTTCATTTGAAGAAAACACTGGCAATTTTTTAAATCCTGAAAGTTTTGTTCCACAAGATGGTTTATTCTCTGCAGGTGTAAAAGTACCTGTTGTCCAAGGCTTATTAATAAACGACCGTATGGCCTCGTTAAAGCAAGCCAGATTATTTAGAGAACAAGCAAAAGCAGATAGAGATATTTTTGTAAACAACATCCTTTATGACGCCTCAATGAGTTATTTTAAATGGCTACAAGCTTACAATGAGTTAAAATTATTTGAAAATTTCTTGGTTAATGCAGAGTTAAGGTTTAGAGGTATAGAACGCGGTGCCGAGGTTGGCGAAAGAGCTAAAATTGATGTTGTAGAAGCACGCATTGCTATTAATCAACGTAAATTAAGCTTAGAGCAATCTAAAGTTAAATTCATGAAAGCAGCCTTTGAGCTTTCTACATTTTTATGGTTAGAAAACAATGTGCCAGTAGAATTACAATCTAATGTAGTTCCAGATGTAAATTCAAATCCAATTATTGATGCTACATTCAATATTAACCAATTAGAAGAAGATGAGTTGACTGTTGCTACACATCCAAAAATGATTTCATTAGACTATAAACTTCAAAGTTTAGAATTAGACAGAAGACTAAAAACCAATAAACTTTTACCTAAAGTTGATGTTGAATATAACTTTTTAACAGAAAACCCAGATATAGCAAAATCATTTAATACAGCACAATACAAAGGTGGTCTAAACATTGTTTTTCCTCTTTTTTTAAGAAAAGAAAGAGGCGATTTAAGACTAGCAAAAATTAAAACACAAGATACCGAGTTCGAAATTGATGCCACTAGAGTTAATCTTCAAAACAAAATAAATGCTTTGCGGCAAGAACTTGATTCTTATGTGTCACAAAATGAGTTAGTAAGTCAAATGGTAACTGATTATTCTAAAATGTTAGAGGCAGAAGAGCGTAAATTTACGCTTGGAGAAAGCTCATTATTTTTAGTTAATTCTAGAGAGTCTAAACTAATTGACGGGCAATTAAAGGCTATAGAAGTACAATATAAATTCTTTAGTACAAAGGCAAAACTTTTTAATAGTCTTGCCGTAATTCCTGAATTTTAAATATTATTTTTACAATACTTATTAAAAAATAATATGAATGTACATTTTATAGCTATTGGCGGTTCTGCAATGCACAATTTAGCCATAGCTTTGCACAATAAAGGTTATAACGTAACAGGAAGCGATGATGTTATTTTCGAGCCTTCAAAATCAAGATTAAAAACTAAAGGATTACTACCCAGCACCTTTGGTTGGTTTACAGAAAAAATCACCCCTAATTTAGATGCCATTGTTTTAGGCATGCATGCCAAAGCCAATAATCCAGAGTTGTTAAAAGCTCAAGAATTAGGTTTAAAAATATATAGCTATCCAGAGTTTTTATACGAGCAGTCTAAACATAAAACCCGTGTTGTAATTGGCGGAAGCCACGGAAAAACAACTATAACATCCATGATATTGCACGTAATGCATTATCATGATAGAGATGTTGATTATATGGTTGGTGCACAGTTAGAAGGTTTCGATGTCATGGTAAAACTTACAGAAGACAACGATTTTATAGTTTTAGAAGGCGATGAGTATTTAAGTTCGCCAATAGATAGACGACCAAAATTTCATTTATACAAACCCAATATTGCTTTGTTAAGTGGTATTGCGTGGGATCATATTAATGTGTTTCCTACCTATGAAAACTACTTAGAACAGTTCAGCATATTTGTTAATTCTATAGTTAGTGGCGGAAGCATTAATTACAATGAAGAAGATACTGAAGTGAAGCGTATTGTTGAAGCATCGAAAAACACCATTAGAAAGTTACCATATAAAACTCCAGAATATACAGTTGAAAACGGACAAACTTTATTAGAAACTTCAGAGGGCGATTTACCCATCGAAGTTTTTGGAAAACACAATCTTAATAATTTAGCAGGAGCTAAATGGATATGCCAACACATGGGTATTGATGAGGACGATTTTTACGAAGCCATTTCAACATTTAAAGGTGCCAGTAAACGACTTGAAAAAATAGCTGAAAGTAATAATAGTGTAGCCTTTAAAGATTTTGCACACTCACCAAGTAAAGTTAAAGCTACTACCAATGCCGTAAAAGAGCAATATGCTAACAGAACCGTAGTTGCTTGTTTAGAATTACACACTTATAGTAGCTTAAATGTTGAGTTTTTAAAAGAATATAAAGGAGCTTTAAATGCTGCCGATGTTGCCGTGGTTTTCTATTCACCACATGCCGTTGAAATTAAAAAACTAGATGCCATTTCTCATGAACAAATTGCCAATGCATTCCAACGCGACGATTTAATTATTTATACCAATCCAGACGATTTTAAAGCCTTTTTATTCTCACAAAACTTTGATAATAAAGCATTGCTTTTAATGAGCTCTGGTAACTATGGTGGATTGGATTTTGGAGAGGTTAAGGAATTAATTAGATAAGTTTGTCATCCTGAACTCGTTTCAACATCTCATAATTATTTGAAGAAATAAAATAATGTAACATTTTATATCTAACAAATGCATATTAGTATATACTTTTTTTATGAAACTAAACCGACGTTTTTATGATTCTTCTGTAAGGTTTAAGAATATTTCTCTTGAGCGAGTGGTTTTAGAAATTGTATTGGGTTTAGCTTCTTCACTTATAATTTATAGCTTCTTTTATGTTATGAGAGAAACTTTTAGAGTAATACCAATTTAACTTTATGATGTCGCCATAAAGGCATCTATATTATGATGATTTGCTGTAATTGATTTAATAGTTTCGGCACTCATTTTGTTGACCGTTCCATGCAACCACTTTTTTAAATCTTCCATGGATTCAAATCTTTGATTTTTGTAGCGTTGCTTGATAT
>NZ_JAKKDU010000013.1 GCF_021728535.1 Wocania arenilitoris | reverse complement strand
AGTTTGTTGTTTGCGAAGTGTTTCAAGCGTAGAAACAGATTCTTGTATTGTAAATTCTTTCGGTTTTGCCATAGTGAAAGATACTAAAATATAACGACTTTTACTATTTAAAATGGTATAAATTGCTATAAATAATATTTTGTATTTTTGTTTGCCACTATAGATTTTATTGGGTCAAGCTCCATGATGCATACCATCTTTGATAGTCATTGCCTCAGTTGGCTGATTGAATCCAATGTTTTCTTTTTGTAACGTTTTTTATGTATTGCCAAACCTTAAATAAGAATTAAGAACAACAGAACTTACAAGATTTCGCCTGCGGCTCTCCAACTTCTTAGACTACTACTTTTTTTCAATAGCATCTTCAGCTTGAATTTTTGGCGCTTTAAAAATAACTTGTTCTCTAGCCGATAAACTAGATTCTGGTTGTCCATCATTACCATTATCCATATAAGATGCCATTAAAACATATATGCCTTTATTTTTACTACCAATGTGCTTGTTAAATGTAATAGTACCTTTTAATGGTAACAATTTTGTTGCAGTCTTGTTTGGTTTTAACGATAAAATATATTTAACCATTTTATCAACTTCATTTGGTTTTAATTGTGGGTGCGCAGACATCATAGTTTCTCCCCAAACACCGCTTCCACCTTTAATAATTTTACCGATTAAATAACTCGCATCTTTTAATGTGTATTTATTAGCAATTTCAATGTAAGTCGGCCCATTTACCTTTTCTTTTTCGGCATGACATGCTTTACAATCACTTCTATCAATAAGTTTTTTGCCTTCTGGCACCGTATTTTGCTGATGTCCAATGGTAGCTTTTATTAAGTCGCTACCTTCAGGGATATAATCTAAAGTAACTTTTACTTTACTGGCATCGATAACATTATTTTCAGTACTTCCATCTTGTTTATCATTAACAATGATATTATAATTTATTTTTTTATTATCCCAATACGTTTTATTATTTGGCTCAATTTGAATGCTTATTTCTGGAGGATCATTACCTACCAAAATTTTAGTTTCTGCAGTACTGGTTTTACCCTTTGTATCGGTTGCTTTTACTCTAACTGTATACGTTCCTGATTCTTTAAAAGTGAATGATGGGTTTATTTCTGTTGATTGTACTTCATCATTTGTAAAAGACCATGCGTAAGTTAGTTTGTCATTATCATAATCAATAGATTCTGAGGCAGAAAATTGAATAGTTAACGGAGTTGCTCCAACTATTTTATCTGCTGTAATTTTAGCAATAGGTGATCTGTTTCCTCTTGTATATGATATTTTATTTAAGCGTGCGTCTAAGTTTTGAGAATTCCATTTTTGTCCATATTCTAAAACATAAAGGTTGCCATCAGAACCAAAAATCATATCCATAGGATGTGAAAATTCTGTTGATGGCATAAAAGGGTCTGCTTTTTTATAATTATAATTTTCATCTAGTGTAACAACATAAATCCAATCTCTCATCCACTCATAAACAATAAGTTTGTCTTCAAAATACTCTGGAAAAGCTTTGTCATTTGCTTTAGGGAAATTTGAAGCATGAAAAATAGGTCCAGCCATGGGGTTTACACCACCAACGCCTAACCAAGGAAATTCTTCCGATTTATCATAAGAGTACCAAATTAGAGATTTTTGTGCAACAGGTAATTCCTTTAATCCTGTATTGTTTGGAGAATTATTAATTAAATGTTCAGGGTCGAATTTGGAACCTGATTGTTGCGTTGTAAAATTATAGTCGTTATAAACTTGGTTGTTACCTCTAGTATAAGGCCAACCCCAAAAGCCAGCTTTTCTAGCTTGGTCGAATTCACCCATTCCTTTGGGACCTCTATTTGGGTTATCTTTACCTGAATCTGGGCCAACATCGCCCCAATAGAGATACCCCGTTTTACTATCAATTGATGATCTAAACGGATTTCTACAGCCCATTACATAAATTTCTGGTCTTGTGTTTGGAGTGCCTTCTGGGAATAAATTGCCTTTAGGAATAGAATATGTACCATCGTCTTCAGGCTTTATTCTTAATATTTTTCCGCGTAAATCATTCGTGTTAGCAGCCGATTTTTGGGCATCCCAAAGTGCTCGTCCTTCGCGTTCGTCAATTGGTGCAAAACCAGAAGATTCAAAAGGGTTTGTGTTATCGCCTAGAGTAATAAATAAGTTTCCTTTAGGTCCAAACTCTAAGGCTCCTCCACTGTGGCAACACTCTCTTATAGTTGGAATTTTAAGTAGTATTTTTTCAGATTCTAAATCTAGTTTTTTATCAATTAAATTAAAACGCGACACATATTGCAGCGGTTCATCACCAGGTGGAGAATAAAACAAATAAATCCAATGATTGGTTTTGTAGTTAGGGTCTACAGCTAAACCCAATAACCCATCTTCGTTACCGTAAAATATATCAAGTTGCGCTATAGTTTCGGTCTGTTCTATTTTAAAATCAAATAATTTTAAGGCACCTCTACGTTCAATAAATAATATACCTTGGTCTGGTAGCTCATCCAATTCCATAGGTTCGTTTAAATTAAAATCTAAAACTTGCTTTACAAATCGATTTTCCGTAGGCACACGATCAGATGTTGCTTTACTATAATTTAAATTATTGTCACCAATAGCATATTTAATACCACCTAACAAATGTTTTACAAAAGTTGAATTTTCAAAAGTTTCTTTTGTATGACCCATTTCGGTATAAAACGCACGGCCACCATCAAAATTATGATACCATGAAATGGGATGATTATCGCCATTTGTCCCACCTTCATAACTTGTTTCGTCTATGGTAATTAGCACGTTAACTTCAGTATTTATACTTTTAAAATTATACCATTCATCAGACTTTATCCAAGTATTATCAAGATGTTTTGTCGATTCGTGTGTTTTGTTAAGCACATTTAAAGTCGCTTCTTGTATGCGCGGATGTCCTTCAAAATATGCCCCTACAAGTTTGTTGTACCATGGCCACTCATACTCAGTATCAGTAGCAGCGTGCACACCCACAAAACCACCTCCTGATTGAATATAACGCTCAAAATCTGCTTGTTGCTCATGGTTTAAAATATCACCAGTAGTGTTTAAAAAAACAACGGTAGAGAAATGTTTTAAGGAATCTTCAACAAAATACAATGAATCTTCAGTAGTAACCACTTTAAAATTATTTTCTTTACCCAGTTTTTTTATTGCATTTATTCCAGCTTCAATTGAGCCATGCCTGAAACCATTAGTTTTACTAAATACCAGTATTTTCTCTTCTTTTTTACTACATGATGCTACCATAATACATATCATGAACGCCGAAATAAACTTTGTAAAACTAGGTTTCATTTTAATTAATTTTTTATTGGTTGTATTAAAAACTATAATTTAATTTTATTAATGCTCTTCTGCGTAAAACAGGAAAAACTACAAAACTAGTATCTGGGTTTGCTGCTATAAACTCTGATGTTGCACCATTTGCATTAGCGCCAAAACTATTAGCACCAAAAAAATTGGCTAATCCTTCCGAGTTAAATAGGTTGGTAACTAGTATATCTGTTGATAAATTTTTACTAATTTGATATCCAGCACCCGCATTAAAAATACTATAAGCAGGAAGCTTAAACCCATTAGAAACATTGCCATAACGCTTACCCATAAATTGCCATTTTATAAATGCAGAAAGTTTATCTTTTTGATATTCATTACTAAGATTGAACATTAATTTAGGGTTAAATGATAAAGTGTTCCCTGAAAAATCTGTAATGCTATCATCGCTAGTATCAACCGAACCTGCAGCATCATAAACCTTCCAGTCTGTAGCTTTTGGGTTTTGGATGATGCCATTAAAACGAAAGGTAAAATTTTGAATTGGAGCATATACGCTTTCCCACTCTAAACCAATCGTTCTAGATGTGTTGAACTGAATAGGTGTATAAAAGATACTATTATTACCAGAATCAAATTCAAAATTAGCGATGCCAATATCTTTAAGTTGACTCCAAAAGAAGGTGCTTGTAAATGAAAAATCAGTCAGATTATATTTTAAGCCTAATTCAGCTTGATTTATTTTTTGTATTTCACCTTTTTGGTTAATAGGCACGTTTGAAAAATTGTTGAAATAGTAGTTTAATTCTGGAGCTTTATTTCCTTTTGAAAATCTTGCAAACAAAGCGGCTTCCTCATCAATTTTAAAGTTAATTCCTCCCGAAAAAGATAGGTAATTATAGTTATAATTAAAATTATCGCGTTCACCAGTTGGGGCTAAAATTCCATTATCGTATGCAGTATTATCATTTCCGTCTAAACCACCATTTTGTGTAAACGGCGCAAAACGATCTTTGCTGCCTTTATGTTTAATAGTTTCGTAACGTAAACCTAAATCTAAATGAACATTATTGGAAATCTTCCATCTATCATTAATAAAAGTAGCTATTTGGCTTACTTTGGCTCTTGAATTTACAAAAAATAAACCACCATAATTACTAATTCCATTAGAGTCTGATAACTGAATTATAGGATCTCCTGGGTTTTCAAGAGTTACACGAAGCATTCTAGGGTTGGGTTCGTATGTTACAAAACCAAAGCTTCCTTGAGTGAATAGAGAAGTATCAGAAAACCCCAAAGCAAAACCTGTTGTAATGTTATGGTTTTCTAATTTTTTTTGAAGTGTAAATTCATTCATCCACTCATCAGCTTTATTGTCTTTATACCAAGCCGATGTTCCCATGATGGCATCATTTGGTAAATTGCCTTGTGTTAAATATTGAATAGGGTCGCCTCCCAAAATACCACTGTTATTAACTCTGGCTAATTCAGAACCCGATTGTACATCTCTAAAAACAACTTGTCCAATAGGAAAACTAGCACCACTAATAAAATAGGATAGTGGGTTGTTTAAAGACACAAAAGCATTACTTATTGAAGTTTGCCAATTGGCATCTTTAGCAGAGAATTTTATATTATTTTTTAGCAGCCAATTATTTCCTAAATTTTGCGAAATATCAAAGCCAAAAGCTAAATCTTTGGCATGCACACCTTGCGATGGGTTAAAGCTATTTGTTGCACCTTGGGCAAGGTTTCGTCCGTCAGGAATATTAGCATTAAAACTTGGCATTAATAAAGAGGTTGATTTAAAATCTTGCCCAAATGCCGGTGTTGGATTATTCCAGTTTGTTGCCGCAACGCCAGTATACCTATTGGTTTTGTCGTTTAGTAGCTTGCCATAAAACTTAAGATAGCCATTAGAATTCTTTTTAACAACATTGAATTTAAATTGCCCACCTTTGCTAAAAGGAAAATCTGTGTTTCTTGCACCATCGTCATGTCTGTAATGTCCACCAGCATTAAAAAACCAATTATGGCCTAATGTGCCACCAATGTTTGCATCAATTTTATATAAGGCGTTGCCTTCTCCTTGAAAACCGTTCGTTAGTTGAATATCGCCACCAAAGTCATTTCGAATACCTTGCGAAATAAAATTATAAATACCACCAGGCGCATTAAGTGCTGTTATTGATGAACTTCCACCTCTAATAGCTTCTACTTTTTTAGTGGTTAAGTCTAAGCGATGGAAGATATCTGGACTATAGTAAGAATGTTGTACAAGACTAACCGGTAATCCATCTTCTTGTAGCGATACATAATACCAACCTGTATCGTCTTCTGCAGAAGCAGAAATACCTCGTGTGTAAACTTTTGTGAATACTTCACCTGCAGATGCATCAGTAAATGTGCCAGGGATGTTTTGAAGTAAATTTGCGGTTCCTTGTGGATAAACTTGTTGTATGGCTTTATCATTCAAAGTACTAATAGATGTGCTAGATTCTAAGGATGTTCTAGAGTCAAAAGTACCAGTAACTACAATGGTTTGTAAGCTTAATAAATCATCTTCTAAAACAAAAGAAAGGGTTATGTTTTTTTTAGCTATTTCAATAGACTTCTTAATAGTTTTGTAGCCTAAATGTGAAATTGATATTATGTAATTTCCATCTGGTATATTTTGTAAATTAAAAATGCCACTGGCATTTGTTGTAGTTGAATAGTTATTAGGATTTAAAATAATGCTAACGCCTTCTAAAGCATTGCCATTAGTATTTTTTACTTCTCCGGTAATATTATTTTGAGAAAAAATAGGGTTGAAAAAAGTGCTTGCTATTGTAAAAACAAAAAGCAATAAAATTTTGTTCATATTTTGATTAGATGTTGATTGAGTTTTTAAATTTAAGCTTTGCTTCTCATTTGAGAAAATAGAACGGTAAGTATTTTAAAAATGGTTATTATTTACTGTTTTTTTAATTGAAATATAACAGCAAAAGCGGCCATTAAAAGGCCAATAAACTCTCTGGTGCCTTCTAAATATGGTTTTTCGTAAACCATTTCTCCAAAAAGTTCTTCTTTATTATCAGTTTGTAAATATTCAATAAATAAAGAAAAATGAAATGCTGAATATATTAATAGTGAAATACTAACTATAAGGATTATTAATCTAGGAATATTTGTAAAATTATTTAGTAGGCATATTAAAGCTACGCTCAAGTAAATAACAAACCATAAAACTCCATCAGGATCATTAAGTTGTAGATAAGCAAAAGCAGCAAAAATTATAAATAAAATGTAATTAATGTTTTTTTTTGACTTGCTTGCTTGATTAGTATTCATTATTTTTTTAGAATTTAAACTATTTTAAAAAATCATCACTGGTTTTATAGGCATTAATTACTGCTCTTTCTCCATTTTTTCCTTTTCTAGAATTACCATGTTCCATACCTAAAACACCTGTAAATCCTTTATCATAAATATGTTTAAACACATTTTTATAATTTATTTCTCCTGTTGTTGGTTCTTTTCTTCCAGGATTATCACCTATCTGGAAATAGGCTATTTCATCCCATGTAAGGTCTATGTTTCTAATAATATGCCCTTCTGTTTTTTGAAGATGATATATGTCATAGAGGATTTTACACGCTGGACTATTTACCCCTTTGCAAATCATATAGGTTTGATCTGATCTTTGTAAGTACAAATCTGGTGAATCAGACAATGGCTCTAGAACCATTGTTAACCCATGAGGTTCAAATATTTCGACTCCTCTTCGTAATGCTTCAATTACATTCGCATCTTGAATTCCTATTGGTAAATTTCTTTGGTAACCACCAGGAACAACAGTCATCCATTTTGCGTTTACACGTTTTGCAACTTCAACAGCTCTTTTGCACCCATCTAAAAAAATATCAACATGCTCTTTTTTACCGGCAGCCAGTGTATTTGCCATGTTTCCGCCTTTATCAACAACAAAAACACCCATAGTCATATTGCGTTTAGCAAGTGTTTCACCAATTTTGTTCTGCATAGAAATGTCTCTTTTCATCATGCCATTATCTTCAAAAGCAGTAAATCCTTCGTCTGCCATAAAGTTTAATTGGTCTATCAAGTCATTTCCTGAAAGATTTTTAAACATGCCAAAATGTGGTGCGTATTTTAAATTAAAATTATGTTTACTCATAAAGTTGTTTTTTTTGTTGTTAAGCGTATTCATTCCATGTAAACCAAAAGATATAAATGAAGCTGTAGCAGCTCCTTTTTTAATGAATGATCTTCTTTTCATATCTATAGTCTTTATAATTAGCAGCCTTAATTATGAAAAATTAGTAAACCCAGGTACAGGAATCGGATAATTCCCGTTTGCATCCTTATTAACTGGTGCTAGAGAGTCCCAAGTTAAAGTGTCTTCATCTGGGACCAGTTTTAAGTCAGTTGCCATAGCTTCATCCCAAGTTATCATTTTTCCAGAATACGTCGCCATTCTACCTAATATGGCTGTCATCGTACTTTTTGCGCCATACTCTGTATCATTAATAACTTCTCCATTTCTTATTGATTTAAACAATCGATTATGCTCAATTTGATAAGGATTCAAATCATTTTCACTATTGTGTCTATAGATTTCCTTACCATCATAAGATTTTAATTCAGCATTACTTCCGCCATCAGTATAAGAAGTTCCTAATGTGCCTTGAAATGTTTCAGAAACACGATTCATACAGCCTTTTTGATGTCTACATTGACTACTAATCACTGCTCCATTGGCATAGGTGAATTCAACAAAATGATGATCAAAAATTTGCCCGTGGTCTTTTCCTTTTCGAACTTCACGTCCTCCCATACCTTGTGCTTTAATTGGGTAATCTCCAATAAACCAGTTGGCAACATCAATATTATGGATGTGCTGTTCTAAAATATGATCACCACACAGCCAATTAAAATAATACCAGTTTCTCATTTGATATTCAATTTCTGTTTGAGACGCTTCTCTAGGTCTTACCCAAACACCTGCTGAATTCCAATATACTTGTCCAGAAACTATATTTCCTATTTCTCCATTTTTAATTCGGCTATAGGTAGCTTCATAACTTGGTTGGTAGTGTCGTTGTAAACCAACCACTACATTTAATTTTTTTGCTTGAGCTACTTTTGCCGCCTCTAATACTTTTTTGATGCCTACTACATCTGTAGCTACAGGTTTCTCCATAAACACATGTTTTCCTTGAGAAACTGCATATTCAAAATGTTGAGGTCTAAAACCTGGAGGTGTTGTTAAAATAACAACATCTGCAGCGTCAATTGCTTTTTTATAAGACCCAAATCCAACAAATTTATGAGAGGCTTTTACCTTAATTCTATCCTCTCCAAATATTTTATTGAATCTTTTGTAAGCATCTTCTAATCTATCTTCAAAAGCATCAGCCATGGCTACTAATACAGTGTTGTTATCTGCTTTAAGGGCTTGTACAACAGCTCCTGATCCACGTCCTCCACAGCCAACTACAGCTATTTTTAATTTTTTAGCGGTATGTGCTAAGGGAGTTGCACCTAATAATGAAGGTGCTAGAATAATACCTCCTGCTGCTAACGACGATCCTTTTACAAAGTGGCGTCTACTTAATTTGTTGTTTTTTTGTTCCATGGTCTTATGTTTTTTTTAGTTTAGGCCGTAATCTTCTATAGCGTTAAGCCAATATGTTTTTATTTCTTCTTTTGATGGTTGAGCTTTGGGTCTAACCACACGAAAACCAACAAAAGGTGCATTAGTATGCCACCAATCACTTTTTGGAATTTGAGGATCTCTTCTTTTCCATTTTTGTTTAGATTGACCTCTAGCTGTGCAACATAATTTGTCTTTTGTATCTTTCCACGAGCCTCCTCGTACAACTCTAGGGTATAATTCTGTTGGTTTATTCCAAGGGTTTACTTTAGGCGATGATTTATAAAAATTGGTATCATATTGGTCCATAACCCATTCAGATACATTGCCTAATAAATCATGTATTCCTAAACTGTTTGCTTCTTTTAGCCCAGTTTTTTCATATTTGTTATTTGTGTTTTCATCATACCAAGCCACATTTTTTAAATTGCTAGTCTTATCTGTTTTGCCTTTTTTACACACGTATTCCCACTCTGCTTCAGTGGGTAATCTATAAAATACACCAGTTTTTGAGGTTAACCATTTGCAATACATAATGGCTGCATATTGGGTCATATTTACAGCGGGAGCAGTTCCTTTTCCCATATTAAAACTCATATCGACATATGGCGGAGTTGCTCCTGAGACAGCGTCAATCCCTAATTCATTTAGTGCTTTAATGTCTTTGAATTTTTCTGGACCAAATTCTCCAAAAACGAAGGTGTCATATTGCTCCCAATTGATTTCATATTTGCCCATCCAAAAATCACCAACGTTTACTTCATGGCTTGGTTTTTCATCATCATTCCTAGTAGAGTCATCAGCATTTACACCCATTAAAAATGTACCACCTTTTACTGCTACCATTTCAATAGTAATAATTTCTCCCTTTAAATCTTGGGTATAGTTATTAAAACCTTGTGCAACTAGTAGTTGACTTTTTAATAGTAATAAAAAAGCTAAACCTAATTTTATAAAATAGTTTAATTTCATTTTTTGTAGATAGTTATAATTCTAGTATTTCTATATTTTTAAATTCAACTGGGTGGCTTTCACTTTGTAAAGAAATATAACCTTTTTTTAGAGGTGTTCCTTCTATTTTTTTCCAGTAAGCTTCGTTATAATCAACTGAACCACCAATTTGAAGTTTTGTGTAAGTAAGCACATTTTCTCCATTAATAAAATGCTTTATAATAGAATCGTTTCTAACTTCAACTTCTACATTTACCCATTGATCTCCATTATAGGTTTTAGATTTAGAACTAACACAATGTGGGGTAAATAATTCATCATTCATCACTACGTTGGTTCCTGGAGTGCATAAATTGCCTGTTGGTCGATTGCCACTTCCAAGGCCTCCTAATAGTTGTACTTCAATTGAAACAGGGAATTTTTGGTTTAAGCCAATATTTTTAGGGTCTTCACAATGAACCATTATACCGCTATTTCTGGTTGCCCATCCTGCACCATCTTTTAATTGTTCTCCAATAAAACGATACTGCATTCTGAATTTATAATTAGAAAACTCTTTGTTATAATAAATATGGCCATAGGATTCATTAAAGGAGTCATTATATTCATCATAATTAACTTTTAGTATCTCATTTTCTATAACAAAAGTGTTCTTGTAATTTACCCCTAATGGTTGTCCTTTTATTTTGATTGTCCAATCATTTAAATCTTTACCATTAAATAATTTTACCCAATTTTCCTTTTTTTGGGTTTCATCTTTTTTCTTTTCTTGATTTTTACAGTTAAATAAAAGAATTGTACAAAAAGTAATAATTATAATATTATAATTTGTAACCATTTTTTTATTTATTATAAAGACCATGCTTTTCCTCCTGTCGCTTCGTTTACTGTAATACAACCTTTTTGGTATCCTGGAACAGGATCGTAAGCTAAAACATTTTCTCCAATATGCTCACTTATTGTGTAAGCATTAATAGTCATCCATTTAATAGTATTTAGTAAATTGGATATTGACATAGGTTGGTTCTTTTCTCTTTGAGGTTCCTTTAATACCATATGTTTATCTAAAAGAAGTTTGTATTGATCTTCTGAAACTTTATTGATATTTTTATTAAAATCAGATTTAATAATATTGATTAATTTTTGAAATGCTTTTTTTATGTTTTTTTGATCTTCTAACTCTGTAACTTCATTTAAATATTTATCAATAAACTGAGGCACATTAACTTCAGAAGCTGAAGGTGTATTAGTTTTTGGGATAATGACATCTGTAATTGCCTTTAAAATGATGCTTTCTTCCAATGTTAAAAATATAGGTTGCCATGTGTTAGTTTCATCATTACAACTTTGTAAAAAGCTAACAAGTGCTGGAGTTGCAAAAACAATTCCAGACCCTAGTCCTAGTTTTTTTAAAGCATTTCTTCTATTCATTTTTACTATGTGTTAGATTTTTTTAAAATTTTCGGTAGCATGATTAGCGGCTCTTGCGGTAAATGCCATATAAGTAAGTGATGGATTTTGGCATCCAGACGACGTCATAAAAGACCCGTCAGTCACATATACATTTTTACAAGCGTGTATTTGATTATATTTATTAAGTACTGAGGTTTTAGGATCGTGTCCCATTCTGGCAGTACCCATTTCATGTATACCTAATCCCATAGCTCGTTTTTTTGAGTTATCATATCCTGTTACATTTTTGTAACCAGCAGCTTTTAGCATATTTATGGCTTGATTTTTCATGTCTTCTCTCATAGCCAGTTCATTTTCGCCAAAATCGGCATCAAAGGTTACTGTTGGTAAACCCCATTCATCTTTTTTGCTATAATCAAGAAACATTTTGTTGTTATGATTTGGTAGAGTTTCTCCAAAGCCTGATAATCCAATCGTCCAAGGTCCTGGTTTTAAGATTTCTTCTTTTAATTCTGGCCCATATTTTAATTCGGCAACTAATTCACTTAAGTTTCCTCTTGTAGCACCTCCTTGATAACCATAACCTCTTTTGAATTTTTTGGTATTAGTTTTGCCTCCAATGTTTTTAAAACGTGGTATGTAAATTCCGTTTGGCCTTCTGCCTTTATAATATTTATCATCAAAGCCATCAACTTTTGCTGTGGCTCCTACATGAAAGTGATGGTCCATAATGTTATGTCCTAATTCGCCACTATCATTGCCTAATCCATTAGGGAAACGTTTTGATTTTGATTGTAATAAAATTGAAGCTGAAGCTATTGCAGAGGCACATAAAAAAATAATTTTTGCATTATATGTAACAGTTTCTTTGGTTTCAGCATCTATCACTTTAACACCAGTAGCTTTTTTTAATGTGTCATCATATATTATTTCGTGAACGATAGAATTGGGTCTTAAAGTCATATTTCCAGTTGCTTCGGCAGCAGGTAGTGTTGATGAGTTACTACTAAAATAAGCTCCAAAAGGACATCCCCTCATACATCTACTTCTAAATTGGCACGTGCTTCTTCCAGCACCTGGTTTTGTGCCTTCAGTTATATGTGCTGTTCTTCCAATTGTAAGAAGTCTGTCGTCAAAATTTTCTGCAATTTTTTGTTTTAAATGTTTTTCGACACAATTAAGCTCCATTGGTTTTAAAAACTCACTATCAGGTAATTGTTTAAGTCCTAATTTTTCACCACTTACTCCAATGTGTTTTTCAACATAACTGTACCAGGGTGCAATATCTTTATATCTTACAGGCCAATCTATAGCGATATCTTCTTTTTTATTAGCTTCAAAATCAATATCACTTAACCTGTAACTTTGTCTGCCCCACATAAGAGAGCGCCCACCAACATGGTATCCCCTAATCCAATCAAACCGCCTTACTTCATTGTACGGGTGTTTTAAATCATCAACAAAGTAGTGTTGACGCGCTTCGTGCATAATATAATTACCTGAGCGGTTTTGTTTTGGCTTTCGCTCCAAGGTTTTTCTTGTTGGTTGCCCACCATTTGGCAAGTCCCAAGGATCTAAATGTGCGGTATGATAATCTTCAACATGCTTAACCATTTTACCGCGTTCTAGAACTAAGGTTTTTAATCCTTTTTCACAAAGTTCTTTGGCTGCCCAACCACCTGTAATTCCTGTTCCTATAACAATGGCGTCATAAGATTCAAGGTTTTTTGTTATTTCTGCTTTTTCCATATAAAACGCTTTGAAGTATTATTTAACTATAAAACTAACTTTAGGGTAAATGTGTAATAATTTTTTTGTTAAAAACGGAGAAAATGAAAATTAAATTCTAAAATAAATGGAAAATTAATTAATTTGCGGGATAATAATGTTCAAATTATTTCAGTGATGATAAATATACAAAAAATAAAACCTTATGAAGCAGACGGAATTGTTTATCATGCTGATACTTGCTTACCATTAGTAGATGCGGTTAATAGAAAAAAACTAAAGTTTAAAGCATTGGCAAGACACACCTATCCTGGTAATCGTTTAGATAAAAATACGTTAGGTTTAAACAGTATTGGGTATTGGGATGCAAACGAGCCACAAGATTGGGGTTTAGATTGGCATAGAAATGAAGGGATTGAATTTCATTTTTTAGAATCTGGAACTATGCCATATTCGCAAGAAAATAAGGAAATGATTTTGCAACCTAATTATCTAACTATTACAAGACCTTGGGAGGCTCATAAAGTTGGGGATCCAAATATTGGAATGGGTAAATTTTATTGGGTTATTATAGATTTAGGTGTTCGCAGACCTCATCAAGATTGGGTTTGGCCAGAGTGGATTACTTTAACACCTGATGATTTATCAAGGCTTACTACAATTTTAAGACAGAATGAAAAATCTATTTTAAAAACAGACAAAAAAATAAGAGATTGTTTTCTTCAGATAAGTAAAGCTGTTGATACCGATATTGATGGTAGTAATGCTTCAAGAATTAGACTTCTTGTTAATTACCTTTTAATTTTAATACTTGATTTATTAAATACTGATGATGTTGTTTTAAACGAGTCGCTCACTGATAGTTCAAGAAGTGTAAAATTTTTCCTTAAAGAATTAGAAAATAATTTAACTGAAAACTGGACTATTGAGTTAATGTCTCAGTCTGCAGGTGTAGGTTTAACTAGATTTACACATCATTTTAAAAGGCTAACTAATTTAACACCTATGCGTTATTTAACTATGAAGCGTTTAGAGATGTCAAAAAAAATACTTCTAGAGGACAAGAATTTAACCATCGCAGAAGTGGCTTATATCTGTGGTTTTGCAACTAGTCAATATTTTGCAACAGTATTTAAAAAGCACGAAAAATGTTCGCCAAATGAATATAGATTGGAAAAGACAATGAAAAATCATCAACTAGCCTAACTATTTTAAAGCGATTAAAGTTGTTTAAATTCTTTCACTGAATAAAAACACACATGTTTTTAAGTGCTAAAATTTATATTCACGTTGTTAATTAAATTTTTAATGTTAAACAAAAATTAATTATGTATATAAAAAAAATAATATATAACATTACAAGAGTAATTATAGTGATGTCTGTACTTGTTTTTTTGGCTTGTAAAAAATCTAAAAAAGAAACAGATACTGCTATAAACAAAAATGTCGAAAAGCCTATGTTTTTTAAAATCTCATTAGCGCAATGGTCTTTAAATAAAAAGATTAGGAGTGGAGAAATGAATCCTTTCGATTTTGCTAAAGAAGCTAAAGGTTTAGGTTTTGAAGCTATCGAATATGTTAGTGGTCTTTACAAAAAAGAAGTTAACGAAGTGGGCATTGATGAAGTTGTAGAAAAACTTAAATCTGAAAGTGAAAAGCATGGTGTAAAAAATTTACTAATAATGATTGATGGTGAAGGTAATTTGGCAACTAGTGATGAAAATGAATTAAAATCTGCATTAGAAAAACATAAAAAATGGGTAGACGCAGCAAAAGCTTTAGGATGCCATTCCATTAGAGTTAATGCGCACGGAGAAGGCACATATAATGAAGTTTTAAATCAAGCAGTGGTGGGTTTAACAAAACTATCAGAATATGCCCAAACAAAAGGGATTAATATTTTGGTAGAAAACCATGGTGGTTTTACATCAAATGGGCAGTGGCTATCTTCGGTTATGGCTAAAGTAAATATGCCTAATTGTGGTACGCTACCAGATTTTGGTAATTTCTGTATTAAACGTAAAAAAGATGGTTGTGAAGATGAATACGATAAGTATAAAGGAGTTAAAGAGCTAATGCCTTATGCTAAAGCTGTTAGTGCCAAATCGTATGACTTTGATGAACATGGAAATGAAACTGTTATTGATTATGTAAGAATATTGCAAACTGTAAAAGATGCAGGGTATTCAGGTTATATAGGAATAGAATACGAAGGAAGTAGGTTAGAAGAAAAGGAAGGTATTATCGCAACTAAAAAATTACTTGAAAAAGCTTCGGGAGAAATAAAATAAAAAAGACTAACTATTAAAAACTAAAAATAAAATGGAGAATATTAACAAAAATAAGCTTTTTTTAGCAAGCTGTCTTGCTTTAATAACTACGGCTATGACTTTTGCAATTAGAGCAAGACTAGAAACTGTATTTGGTCCTGAAGGTATTGGTTTAACATTAGAACAATTAGGTTATGCTTTTGCTCCTGCTTTTTTTGGATTTACAATTGCAATGATTATTGGTGGGCCACTTGTTGATTTACTTGGAATTAAGAAAATTACTTGGATTGCTTTCTTTACACATATTATTGGAATTGTTTTGACTCTTATGGCAGATTCTATGACCTCCCTTTTTATAGCTACATTATTTGTAGGTATTGGTAATGGTATGGTTGAGGCTGCATTAAACCCTTTGGTAGCATCCATGTATCCAGATAGCAAAACTAAAATGCTTAACAGGTTTCATGTTTGGTTTCCTGGAGGTATTGTAATTGGTTCAATTTTAGGATGGCTTATTATGGATGTAATGGGATTAAGTTGGCAAGTCATGGTAGCAACCCTATTTATTCCGTTAGCAATTTATGGAATCATGTTTTTTGGTCAAAAATTCCCAGTTACAGAGCGTGTACAAATGGGGATTAGTAACAAGAAAATGTTTAGAAGCGTATTAAATCCACTATTTTTATTTATGGTGATCTGTATGTTCTTAACAGCGGCTTCAGAGCTTGGTACTACACAACGTATAGAATCTTTATTAAAAACATCGGTTGCTGCACCATTATTAGTTTTGGCTTTTATAAACGGTATTATGGCATTGGGTAGGTTATTCGCTGGTCAAGTAGTTCATAAATTGAGTCCTTCAGGAATGTTATTGTATTCTGCAATTTTTACTTTTATAGGACTTTGGCTATTAACCGTTACAACTGGAGGCATGACATTTGTTGCTGCTGCAATTTTTGCGGTAGGTGTTACTTTTTTCTGGCCTACAATGTTAGGTTTTGTAGCTGAGTATTTACCAGAAACAGGTGCTTTAGGGCTTTCAGTTATGGGAGGTGCTGGAATGTTTTCTGTTTCAATAGTATTACCAATTATGGGTAAACTTATGGATGATGCTAATGCTACAGAAGCATTAAGAACCATGTCTATTTTACCAGCAATTCTAATTGTAGCATTTTTTGGGTTGAATATCTACATGAAAAAACGAAAAATAGCATAGTTGTTGTCTTGTTATATTAATAAAAATTATGTCAGAAAAAATTAAATTAGGAATCCTCGGAGGAGGAGGTGATTCGCTTATAGGTGTTTTGCATAGGGTAGCATCTTCAATGTTTGATAAATATGAAATTGTTGGAGGTGTATTTAATCCAGTTTGGGAAGAAAATATAAATTTTGCACAAAAACTTGGGTTATCTGAAAATCGCATTTATATAGATTTTGAAACGTTTATTGAAGAAGAATTAAAGCTTCCAGAGTCTGAAAGAATAGAAGTTGTTTCAGTACTTACACCAAATTTTTTGCATTTCCCAATGGCAAAGAAACTTATAGAAAATGGTTTCCACGTAATTTGCGAAAAGCCGTTAACTACAACGCTTGAAGAAGCTACGATTTTGGAAAGCGCACTTAAAAAGTCAAATACCATTTTTGCAGTAACTTATACTTATACAGGTTATCCAATGGTTCGTCAAATGCGACAAATGATTCAATTAGGAGTTATAGGTGAAGTTCATAAAGTAGATATTCAGTATTATCAAGGTTGGATAAATCCAATACTTTTAGATAAAGAATTGCGAAAAACTATTTGGCGATTAGACCCTAAAAAAGCTGGTATAAGTAGTTGTGTTGGAGATATTGGTACTCACGCTTTTAATATGGCTGAATATTTAACGGGACTTGAAGTTAAATTTGTTTTAGCAGATTTAAATACAAGATACAAAGACAATCAACTAGATGTTGATGGCACCATATTAATACGCTTTTCAGAATATGTTAAAGGTGTTATTCGTTCAAGCCAAATAGCTACTGGCGAGGAAAATGGTTTAGAAGTAAAAATATACGGTACAAAAGGCGGCTTTAATTGGAAGCAAGAAAACCCTAATTATTTGTACTATTTAACAGACGATAAGCCTATGGAAGTATTAAAACCTGGGCATGCATATAATGGTGAAGTTTCATTAGATGGCACTAAATTACCTCCTGGACATCCAGAAGGTATTTTTGATTCTATGGGAAACATATACTATGGCGTAGCTAAAGCTATAAGAAATGAATCTTATGATAGTGGTGAGTACCCAACAATGAATGATGGGGTAAGAGGCATGAAATTTATAGAAAAGTGTGTTGAGTCGCACAAGTTAGGGAACGTTTGGTTAGATTTATAGAGCAGATATTATATGAAACATCCATGATTAATATTTAATCACACAACCAAATGATTATTTAGGATGTTACATGTGACCGTTGAATAACAATAAATATAAACACATGAAAACAATAAAAGGGCCAGCAGTGTTTTTGGCGCAATTTGCAAGTGATGAAGCACCATTTAATTCTTTGGATGGCATGTGTAAATGGGCTGCTAATTTAGGTTACAAAGGTATTCAAATACCGACTTGGGAGTCTAGTTTAATAGATATAGAAAAAGCTGCTAAAAGTCAAACCTATTGCGATGAATTAAAAGGAAAAGTAAACTCATATGGTTTAGAAATCACAGAGTTATCTACACACCTACAAGGTCAATTAGTAGCTGTAAATCCAGCTTATGATACAATGTTTGATGGGTTTGCACCAGAGCAGGTTAGAAATAATCCAAAAGCAAGAACAGAATGGGCTATTGATTTTGTAAAAAAATCTGGAACTGCTAGTAGTAGATTAGGATTGAAATCTCATGCTACATTTTCAGGGGCATTAATGTGGCATACAGTGTATCCTTGGCCTCAACGCCCTAACGGATTGGTAGATATGGGGTTTAAGGAATTAGCAAATAGATGGCTTCCTATTTTAAATCATTTTGACCAACAGGGTGTAGATGTCTGTTATGAAATTCATCCAGGAGAAGATTTACATGACGGGATTTCCTACGAGCGTTTTTTAGAAGCTACAGGAAATCATTCTCGTGCAAATTTATTGTACGACCCAAGTCATTTTGTATTGCAACAATTAGATTATTTGACTTTTATAGATATTTACCATGAGCGTATTCGTGCTTTTCATGTAAAAGATGCCGAGTTTAATGCTACAGGCAAACAAGGTGTTTACGGTGGATACGCTGATTGGAAAGATCGTGCGGGACGCTTTAGGAGTTTAGGAGATGGACAAGTTGATTTTAGTAGCATATTCTCAAAACTCACTAAATACGGATTAGATTTATGGGCTGTAATGGAATGGGAGTGTTGTATAAAATCTTCTGAACAAGGTGCACGAGAAGGAGCACCATTTATACAAAAGCATATAATTGAAACTGCCGAACGTAGTTTTGATGATTTTGCTGGAGGCGATATTGATGAAGATAATTTAAAGAGTATTTTAGGTATATAGCTATGAGGGTTATTTGTGTTCTATTAATTGGGTTATTGTTTTTTTGTTGTAATCAAAATCAAGAAAAAGTATCGAAAAAAGATTTAAAGCAAGAAGTAGAAACCTTAGTTGAGCCTACAAAACCTGAAGAAACAGAAATTTATAAACCTGTACCGTTAACAGTAAACCCTTATGGGCAAAATGGTGTACCTAGTGATGCTCTTGTATTGTTAGATGGTAAAAGTTTAAGCAATTGGGTACATTCAAATAATGGTAGACCTGCAGAATGGTTGTTAAATGACGATGGGTCAATGACTGTAAAAGATAAATCTGGTAATATTCAAACTAAACAAAAGTTTGGAAGTGTACAACTCCATTTAGAATGGAAATCTCCTAAAGAAACTCAAGGTAAAGGGCAAGGTAGAGGTAATAGTGGTGTTTTTTTACAAGAACGATACGAAGTTCAAGTATTGGATAATAACAATAATGAGACCTATGTAAATGGACAAGTAGGTTCAATTTATAAACAATCTATACCATTAGTAAAGGCATTAGTTCCAACAGGGGAATGGAATAGCTATGATATTATTTATCACGCTCCAAAGTTTAATAATAAAGGAGAAAAAACTAAATCGGCTACTATTACAGTGCTTCATAATGGTATTTTGATTCAAGACTATTTTAAAATAAAAGGAACCACTGAATTTATTGGTTGGCCTAAGAATAAGCCACATGGTAAAGCATCTATTATGCTTCAAGATCATGGGGATAACAGTCGCGTAAGTTATCGGAATATTTGGGTAAGGGAATTAGATTAGTATAGATGATGTTATCTTTGAAAAGTATTTCTATGAACTAAATAGAAAAGTTATCAATTTAAAACAATCTATAATTTTTAAATTTATGAAACATGTATTTTACTTATTAGTTGTGTTGTTTGTTCTAATATCTTGTAAGCAAGAAAAAAATAATTCAACCATAAAAAAAGATGTTGTCAAAAAAACCAAAGAACCTTTTAATGATGAGTGGGTAACACTTTTTGACGGCACTTCTTTAGATAATTGGCGAGGTTATTTGTCCGATAGTATTTATTCAGAATGGTCTATTGAAAATGGTACATTGGCTTTTACTCCAAGAAAAGAAGGCGATAAAAATATTATAACCAAAGATAAGTACACTAATTTTGTTTTATCGCTTGAATGGAAGATTTCAGAAGGTGGTAATAGTGGTATTTTTTGGAGTATTTTTGAAGATGAAAAATATCCTAAACCTTACGAAACAGGTTTAGAAATTCAAGTGTTAGATAACCAGCGTCATCCAGATGCTAAAGCAAACCCCAAATACCACCAAGCAGGTGCGCTATATGATTTAGTACAACCAGCTTATGATGTATGTAAGCCTGCAGGAGAATGGAATCTTTGTGTAATAAAAATAGACCATAATTCAAATAAAGGAAGTGCCTCGTTAAACGGTAAAGTTGTGGTAGAATTTCCCTTACATGGAGAAGAATGGGATAAAATGGTTGCTAATTCAAAGTTTAAAAGATGGGAAGGTTTTGGAAAATATAAAACAGGTCATATTGGTTTGCAAGACCACCGCGATAAAGTATGGTATAGGAATATTAAAATAAAAAAAATATAAACAGATTTAGAGCTATTAATAATCTAAAGTACAATACAATTTCTTCTTATAAGTTAATCTTATCTTTTTATAAAAACTGTTGATAACTTCTCTGTAAGCATTAAGTCAAAAAAACTACTTTTGTTACTATAAATTTTGAAAATATGTCAGAAGTAATAGAAAGAGTAAAATGCTTAATTATAGGCTCTGGACCAGCAGGATACACAGCAGCAATTTATGCAGCAAGAGCTAATATGAAACCCGTTTTATATCAAGGGACACAACCAGGTGGACAACTAACAACGACCAATGAGGTTGAAAACTTTCCAGGTTACCCTGATGGTGTTACCGGACCAGAAATGATGATAGAGTTACAAAAACAAGCAGAACGTTTTGATACCAATGTGCGAAATGGTTGGATAACCAAAGTAGATTTTTCTGGAGACATACATAAGGTTTGGGTTAATGACGAAAAAGAAATTCATTGCGATACAGTTATCATTTCAACAGGAGCTTCAGCAAAATATTTAGGATTAGAATCTGAACAAAAATATTTAAAACTTGGAGGAGGAGTTAGTGCCTGTGCAGTTTGCGATGGGTTTTTCTATCGAAATCAAGATGTTGTAATAGTTGGTGCTGGAGATTCTGCCTGTGAAGAAGCACATTACTTATCTAAACTATGTACAAAAGTAACCATGCTAGTAAGACGTGATGAGTTTAGGGCTTCAAAAATCATGGAAGCTAGAGTTAAAAAGACCGAAAATATAGAGATCTTATTTAATACTGAAACTGATGAGGTTTTAGGAGACGGACAAGTCGTTACTGGTGTGCGTGTATTTAATAATAAAACCAATGAAAAACACGAAATTCCTGCAACTGGCTTTTTTGTAGCTATTGGTCACAAACCAAATACAGATATTTTTAAGGATTATTTAAAATTAGATGAAACAGGTTATATTATTAATACTCCTGGAACATCAAAAACTAATGTAGATGGGGTTTTTGTGTCTGGAGACGCTGCCGATCATGTTTACCGTCAAGCTGTAACAGCAGCAGGAACAGGTTGTATGGCGGCATTAGATGCAGAACGTTATTTGGCAGCAAAGGAAGGTTAGTTTTGCAAGAAAATAGTATTGCCACTATTTTTATAATTAATTGTGATATGGCTAATACACTTAAAAATAGTTTAAGCAATAAAAAAAGAGCTTCAAACCTTGAAGCTTATTTTAAACCTTTTAGAGAAGAAATTATTGGTAAAAACCAAGAGTTTGAATCACCCTATGGAATAAAAAAATTATTTATGCCGATTGGACTGCAAGTGGAAGATTGTATAAACCCATTGAAGAAAAATTATTAAATGATATTGGGCCATATGTAGCTAACACCCATACCGAAACATCAATTACTGGTTCTGCAATGACCTTGGCTTACCATAAAGCTAAAAACATTGTTAAAAACCATACGTAAACTATACATATTTTTTTTATTTACTATTTTTAATGGATTTGTTCTATATTTAGAACTTAACAAATAGTGATTTGAAGATAAAAACAAATATTTGTACCATAGTAATATTTCTTTTAGTTACTACATTACTGTATGGGCAAGATTCCCCTCCTGTTCAGGTTTATACTTCTAAAGATTATGGTGCTGAAAGTCAAAATTGGTCCATCGACCAGTCTAAGCATAATTTTATTTATGTAGCTAATAACCAAGGGCTATTGGAGTTTAATGGTGCAAAATGGAATTCGTATCCTTCACCAAACGAAACTATAGTAAGATCTGTTAGCGTTATTGATGATTTAATTTATACAGGATGCAGTAAAGAGTTTGGGTATTGGCAAAGAAATGAATTCGGATTACTATTTTATACTTCTTTATCTAAGCTATTAAAGATAGACTTTTTAGAAGGAGAAGAGTTTTGGGATATAGTTTCAATAAACGACTATATTTTATTTCAATCACTAAAGAGAATTTATATTTATGATAAAACCAATAATTCTTATTCTATTATTGATTCTGATACTAACATTTATAAGATGTTTAAAGTTGATGGAAGTATCTATTTTCAAGAAACAAGGAATGGATTATACAAAATTGAAAGCGGAAAATCTATATTAGTAAGTAATGCTCAATTATTGAAAAATGATTTGTTAGTTAATGTTTTTAATCACAATAGTGGTAATCTTTTAATTGAAACTGAAAGTAATGGATTTTATTTTTTAGATAATGGTGAATTAGTTAAATGGAATATTCAAGATGATAGAATATCTAAAAGTGGTGTTTACAGAAGTACAAAATTACGAGATGGTAGTTTTATCTTAGGGACAAGGTCTGATGGGATTGTTCATATCACCAAAGAAGGAGAAGTTTATAATTATATAAATACTTTAAATGGTTTAAGCAATAACACGATTCATTATATTTTTGAGGATGCAGAAAATAACATATGGTTAGCATTAGATAATGGAATTAATTGTATAAACTTTAAATCACCTTTTAGAATTTTTAATGATTTGGAAGGGCGTATAGGTACTGTTTATGCGTCTGCTATTTATAAAGATTATTTGTATTTAGGATCAAATCAAGGTTTGTACTGTAGACCAATTAATTCTAATGAATCATTTAAGTTTGTTGAGGGTACTCAAGGACCAGTTTGGTGCTTGAAGGAGTTTAAAGGCTCTTTGTTTTGCGGACACAACGTAGGGACTTTTTTAGTGAATAAAGATTCAGCAAGCTTGATAGCAGATATTCAAGGCACTTGGGATATAGAGTCGCTTAACGAGAAAGATAATATGTTGTTACAAGGTAATTACAATGGACTCAATATTATTGAAATGAAAGATGGAAAATGGCAGTTTAAAAATAAAATTGAAGGTTTTAATGTGTCAAGCAGGTTTTTTAGTATAAACAATAATCAAATATTTGTAACTCATGGTTCAAAGGATATTTTTACTGTAACAGTAAATAATGAATACACTAAAGCATTAAGTATTGTAAAAGATACACTATTAGGTAGAGGCTTAAATTGCAGTATAACAAAATATAATGATGATATAATTTATGCTTACAAGAGAGGCGTTTTTAAATATGATTTAACTCAAGAAAAATTTTTAAAAGACACCATATTAAGTAAACTATATTCTCCTGAAGAATACACATCTGGAAAACTTATTTCAAATAAGGGCAGTAATATTCTTTGGAATTTTTCCAAGAACAATTTAAATTATGTTACTCGAGATAATTTAAATGGTAAATCAATACTAAATAAAATTCCTTATTCATCAGAGTTTCCTAAGGGTTTAACAGGTTACGAAAATATAAAATCATTAAAAAATAATACATATATAATTGGATCATCTAATGGCTACGTGACTATAGATATTGATAAATTAGAAGAAAAGGTATATGATATTTCCATAAATTCAATTACTAATAGTAGTATAGGTGATAGCGCTAAATATGTAGATAAAAATTTAGAAAGTGTTTTTGAAAATAAAAACAATAATATTGAATTTTCCTTTGGAGTAGTAGAATTTCACAAATATTTAGAAACCGAATATCAGTACCAATTAGTAGGAATGTATCCAGATTGGAGCAATTGGTTTTCTGAACCAAAAGTGTCTTTTAAAAATCTATCTTTTGGAGACTATGTTTTTAAAGTAAAAGCTAGAGTAGGGAATACATTATCAAAAAATATAGCTACATACAGTTTTAGTATAAAAAGGCCTTGGTATTTTTCAAATATGCTTATAGCCTTATATATAATTATTTTTTTATTGATTTCATTTATAACGCATAATGTCTATAAACGTTACTATAGGAAGCAAAATGAAAGATTGATGCAAGAAAACCATAGAGAACTAGAATTAAAGAAGCTGGAAAACAAACAGCAACTTATGAGGTTTAATAATGATAAACTTAGGCAGGATATTGAAAGTAAAAATAGGGAGTTAGGAATATCAACAATGAATCTTATTAAAAAGAACGAGTTTTTAAATAATTTAAAAAAGGAGCTTAAAAATGTTTCAGATAACAATAATAAAATAAAGAACGTTATTAGAATTATTGATAAAAATCTTAACGATGAGGACGATTGGAATTTATTTGAAGAGGCTTTTAACAATGCTGATAAAGATTTTATAAAAAAAATTAAATCATTACATCCAACCCTTACCTCAAACGATTTAAGATTATGTTCTTATCTAAGATTAAATTTATCCTCAAAAGAAATTGCTCCGTTATTAAATATCTCTCCACGAAGTGTAGAAGTAAAACGATATAGATTAAGAAAAAAAATTAACTTGCCTAGAGAATCTAGCTTATCGGACTACATTTTAGAGATTTAGCAACTTTACATTTACTATTTTATCCTATACATTACCACAACATTAGTGCTTATTAAAGATTTTGTATGGCTTATCTGTAAATAATAAAAATATCCTAAAAGCCTATTAAAATTAAGGGTTTGACATATTTTAATGTTAAATATTGCGATGTATGTTTTTTGTTGAGGTCTTTTTTAAGGAATTCGCAGTGTTTATAGGTAAATTTATCAAACTATACAATTCGCATAAATTAACGAACAACTTAAAATAACGATAACTATGAAAAACAAATTTCTAAGATTTTTTTTCTTCCTAATTACTTGTACTGTTTTTGCTCAAGCAGCAAAAGTAGAAATTGTAGATACAGGGGAGGGCAAAAAATTAGTGGTCAATGGAAAGGATTTCATGATCAATGGCATGAACTGGGATTATATTCCAATTGGTACGAATACCGTTAATGCCGATTTTTGGAATAAACCGGATGATATCATTAAAGCAGGACTTGATACTGAAATGTCTCTTTTGCGTAACATGAATGTAAATGTGATACGTCAATATACCGGTGTTCCTGCAAGATGGATTAAGTATATCTACGAGAACTATGGTATTTATACAATGCTTAATCATTCGTTTGGTCGTTATGGATTAACTATTGATGGCGTCTGGACACCAGTAACTATTTATGATGATCCAGCTACTAGAGACCAGTTAGTTACTGATATGAAAAATCTGGTAGAAGGCTATAAAAATACGCCAGGTCTTTTACTCTACTTATTAGGAAACGAAAATAACTATGGGTTGTTCTGGGCTGGAGCAGAAACGGAAGATTTTCCAGATGACGAAGGAAGAATAAACTTTATAGGTGAAAGTCGTGGTAGACCAATGTATAGATTGATGAACGAGGTTTCTAAGATGATAAAGGAAATGGACCCTTCACATCCGGTTGCGATATGTAATGGTGATGTACTCTTTATAGACATAGTAGCCGAAGAATGTAAAGATGTAGACATCTATGGCGTAAACTCTTACCGTGGAAAATCGTTTACAGATATGTTTGATGTGGTTAAAGCAAAACTTAATAAACCAATCATGTTTACTGAGTTTGGTGCCGATGCTTTCAATGCCATTGAAAATAAGGAAGATCAAAAATCGCAAGCCTATTACATGGTAGAAAACTGGAGAGAAATCTACGCAAATGCTGCCGGTTTAGGAAAAGCTCAAAACTCTATTGGAGGTTTTACATTTCAATTCAGTGATGGATGGTGGAAGTATGGTTTCGATAAACGTGAAAATGCCGATGTGCATGATAACAATGCATCATGGTCTAACGGCGGTTATTCAATTGACTTAGCGCCAGGTGAAAACAACATGAATGAAGAGTGGTTCGGTATATGCGCCAAAGGTCCGACTAACGAAAGAGGACTTTACGACTTATACCCACGTGCTGCTTACTACGCACTTAAAGAAGCACATCAATTAAATCCTTATGGTGAAGATGTAGATGCTGGATTTATTCAAAATTATTTCAACAGTATTAACTTAATGGATGCAGTTTTAAGGGCAAGAGGCGACAAAGCGGCTCTTGATGCTAAGGATGGCGCAAAAATTAAATTAAGCAATTTAAGAGCAGAGTTTACAACTTTTAACACCGGAGGTAGTTTAATTACCACACCAGATAATGTGGATCCAGACGCAAATACATTTCCAAACCAACTTGGTTTCGATCACATGCAATCTTACTATGTGGGTGTTGAAGGTAGGCCAACGTCAAATATGACTGCTGAGGTAAATTTTAATATACTTGGTAATGTGGCTCAAAACCCCATAAATGAAATTTTCTATGAAAATGTGGGGCGCCCTGTTAGTGTGGTTAATAGTAATGGTGAAGAAGTTGTTATAACAGATAACAATAGACTTAGGGTTTATAATGCTGAATTTGATTGGCAAACAAAACATGCCGATGTTAGAGGGTTTTATCGAACCGGTCATTACCATTGGGGTTATGAAGGTGATTTCTTCGGGTTGTACCCAGAGGCGAATTATGGTCCAAACTTAGATATTTATAATGGTGAGATTTTAGGAGTAGAGATAGACGGGAAAAAAGCCTTTAAAGGCTTAAAAGCAGCCTTCGGACCTCAATTGTGGTGGGGTGCAAATCCAACGGTTCTTTTAAAATACCGTACACATTTTAAACATTGGGATATCACAGGGATTTATCACCGAGATTTAAATACCTCTTTAAGTTTCGATGATAATGGTAGGCGAATTTTGGATGCAAACCAAGTTAGATCAGGTGTGATTCCTCCATGGCCTACAGAAAGAGCAACTATAGCTCTTGAAAAGGAATTTGGCAAATTTGGACTTTCGCTTGGAGGTATTTGGGGAGGTAGACCTTTAAATGGTAGTACATTCCAAGATGTTACAGGAGGACCAGGTAACTATGTGGTGTATCAAGATAAAATAAACTCAGACGATAATTGGGGAGGTAAAGCAAAAATAACACTTCAAGCAGGTAAGTTTAACTGGTATGCACAAGGGGCTTATATGGGCCTCGTAGCTACAGGGGGAGCTGACGCCACAAGAACCTTTACAGGTTGGAAACTAAAGGACTCTGGTAGTGGAAACCAGACTAATTTCTTAACAGGTTTTACCTACTTAATGGGCGATTGGCAAATAGCACCTAACTTCCTCTGGCAAAAACCTTTGGTAAACCCAATGCCAAGTGATGTTTCGGCTCCAGGAAGATTAAGAAACTTTATTGACGATCCTTTTGCAGTTCGAGGTAATAGAGAAACTACGGCTGGAGAATTACTTTTAACTTACGACCCAACACCTGGATCGTGGTTTTATGAGTGGGATAATGATAGAGCAGAAGATGCAAAGTTTGCCTTTAATTTAGGGTTTGTTTACAGACACCACCCAACAGCACAAGATGCACATATTGGATTTTTGGCCAATCGACAGTTTTTCGCGTTCCCGCAGGCAGCTCCAGCACAAGATTTATGGGAGATAAGCTCACGAATAATATCTAAAGTAAGTCCAGATTTAGGAATTATTGGTAATTTCTACGGAGGTACAGCGCAAGCTTTAGGAGATAGTGATAGAACTATAGATCGCTTTGGTGGTGACATTAAAATGATTTACAAAAAGTGGAAAGTAGAATATAGTTGTAAAATTAATGATTGGGGACCTTTCGATTACCATCGCGATTTTAACTTAACCTTTCCAGTTCAAAATATGATTGATATTTCTACTTCAATTAGCAAGCCAGATTGGTTTATTATGCCAGAGACCAAAATAGGTATTCGTGGTATTTGGAGATCACTTGATGAGTTCTCACCAAGATATGCGCCTACTGCCGTTCCATCTAACACATTTCCTGGTGTTCCTACATTAAGTCCTGTTGGTTTTGATAATGGAAACGAATGGGAAATAAGAACGTACATACATATTAATATTGGAAAATAAGATGAAAATGAAAAATATAAAATTTACATATATAAAATTGACATTCTTTTTAGGATGTGTATTTGCCCTTGTTTTAAGTTGTGATAGAGAACTTTCAGATGAAGCAACATTTGCGACATTTCCAACAACAGCAGAAGTTTTTATTGATGCTCCAGTGGGACTTACAGATCAATTTTTTAGATCTTTTGATCCAGAAGCAGGCGCAAATACTAGTGGTTTTGGAGTGGATAATAATACATTCTACGAAGGAACTTCGGCAATTAGAATTGATGTACCTGCTTCTAATGATCCTGATGGAAACTTTATAGGAGGAGTTTTTGAAGACCGTGGAGCAGGAAGAAATCTAACGGGATACGATGCACTGACATTTTGGGCACAAGGAACTACATCTGGAACCATAACAGTTGGATTTGGAACCGATTTTGATACGTTGGAAGGTGAGCCTTCTTACGATGTTACTACCTCTGTTCAAATGACATCTGGATGGAAGAAGTATATCATTCCAATACCAGACCCTTCAAAGTTAATTCAAGAAACAGGAATGTTCTTATTTGCTGCCGGTGGTTTCGACCCTCTTGCAGATGGCCCAAATGGAAATGAAATAGCATGGACATTCTGGATCGATGAGTTAAAATTTGAAAAACTAGGTACTGTTTCTCAACCAAGACCAATTGCTTTCAATGGTCAGGATATAGCCATGCAAACATTTACAGGAAGCGAAATAAATATTGTGGCCCAAGGTCTATCAATAAAATACGATGTTGATGGTGAAAACTTAGAAGTTAGTGGAGCTCCTGCCTATTTCAATTTTGTTTCCTCAAACACCGATGTTGCTATTGTAAATCAATTTGGTGTTGCAAGTGTTGTTGGTGAAGGAACCACTGAAATAACTACTGAGTTAGCAGGTGTCAAAGCATTCGGAACTTTAACCGTAACTTCTAGCGGTGACTTGCTTCTAGCCCCAGTTCCAATAAGACCTGCCGCCGATGTTAAATCTATCTTTAGTGACGCATATACAGCAGATACTGGAAGTAACTTCAATCCAGGGTTTGGTGGTTCAACCACAGAAACTGCAGAAGTTGGTGCTCCAGGAGAGTTGGTTCGAATTTATACTAATAATAATTTCACAGGAATTATTTTTGATAATACCGTGGACGCGTCAACTTTAACGCACTTACATATGGATATTTATACTAATGAACCAGGAACCAATGTTAATATCCAAATTAGAGATATTGGGTCGAATGGCGAGATAGAAACAAATATCTTTACTGGTTTTCCAGATGGTGATGACAAAGATAAAAGATTTGATGCCACTGGTTTAACTGTTGGAGCTTGGACATCTATAGACATTCCTTTAGATGGTGACCTAGCTGCTCAGAAGAACAATTTGGGAGCTCTCATTTTAGCTGGAGGTCCAGATTTCATTTTAGACAACATTTACTTCTACAAGGAATAAGCTTAGATAATATAAAATTCAAAAAGATAAAAGATGAATAAAACAATAACAGATAAAATAAAGAAAAAACCCTTGCTATTTATGTCTTTTCTATTGGTAGCTGTATTTGTTATCTATAGTTGCGAGACAGATGACACACAAACAGTAGCAAAATTCACCGAGCTTGTTTGGGCAGATGAATTTGATACAGATGGCGCACCTAACCCAGCTATTTGGGGTTACGATATAGGAACTGGTTTTGACGGCTGGGGAAATAAGGAGTTGCAATACTACACAGATCGCCCAAGTAATGTTTCTGTACAAAACGGAATGCTGTTAATTACGGCTCAGAAAGAAAATTTAAACGGAGCATCATTTACTTCTGCAAGACTTTCTACAAAGGGGCTATTTGACCAACAGTATGGGCGGTTCGAAGCACGTATAAAGATACCTTCCGGTTCGGGGCTGTGGCCAGCATTTTGGTTACTGGGGGCAGATTGTGAAAATGTTGGAGAGCAGCTTGATTCCAATTGGCCATTATGTGGAGAAATTGACATTATGGAATACAGAAGACAAGAACCAACAGCAATTAGCGGCACAATACATGGTCCAGGGTATTCAGGTTTAACAATGCCTCAAGGTCAAATTACAAAAAGTTATAATTTAGGTGAGCGTCTAGATGCAGGATTTCACGTATTTGGGATTGAGTGGGGTCAAGACTATATAAATTTCTATGTAGACGATGCCTTATACAATCAAATAACACCTGCCGATCTTGTAGTAACACCAGCAAATGAAACTGGAGAGTTAGGTGAATGGGTGTTCAATAAACCATATTACATCATACTAAATTTAGCAGTCGGAGGAAATTTCCCTGGAGCTCCAGACAGCGATGAGATATTCCCAAAAACCATGCTTGTAGATTACGTGCGAGTATACAAACAGTAACAACTAAAAAAAAGAACAATGAAACAATTATTTAGAAAATTTAAACAAATTTCAATACTAATTTTAGCGATAGCTTTTATTGGTTGCGAAGACGATGATGCGATTTTACCAACAGTTACTGCAGGATTTACTTATACGCTAAGCGATGCAGGAGTAGCCACATTTATTAATACATCAGAGAATGCTAACAAGTATACTTGGAGTTTTGGTGATCAAAACAATTCTACCTCAAGTTTAATCGACCCTGTATTTGCCTATAGTATTGGGTCTTACACGGTAACATTAACCGCTATTAATGTTGCTGGATCGTCAGAGACATTCGAGTCAACAATAATGGTGTTAGACAAAGATGCACCGCTAATTGCCTTAATAGGAGATGCAACAATAAATGTAACATTAGGGGATACCTTTACAGACCCTGGCGCTACAGCACTTGATGAGGTTGATGGCGATATTACAGCTAACATAGTTGTTGGAGGCGATACAGTAGATACGAATACAGAAGGCACCTATGTAATAACATATAATGTTTCCGATTCTCAAGGTAACGCAGCAGATGAAGTTCAAAGAACTGTTATTGTTTCGGCTATTCCATGCGATCCAGAAACAGCCGAAAATATAGATCCAGCAAATGGAGATCTTAATTGGACTTTCCAGACAAACGATTTAGCCCATACTTTTGAAGCATTTGGTAATACATCTGCGAGTATAGTAGATAACCCATTAATAGAAGGTATAAATACCAGTTGCAATGTACAGCAATTTGTTAAAACTTCAGGTTGTGAAACATGGTCAGGGGTGGGAACCGAATTAGCGACAGCATTAGATTTTACAACACGTATAAACAATGTGTTTAAAATGAAGGTTCTAGCTGAAACTCAAGTTACAGATGTCACCTTGCGATTAGAGCGTTTGCCTTTTCCAGATACAGATCCTGCAGTTGAGAAAGTTGCATCTATTACTACTACCGGTGCGTGGCAAGAACTAACTTTCGATTTTTCAGATGTAACAACAGGTACATATAAAAGTATGATTATTTATTTCGAGCGAGGCGCTGGTTGTGATGGAGACGTTTACTACTTTGACGATATTGTTCAAACATCAGAAGCTTCTGGCGGCGGTAGTTCTAATGAAACTGTAATTTTAAATTTTGAAAATAATTTAGCAGGAGTAACCGCTTCAGAATTTAACACAGGAGGCGCATTAATTGCTAACCCAGTCTCTGGAGGAATAAATACGAGCCCTAATGTGTACGAAGCTGCGCACACCACTGCTAATGATTGGTGGGGCGGTATAGGATTTGTTTTTGATGCTGGTTTAGATCAAGCAACTACCGTTTACAAAGCGAAATTCTATTCTACTGTAGCACCAACTAATGTGTTATTTCAAGTAGAAGTAGATGGAACAAACCAGCCTGTTGGTGATGTACAAGAAATTACTGCTGCCAACGAGTGGGTAGAACTTACTTTTACATTAACAAACGTTCCAGGTGGAGTGAACAGAATATTGATTCGTCCAGATGTAGGAGATCAAACTGGATTTAAGCCAAATACTGGTTCTCTTTATATAGATGATATAACTAAAGTTGATGGCGCCACTGGCGGTGGCGGCACTGGCACTGGCGGTGGTGGAACGACCACTGGAATAGCCAATAATGGTGATTTTGAAACAGGAGACTTCGCTGGTTGGGAGGTATTCGATAATGGTGGAACCATTACAATTGATGCCGCGAACAATGGAGGTAGTTGGTCTGGAAAAATAGTGTCAGTGGGCAGTAATGCTGCAGGATCTAATGCCACGCTTAAACAAGAAAGAAAAGGAGCTGGAACTGTTAGTGCTGGTGATACTGTTGAAATTAAGTTTGATTATTTATTGAGCGGTGTCACTTCACCTGGAGCAGTAATTAATTTAGCTGTTTTTGGTGAAGTAGATGCAGGAGGCGTATCGTTTACTGAGAACCTTCCTGCTCCAACAGACCAAAGCACATGGACACCATATACTCATACATTTACCATTCCTGCAGGTGCAGACGTTAGTGGAGGTATTACGTTGCAGTACAATCTACCTTGTGGAGCCGTAGACGGGTGTGGTGCAACTTTTAACCTTGACAATGTTTCTATAGTGCTGAACCCATAATAGACTTAAATTAATGTTATAAGATTAAAAAGGCTAGCTAAATTTTACTAGCTAGCCTTTTTTATATAAAAAAAATCAAAACTGTAAGAATTTAAAATTAACAACACAGTTTTTCTAGACAAACCAAAAGTTTCTAACCAAATGAAAGAGGTCAAGGGAGAATTAGTAAATCTTAATGGAGAACAATTCTATAAGATTTCCAATAACGATGAAATGCGACCATTTTTTATGAGCATTGTAAGTGATTCTAATCACTGGATGTTTATTTCTAGCAATGGCGGATTAGCCGCAGGACGAAAAAATTCTGAATACGCTTTATTTCCTTATTATACTGATGATAAGATAACCGAATCGGCAGATATAACAGGGAGTAAATCTATTTTTAAAGTGTTAAAGAATGGTCAAGAATTCATGTGGGAGCCGTTAGCGGTTAGATCTTTAGGAAAATATACAACCACTCAAAATTTATACAAAAACAGGTTTGGTAATAAAATTGTTTTTGAAGAAATTAATCATGATTTAGAGTTAACATTTAGATATCAGTGGTGTTCTACTGATAAGTTTGGCTTTGCTAAAAAATCTACATTAATCAATACATCTAAAAATGCTTTAAGTATAACACTTTTAGATGGTATTCAAAATATTATGCCAGCCAGTATTGGTAGTGATACTCAGAATACGTCAAGTAATCTAGTAGACGCATATAAGCGTAATGAGCTAGAAGCATCAACAGGACTTGGAATTTATGCACTGAGTGCTATTCTGGTTGATAAAGCAGAAGCCAGCGAAGCATTAAAAGCTAATGTCGTTTGGTCTTTAGGATTAGATAACCCTAAGTATATGCTATCTTCTTTGCAACTTGATAATTTTAGGTCGCGTAAACCTATAGATCAAGAAGAAGATATAAAGGCTGAAAAAGGTGCTTATTTTGTTTCTACAGAAATTGAATTACTGGCAAATTCTTCTAAAGAATGGATATTCGTTGCTAATGTAAACCAAGATCATTCTGATATTGCTTTGCTATTAAAACAAATTAAAGAGGATAAATCATTAATTGATATAGTTAATGAAGATATAGATTTAGGAACCAAACGTCTTGTAGAACTCAATGCCGCATCTGATGCTATACAAGTTACTGCAGACAGTTTAAGAGATACACGTCATTTTGCTAACACATTATTTAATATCATGCGTGGCGGAATATTTGATGATGGGTATCAAATTGAGAAATGGGATTTTAGAAATTACCTTTTTAATGCCAATAAAAAAGTAGCTCGGAAATCCGAAAGTATAATTGATGCACTTCCAGAAGTATTCTCATTAGCAGATATACAAGAAATGGCATATAGTAGTGAAGACAAAAACTTTAGGCGTCTTTGTTTAGAGTATATGCCATTAAAATTTAGTCGTCGACATGGAGATCCAAGTCGTCCATGGAATAAGTTCTCTATTAATACAAGAAGTGAAATTGATGGATCTAAAATTTTAGATTACGAAGGAAACTGGAGAGACATCTTTCAAAACTGGGAAGCCTTGGCGCATTCATACCCAGAGTTTATTGAAAGTATGATTCATAAATTTTTAAACGCCACAACATTTGACGGATATAATCCATATCGAGTAACAAAAGGCGGTTTTGATTGGGAGGTTATTGAACCAGACGACCCCTGGTCTTATATTGGCTATTGGGGAGATCACCAAATTATTTATTTACTTAAATTTTTAGAGTTTATAAATAATCATAAACCAGGTAAGTTAGAAGAGTTCTTTACAAAAGATTTATTTGTATATGCCAACGTGCCATATAAAATTAAACCTTATAATGATTTATTAAAAAATCCAAAAGACACAATTATTTTTGATGATGATTCTGATCACAGAATTAATGAAGAAAGAGAACAATTAGGAGCCGATGGTGCTTTGCTTAGAGATGAAAATAGATTTATTGTAAAAGCCAATTTTATTGAAAAAATATTAGCAACATCATTAGCAAAGTTATCTAACTTTATTCCAGAAGGAGGTATTTGGATGAATACCCAACGTCCTGAATGGAATGATGCTAATAATGCATTGGTAGGTAATGGAGTTTCTATGGTTACATTGTATTACCTGCGCAGATTTTTCAACTTCTTTGAAGAATTGTTAGCTACTGCAACAACCAACGAAGTAGAAGTATCAACAGAAATATTTGACTTTTTTAGTAGTGTTTTAGAAACCTTTGAAAACAATAAAAACTTATTATCAACATCAATTAGTGATACTGATAAAAAAATTATACTAGATAGTTTAGGTCAAGCAGGTAGTGATTATAGAACTCGTATATATGACCATGCTTTTTCGGGAAGAAAATCGTTACTTTCAATTAACAAACTAAAAGATTTTGTAAGTATTAGCAAATCTTATTTAGAACACTCTATTAGAGCTAATAAACGCTCAGATAATTTATATCATGCTTACAATTTAATGACTGTAAATAGTGATGATTCGATTTCAATTTCTTACTTAAGCGAAATGTTAGAAGGTCAGGTAGCAGTTTTAAGCTCAGGTTACTTAAGTGCTAAAGAAGCATTAAATGTATTAAACGCTTTAAAACAAAGTAAACTATTTAGACCAGATCAGTATAGCTATTTACTATATCCAAATAAAGAGTTAAAAGGGTTTTTAGATAGAAATACAATCTCTGAAGATGCTGTTTTTTCATCAAAATTGTTGCAAGAATTATTAAGTGATGGAAATGTTCAAATTATAGAAAAGGACGTAAACGGTGAATACCACTTCAACGGAAACTTTAAAAATGCAAGTGATGTATCTGAAGCTTTAGAAAAGCTAAAAGGAACAAAATATGAGACACTTTTAAAATTGGATACTAAAAAAGTGTTACAAGTTTTTGAAGACGTTTTTAATCATAAAGCATTTACAGGAAGATCAGGAACTTTTTATGGTTACGAAGGATTAGGGTCTATCTATTGGCATATGGTTTCAAAACTATTATTGGCAGTTCAAGAATGCTGTTTAAAAGCAGTTAATGATGGGGAAAATGAAATAGTAATTGGGCATCTGCTAGAACACTTTTATGAAATAAACGAAGGCATAGGTGTGCATAAATCTCCAGAATTATATGGTGCATTTCCAACAGACCCATATTCGCATACACCAGGTGGGAAAGGTGCTCAACAACCAGGAATGACAGGTCAGGTAAAAGAAGATATTTTAAGTCGTTTTGGAGAGCTAGGCGTATTTGTAACACAAGGAAAATTATTTTTTAACCCATGCTTATTAAGAAAAGAAGAGTTTTTTACAAGCGCTACAAATTTTGATTTTATTAATGTTTTTAAAGAAAGTAAAAGTATTAAAATGGCAAAAAATTCATTAGGATTTACATATTGCCAAGTACCAATAGTGTATCAAATTTCTGAAAAAGAAAGTTTAGAAATAACATTTAAGAATGGTAATTCAAAAGCTATAGAAAGTTTAATGATTGATTCAGAAATAAGTAAACAAATTTTTATGCGAACTGGTGAAGTAGCACAAATAACTGTTTATGTTAATGCAGCCAATTTAAAATAAAGAATAGAGAAGAGTAAGTAGTAAATGATTAAGTAAATTTTACTTATAATTTTAATTAGATACTAGCAATAGTTTTTAAAATATATGACAGCAAAAGAAATTTTAGGTAACCCAGAATATTTGGCAATTTCCTATGGAGGATATAGGCAGAAGACTAGAGATATTCAACCTACAATAGATCAGCTTAAAGAGGATATGAAAATCTTAGCTGCTATGGGAGTTAAGATTTTAAGAACATATAATGTTCAATTACAGCAAGCACCTAACCTGTTAAAAGCAATTGCGGAATTAAAAGAAGAAGACCCTAATTTCGAAATGTATGTCATGTTAGGAGCATGGATTGATTGCCATAATGCATGGACAGAACATGTGCCTAATCATGAGGTTGAAAGTGAACATAATGCAGGAGAAATTGATAGAGCAGTAGCATTAGCAAAAGATTACCCAGATATTGTTAAAATTATTGCTGTTGGAAACGAAGCAATGGTACATTGGGCAACAAACTATTTTGTTCGCCCCAACGTAATTCTTAAGTGGGTTAATTATTTACAAGAATTGAAAAAGGCGGGAGAACTTTCTAAAGATTTATGGATTACAAGCTCGGATGATTTTTCATCATGGGGTGGAGGAGATCCTATATATAGGACAGATGATTTAACTAACCTTATTAAGGCAGTAGATTATATATCTATGCATACTTATCCTATGCATAACTCTCACTATAATCCTGCCTTTTGGTTGGTGCCAGACAATGAGTGGGGTTTTTCTAATAAAGAGAAAATTGAATCGGGAATGCAAAGAGCTCTTAAATTTGCAACAAATCAATACGAAGATGTTTCAAACTATGTTAAAAGCTTGGGGATAAATAAACCAGTTCATATTGGAGAAACGGGTTGGGCAACTGTTTCTAATGGACCATATGGAGCCGATGGATCTAAAGCTGCAGATGAGTATAAGTCGGGAAAATATTATAAACTTATTAGAGATTGGAGTAAAAAACAAAACGTTTCTTGTTTTTATTTTGAAGCTTTTGATGAGCAATGGAAAGATGCAGCAAACGAAGGTGGTTCAGAAAACCATTTCGGGCTTATAAACCTAAAAGGAGAAGCAAAATATGCTATATGGGATTTAGTTGATAATGGTGTTTTTAAAGGATTAACAAGAGATGGTATGCCAATATCTAAAACATTTAACGGTAAAAAAGAAGATTTACTTTTGGAAGCTCTTGTTCCTCCATTAGCATAAAAAGGATAGTTTAAAGCAATAATTATGAAAAATTATTTTTCAATCATTAGAATTTGTGGACTGATTTTTTTAATCGGTTTAATGACGTCTTGTGGTAAAGTTAAAAAGAATAATGTGAAAGAAGAGGTTTCAATAAAAGAAGTTTCAGCTAAAGATATTTTAGGGAATTCTAATTACTCGGCGATGTCATATGGAGGTTACAGGTATGCAGATCATACTATCGAACCAACAATGGATGAGCTTAAAGAGGATATGAAAATTTTATCAGCCATGGGTATAAAGTTAATACGTACTTATAAGTTGCTTAAACCTCAAGCCGCTAATTTGGTTAAAGTTATTAGCGATATGAAAAAAGAGGATCCTAATTTTGAAATGTATGTCATGTTAGGAGCATGGGTTGATTGTAAAAATTCATTTCATTCGGGAGATGGTGAGCCAGATCACAACCAAGAGAATGAAGAAAACGCAGCTGAGATAAATAGAGCTGTAGCATTAGCAAGTAAGTATCCAGATATTATAAAGATTATTGCTGTTGGTAATGAGGCTATGGTTAAATGGGCAGCAAGTTATTATGTTCAACCAGGAGTCATATTAAAATGGGTTAATCATCTTCAGGGTTTAAAAAAAGAAGGGAAACTATCTAAGGATTTGTGGATAACAAGCTCTGATAATTTTGCGTCCTGGGGTGGAGGTGGCGAAGAGTACCACGTTGAAGATTTAAATGAATTAATTAAAGCCGTAGATTTTCTTTCCGTTCACACTTATCCTATGCACGATACGCATTATCAACCAGAATTTTGGTTAAACCAAGAAGGGTTTGAAGGTAAAACAGATTTAGAGAAAATTGAAATATCAATGTTGAAAGCAAAAAAGTATGCTATGATGCAGTACGAAAGCGTAAAGAAATACATGGAAAGCCTTGGTTTAGATAAACCTATTCATATCGGCGAAACTGGATGGGCAAGTTTTTCATCTGGTCATTACGGGAACACTGGATCAAAAGCATGTGATGAGTATAAAGAGGCACTCTATTATAAACACATGAGAGATTGGACTAACGAAGCGGGAATGTCATGTTTTTATTTTGAAGGATTTGACGAACCATGGAAAGGTGGAGATAATTCTGGTAATTCTGAAAAGCATTTTGGACTTTTAACTGTAGATGGAAAAGCAAAATATGCACTTTGGGATGAGGTTGATAAAGGAACCTTTAACGGTTTAACAAGAAATGGAAATACTATTACCAAAACGTATAATGGAGATAAAGAAGCCTTAATGAAAGATGTTGAGGTTCCTCCTACGTCTGAGGAATGGCATGCAAATCAGAAATAAAAAAAACGAGCTCACTTGAAGGCATTTAAAAACATATTATTTTTCATAGCAACCTTAATCATGATAAGTTGTAACAGCAAGGTTAAAACATTGAGTGTTGAAGTTTTTGAAACTTCAGAAACGGGTAATAAACTTTCTAAAATAACTGAGTTTAAAAATTCAGGCGAAAAAGTATCCATTAAGTTAAACCCTGAAGAAACATTTCAAACTATCACAGGTTTTGGTGGAGCCTTTACCGAGTCATCAGCATATTTATTAAATACGTTGAGTAAAGAAAATCGTAAGAAGATAATAGAAGCCTATTTTAGTAAAGAAGGTGCCAACTACTCATTAACAAGAACACACATGAACTCTTGTGATTTTTCACTTTCAAATTATTCTTACACTCCAGTTGAGGGTGATAAAAATCTTGAACACTTCACAATTGAAGAAGATAAAGATGATTTAATTCCATTTATAAAAGATGCCCTAGCTGCATCAACTGATGGCTTTAAAATATTTGGTTCCCCATGGACTGCGGCACCTTGGATGAAAGATAATAACAAATGGGTGGGTGGAAAATTACTTCCAGAGTATTATGATACCTGGGCATTATTCTTCTCTAAATATGTAGATGCTTACAAAGCTGAAGGTATTGATATTTGGGGCTTTACCGTAGAAAATGAACCTCTTGGGAATGGTAATAATTGGGAAAGTATGCATTATACACCTGATGAAATGACCAACTTTGTTCAAAATCATTTAGGACCAAAATTAGAAACCGATGGAAAAGGAGATTTAAAAATCTTAGGCTATGATCAAAATAGAGAACATTTAAAAGAGTGGATAGATTCTCAATTTAAAAATGCAGAAGCATCAAAATATTTTGATGGTACTGCAATTCACTGGTACGCGAGTACTTTTGAGGTGTTTCCTGAAGAATTACAATATGCACATAACAAAGCACCAAGCAAACTTTTAATACAATCAGAAGCTTGTGTAGATGCCCAAGTACCAGTATGGAGAGATGATGCATGGTACTGGAAAAAGGAAGCCACAGATTGGGGTTGGGATTGGGCTCCAGAAAAAGATAAATACTTACATCCTAAATATGCACCAGTAAATCGCTATGCTAGAGATATTATTGGCTGCTTAAATAATTGGGTTGATGGATGGGTAGACTGGAATATGGTACTTGATACTAAAGGAGGTCCAAATTGGTTTAAAAATTGGTGTATTGCTCCTGTAATTGTTAACCCAGATACTGATGAGGTATATTTTACACCGCTGTATTATACCATGGCACATTTTAGTAAATATATTAGACCAGAAGCGAAAATTATTGCCCTAGAAAAATCAGATGATAAACTAATGGCAACTGCTGCTCAAAATCCAGACGGCTCAATTGCAGTGGTGCTCTTTAATGAATCAAAGTCCCTAAAAACTATAAACCTATCACTTAATGAAAACAATGTAGAATTTTCAATAGATGCGCAGGCTATTCAAACTGTTGTAATTCAATAAGAATAAATGAAACTAACTAAAAAATTAAAATTATGCCAAACGTAAAAACAGCAGCAACAAGTAAAGTGCCATTAGGTCAAAAAGCAGCTTTTGGAGCTGGCCATTTAGTTTTAAACTTATACCCGGGAGCCCTAGGATTCTTTATGTTTTTCTTACTAACAGCCTTTGGGATGGATCCATTTTTGGCAGGACTTTTAGGTGGTTTGCCTCGGTTCTTTGATGCCATAACAGACCCTATAATGGGGTTTATTTCAGATAACACTAGCTCAAAATATGGGCGAAGGAGGCCTTATATTTTTGTTGGTGGAATTTTAAGTGCTATAACATTTGTACTTTTATGGCAACTTGATGAAAACAACTCTTCAGACTATAATTTTTGGTATTTCCTTATTATGTCTATGGTTTTTCTTATAGGGAACACCATGTTTGCAACCCCTTTGGTTGGATTAGGATATGAAATGACATCCGATTATAATGAGCGAACACGTTTAATGGCATTTTCTCAAACGGTTGGATTATTAGCTTGGGTTATAGTACCTTGGTTTTGGGTAATAATTGCTGATCCTGACATTTTTCCTAATCAAGCTGAAGGCGTTCGAACAATGGCTCTTTATGTAGGTATAGCGTGTTTATTGCTTGGGCTATTACCAGCTATGTTTTGTAGAGGCATGGATTCTGCTAATATGCAAAATAGAAAGAAATTAAGTTTTAAAACTGTATTTACTAATTTAAAAGAGTTATTAGTAAGTATAAAAGAAGCTGTAAAGAATAAACCTTTTATGAAATTATGTGGAGCTACTTTTTTAGTATTTAATGGTTACCAAATTGTAGCGTCTTTTAGTTTCTTTATTTTTGTTTTTTACATTTTTAATGGAAGTTACGAAGCTACTTCAACATGGCCCGCATGGTTTAGTTCGGTTGGAGCATTAGTTTCAGCATTTTTAGTAATTCCTATTGTATCAAAAATGGCTGAAAAATGGGGAAAAAAGAAAGCATTTATTATTGCAACAGCGCTTTCAATTGTTGGGTATGCTATGAAGTGGTGGGCTTTTACTCCCGATAATATTTGGTTATCATTTGTTCCAATACCTTTAATGTCGTTTGGTTTAGGAAGTTTATTTACTTTAATGATGAGTATGACCGCTGATGTTTGTGATTTAGACGAGCTTGTTAATGGAATGCCAAGAAAAGAAGGAACTTTTGGTGCATTATACTGGTGGGTTGTAAAACTTGGTCAAGGATTGGCACTTGTTTTGGGAGGTTTAGTATTAAAACTCATTGGATTTGATGGTAATGCTGCCACCCAAACAGTTGATACAATGACTAAATTGAGAGTAGCAGATATAGTTATTCCTATTGTTACAGCAGCTTTAGCCATTTGGATTATGTGGAAATATAGCCTTTCTGAAGAAAGAGCAAAAGATATTAAGGCACAATTGGAAGAAAGAAGAGGCGTGTTATAATTATAACAATGTTATATTATTAAGTAAATTTATATAACCAAAAAAAATAATAAAATGTCAACTAAAATAATAATACTAATAATAGGAGTTCTATTTATCATAATTGCTCTAATAACAAGTAAAAAGCAAAGTTCTAATAAACTAGGGATACCTTTGGGAATTCTTGGGGTTTTAATGATGATTTATGGTAGTTATTCTTCCGATTTAGTTAATTATAATACTCAAATCGAACAAGTTTCAACAGGAAACAAATTAATACTTAATGGACCAGTAAATGCTGTAAAAGTGATATCTCCAATAGACAAAGACTCTGTGGATTGCAGAATTCTAACAATGGGCGTATATCCTGAGTCCAATAAAAATGATATTTGGGTATTAATTCGTCCAACAGATGATCGCTATTATCCACAATCAGATCATACCAATACGTCGTATAAAAGAGATGGCGAATGGCAAGTTGTAACACGCTTTGGTGGAGATTTAGGAGAAGCTTACGACCTTATAATTTATGAGGCAGATGCTAAATCCTCATCTTTTTTTAGTGAAACTATAGAGAAATGGAAAGAAGCCGATGATTATCCTGGATTAAAACTAGAAGAATTACCATCTGGAGCTACAGAAGTAGATAGAATAAAAATATATACTAGAAAAAATTGTAGAGGAGTCTTTTGATACATCAGGTTTTTAAAAAAGTTTAAATAAAATAATAGAATAAAAAAATGTCTTACAGAGAAAGATCATATTACAAATCAAAATATAACCAAATACCAACTAAAGGAATTAATATTTCTGATTATTCGGTAGAAGAGTTAAAAACGTTGTGGCATAAAACTATACAAGATGGTTTTCATGGAATTTGCTTTAGTATGTATAAGGATGGACAATCACCAGGCGACGACATAAGCATGGAACAGGTAGAGCAGCGTGTAGAAATATTAAAACCTTATGTTGAAGCTATTCGATCATTTTCATGTATAGAAGGTAACGAATTTGTTCCTATAGCGGCCAAAAAGCACGGACTTAAAACTTTAGTTGGTGCATGGCTTAGTGATGATAAAGAAGATAATGAAAGAGAAATAGAAGGCTTAATAAATCTTGCTAAAAATGGATATGTTGATGTTGCGGCTGTTGGTAATGAAGTACTATATCGAAACGATTTAACGTTGGATGAACTGGTTGGATATATCAATCGAGTTAAAGAAGCCTTAGCAGAATTAGACATTCCAGTAGGCTATGTCGATGCGTATTATGAGTTTTCAAGGCATCCTATTTTAGTTGAAAGTACAGATGTAGTTTTAGCAAATTTATATCCTTATTGGGAAGGTTGTCCTATAGAATATGCATTGGGGCACATGCAAGCCATGTTTGGTTCAGTTGTAGATGCTGCACAAGGTAAACCTATAATAATAACAGAAACTGGTTGGCCAAGTGAAGGAGGAGGTTTAGATGGTGCCGTAGCAAGCGATGTATCTGCCATGAAATATTTTATAGATACTGTGCGATGGACAAAGGAAAATGAGATCCCATTATTTTATTTTTCATCTTTTGATGAGTCATGGAAAACTGGTGATGAGGGTGATGTTGGTGCATATTGGGGATTATGGAATAAGTATGAGAATTTGAAGTTCTAGAATAATTAAATAGTTAAAGCTTCTAAGATTAATCAATATAAGTCAGGTAATATTGTCAACAACTAGAGTAAAATCATTATATAAAGTGCCTTTAGGGCAAAAAGTAGCATTTGGGGTGGGTATGCTTGCCAACCAAATGTTTCCTGCTATTCTTGTTATATTTATGGTTGTTTTAGTAGAAGATTTAGATTTTCCAGGTTGGATGTGGGCTCTTATATTTTTTTTCCCTAGAATATTTGATGCTATTACCGATCCAATAATGGGTTATATTTCAGATAACACAAAATCAAAGTGGGGAAGGAGAAGACAATATGTTTTAATAGGGGGAATAATAATGGGTATTGCCTATATATTCATGTGGCAACTTTTTAAGGAAAACACTCTTCAATATAATTTTTGGTATTTCTTCTTGTGGTCTGTTATCTTTTATATAGGCCTTACTATTTTTAGTGTACCATATGTTGCAATGGGTTACGAGATGAGTGACAATTTTCATGAGCGTACAAATATTATGGCGGTTGCACAATGGATTGGGCAATGGGCTTGGGTAATAGCACCGTTGTTCTGGATTATTATGTATGATCCAGAATGGTTCCCGTCTGCAGAAGTAGCAGTAAGACAATTAGCAGTTTGGGTTGCTATACCTTGTGCTGTTTGCGCTATGATTCCTGCAATATTCATAAAAAGTAAGTCTACCTTAGATGAAGACTATGAGCCATTAGGTTTTGTAAATGTTGTTCGCAGTTTAAAGAAGATATTTTATACAACTTTTAAAGAGGCATTTAAAATTAAAGAGTTCAGGAAATTATGTGCCGCTACTTTTTTTGTTTTTAATGCGTTTAATACTGTTGCAACGCTTACCTTTTTTGTTATTGTGTATAAACTATTTAATGGAGATGCTGCTGCAAGCGGTATTTGGGTATCATTATTTGGATGTTTAGGAGCACTAGCAACTACATTTATAGTTATACCAGTTGTTACTTGGATGTCTAAAGTAATGGGTAAGAAAAAAGCATTTATGTTATCTCAAGGTATTTCTGTTATTGGGTATATCTTACTATGGTTTCTTTTTGTTCCTGGTAAACCATGGCTTTATATTATAGCACTACCATTTTTTTCCTTTGGAATTGGAAGCTTATTTACCATAATGATGTCAATGACTGCGGATGTGATTGATATCGATGAATTAAATTCTGGTTTACGTAGAGAAGGCATTTTTGGTGCTATTTATTGGTGGATGGTTAAAGTTGGTTTTGCAATTGCAGGAGGACTTAGCGGTGTTATTATAGCAATTGTTGGATTTAATCCAGATATTGCAACTATTAATCAGCAATCCGCAGTAGATGGTCTACATGCTTTCTTTTGCTTTTTCCCTATGGCTGGAACACTAATTGCTATGTACATTATGCGTAATTATGATGTTACCGAAGAACGAGCGAACAAAATAAGGGTAGAATTAAATGAAAGAAAAGAAAATAGTAATTTAAAAAAATAAATAAAAATGTCTTTTAGGAGGGATAAAATTATGGCGTTATCGGGTATTAATCTCGATAATAAGACTAAGAAGGGATTGCAAAATATGTTTAAGAGATTTCTTAGTAATGGTATGCATGGAATTTGCTTTAGTCCATATGAAGAAGGGCAAGAGCCAGGAGATCAGCTTTCTGAAAAGCAAATTAGAAGACGTTTAAAAGTAATTAAACCATATACAAAATGGGTACGTTCCTTTTCATGCACCGAAGGCAACGAATTAATACCTAAAATAGCAAAACAAATGGGTATGAAAACTCTTGTTGGCGCTTGGTTAGGAGGTGACCCTAAAATAAATAAAAAAGAAATTGAGGGGCTTAAAAAACTTGCTAAAGAGGGTTATGTTGATATAGCTGCAGTGGGTAATGAAGTTATGTACCGAGGTGATTTAACAGAAGAAGAATTATTAGATTTTATATATGATGTTAAAAGAGAAATAAAAGATACCCCTGTAGGTTATGTAGATGCTTATTACGAGTTTTCGCTGAGACCAAAAATAACTGAGGCATGCGATGTTGTTTTGGCTAATTGTTATCCCTATTGGGAAGGTTGTAGTATTGAGTATTCTTTAATCTACATGAAAGATATGTACAACAAAGCCGTTAAAGCTGCTAGTGGTAAAAAAGTTATCATTACAGAAACAGGATGGCCAAGTGCTGGAGAGGGGTTAAACGGAGCTTTACCTTCTTATGAGAATGCTATTAAATATTTTATTAACACACAGAATTGGGCTTCGGAGGACGATATAGATATATTTTATTTTTCCTCCTTTGATGAATCTTGGAAGGTTGGTGCCGAAGGCGATGTTGGTGCTTACTGGGGTATTTGGGATGAAGATGAAAAACCCAAATTTATGACTAAGAAACTTAGTCTTAAAAAAGGTAAGATGTTTGCTTAAATGGTTTTTAATAAAGCTTTCTCTTTTATTTTAAGGTAGTTTTGTGGACTTGCAACAAAAAGTCGGACAAATTTTATAAGACCCATGCTACATATTTAATCCCGGATTATGCATTAGAATAATTAAAAGCTACTGAATAAGAACATTTTATTTGCACCCACTCTCTAAGTATAGAAAATTCTTCTTAATTATCACTTCAAAGCATTTATCCAAGCGGCAATTTTAAGCGCTTGATCCTTTGGAACCTGAGGCATTGGAGCCATAGGCGTAGCATATTCTGGCCAGTTCTTAGGCTGCGGATTATAAATGAGTTCTACTATTTTTTCATTACTATATTTACGCTTAGCAATCGCTTTAAACGAAGGACCAACTAGTCGTTTCTCCTTATGATGGCAAGCTACACAAGTATTATTGGTTAAAAGCGGTTGCACTTGGGCATCTGTTAAAACAGGATTCTTTTTAGCAGCTACTTTTTTACTTACTTGAGGTTTCTTTTTAACGACTTTCTTTTTTAAACTAGACGATCGCTTTGTTGAAAGTTCTGATAGTGCTAATTTATCACCTTCAGCAATATTATTTAAGGTATAATATAAAGTAGGGTGCAATATTAAATTACCCGATTCTTTTTCTTTTACTCCGTTTAAAGTTATTTCGTGTACATAAAATGGTCTTAAATTATCTGTAACTACTCTAACTTTACAACCATCATCACTAACTTTAACACCTTTAATGTTTATGGTTTCTAAATTAGTCTGTGGACTGCCATAAGCAGCATGGTATTTATAAATATAGCTTTTCCCGCTATAGGAGTCTAAATCTTCAGCAGAATTTTTATCAACTGGTTTTGTAAATTCAATTTCAAAACCATCTGGCATAGATTTTACGATTTTCATTTCAAAAGGCACTCTACCTGTCCATGTAACAAATTCTAAACCTGAGTTTGTTGTTCCAGCTGATCCCCATCCCCTATTGGTTTCTCCAACAAAAAGGTTTCCGTTATTATCAAAATCTATTCGCATTACACCTGATTGAAATCCCGATCTAAAATCGAACGCTACTCCTTGATATTCGCCTTTAACTTTTTCAAGAACCACACGCATAATTTTACTTTGTCCCATATCGCCAACAAGTACTTGTCCGGTAAATGGTCCAAATTTCCCTCCTGTTTCATCTACTTTTACTTCAGAGTTTGAAATTCCTAAAATACCATGAGGTAGTATAACAGCAGGTAATTGCAACTGCGGAAAATGCGCTTTCATTTCGTATTTAAAATCAGGATCTTCTTCATCCATAATATTTTCTGGCTTTACATATCGCCCGTCTTTTTTTACTTGCCTGATATCAATTTTACTATAAAAATCTTTTTCAGTAAAGTTAATAGGAGAATCTTTATGCTTTGCCCATTTTAAACCAGCTGGATGACCAGTAAACGCTCCTTTTGGCACATGCCATAACGCACCCGACCCCTGCCAATCACCTTGATTATCGGTATAAAATAATTCGCCATCAATTAAGCCATAACCAGCTGGAGAACGCATTCCTGTTGCCCAAGGCTCCATTTGTCCGTCTTCTGTAATTTTCATAGTCCAACCTCTCCAAGGCACACGACTTTCTCCACGCCACCACTCTTCAGCTCCAAAAGCAACATTAGTAGTAACAAAAAAGTCACCATCTGGAGTTAAAACTGGTCCAAAAGAATATTCGTGATAATGGGTTGATAATGGCCATGCATAAACGGTTTCGTAAACATCAGCAATTCTATCTCCATCAGTATCTACTAACTTTGTTAGCTCTCCTCTTTGCGCTGTATAAATTGCTCCATTACGATAAGCTAAACCTAATGGCTCGTGCAAACCAGAAGCAAATTTTATAAACTTTGATGGATATCCGTTAGACATGGTTGGGTTTTCAATAATCCATACATCACCTCGTCTTGTACAAACTGCAACGGTACCATCTGGTAATACTAAAACGCCACCACCTTCAACAAGAACACCTTCTGGTGTTGGCACTTTTGTTATACGATAATAATCTTCTTCTTTAGGTGTATTTTGAGCTAATATAATTTGCGAAAAACCAATCACAAAAACTAATACTAGCAATTTTATACTATTCATTTTATTATGAATTATTTTGTTTATCATGTTTACCAAATTATTCCATATTTAACTTTACTACCGTCAACAGGAATTATTAATTCTGTTTCTCCTTTTACTTCTCTTACTATAGGAATTTGTCCAGATAAAACTTTAACATAATACTGCTCGTTTTCTATAAGATAAGCACCGTCAGGCATTTTTTTAACTTTTCCAGAAGCCAACTTACAGTACCAATTTGCTAAACCAGATTTTGAAAATTGAATATCATGAATCAAATAATTATTGGTAGCATCCATGGTTACTTTATTTTGAATATCAACACCTTTATAGTGATGTTTAAATATTGGCAACCCTGTAGCCTTATTAATAATATATCCTTTAGAAATAAAATCTGGAGCCATTCCAGTTTTAGGGAATGCTTCATTAAAGTTTGAAAGTTGTGCAATAGGTTGATTTAAAAATGTCCATTGAACATCTCCTCTTGGTTTAAAGGACCCGTCTCCACGATTATGCCACATAGGTGTTGCGTCAACAAAATCGCCTCTCCAAACACCAACAAGATTAGCTGCTTGTAAATCGTAAATATAATTTACACCTTCTGGTGTACCAACACCAATAGTGTGAGACAATCTTTTGCCACCTCCTTTAAAAGCTACAAAAGCCCTTAATAGACGTGGTTTAGAATCTGGTTCTACAAAAATTGGAGATATAGTACTTAAATTAAGTGGATAGGAATCATAGGCATGAAAATCTGTAGCATTGGTAGATTTCGTTTTAATTGATAGTCCTAACCGAGGTGCTCTCCAACCTGCAGATTTAATATTGATAAGGATAAACTTGTGTTGCCCTTTTGATAATTTTATCTCACCATTTAATAATTCTTGAGCACTTGATGAATTATTTTCTACAATTATATTGTTATCAACAACTAATTTAACACCTCCTGTATACCCAACACTAAACGTGTAATCGTCTTCTTCCTCTACATTAAAAGTACCAACGTATATCACACCATAATTATCTTCTTCTCCTAAACTAAGTATATTGATATCTTTTGCTTTTCCTGAAAATACTTTGTGGCGATCGTTTAACTCTTCTAAACCCTTAAATGCTCCTAAATATGAAATTTGTGAAAGTGATGTAAGCGTAACAGAAGGTTCGCTAAATGCCTGATATTTTATATTACGAATAGCTACGGGACCATGATTTCCTTGAATTAATAATGGCCCTTTTGCTACTTCATTTTTTTCAATAGGACCACCAGTATATGTTGAAACTTCAACATTATTATGAATTCTAACACCATTTAAATCTACTGAAATAAATTTAGCATTTGAAATTTTTTCACCAGCATCGTTAAATCTTGGTGCCTGAAAATGTACCTTATATTTTTGCCATAATCCTGGAGCTTTTGAAGCATTACTTGTTGGAGGAATACCTCTAAATATTTTGTTTTCAGTTTTTTCCCAATTGTTATGAAATCCACCCATATCAGATCCTAAAGGGTTTTTAACACCCCAACTATCTTTAATTTGTAATTCATACCTGCCTTGAAAATATATACCAGAATTAGAGCCTTTAGGAAGTAATACTTCTAACTCAAGTATTAAATCTCCGTGTTTCCAATTTGTAATTAAAGCATCATTTTTTTCTTTATCATTTATATTTAAAATAATTCCAGTTCCGGGAGTGAATGTGATGGCTTTTGGTGGTTCAACATAATCCTTCTTCCTTCTTCTATTTTTCTTTTTTAAATCGTGTTTTTCTGTTTCTTTATGATGCACATCAATATGTCTATTTACTGTAACATCTCCTACTATTTTCCAGTTTCCAGCTTGTTCTTTAAAATCATTTAAATTGTCAAGTTTTATTTGATTTTGGGCAGGCAAATTAAGCCCAATAAAAACAAGGATTAATAAAAGTTTAATTTTCATGTATATTTTCTATTAAAACCTCTAATTTAGAAATTTATATCAACATTTTTGTACAGTATTATTCACTGAAATAAATTATACTAAAATTAATAAGCTATTAAAATCTAGAATAATATTATATCCATAAAAAAATCTGAGTGTAAAACTCAGACTTTTTAATTTTTTGATAGAATTATTATTTATGTTTTACTCAACAATAAACTTTCCTTTCATAATAGCATAATGCCCTGGAAAACTACATAAAAAATCGTACTCACCAGGTTTTGGAGCATCAAATTCTATAACAGCTGTTTCTCCTGCACCAATTAATTTGGTATGTGCTATTAGATCCTGAGTATCATTAGGGATATACTCATTATTTGCAAAAGTAGCCGCTTTGTTTCCAAATTCTGAAACACTAACACCTTGCTTTAATAAAACAAAGTTATGCCCCATTACTTTTTTATCTAACTTTCCTATGTGCCTAAGTGTTAATTTTACTTTTTTCCCAGCTTTTACTTTAATCTCAGTTTTATTATACTGCATTAAATCGTTAGATGTTAAAACCACCTTACTTATATCTTCTTCTACAACTTTTTTAGTTTCTTTTGTTTTGTTTTCGTACGAAAAACCTTCTTTCTTTTTTTCTTCTTTTTCTCCGCAACCTACTAATATTGCACAAGAAAAAACAGATAATAATACATATTTAATTGTTTTCATTTTTAGTGTTTTAATTTATGTTTATTCTACTAAGTAAATATTTTCAGTACAAATATAACCATATAACCTTTTGTATTGTTTAGTATTTATCACTGAAATAAATTATACTAAAATAAAAGTTTATTAAAAACAAAAACTACTTAACTGAACAATTTTGTTAAGGGGTTAAAAAATATTAGTTAAATAATTTGAAGTGTCATAAATCGCCTAAAAAATACTTCTTATACGACCTTTTATTTTTGTACTTTATTATACTACTTAACATCCATCAACTCAACATCAAAAATTAATGTTGCATTTGGTGGGATTACACCACCTGCTCCTTTACTTCCGTAACCTAAATCACTTGGTATTACTAAGCGTGCTTTATCTCCAACATTTAATAAACAAATACCTTCGTCCCAACCAGGAATAACCTGTCCTATTCCTACTGGAAACTCTAATGGCTGATTACGTTTATATGATGAATCGAATACTGTCCCATCTACCAACTGACCTTTGTAATGAACAGACACTGTTTTACCTTTTTCAGCCTTTATGCCTTTTCCTTCTTGTATTATTTGGTAACGCAAACCACTATCGGTTTTATTAAATCCGGCAGCAATTTTATCTAATTCTGCATCAGCTAATGCCTTAGCTTCTGCTAGGCGTTTTTCTCTTGAACCTTCAAAAGTTCTAAAAGCTTCAACTGCATTGTAAGCCTCTGCATCTGCTCCAACTCTAACAATTTCTAAAGTTTCAATTTTATCACCTTGTGTTATAGCATCAACAACTTCTTGACCATGTTCTACTTTTCCAAAAACAGTATGATTATTATCCAGCCAAGGTGTTTCTATATGAGTTATAAAAAATTGGCTTCCGTTTGTTCCTGGACCAGCATTTGCCATTGATAAAACACCTGGACCATCGTGCTTTAAATCGGGATGAAACTCATCATCAAACTGATAACCTGGGTTACCAGAACCAGATCCTTGTGGGCAACCTCCTTGAATCATAAAATCTGGAATTACCCTATGAAATTTTAAACCATCATAATATGGCGTTCCTTGAGATTTTACCGAATTTTCTAAGTTCCCTTCAGCTAAAGCCACAAAGTTACCTACTGTTCCAGGAGTTTTTTTGTATTCTAAAGCTACTAGAATTTCTCCTTTTGTTGTATTGAATTTTGCGTATAATCCGTTTTGCATTACATTCTGTTTTTAAATGAGCCGCAAAGATAGCCATTGCATTATACCTATAAAAATGATAATCAAAAAGATTAAAATAACATATCAACTATTAAAATTCATTAAATATGAATATATTTGCTCAAGTTTATATTTCAATTTATATAATATGTGTTTATTTTCAAAATATCTTTCTGCACTAATAGGGTTATTAATGCTTTTTAATTTTAGTTGCATTTCAAAACAAAATAAAGTTTCAAAAAAGCCTAACATTGTTTTTATAATGTCTGACGACCACGCCTACCAAGCCATTAGTGCATACAACAATACGCTCATAGAAACTCCCAACATTGATCGTATTGCAAAAGAGGGGCTATTGTTCACCAATGCTTCGGTCACCAATTCCATTTGTGCACCATCTAGAGCAGTGATACTTACTGGAAAGCATTCTCATATAAATGGCAAAATAGATAACTTATCTCCTTTTGACACCACTAATGTTACCTTTCCCCAATTATTTAAAGAGGCAGGATACCAAACCGCCATGTTTGGCAAACTGCATTTTGGTAATAATCCTATAGGATTCGATGAATTTAAAATTCTACCTGAGCAAGGTGATTATTACAACCCGAAATTTATAACCCAAAAAGGAGATACCATCATTAATGGTTATGTAACCGATATCATCACCGACCTTACCATAGATTGGATGGAAAAGCGCAGGGATACCATAAAGCCCTTTCTATTAATGTATTTGCACAAAGCCCCACATAGAAATTGGCTCCCTGCTGAGAGACATTACAAAACATACACAACAAAATCATTTCCTATACCAACAAGTTTATTTGATGATTACAAGACACGGGAAGCTGCCTCGAAAACTGCCGAAATGAATATTTTAAAACATATGCATTTAGGGTACGATAATAAGTTAACTGATAAAACCATTGATGAATTAAACATTGATTATAACGGACTACGCAATAACGCTACTAATCGTATGACAGATACTCAAAGACACAGTTGGGAATCTATATACAACCCAATCAATGATGCCTTTAAAGCGGAATACCCTACAATGAATGATTCCACTTTAATGGTTTGGAAATACCAACGCTATATGCAGGATTACTTAGGTTGTATAGCTGCTGTTGATGATAATGTAGGCAGGTTATTAAATTATTTAGATGACAAAAATTTAAGCCATAATACTGTTGTTGTGTACACTTCCGATCAAGGATTTTATCTAGGAGAGCACGGTTGGTTCGATAAGCGCTTTATGTATAATGAATCGTTTAAAACACCCCTACTTATTAAATGGCCAAACAAAATTACCCCTGGCACTACAGAAGATGAAATGGTACAAAACCTAGATTTTGCCCAAACCTTTTTAGAAATAGCGGGGATTGAAGCTCCAAAAGATATGCAGGGCAAAAGCTTGGTGCCATTGTTAAAGGGAGAAAAAGAAGTCTGGGACAGGGATGCAGTGTATTACCATTATTATGAATACCCAGCAGAACATGCAGTTAAACGACACTATGGTATCGCAACAAAAGACTACAAGTTAATACACTATTATTACGATGTTGATGCTTGGGAGCTATATGATAGAAAAAAAGATCCAAACGAAATGAACAATGTTTATAATGATGAAAACTATGCTGAAATAGCCACCAAACTTAAAGATAAACTAAACGATTTAAGAAACCTATATAAGGACTCCGATAGTTTAAACAACTACTATATTCAAATTTATAAGAATAAAGGTTATATCAAATAAAAGAGAAATTAGCCACTTCTTACTTTTAAACCCTTAACCTCCAACTAACTTTAGTTAGTTAGCCACTTCGCTTATAAATTTAATACGGTATAGTCGTAATTCTTCATCGTCATAATCACCATCAAATTCTTCAATGGCATCATCAATACTATCAGACTCAGACTCCATAAAATATTCGTGAATCTCTTCTTGTTGATCTTCATCTAAAATCTCATCAATCCAATAATTTATATTAAGTTTTGTACCAGAATATACTATGACTTCCATTTCTTTAATGAAGTCTTCCATAGACATTTTTTTAGAAGAAGCTATATCATCTAAAGGCAATTTTCTATCAACATTTTGAATAATATATAGTTTATTGGCTGAATTACTTCCTGTAGATTTTACCACTAAATCGTCTGGACGAATAATATCATTTTCTTCTACATATTTAGAAATAAGGTCTACAAAATCTTTACCATATTTTTTAGCTTTTCCATCTCCAACACCATGAACATTACTAAGCTCAGACATAGTTATTGGGTATTTTAACGCCATATCTTCCAGAGATGGATCTTGAAAAATAACGAACGGCGGAACCCCAAGCTTTTTTGCATTCTTTTTACGTAAATCTTTAAGCATACCCATTAATACATCATCGGCAACTGCCCCACCTCCTTTTTCTGCGGTTATTATTGTGCCATCTTCTTGCTCGCCTTCAAAAATATGGTCCTCGGTCATCATAAAAGACATTGGGTTTTCTATAAAATCTTTACCATAAGCTGTTAATTTTATAACGCCATAAGTTTCAATATCTTTTTTAAGATACCCCGCAACCAACACTTGTCTTAATAGTGCCATCCAATGTTTTTTATCGTGCTCTTTACCTTTACCAAAAAAGTCTTGTTCGTTAGTTCTATGAGAATTTATAAGTGCATTTTCTTTACCAATAATTACACTAACTAAGTCTTTAGATTTATACTTTTCGTTGGTTTTTTTAATGGTTTCTAAAAGTAATTTAACGTCGTTTTTTGCCTCTTTTTGTTTTTTTGGATTACGGACATTATCATCCATACTACCACCTTCACCAGTTTCATTATCAAATTCTTCACCAAAATAATGCAAAATAAATTTTCTACGAGATATTGATGTTTCGGCAAAAGCGACGACTTCTTGCAACAAAGCTTGCCCTATTTCCTGCTCAGCAACAGGTTTTCCAGACATAAATTTTTCTAACTTTTCTATATCCTTATATGCATAATATGCCAAACAATGTCCTTCACCTCCATCTCTACCTGCACGACCTGTTTCTTGATAATAGCTTTCTATACTTTTAGGTATATCGTGGTGAATTACAAAACGCACATCAGGCTTATCAATACCCATTCCAAAGGCAATAGTTGCTACAACCACATCTACATCTTCCATAAGGAATTTATCTTGATGACTGGATCTGGTTTTGGCATCTAAACCCGCATGATATGGTACTGCTTTAACTCCATTAACTTGTAGTACCTGTGCTAATTCTTCAACACGTTTTCTGCTTAAACAATAAACAATACCTGATTTCCCTTCGTTTTGTTTTATAAATCTTATAATGTCTACATCAACATTTTTGGTTTTAGGTCTAACTTCATAATACAAATTAGGTCGGTTAAATGATGCTTTAAAGGTTGTAGCACCAGTAATTCCTAAGTTTTTTATAATATCTTCTTGCACTTTTGGTGTTGCGGTAGCTGTTAACCCTATAATAGGAATATCGTCTCCAATTCTTTTAATAATGTGTCTTAAATTTCTATACTCGGGTCTAAAATCGTGTCCCCATTCACTTATACAATGGGCTTCGTCTATCGCCATAAAAGACACTTTTACAGTACGTAAAAAATCGACATTCTCTTCCTTGGTTAAGGATTCTGGGGCTACATAAAGCAACTTAGTAATGCCATTAACAATGTCTTCTTTTACACGTTTTACTTCTGTTTTATTTAATGAAGAATTAAGTACATGTGCAACACCTTCTTCTTGAGAAACTCCTCTAATAGCATCAACCTGATTTTTCATTAAAGCTATTAATGGAGAAACAACTATGGCTGTTCCTTCTTGCATTAATGCTGGTAATTGATAACATAGTGATTTTCCGCCACCTGTTGGCATTATTACAAAAGTATGCTTTCTTGATAAAATACTTTTTACTACATCTTCTTGTAATCCTTTGAATTTATTAAACCCAAAATACTTTTTTAGTGCAGAATGAATGTTACTTTTTGCTGTTAGCATTGATATAATGAAAAATTAATTTTACAACTAAAATACACCACCTAAAGTTTATAGTATTCATTAATTTAGCGGTGTTTTTAGAGAACCCTCATGTTTTTTTCGTTAGTTTTGTATCGCAATACGAATTTACAATAAATTCAATACTGATTAACACTTAAAGATAACAAAATCTTTAAAGCATCAACAAAAAAAAATAATAAATTTTGAAAGACGAAATTTCTATTATTAATAAAGCTAAACATACCATCGAAATGGAAAGTAAAGCCATTTCTAATTTAGCTAACCTTGTAACTAATGATTTTGCTCATGCTGTAAATCTTATATACAACTCCAAAGGACGCGTAATTATAACAGGAATTGGTAAAAGTGCTATTATAGCAAATAAGATTGTCGCAACCTTAAACTCCACAGGAACACCAGCAGTTTTTATGCACGCTGCTGATGCTATTCATGGTGACTTAGGGTTAATTCTTGAAGATGATGTTGTAGTTTGTATTTCTAAAAGTGGAAACACTCCAGAAATAAAAGTATTAGTGCCTTTAATAAAGAGTGCAAAAAATAAAATGATAGCTATTACAGGTAATAAAGATTCGTTTTTAGGGCAGCAAGCCGATTATATATTAAATGCTTTTGTAGAGCAGGAAGCGTGCCCAAATAACTTAGCGCCAACCACAAGTACAACAGCTCAATTAGTTGTTGGTGATGCGCTCGCGATTTGCTTGTTAGAATTACGAGGTTTTTCGAGTAAAGATTTTGCTAAATACCACCCTGGCGGAGCTTTAGGAAAAAAATTGTATTTGAGAGTTCATGATATTTCTTCTGTTAATGAAAAACCTAAAGTACATCTAGACACTAGCATTAAAAACATTATTATTGAAATTACAAAAAAAATGCTTGGTGTAACTGCTGTGGTTGAAAATGAAAAAATTGTTGGCATAATAACAGATGGAGATTTACGTAGAATGCTAACCAAAGTTGATGATTTTTCTAACTTAACAGCAAAAGACATTATGAGTGCTAATCCAAAGCATATAAACGCAGATGCTATGGCTGTTGACGCTTTAGAAATTATGGAAAATAATGATATTTCGCAATTATTAGTTATAGAAAAAGGCAATTATGCAGGCGTTGTACATTTACACGATTTAATTAAAGAAGGTATTTTATAATGGCAAAGAAAAAGAAAAACGTTAATGAGATGTCTTTTTTAGATCATCTTGAAGAATTACGTTGGCATTTAATTAGGTCTGTTGTAGCTATTATGGTAGCTGCTACAGTAGCATTTATATTAAAAGATTTCGTTTTTGGCACACTAATTTTTGGACCATCAAAATCAGACTTTTTAACTTACGAAACTTTATGTAAAGCTTCTCAAATGTTGGGATTTGATAGTTTTTGTGACACAGAATTCAATTTTGAAGTTCAAAGCAGAACCATGGCTGGACAATTTTCAGCACACATTTGGACATCCATAACTTTCGGGTTTATTATAGCTTTTCCCTATGTAATTTATCAACTGTGGAAATTTATTAGTCCAGGTCTCCATTCAAACGAACGAAAACATTCAAGAGGTTTCATTATCATTTCATCACTTTTATTTTTTATAGGTGTACTTTTTGGATATTATATTATTTGCCCTTTATCTATTAACTTTTTAGGCACTTATTCCGTTGCAGAAAAAGTTCATAACGATTTCGATTTAAATTCATATATAGGGCTAATAAGAGCTTCTGTTTTAGCTTCTGGCTTAATTTTCGAATTACCAATAGTTATCTATTTTTTAACAAAAATTGGTTTAGTAACACCCGAAATTTTACGTAAATACAGAAAATTTGCTTTAGTTGGCGTACTCATATTAGCTGCAGTTATAACGCCTCCAGATGTTGCAAGTCAAGTTATTGTAGCTATTCCAATTATAATATTGTATCAAGTAAGCATTTATATTTCTAAAATTGTTATACGAAATCAAAAAAGAAAAGAGAAAAAAAATGTCTGATATCGTTACCGAATTTAATGAGTATCGGGAAAGAATGAACGATAAAATTCTTGCCGATAATAATAAAGTAATTAAACGTATTTTTAATTTAGACACCAACGCTTTCGCGGAAGGCGCTTTAGATGTTAAAACAAAAGAGCTTTTAGGTTTAGTGGCATCAATGGTTTTAAGATGCGACGATTGTGTAAAATATCATCTTGAAACTTGCTATAAAGAAGGCATCCCAAAAGAGCAGGTTATTGAAACCTTAAGTATTGCTAATTTAATTGGCGGTACTATTGTTATTCCGCATTTACGCCGTGCTTACGAGTTTTGGGAAGCTTTAGAACAGCAGCGTTAAATAAAACATAAATTTAACCCAAGCTAAATTAGTCTATATGATTTTACTATTTTTAGCGTTCAGTATTTAAGATATGATTTTAAGAGCCGAAAATTTAATGAAGTCCTATAGCGGGCGAAAAGTTGTAAAAGATGTTTCTCTTGAAGTAAATCAGGGAGAAATTGTTGGGCTTCTTGGTCCTAACGGAGCCGGTAAAACAACATCTTTTTATATGATTGTGGGTTTAATAAAACCTAATGGCGGGCATATTTTTTTAGATAATACTGAAATTACCAAATACCCCATGTACAAACGTGCTCAAAACGGTATTGGCTATTTAGCACAAGAAGCTTCGGTGTTTAGAAAACTGAGTATAGAAGACAATATTTTAAGTGTTTTGCAACTTACCAAACTGAGCAAAAAGCAACAACACGATAAAATGGAATCACTTATTGAAGAATTTGGTTTAGGTCATATTCGTAAAAACCGTGGCGATTTATTATCTGGTGGAGAGCGTAGACGTACCGAAATTGCTCGTGCATTAGCAACCGACCCAAGTTTTATTTTATTAGATGAACCTTTTGCAGGTGTAGATCCTGTTGCGGTTGAAGACATCCAGCGCATTGTGGCACAACTTACTAAAAAGAATATTGGTATTTTAATTACCGACCATAATGTACAAGAAACTTTAGCTATTACCGATAGAACTTATTTAATGTTTGAAGGCGGTATTTTAAAAGCTGGAATCCCTGAAGAATTAGCGGCAGACAAAATGGTGCGCAAAGTTTATTTAGGGCAAAACTTCGAGTTGAGGAAAAAGAAAATTCGCGACTAGATACTAAGTGTTATTTATTTTTTTTAGTTTACACTGTCATTTCTAAATTTTTTGTCATTCCTCCGCAGGCAGGAATCCACTAGACAATTAAGATTATTCAAATTTTATATTAATTCTCTAATCAAATAAGGACAATCTTTAGATAAATCTTTCCAATGTAGAATTATCTCTTTCAATCAAGTCTATTTTCCATTGACGTTTCCACTTTTTCATGTGCTATTCACTTTTTGTATCATAAGTAAATTTATAGGCTTCAAAATACATAAACTTATATAATCCGTTTTTTTGTAAAGCCTTTCAATAGCCTGTTTTTTACATAAATATTTTAGTTATCCGAATGGATTCCTGCCTGCGGCGGAATAACAAAAAACTTTTTAATAAATATGGTACAAAATCAAATATTAAATGATATATTTGTGATATCATTATAATATCATTTTAAATCAAATATATCATGAAAGAAGAAAAAATAATTACACCCGCAAATGGATACTTTATGCTATTTATATTTTTTGTATTGTTTTTTGGAGGAATCGTAACAATGATTTTTACTAAAAATTTCTTATTAATAGCACTTATAATTATCGCTATTTTTATTGCAAAAGGGTTTATAATGGTACAACCTAACAACTCTAGAGTTTTATTACTTTTTGGGGAATACGTTGGTACAATCAACAAGAATGGTTTTTATTGGGTAAACCCTTTATTTACACAAAAGAAAATTTCGCTGCGCGCCAGTAATTTTGATAGTGAGCGTTTAAAAGTAAACGACAAACTTGGTAATCCAATAATGATAAGCACCATTTTGGTTTGGCGTGTTAAAGACACGTATAAAGCAGCTTTTGATGTTGATAATTACGAAAATTTTGTTCGTGTACAAACAGACGCTGCTGTTAGAAAATTAGCAAGTATGTATCCCTATGATAATTTTGCAGATGAAGGACATACCGAAGATATTACCTTACGTTCTAGTGTTAACGAGGTAAGCGAAGCATTAGAAAAAGAAATAGACGAACGTCTATCTATTGCAGGCATTGAAGTGCTAGAAGCAAGAATTGGCTATTTAGCTTACGCACAAGAAATTGCCAACGCTATGCTAAAAAGGCAACAAGCGACTGCTATTGTAGCTGCTAGACATAAAATTGTTGAAGGTGCGGTAAGCATGGTAGAAATGGCTCTAGAAGAACTTGGAAAGAAAAATATTGTAGAATTAGATGAAGAACGTAAAGCTGCTATGGTAAGTAATCTTATGGTAATTTTATGTGGAGACAAAGAGGCATCTCCTGTTTTAAATACTGGCACTTTAAATCATTAATTATGATTATTATAATTAAATTAATACTAATAATTAACCACTAAAATGGCAAAAAAAAAGGCTTTTGCATTACGAATTAATGAAGATATGCTTAAGGCTATTGAAAAATGGGCTGCGGATGAATTTCGCAGTACCAATGGTCAAATAGAATGGATGTTAAACGAAAGTCTTAAAAAAGCAAAGAGAAACCCTAAAACTAAAGATTCTGAATAAAATAAAATCTTATTCATTAACAACTCTTCCCTTAAAAACAAACTTAAATAACTTCACCACTAAAAGTACAGCAAAACCAACCAACAATCCTAAAATAAAATCTCTTAAAATTGATGGTAATGTTTCTAAAAAATGATGAAGCCATTCAATATTATGAACAAAAATACCACCTGCAACTAAAATTAATGCTATTATACCAATAACTGATAAACTTTTAATAACAACAGGTAATGCATTAATTAAAAAGTTACCAACAACCTTTGCAATGCTTTTGTCTTTACTACTAAGTTTAACCAATTTATAACCAAAATCATCCATCCTAACTATAAGTGCCACTATACCATAAACGCCAATAGTTGCAATAATAGCCACAATTGAAACGACTAATATTTGAAATAAAAGCGGTCTATCTAAAACCGTACCTAAAGCAATAATTACGATTTCCACAGATAAAATAAAATCGGTGAAAATGGCAGATTTAATCTTACTTTTCTCAACTTTTAAAACCTCATCTTCAGAAACAGTTTTCTGATCAACTTTAATTTTGGTGTGCTTATGCGGTACAAAAAACTCGTATATTTTTTCGGCGCCTTCAAACGCTAAATACACACCACCAAGTATTAAAGCTAATGTAACTGCCCATGGCGCAAAAGCGCTAAGTAAAAAAGCAATGGGTAAAATAATGAGTTTATTAAAAAAAGATCCTTTGGTAATTGCCCATAAAACAGGTAATTCCCGAGAGGAAACAAATCCTGTAGCTTTTTCAGCATTAACAGCTAAATCATCTCCCAAAATACCAGCAGTTTTTTTGGTGCTAATTTTACTCATTACCACTACGTCGTCCATTAAAGCTGCTATGTCGTCAAATAATGCAAAAAATCCTGATGCCATATTTTTATTTTGAGGTTAAATTGTCTAAAACAGACATAGTAATATAAAGTAAAATAATTATTGGAATAGCCGCAAATTGCAATACAATTAAAAACACTATGCAGAGTAATATAAAAATATAACGCGTTGCATTATTTTTAAAACTCCAATCTTTAAATTTTAAAGCGAATAATTTGATATTAGAATTTAATATCCAACAACTAAAAACCGTTAAGCCAATTAAAAACCATTTATTAAGAATAATGGAATTGATTACATCGTTGTTTTGAAACTCCATAATTAGCGGTAGTGATAATATAAGTAAAGCATTTGCAGGTGTTGGTAAGCCTTTAAAATAGCTTTGTTGCTCTATATCAATATTAAATTTTGCTAAACGGTAGGCTGATGCAAGGGTTATTGATAAACCTAATAAAGGTAAAACAAAGAAAAATTCAGGGTGTTCGAATTCAAAACCTATTGTTCTATTATATCCAATAGCATCTACAGTTTCTTGCCACGACGGACCAACCATCTGTAATAGCTTATACATCACAATTCCTGGAACCAATCCGCTAGTTACCATATCTGCTAACGAATCTAATTGTACACCCAATTCACTTTGTACATTTAACTTTCTTGCAGCAAATCCGTCAAAAAAATCAAAGAAAATACCAAGAAAAACAAATAAAGCAGCAGAAACAAAATTATTATTAACGGCAAAAATTACAGCAATACATCCACAAAATAAGTTTAATAGAGTTAATGCATTCGGAATATATCGCTTCATAAATTTAATTTTAGAGATGTAAAAATAACAAACTATTATTGTGAAAAACAACAATCAAACAATATCTATTATTATTTCAAGTTTATTAGATGATAAATTATATGCATCTTTCCTGTGTAAAGGTTAATTGTTTTAAATTTGTCGCAGGTAACCTCCTTATAAATTTTTCATATATTCTAAGAATATTACATCTGAAAAATTTATGTCGGTTTGTAAAAAAAATTGCATTTGAAAGCTAATATAACTACATTATTTTGTTTGTTATCAATGGTAGTATTTAGTCAAACTGCTAGAAAATATTCTAATGAGTTTATGAATATTGGTGTTGATGCTGCTGCTTTGGGTATGAGTAGTGCAGTTACAGCACATACCAACGATGTAAATTCTGGTTACTGGAACCCTGCTGGTATATTAAATCTTGAAGACAATCAACTTGCTTTAATGCACTCTAGTTACTTTGCCAATATAGCCAATTATGATTATGCTGCTTTTGCAATGCCACTTGACAATAGAAGTGCTATTGGCGTATCGTTAATTCGATTTGCTGTTGATGATATTTTAAATACCACCCAATTAATTGATGCACAGGGAAATATAAATTATGATAGAATTAGTTTGTTCTCTACAGCCGATTATGGACTTACTTTTTCTTATGCTAGAAAGCTACCTGTACAAGGACTAAATTACGGTGTAAATGCAAAAGTTATTAGACGAATAATTGGTGATTTTGCCTCATCTTGGGGTTTTGGATTTGATCTTGGTATTCAATTTGAAACTAAAAACAATTGGAAGTTTGGTGTAATGGCTCGAGATATTACAACAACTTTTAATGCTTGGGCTATTGATGAGGAAGCATTTGCCACAATACAAAATGCAGTTGCTGGACAAAATCAAGAGCTACCAGAAACTACGGAAATAACAATACCAAAACTACAAATAGGTATTTCTAAATTAGTTGACTTTAATGTTGACTACACCCTTTTAACGGCAGTAAATTTAAATGTTAGGTTTGAAGAAAATAATGATATAATTTCCTCATCTTTTGCTAGCATAAATCCAGCCTTAGGATTTGAGTTTGGGTATATCGATATGGTATATTTACGTGCCGGAATGGGTAATTTTCAAAACGAATTACAAATAGATAATACCGAACAATTAAGTTTTCAACCTAGTTTTGGAGTTGGTTTTAAATACAATGGTGTACAAATAGATTATGCTTTTACAGATATTGGCGACCAAAGTGTAGCGCTATATTCTAATGTGTTTTCTTTAAAGCTCGATTTAAGTATCTTTAGATAACCCTTAATAGACACTTACTTAGCAAATCTAAATGACATGAAATAATTACATTTTAAATGAAAAAAATAGTACCTCTTTTATTTCTCTTCTTAATCACAGAAGTTTTGTTTGCGCAACAAATCGAGTTATCAAACGAAGCAGAAATTAGCGTGCTAACTATTGGAGCAGGCACATCATTAAATGACGCCTTTGGACATAATGCTTTTAGAATTAAAGACCCTTCAAATAATTTAGACAAAACATTTGATTATGGCCGCTTTGATTTTGAAGCTCCTAATTTTTATTTAAACTTTGCTAGAGGCAAATTAAACTATTCATTAGGAACTAGCAACTACTATGATTTTTTAAGCTTTTACATAAGGCAAAATAGAGCAGTTAAAGAGCAAAGTTTAAACCTTACACAATCCGAAAAACAAAAACTTTATAATTTTTTAGTCAACAATTATAAACCCGAAAATAGGGATTATCTTTATGAATTCTTTTTTGATAATTGTGCCACAAAAATTAAAGATGTTACCAATATAGCTTTAAATAATACTATTACTTTTAATGAGCCAAAAGATTTTAAGCAGGAGACTTTTAGAACTTTAATTCATAATAACCTCAATAAAAACACTTGGGGAAGTTTGGGTATTGATGTGGCTTTAGGCTCAGTAATTGATAGAAAAGCGACACCTGAACAACATATGTTTTTACCTGAAAATATTTGTGTTTTCTTTGAAAATGCAACTATAAAAAACAACAGTAAACCGCTTGTAAAAAAGAGTAAAGTACTCTTTACCCAAAAGAATGCTTTTAAAGCAAGTAACTTTTTATCAAGTCCATTATTTATTTTTGGAGTAGCTGGTTTACTAATTCTTTTTATAACTTACAAAGACCATAAAAATAAAAAACAGAGCAAATGGTTAGATGTTTTTTTATTTGGCATTACAGGAATTATAGGCATGTTTATTTTATTGCTTTGGTTCGCAACAGACCACACAGGAACACACCAAAACTATAATTTGCTTTGGGCTTTTGCACTTAATATATTTATGATTCCGCTACTATTAAAAAAAACAACACACCAATGGTTTATTAAATATTTAAAGTTATTAGTAATTTTACTTTGTTTAATGAGCTTACATTGGCTAATTGGTGTGCAAGTATTTGCTATTGGATTAATTCCGTTATTAATAGCTTTATTTGTCAGATATATTTATTTGATAAAATTCTTTAACAAATAAGCTGTAAAACATTAAAATGCAGCTATTGTCCTCTAAAAAATATCATAGTACTTAATGTTTTCACAAGAATATTTATATCTAGAAAAAAACTTCGGTGCTTGATATAATACAAATCGTATTGTAGTTTAAGAAGGCTTTCCTCAACAGAGGAACCATATCTAGTTTTTACTTGTGCCCAACCTGTTAACCCTGGTTTTACAATATGTCGGGTTTCATAAAAAGGTAGCAATTGTGACAGTTCTCTAACAAAAAAAGGCCGTTCTGGTCTTGGGCCTATTAAACTCATATCTCCCATTAAAATATTCCAAAACTGTGGAATTTCATCTAATCTAGAATGTCTCAAAAATTTACCGAATTTGGTAATTCTTACATCGTTCTTTTTTGCCCAAACCGCTCCTTCTTTTTCAGCATTCTTGATCATGGTCCTGAATTTAATAATTCTAAAAAGGCTTCCATTTTTACCAATCCGTTCTTGGGTATAAAAAAGCGAACCCCTGTTGCCTAAAATATTTCCTAAAATTATCAATGGCAACAAAACTGCTCCTATTAAAATCCCTACCACAGAGATTAATACATCAAAAAACCTGCTAAAAAACAGATATAACTTATTTTGATTACTTCTACTAAACGGAAAATATTTGTAAAAATCCTTACCAACGTACTGAACGGGAATCCGTCTTGCTAAATCTTCATAAACCTGAGTATATTCCCGTATTGAAAAACCACCTTCTAAAAGCGTTATTAAATCTCTGTAAATGTTAGATGTTATGTTTTCTGAATTATAACTTGCTATTACAATTTCTGATATGTTTTCATCCTTAACAACCTGATAAATTTGCTTAGGACTATACTCAACTATGCCCTTAAACTTTACTTTATCGGTTTTATTTTTTTCGCAGTTAATAAATCCAATAATTTTATAGTTAGGATCAACTACTTTAAAAACATCGACAATAGATTGAATATTCGATGTCTCAGCTAAAACAAGTACTTTTTTATAAAATCTTGGAGACACTATAAAGTTTATATATGCTAACCTCCATAAAAAAAGAGCCAAAAGGATAGCAAAATAAAAGTATAAAATTTGCAACCGGTTATCGGGTAATATAGGTGTAAAAAAAGGAGTTAAAAAATAGAACAGCACCGTAAAAGAAACTGTAAGTACAATATTGGCCGCAACGATTTCTATTTTGCTGGATACCTGTAAATCATAAAGTTCGAATATAGTACCAAAAACAGAAATATAAAGCATTAAAACAAAAACCCAAGTCCAATTTTCTTTTGTTATTGTAAAATAATCAAAATCGAACGTATTACTAACAAAATATAATACTAACAATACCGAAACAATATCGAACAGCCTCAGCAGAACTTTACGTTCGGAAATATTAAAATGAATACCTTTTTTTGACATTTTAGAATGATAACTTAACAATATAAAGATAATAAGTTAATTTGGTTAAGCCATAAATTATTGCAATAGCTCTACCCATTTGTGCTTAATTGTTTGCCAATCAAACATTTCAGCTTTTTCTCGAGCATTTATAGCCAATGTATTTGCAAATTCTGGTTGTTTAATAATTTGCTTAATAGTAGTTACAAACAATTCTGTTTTATTAGGCTCAACTAAAATGCCGTCTTTATCATTTTCAATTAAAAAAGGCATGCCACCAATATTAGTAGAAACTACAGGTAAACCTAGTGCCATAGCCTCTATAACACTTACTGGCATATTGTCAAAATTGGTAGTATTTATAAAAAAATTATAGTTTTTAGATAAATCTATCCATTCTGTTTTAGATAATTTTCCTGTGAAAGTTACTTTTACTTTCAGCTTTTTAGCATAATTTTTTACTTCTTCTAAGCTACCATCATTATCTGGACCAACCATACATAGTTCTGCTTCAACATTCTCATCTTTTAAAGACTTTACAATTTTTACTGCTAATAATGGGTTATATATTTCTGAAAAAGAACGTACCCATAATAGCTTTACTTTATTAAAATTCCGTTTCTCAAATGAATAATTCTCTATTTTAATTGAATTAGGAATACAAATTAAATTTGAGTATCCTAAAGCTTCAAAATTTGATTGTGTATATTTAGATGGAGCTACATTCTTAAAGGCATGATTAAATATTGCGTTTGACAATTTTGGATTTGATTTTAACCTATTTGGCAAATTGCCACCTCTTAAAATTGGAATATATTTTAACTTTAAAAACCTACATAATTGACTAACAAACAAAGCATAATAAAAATTAGAAGTGCTATAAGTATCAATTAACACAAAGTCTGTTGCTTTACGATATCTAAAAACATGTTGCAACATATCAACCATTCTAAAAAACTTGTTTGTTTTGCTTGAAGCCGTTTTTACAATAAACCCTTCAGCTGCAAGAAACCTCCCTAAAGTTTCAATAGAGGTTACTGTTTTACCTTTATTTGATAATTTGTTTCCTATGTATAGCAGGTTTTTCATATTGTATATTTAACAAGCATAATCCGTAAATAAAAGCTGGGGCTGCAATACGCATTGACGAATGATTTATGGTTAAAAACCAAAATAAGTAAAAGGAATAAAAATAAATATTGTTTTTATTCCTTATCCTTAAAAACAAGGGTGTTAAAAGCAAAATAGAAAATGCGACAAGACCAAAAGCACCATGCTCCCCAACTATTCTACTCATTTCGTTGTGGGAAGCTGCTTTTACACCTTCTTTTTCAAACCTTAACTCTTTTAATTTACCAACACCTACTCCTAAAAAAGGGCTATCTAAAAATGCATTTAATTCATTAGCTAGTAAATCTGTTCTACCAGTTGTTATATCTTCCTTTTCTCTTCCTAAAGCATCTTGATTACTATATCTTTTATCTATTAAGCCTTCTGTATTTAACGAACTTACCAACCATGTAAATAAAATACAAACACCAAATACTAACCCTGAGTATAATATTCTGGTTTTTGTTTTTGAAGTTGATTTATAATAAAAAATAGCTATAAAAGCTACTATAACTACTACAGCAACAAATACACCTCCCCTACTAAAAGTTACAATAGCTCGATAAGTCATTAAGGCTAGTATACAAATATTAATAATCTTTAAAAGCAAGTTTTTAGACTGCAAAAATAATCTTGCAGCCAATAAAAATGACCCTAGACCTAAAACAGTAGCTACTTGGTTAGGTCCAAATCCTCCTGAGGCAGCAAAATTTGACCCCGTACCAGATAAAATACTTTTAATACTAGGCGTGTATAAAAACAAATAAGTGGTGGTGGCAATTAATGGTAATATGGTAGCTAGTAAAATATTTTGTAAATCTTTAATGTTTATTTTTCTACCATAACAATATATAGCTGCAATGCCTAAGCAAAATGGGCCACTTAAATTAAATGCTACTGCTTTTCTAATATTAGTATCATAGTTTAAAGTACTTGCAGCAATCACTATTCCTGGAATTAAAATTAATAGATAAATAATGTATGGAAACGATTTTTTACTAACCCCTTCGCTTAATATCATACCTATAAATAAAAACAAAATAACAAAGTATTTTGATGCTTCGTACAAAAAATTACCATCTGTCATCCTTAAAAACACCTCAGAACCTACTACATAAGCGCACGATACCAAAACATATACTTCTCTTTTTTTTGCTGTTGCTAAAAAAATATAATAAAGGCTTAGCAATAAAATACCTACAAAATACAATTTAGAAAATGGTTTAAACATATAAACCACAAATCCAATACAGGCATGTAATATTATTAAGTTTATATAATTATAACTTTTCACTGTTTTAACTTGAGTAAATTTCTATTAATTGTTTTTTTATTGACTGATGACTAAAATTATTTGTAACATTTTCAAATAAAGTCTCACCACAACTTGTTCTTAAATCTTTATTATTTATATAGTTTAACATAGCTTCACCAAACGCCGTATAGTTTCCTGATTCTACTAAAACACCTTCAGAAATTTTTGTCACCACCTTATTACAATCTCCCACGTTTGTAGCAACAACGGGCAATTTAGCTAAACCATATTCTAACAAAGCTAAAGGTAAACCTTCCGATTTTGATGACAAAACTCCCATATCGCTTTGACTCAAAATATTTTGAACATCACTTCTACTCCCATAAATAAAAACATTATTATGTAATTTTAAAGCACCTATTTTTTCTTTTAATGTTGAAGAATAACTATCTGCTTTATCTTCACCAACTATATGCAACGTCCATTCTTTATCATATTCATAAACTCCTCTAAAAGCATCAAGTAACATCAAATGGTTTTTTTGCTGTCTTAAATTTGCCAGACAAACAATGCGTTTTCCTTTTTGTCCTTTTAAAACTGTTTCTTTAACTTCATTAGTGCTTATAGTAACGAAATTATTTAAAACTGAAACCTTTTTGCATTTCAAATTGTTTTCAGACCAGGTTTTAAGCACATCATTCACACTTACAATGGTATTAAATTTGTAAGAGCAAAGCTTTAAAATTTTAAATTTCCTATATTTTAAAAACTCACTATTGCCATAGTGATCGTGCCATATTAATTTAATTTTTCTATTAAAAAACTTTATTAAAGTGGCTATAAAAAACGATGTAGCATGCGCATGAACAATTTCAATATTATGCTTTTTTACATAGTTATTTAGTCGTTTAATCGATTTAAAATCTAGAGTCTTTTTTTTATTTAAAAACAAATAATCAACGTTATTATTCATAGCTTTTTTTAGCAAACCCTCAGTCCTTGTTACACAAATAAAAGATAAATGCTCTTGAGATAACATATTGGCATAATTTATAGCCATACGTTCAGCTCCACCAGCGTCTAAAGAATCTATCAATTGTAATATTCGCATTATTTATTCAATAATTTAATGACCTCGGTTTCAAAAACATCTAATGTATAATTTTGAGACCAATTACTAGCCAATTTAGACATTCCTTTTAAATTACTAGTTTTTAAATTTTTAAGAATAGTTAAAGTGGCTGCATCACAATTGGGTTCAATCAAAATACCTCGATTTCCATAATCTAACATAAAAGGAATACACGATATTTTTGTAGCTATAGGAATTGTACCAAAAAACATAGCTTCTGCAATGGCTTTTGGCCAACCTTCAGATTTTGATGGTAGAATTAAAAAATGAGCCTTTTTCAGTGCTTTTTTAATCACTTCTTTTTTCTGATTTCCTTTTAAGGTAATTACATCATCTAATTTATTTATTGTTATATAGTCTTGCAATTTCTCTTTTAAAACACCATCACCAAATAATTCAAATGAAACATTTTTTCCTTCTTTTTTTAACAACTCAATAATTTTAATAGCCAATAAAGGTCTTTTTCCTTTAACTAAACTACCTACAAAAATAAAGTTTAGCTTGTTATAATAATCTCGTTCTAGAGGTTTTTCAATTTCAGAGTCATAATAACTTGCTGTAAAAAACGACTTAATATTTTTTGTTTGATTTTTCCAATTCCCATAAACCAACACTTGCATGTTTTTGGTAAAAAATGTATTACTTAAAATCCATTTTTGGAATCTATAGCTTAATGGTTGTTTACTATCGGGATTCCAATTACCTGCATACTTAGCTGTTTTTATTTTCTTTGGAAAAAAAATTTGCACTAAGCATCCTAACAAACCGATGTTTCCTGGACAGCGTAAATGAATATGATCGGCATTTTCACAAGCCTTAAAAATTTTAAATAGAATTTTTGGAATTAGAATTAATGACTTTAATGTATTTTTTATTGAAGTAAATGATATTGTAGGTATGTGATTAAAATAAATATTATCATGCCTGTATGCCAGATTAATTTCAGATACATTTTCCAGAGTTTTTGGAGCAATTATCTCTACTTTATTTACATGCTTTAACCATATATTCATTTCTCGCACATAAGGTGCATAAGCGTATAGCAAATTGCCTTGCTCCTTATGAATAGTATGAGAAATGATTAAAAACCTCATCTGCTAACTTTTGGTTTATTAAAAATTAACGACCACCAGCCTACTACTCTACCCAAACTTTCGGTTAAAGCTTCTTTACTTTTGTTTGTATTTATTATGTTTGTAAGCCTTATTAAGGTTAGCAAAAATGATGTAGCATTCCATTTTATTCTAGCTTTTAAATTAGGCTTTGGATATTTTACACGCCAAACATACCATCCATTTCTTATAACCATTTTACCGTATTTATATTTATTTGGTCTACCAGAAGCATCGTGATAATGATTCAATTTTGCTGCTGTATTTATATAATTTACACCAAATTTTAGAGCTCGTAAACTAAAATCGGCATCTTCGTATAAACCATAACCTTCAAAATACGTTGAAAATTTTATATGATTAAAAACTTCTTTTCTAAAACTAAAAGACATACCAATTAATAAATCTACTTGATATTCTTTATTGTTAAGTGGATAACTATACGTTCTTCCATGTGAAAAATCAGGCATTACTCCTGGCCTTAAAGGCGATTGTAAACCTAATTTATTTCTTATTACATTTCTTGAGCTTTCCTTAATGGCATATCCATCTAAGAGATAATGTGTTTTTAAATCTATTGATTTATTATTATCTATCTTTTTCCATCTATTTTCGTTTACAGCTACACCACCAACACCAATACATTTTGGATTATTATTAAACGTTCGTAAAACGGCTTTAAAATAATGTTCATTTAACACGGTATCATCATCTAAAAAACAAACAATTTCTGATGTTTTACTCACTAAACTTACGCCGTAATTACGCTGTTTTGTTAAGCCTCTATGTGCTTTTTCAACTTTAAAATATTTTAAGTTATTGAATGTGTGTTTTTCAAATAATTGTTTTGTTTTGCCATCAAAAGATCCATCGATAATTAAAATTTCGTTTGGGTAAAGCGTTTGCTTGTTTACTGAATTCAACAAATTTAACAACGCCTTCGAACGCATGTAAGTACAGACTATTAATGTGAAGTTAGTTTTACTCATTTGCTATTGTTTTCATTAACAAAATCGTCGTGTACTTCTTTAAAAAAAGTATGTCTTCTCAAATAATTATTCCATAAATCTCTATTGCTTTTTTGAAGCTCAACAAATTCGTCATCAGATAAATTATTATGAAAATCAATTATTTTACTTGTCATTAATTTAGCATCTGCTTCATCAATAATTACGCAATGTTTACACCATTCAATTTTATCATTTAAAGGCAACAAACAATCAGTGTTTAATAAAATAGGAATTCTCCCAACCGCTAAGGTTTCATAAAATCTTACCGAAAAATTACCACCTCCCCTAATACAAAATGTGTAGGCATTATTAAAGATGTTATTATAAAATTCTTTAGTCGTTTTTTCATTTTCGGCTTCAGTTTTAGCACCTGCTCTGTATCTGTTTCTTAAAACAAAATTTGTATTAAATGCTTCTGTTAATTTTAACTGAGTTAAAAATTGTACTCTTTTTATACTAGATGGATAAAATGATTGCGCATCTGCAATTAATAAATTTAGCTTTCTTTTTATTTCAACTTTTATATGACTTAATAACTCCTTTAAATATTTTAATATGCCCGATTGTGCATGACCTACAAACCCTATACTTGGTTTGTTTTCTTTTTGCAAAACTGAAAAACTTTGTGGCAATTTAGAATCATAAGGATCGTCTATAAATGAAGACATTATGTATGTTGAATCATTTAATTTAGACTTAAAACCACCAAACCTAAAGGTGTAACTATTTTCAATATAGTTCGTAAATCCGTAATCTCCAGCAGAATAAATCCATATTGGTTTTTTATATGTTTTTGCTAACTTTTGAAGTTTTAATAATTCCTTTTTATGTTTTAAAAATGAAACATAATTAATTGGAAAAACAACAATATCGGCTTCTTTTATATTCGTTACAATTTTATAAAAGCGCTGCAAAACATCACTTTTAACAAAATACAAATCAAATAGCAAAGGAAAAACACGTTTACGGTTTTCCTCTGTTAAAAAGCCTGTATTTGTATAGAGTTTAAGCATTATCATCTAACTTATTTGCCCAAGTTAAACTTACTTGCCAGCGCTTTTTCATCTCACTAATATAGCGGAATGGATTTTTAATAGGCTGATTTTTATAAAATCTTATAAATAATAGCAATTTATAACATTGTAACTGTTGTTTTGTAAAATTTTTAAGATAAAGTAACATTAAAGTTGGCGAAGGTTTTGGTGGTGTTTCTTCATTACCCCAAGGATGCACAAAGTTGGTTCTGAAACCGCCAAATGGCGCTTTTAAATGCTTAATTTTTATATTAGGATAAAATATAATGTCTTCGCCTAAATGCCTTAATTGCATACCAAACTCATGATCTTCTCCATAATTATGTTCAAAATTTAAATTAAACTTTACTTTTTTAGTTAATTCAGATTTTAAAAAACTATTCCCTCCTGCAAAAATGGAAGTTTGGGTTGTTTTAAAATAAGTTTGTTTTTCATCTGGTTTTAAATAAACCGAAGTCCCTACGTTAGCACCTGTTTTTTCTGTTTCTATAAAAAAACACTCAATTAAATTTGGCTCAAACCTATTATCGTCATCGCCTAAAAGTGTCCATTCGCTTTCAACCAAATTAAGGGCAATATTTCTTGCGTTACAAACACCTGTTTGGTGTATAAACTTATGTTTAATATTAAACGACCATTTTTCATTTTTTATATAATCTAATTCAGAAACTGAATCTTCTATTGGATTTTGTTCAACAATAATCACATTTTTTGGCAATAGGGTTTGCACAGATAAATCTTTTAAAACATCATACAAATAATTTTTCCTCCCAATAGTTGGTATTACAACGTCTACTTCTTTTTTATTAATAATTTTTCTTGAAGATTGTAATGGAATATTAGTAAAATCGAAATCGTATTTATTTTTTCTATAAAACAAACTTCTTAAAAGTGGAAAAAGTGGAAATTTCTTTTCATAAATTATATAAGATAAAAACAAGATATAAATCCAACGCCATTTATATTGTTGTTTTACAAATTGAAATAATGTGAATGTTGACGCTTGTTTTATCTCATTTATAGCATTTGGTTTATCTAGCAATAAATTAGGATTTGAATAACAAAACAAACCTTGCTGCATTGCTGTTTTTGCTACCGAATTTAAAAAATAATTAAAGTTAGAATGCCTTTTTAAATTGTATAATATAGTATTTAAAACTTCTGCATAAATGCCTCCAACATCACTACTCATTAACCATGTTGCATAACTTATTTTTTTATTTATTTTGATGTAAATCGATAAATCGACATACCCAATTTGATTAGGAAGGTAATTATTTTCGGCAACATTAAAAGAAGCTAATACGCGTTTATGATGAAACACATTAGGTAATTCTTTTATATTTAAGTAATCGAAGTAATTATTATGACACCAAATTATTAACTCATCAGGATGTGTTTTTGCTAAATAAAATAATGTTTTAGCTATAGATTTTTCTTTATTAAAAACGACTTCTTTTTTCTCATTATTAAGAATTTTTAAAACCCTGTTATTTTGGTGTATAAGATAAATCATGTAATAATGCTTTTATAATATGCTATATTTATATCAACATTTTTATCAATATCAAAAAGGGTTTCTACTTTTTTTCTAGCAGCCTTTCCTATTTCTAAACACAATGCTTCATCATTAAATAACGCTATAATACGAGCGGCATATTCATCTATTTTTGACGGATGCACCAAAAAACCATTTACACCATCGTCTATTAACTCTTGTGCCCATCCAATACTTGTATTTACAACTGGTTTTTGTAAAGCCATCGATTCGATAGTTACCATTCCTAAAGTTTCTGCAAACGATGGAAATACACAAACATGAGCCTTTTTAATATGCACCTTTACATCTTTGTATGGTATTTTTCCTAAATAATTTGACTGTTTTTTTGCTTTTTCTGAAAACAGATTCTGCATCAAACTATATGTTGATTTACTTCCTGTTTTAATATCTGAAGCATCGCTACCAATTAAAATTAATTGCGCATTAGGGTTAGCCTCTACAATCTTATTAAATATTTGTGCAAGTTCTAAAACCCCTTTTTTTCTGATGATTGTACCAATGTACAAAATGGTATGTCTATTATAATCATCTGGTGTTACGTTTATAAAATTTTCTAACTGTAGTCCGTAATGTATTGTTTTTATCTTCTTTTTATCTAAACTAAAAATTTTTCTGGTTTCAACACCTGCATAAGTAGTTGGTGCTATAAAAGCTGTTGCCTTTTTTAATGCTAGCTTTTCAAACATAAAATTCTTAAACTTTTGTTTTCTGTTTTCCAGTTTACAAAAGTAAGCATCGCTACCATGAAGCCTTATTACTAATGGCACTTTAAAATGCATAAAGGCGGTAACGCCTGTCCAATCTGGGGCTTCTAAAACATCTATTTTTTTTTCGCAAACTACCTTATTAACATAGTTTTGAATATGTTTTCTGTGAAAATACCAAGTAAAAAATTTATAGCGTTTTGTTTTTAAAAGATAAATTTCTACACCTTCACTATAAACAATATTATTTTTATTTTGATGATAAACAAATACAGTAACATCAATACCTCTTTTAACTAACGCTACTGAAAGATTATGGATACTCGTTCCTATTCCAGCAGCATGCTTTACTTTTGGGTGTGGGTATTCGGAGGTTATAAAACCTATTTTCATATTAATAACTAGATTTAATAAAAAAGGTTAATAAAAAATTAAATACACTAATTATTAGTAATGAAGAGTAAACTACACTTCTAAAAATCTTTTCTAGATTAGATGTTTTAAAAAAATGAAGACCATACAAAAGTCCCAAACTTAATAAAATTCCGTAACCAGTAAACCATCTATATTCTATAAGAGTAAAGCATACCAATGAAATTATCAAAATGACAACGAAAAACATATAAATTGGTAGTTTACTTTTAATTAATATTGGTTGTTTAAAAAGACACAAAATTGGTATAACTAATAAAAATGCATAATACCTAAAATATTTAGCCGAAGCATAAGTAACATTATAAACAACCATTTGAAAATATAGCAGAGGATCTTTTTTTAAAAATTCAATTTGATTTTTAGGAAGACTTTCTGAGCCATTTTCATTTAAATAATTACGAACATAAGCAAATGTTGTTTTTCTAAAAATAGAATTTTTATGAATAGGAATTTCTCCAGACTGCATCCGTTTTATTCCTAAATAATTACGTTGAGTCCAGTTTAAATTTTTATTAAAATTCTTACTATAAAAACCTAATTTGTTGTTTTCTTTTATTGCTGGGTAATGAAATATAAGCATTAAAAAAATTAAAGGAGCAAGAAACAATAAGTAACACCTGGCAATGTATTTATAATTGTTATTTGATATTAAACCTTTAACAAATATACTTACAAAAATTAATACTATTAAAATAAGAGACGTTGGTCTTATAAGAGTACATAATGCTGCAAAAACACCAATAATAAAATACTTATATGGAATAGTTTTTTCTTTAAAAATGAAGAATACATAAAATATTGCTAACAAAAAAACAGCTTGAAACATATCATTAGATGCTTTTTGGTAAGCATTTAATTCTAAAACATTAAAAGCATAAATTGCTACGATAACATATATATATTTAGATTGTATTTTTTTATTAATCTTAAACAAAATAGCAACGCCTAAACCCACAACCAATAATACTGAAATAAAATTGGTGCAAAAAAATGACAAACTTACATTATGTGTTATACTATAAAAAAAACTTATTACCACATTATACAATAAACTTGAACCTTGACTTACAACTGTATAAAAATCATGCTCTAAATAAAACTTAAAACTTCTAAAATAACGGTCAGGATCTCCAACTGCATTTGGGTTGAAATTTTTATTAGAATAAATTAAACGAACAACCCAAGAAACAATGAAAACAATAAACATTGAGTTTGCATATCTTTCATTCATACTTAACCTAATTGAGTTTTAAATTCTAAAATAGCCTTAACAACCTTTTTCTCATTTAACTCATAAAACATAGGCAAACGCAATAATCGTTTTGTAAATTCATCACTATTTGGTAATGCTCTACCATCGTGTTTTGATTTATAATAATCACTATTATGAAGACTTAAGTAATGAAAAACAGCGTGTATTTCTCTGGTTTTCAAATGATTTATTAGAGCAGAACGTTGCGCTTCAGACTTGCAGATTAAATAAAACATGTGTGCATTATTGGCTTCTTTTTCAGGCAATGGCATTATTTTAATATGATTGTTTTTTGCCCATTCACCCAAATTATTATAATAAAAAAACCAATGTTCTAATCTTTTATTTTGAATATCCAGAATATTTTCAATTTGCGCCCAAAGGAATGCCGCAATAATTTCTGATGGCAAAAATGATGAACCCGTATCTACCCAACCATATTTATTAACTTCTCCTCTAAAAAACTCTGCTCTATTCGTGCCTTTTTCCCAAATAATTTCAGCTCTATCAATAAATCGCTCGTCATTTATTGCTAACAAACCGCCTTCTCCAGAAATAATATTTTTTGTTTCATGAAATGAAAACGTCGCTAAATGACCAATAGAACCCAAGTATTTTTCTTTATATTTAGAGCAAATGGCTTGCGCAGCATCTTCTATAATCAACACATTGTGCTTGGTAGCAATTGCCATAATAGCATCCATGTCGCAAGCTAATCCTGCATAATGTACAACAACAATGGCTTTTGTTTTTGATGTAATTAATCCTTCAATTTTAGTGGTATCAATATTTGGATTATCAGAATAAGAATCAGCAAAAACAATATTTGCTCCTTGGCGAACAAAAGCTAAGGCTGTTGATACAAAAGTAAAACTTGGAATAATGACTTCGTCGCCAGCTTTAATATTTGCCAATATAGCACACATTTCTAAAGCATCTGTGCAGGATGTTGTTAGTAATGCCTTTTTAAATCCAAAATTACTTTGAAAATAGTTTTGGCACTTTTTTGTATAATAACCGTTACCTGCTATATGCCCACGTTTTACGGCATCTTCGATATAAAGGGTTTCTTTTCCCGTAAGGTATGGTTTATTAAATGGAATCATATAGATTTAGTAAGGTACGAATTTTGCCTTTTCTGGTAATAAAAACTTCATAAAACTTACTTCTGCATCTGTACCTCTTTTTGTGTACATTCTATCTGTTACATTAAAAAAAGTGAAATCTGTATTTTTAAGGTCTTCATCTGAGATACTCTTTACTATTTTTATTCGTGAAAAATTCGAATTCCATTGTTCTAAATAATTTTTCATTTTTAAAAATTTTTCTTCAATTGATACTTCTGTAAACTGAAAACCAACCTTATCTGATATTGATTTAGCAGGTGACCCTGCATAAATTTCGTTAAAGTTCATATCCTTAGTAACTACAGACCCTACTAATGCCATAGATTTATCTTTCGCTGTAATTGGAGAAACAATACAATGCCCTACAAACCAAACATCATTACCAATAATCATTTCTTTTTCTAAAAAAAATCTACAACCTTCTAAAGTATCTCCATATTTAACATGGCTCCAAATTTGAGAATGGGCACCAATACCACAATTATTACCTATTGTTGTCCCGCCTATAGAATCTATAATACTGTATTGCCCTATCCATGCGTTATGACCAATATGACATGGTAAATAACCATGCACGTTTGTATGATGCTGTATTTTAGAATAATCGCCTAAAGAAAAATCATCACAAATTATCTGTACATTCTCCCCGATATAGCAATTATCTCCAATACTTATTTTTTTGGCTCTACCATTTATTCCTCTTATTTGCGCAGAAGGTTCTATAAACGTATTTTTTCCAATTAAAAGTTCTTCAGCATCTATGTTTTTATATTTCATTTGTAACAATTTTATCTATTATAAAAGATTCTCTGTTTTTAGATTGGTCGAATATTTTTCCTATGTATATACCAACAACTCCAATAATCGTCATTATCATACCAGATAGAAACCAAATAGAAACAATTAAAGAACTATATCCTAATACAGTTATTTCTCCTTTGAGATATTTGTATAAAGTAAAGATGCCAAATAAAAAAGACAGTAATGAAATTACCAAACCAAATTTAACGAAAAGTTTTAAAGGTTTATTTGAAAACGAAATAATTGTATTAAAAGCTAATCTTAAAAGTTTTGAATACGTATAACTTGATTTACCCGAAACTCTTTCTCCATGTTCTACAACTATTGAAGTAGATTTAAAACCAACCCAATTTACAAAAAGAGGGAAAGATTTTATATAATCGTTCATGTTTAAAACAGAGTCTATGACTTTAAAATTATATATTCCGAAATTGGCTACTGAATTATCTAGATTTACATCGGTTAAATACCGATAAATTTTTGAGAAAAATTTTGAGAAAAATTTTTTAAAAAATGTGTCTTTTCTATCAAATCTTTTTGCCAACACAATATCGTACCCTTCCTTGGCTTTACCATACAACTTAACGATTTCTTTTGGCTGATCTTGCAAATCACAATCTAAAACAACCACCCACTCTCCTTTTGCTTGTGATAAACCTGCCATTATAGCTGAATGTTGCCCAAAATTACGACTTAGTCTCACACTTTTTACTCTAGAATTTTGTTTAGATATCTTTTGCATTACCTCCCAACTATTATCTGGACTTCTATCGTCAATCAAAATAACTTCAAAAGGTTCATCTATGTTATTCATTACTTTTTGAATTTCAAAAACCAATTCATCTAATATCTTTTCCGCTTTATAAACAGGACTTACAAATGATATTCTAGGTGTTGCTTTGCTCATAAACGTTAAGGTTTCATTAAAAGGTTATCTATGGTTTTCCAAATAGCTTTAGAAGCTTTTGTAGGTGTTTTTCCAACTACAATTTCATACCATTTTTTGCATTCATTCACATTAGAAAGTTTAGCATCTAAAATCTGTTTTACCAAACTTTCTAAATCGTTTTTATCGGTACAAAAAACAGCAGCTTTATTACTTGGCATGCTTCTAAAATGTACGTATTTATAATTTTGCCCAATATCGCGAATGCCTTTTTTTAATTGCGGTTGCTCGTAATTATAATAAATACAAGGTTTGTTGTGCGCTACAAAATCGAATACGGTTGATGAGCAAACATTAGTTACAAACTCACTATGCTCACAAACATTATAAAGCATTTTAAAATCTTCTGGAGTTGGTAATACTTGATTCCATTGGTTACCTACTTGTTTCCAAATAGGGTCTAATACTTCAATAATGTCTTTATTGGCTTCGATAACGGTATTGTATCTAGATGTAAAATCAACAGGGCATTTTCTGTAAATTACGCCTAAGTTTTCACCTTTATTATTTAAATTTCTAACAGCGTTTGCTAAATCTTCTAAATAATATTGATCTAAAGGTGAAGTGGTTTCATCATCACCAGAATAACAGATGTATTTTTTATTTACATCTAGATTATAATCTTTAAAAAAATCTGCTCTAGATTGCCTTAAATTAGTATCATAATGCGGTTCAAACTGTGGTGTACCTGTTACAAAAACTTGTTTTTCGTTTACAAACGGATAATATTGCAAGACTTGGGCTTTCATTAAGTCGCTCCATACAAAGTAATAATCGGTTTCTACCACTTGCATTGCTTTTGGAACGTTATCCCAAGAATATACAAATGCCACGGTTGGAATCCCTAAATCTTTTGCAGCTAATAAAGCACTAATAGATTGTGTAGCACGTTGTGTTGTACAAAACACTAAATCTGGTTTGTGCTGCTCTAATTGTGCTTTACAATACCTGTACTTTGAGGTAGAACGCTCTAATTTATTAATCTTTTTTCTTAGCTTAACAATGCCTTTTTCAGATGAGTATAGAGCAATCAACCATCTTGTATAGAAGCTTTTAAAACTGTTTTTTATCCCTTTATAATTAAAAGGAAACTTATAAGTTAAATAAACATCCTCATTAAACTTATCTCTAGATACATTTAGTTCTGCTCGTTTTCTTGCTCTAGAATATATTGGTAAAAGTGGATGTACAGAGTGGTCTTCAATTTTAACTTCATTAAAACCTAAATTATCTTTTAACGAAAAAATAGTGTTGTTCCAATAAGTAATATCAAACCCCATTTGCTCACCAATATTTTTAAATTTAGTAAAAGCAAAATTTCTTAAACCAACACCATCTGGAAAAAAAACAAATACTTTTTTCTTCATCTATACACTAAATTTTAAAAGGGCAAGCTACTAATAATTTTATACATAAAGCATCAATAACACCTTGTTTTGGGAGTGTTTGTTTATCTTTAAATAGACCTATTAACATCTCTTTATTTAGCTTATAATCAATAGTATTACACTTATAACTTGGTATTTCTACAGATTCAAAATAATCTTGATATTTTATGTCGTCTCCAAATACATTTTCCGAAAATTTTTGCCATACTGCTGGAATTCCATAAGCATGAGCTACAATAACACCGTGTAAAGATGAAGACACAATCTTTTTACAAGCTAAAATTTTATTTGTTGTTTTTTCAATATCATTCGTCATTAAATCTATTAGTAACAAATCTTTTTCTGTTTTATAAAGTGGTTTTATTTTATTAAAATCGGAATAATGCGGAATAATACCAACCTCGTATTCCTTTTTAATTTTAGGATTGTAATACATTGGCAACAACAAAGCTGGATCGCCATAAACTTCTGGAACATGATAACCTTGTTGTAGTAAATGGGCTCTTGTTTGCGGACCTCTTACTGCTAAAAACTTAGCCTTTTTAATTGGGTACTCTTTAGAAATAATACCGCTTCCCCAAACCACACAGTTTTTGTTTACATGTGTTAAAATACTACCTATGGTAACATAAATTGGCTTAAATAAATTGTAAATTGAATGCTTATTTGGTTTACTCCAAACTACTTTTTTTTTAGATATTTTTTCAACTAAATATTTCCCCAATAAATCACCAAAGTTTTCTTTAGTTTTTCCTTGTAACTTAGTTTCATTCCACCAAAACAATCTAATTTTATTTGATGAAAACATGCTAGATTTTTTGGTTTTTTAGCTTATTGCGTTGAACTTGTTCAATTGGTAAAATATCTTGGTTTTTAAAACTTAAGGCTTTGTAGACTGCATTTAAATCTCTAGATAATTTACGTAAACCCATAGGCTCTAAAGATGCCGCATGGTCTGTGCCTTTCCACGTTCTATCTAAAGTATAATGCCTTTCTACAATATTTGCGCCTAAAGTATATGCTGCCACATCAACTGCAATACCTAAATGATGACCTGAAAAACCGATATGCTTTACATCATTTTTATATTTATCTATTAATAAATTGATGTCTAAAAGACAGACATCTTCAAACGGAACTGGGTAACCCGAAGTACAATTATAAAGTACTAAATCTTTATTTCTGCTATATTTTTTGAATAGATTAACTAAATCTTCAATTTCAGTTTTAGTAGTCATTCCTGTTGAAATATGAATTTCTCCTTTGTAATTTTCACACAACCAGTTTAACATCGCCATATTATTATTACAAGCTGAAGGGATTTTAATAAATTCTGGGTGTATTGAAGTTATTTCTTTTGCAGAAGTTAGATCCCAAACCGATGTTGAATAGGTAATATCAATAGATTCACAAAATTCTTTAAGCGCTTTATGTTGGTTAACATCAAATTCTAAAAATTCGCGGTGTTCGCCATAAGTATTACCATAAGAATTTACAGGATTTGGATGTGGTTTATTGTATTGCTCTTCGGTTAATAATTCTTTATTATGTCGTTTTTGAAACTTTACAGCGTCAACATTACAAAATATTTTAGCCACTTTGATAAGTTCTTTAGCAATTTCAATATCGCCTTTATGGTTACATCCTATTTCAGCTATAACATAGGGTTTTTTATATGTATTCATTTGGTTAGGGCAATTAAAATCTTTTATTATAATTTATTATAAATTCGCAAGCTTCTCTTATGGCACCAGCCCCAGAGTTTTTTGATAGTACAATATCTGCATGCTGTTTTACAATATCGGTGGCATTATTTGGAACTAAAGACCAGCCTACGCTACAGATATTAGTTAAATCGTTAACATCGTCTCCTAAATAGGCTACATTATTAATCGATATACTTTTCTTTTGAATGATGTTTTGTAGCAAACTATACTTATCCTTCACCCCTAAAAATACATTTTCAATTTTTAGCTTTTGCATACGCTTTGCAACCAATTCGGATTGCTCCGAAGTCATTACCATCACCTTAACCCCAAATTGTCTTAAAATCTCTAACCCCATACCATCACGCATATCAAAGTTTTTGGTATGTTCACCATCTTTTGTGTAGCTTATTGTTCCATCTGTAAAGACCCCATCGACATCTAAAATTATATGCGTAATTTTATTAGGCTTTTTTTGAAGTTTTTGACGCTGAATAAGTAATTGTTCAACAATAATCCAGTCGTTTTCAGAATCAATTTCATGTAAAGATTCCTCTGGCATTTTTACTAAAGCAATATTATTGCTAATCCTATTTTTACTTTCCTGCAACGCTTCTTTTGTTGTTACATAAACAGCACCATTTTCAATTAACAAACCATCAAAGTCTTGTCGTCTTGGGCGATTGTTTATATTATAATTAGCTGGTGTTCCATCTTCATACCATGTAAATCTATGTGTATTTACAACTGTTAAAGCCGAATCGTAATTGTCGTCCAATTTATTTAAGCACGCATTGATATTTTCTCTTTTGGTAAACGGCGAAGTAGCTTGAAGCAAGCAAAACACATCAAAATCATGATTTATAGTTTCGGCAAATTCTAACATAGCAAACTCCGTTGAGCTTGTATCGCCTGCGCTTTCTTTGCTTCTTAAAAGTGCTTTCACTTTATTGGTCCAATGGTATTCTTTGTGTATAAAGTCAATAATATCTTGGTCATCTGTATACACATAAACTTTATCTAGATCAGAAAAAATAGCTTCTCCTAAAACCCAAGTAAACAATGGTCTGCCAACCATTTTTCGTTTGTTTTTATTTAGAATACCTTTTGATCCTTTTCTTAATGGAATAAATCCTATTTTTTTCATGTATAAACCTTATAATGTATATTTATGCTAAAGTACAGTTTTGCTTTTTAAATAGCATTTTTTTAATTTCAATTAGTAACTGAATTATACTTCAACAATACTTTTTCTGCTATAATTTGTCTACTGTAATTCGGCTTTATTTTTTCTTGATTAATTCTAAAAGCATTAATTGTTAATTTTGAATCATTAAGCACAGTTAAAATATTCTTTTTTATATACCTATAGTTGTTACAGTCTTCAATTAACAAACCGTTTTCCCTATGTTTAATAACCTCACCCGTAGCTCCTCCAGGGTTAGATTGAATGGGAAAGGCCCCCATAACAATAGCTTCTAATAAAGTATTTGGTATACCGTCAGAATTACTATTACCTATATAAATTAAAGCTTGCCCCATAAGTTTTATAATTTCTAAATGTGGCAAAAATTGTTTTTTACTATAAACATATAAATTTAACCTTTTCTCTAAATTATTATCTATAATAAATTGCTTAACATCATTATCTGCTGCGAAAACTACAATTTTAAAATTAGTTAGTTGACTAGATAGCAGTTTTAAAGCTTTTAATATAGGAATTGCTCTACCAGAGCGTCCTTGATATCCTTTTACTAAAATTAGTGTTCTTACACTTACAGGCAAAATATATTGTTGATAATCTTGTAATGGGTAGCCCCCCCCACCTGGAAAAACACCCAAAACATCCCCCGTAAACCCATATTTTTTTGCTAATTCTACATCGCGTTTGCAATCTGTGAACAAATAATTTACTCTTGGAAGTACTTTTTTTATCTCTTTTAAATATTTAGTTTGATTTTGGAAATAATATAAATCGCTTCCCCAAGAAGAATATATCCACTTTAAGCTATCGTATTTTTTCATAACATTATAGATAGGTGTACAAGCAATATAAAGAACAAAACTATGCACTAGATCTGGTTCTATTTCCTTTAGCTTAGCTTCAAATTTTTTTTCTGTATTATTTTCTAATAAAAAACTTATTTTTCTATACAGCCAAGGCAGTTTTTTTTTTACAAAACTCCTTCCTTTTAGATTAGGGAATTTTTGTTTCCAACCTACAATTTGATTTACCCACGATAGTTTTTCAGAATAACCACCATCTCTAATATCGAACCAATATACTTCATGCTCAGAATTTTTAAGCTGGTTTGTCCATCGTTGAAAATGGATAGAATTCATAGAAACAAGAAGTATTTTCATAAATTGACTATAACTTAATTATTAAGGTTATTTCTTGTAAATCTTTATTAAACATAAGCTTGTAAGGGCAAGTTCTTAAATTTGTTATTATTACTTCTAAAAGCAAATTGTTTATTTCTTGCATGGTTAAATAAACTTTTGTTTTTTTTCCTAAAACTTTTTTCGCCTTTTGTTTAAACGATTTATAATCATCATGCTTTTTTACTGAAACAAAAACAACTAGATCTTTTAACTCTAAAAGCGTACTGTTTACAAACCCTTTTATACATGGTAATTCGTTTGTTATGCTAAAACTTCTATCTATATTTTCTAATTGAATATAATCTTGATCATTATATTCTCCCCAATTAAATTTTGTATTTGCAATAGTTTTTTGAGTTTCCTTAGTAAACTCTAAATATTTTTGATTAATAGCTTCTAAATTAGGATGAAATGGTGCTTTACTATCTTTACTTCTGTATCCTTTAGCATGCCATTGGTGTAGCATTAAAATATCTGTATTAAAATAAAACACCTCTTTATTTGCGTTTTGTAATCTTACATGCACATCTGTATCTTCACTTCCCCATCCATTGTAAAACTCATCGTAACCGTTTATAGATTTTAATATTTGGGTTTGGTACAAAGTCATACCTGTGGCTTCTTTAGCAGACTTAAAATCTATAACATAATTAAAAAAATCTTTGTTTTTTTTTGATTCTATTGAACTTAAAAAACCTACTTGAAAATAAACAGTATCATATTCTTCTTTTAAATGTAATAAAAATTCAATAAACCTTGGATGATAAATCATATCTACATCACCAACAAAAAAGTAGGGGGTTTCACATTTTTTTAAAGCTATATTTATAGCTCTTGATTTACACCATAATTGTTTTTCTGTTAAACAATTTATAACATTAACAAATTTAAATTTTTCTACTAATGTATTTAAACCTTCTGTATAGCTTTTAAAACTACCATAATTAACCAAAATTACTCTAAACTGTTTATTGGTTTGAATTTCTAAAGATTCCAAACAGTTCTTTACTATGCTTAAATCTCGGTTACGGTATGATAGTGCTATGGTTATCATTTAATATTTTTCTTGCAATAAATAATGTCTATATGCCTTATTAAAATCTGTTATACTAAAATGTTTTCTTGAATAGTTAAAAGCATTTAAAGACAAGTTCGAAATTAAAACTTTATTGTTAATTAATTCAAGAATTGCATCCACAAACAGTTTTGCAACATCATCTTCGTTATTACTGTTTTCTATTAAAATACTATTTTCAAAACTAGTCAAATGTTCGCTAATTCCTCCTACATTTGTTGTTATTGGTATAACACCATGCGCCATAGCTTCTATAATTACCATTGGAAATCCTTCCCTACTAGAGGTTATTAATACAAAGGTTAATGATTTGTATAATCTACTCAATGCATCATCATCTGTTATTTCGCCTAAAAAAGAAACTCCAAATTGGTTAATCTTTTTTACATTACTTTTCATGCCAATTCCTACCATTTCAAAATCGATTTGAGGATTGTGTTTTTTTACGGCTTTAGCTATTTTTAAAAATATGTCTGGTCTTTTCTCTTTAGACCACCTTCCTACAAATCCAATTTTCAAACTATCTCTTTCTTTAAAGGTATCGTTTTCTTTAATTTCTATAGCATTTTCAATTACTACTACTCTATCTATTAAGCATTCATTAACTTGATTGTTTTTATAAATCAATAACACATCACCATAAGCTTTTTTATTAATTACAATTCTATGATTAATACTACTACTGCTATTAACATAATGAGACTCTATTGTTGGGTTTTCTTTAGAAATGGCATGGATTAAATCAATTTTAACAATCTCTTCCTTTAACTGTGGTAATAGCTCGTAAAAAAAATTGGTATTGCTTCCAAAAATGCTTTTTATTGATTGGCTTTTATTGATGGTTTTTCCAATATGTACTTTTAAAGCTCTAGTAATGGTATTACTTTTTTTATTGAGTATCTTATTTATTTCAATAATTTGAGCATATTCAGAAAAGTCTTTTTTAAAATTATCAGTTGCAGAATTATGTGTAAATATTACACACAATGATTTATCTTTTACACTTTTAATAATATTTAAATGTACACGCTCTGCCCCTCCTGTTTGAAAATAAGGTAACACAAAAACAATTTGAGCATGCTTTATTTTTTTTATATCGTTTATACAAAACCTAAAAAAATTATAAAATGCCTTTAAATAATTAATTCCTTTTTTTACATTTTTTTTTATCATGAATTAAGATGATGATTTTTTTACTGCTTCGCAACAAATCATCATTCCTTTATTTAATAAGTATGTGTTTTTTACTTCTAAATTAGAGTATTTTTCTATTTGATTTTTTAGAGTGTATGGACTATACCAACAATTATGGTCTGGGTGCACAACTTCTATAAAATGATTTTTGTCTCTGTAATTTCTGTTAATGTGCACTTCGGTAAAACAATTGGGAGCAGTTATTAAAAAGGTATCAGCATTAACTTTTGAAATGTTTTCTAAAAACGTTTTTACATTATCCACATGCTCGATAGTTTCGGGTATAAGACATACATCATATTTGTGATTTTCAATGTTTATATAGTCTGAAAAATATTTTTGATTGACATATTTTTTTAAGTTCTCTATACCTTCTAAATCGACATCGAATCCATGTATTAATTTTGCAACTTTAGCTAATTGGATATGTAAATTTTTTTCTGGTCTAAAAATGGGCCAATCAGTGCATCCAAAATGTAATACATCTTTATTGGCACACCTTTCTTTAAAAAAATCTAACCTATTATCAATATTTTTAACAGTAACTTTTTGTACCCAAAACTTATCAAAACTTTTATAGTTTTTGGTTTTAAAATATTTTGGACTAGGTGACTTTCTTTTAAATGTTTTCTTAATTATTTTTCTAATATTCAATGTTTTATGTTTTTTTAATTAAATTTCACTTTGTAATTCTTCCAAACAATAAACTAAAGGCACTTTACTGTTTTGTATTCATTAGCAATCTTTAAATAATTTACACTTAAAATCTTTTACCCTACTAATCTACTTTTTAAATATATTAAGATAAAAAGTTTTTAATCTGTTTCTTAGTTAATCCCTTATTTTTTAATACACTCCTCTTAAATATATTAATCGAAATTAAAAACTTAAATATTTTATCAATAAAAAGAGGGTTTATATATGGCTTTTTTAACTCTTTTAATTTGAGGTTTTGATCATTTTTAATTGAATCTTTCAAAATTTTAAATTTATCAACTATCCAATCTTCTAAAACATTTCCCATGTGGTACGCATAATTATCATAGGTAGATAATCTATAACCTCCTCGTTTTAATACTGGCTGATCTGTATACAAAAGTTCACTATTACCTCTTATTTTAAAATCGCTATTAATATTAGGCATTTCTAAGAAGACTTCTCTTTTATAAGTTGCTACGAAATGAGAACAGCCTACAACTGCAATTTTATCTTTTTTAAGCTCTAATGTAGCTATTACATCTTTGTACTTTTTATCAAGCCATGGCCAACCAATACTTTTAGCAAATTGTGTCATAGCTTCTGGATTTACTACAGGCGAAAATTTAAGCTTTTTTGAAAATAAAAAACGAAACCAAATATTACTAGTTAATTGAAATTGTTTTCTAAAAACGGGTACAGGGCATACTGCCCCTGCTTTTGGAAAGTTTTTAAAAACTTGAATTACAGCGTCTTCCCATCCATTATCAAACAAAACGTCGGCATCGGTTATAGTTATTAACTGTTCTTCAGCTGTTCGCAATGCTTTTAATATACTGTTAATTTTACCTATTCCCTTTCTTTCAATAATTAGCTCATCGAAGTGATTAGCTTTGTATAAAGTCAATAATTTTTCATTAATACTATCAGAGCTACCATTGCTAATTACAGATATGCCAATGTTGGATGAACTAGTTTTTTTTAGTGAAAACAAACAATAAGTAAAAATTTCGAAAGCATCTTTAAAATAATCTTTTTCGTGAGGAATACAAACAGGTATAATAGCCCGATGAAACCCTCCTCCATTTTCAACTTTTTCTTCGTTACTTGGGTTATTACCTTTGCGCATAAAACTCTATTAATTTTTTTATTCCTTCATCTAAACTTACCAAGTCTCTATTTAAAATTAATTTCATTTTTGATATATCTGGACATCGTCTTGCCATATCACCTTCTTCTAAAGCAGGCAAATGTATTATCTTACTTTTGGAATTGGTTAATTTAATAATTTCTTTAGCTAAAGATAAAATAGTCTGCTCTTTATCACTTCCAATATTTATTATAGCATTAACGCAAGTGGTATTTGTTATAGATTTTAAACAAGTTTCTACATTATCATCTACATAACAAAACGAACGTGTTTGCATACCATCTCCATAAATACTAATATCTTCATCTCGGAGTGCTAATTTTAAAAACCGGGGTAACACAAAATCTTCGCTTTGATTTGGCCCATAGGTATTAAAAAACCTAAAAATTGTGTATTCCAAACCATATTCTTGATAATACGATTTAAAAAAAGCTTCACCAACATTTTTCACTATCGCATAAGGTAATCTTGAATTTAATGGAGTAGTTTTTTCATTTTGAGGAATTTCGAAAGGCTCCCCATATACCTCAGATGAACTGGAATAGAATACACGCTTAACACCAGAGTTTTTTGATAATGACAACACATTTCTAATTCCTTCAATATCGTTTAAAACACGCATAGGATACTCCAAAGTACGCTTTACACCAACTAAAGCAGCATAATGAAATACATAGTCAAAATTGTATCTTGCAAAAATTGGTGCTATATCAGCATACAAGTTGACATCAGACTTTATAAAGTGTACATTATTTAATTTTGGGACTTTATCAAGACTTCCTGTAGATAAGTTATCTACAATAATAATAGTATTAGATTTGTCTTTTGCTAAATACAACGCTAGTGTGCCACCAACATTTCCTGCACCTCCTGTTATTAAATATGTTTTCAAATCTTTAATTTTTATGGCATAATATAAATTTACTAAAAAAACCTAAACCTATTTTTTTTAGTAAATTTATAATTGATAGTTTTATTTTTAGTGCTCTTCGGCTACCCCATTTATCATGATATTTAATAACTGCATCTATCATTTTATCATCATTAAGTACCCAAACCCAGTTTTCTTTTATTATATACTTAGGTGTTCTTTTTGGTAGTTTTTCCAACTCTAATAGTTGTCCTTGGTTATTCGCTCTTCCTTCAAGGTGTAACACTTTCGCTTTAGTTACTAACGCATGATTAATATTATATTTAATAAGCTGCATGGCATAATCAAAATCTGCGTAGTAGAAATTAAAACGTTCATCTAACTTTTTAATCTTTTTTATTACACTATTGTGCATAACTATACACCACCCAGTTATGTGTTTTTGTATTTGATAGCCACAAACATAGTCATTATTTAATACTACCTCGTTTGGCAGTTTATTTGATTTTGCATCATAAGGTGAAAAGGATTTTAATGTACGGTTAGTGCTAGCTACTTTAAACAGTTCTACTAACCAATTCTTATCAAAAATAACATCATTATTGCTTAATATATAATATTCTCCTTTTGAGTGACTAATTCCAACATTTAAAAACTTATGAAAATTAAAAACCTCTTCAATAACAATAATTTTTAAATTAGGCACCTCATAATTATAGTTTGATGCTTTATTACTTTCTACTAATATTATTTCATAATCTTTATTAACAGTTTTAGCGCTATCTATAAATGTTTTAAAACACTCTTTATTCATTTCGAAAATCCGATTTGAATTTGTATTAGAAAGCACTATTAAAGAAAGGCTAACCATTTATTTTTTTAATAGTTTTTTTAATGCATTATTCATTCTATCTTCACGAGATCTAAATTTATTTCTACCTCTTAATCCATCTATATATATATTTGGTAAATGATGGATTAAATTGTCTTCAAATTCAGAAATACAAATTAGTTTTTTCATACCTCCATAATCATAAACATCTGTATTAACTTTACATTTTACACTATAATTGTTTGGATACTTTAAGGGTTTTTTTATTGTTTTTTTTAATTTATTTAACACTTTATCCATAAATGACAATGGAGCATCTTCAACTAAACTATTAAAATCAAAACTTTTATTAATTTTAAATAATTGCGCTCTACTTAAAATAAATGATGCTTGGTGTGTATTAAAAAAATGTGCAAATTTTAAACCTTTATAAGTCTCTACAGAATTATACTTCCAGTCAAAATGATGATGATATCCTGGATAATAGCGTCCATTTTCATTCTCTTCAAACTGTATTAACCCTGTGATTCTATTTTCTGGAAGTATTTTTTCATATTCTAGATGTTTTTCTACATGTTTTTCAAGAAATAAATGGTCATTCTCACCATAAAGAAAAACATCATAATTATTTCTATTATTCCAAATCACTTTTCTACATGTCAGCGGTAGTAATTGGTAGTCTTCCAATGTGATTACATTAACTGTGTCTATGCCTTCTATATCTAGAGGTATATTACTTTGTACGATTATAGTAACTTCAAAATACTTAAACCTTTTTAAGCCAGAAACAACTTCTACCAAATAGTTAAGTTGTTCATCGCCATAATTTACTAATACTGCAAGTAGTTTGTTTTTATTCAAAATCATTCTTTATAATTTAAAAATGCGTAATCATCATTTTTAACTTTATTAATAATTTCTCTAATAATCGTTCTGTTTTTATATATCTTTTTAAAATATTTAAAATTATCTTTCAAATTTGACTTATTTAGAGTTATAAGTGATTTAACAAGCTTCTTAAAAGTTAGATTTAGCATTCTAGATGTATCTATATTGTTATTTGGGTTCATAAGCTTCACATCTCGAATATTATTTAAAACATTTGCTGTAGTCTTTCGCTTTTTTTGTAGCCTATCGTGATAAGCATAAGAATGAGGGTCAACTGATACTTTTAGCCCTTTATACTTACATCTATTTATATAATCATTATCCTCTGCATAATGAAAAAAATAAGGATTAAAACCTCCTACCTTTTTTATCGTTTGTCTAGAAAGTAACCAAATTGCAGCATTAATAAAATCCACATTATAAAGCGCTTTCAACTTCTTTTTTAAGAAGATATCAGAATATAAATTTTTACAGTTTGGTGGTGAAATATAAGATTGGAAATAAATATCTAATTGATTACCACTTCCATCCAAATGAATAGGACTAATAATACCCTGATTTTTATTTTTTTTATTTTTAGAAACTAAACTTTCAAGAGTCTCTTTTTGCAAATAAGCATCTTGGTTTAGCAAAAGAAAATACTCCCCTCCTAAAGCCAATCCTTTTTCAATACCAATATTATTTGCTTTACCAAATCCTAAATTTTCTTCATTTTCAATTAAAACAACATCTCTAAAATCTTTTTTTATTATAGGTAAAGTACTATCTGTAGATTTATTATCTACAACAATAATAAATGATTTTATTGAAGATTCTATAATAGAATTCAGACATTTTCTAATCCATTGCTCTCCGTTGTAAGTTACTATAATTACGAATAAATTATTTTCCATGTTTACATACAATTATGTGTTGAAATGTAACCCAATCTTTATTTATTACTTTTACTATTTTTGTTAAGATATTAAACTTAGGGTTTGCGTCTCTACCTCGTAGCTTCCTTTGATAAGTTATAGTTTCTAAACCAGCTTTTATTATTAATTTTTGGATGTCTTTTCGAGTAAACCAACTTAAATGTGTTTTATCAAAAATACCTCTTTCATTTTTTGGCCATGTACCTTTAATAAATACTTGCATAAAAAGTTCTAAATGAGCAATATTTGGAACAGATATTATAATCCGTCCGTTTTTATTTAAAACTTTTGATAATTCTTTTAACGCATAAAACGGGTCGATTAAGTGTTCTAGTATGTCACCAAATATTATATAATCAAATGATTTAGTGTTATTCAGTATGTGATTTATGAAGTCTACTGAATTCAAATCTCCTACAAAAACGTTATCATAAGTTAAAGCAGCTTTTTTAGCCATTTTTGAATCTAGCTCAATACCTATTATTTTTTTTGACAAATTATTATCAATCAAAAAGTTACCATTCACACCTGTTGCACAACCAACATCCAGCACACTTAAATTTTCTCCTTCAATAAATTGAAGTAAATCATATCTCAAACCTACATAAGATGAGTTAAATTTATTCATACTAATAAATTTTAATTTTATAATTAAATAGAATATTATTAATAGGAAACCATAAAAACTTACCCTATTCCTTCTTTAAATATAATTAATGAAATATACCATTTATGATATACGTTGTCTATAAATCCTTTAATAAAATAGTTTTGTCAAGTTTATTAACTTTTAGCCATTTCCTTGTTAGATGATCATCTAAACCGTCTAATAAACTACCAAAATCAAAATAGTATATTTGTCTTTTCTTACTTTTTAACAACCTTTTTATTAATGTTCTTCCTGAACATCCCATTGCAACAACTACGACACCATAATTTTCAAAACTATCTATATATTCTAAGCATTTTTCATGAATACTATCAATTTCATTATATGCATTTTTTTTTGGAATTAAAACAATTGAAGGGCTGCCAAAAAGTTTATTTAACGTATTAAATGTAACATCCTCATTACCCACAAATAATCTAACTTTACTTTTAAGTAACCTAAGAAAACTGTTTACTCTTAAAGGATCTGTAATAGACAAAAAATGTAATGCTACAGAGCTATAAACTTTTTGACCTTTAAAAAACTTATGTGTTTTCAATAACATTTGCATGGCATAATAGTCCTCGATTTTATGGCTATCATTTGTCATTCCTTGTTCAAAACCAAAAAAATTAGAGTGAATAGCTAGCGATTTGATTACTCCTGATTCATTAATTCTAAAGGCTTCTTCCATTTCGTTTGCTAATTTTTTAGATGGGGTTTGAAAAGAATCATTTAGATTATTTAGTAACATAACATCTCCATCTCCAAACCTCAAGTACGCACCAAACTCATTATTCTCAATAGCTTTTTCTATAATTGCCAACGTAGTGAAGGTTGTTTCTATTTGAAATTTGTACAACTCATAATATCTAGACTTTATTTTTAATATTAGAAAGTTTGCATAATTGTAGACAATGCTCAAAAACTTAATTAGTCTTCGTTTATTTTTATATAAGAAACCCATTTACTCCCAGTTACTATGTAAATACACCTTTGAATGTTTAGGTAATGGCCTAACCCTTTTGGTATAATTCCCTTGTTCAATTATGAAATTAAAAATATTTTCGACTGTATAAAGTGTATTTGATTTTGAATCACCAATCCATAAATTTAACTTATATCTACCTGGAATGTATAAAATTTTATCGGTTTTAATACATATTTCTACACTACTATTAACTTCTTCTATATTTAAGATATAGTTTGAATCTTCATTAGATATGTGACTAATAAGTTCGTTGTTATAATTTAAAACATTAAATGAAATCAAGATGTTTTTCATCTTAGAACTCACCTTAAAACCTAATCGAAAAAACATATCATCACCAATAAAAAAAGAAGCATCTGGTTTTATATTTCCCCTAGAAATTTCAAAGTTGAGTTCTGAAATAATATCGCCATAAGATTCATGTATAGCTTCAACATAAGAGTTTGAAGAAGATAGTTTACTGTAATATTCAACCGATTCGTGTGAACCTCCTTCAAACACAATATTACCATGTTCTAAAACAATGCCTCTTGTACACAAAGTTTTTATAGCTGACATATTATGACTTACAAATAAGACCGTTCTTCCTTGACCCCTGCTAATATCTTGCATCTTTCCAATCGCCTTCTTTTGAAATTCAGCATCACCAACAGCTAAAACCTCATCAATCACCAATATTTCTGGTTCTAAAAACGCTGCTACTGCAAATGCTAAACGTACTGTCATACCACTACTGTAACGTTTTACTGGTGTATCTATATAGCGTTGGCAACCTGAAAATTCAATAATTTCATCAATTTTTAAATTAATTTCTTTTTTAGTCATTCCTAAAATAGCACCATTTAAATATATGTTTTCACGCCCTGTCATTTCCCCATGAAAACCTGTGCCAACTTCTAATAGCGAAGCAATTCTACCTTTTGTCTTTATTTCACCAGTGGTTGGGCTTGTTACCTTAGATAAAATTTTTAACAGTGTAGATTTACCAGCTCCATTTTTCCCTATAATTCCTAATACTTCGCCACGTTTAACTTCAAAATTGATATCTTTTAATGCCCAAACGTATTGTGAGCTTCCTTTTGAACTTCTATCATTAACTTCACCTACTTTTAAATATGGGTCTTCTTTACCTCTTATTTTAGACCACCATCTGTTTAAATCATGACTAAGAGTACCAGTACCAACTAATCCTAAACGGTATTGTTTAGAAATATTTTCTGCTTTTAAGATAATATCTTGATCTTTCATACTAAACGGTATCTATAAAAGATTTTTCTGTTTTATTAAATATTATCAACCCTATTAAAAAGAATATTATACTAATACTTCCCGCATATATAAACTTATATAAAGAGAACTCTCCAATACCCAAAGTCATGTACCTAAATATTTCAATAATAGTTGTCATAGGATTGTATTCTATTAACCAAGCATATTCTGGTACTTTCTCTTTAAAATAAGATAAAGGGTACATTACTGCAGAGCCATACATTAATAACTGTACACCAAAACCAACTAAAAAACTAAGATCTCTATACTTAGTCGTCATAGAAGAAATCGTCATCCCAAAACCTAAACCAAATAAGCCCATAAAAGCAATAAGAACCGGAAGATACAGAATAGCCATTTGTGGCATAGCACTAGAGGCCTTGTCTGTAAAAAAAATAAAGTAAATATAAAAGCATATAAATACTAGTAATTGAATACCAAATTTTAATAGATTTGAAAACACAACTGATAATGGCGTAATAACTCTTGGAAAATACACCTTACCAAAAATGCTTTGATTTGCTGTAAAGGTATTACTAGTGCCTGTTAAGCACGCACTAAAATAGTTCCATGATGTTATACCTGCAAGATTAAATAAAAATGCAGGAATACCTTCTCCTGTGGGGATTGCTGCAAGGTTATTAAAAATAAGAGTAAATATAACACTAGTAAACAAGGGTTGTATAAAGTACCACAAAGGGCCTAAAATGGTTTGTTTATATAAGGTAATAACATCCCTTTTTACAAATAAAAATAGTAAATCTCTGTATTGCCAAATCTCTTTAAAATTTAAATGAATTAAACTTTGCTTAGGAGATATAGTATATAACCAACGATCTTCTTTAGTATTCAATTTTATTTTTTTATTGAATTAATCTTAACCTATTTTAAGCCAATTTTTAATTTTATCAACAACCGTTTCTTTTCTAGAGTTTTCATGATAAGCATTTCCGTAAGCGCCATAACCATAACTGTAACCATAGCCGTAACCGTAACCATGACTTTTACTATGCTTATAGAAATTTAACACATAGCTTATGTTTTTTAATTCACCTGTTTTGTGTTTCGCATTAACAAGTTCTAACATACCTCTTTTAGTATAATTTAATCGGATTACAAATAAGGAAGCATCTGCATATTGCGATAATTCTAAAGCATCTGTTACCAATCCTAAAGGTGGTGAATCTAACACTATTATATCATAAGTTTTTCTTAACTCTTGAATAAGCTCTGTCATTGCATCACTCATCAATAACTCTGAGGGATTTGGAGGGATGGGGCCAGAAGTAATCAAATCTAAATTTTCAATATGGGTTTTAAATGTAATTTCTTCTAAGCTTTTATCACCAATAAAATAGTTGACAATTCCTATATTATTATCAATATTAAAATCACCAAAAATTTTAGGCTTGCGTAAGTCCAGTCCCAAAAGAATGGTTTTTTTACCCGATAAGGCATAGGCACTTGCTATATTTATAGAGCAAAACGTTTTGCCTTCGCCACTTACCGAAGAGGTTAACATAATGGTTCTACCACCTTTCTTTTCTTGTTTTTTATAAAAAAATTGTAAACTTGAGCGAATGGCTCTAAACGATTCTGCTACTGCCGATTTTGGCTTATCATAAACAACTAAATTATTATCGTGTTTATATTCCCCTACTAAACCAAGAACTGGGATTTTAGACAACCTTCTAACTTCATCTACACCATGAATAGTATTATCTAATAAAAATAAGATAAAAACAAGAGCAAAAGGGCCAAAAAAACCAATTAATAAAGCCATCATATAATTCAAGTTTTTATTAGGCCCTATTAATCCCCCACCTATATCCTTTGCAGCTTCAATTACAGAAATATCAGAAATATTTGCAGCTTTAACAATTGCAGCTTCGCTTCGTTTAGACATATATACATTGTAAGCTTCTTGACTTATATCTAAGTTTCGCTGAATTTTTAAATATTGCTGTTGATCTTCTGGCAACTCATTCAATCTGCTTTCTAAATTAGCTTTATTATTTCTTATTCTATCAAGTTGAATTCTTATTGTTTTTTTTGTTGAAGCTATGGTTTCTAGTAATACATTTTTTTCTGCATCAATACTTCCATCTAAATCTTGTAATGATGTAGAGCCTTCTTGAACCAACTGCTGAAGTTCTTGCCTTTGTATTGCTAAAGCAGTAATTTTACTAACACTAGTTGAAATATTATTTTCTTCAATACCTACAGATGTAGGTGCTGCAATTTTTGTATAATCTGTTTTTGTTTTTAAATAGTCTTCAAGAATTTCTAAATACTGTAATTTTGATTGACTCTCTTCTTCTTTTAATTCTAAATCACTTATTTTTTCAGATACCTGTATAAGTTTTTTGTCTACATTAAACATTTTGGTTTGCTTCCTAAATGCATTCATTGTATCTGTAATTGCCTTTAACTCTGTATTAACAATACTTAAAGTACTATCAATAAACTTAATCGTGTTTGTAGCATATTGGTTTTTTCGTTCTAAATCTGTTTTGCTTAAAATAGCTGTAGTAGCATTTAAATAATCAACAATTTTTTGCTTATTATACCCTGCTAATGAGAGAGTTATTATTGAAGAAGATGTTTTATTATAGGGAGATACTGAGATTTGTCCTTTATAACCATTAACAATCGCATCAAAATTTAAGAACTGAATAAAAAATTCTGAATTTGGTGTAATGGTTAAATCCTCTTTTATTTTTAAAGTAAACTTAACAAATGGTAAATCTACAAGCTCTCCAACATTAAAGGTTTTAGTAAAACTACCCGTTGGCACTGTTATACTTTGTAACGATTTATCACTATATTTTTGTGTAGTAGCCTTATTGTTTTCAAAAGCTACAAAAAGCTCGTAATGCGTATTACTAATAAATTTTATCCGTATTGGCTTACCCAATAACTGCCCTTTATTTTTATCAATTTCAATATAAAAAGGTGCTTTTTTGTAAACTTCTTCCTTTCGGTATTTGCCGTCTTTTAAGTATTGAATATAAAATTGTAAAGAATCTACAACGCGCTCATTATGGTTTCTTGTTTTTAAGGCAATAATGGTTTTACCTACTTTACCCGAAACACCTCCCCAATTAAAAGAAATGCTTGTATTTGCTGTGAAAAACGGGTTTTGGTCATTCTCTAAAGAAATTAAAGAACTTAGCCTATAAATATTCTGTTTTCTAACGTTAACTGAATACGCAATAAAAAAACCTATAATAATACAAACTACGAATAATTTCCAGAATTTTAAGAGCTTAAAAAGAAAACCTCTTAAATCAAAATTAAAGCTTTTTTGCTCAGAATTTTCTATATCTTCTATATCGTCGTAAGCCATATCTATATTCTATCTAAAAGTAAAATAGTTGTAGTAACCAATGACAAAACAGTAGCTATTGCACCTATATTTTGAATAGCATTTGTACCAGTTCCCCAAGACTTCTGCTTTAAGGGCTTAACATAAATCATGTCGTTAGGTTGAATATAATAATATGGCGAATTCATAACATTAACATCGGTTAAATCGACATGAAATATTTTTTGCCCTTGGGGAAATTGCCTAATAATTAACACATCTTTTTTATCGCCTGTATCTGGTATATCACCAGAATTTGCAATGGCTTCAAAAATATTAACGCGTTCTTTAAAAATAGTTTTAGTTCCTGTACTTCCAATTTCTCCAGTTGTAGTGTATTGTAGCCCTGTAAGCTTTACGGTTACAAATATATCATTAGCAGCTTTGTACTCGGTTTCCAATAATTTTTTTTCAATAACTTGCTTTATTTCATCAGTTGTAAAACCTAGTACGTTAATTTCTCCTAATTTCGGCATCAATATATTACCATGTAAATCAACAGTAAATCCATCAAAATAGGCACGCTCTTCACTACTAGCATTCAAATCGCCCTCACCAATAGGATTAAAAATCTGTACTGTTTCTTGTTTTGCCGCCTTAATTCTAATATTTAAAATATCATTAATCTGAACACGATAAGGCTTTTTTTGCTCAACAATAATTTGAGTAGAATCTGTTGCAGTACTTTTATTTTGAAGATAAAGTGTGTCTTTATAAGGAATACAGGAAACTACTACAGTATTAATAATTATTAAAGCAACTAAAAAATATCTTTTCATACTGAGGCACATTGATTTATCACAAATATAACTTTTCGGCTTGAACAATAAAACATATATCGGAATTTTTGGTTTTTTATCCGTTATTTGCATAAAAATTATCATTTGAATTATTTAACAGTAGAAAACATATCAAAATCCTACGGGGAATTAACGCTCTTTAAAGACATTTCTTTTAGCATTCACAAAGACCAAAAAATAGCCTTTGTAGCTAAAAACGGAACAGGAAAAACCTCTATTTTAAATATTCTTTCTGGAAATGACAAAGCAGATTCTGGAAATGTTATTTATAGAAAAGATATAACTGTTTCGTTTCTCTCTCAAGACCCTAAATTTGATGAAACTTTAACTATTGAAGAAACCATTTTTGCTAGCGAAAATCCTATTTTAAAAATAATTTCAAATTACGAAAAAGCGCTTTTAAACCCTAATGATTCTGAGGCATATCAAACCGCTTTTGAAGCTATGGAACAATACCAAGCATGGGATTTTGAAACGCTTTACAAGCAAATACTTTTTAAATTAAAACTTGAAGATTTAGGTTATAAAGTAAGTACACTTTCTGGGGGACAAAAAAAGCGGCTCGCTTTGGCAAATGCATTAATTAATAAACCCGATTTATTAATTTTAGATGAGCCTACCAACCATTTAGATTTAGAAATGATCGAGTGGCTAGAAGCCTTTTTCGCTAAAGAAAACATGACGCTATTTATGGTTACGCATGATCGTTATTTTTTGGAGCGCGTTTGTAATGAAATTATTGAATTAGACGAAGGACAACTAAACAATTACAAAGGCAACTATTCATACTATTTAGAAAAACGTGATGCTAGAATTGAACGCGAAGCAGTTGAAACTGGCAAAGCAAAACAACTCTTTAAAAAGGAGCTAGCGTGGATGCGCAGACAACCCAAAGCACGAACCACAAAATCGAAGTCTAGAATTGACGATTTTACCGATATTAAACATCGTGCTCATCAACGTAGAAACGACCATGAAATTCAACTAGAATTAAACATGGAACGCTTGGGTAGTAAAATTTTAGAATTCCATAAAGTTTCAAAAGCATTTAAAGACAAAACGATACTCAATGGTTTTAATTATATGTTTCAAAAAGGAGAACGTGTTGGTATTATTGGCAAAAACGGCACAGGTAAAACTACCTTTTTAAACATTTTAACCCAAACGGCGCAACCCGATTCTGGAAAAGTAACCAAAGGAGATACTGTTAAGTTTGGATATTATACTCAAAACGGTATTACCATAAAACCTGAACAAAAAGTTATTGATGTTATTAGAGAATTTGGTGATTATATTCCGCTAAAAAAAGGCAAACAAATTAGTGCACAACAACTTTTAGAACGTTTTTTATTCAGTAGAAAAAAACAATATGATTTTGTTGAAAAACTGAGTGGTGGCGAGCGTAAACGCTTATATTTATGTACCGTTTTAATTCAGAACCCTAATTTTTTAATTCTTGATGAACCAACAAACGATTTAGATATTGTAACGCTAAACGTACTAGAAAGTTTTCTTTTAGATTTCCCTGGTTGCATTATTGTAGTATCGCACGACCGGTATTTTATGGATAAAATTGTAGATCACCTTTTTGTTTTTAAAGGCGAAGGTATTATTGAAGATTTTCCAGGGAATTATAGCGATTACCGCGTTTACGAAGATAGTCAACCCGTTGTATCAAAAACTACAGAAGATAAAAAAGAAAAAAAATCGTGGAAACAAAATGAAGCTTCCAAACTATCTTATAACGAAGAAAAAGAACTTAAAAATATTGAAAGTAAATTAAAATCTTTGGCTTTTGATAAAAAGAAACTAGAAGATAAATTTAACAACCCTGATTTATCTCAAGATAAAATAAACAAGCTATCCGAAGAGCTGCAAGACATTATTAATAGTATTGAAACTAAAGAAGAACGTTGGTTTGAGCTGTCGGCTAAATTAGAAGAATAGTTTTCCTCTCTAAGGTGCAAAGACACAACGTTTTAATTTACAAGAGATTATTGTCTCCTCGAGCGCGGTCGAGGGGTTTAAAAAAAATGTAAATAACGAATTGAAGGTCTCAACTGCACTCGACCGGACAAAAGAATTATGTTTTATCAAATTAAACAATACATAAAATTCCTTTTAAAAAGCACCAATCAACATGGTGTGCATTCTCCTTTTGTGTATAATTTGGTTACTAAATGTTTTTACGATAAATCAAATTACAATTCCTATGCGCATATTTTAAACTACAAAAGGGCGCTTTTAAAAAACAAAACTAAAATTTCGATTACCGATTTAGGTGTTGGCTCTCATGTTGCAAAACAAAAAGAACGTTCTATTTCTGAAATAGCAAAAAATGCTGGCACTACAAATAAAAGAGCGAAACTTTTATATAGACTTGCAAGTTATTTCGAATTTAAAAACATATTAGAATTAGGCACATCGTTAGGTATTGCAACACAAGCTATGGCTTTAACAAACCCAAAAGCAAACATTATTACTATTGAAGGCTGCCCAAATATTTCAGAATTTACAAAAGAGAATTTTAAAAACAATAAATTAGAACATATTAATCTTATAAATAATGATTTTAATAACGCTTTAAAAAGCTTAAAACTTAATACTTACGACCTTATTTTTTTTGACGGCAACCACCAAAAAAAAGCCACTTTAAACTATTTTGAAACACTTTTACAAACTACACATAACAATTCTGTTTTTATTTTTGATGATATTTATTGGAGTAAAGAGATGACTGAAGCTTGGGAAAGTATAAAAAAACACCCAAAAGTAACCGTAACTATTAATACGTTTTTTTGGGGATTTGTGTTTTTTAGAAAAGAACAGGTTAAGGAGCATTTTACTATTAGGGTATAGTTGTTCTTTTGTTAAGTTGTTAAGTCGTTTAGATTAACTAAATTTGAAATAGGTTTACAGCTTAACAACTAAAGGAATAACGACAAACATTTTAAATGAAAATCTACACCAAAACTGGAGACAAAGGCACCACAGCATTATTTGGTGGCACGCGTGTACCAAAACACCATATACGTATTGAAAGCTACGGAACGGTTGATGAATTAAACTCCCACTTAGGGTTAATTCGCGATCAAGATATTAATGAGCATTACAAAAATGTGTTAATACATATTCAAGACAGATTGTTTACTGTTGGTGCTATTTTAGCTACCGATCCTGAAAAAGCCCTTTTAAAAAACGGCAAAGAACGCTTAAATATTGAAAAAATTTCTTCTGAAAATATAGAATACTTAGAGCAAGAAATGGACACCATGAATGAAGCACTACCACCAATGACGCATTTTGTGTTACCTGGTGGGCATCAAACGGTGTCATTCTGTCACATAGCTCGCTGTGTATGTCGTAGAGCAGAACGTTTAGCTTCTGCACTTAACGAAATAGAACCTTTTGAAGCTAATGCTTTAACGTATTTAAACCGCCTTTCTGACTATCTTTTTGTGTTGGCACGAAAGTTGTCATCAGATTTACAAGCAAATGAAATTAAGTGGATTCCTGATAAAAAGTAATTTTTTAATTTTTTGAAGAAATTTTTCAATGACTGAGAAACATTAAGTTTTAAATGGAAACGTAATTTGCGTTAGGGATTGCAGCGGCATCCTTTTTAAAACTTGAATGAAACAAAAAATTGTTAGAGCATTTGAATTTGGCAGATTGCCACTTCCTTCGTGCTCGCAATAACGTTTTAAAAAGATATAGCGGAAAGCCCGACCTTTAGGTAACGCCCAAATTAATCCACAAAAATTGCTAATATTATTAACACCGCAACAATAAATTTGCAAGTGTTTAGAGTACAAAAAGATACGTTCTTATAATTTAATGATTAGAGTAAGTTTAAAAGTTTTATGAATATTATTGAGACAAATTCATTCGCATTTTTAAACGAAAGCCAAATGCTTGATATTTAGTAAAATCTTTTATTTATCTTCTTTTTAAATAAAAGTTTAATTGAATATGAAATAATTCATTTTTTTCTTGTCTGTTTAAACTAAAAATTTATTTTTGCAAAAAATTAAACGCATAAAAAATGTATTGGACTTTAGAATTAGCATCGTATTTAAGTGATGCACCTTGGCCAGCAACCAAAGACGAATTAATAGATTACGCTATTAGAACTGGCGCACCGTTAGAAGTTGTTGAAAATTTACAGTCGATTGAGGACGAAGGCGATTCGTATGATTCGATTGAAGAAATTTGGTCAGATTATCCAACTGATGAAGATTACCTCTGGAACGAGGACGAATATTAATAAAAAACTCAGCATAGATAAAAAAGTCTCATTTTGAGGCTTTTTTTTGTCCTAATCTTTAAACAAAATGTATCTTTGATATGCTTTTTAAGAAGCATTCTAATCTAGAAATAAAACATAAATAATTGTTTACACTTTACACCGTTTAAGTGTACACATAAAAATATACACAACATGAGTTTTTTAAATTCTGTATTAAAAGTATTTGTTGGCGACAAATCGAAACAAGACGTAAAGGCTTTAATGCCCATAGTAGATAAAGTTAAAACCTTTGAATCTGCTTTAGAAGGGTTATCGCATGACGAATTAAGAGCAAAAACAGCCGAATTTAAGGCTATTATTGCCGAAACACGTAAGCCTTTTAACGATAGAAAAGAAGCCCTTTTAAAAGAAGCTGAAACTACTGAAGATATTGATAGACGCGAAGATATTTATCAAGAAGTTGATAAAATTGAAGATGAAGCTTATGAAGCTGTTGAAAAAACATTAAATGATATTTTACCAGAAGCTTTTGCTGTGGTTAAAGAAACTGCTAAACGTTTTGTAAATAACACTAGTATTACAGTAAAAGCTAATGAATTTGATAGAAGTTTATCTGGAGATAAAGAATATATTACATTAGATGGCGATAATGCTACGTGGTCTAACTCGTGGGATGCTGCCGGAAAACCCATTACTTGGGATATGGTGCATTACGATGTACAGCTTATTGGTGGTGTTGCTATGCATCAAGGTAAAATTGCCGAAATGCAAACAGGTGAAGGTAAAACATTGGTTGCAACACTTCCTGTATATTTAAACGCATTAACTGGTAGAGGTGTGCACTTGGTTACTGTAAACGATTATTTAGCAAAACGTGATAGTGCGTGGATGGCTCCTATTTTTGAGTTTCATGGGTTAAGTGTAGATTGTATTGATTACCATCAACCAAACTCTGAAGCCCGTAAAAAAGCCTACAATGCAGATATTACTTATGGTACAAATAATGAATTTGGTTTCGATTATTTACGTGATAATATGGCACATTCGCCAGATGATTTAGTACAACGTCCGCATCATTATGCGATTGTAGATGAGGTCGATTCGGTTTTAGTTGATGATGCGCGTACACCATTAATTATTTCTGGACCAATTCCGCAAGGAGACAGACATGAGTTTAATGAATTAAAACCAAAAGTTGACGATATCGTATCCGTTCAACGTAAATATTTAATAGGTGTTTTAGCTCAAGCTAAAAAATTAATTGCGGCGGGAGATACTAAAGAAGGTGGTTTTCAATTATTACGTGTGTATCGCGGTATTCCTAAAAACAAAGCACTCATTAAATTTTTATCTGAAGAAGGAGTAAAACAGCTACTTCAAAAAACAGAGAACTTTTATATGCAAGACAACAACCGCGAAATGCCAAAGGTTGATGCTGAATTATACTATGTAATTGAAGAAAAAAATAATCAAATAGAACTTACCGATAAAGGTATTGAATACATTTCTGGAAAAGAAAATCCAGACTTTTTTGTAATGCCAGAAATTGGTATTGAAATTGCCAAAATTGAAGAAAAAGGACTTTCAGCCGAAGAAGAAGCTAATCTAAAAGAAGATTTATTTAAAGAGTTTGGTGTAAAGTCAGAACGTATTCATACACTAAATCAGCTCCTAAAAGCTTACGCTTTATTTGAAAAAGACACGCAATATGTGGTGATGGATAATAAAGTTATGATTGTTGATGAGCAAACAGGTCGTATTATGGATGGTCGTCGATATTCTGATGGATTACACCAAGCGATTGAAGCTAAGGAAAATGTAAAAATTGAAGATGCCACACAAACATTTGCTACTGTAACACTTCAAAATTATTTTAGAATGTACCGTAAACTGTCTGGTATGACGGGTACTGCGGTTACTGAAGCTGGAGAATTCTGGGAAATATACAAATTAGATGTTGTTGAAATTCCAACAAACAAACCTATCGCTAGAGACGACAAAGAGGATTTAGTGTATAAAACTAAGCGCGAAAAATACAATGCGGTTATTGATGATGTTACACAACTCTCTAAAGCTGGTCGCCCGGTTTTAATTGGTACAACATCTGTTGAAATATCTGAATTGCTTGGTAAAATGCTAAGTATTCGAAAAATATCTCACAATGTATTAAACGCTAAGCAACATAAAAAAGAAGCAGAAATTGTAGATCAAGCTGGTAAAAGTGGACAAGTAACTATTGCTACCAATATGGCTGGTCGTGGTACTGATATTAAGTTAAGTGACCAAGTTAAAGCTGCTGGTGGTTTAGCCATTGTAGGTACTGAGCGCCATGATTCGCGTCGTGTTGATAGACAGTTACGTGGTCGTGCTGGTCGCCAAGGAGATGTTGGTAGTTCGCAATTTTATGTATCGTTAGAAGACAATTTAATGCGTTTGTTTGGTAGCGAGCGTATTGCAAAAATGATGGATAAAATGGGATTAAAGGAAGGTGAAGTAATTCAGCATTCTATGATTTCAAAATCTATTGAACGTGCTCAGAAAAAAGTTGAAGAAAATCAATTTGGTGTACGTAAGCGATTGTTAGAATATGATGATGTAATGAATGCACAACGTGAGGTGGTTTACAAACGTCGTTACAATGCTTTAAATGGTGAGCGCCTACGCGTAGATTTAGCCAACATGATTTTTGATACATCTGAAGGTATTGCCGAAACTAATAAAGGCGCTAACGATTTTAAGAATTTTGAGTTTGAATTAATTCGCTATTTCTCAATGGCTTCACCAATTTCTGAGGAAGAATTTGGCAAGCTTTCTGCTCAAGAAATTACATCTAAAATATATAAATCAGCATTTGATCATTACAAAGATAAAATGACTCGCAATGCAGATATTGCTTTTCCAGTAATTAAAAATGTTTATGAAACACAACGCGATAAATTTAAGCGTATTGTGGTCCCATTTACTGATGGTGCTAAAAGTTTAAACGTTGTTACCGACCTTGAAAAAGCTTATGAATCTGGAGGAAAACAATTAATAAATGATTTTGAAAAAAACATTACGCTAGCTATAATTGATGATGCTTGGAAAACTCATTTACGTAAAATGGACGAGTTGAAACAATCTGTTCAATTAGCAGTACATGAGCAAAAAGACCCTTTATTAATTTACAAGTTTGAAGCTTTTGAGTTGTTTAAGTCTATGATTGACCAAGTGAATAAAGATGTGATTTCATTCTTATTTAAAGGCGAATTGCCTCAAGAAACACAAGACACCATTCAAGAAGCAAGAGCTCGTAAAAAGGAAAAATTAAATACTCAAAAAGACGAGATTCCTAATTTAGACGAGCGTTCTGCTCAAAACAGAGCGGCAGGAAATACGCAACGCCAGCCAGAAGTAGTTGAAACCATTGTACGCGATCGTCCAAAAATTGGTCGTAACGATCGTGTTACTATTAAACACGTTATAAATGGTGAAAACAAAACCCTAAAATACAAACAAGCCGAACCTTTAATTAATAAGGGCGATTGGGTTTTAGTTGAAGATTAAAGCTTTTAAATCTTGAAACATTTTATATTCATATTCCTGACTATACTTTTAACTTTTGAAGGATATAGTCAGGATATTAAGTTTTCTAAACTTAAGAGTGATACTGCGACTACCTAATAATTTTACTAACAAAACACATGCACTAAACCTCACTTACATTTTGTAGTTAGAAATTATGATAAGGCTATTCCAATTCAGTTTAAAAAAAGCAAGATATTGGTAAAAAATCGGGGGGTTTGGGTTAGAAATTAAATTGCAAGCCATTTTTATGTATTTGACTTTGTTAGAAAAAAAAACTAGCCTAGTTTACATACAGGCATTTTATATAACAATATTGTAAAAAATAATAAAAATGTTATACAAAATACATGACTTAACAACTTCTTTTAAACTAGATATATTGTACGTTTTAAAATAATTAGTATATTTGAAATAAGACATATAAATACAGAGTTATTTATGTGTTGTAAATAATGCGCCAAAATTGCGGAGTAAATGGAATATTGGAAAATAATCTGAATTGAAAACTATTCGTGAAAATAAAATGGAAACCGAAATTAAACTGACTTTAGCGGCTGAACCTTTCGCAAAATGTTACGGAATTCTGATTGTTGAAAATGGAGATTATATGATTGAAATTGAACAATCAAAAATCCCAACTGACTTTCTTTCTCGACTGAAAAAATGGTACGAAGAATATTATCCTTATGTAACAATGGGTTTAAAAGAACTTGAATCTCATCGAGAACATACTGAGAAATTGGACAAAGTAGGAATTGAATTAGTGGATGAAATTCATAAAAACGGAATGTTTAACGATTTGAATATTAACAGATATATTTATTATAGCAGAGGAATTGACAAACCAATACTTGAACTGAATTGAAAAAAGCACTATTTACAACAACATATATAATTTATTGCTAGTTCTAGCCTACTTACGAAAATCCTCGCGGATTTTCTATTCGGTTTGTATTTGCTAAATTAGTTGCTGAAACACGCAACGAAATCATACACAAACACGTTACCTGCAAGCTGAAGAAAATGCTGGATTACAATAAAACATATAAAATTGGAGAAACTTTTTCGAATAGACCTTTTCGAGGAGTAATTGAAAATTATGACTTAGCTGAACCTGAAATTTCACGCGGAGAAAAACTAATAATCGAAACTGTTTCAGTAAAACATTCTATGGGCGGAAAAACCCTTTATGATATTATTTGGACAACGAATGCTTTTCCCTTAATCATTAGTGAAAGGATTGTCGAATTGTTTAATTCAAATGGAATTACAGGTTGGAAAACCTACGATGTCGAAATTCGTTCAAAAAAGAATGATTTAATTGACCAAAAGTATTTTGGACTGATTATAACTGGACGTTGTGGATATCGGGATTACGCAAAAAGCTCAATAATTTTAGACGAAATCGGAGTAAATATTAAACCACACGTTAAAGGTTTTTATTTTAAAGATGATTATTGGGATGGCTCTGACTTATTTATGAGTAATCCAGAAGAAAACGGAAATTCAACTATGTTTCGTTTTTGTACCGATAAAGTGGTTAACCTTTTTAAAAAGGAAAAAATAAAGAACATTGAATTTGAAAATCTTAATGAATCAACATTGGCAATTGAATTATACAATGTTCCTCTGACTGACAAACAAAAGTCCGAAATGGAAAATTTAAAAGCCAGCAGGTAACAATGGCTATAATTCATTGTGGTTTTGTGCCACACCAAAGTAAAAGTATAAATCAAACGGCTGGATTTCGGCGGAATAATCCTGCGGATGATTCCACAACGAAATCATAGCCGATACCGTTACCCAACATTTGAACAAACCGACCGAATCAATGACTGAAAACTTTATAATAGTTGAAAACGTTAATGAAAAAGAATTAGAAAGTATCTTAATGGAATTGGCAAATGCTTATTCGGATACAGAATTTGTTAATGGAATTCAATTTTACAGAAAAAAAGATAAATTCGATTCATTTTTAATCCTTTTCTCAAATCAGCCAGATTTTGAAAGGTTTAACTATTTTGTCAACTATATAAAGTATCCTGCTGAACACGAAAAGTTTTCACCTTATTTAAGAGGCTTTTACAGAACATCAAATATCAAGCAGAAATCTGAATTTAATATTGGAGATTGGATAATGGTTTATGTTTCTAAAAATGATAAGGAATATGATAATGTAAACCTTGTGAATGACAAAAACGAGAACTACTTATATGACTTTGGAGGAAAAACAAAGAAGTTAAAATCAGCAGAGGAAATGTTTAAATTAATATCATTTGATAAAAATAATTATCATCATATTCTTGATATTATTCCAAGCCAAACAATTGAGGAAAGGAAACCTTTAATCGGACAAAAAACAAAAGACATTCTTGCAATAATTACTTCTCTCGCTTTTACTGTTTTGGGATTTATAATGTATAAAGATTCAAAGGACGTTGCAATCCCGACAATGCTTTTCTTTGGTCTTGGATTCATAGTATTACTATGGAAATTTCTGAATCCAAAAAAGTTTGAGGAATTGAAAAAAATAAAAAATAAAAACGTTGGGTAACACCGTATATAATTTATTGCTTGGTTCTAGCCTACTTACGAAAATCCTCGCGGATTTTCTATTCGGTTTTTATTTGCTAAATTACGCACTAAACCACGCAACAAACCATATACAAACACGTTAGCAGTCAGTTAAACCCACTCTAAATGTACGACAGAGAGAAAATAGAAAACTTTCAAATTCGAATGGAAGAAATAATTGAAAAACTCGACAAAAAAGAGGCTTTTGAATTAATTACTTCTGAACTTAATGAATGTGAAGACAAATATCTGACTGAATTTATGGCACCTCTGAATTTTCTGGAATATGAGCCTGTATTAGATTGGGTCGAACAAAATGCAAATCGGACAAAAAATATAACGCAGGATTGGGGACATTTATCTGCAAGTTCGAATTTCACTTGGCAAAGAGCAGAGAAATGGCTTGAAATGGGACGACCTTTGAGCTTAATAGCACTTGATGCAACAATGTTTTGTACTACAAGAGGAGAAAGACTAAATCAATCGCTTTGGATGAGAGAATTGAATCCAAAACTGACTGACAATCCTAAACTGGACAAAATAGCAAACGGACTAAAAGACTATTTAAAAAAAGACAGTGTACCGAGAACTAAAAATGTAGTCAATCGAATAATAAATGACATATTTGAAATCGGATAAAAAAACCGAACTGCTAACACCGTATATAATTCATTACGGCGGAATTTCCTATCGGAAATTCCCTGCACTTTTGCTATCTTTCGGTTTACGTCGGAATAACACTGCGTGTCATTCCGCAACGAAACCATACACAAGACCGTTGTAACACATTTTGACCCGTCCTGAATAAAGGCTACATAATTTTAAACATTATGTACAAAAATGACAAAGTAATTAGACGGTATTCAGAATCCTTTAAACTCAAAATTTTAGACGAACTTACCGCAGGAAAACT
>NZ_JAKKDU010000012.1 GCF_021728535.1 Wocania arenilitoris | reverse complement strand
GGCTGGTCAGACAGCAGGCCTTGTATGCCATTGGTAATGTATTCTTTAGTCCAGCGCTCTTGTGTTCTGGTGCTGATGCTTAAATATTCACAGAGCTTTTTTCTAGTCTTGAATTTTTTACCTTGTAGATTCAATGAGCCAAATGATTCTTTTTTCAAATCTGAAATTTGGTTGCTTTTTGCGGAGTGAAACAAGTTCTGCTACACTTTCTTTGATTGCGAATTCTTGTGGTTTTGCCATCCTTAAAGATATACAAATATAACGACATTACATAATTAAATTGGTATAATACCTTTTGGTTTAATGAATTATGGATTTCAGAATTTGAAAATATTCTAAGTGAAACAGATAGAAACTTTTATAATATCTTTTTTGCTGGCTTACCTTTAATCATAGGTAATTCAATTACAATTCTATTCATATTTAGTAAACCTTATAAATTATTAGTAGGTTTATCCCTAAAAGAAAAGAATAAAAATGATCATTTTTTTTAAAGTTTAAATTTTATTTATTGGTTTAATAAAGTAGGCTTAGCTTTTGGAGTGTTTTCTATGAGCTGTATGGACTTTGCTTTTATAGCTTATACCAAAGCTAGTTTACCACATTATTAAATAGAGAAAAGAAAAATGATAAATTAGAAAGTAAAATCAATGACCTTGAAGAAAAATTCAAGCCTATACAAGACCAGATTTGGAAATTAAGAGATAAAATTAGAGAAATAAAGAATGAACTTGGAATTATAGATTACGAATTTTGAAAAAGTGGTCACAACAACTTAGTACTATGGAAGGAAAATCCTGCTAATTCCTTCGCAATTAATAATATACAAAATTGTTAAACAAACTTTTTAAATTCTTAAAATTTACTATAGCTCTCGGCTAATCAAAACTCCAACCTTTATAGCTGCTGGATGCTTCTAATTTATTTTCAATTACATCATCTAGTTCGGGAAAAAAGTCAATGCCTGTAAGTTTTTCAATGGTATCAACAGAAACTACAAACCGGTATAATGGTTTATTAGATTCTTTATGCGGCATTAAAAAAGCAATCATTTTTGTTTTACCTGTATTATTATCAATTAAAATTTTATAAAATTGATTTGGTACAGAAACTGCTTCATCTCCGATGGTTTTCATATTCTTTGTTAAAATACCTCCTGTTATAACAAAAACGCCATCGTATTTACTTGCCCAATAACGGACTTTTTGTTCTAGTTTATTCCAAATCCCAGAATTAAAATCGTGTTTTTGTGGACTAATATTACTGGTTAAAAAGGTTTCATCATGTGCAGATTTATTGTAACGCCTATCTCCAGCAGGACATAAATGTCCGCGGTCATAACCAGAGTTTCTATAATTACGCCAATTTGCCGCACCTGTTTTTACAGTATTATCTATTTCAAAATAAGGGCGTTTGTGGTTGGTGTTAGATAGATGAGATTTTTTTAACTCATAGGCAACCCATTCTGCCTGTTCATGCGGTTCGCTATATGATAACGAATACCCGTTGTGATGAATTACTTGATTTGTTGTACTTGTTGGTAAAAAGTATTCGTTAGTATCTTTTTTTATCGAGGTGCCTTCAGATACAATTTCAGCTTTTTCATTTTCATTTAAAAAATAGTCATACCCGTAAACGCCTAAAATAATTATTAAAGCAGATATGGTGTATAATGTGTGTTTATTCATATTTAATCAAAAAATAAATCTAAAGGTTTAAAATTAAAGCTAAATTCTATAACTTTTTTTACTTTAGCAATAACAATTTTTTATATGACATACCTTTATAATATTGGGTCTTATTTTTTAATGATAGCCGAAATGTTTCGCAAACCAACTAAATGGTCTGTAATGAAAACACTAATCTTTAAAGATATTAACGATTTAATAATTGGCTCGTTAGGCATTATTGCATTTATTTCGTTTTTTGTTGGTGGTGTTATAACCATACAAACCGCTTTAAATATTGATAACCCATTAATTCCTAAATATCTTGTAGGTTTTGCAACTAGGCAATCTGTTATTTTAGAGTTTGCGCCAACATTTACCTCTATTATTATGGCAGGTAAAGTAGGCTCGTTTATAACGTCTAGTATAGGAACCATGCGTGTTACCGAGCAAATTGATGCCTTAGAAGTTATGGGGATAAATTCGCTTAACTACCTTGTTTTTCCTAAAGTAGTAGCATTAATGTTATACCCTTTTACTATTGCTATTGGAATGTTTCTTGGTATTTTAGGAGGAATGGCTGCCTGTGTTTTTGGTGGTTACACCTCGCTAGCAGATTATATTATTGGAATTCAAACCGATTTTGAGACTTTTCATGTTATATATGCCTTTGTTAAGACATTTATATTTGCGTTTGTGCTAGCAACTATTCCGTCGTTTCATGGTTATTATATGAAAGGCGGTGCGCTAGAGGTTGGAAAAGCTAGTACAACTTCTTTTGTGTGGACAGCTGTAGTTGTTATTTTATTAAATTATATTTTAACTGATATGATGTTAGGTCAATGATAGAAGTAAAAAAATTACATAAATCGTTTAGCGGTGTTGAGGTTTTAAAGGGTATAAGTACCTCATTTGAAAAAGGTAAAACCAATCTTATTATAGGGCAAAGTGGTTCTGGGAAAACGGTTTTTTTAAAATGTTTATTGGGTTTATTTGATTATGAAAAAGGGACGATTGCCTATGATGGACAAATATTTTCGCAATTAACTGAAGATCAAAAAAGAAATTTGCGTGCCAAAATTGGTATGGTATTTCAAGGTAGCGCTTTGTTTGATTCGATGACTATTGCTGAAAATGTTATGTTCCCTCTACGCATGTTTACAAAACAAAGTAAGAGTGAAATGGAAGATCGTGTAGATTTTGTTTTAAAACGTGTAAACCTTGACAATGCCCATAACAAAATGCCTAGTGAAGCTTCTGGAGGCATGCAAAAACGTGTAGCTATTGCTCGTGCTATTGTAAATAATCCTAAGTATTTATTTTGCGATGAACCAAATTCTGGATTAGACCCGAAAACAGCTATTGTTATAGATAATTTAATTCAGGAAATTACAGACGAATACCAAATAACTACAGTTATTAATTCGCACGATATGAATTCGGTTATGGAAATTGGCGAAAAAATTGTGTTTTTAAAAAATGGACTGAAGGCTTGGGAAGGCTCAAAAGAAACTATTTTCAAAACAGATAACGAAGTGGTTACTGATTTTGTTTATTCTTCAAATTTATTTAAAAAAGTACGTAAAATGTATATTGAAGAGAATCAGTGATTCCACTTGTTTTTTTTGAAACTAAAAAGACGATTTAAGGTTTTAACTTACTATTACAAAATATCCTTTAACTCTTTTACTTTCCAAAGTTTATTTTCTTTAATAAACAAATCAAACATTGCTGTGTGACTTGCACCAGCTAAAACCATAATTCTTTCATCTGATTCTTCTGTTTGTTTCTGAATTAAAGACCACATGTATAGGTTTCTTTTATACCATTCAGAAGTTAATAATGGCCCATAAAAATCATGGGTACCACCTGCGAGTAGCATTAACTCATTATGGAAATAGTTAGAAAAAGCACGCATTTCGGGCTTATTTAAAAAAGTTGTGAGTTCAATAAGTGATTCTCCGGCTTCAATTTTGCTATCAAATTCTTCGGTAAACCTAGAAATAGCTTTTTCAATTTTTGCTTGAAGCTCAATTTGATTATTCTTTACAACATCCGTCATAACCTCACTAAACGGAAAGGTTGTTCCGGTATAATCAATCCCATAAACTTTTTTCAGATTATTTTCTTTAGCTACTTTAAATCCTAATTGAAATATTTCATTTTTAAGATTAAAATCTGAAAGATTCTCGTTTTTAAAATATTCGTCATTAAGATATAGTTGGTATAAAGAATCTAATTCTTCTTGCTTATTATAAGGCCATTCTACAAATACTTTTGTTGGGTTATAATTGTTAATGCTAGAACTTATTTTTTCTAACTCTAGTTGAGATGCTTCACTAAGAATGTCAAACGATTTGGTTTTTGCTAAATCTGCACCTGGGTTGTTGTAATGAAATGTGCCTATAAGCAAAATCTCTTTGCTGTTTGAAACTTCGTCAGTCTCAATCTGTTGTTTTTCTTGTTTTTTTGTACAGCTAAAAATTAGTAAAATAACTAATAGTGAGAATATTTTTTTTTTCATATTAAAACTAATTATAAATGAAGTTTAATAATAAATTACAAATTTTTTTAGAGGTAATATAAAACCTAATAATTAAAAACAAAAAACCAAATTTCAATTGATTTAGATAATAAGATTACTTATATTTTATTAATTTTTAATTAATACGCTTAACAACTAACGTGTCTAATTCTAGCTTTAGTTTTAACCATTTCTCAAGCTTTTCTTTGTCCTTTATTCTTGCTGGTTCTTTGGTTAAAGAATCTACCCATTTTACCGAGAAAACAGATAGGGTATCCATTTTACTAAAGTTGGAGTTTATAACGTTAGCATATGAAAATTGTTCAATGGTTTCGTAGTTGATTTTTACTTCTTTTGTTAATTCTTCAAAAGCGATATAATTTTTTTCAAGTTTAGAAAGTTGTCTTACTTTGTTTTCTAAATAGGTGATTTTTTCTGTTTGAGATAACAAGTCTAATGAGTCTCTAAATCTAAGTTCTTTCATATATCTGAAATTATCTAACCCTTGACTTCTACTTTGATTAAATTTAAGTTTGGTATTGTATTTACTCAAAGCAGGATATGAAGCCAATCGGCTTTGCAATAGTGAAATAGTACTTTCAGGAATTTCATCCAATCCAAAAGAATTTAAGACGATTTCACTTTCTTCGTTTCCTCCGAACTTATATATAGTGTTTTTTTTGATATATTCTGAATGGGGCAATGCTTCCAATTCATCATTTATAAATGATTGAGCATCAATCTCAAAGCTGCTTTCTTGGTAAACACTAAAAAATGTAAAACCAGCAGGAACCATAACAACAATGGCCAGTAACATCGCCATTCTTGAAATGAATCGACGCTTTTTAGAGTTAACATATTTAAGCATAGGGAAGCGTAGCACTTTTAAAACTAAAAATGTTGCCAATGCAATGAATATAGTATTAATGGTAAATAAATACATGGCTCCTAAAAAGTACTCCCAATTACCTTTAGCAAGCCCATAACCTGCAGTACATAAAGGAGGCATTAAGGCAGTTGCAATAGCAACTCCAAAAATAACTGATGCAATGGTACCCCGTTTTGTACGAGCTATAATAAGAGCTAATCCACCAAAAAAAGCAATTAAAACATCACGTATATCAGGTTGAACTCTTCCTAAAAGTTCAGAAGTGTCTTCACTTAATGGAAAAAATCTAAAAAATAAAGAAGCTGTTAATAAACTCAACACAATCATGATTGCCAAATTTATTAATGATCGTCTTAAAGTATCAATATCGTTAATAGCAATAGACATACCTACACCTAAAATAGGCCCCATTAATGGCGAAATTAACATGGCTCCAATTACTACTGCGGTCGAGTTTGCATTTAATCCAACCGATGCCACAAATATGGAACAAATTAATATCCAAGCAGTTGCGCCTTTAAACGGGATATCACCTTTTATAGCTTCAATAGTGGCATCTCTATCTGTGTCATCTCGAAAATCTAATAATTCGCTAAAAAACGTTTTAATACTTTGAAATAAACCTTTTGCATCTTTTCTAACCGCTTCTTTAGATTGCTCTACCGCTTTGTCTTTAACGTTTTCCTCTTCAGAAAAATTAAATTTATTTTCTTCCATAAGTTTTAAAATTCCAAAATTGAACCCCCAAATCCTAAAATCTATTTTCAGAGAATTGAAATCAATATTACACGAATATATAAAAATAAATAGAGGGGTTTATTTTATCTCTACTTTACCAATTTTTTTTAAATCATTTCACCCTAAATGATCACCATAAGTTGTTTTAACTTTTTGAAGTACTTTTTTAATATCCTGCTCTTTTGACTTTGGATAAATAAGTAAAACTTCGTCTTTGTCAACTATTATATAATCTTTTAAACCATCAACCACAACTACTTTGTCGTTTTTGGTACGAATCATATTTCCTGAAGCATCTTCGGTTAAAGTTCTAGAGTTTACAACCGCATTACCAGATTTATCTTTGTCTAATTTATCATATAAGCTACCCCAAGTTCCTAAGTCGTTCCAATCAAATTCAGCTGCAATTACAAATACATTATTCGATTTTTCCATAATAGCATAATCCACCGAAATGTTTTCAGCTTTTTTGTAATTATCTCTAATAAAATCATCTTCAAAATCGGTATTATAGGCATTTATACCGTTTTCAAATAAATCAAATAAAGCGGGTTGATTGTTTTTAAATGCTTTAATTACACTTTTAGCACTCCACATAAAAATACCGGCGTTCCATAAAAAATTGCCTTGAGCTATAAAAGTTTTTGCAGTTTCGTAATCTGGTTTTTCTCTAAATTGATTTACCGATTTAATTGCTTCCGCGGAAGTATTAATAAATTCAATATATCCGTACCCGGTATTAGGAAAAGTTGGTGTAATACCTAGCGTCATTAATGCGTCATTTTCTGAACAATAATCAAATGCTTGTTTAACGTTTTTAGAGAATGCATTTTCATCTTCAATCCAATGGTCGCTTGGTGCTACAATCATTACAGCATCAGGATTTTCTTTTTGAATTTTTAATGAAGCATACAAAATACAAGGCGCTGTATTACGCATTGCAGGTTCTAAAACCACTTGCCGTTTTGTAACTTCAGGAAGTTGCTCATAAACCAAATCGTTATAACGTTCGTTAGTTAAAATAAAAATATTTTCTTTTGGAATTAAATGTGCTAAACGGTTAAAAGTTTTTTGAATAAGCGTATCGCCTGTACCCAACATGTCGTGAAACTGCTTAGGAAATTCTTCTGTGCTTACTGGCCAAAACCTAGAGCCAACACCACCTGCCATTAATATGGCGTAATAATTTTTGTTCATTCTTTAATTTAATAATTCTACTTCTGCATTTGGGTTGAAAAGATACAACTTTCCTGTTTTAACCTCAATGCATTCATAGCGTTTTATACGTTTGCTACCTTTTTTAAATATTTTCCCGTTGTATAATTTAAAAATGCTTCCTACAGGCACTTCAAAAATATAAGTTTTATTATTTGGTGCATCAAACTGTTTTAATGCTAAAGCTAAATTAACATCGGTATCGCTTGATGCTTTTGGGTTTTTAAAATGGTTTGCTAAAAGTGGTAGCAATTCATTGGAGAAAATATTGGGATTTAAAAATGGTAACATAAGGTGTTGAAACGTAAGTTTCCATTCCAAACCATGTGGTTTTATAAATTTACCATAAGTATTGTAGGCTTCAAAATGTGCAATTTCATGAATTAAAGTTATAAGAAACCGGTATTTATTCAAATTAGAATTAATCGTAATTTGATGTTTCCCGTTAGGTAATTGTTTGTAATCGCCATGGCGTGTTTTACGCTCATTTTTAACTTTAACGGTTAGATTATCGTGTTCTATAAGTTTTAAAACTTGTGGTATTGCTTCTTGTGGGATATAGTCTTGCAGCAGGTTTTGCATATAGTAAAAATAATGTAATTTTCTTATAGCAAATTACATCCTCTCTGGAACTTGAATGCCTAAAATACTAAAAGCGTTTTTAATGGTTAAAGCGACCTTATTTGAAAGTTGAACTCTAAATATTTTATCAGACTCATTATCTGCACCTAAAATGGATACATTTTGATAGAATGAATTAAAAGCTTTAACCAGCTCATAAGTATAATTTGCAATTATGGCAGGACTATGTTGTATTGCTGCATTTTGAATAATTTCGGGAAATAACTGCAGTTGTTTAATGAGTTCTTTTTCTTTGGGATGTAAAATTATTTCAACTTCACTTAATACAGTCTTATAATCGAAATGAGTTTTTCTTATTATAGATTGAATTCGAGCATAAGTGTATTGGATAAATGGCCCTGTATTGCCTTGAAAATCGATAGATTCTTTTGGGTCGAATAAAATACGCTTTTTAGGATCGACTTTTAAAATGTAATATTTTAAAGCGCCTAAACCAATGGTTTTATAAAGCGCTTGTTTTTCAGCATCAGAATAACCATCAAGTTTTCCTAATTCTTCTGAAATTTCTCCAGCAGTTTTAGCCATATCTTCAATTAAATCGTCGGCATCAACAACAGTTCCTTCTCTGCTTTTCATTTTTCCACTAGGTAAATCTACCATTCCGTAACTTAAATGATACAGGTTTTTTGCCCAATCAAATCCTAATTTTTTTAGTATTAAAAACAACACCTGAAAATGATAATCTTGCTCGTTACCAACGGTGTAAACCATACCGCCAACATCTGGAAAATCTTTAATACGCTGTATAGCAGTACCAATATCTTGGGTCATGTAAACCGCTGTGCCATCGGCACGAAGTACTATTTTTTCATCTAAACCTTCATTGGTTAAATCGCACCAAACCGAGCCGTCTTCTTTTTTAAAAAACACACCAGTTTTTAATCCTTCATCAACAAATTCTTTTCCTAGTAAATAGGTGTTGCTTTCGTAATATAAAGTATCAAAATCTACTCCTAAATTTTTATAGGTTACATCAAATCCATCATAAACCCAGCCATTCATTTTTTCCCATAGGGCTACAATTTCTTCGTCGCCAGACTCCCATTTTAAAAGCATATTTTGAGCTTCTAATAAAATTGGGGCATTCTTTTTAGCATCTTCAATAGTTTTGCCATTAGACACTAGATTTTCAATTTCTTTTTTATATTCTTGGTCAAACTTTACATAATAATTCCCAACCAATTTATCGCCTTTTAAACCTGTGCTTTCTGGAGTTTCGGTATTGCCAAAACGTTTCCAAGCCAACATACTTTTACAAATATGAATACCTCTGTCGTTTATAATTTGCGTTTTATATACTTTTTTACCCGACGCTTTTAAAATTTCGGCAACACTATAACCTAATAAATTGTTTCTTATGTGTCCTAAATGCAGTGGTTTATTGGTGTTTGGAGAAGAATACTCGACCATTATGGCTTTTTCGCTAGTATCAGAATTTACAAATCCGTAGTTGTTATTACTATTTATAATCTTGAAGGAATTGATAAAGTAATTATCATCAATTTCAATATTTAAAAACCCTTTTACAACATTAAATGCTTTAACATCATTTACATGTTTAACTAAATAATTACCAATGTTTTCGCCTATTTGAACTGGGTTTCCTTTAATAAAGCGTAACATAGGAAAAATAACAACAGTAATATCGCCAGCAAATTCTTTTCTGGTAGCTTGAAATTCTACAGTATCAATTTCTATATTATATGTTGTTTGTATGGCTTGTTTTACGTGGTTAGATAACGTCTTTTGAAGGCTCATTTACAATAACTTTTAAGTGAGCAAAGATAGAATATTTATTAATTTATAAAGTTTAAATTAATTCCAATATTCAAAAAGTCTAAACGCATTTTAAAGCAATTAAACTTAAAGCTAATTATTTTAAAAAACCGTTACTTTTTTCCTCCTAAAAAACTTAGCGCAATTGCTGCTAAACCTAAAACAATAGTTATGTAAGAGTTGGTGTTGTCTTGAGCTTCAACACTAAAATCTCCAATACTTACTGCTGCTTCTGGAGCAACTAAAGTATAAATTCCGTAACCAACTAGTACAATGCCAAGAATTATAAGAATCATTTTTGCATTTTTATTCATAATGGATGAGTTTTAATTTTTTATAATATAAGAAATATTTTAGTATTGAGTTTTATATGGGTTTAAAGTAAACTAAAAAAGCAAAAAAGCTCAAGATGTATTTTGTCGATAAAAGTGTCGTTTTTCTATGTTTTTTGCCGTTAATCTATTCGTCGATTTTGCCGTAATTTTTTTGTGTTCTTTTCATCTAATTTTTTGGTATTAAAACGCAGAAATTAGCTTTATGCATCTCTTTTTACAACTTTTGTTCGGTAAAGCTATTGAAAAACTATTAAAAACTAAGAAATATTACAGCTTAATAGAGTAATCTTTATTTCCCTCAAATAAGGCAACTTTATATCATATTGCTTTGTTATTGGTGTAATTAAGATATTGTATGAGGAAAATAATTACGTTAATTATATTTTTATCTATATGCTTTGGGTTTGCTCAAACCAAAGCGATAGATAGTCTTTCCCTACAATTGGCGTATCAAGATCAAGATAGTTTAAAAGTAGATACTTCAGTTCAACTTATAAAATTGCTTTACGATATAAATGATTTTGATAGAGCTATTAAGCACATTATCCAAAGCGAAAAACTATCTATAAATCTTAATTACCATAAAGGCATTGCCGAAATAACCTATTACAAAGCGTTAATTTATGCCCAGCGAAATGATTATATAAACGCTGTTAGTGAATTTGAAAAATCAAAAGCGCTGTTTCGTCAGTTAAAAGATACACTTGGTATTGCAAAAGTTAATAACAGTATTGGCTTGCTAGAAATTAAACGTGGTAATTATGCTAAAGGATTGCAATACTCATTATCTGCTATTGAGGAGTTGGAAAAGCGTAATTACACCAATGAACTTAAGCTATCATACAGCAATTTAGCCAAAGCATATTATAATATTAATGCTTTTGATAAAGCTATTGAATATTACCTTAAAGCTTTAGAAATTCAAGAGCAGTTAGGTGATACTGAAGGCGTAAATGAATCAAACAGCTTTTTGGCAGAACTGTATTCTACCAAAAAAGAGCACAGAAAGTCTATAGAATATTACGAAAAAGTATTAAACAGCGCCGGTTCTGATAACGATTCAATTCAAGGCATTATTTATCCTAAGCTAGGAGGTGAATACCTTAAGTTTAATGATTACGAACAAGCCAAAAAGTATTTAGTTAGAGGCTATAATATTAATATTAGAAGTAAAGATAAGGCAAGCCTATTAAAGGTGTTAAATAACCTAGGCGATTTAAATTTACAACAAAGACGATTAATTTTAGCCGAAAAGCAACTTAGAAAAGCTGGAGATATAGCAAAAGAACTCGATAATAAAAAAGAATTACTAAAGCATTATAAATTAATGAAAGCTTTAGATTCTACTAAAAGAAGATGGGATAGAGTTGTTGTTTGGCAGCGCGAATATTATGAATTAAATAATGAGTTAAATAAAAATAACTTAGATGTAGATTTAAATGCTAATGAAGCTACCAAACTTGAATTAGACCCCAATTTTGATAAAGAAATTACATCGCCTAACACTACCAATTTAGAACCCACTAATAAAGTTTCTAAAACAGAAAGTAAGCAAAAAGCTGATAGGTTTAAGCTTATTTTTTATGCATTATTGGCAGCATTAGCAACAGTATCAACCTTTTTAATATTAATTTATTTAAAAAGGAATAGTAGTATAAAATACACTCAAGAGCTTGAAGAAAAAAATATAAAAATTGAATTGCAAAACAAAGCTTTTCAAGAACAAACAAGACATCTTGAAAGCGTAAATAATGTAAAAGACAAATTGTTCTCTATAGTATCGCACGATTTAAAAGATTCACTTTCCTCTATTAATGGCTTTATAGATTTACTAAAAGATGGTTCGCTTTCGCGTGAAGAATTCGACAACTTAATACCCGAATTAAGCGAAAATGCCAATAGCGCATCTTTATTATTATTCAATTTGTTAAACTGGTCTAAATCTCAAATGCATTCGTTAGAGCCTAAACCAAGCTTATTTGATGTTCAAGAAGTTTTTGAAGACAAAGTCAAGCTCATAGAACAACGCATGGAAAACAAAGGGATAACACTTGTAGACCGATCGTTGAGAGATTTTGTTTATGCTGATAGAAGTATGTTCGAAATTGTTATCCAAAATTTACTGGCAAACGCCTTAAAATTTAGTAAAGATGGAGATACTATAACCATCTCGAATCATATCAGTAATGGTAGTTGTATTATTAGTGTTGCCGATACTGGTGTAGGTATTTCTAAACAAAACATCGAAAAGCTTTTCAAGAATAATACCTATACAACTTTAGGTACTAATAACGAAAAAGGCACAGGTTTAGGATTATCTATTTGTAAAGAATTAATTGAGCTTAATAAAGGTAAAATTTGGGTAGAAAGTACGCCAAATGTAGGTAGTACTTTTTTTGTGCAATTGCCAAAATCTAAGTCGACTCCATAAAATTTTAGAATATTATTTTATTTTTGGGAGTACTCTCCTTTGGTCGAGTCGAGGTTTCCACTTGTGGTTTTGGCTCCATGCGCGACTCGCCAAAAGCTATCACTACAATATATAAAGCTATAATATGCCTAATTTTTTTTAGGCAAAAACACTTCCGCCATCATGCAACGGGCACTTCCGCCACCACAAACTTCAATAGTATCTAACGAGCTCGATAGTATTTTACTGTGTTTTTCTAATCGTTGTATTTGAGATGCAGTTAACGAGTCGTATGCAGATTGACTCATTATTAAATACAATTCGTCGTTGGTGCCCTTTACTTGTAACATATTGCCAGCAAAATTAGCAACTTGATTTTCGGTAATATCAACAATTTCTTTACCGTTTTCTTTTAAATGCTTAATAACATTTTTGCGTTCTTTTTTATTGTCAATACTATTTAAACAAATTACGGCAAAAGTTTCACCTAAGCACATCATAACGTTGGTGTGGTAAATCACTTTTCGTTTACCATTAACGGTTTGGTTTGCTGTAAAAATTACTGGTGTATATTCAAAATCCTCACAAAATTCAATAAATAAATCCTCATCTGCACGAGGCGATAATGAGCAATAAGCTTTTCGGTTTACTCGATCTAAAATTACACTTCCTGTACCTTCAAGAAAAACATCTTCTTCTTCAGCACTAGTGTAATCTACTATTTGATTAATAATAAAACCTTCTTCTTCTAATTTATCTAAAATATCATCACGTCTCTCAAAACGTCTATTTTCAGCAAACATAGGATACACTCCAATATTACCATTTTCATGAAACGATATCCAGTTATTAGGAAAAACAGAGTCTGGAGTATCAAACTCTTTTGTGTCGTTTACAACAACAACATGTACACCAATTTGCCTTAATTTCTCAACATAGATATCAAACTCTTTTTGTGCTTTAATGTTAATTGCTTCTGGTAAAACATTATCAATATGCTCTTGATAATAGTTGTTTACAGCGGTTTGTTCATTCATCCTAAAATTTATAGGACGAATCATTAATATAGTATTTGTAGTTTGTTGCATATATTTTATAAAATCGTTGTAAAAGTATAATTAATTTACATTATAATTAAAGAAGATTTAAAAGTTATAAATTATGAAGAAATTAGGGGACTGCCTGATTTTCAAGTTAAGGAGAAACCTCTAAATTGGTTAACAGCAAAGTTTAAAAATGATAGAATTTTTTCAAAGTAAAAACTAAAACACTTGGCACAATTGAATTAACTCAATCCTAATCGGAATGCTTCCTTAAGGAAATTCCGCTACAAGCATTGCATAAAAACTTAAACAAACTCCTAAATCAAATAAGAGCTTAAAAAACAAGCTATCTTAAAAGTGAATTTTATTTCATATTGAGCCTGTCGAAATACTTTAACCCCTTATAATTAAGATCAGTTTCGACAAGCTCAACTTGGTAAATTGAATTACAATGACCTTAAAGACAACCTCATATCATTTATAAATTATTTTTACAGACTTATTAATTCTTTATTATCAATAGCTTTACTAATATTTACTGTAACATATTTATGGCTGTTAAAAAATTTCTTTTTAGATACTAATTTAATAGTAGCAATTAAATTTCCATTTTTCTCTTTAATTGAAGTGACTTCAACTGTTTTACCTTTAATGCTTTCGTAATTAGCAATGCCTCCTTGTTTTATAATAAAGTTACGTTTTGGTAAGTTAATATGTTTGTAATTATCGGTTTCGCCAATAATAAATAAATCACCAATATTAACTTTTGTGTCTGTATTTTGAGAATAAGTTAAACTTGTAAAGAAAACTAATAAAAGTGTAAATAAGATATTGTTTTTCATGACTAAAAGTTTAATAGATTATAATTTTAATCAAAAATAATTATAAAATTAATAATTATCAAGGCTAAATTATAGTAAGTATTAATTAGATAGTAAAAAATAATAGTAGCTTTAGCTAAGCTTAAACTGTTGTATTTTAAACAACTAGTTGTTGTTCAGTCTAAAATTTATTATCTTCACTCACTCAAAACACATATTCGCTCAATATAGCTTTCATGCTAATCTTTCTTATAATAGATTTGATGAAAACAAAATATATATAATTATGAAAACACAATTAAAATTCACTCCAAAAAAAGTCCTAAGTGCTTTAGGTTACGTAACTATTTTAATGGTTGTAAGTGTGATGTTTAATCCTGTTTACGGGCAAGCAAACAAAACAAGTTCGCCAGAAATTTCTCAAAAAGAGAGAACAATTAAAGGTGTTATTAAAAACGAAGAAGGTCCATTGGAAAGTGCTAGTATTACTTTAAAAGGTTCTAATGTTGGTACAACGACTAATAGTAAAGGCGAGTTTGTATTTCCTAAGGCTTTAAAAACAGACGACGTTTTGCTTATAACGTTTTTAGGATATGATACCGTTGAGGTTAAAATTAAAGACGATACAACATTTATAAATCAAATGATGTCTGAAGATTTAATTGAATTTGTAGGCGCTTTAAATACAAATAAGCCTTATAAATCTAAACGCCCTAATTAGTTTTACAATTCAATTATATTTTAGCCTTTTTTAAATGAAAATGATACGATTTTTATTTTTATTCATTTTTGTATTTCACTCATATGCCCAAATTTCAGATTTTGATGGTATTGATTTTAAAAAGGCTGATAGAGTAGCTTTGAAATACAAAAATGAAAAGCTAAATAATTTACCCGAATTAGCACATAACCTTACCTTAAATTTAGCTACTGATGTTGAGCGGTTTAGAGCTATTTTTACTTGGGTTTGCAGTAACATAGCTAATGATTATGGCATGTTTTCAAAAAACATGTATAAAAGGCAACGGTTTAAAAATGATAGTGTTAAACTTAAAAATTGGAATACTAAATTTAGAAAGGCAACATTAAAAAAACTTGTAAAAAACAATAAAACCATATGTACGGGTTATGCTTATTTAGTAAAAGAACTTGCTGATTTAGCTAATATTAAATGTGAAATTGTACATGGTTTTGCAAAAACAAGTACAACAAATATTAAGAAAATAGATGCCCCAAACCATTCTTGGAATGCGGTTAAATTAGACGGTAAATGGTATCTATGCGACCCTACTTGGGCAAGTGGTATTCCTAATCCAACAACGTTTCATTTTGAGTTTCAATTTAACGATGGTTTTTTTTTAGCAAACCCAAGGCTTTTTGCTATAAATCATTTCCCTGCAAACAAAAAATGGTTGCTTTTAGATGATGCTAATGAAACGTCATTTGAAGCATTTATTGAATCTCCTATAATTTATGGGAAAGCTTATGCAAATTTGAATACTCATATTGCGCCTGAAAAAATGCACAACGTAATCAGAAAAAATGAAATAGTTACTTTTAAATTTAAGCTTAAAGATACAGTAGATGTTAAAAACGTTAGATTTTTAATTGATAATGGAAGTAATAGTAGCAACATATCTCCCAATTCTGTTACTACTAAAAATAATTACTTAACGCTAACCCATGCTTTTAAATATAGAGGGTTTTACGATGTACATTTTTATATTGACAAAGATTTAATTTCAACTTATACTTTTAAGGTAAAGAGTTAAATAAAAAAACGCTTCAATCCCAATTAAAATAAGGAGAAGCGTTTTTTTAATAAATTTATTTATGGCGATTTGCCATTTGGTAACTAAGTTTTTTAAAGTTACATCATTCCTGGCATACCGCCACCCATTGGAGCATGACCGTGTCCGCCAGCAGCTTCAGTTTCTTTAATGTCAATTAAAGCACACTCGGTAGTTAAAATCATACCAGCAACAGATGCTGCATTTTCTAATGCTATACGTGTTACTTTTTTAGGGTCGATAATACCTGCTTTTAGCATATCTACATATTGTTCAGATTTTGCATCGTAACCAAAATCTTTTTTACCTTCTAAAACTTTGTTTATTACTACTGAACCTTCACCACCTGCATTTTCAACAATAGTACGTAAAGGAGATTCAATGGCGTTATTAACGATTTGAACACCAGTAGTTTCGTCTAAATTTTCAGTTGTTAATTTTTCTAAAACAGCTTTTGCTCTTACTAGGGCTACACCACCGCCGGCAACAATACCTTCTTCTACAGCCGCTCTGGTTGCATGTAAAGCATCATCAACACGATCTTTCTTTTCTTTCATTTCAACTTCGCTAGCAGCGCCAACATAAAGTACCGCAACACCCCCAGCTAATTTAGCTAAACGTTCTTGTAGTTTCTCTTTATCGTAATCGCTAGTTGTCGTTTCAATTTGAGATTTAATTTGATTTACTCTAGCCTTAATATCCTTAGCATTTCCAGATCCATTAACAATAGTTGTATTGTCTTTATCAACCGTTACTGTTTCAGCAGTTCCTAACATACTTAAATCTGCGTTTTCAAGAGTAAATCCTCTTTCTTCAGAAATAACAGTTCCTCCTGTTAAAATAGCAATATCTTCTAGCATGGCTTTACGTCTGTCTCCAAAACCAGGTGCTTTAACTGCGGCAATTTTAAGTCCGCCACGTAATTTGTTAACTACTAATGTAGCTAATGCTTGTCCGTCAACATCTTCAGCTATAATTAATAATGGGCGACCAGATTGTGCAACAGGTTCTAATATAGGTAAGATTTCTTGTAAGTTAGAGATCTTTTTATCAAATAATAAGATGTATGGATTTTCTAAATCGGCAATCATTTTATCAGCATCAGTAACAAAATAAGGTGATAAGTAACCTCTATCGAATTGCATGCCTTCAACAACATCAACATAGGTTTCCATGCCTTTAGCCTCTTCAACAGTAATAACTCCTTCTTTACCAACTTTACCAAAAGCAGTAGCAATTAACTCACCAATGGTGTCATCATTATTTGCTGAAATAGCAGCAACTTGCTTTATTTTTTCAGAAGAATTACCAACTTGTTTTGATTGTTTTTCAAGATCAGCAGTAATAGCTTCAACAGCTTTATCAATACCACGTTTTAAATCCATTGGATTAGCACCAGAGGCAACATTTTTTAAACCTTCTTTTACAATAGCTTGAGCTAATACAGTAGCAGTTGTTGTACCATCACCAGCTAAGTCATTGGTTTTGCTTGCTACTTCTTTTACCATTTGTGCACCCATATTTTCGTGTGCATTTTCTAATTCTATTTCTTTAGCAACTGTAACACCATCTTTGGTAACTTGTGGTGCGCCAAAACTTTTACTTATTATTACATTGCGCCCTTTAGGCCCTAAAGTTACTTTTACTGCATTTGCTAATGCATCAACACCGCGTTTTAACCCATCTCGTGCTTCGATATCAAATTTTATGTCTTTTGCCATTTTAATATGCTTTATGCCATAAGCTTAATGCTTTAGGCGTTAGTTTAATTTTTGTTTTAATGAATATATTTTTCGTTTAATAGTGTTTATATCATTGTTTAATTCTAAAAAAGATTTTTCATTTATAAAATCTAAATCTCTGGAAAGAATTATAAGATATTCGACTTCTGAGGCAGAACCTAAAGCTATTGTTAAAAAAGCGATTAAACTCAGCATCACTATCTCTTCCAGAACCTTCACTTATGTTTGTTGGTATTGAAGAAGATGCTCTACGAATTTGTGAAATTATTCCATAAACCTCCCCTTTAGGGAAAGAATTAGTTAACTCATATATTTTAAGTGTAAATACATGACTTAATTTCCAAATATCATATTTTTTGAAGTTTCTCATTGCTTAAAGCTTAAGGTATATTGCTTGAAGCCATTTAAATAATTGCCAGTATATCGCTTTCGCGCATGATTAAATAATCTTTTCCTTCAAGTTTAAGCTCCGTTCCAGCATATTTGCCATATAAAACGGTATCGCCAACTTTTACAGTTATAGGTTCGTCTTTGGTGCCTTTTCCAGCAGCAACAACTTTTCCTTTTTGCGGTTTTTCTTTAGCGTTATCTGGAATAATAATTCCAGAAGCTGTTTTAGTTTCAGCAGCAGCAGGTTCTATAACAACTCTGTCTGCTAATGGTTTAATGTTTAAGCTCATCTCTGATTTTATTTTTTTAATTAATTAAATTATGTTAACACTAAAGTGTTATGCTAAAAATGTGCCAATACTTTTTTACTGACAAACTTACAGTAACAAAAAATGCCAACTGTATGAGTTGGCATTTTTTATAGTATGACATAAAATTATTGTAATGAGTCGCTTGTCGTTGTTGCGGCCTCATTAGTTGTTGTTGGTAATGGTGTTGTAGATGGTAAAGGTTGGGTAGTTGTTGCATTAGGGTCTAATGCTTTAGAGTCTACAGTTCCATCACCTGTATTAATTGCTACATTCGATAATAATATTAAAACTAATAGCAATGTTGCTAAAGCCCATGTGCTTTTATCTAAAAAGTCGGTTGTCTTTTTTACACCACCTAATTGTTGTGTGCCACCACCGCCAAAAGAAGAAGATAATCCGCCTCCTTTAGGGTTTTGTACCATAACTACTACTACTAGTAAAAATGCTACAACTACGATTAATGCTAAAAATATTGAAAACGTACTCATTATGCTTTATTGTTTTGTTCTTGTAATTGTTCTACTGCTTTAATTTGGTTTGCAAAGAAACCACTTTTTTCTGGATATTTCAAACTTAAAATTTTATAAGATTGAATGGCTTTTTTATAGTTTTTTTGTTCAACATAAATACGGGCTAAAGTCTCGGTCATTAAAGCTTCAGGTTGTATCATTTGTGCCTTTGCAAGATTGCCTTTTGATGATGTCGTTTTTGATGGTTTAATTTTTGGGTTTTCAGAAATAAATTTATTTATTAATTCAAACTTTTTGGCTTTCTCGCTATGTTCTGAAACTACTTTTTTTTCTTTTTTAGCAGACTTTTCTTCCCTTTTTATTGGTTTAAAACGGGTAAGTTTTAGCCACTCGTTAAACGAATGGGTTTCTCTTTTATCAAATTGAAGTGGTTTACCTAAGTTAAGTATGTCTTTAGCTGATGCTTCTTGGGTTTTAGTGTCTTTGGTAACGGTTTCAATGCGTTCAGATTCATCTAAAACAAAAGCTTTTACCGGACGTGCTTCTTTGGGTTGAAACAAGGTAGGGTCTAAAACGCCATCGGTATCTTTGATTTGTTGTTTTAATGCTTCATCAATGGCGACACTTTTATGTACTGAAATATCTTCAATCGTAACATCAATATTTTTTAAATGGGCGGTATTTTGTTTTATAAACTGAGATATTTCATTTTGAATAAAGTCTTTAGATGTTATAAAATCAAATAAAATACTTCTATCTGTTGTATAAGCTGCAGTGGTTTTAAGTTCTTGATTGTATTTAAAACTACTTTGGTCTTTTAAGCCTTTAAGGTATACTGCGCGTGCCGATTGAAAATATGGAAACTCATCAATAATAGATTTTACAGCCTGAGTTTGCTCATGTGTTATGGCTTGAGGGTTTTGAAGAATATATATAAAATCTGTACTATTCATTGTTGGCTAAGCCAAATTTAATTATTTAATATTTTATTACATTTCTGGTTTCTTTCTCGAAATGATTTTTTTAATTTTTTTAATTCTTTTTTATAAGGTAATTTCGAGAGCATCAGCCACCAATAGACTGTTTGTGTTATCTAATGGTAGCTGAGGTTCTCGAAGCTACCATTTAGCTAAAGTCGCATTAATAATGTCTTGAGTTAATCGATCAAAAATTTCTTCATGAGCGGTTGCTTTTTGTCCACCAACAAGTTGTGCGCTTCCAGGATAATCATAAAAAAATGTAAAGCTTTTTCCTTCTTCATTATCTTCTTCGTTATTAGTGTTATAAAAACTAATTTTCACACCAATTGTTAGTCTATTTTGTGCTGCTCTGTTGTCTGATGTTGCTGTAGTTGGGGAAATTCTATAGGTGGTAATTTCTCCCTCGTAAATCAAATCTGCATTAGAGGTTTCTAGTTTGTAATTGGTTTGATCTAGTATTTTATCTTGTAATGCTCTTTGAAAATCTTGATCTAAACCAGGTTCAAACAATAGGGCGCTGTTTTCTATACGATTGACTTGAAAGGTTTCAGCTTTTATGGAACTTGGTTGAGTAAATCCATATATGCCGCAAGATTGAAATGTTGCAATTGTTAATACTAATAAGGCGTACTTTAAATATTTCATTAGTTTCATAAAGTTATAAGAAAGATAAGTTTTTTATATTAACGATTTGCTATAAATCATATTGTTTAATCTTTCTGTATAGTGTGCGTTCGCTGATGCCTAATTCGGCAGCTGCTAATTTACGTTTTCCTTGATGACGTTCAAGCGATTTTTTTATTAATTCTAATTCTTTATCATGTAGCGATAGTGTTTCTTCTTCTTCAATCTCTTCAGCAAAATGATATTTGTCTTGGGCATCATTTTTTTCGTCATGCGAATTAGAATGCTCAGGAATTGAGATTACTTTGGTTTCTGCTAAAGTGTCTTCATAATTGGTTTCATCTTTTTCATTTTCACCATAAATTTTTTGAATTAAGCTTTCATGATCTTTTTCAACATCTTTTATGTTGCCATTTTTCATTAGTTCCATAGTTAGCTTTTTTAAATCATTCAAATCGCTTTTCATATCAAAAAGCACTTTGTATAAAATTTCACGCTCACTACTAAAATCACTTTCTGCTTTAGATGTTTTAATAACAGCTGGTAAATTGCTGCCCGATGTTGGTAAGTAGCCTCGTAATGTTTCAGCAGAAATCGTTCTATTTTGTTCTAAAACCGAAACTTGTTCAGCAATGTTTCGTAACTGTCTAATGTTTCCGCTCCATCTATGTTTTAGTAATGCTTGTATGGCATTGTCGGTTAATTTAACCGTTGGCATTTTATATTTTAAAGCAAAATCGCTTGCAAATTTTCTGAACAATAAATGAATATCGTCTTGTCGTTCGCGAAGTGGTGGTAAATGAATATCTACCGTACTTAGCCTATAATATAAATCTTCACGAAACTTTTCTTTTTCAATAGATTGAAACATGTTAGCGTTAGTTGCTGCTACTATACGCACATCTGTTTTTTGCACTTTACTAGAGCCTACCTTAATAAACTCGCCATTTTCTAAAACACGTAATAAGCGAACTTGAGTGGTTAAAGGTAACTCGCCAACTTCATCTAAAAAAATAGTACCGCCATCGGCAACTTCAAAATAACCAGAACGTGTTTGTGTTGCACCTGTAAATGCCCCTTTTTCGTGCCCAAAAAGTTCACTGTCAATGGTTCCTTCTGGAATAGCTCCACAGTTTACAGCTATATATTTGTTGTGTTTTCTATGAGATAATTGATGTATTATTTTAGGAATACTTTCTTTACCAACTCCAGACTCTCCTGTTACTAAAACCGAAATATCTGTTGGTGCTACCTGAATTGCTTTTTCTATAGCGCGATTTAGTGCTGGTGTATTACCAATAATACCAAAACGTTGTTTTATTGCTTGAACCGATTCCATAATTAATTATTCTTTGATAATCCAACGGCTTCTCCAATTAGTGTTGCAGTTGTACAATTAGTTGTTTTTACATTTACTAAATTACCTATATTGTAATTTTCTTTTGGGAACACACATACAATGTTTTGCGATGTTCGTCCAGACCAATGTGTGTCAGATTTTTTAGATTCTTTTTCAATTAAAACTTCAACAACCGTATTTAAGTGTTCTTTGGTTCTAATGCCGCTATGTTCTTGTTGTAATGCTACAATTTCTGCCAGTCGTCTTTTTTTTGTGGCTTCAGGAATATCATCTTCCATATTTCGTCCTGCCATAGTTCCTGGGCGTTCAGAATAGGTAAACATGTATCCAAAATGGTATTTAACGTATTTCATTAACGACACGGTATCTCGAAAATCGTCTTCGGTTTCTGTTGGAAAACCAACAATCATATCCTGACTAATAGCACAATCTGGAATAATTTCGCGAATGTTGTTAATCAATTCTATATATTCTTCACGTGTGTGTAAACGATTCATAGCTTTTAAAATACGGTCGCTTCCACTTTGTACTGGTAAATGAATATGATTACAAATGTTATGGTATTTCGCCATGGTTTCAACAACATCTAAAGTTAAATCTTGTGGATTTGATGTTGAAAATCGAATTCGCATTTTAGGTTGTGTTTTGGCACACAATTCTAATAAATTGGCAAAATTTACAGCGGTTGCTTTTTGTATGTCGCTAGCTTTAACAAAATCTTTTTTTAGTCCGCCACCATACCAAAGGTAGCTATCTACATTTTGCCCAAGTAGCGTAATTTCTTTATAACCTTTGCTCCATAAATCGTTAATTTCTTCAATGATGCTTTGTGGGTCTCGACTACGTTCTCTACCACGAGTAAAGGGTACCACACAAAAGGTGCACATATTATCGCAACCACGAGTAATTGATACAAAAGCTGTTACGCCATTGGTGTTTAAACGTACAGGCGAAACATCGCCATAAGTTTCTTCTTTAGATAGGATAACGTTTATGGCATCTCTACCTTCATCAACTTCGGCTAATAGATTTGGTAAATCTTTGTATGCATCTGGCCCAACAACTAAATCAACAATTTTTTCTTCCTCTAAAAATTTTGTCTTTAATCGCTCAGCCATACAGCCTAAAACCCCTACTTTCATTTTAGGATTATGGTCGCGTTTTACAGCATTGTATTTTTCTAAACGTTTACGTACGGTTTGTTCTGCCTTATCTCGAATGGAGCAGGTGTTTACTAAAATTAAATCGGCTTCTTCTAGTTTTTGAGTTGTATTAAAACCTTCGTTTGTTAAAATAGAAGCCACAATTTCGCTATCACTAAAATTCATAGCACACCCATAACTTTCAATAAAAAGTTTGCGTGTATTTTCTTTTTTATGTTTTAAAACCAAGGATTGCCCTTGTTTACTTTCGTCTATAACTTTCTCCATAATATACTTAAACCATAGTATAGTAGTCAATAAGTGTACAAAGATACTATTTATTTAGATTTTATGACACAATGTCAGGTTAATGTTTTGTTTTTTTGTAACAAATTTGCATTATTAATGACTATAAAATAGAAGCTAATAGACAATTTACAACTCGAATTAAAATATACAATGAGCTTTAATTAATTTATAATTTCTTGTTTTATTGAACTTTTAAAAACAAGATAAATTTTGTTAAATCTGTTAGAAAACATTTACTTTGAATAATTATACTAACCAATAATATAGAACATGAATACAATTTCCAGTTTATTAGAAAAAATAGAACGTGCCAAAGAATTAGATTTCGGAACTATTTTTAGTGAATCTATCGAACTATTTAAAAAGACTTGGTTACAAGGTTTTTTGCTTTGGTTATTTACCTTAATTGTAACATTTCCTTTAATAATTGCTTTATACGCACCATTATTTACACTTATTATTGCTCAACAAAATAATGGTGAGATTGATCCAGAAGCATTTAACGGTTTTTTTGCAGGTATGTCTGTTTTGTATATAGTTTTTGTAATTGTTGGAATTTTTGTTTTGGGTACAATAACATCAGCTTTGTATGCTGCTTTTTTTAGAATAATGAAGAAGTTAGATTATGGTCAAGAAGTAGCAACTTCAGATTTCTTTTATTTTGTTAAAAGTAAATATTTAAGTAAAATTTTTATATTAATGTTAATAGCATATGTAATATTAATTCCTTCAGCTCTATTATGTTATCTTCCTTTATTATATACCCTTGTACCACTTTCGTTTTTTGCACCTATTTTTGCTTTTAATGAAGAATTAGGTGTAAGTGATATTGTTAAAGCTAGTTTTAAGTTAGGAACTAAGAAATGGTTAATTGGACTAGGTTTATTAATTGTTAGTTTTTTATGTTACTTAGTTCTTGGTTTTATCACTTGTAGTATAGGATGGTTGTTTTTAAGACCTTTTATGTATCATCCAACATATTTAATTTATAAAAAAGTTGTTGGTTTTGAAGAAACAAGTGCTATTGAAGAAATAGGAACTTCTACTGAATAAAGTATATAATACAACACAAAAAACCTGTTTTTAAAATGTTAAAAACAGGTTTTTTTATTTAAAATGTTCACAGTTTATCTTTAAAAAGTTACAGATAAACTTTTTTTCATATACATTTGTAGCTTCAAAAAATCAAGTATGGCAAAGAATTTAGTAATTGTTGAGTCACCAGCAAAAGCAAAAACTATTGAAAAATTTTTAGGAAAAGATTTTAAAGTAGAATCGAGCTTTGGGCATATTTCCGATTTACCTTCAAAGGAATTGGGAGTAAATGTTGATGGTGATTTTAAACCAAAATACGAAGTTTCTAAAGATAAAAAAGCAGTTGTAAAAAAGCTTAAAGAATTAGCTAAAAAAGCAGAAATGGTTTGGTTAGCTAGTGATGAAGACCGTGAGGGAGAAGCTATTGCGTGGCATTTAGCCGAAGCTTTAAAGTTAGATAAGGATAAAACCAAACGTATTGTTTTTCACGAAATTACTAAAACAGCTATTCAAAAAGCTATAGAGAACCCTAGAGGGATTGATTACGATTTAGTTGATGCACAACAAGCACGTCGTGTGTTAGATAGAATTGTAGGTTACGAGTTGTCTCCTGTGCTTTGGAGAAAAGTAAAAGGTGGCTTATCGGCAGGTCGTGTACAATCAGTTTCAGTACGATTAATTGTAGAGAAAGAACGCGAAATACAAGACTTTAAACCTGTTGCTTCGTATAGGATTGATGCTGAATTTTCAAACGGAGATGGACAAACTTTTAAGGCAAAACTACCTAAGAATTTTTCAACAAAAGAGGAAGCTCAAAAATTTTTAGAACAAAATGCTTTAGCAGATTTTAAAGTTGCAGACTTACAAAAAAAGCCAGCAAAAAAATCACCAGCGGCACCATTTACAACATCAACATTGCAACAAGAAGCATCGCGTAAATTATATTTTTCAGTAAGTAAAACCATGACAATGGCACAACGCCTTTACGAAGCAGGTTTAATTACTTATATGAGAACAGATAGTGTTAATTTATCAGACGAAGCCAGAAAAGGAGCAGAGGCTGAAATTAAAAATGCTTTTGGGGATAAATACAGTAAACCAAGAAACTATAAAGGTAAATCTAAAGGAGCTCAAGAAGCTCACGAGGCCATTCGTCCTACCAATTTTGCAACACATTCAGTTGATATTGATTACGATCAAGCAAGACTTTACGATTTAATTTGGAAACGTTCAATCGCCTCACAAATGAGTGAAGCTGAGTTGGAACGCACCAATGTAAAAATTAGTGCTTCAACACATAGCGAAACTTTTAATGCCAATGGAGAAGTTATTACTTTTGATGGTTTTTTAAAGGTATATTTAGAGGGAACTGATGATGAAGATGTTGAGCAAGAAGGTATGTTGCCAGCAATGAAAACCAACGAAACATTGCTTAATAATTATATTACTGCAACTGAACGCTATACTCGTCCGCCTGCAAGATTTACAGAAGCATCACTTGTTAAAAAGCTAGAAGAATTAGGTATTGGTCGTCCGTCAACCTACGCGCCAACTATTTCCACTATTCAAAATAGAAACTATGTTGAAAAGGGAACTGTTGAAGGCGAGGAGCGTAACTACTCGCAGCTAACACTTGAGAATGGAACTGTAAAAGATAAAACCTTAACCGAAAAAGTTGGTTCAGACAAAGGAAAACTCGTTCCAACTGATATAGGAATGATTGTAACTGATTTTTTGGTTAATCATTTTGAAAGTATTTTAGATTATAATTTTACTGCAAAAGTTGAAGCAGATTTTGATGATATTGCTGAAGGAAAAGAAGATTGGACACAAATGATGAAATTATTCTACAAAGATTTTCATCCACAAGTAGAAGATGTAAAAGAAAATGCCGAAAGAGAGTCTGGTGAACGTATTTTAGGGAAAGATCCAAAAACAGGAAAACAAGTTAGTGTACGTTTGGGTAAGTTTGGGCCAATGGTGCAAATAGGGACGGTTGATGATGATGAAAAACCTCAGTTTGCAAGTTTAAGTCCAGACCAACAATTAAATACAATAACTTATGAGGAAGCCATGGATTTATTTCAACTTCCAAAAGACTTAGGAACTTTTGAAGGTGAAGCAGTCGTGGTTAATAATGGTAGATACGGGCCATACGTAAAATTTGGTAAATCATTTGTATCGTTACCAAAAGGTGTTGACCCTTTAAGTGTTGAGTTGGATGAAGCTATTGTTTTAATTAAAGAAAAACAAAAGGCTGATGCTCCTATATATATGTATAAAGATTTACCTGTGCAAAAAGGTAAAGGGCGTTTTGGACCATTTATAAAATGGAATAATATGTTTATTAACGTAAATAAAAAATACGATTGGGATAATTTATCTGATGATGATATTGTTGAATTGATTGAAACTAAAATTCAAAAAGAAATAGATAAGGTTATACATAATTGGAAAGATGAAGGTATACGTGTTGAAAAAGCACGTTGGGGAAGACACCATGTTATTAAAGGTAAAATAAAAGTAGAATTAGCAAAAACAATCGATGTATCTGATATGACATTAGAAGAAGCTAAAGCACTTATTGAAGCCAAAACACCTAAAAAGAAAACTAGAAAAAAAGCCTCAGCAAAAAAGAAATAATAAACCATGAATTTTAATTTCCTCTCTCCAGTTTCAGATTTAGTGTTAGCACATAACGAGTTGCTATCATCTCAAGCGTTGGGCCGAAAACTTAAAATTCATTCTGCACAAAACGGCATTCCAGATTTGGGTGATGTAAATATTGCTATCCTTGGAGTTTTAGAAAATAGAAACGACATTAATTATATAGGCGAAGAGTTTCAGCTTGACGAAATTAGAAAATCTTTATATGCCCTTTTTCCAGGTAGCTGGAATACTAGTGTTGCAGACTTAGGTAATATTAACAAAGGCGAAAGTGTTCAAGACACATACTTTGCGTTAAAAGAAGCTATTAGCATATTGGTTAAAAAAAATATTATACCTATTATATTAGGAGGCTCTCAAGATTTAACCTATGCCAATTATAGAGCTTACGATGCTTTAGTACCTATGGTTAATATTGTAAATGTTGATAGTAAGTTTGATTTAGGCGACTCTGCAAAACCTATAAAAAACAACAGTTTTGTTGGGAAAATAATTTTAGATGAGCCTTATAATCTTTTTAATTATGCAGCTATTGGGCATCAAACCTATTTTAATTCGCAAGAAGAAATAGATTTGATGAATAAACTTTATTTTGAATCTTATAGGCTAGGAGAAGTTTCAAAAGATATAACTTTAGTAGAACCTGTTTTGCGCGATGCCAATATTGTGAGTATTGATTTAAGTTCGGTAAAAGCATCAGAAGTTAGTTTAAATCAAAAGTACTCACCAAATGGTTTAGACGGTAAAGAAATTTGTGCCATAGCACGTTATGCTGGTATAAGTAATAAAGTGTCGTCATTTGGAATTTACGAGTATAAACCATCAAAAGATGATGAAATAACATCTATGCTAATAGCTCAAATGATTTGGTACTTTATTGAAGGTGTCAATTTTAGAGTAAAAGATGATGATTTTACAGACGAAAAGAGCTATCAAAAATACATTACTTTAGTAGACAATCAAGAATTGGTATTTTATAAGAGTGTAAAAACAGGAAGATGGTGGATTGAGATTCCTTTTTTATCAGAAGTCAATAATAAATTAAAAAGACATACGTTATTACCTTGCATGCATCAAGATTATTTAGACGCATGTAAAAATAAGATACCAGATCGCTGGTTTAAAGCGTTTCAGAAGAATTGTGTCTAATAGACAAAGTATGGTTAAAGATCTTATTTCATCGGTAAAATGTATTTTTTTTACGATGAAATGTAATTTTTATCTAAAAAAAGTTGTTTTTTAAAAAATATATAAATATGTTTACGCTCTCAAAATAAAGCTTAAATAATTAACCTCGAGTTTTCTATGAATATGAAGAAGTTTATTTTATTAACCGCAGTATTAACATTATTAGCTAGTTGTGGCTCTAAAGATAGAGGTGAGCTAGTAGGTGTTAAAGGTAAAAAATGGCACCCTGAAAAACCTTATGGAATGGAACTTATTCCAGGTGGCGCATTTATTATGGGTAAAGCCGATGACGATCTAGCCGGAATACACGATGCTCCTGCAAAAACAGTTACTGTAAGAGCTCTATATATGGATGCTACTGAGATAACCAACAGTGAGTACAGACAGTTTGTTAATTGGGTAAGAGATTCTATTGTTAGAATGAAACTTGCTGTTTTAGCAGATGAGGTTGGAAAAGTACCAGAAGATGGAGGTATTGGTGAGTATGCTTTTAAAGATGCAGATACTGCTAACATGTCTGTTTACGAAAAATATATGTTCGAAAACTACACAGGCTTGGGGCCAACAGGTTATGAGGGTAGAAAAATAAATCATGATGTTGATTTAATTTTTGATACTGATGAATATCCAGATGAGTACTACACTGAAGTTATGGATACAATGTATTTACCACTTGAAGAATCTTATAACGGACAGCGCACTTGGGATGTTAAAAAATTTAAGTTCCAATTCAGCCATATGGATATCCAAGAAGCGGCGAGAAATAGAGGTATTAAACGTAAAGATGTTATAAAAAAAGAAGAAATTGAAATTTATCCAGACACAACGGTATGGATTAGGGATTTCGCTTACTCTTATAACGAGCCAATGCATAACGATTATTTTTGGCATGATGCATATAGTGAGTATCCAGTTGTAGGTATAACTTGGAAACAAGCTAAAGCATTTTGTGAGTGGAGAACCATTAACAAAAACTCATACCAAAAATCAAAAAAAGCAGCCTATGTAAATAGATTTAGATTACCATCTGAAGCAGAGTGGGAGTATGCCGCTAGAGGTGGTTTACAAGCTGCAACGTACCCTTGGGGTGGGCCTTACACTAAAAGCGATAGAGGTTGTTTTATGGCAAACTTTAAACCCGTACGCGGAGATTATGCAGCAGATCAAGCATTATATACTGTAGAAGCTAAATCTTATGATCCAAACGATTATAATTTATATAACATGGCGGGTAATGTTTCAGAATGGGTAAATGCATCCTACGATCCAAATTCTTATGAGTATACATCATCAATTAATCCAAGTGTAAACGATAAAAATAATCAACGTAAAGTTGTAAGAGGTGGTTCTTGGAAAGATGTGGCTTACTATTTACAAGTAAGTTCAAGAGATTACGAATATGCGGATTCTGCAAGGAGTTATATAGGTTTCAGAACAGTACAAGATTACATGGGGACACAAGCAACTGGTAAAAAACCTTAATAAGTAAAATTTAATCAAATCAATAATAAATACTATTAATTAACCTACTTAAGTATTTCTACTTAAAATTAAAAACCGAAAAATTATGGCACAGTCAAAAGCAAGTAAAAAATTTATGAATATGGCTTACGGATTAGGAGCGTCAATTGTAATAATTGGAGCGCTATTCAAAATTATTCATTTTGAAATAGGACCTTTAACAGGTAATGTTATGTTAACTTTAGGTCTTGTAACCGAAGCAATTATTTTTGCTATTTCAGCATTCGAACCAGTAGATGAAGATTTAGATTGGTCGTTAGTTTACCCAGAACTTGCTGGAGGACAAGCTGACAAAAAAGAAAAAGAGAACCCACAAGGATTATTATCTAAAAAATTAGACGAGTTATTAAAAGATGCTAAAATTGATGGTGAATTAATGGCAAGTTTAGGAGATAGTATTAAAAACTTCGAGGGTGCTGCAAAAAATATGTCTTCAACTATAGATTCTGTTGAGGCTACTAAAAAGTATGGCGAAGAGTTAACTCTTGCTGCTGCACAAATGGAGTCTTTAAATAGCTTATATAAAGTACAGTTAGAGAGTATTAACAAGCAAGCTGAAATTAATGAAGAGTCTGCAGAAAATGCTGCAAAAGTAAAAGAACAAATGCAATCTTTAGCGTCTAACTTATCTTCATTAAATGGAGTTTATGGTGGAATGTTGTCTGCAATGAATAAAAACTAATTAGGGGGTTACCCAAATTATTAATTAACCAAAAACCTAATTAGACATGGCAGGAGGAAATTTATCACCACGACAGAAAATGATTAATCTGATGTATTTAATATTTATAGCAATGCTAGCTTTAAATATGTCGAAAGAAGTGCTTTCAGCCTTCGGATTAATGAACGAAAAGCTTACTGAATCTAATGAAGCAACATCATTACGTAACGAGAGTTTTGTTGCTAGTTTAGATCAAAAAGCCATAGATCAACCTGAGAAATATGCACCATTAAAATCTAAAGCAGATCAAATTGATGCCTTGGCAAAAAAGTTTGATTCATATCTAGAAGATTTAAAAACTAAAATGACCGAAAAGCTAGATGATCCAACTGATTATGAGATTATGGATAAAGGCGATTATTTAGATGAAAACTTTTTCAAAGGCGACAAACTTAAACCTGAAGGGCAAGAGTTTTTAAATCAAATAGCATCTTTTAGAGATGGTGTTACATCATTATTAGCTGATGAAAAGGGAATGGAAAATGTTGTTAAAGATGTACAAGCTAAATTTAGTACAGAAGATGTGCGTAATAGAGATAATGTTAAGCAAAGTTGGTTAGATTATCACTACAAAGGTTTTCCTTTAGTAGCTTCTTTAACTAAAATGACACAATTACAAGCAGATATTAAAACAACGGAATCTGAAGTTTTAGCTAACATGTTACAAGGAACACTTTCTAGTGAGGTATCTATGACGAACTATACTACATTAATGGAAACTTCAAAATCGGCTTACTTTAATGGTGAGCAGTTTGACGGACAAATTGTGTTAGGCCGTAAAGATGCTTCAACTAAACCAAGTAGAGTTGAATTAACTTTAGATGGAAGACCATTAAACGAAAACCAATATTCTATTGAAGACGGTAAAGTAAAGTTAAAAATAGGAACTGGAGGAGTTGGTGAGCACAAAATTGAAGGTAAGTTAATTTTTGCTCAAGATGGAGAAGAAATTGAAGTACCTGTAAAATCATCATTTGCTACAGTTGCTAAACCAAATGCAGCAACGATTTCAGCAGATAAAATGAATGTAGTTTATAGAGGTGTTAAAAACCCAATGACCATTTCTTTTGCTGGTATTCCAGATAATAAAGTAGCTGCAAGTGCTCAAGGTTTATCTAGAGCAGGTGGAAGCAAGTATGTTATGGATGCTACAAGAGTTCAAGGTAGAGAAGTTACTATTAACGTAACAGGAACATTACCAGATGGTGGTAAAGTTAGTGACAATGCTAAATTTAGAATTAAAGATTTACCAAAACCAACAGGTACCATAAGAGGTGAAGATGGTGCAATTAAAATGCAACGTAACAGCCTTGAAATTTCTACTATTGGTGCTAAGTTTGATGATTTTGATTTCGAATTACCATTACGTGTAACAGGATTTAAATTTAAAGTTCCTGGCCAACCAACAATAAATGTTAGCGGAAACAAGTTAGATAGTAGAGCTAAAAGTGCTTTACGTAAAGCTAAACGAGGCTCTGGAGTTCAAATATTCGACATTCAAGCTAAAGCCAGTGGTGTTAGTGTAATACTTAAAAAAGTATCGCCAGTATTTGTTGAGCTTACAAATTAGAAGAGCATATTGGGTTACCCTAATAAATAATTAAAAAGTAAAAGAAAATGAGTGTAAAAAGTTTTTTATTAACCGCAGCAACAGTTTTTACAGTGTCAGGTATGTTTGCACAAGCCAATATACTAAACGCTAAAAGCCCTGAAGAAATAGGGGTAAGAACAGAAGCGCAAAAAGCAGTCGATAATGATAAGCCATTAGAATATGGTTATGTTGACGACAGAGATATACTTTTTGCTAAAATGACATGGGAAAAAGTAGTTCTAGACGAACGTTCTAACTTCCCGCTGTACTATCCTATAGATACCAATAATATTGGTAGCGATAGGAGGTCGTTGTATGATGTACTTATGAAAAGTGTTAAAAGCGGTAAAATAAAAAACATTTATGACGATTCTTATTTTACAACAAAAAGAACTTTAAAAGATATTGAAGCGGCTTTAACTAAAATTGATACCACAGAATTGGGTATTGAACAGATTAATGCTGGTGAAGAATTATCTGCTGAATATATTGACAGACGAGATATTACAGCAGCAGATATTAAAGAATATCGTATTAAAGGGCTTTGGTATTTCGATAAGCGTCAAGCCGAAATGAAATACAGGTTATTGGGTATAGCACCGGTTGCAGAAGATGTTAACTTTATTGGTACTGAAAATGCAGATTTAGTAGAGTTGTTTTGGGTGTTTTTCCCAGATGCAAGAGAGGTATTGCATGAAGCAAAATCATTTAATACTGAAAATAGTTCTATGCCTTTTTCTTTCGACCATTTATTAAATTCTAGACGTTTTCATGGATATATTTATAAAGAAGAAAATGTTCATGGCGATAGAACAATTAGTGAATATGTATCTGATAATGCTTTAATGCAGCTCTTAGAGTCTGAACGTATTAAAGATAAAATTCGAGATTTCGAATTAGATATGTGGACATATTAAGTCGCATGAAAATAAATATTAAAAAACGAGGCTGTCTGAAAAGACAGCTTTTTTTTTGAAAAAAACTGATTTTAAAATTACTATTATTGTCATACTGAACTTGTTTCAGCATCTCACGTGTTTAATAATAGAAATGTGATTATCTTCGCAACCAATGCATGTAGATTATATTATAGTAGGCATCGGTTTAGCAGGTATTAGTTTTTGCGAACAATTAAAAGCAAACAATAAAACTTTTGTGGTTTTTGATGATAAATCGCAACAATCATCTGTGGTTGCAGGTGGTTTATATAATCCTGTTGTTTTAAAACGTTTTACATCCGTTTGGAAAAGTAAAGAGCAATTGCAAATGGCATTGCCAATGTATGCTAAGTTAGAAAAAGAATTAAACGTAAAGCTAAATTACAAAATACCAGTTTACCGAAAGTTTGCATCTTTAGAAGAACAAAACGATTGGTTTACAGCGAGTGATAAACTAAAACTATCAGAGTATCTTTCAGTTAAGCTTATAAAAAATAGAAATAAGAGTATAGATGCTCCTTTTGGTTTTGGTAAGGTATTGCAAACTGGTAGAATTGATGTCAAGTGCTTAATTGATGCTTATAAAAAACACCTATTAAAAGACCGGATATTTTTTAAAGAAGCTTTTAATTATGATACGATTGAAATTTTAGAAAATGTAATTGAATATGAAAATATAGAAGCAAAACACATTGTATTTGCCGAAGGTTTTGGGGTTGATAAAAACTCTTTTTTTAAAGAACTACCTTTAGTGCCAACAAAAGGCGAACTATTAATGATTGAAGCACCAGATTTAAAAATTGATTTTGTATTGAAGGCTGGTGTGTTTTTAATTCCGTTGCAAGATGATTTGTATATAGTGGGTGCTACTTATAATTGGGAAGATACTACTAATAAAACTACAAGTAAAGCAAAAGAAGAGCTGTTAAATAAGCTTAAAAAGCTAATAACGTGTCCGTTTACAGTAGTTAATCAAGTTGCTGGAATACGTCCAACGGTAAAAGATAGACGTCCGTTAGTGGGGCAACATGCTGCACATAAAAACATGTATGTATTAAATGGGTTAGGAACACGTGGTGTTATGATTGGACCCTATGTGGCTCATCAACTTTATAACTTTATTGAAAACGATGTGCCTATAGATAATGAAGTTGATATTAAACGCTTTTTAAACTAATACAATTTAATTTTTTTTTGAATTCGAGAAATATATTTCTACTGTTTATCAATTAAATGTAAATAGTTCTAGATTCTTGATTCTATCAGCGTAGCGGTCTAAAATCTAAATACTATTACTACTTTTTAGCTAAATTTTTATCGTAATGCATGAAAAAATTTATCCAAATGTTTCTGGAAATCCTTAAAATAATTGGCATAAAAACAATTAATGTCGAAATAATAGAAATAAACACAATGTTAATATTGGCGCCAAAAACAAAAAAGGAAATAACAAAAGCAGCGGCTGCAAATGCTATTCCAACAGCGTAACTAACATACATGGAACCATAAAAAAAAGAAGGTTCAATTTTATATTTTGTACCACAATGTGAACAATTTTCGTGCATGCTTAAGGCTTCAGAAAGCATATAAGGATTCTTGTTTTTAAACATAGATTCTTCATGACATTTAGGGCATGTGCCAGTTAAAATGCTATATATTTTTGTTCCTTTTTTAAACATAATATTTGCGTATTTTTGCGAGCGCAATCACGAAGTAAAAATACTATATAAATAGTAAAGGGTCTGTGATAAAAGTTACATTTCTATGGTTAATATTCATAATTTATCGATTTCATTTCAAGGCGAATACCTGTTTGAAGATATAACATTTAAATTAGGTAATGGAGATAGAGTTGGGCTTATTGGAAAAAACGGAGCTGGTAAATCGACTATGCTTAAAATTTTATCGAAAGAAATGGAACCAGATTCCGGTCAAATAGCAGCCGATAAAGAACTCAAAATAGGCTTTTTAAAACAGGATATAGAATTTACATTTGGAAGAACCGTGCTCGAAGAATCTTATGAAGCTTTTACAGAAATTAAAGCTCTTGAATCTAAAATGGAAGCGGTTAATACGCAAATGGCAGAACGTACCGATTATGAAAGTGAAGGCTATCATCAATTAATGGTTGATATTAATGAACTTCAACATCAATATGAAATTTTAGGAGGTTATAATTACCAAGGAGATACCGAAAAGATTTTACAAGGTTTAGGTTTTAAACGTGAAGATTTTAATATGCTAACCGATACCTTTTCTGGTGGATGGCGCATGCGTATCGAACTCGCAAAACTCCTTTTACAAAATAATGATATATTATTATTAGATGAACCAACAAATCACTTAGATATTGAATCTATTATTTGGTTGGAAGGGTTTTTAAAAAATTATCCTGGAGCAGTAGTTATTGTATCTCACGATAAAATGTTTTTAGATAATATTACTAATAGAACCATTGAGATTTCTTTAGGTAGAATTTACGATTACCCAAAGCCTTACAGTAAATACTTAGTGCTTCGGAAAGAGTTGAGAACCCAACAATTAGCATCTCAAAAAAATCAGCAAAAGCAAATTGAGCAAACCGAAAAACTTATAGAGAAGTTTAGGGCAAAAGCATCAAAAGCTACTATGGCGCAATCGCTTATAAAAAAACTTGATAAGATTGATAGAATTGAAGTTGATGAAGATGATAATAGTGTGATGACACTTAATTTCCCCGTTTCTATTACTCCCGGTAAAGTGGTTATTCAAGCTGAGGGTCTCTCGAAAAATTATGACGATAATCAAGTTTTAAAAGCTATTGATTTACTTATAGAGCGTGATAGTAAAACAGCATTTGTTGGACAAAACGGACAGGGGAAATCTACACTAGCTAAAATTATTGTTGGAGAAATAAAATATGAAGGACATTTAAAGCTAGGTCATAATGTGCAAATAGGTTATTTTGCTCAAAATCAAGCTGAATATTTAGATGGTAGCAAAACAGTACATGATACCATGATTGATGCCGCTAACGAAACCAATAGAAGTAAAGTGCGAGATATTTTAGGCTCGTTTTTATTTAGAGGTGAAGAAGTAGATAAATATGTAAGAGTCCTCTCAGGTGGAGAGCGCAACCGTTTAGCATTGGCTAAATTAATGTTGCAGCCTTTTAATGTTTTAATAATGGATGAACCTACAAATCATCTAGATATTAAATCTAAAAATGTGCTTAAAGAAGCTTTAAAACGCTTTGAAGGTACTTTGATTTTAGTATCGCACGATCGAGATTTTTTACAAGGCTTAACCAATAAAGTTTACGAGTTTAAGGATCATAAAATAAAAGAATATTTAGGCGATATTGATTATTATTTAGACCAGCGTAAAGTTGAAAGTTTGCGCGAAATTGAAAAACGCACTATAGTTAAAGAAATACCAAAAGTTAAGAAACAGCAGTCTTACGAAAATCAGAAAAAAATAAAGTCTTTAAACAATAAATTAAGTAACGTTGAATCTAAAATAAATCAATTAGAAAAGGATATTAAAGCTATTGATTTATCACTTGAAATTAATTATGAAGCAGTCACTTCGCAACCAAATTTTTTCGATAATTATCAAAAAAAGAAATCAGATTTAGACGAATTTATGAAAAAATGGGAAGGTATTCAGCTTCAGATTGAGCAATTTAGCGAATAGAAATGTTAAAATTTAAAGCATTTCATCGAATAAAATAGATTTTAGTCTGCTTATAGCCTATTTTCGTAAGAGAATTAATCTTAAATCCCAAAATTTGTTCAAAAATGAAGACTTTTAAACTTATAGTTATATGCTTTTTGGTTTCTGCATATTCTTTTGCAAATATTTCATCAAGTGAAAGAGATGCATTAATAGCCTTATATAATTCAACCGAAGGAAGCAAATGGAATACAACATGGGATCTTAACACATCAGTTGATTCTTGGTACGGAGTTACTATTGAAAACAATAAAGTTGTAGAACTTAATTTACCTTTTAATAATCTTCAAGGTAACTTACCGAAGGAAATAGGAAACTTTGAGACTTTAAGAAAGTTAAATTTTGGTTTTAATAAGTTAGTAGGGAAAATTCCAGCAGAGTTAGCAAATTTAAAGGAATTGACTTCTTTAGAGTTGTTTATGAATAGTTTTGAAGGTGAGATACCATCAGAACTTGGTAGTTTAACAAAATTAGAATCATTAAAACTTTATAGCAATAAACTAACAGGTAATATTCCTATGGAGCTAATGAGTCTAACAAACCTAAAAGAACTTTTGTTAGGAAGTAATTTTTTAACAGGTACTATTCCAAATCAAATCTACGCTTTATCAAAATTAGAAAAGTTGAGCGTTATGGATAATAAAATGGATGGAGAGATACCTGTAGAGATTGCTCAACTAACACAATTAAAAGAATTGCTGTTATCAAGTAATAAGTTTACTGGAGACTTACCAATGGAATTTATGAATTTAACCAAGCTAAATACATTTATGGTAAGCGATAATAATTTAAATCAGGAATACATAAGTGTTTCTGGAAAAAATCCACCTAGCATTATGTTTTTAGAGCTACAAAATGCAACGGCTACAATGGATATTGAAAAAGATTAGTTATAGAGTAAAGCTAGTCTCATAAATTAATTAGTTAAAAAAATAGATAGCAAATTATTGTTGTCTATTTTTTTTACCAATGCATCATGCAAAAGTTAAATGTATTAATTCATTTATTTGCTTAGTATTATAAATTTACTTATAAAATGACGCATATAAAGTGTTTTTATAATGATGATTTCCAGTAATAGGCATTATTTGTTCTTTAGACATTTGTTTCACAAAATTATGCAACCACTTTTTGAGTTCGTTCATATCTTTAAACCATTGATTTTTGTATCTTTTTTTATATACTGCCAAACCTTGTTCGCAAGGTTTAAGTTCCGGTGAGTATGGTGGAATAGTTAAAAGGAAAATATTACTCGGAACGTCAATGTTCTTTGTGGAATGGAACCTTGCATTATCAATAACGACTATTTTAAACTCTTTGGGTTTGTATAGGGAGAATGCCTTTAGATAAAGCTTCGAAAATTATAGAATCGACACCGTTAATCTCCTAGACAAAGCTATCTCCATTGGTTGGAGAATAGCTGCCATACAAATAGGTTGTTTTAAAAACATGTTGATATTCTACGATTGGCTTAACTCCTGAGGCTGTTAAATATTTTCCTAAGTGCGTCATTAACCCATATCTAGCTTCGTCTTGAAAGTATAAATTCGCGTTAGCAAACTTGTCTTTATTTAGATTAAGTCTAATCTGATCTAGCGTGTTAGGGAGTTTTTAAAAAAGCTTCTATAGCCTGATTGTCTTTTTGTAATGAGATTTTCTTGGGCTTTTTAATTTGGTCTTAAAGTGTTTAATCAAATAGTCTCTAATCCAATGATAGGTTATTTCAACACCATATTCAGACAGAACCCAATCTTTAGCATCCCAATACCCCAAAAAAGGTTTTTCGCTAGAATTTACACGTCTTGATAATCCTTGGTCTATTTCATCCGTTATTATTTTAGATTTTTTAAGATTTGGGGCATCAGTTAATAGGCTTTATATGCCCCCAGAAATATAACGCTGTATCCAACGCTCCTGAGTACGTAAACTTATTGCTGATTTTTAGCTGGATTTTTCTCTTGGGATATTTGTAGTTTCTTTTAGAAGCTCAAGCTATATTAATCTCCTTTGCTTATATAGAACATTTTTGTTTTAATCGAAGTTTTCTTAGTTCTTCGATACTCTCATTTATGGTAAATTCAACACGTTTTGACATAAGTGAATATACAATATATGCGTCAAATTATAGTTAATTGGTATAAATTGTCTTGGGCACGATTATTAAATCATAAAGATCTGAATAGGTACTTAAAACGGCAGGCTTTTTTGTTAAACTAGCATAAACTGTATTTTGAATAATCAAGATATAAAAGAGCAGTAAAAATACAGATTGAATTTAACTTTTTACTGCTTTTATTATTTATGCTACTTTTTTAGTGCCCTTTTTTAGATAGCCTCTTTTTAATTTTTTATAGAGAATTAGTTTATTTTAACTAACTGTTTCTTTAATACGTTTTATAGCATCAATAATTTGTTCTTGCGAAGCTGCATAAGATATGCGAATACAATCAGGATTCCCAAAAGCTTCGCCTGTAACGGTTGCTACAAGAGCTTCTTCTAATAAATATAAAGAGAAGTCAGTAGCATTGTTTATGGTTTTTCCGCGTAATGTTTTTCCAAAGAAATGTGTAACATTTGGGAAAACGTAAAAAGCACCTTCTGGTGTATTGGTTTTAAACCCTTCTATGTCGTTCAATAAACCTAAAATTAAATCACGACGCACCTTAAATTCATTTATCATGTACTGTACTCGAGATGGCGATTCGTTTAAAGCGGTAATAACAGCACGTTGCGCAATACAGTTTGTCCCACTTGTAATTTGTCCTTGCATTTTATTACAAGCACGAGCAATTTTTTCTGGAGCGCCAATATATCCAACACGCCAACCCGTCATTGCAAAAGCTTTTGACACACCGTTTACGGTAATTGTTTGGTCGTACATATCTTCAAATTGTGCCATACTAGCATGATTACCAACATAATTTATGTGTTCGTAAATTTCATCAGAAACCACATAAATATTAGGGTGCTTAACTAATACATCTGCCAAAGCTCTTAATTCTGCTTCACTATAAATAGAGCCACTTGGGTTACAAGGCGAGCTAAACCAAATCATTTTTGTTTTAGGTGTAATAGCTGCTTCAAGTTGAGCGGCAGTCATTTTAAAATCGGTATCGATAGACGTTTTAACTTCAACAGGAACACCATCATTTAGCTTTACAATATCAGAATAACTTACCCAATACGGGCAAGGTAAAAGTACCTCGTCGCCAGCATTTAGCATAACCGCAGCTACATTTGCTAAACATTGTTTTGCACCAGTAGATACAACAATTTGTGGTAATGTATATGTTAGGTTGTTATCGCGTTTAAACTTTGTAATAATCGCTTCTTTTAACTCAACATAACCATCTACTGGTGTGTACGAGTTGTAATCGTCATTTATTGCTTTAATAGCAGCTTCTTTAATAAAATCTGGTGTATTAAAATCTGGTTCACCAAGGCTTAAACCTATTATGTCTTTACCTTCGCCTCTTAACTCTCTTGCTTTTGCTGCCATGGCTAACGTAGCAGACGTTGCCATGTTTAAAATTCTATCGGATAATAATTGCATGTAATATATTTATATATAAATAAGAAGTTTATGCTAAACTAGGCTTTTGTCCTAGCATTTTTAATTGATTGTAATGTTCTGTAACGGCTTTCCAAAACGTATTGTATTCATTGTATGGCAAGCTAAATTCTTTAGCAGTTTCTTTAACTATTTTTGCTATTTTACTGTAGTGAATATGACTTATGTTAGCAAATAAATGGTGCTCAACTTGTCTGTTTAATCCACCGGTGTAAAATCCAACTAACCAACTTTTAGGTGAGAAATTAGATGTTGTAAATAATTGATGAATGGCCCAAGTGTTTTTCATATTACCATTTTCATCTGGTAAAGGCATTTCAGTATTAGGCATAACATGGGCTAACTGAAAAATAACACTTAAAATAACACCTGCGGTATAATGCATAACTAAAAATCCAATTAAAACTTGCCACCATGCAAAACCTAATGATATTGGTAAAACTATCCAAACCGCATAATAAATTATTTTCCCAATGATTAGCTTGGTCCATTGTGTTGCAGGATGCGGCATTTTTCCGTAAGCTAGTTTTCTTTTTAGATATTGGTACGATTGGATAAAATCTGTAGTAATAGCCCAATTTACAGTTAATAAACCGTACAAAAAGAAGGCATAATATTTTTGATATTTATGAAAAGGGAACCATTTTGCGTGCTTTGAGAACCTAATGATTCGTCCAGCATCAATATCTTCATCGTGGCCTTGAATATTAGTGTAAGTATGGTGTAAAACGTTGTGTTGTACTTTCCAGTTATAGTCGTTGCCTGCTAAAATGTAAATACTACTTCCCATTAATTTATTAACCCATTTTTTACTTGAAAATGATCCGTGATTGGCATCATGCATAACATTCATGCCAACGCCTGCCATACCAACACCAACTATCATCATACAAATAATTTGTGTCCAAGCTGGTAAATTATCAATCGTTAAAACTAAAACTACAGGTACAATTAATAAAGCAAACATTACGACAGCTTTTAAATATAATTTCCAATTCCCTGTGCGTTTTATGTTATTTTCTTTAAAATAATCATTAACACGTTTATTTAATGTTTTAAAAAATTTTGCAGAGTCTTTTCTCGAGAAAGAAAGGGTTTGTTTAGTCATGCTATTAATATTAAATATATAAGGCTTCTTTTTTAGCTTATATCTATACGCGACAAATATAAGTATAAACCATTTGAAGTAATAACGTTTTTTTGTAAAAATATGCACATAAAAAGTATATTTTTGTTGAAAATTTAACAGTAATGGACCTTATTTTAAAGTATTTTCCTAATCTTAATAAAGATCAAATAGAGAACTTTAAAAAGTTAGAAATACTCTATAAAGACTGGAATTTAAAAATTAATGTAGTATCTCGTAAAGACATTGATGAGTTATATTTAAGACATGTTTTGCACTCCCTGGCAATTGCAAAATTAATTCAGTTTAAAGAAGATTCTAAACTTTTAGATGTTGGTACAGGAGGCGGATTCCCAGGAATTCCGTTAGCTATTTTGTTTCCAGAATGTTCTTTTCATTTAGTAGATAGTATAGCAAAAAAATTAAAAGTCGTAGATGAGGTTGTTGCAGGATTAGGGTTAACCAATGTAAAAACAACACACTCTAGAGTTGAAACTATTAACGATACTTACGATTTTATAATAAGTCGTGCTGTTGCTGCAATGCCAACCTTTGTACACTGGGTAAGGGGCAAAATTGCCAAAAAACAAAATAACGATTTAAAAAATGGTATTTTGTATTTAAAAGGTGGTGATTTAACCGAAGAACTTAAAACCTATAAAACCGCAACTATTTATAATTTAAGCGATTATTATACCGAAGGTTTTTTCGAAACTAAAAAACTGGTGCATTTGCCTTTAAAGTATAAGGGCTAATTCTTAAAGTTTAGTTAGCGCTTCAAAGTTTTGTTTAAAAAAGAAAAACTGACTTTTATACCAAAAGCTATCGCTAAACAATTCTATATTATTATTATTAATATGTTCATCATCAGACAATACAGATTTTGCTTTTTTAAAATTTGACTTAGCATTTTGTAAATCATTCATTTTATAGTAGGTTAAGGCTAAACTTAAAATGGCCTCATAATCTAGAGCATTATATTTTAATGTAGTTGTGAAATCTGAAATCGCTTTTTTATATCTACCTAATAACAAATGTGAAGCACCTCTATAAAAATATGCAGAGGCATTATTTGTATCAAAACCTAAAGACTTATTAAAGTCCTTTTGTGCTAGCTTGTAATAATTAATGTTTAAATGAGTTAGCCCTCTATTATAGTAGGTGTCTGCGTTAGGGTTAATTATAACAGCCATTGAAAAATCTTGTAATGCTAATTTGTATTTTTCAAGAGCTAATAGGGCATTGGCTCTTTGTGTATATACTTTATCTTCAGTTGGAGCTAATTCAATTATTTTGTTTAAATCTTTTATAGAGCCTAAGTAATCTTCTAAAAAATATTTAGCGCACGCCAAATTATATTTAGCATCTAAAAATTGTGAATCTAATTTTAACGCATTTTCGTAATCATCTTTAGCGCCGAAAAAATCTTGTAAACTAAATTTAGAATTCCCTCTATTATAGTATGTATCTGCGTCTGGTTTGTAAAAAAGTATTTTTGAATAATCTAAAATAGCGCCACTATAATCGCCTAAATCATTTTTGGCAATAGCTCTATGAAAATAGGCGTCGAAATTTTTTGGTTCTAAGGCTATTACTTTTGTAAATAGTTCTATTTTTTCTTTAGGATCTGTTGTCCTATATGCTTGTCGATAAAGCTTTTTTACTTGGGCAAAGGATAATAGAGGTATTAAAAATATTAATAGTAGTACATTTTTTTTCATAAATATGAATATAGCAAATTTATGAAAAAAAACAATGTTAAATAAAATAAAATTTATCTAATATTAAATTGAAAATAATTGATAATTACTAGAGTTTTTTATTTTATTTTATTTTATGGGAATTTAAACTAAATTTGCTGTTGATTTACAAAATAAGTAGTCTCTAATTTAAAATTTTAACGTCTTAAAGCTTTTGTATGATAAATCTCTCTAGTCTCAATTGCCCTGTTAATTATTTTGTAATTTCTTTTTTCCTAATTTGTTTTGTTGGTAATACTCAAGTTGTGCAACTTGAAGTTATTGGAGGTTCAGTTGTTACAGAAGGATCTACTATAACCATTAGTGCTGGTAATATCTTAGGTTTTAGAATTACTAACATTGCAAGCTCTAATTGTAGACAGTTAAAAATTCGAGATATAAATATATCTAACACTACAGATTTCGATATTAATCCAAATAACCCAAAAAAGAATATAAAGCCCAATAATTGCCGAGGAAGAAATAAATATCTAGATTTTGAAATAGAAAATATAAGTCCAAGTTGTTTAAGTACTAGTACACTAGTTACAGTTGTAATTCATAACCAACCTAATTTTACTTTTACATTACAGGTTAATTCTTCTCCAGAAGTTTATGTTTTAGGCGGAAGTCCTTTTGCAGATATTTCTTATAACAATGCAACAACTTCAGATACTAATGGAACATTTTTTGGAGTTGTAAACGAAGGGGCATCTGTTACAAGAAGATTTCTAATTGCTAATATTGGAAATTGCCCAATGAATATTACGTCGGCTACAAGTAATAATGGAGATTTTACTACAGCTTCACCTCAGGGGCTTCCATTTTTAGGATTACCTTCGTTTGTTGGAATTTTTCTTGACGTAACTTTTGTTGCGCCAGTTGCTGGCACTGGTACTCAGTCTGCTACCATTAGTATAGATACTAACGATCCTGATACGAATCCTTTTTTATTAAATGTAACTGCAGAAATGTTTAATGAAAATATACCAGGACCTGGTGGTATTACCAGCAATTTCAAATTGTGGTTAAAATCTACAAGAGGAATAGTAACATCTGGCTCTAATTTAACGAGTTGGTTAGATTTAGGGACTAACGGAAAAGATGCTACTACTGTTTCTGGTAAAGAGCCAACCTATTTAGATACAGCTACAGATAATATTAATTATAACCCTGTAGTGAAATTTGAAAATGATGGCGGAGCTACTGAGCAATACGTGTATAATGATGATACACCAATAAGCGGCTTTTATAACCATGATATATTTATTGTTATGATTCCAGATGCTACAATGACTAGCGCGTCGGATAGAAATACCATCTTTGCAGGGGTAGATTCAGGAAGTACAGGAGACATTACAGGTATTGGATTTGGCAATTATTCGGCTGAGTTTACTAACGAAACCTTATCATATAATCAAGATGTAGATGGTGGAAATAGTTTTAATGGAGAAGCAGAAATTAGCATTAGTTCATCTTATTCTAATGCTGGAATAATTAATGTAAGAAATGATGCTGCAGTATCACCAACTAAGCAAGATATACTTTATAATTCTAATATGTTAACAACATCAAATGTTTCAGATGTTGCTTTTACAAATATATCAGGAAGTGGTTATTGGATTGGTAGAAATTTTGACATTCAAGGCAGTTTAAATGGTCGTGTTGCTGAGGTATTTACGTTCTCAGGAAGATTATCTGATGCTGATAGACAGAAAGTAGAATCGTATTTAGCTATTAAATACGGAATTACATTAGGCGCTTCAACCGAAGTGCAGAAGGATTATATAAACTCTTTCGACAAAAAGGTTTGGGATGTTACGGCTAACTCTGGCTATAATTATCATGTTGCAGGAATTGGCAGAGATTCTATTTCTGATTTAAATCAAAAACAATCAAAAACGATAAACATGCTTAATGAAGTAAGTATTGGTTTAAATGGGATTTTTACAACCAATAGTGCTAATCCAAATGAATTCAAAAAAGATGGAGATTTTTTGGTTTGGGGAAATAATAATGCATCTTTTTCTGGTTCTAATACAAATACAGTAACTATAGCTTCTGGAATTACAACATCGTTAACTCGTATTGATAGAATATGGAAAATTGTTGAATCAAATGAAAACGTAAATGGTGATGTAGAAACTGTTTATATTTCTATTCCATCTGCTGCATTTATTAATTTTTCAAAACTAGCTACGGAGGAATATGCTTTAATAGTTGCTGATAATCCTAATTTTGGAAATGATGATATTATTGATGTTATTCCACTTAGGTCTGAAGATGGAGGAGTAAATCTTCAAACTTGGTATGATTTTGATGACACAAAGTATTTTACTTTTGGAAAAACATCAAACTTATCCGAAAAGCATTCAATAAGTATAGTCTCAGGCGATTACTTACTTGGTGAATATAATCTTAATTTGAGTGTAGATAATTTTACAATTTCTGCTTGGATTAAATGTGCCGCAAATGCTAGTAATAGAACAGTAATGGCTAAAGGCGAAAAGTTACAAATCAGACTAAATACATCTGGTAATATTGAAGTGTATATTGATGATGCTGTTACACCAAAATATACATCAAATGTCGATGTAGATGATGGTAAATGGCATCATACCACGTTTGTGTATCATAGTGGTACTATTTTAATGTATATAGATGGCGTTTTGGATAAATCAGTTCAAGACATTGTGCATCCGTCTCCAAACTTTAATAATTATGCAATAGGCGCAGTTTATATTGATAAGAATAATATTATAAATCCTTTATTAGGTGAGATTGATGAAGTTTATGTTTGGGATTTTGCATTAAATGAAAATCAGATACGTTATTTAATGAATCAAGAAATTGAACGATTTGATATTGCTGGTACAGATTATGTTGATGGAAAAACTTTGCCACAAGCTTCTGCAAGTAATGAGATCGCTAATATACCATGGAGTAACTTAAGAGTCTATTATGATTTTAATTCTTTTTATGGTTCTACTATTGAAGGATTAACGGATAATCGCTTCTTTTTACGATTAAATTATTTAAATAAAACGAAGGAGATTGTAGATAATCAAACAACACCTTTGCCTTATGTGTCTATTGATAACGGAGCTTGGGATGCAGGAACAACTTGGAGCAATAGTTCTGATCAAATGGAGCCAAATTCGTTAAGTTTAGATGGTGCCACTGTAATAGATTGGAATATTGCTGAAATTTCTCATGATATTACATCTGGTGACAGAGATATATCATTATTAGGTTTAATTCAAACCGCTGGAACTTTAACAATAGCAGATCCTGTTGATCCTCAGGACGAAACAAACTCAGGACAAGCATTAACTATTTCTCATTATTTAGAATTAGATGGTATTATAGATTTAATAGGCGAATCTCAATTAATCCAAAGTGAGGGTAGTATTATAGATGCAGATAGCGGAGGCTTTTTAGAAAAAGATCAACAAGGAACTGCTAATGGGTTTAACTATAATTATTGGTCATCTTCTGTTGCTCCAATAGCAGGAAATACAAGTGCTAGAGGTACAGGGGTTTCATCATCAAATGCTAATCATACTATATCTGGCGTTTTAAATGATGGCACTATTTCTTCGCTTTATCAAGGGCTTAATTTTGATGCTTCTTTAAATGCAAGTGATGGTATTCCAACACCTGGATTAGCAAAAACTATCAGCTCGTATTGGTTATTTAAGTTCTATGGTCCTGTAGATGATTATAACTCTTGGGAAAGTATTAGCGAATTAACATCTTTGGCTGCGGGAGAAGGCTTTACTATGAAAGGCACTTCAGGTTCTGTAGCAATTACAGATCAGCAAAACTATGTATTCAAAGGTTTGCCAAATAATGGAGATATAACACTAGCATTAAATAAAAATGTAACCGCTCAAAACCCTACTGGAGATGTTGATCGTTTAATAGGTAACCCATATCCATCGGCAATTGATGCAACAGAATTTATTTTGGATAATATGAGTATTGCTGATGGTGGAAATAATTCAACAGGAACTATTTTTAATGGTGCTTTATATTTTTGGGATCATTTTGGTGAAGAAAACACTCACGAATTGCGAGGTTATATTGGAGGCTATGCAACAAGAAACTTAATTGGTGGTGCTGTGGCAATTTCAGATGATCCGAGGATTAATAATACTTCAAACTCAGGAGGACCTGCTTTAGGAACTAAAATTCCAGGACAGTACATTCCGGTTAATCAAGGGTTTTTTGTAAGTACTGCATTGGATGGTTTTGATGACGATAATGGAGCGGCTGTTGATATTGTCGATGGAGGCAACATTGTATTTAAAAATAGTCAACGTGTCTTTGCTGCCGAAGATGGCTCAACATCATTATTTTTAAAATCTTCAGGTAAGAAAAAAAGAATTACAAATGATAAGCATAAAGATGATACACCAAGAATACGATTAATATTTGATTCTCCAACAGGATATCATAGACAAATAGTTATAGGTAAGGATGTTAATGCCTCTAATAAATTTGATTTAGGATATGATGCTTTTATGCTCGACGTTGCAGAAGAAGATATGTATTGGACTTTTAACGAAGCAAAATTTGTTATTCAAGGGGTTGGTAATTTTGATGACACTCAAGAATTTCCAATGGGAATTATTATTAAAAACTCTGGTATAGCAAGAATTAAACTTGATGGCGTTGAAAATTTAAATGAAAATAAAACACTTTATATAAAAGATAATACTACCAACGAAACTTTTTTAATAAATAATAATCCGTTTGAAATATTTTTAGATGCAGGTGTTTATAACGATAGATTTGCTTTAGTATTTCAGTCACAATCTTCATCTGTTGATAATATTGAAATAAATGATGATGTTTCAATTTATTTTGATGAATCTGTATCAGAATTAAAAGTAAAAGGACTGATTGATGAAGAACTTTTAAGCATTTCACTATATAATATTATTGGGCAAAAAATAAAATTTATAGACTATACTTCAAATAAAACATCTAAGCAAATATCAGTTGTTACAGGAGCTTATATTGTGCAATTAAATACAGTTAAAAGAAAAATTAATAAAAAAATTATTATTGAATAATATTTTATTGGTCTCAAATTTAGTTAAAACTATGCACTTTAGTGCATCTCGCTTTAGCTTCTAAAAATTTTTATCTTTGGTTTATGTCAGAGCAAAGAGTAAATGGACATACTGTTTCTAGATTAACAGTACATATAGTTTGGAGTACAAAATACAGATATTCAGTTTTGGAAGGTGATATCCAAAAAAAGTGTAGGTCTATATTGATACAGATTTGTGATGCGGAAGGGATAAATATCTTGAAAGGGGTTGTTAGTAAAGATCATGTTCATATGCATATAGAATATCGTCCATCACAAGATATTAGCAGTATAGTAAAGAAAATGAAGGGGAGAAGTTCTCGTCGATTGCAGCAAGAGTTCCCGAAATTGCACAAAAAATATTGGGGGCGGCATTTTTGGGCTATAGGATTTGGTTGTTGGAGTACTGGTAATATTACAGATGAAATGGTAAATGAATATTTAGAACATCATCGAAAATCAAACAATGATACAGATTCTTTTATACTTGAGTAATCACGAATTGTTTGCGTACTGCTGACTTTAGTCAGATTTAAAAACCTATGGTACTTTAGTCCATAGTGGTTTAGTTATAGTTGAATAATTTAATTTTTTCTAAAGGTCATTAGTTGGTCGCATATAATTTCAATTTGATAAATTTTATCACTATTAACCATTTTGATTATTAAAATATTGAATATTGTGTTTTTGCTTTGAGAGTGATTAATTGTAAAACAAAACTCATTAAAATATCGATTTAGGTTTAACTCACTTGCTCAAGAATATGTTGTCCTTATGTACGATTTTATATGGTCGAATCTTCTATGTAAAGCCTTAAAATTTAATCCTTTGTTACTATCCACTTAAGTGATGTTGTAGTCCACTTTATAAAGTAAAAAGGTCTGCTTTTAAAAATAAACCTTATATTATAATAATGAAAAAATAAATAATCCTCGGAGGAAGCCCACGAGGTATTCAACGGATAAAAATTTATTTTAGTTTGATGAAAATCTTAGGTTTTCAAACTTTCCTCTTTTACTCACGAGGCAAGCCTCGTAGAATTCTTTTAGATTAAAACCATATTAATTGCATGTTATTTAGAATAACATTTACCAAATAGTATATTTGCACATATTTTATATTATGTTATTTAAAAAAGAATTAGAGCGCAGACGCACATTTGGTATAATATCTCATCCTGATGCTGGTAAAACTACGTTAACAGAAAAACTATTACTTTTTGGTGGCGCTATACAAGAAGCTGGAGCTGTAAAAAGTAATAAAATAAAGAAAGGGGCTACTAGTGACTTTATGGAAATTGAACGGCAACGTGGTATTTCGGTAGCTACTTCAGTATTAGCTTTTGAATATAATGGCATTAAGATTAATATTTTGGATACGCCAGGACACAAAGATTTTGCCGAAGACACGTTTAGAACGCTTACTGCTGTAGATAGTGTAATTGTGGTTATTGACGTGGCTAAAGGGGTTGAGGAACAGACTGAAAAATTAGTAGAAGTATGTCGTATGCGCAACATCCCCATGATTGTTTTTATTAATAAATTAGACCGAGAAGGAAAGGACGCTTTTGATTTACTGGATGAAGTAGAACAAAAACTAGGACTAACCGTTTGTCCGCTTAGCTTTCCTATTGGAATGGGTTACGACTTTAAGGGGATTTATAATATTTGGGAAAAGAACATTAATTTATTTGGTGGTGATAGTCGAAAAAATATTGAAGAAACTGTAGAGATTTCAGACTTACAATCTGAGGTATTAAATGAATTAATAGGAGACGCTCAAGCCGATGTCTTACGTGAAAACATAGATCTAGTTGAAGGTATTTATCCGAAATTTGATAAAACAGAATATTTAAGTGGTCATTTACAACCAGTATTTTTTGGTTCTGCCTTAAATAATTTTGGTGTTCGTGAGTTGTTAGATTGTTTTGTTGAAATAGCGCCAAAACCAAGACCAAAGCAAAGTGAAGAACGTTTGGTAAAACCTGAAGAAAAAAAATTTACAGGTTTCGTGTTTAAAATTCATGCCAATATGGATCCTAATCATAGAGATAGATTAGCATTCGTTAAAATAGTGTCTGGAATTTTTGAGCGTAATAAACCTTATCTTCATGTAAGGCATAATAAGAAATTAAAATTTTCAAGCCCTAATGCTTTTTTTGCTGAGAAAAAAGAAATTGTTGATATTTCTTATCCTGGTGATATTGTTGGTTTACACGATACTGGAAACTTTAAAATTGGTGATACACTAACCGAAGGAGAAATTATAAATTACAAAGGTATCCCAAGTTTTTCTCCAGAGCATTTTAGATATATTAACAATGCAGATCCGTTAAAATCTAAACAACTTTATAAAGGTATTGATCAATTAATGGACGAAGGTGTAGCTCAATTATTTACTTTAGAACTTAACGGGCGTAAAGTTATTGGTACAGTTGGTGCATTACAATATGAAGTAATTCAATATAGGTTAGAACATGAGTACGGAGCAAAATGCACTTACGAAAACTTAAATGTTTTTAAAGCATGTTGGGTAGATCCTAAAAATTCTAATAGTGATGAATACAAAGAGTTTGTTAGAGTTAAGCAACGTTTTCTTGCAAAGGACAAACAAAATCAGCTCGTATTTTTAGCCGATTCTGCTTTTTCTTTACAAATGACTCAGCAAAAATATCCAAGTATTACATTTCACTTTACATCAGAATTTAATTGAACTTATGTATTCCTTCAAGCAATAGCATCTTGATTTGAAGAACTTATACAAAATGTTAAAATAAAGCATAACCTTAGTTTATGGTTTATTTTTTTATATTGAAGTATATCTAAATCAACATAATTATTAATAATACCAAATAACTAAGTTAAAAAAATCTTTTTATTGCATTAGGGATTGCAGTGAAAATCCTTTTTTCGAGGCACGAGCAAAAAGATTGTAACGGAAAGCCCGACCCTTACTGTAACGCCAAAAAATAAGTTTTAAAAGAGCAGTTTTAATAGTATCTTTGCCCATTAAAATTTACACACAGCATTTATAATATGTCGCAATTATCAGAGCAAGAACTTGTACGAAGAGAGAAATTAGTAAAACTACGTGAATTAGGCATTAATCCGTATCCAGCAGATTTATACCCAGTAAATCACACCTCTAAACAGGTAAAAGAACAGTTTGAAGAAGGGAAACAGGTTGTTATTGCTGGTAGATTAATGATGGTTAAAATACAAGGTAAAGCAAGTTTTGCACAATTACAAGATGCTGAAGGTAAAATACAAGTATATTTTAATCGTGACGAAATTTGTACTGGCGAAGACAAAACCAAATACAATGATGTATTTAAAAAGCTTCTAGATTTTGGTGATTTTATAGGTATTAAAGGTGAATTATTTACCACTAAAGTTGGTGAAAAAACAGTAAAGGTTAAAGATTTTACATTATTAAGTAAAGCATTAAAACCATTGCCATTACCTAAAGAAAAAGACGGAAAAGTTTATGATGCTTTTACCGATCCAGAGCAACGTTACAGACAGCGTTATGCAGATTTAGTTGTAAATCCGCATGTAAAAAATGTGTTTGTAAAACGCACCAAATTATTTAACGCCATGCGTAACTTTTTTAACAACGCTGGCTATTTTGAGGTAGAAACACCTGTTTTGCAACCCATTCCTGGCGGTGCTGCGGCGCGTCCGTTTATTACACATCACAACGCTTTAGATGTGCCTTTATATATGCGAATTGCCAACGAATTGTATTTAAAACGATTAATTGTTGGTGGTTTTGATGGCGTTTATGAGTTTTCTAAAAACTTTAGAAACGAAGGTATGGACAGAACTCATAATCCTGAGTTTACAGCCATGGAGATTTATGTAGCTTATAAAGATTACAATTGGATGATGGGTTTCTGCGAACGCTTATTGGAACATTGTGCAATTGCCGTTAATGGAGCAACTAAAGCAACTTTTGGCGACCATGAAATTGATTTTAAAGCGCCTTATACCAGAGTTACTATGGCTGATTCTATAAAACATTTTACTGGGTTTGATATAACTGGAAAAAGTGAAAACGAAATAAGACAAGCTGCTAAAGGCTTAGGAGTTGAAGTTGATGACACAATGGGTAAAGGCAAGCTTATCGACGAGATTTTTGGCGAAAAATGCGAAGGTAATTATATACAACCTACATTCATTACAGATTACCCAAAAGAAATGAGTCCGTTGTGTAAAGAACACCGTGATAATAAAGAGTTAACAGAGCGTTTTGAGTTAATGGTTTGTGGTAAAGAAATTGCCAACGCATACAGCGAACTTAATGACCCAATTGATCAGCGTGAGCGCTTTGAACACCAATTAAAACTAGCAGCAAAAGGAGATGATGAAGCAACAGAGTTTATAGACCACGATTTTTTACGTGCTTTAGAATATGGTATGCCACCAACATCTGGCATGGGTATTGGTATGGATAGGTTAATTATGTTTTTAACTAATAACCAATCGATACAAGAAGTCTTATTTTTTCCGCAAATGCGACCAGAGAAAAAACAAGTGGCATTAACTGATGAAGCTAAAGCTATATTAGATATTTTAAAAAAGACTGAAAAACTAGGATTAAATGATTTGAAAATTCAATCTGGTTTATCAAATAAAAAATGGGATAAATCAATTAAAGAACTTACTAAAAACACACTTGCTAAAGTTAACAAGACTGAAGAAGGGTTATTTGTTGAGCTTGTGTAGCTATTTTGTTTATAAGACTATTTTATAATAAAGTAAAAGCCGGTGGTTCAAAACCTCCGGCTTTTTTACTAACCAAACTTAACTAAACTAAACTTAACTAACTATTTATCGTGTAGTATTACAAACAAACTAACTTCGGTACAAATTGACGATAAATTGTTTAATTAGCCATGTTTATTTAGAAATGTTTAACGCTTATAATTGCAGTTTTATGTTTTTTTTAAGATATGAGAATTAACTTGTTAAATTTTTAAGACATTTACGGCAGTATTTTTTTTATTTGAGTATGATATAATTCATAATTATTTAAATCTTTATGATTACCACCTTGAATAGTTATAAAAGTAGTTAGATTTTTTGGTGATATTTTAAAAAGTTTTTTAGCAGACTTATACGGTACTATCAAATCTTCTGTTCCTTGAAACATAGTAACTAGGCAATTCACTTGCTGGATATACTGATGTGTAGGCAACTTATATTTTAATAATTTCTCGACAGGAAACATGGGGAATCTAGATTTTGCAACATCTATAATGCTATAATAAGGCGTTTCTAAAATAAGTTGATTTGGTTTGTTTTTTGATGCTAAATACGAAGCAATTCCTGAACCTAAGGACCTTCCATAAAGCGTAATAACAGATTCATCATAATGGGTTTTTAAGTAGTCATAGCAATAGTCTGCATCATCATAAAGCGCTTGTTCACTTAACTTACCCGTACTTTTCCCATAGGTTCTGTAATCCATTATTAAAACGTCATATTGCTTTTCAACAAAATATTCTACAACAAATCCCCAACGCGATAAATCACCTGCGTTACCATGGAAATATAATATTACCCCTTTGGGATTTTCCGTTTTAAAATGAATAGCATTAATAACTGTTTTATCGTCAGTTTTTAAGAATAATTCTTCAAAAGGATAATCGAATTGATATTCATAATCATTTGCTAGTACTGTTGGTAAAAAGAGTATTCTCTCTTGAAAAAAATATAATAATAATCCAACCATAAGATAGAGACTAATTAAAACAACAAGCGTTTTTTTAAGCTTTTGTTTTAGTGGTTTTCGAGCTGTGTTTAACATGAATACTTGTAGTTGATAAATCGATGTCGTGGGGTTTTTGGTTAAGTATGTCGTGAATCATTTTATGGTAAGATTCGAAGTTATTTAAGTTTTTATGTCCACCACCAATTACTGAGTGTAGCTTTGTAAGTTTTGGGTTGACTTGAGATAGTTTTACACTGGTTTTATACGGAATTAATTTATCATTGGTTCCATGAATAATATGAATTGGGCATTGTACATATTTTAGCCATTTATAAGTTGGTAATGGATATTTTATTAAAACACTTAATGGCATAAAAGGTGCATAACGTGCTGTAACTTTAGTTAAACTATAATATGGCGCATCTAAAATGAGTGTTTTGGGATTATTCATTGAGGCTAATTTCGCAGCAAAACCAGAGCCTAGTGAGCGGCCATAAAGTATAATCCTGTCTTCAGTTGTATATTCTTTTATTTTATTGTACACTTCTTGTAAATCGCGCTTAATGGCTTTTTGCGAACGTCTGCCTGTACTTTTTCCAAAACCACGGTAATCTACCATAAGCACATTGTAATTATGTCGTGTAAAATCGACTGCAAATTTGCCCCAACCTTTTATACTTTTTGAATTCCCTTTTAAGTATAAAACAATGCCTTTTGATTCTCCTTTGGGTTTAAAAAGAATACCATTTATAACAGCACCGTCTCTGGTTTCAAGATTATGTTCTTCGAAATCTTGATTTTTATAATTAAACTGAAAATCATTTGGTAATTTTTCTGGCTTAAACAGCATATAATCTTGTAAATAGTACAAAGCAATACTTATTACAATGTAAACTACAAATACAACTATAAGAATATGTAACCAATACGGCATATGAAAAATATGTTAGTTTGACTAATATACAATAAATCAATCTATTGATTTATCAATGTCTTTCTCAACATATTCTTTAATTGAAATATCATTTATAACCACATCATTTAAAACTGCTTCACCATCTTTAATATATACCAAAGCGTAAGTTGTATTGGTAACAGAGTCTCGTCGATTATTTCTAACCGCAACTTCAGCGTCATAAGCTTTGGTCTCTTCCATATAATAACGATTAAATGGTAAATTAAAGTTTAGTTTCTGGTCTTTTTTATTATACCAAACAACCTCAGCAATAAAAAAATCCTTATCTAAATTTAAAGGTGTTTTACTAACCGCATTTACTTTTGCAAAACCTAAACTATCAGTCTCTAAACACACATAAACTTTATCTTTTCGCTCCCACATTGTATCAGATGTAACAAAAGAATTTTGCTCGTAATTCAAGTTGATGTATTTACCTCTATATGGGTCGCTAGGGTCTACTGGTTGTGTTTTAAATTTATATGCTATGCCTTTATTTATAATACTTTCTCTATTAAAAATCATTTGAGCTGGAACGAATAATTGTGCAACTGCTACAACTATAAATAGAATAAATATGTGAATTGTTTTCATGTTATTAATTTTTGTATTTATTGATAATTCCGAAATCAAAAGGCGTCCAATAACAGCTTTTTAAACCACTTGTTTTAAGTGCAGAATTTGCCCAAGAGTTACACGTTTTTAAAATAGAGTAACTTCCTTTAGCTTTATAAAAATCGTCGTTTAAAGTATAACCTTTGTTTTTCAAGATTGTTTTATTGCCATTTTCGTCAAGCTTGAAAGCATTTAAAATATACTTATTAAGCTTCGATAATTGTTCTGCATTTATACTAACTACAATCCATTTAGGATTTTTTTCTGAATATTTTGTTAGATGAATCAATGCGTTACCTTTTAAAAACATAGCGCTGAAGGCATTTTTAAAAGTCAAATCACTCCATGTTGGTGTGTTTAAATAAAAACTTTCGTCTCCCCAACCAAAGGACAGGTATTTTTCATCTTTCATTTTAAGTCCATTAATTAATTCATCTTCAATTTCCGAAGTCGGTATTATAATATCTAAATGGATACCGTTTGTACTAAGGAATATCTCTTTTTCAGTATATAAATCTGTTTCATTTTTGTTTACAGTAATAGCCGTTAACAACAGAGAAACTAAAAGATAAATTGTAGGAAGAGCTAAAACTCCTAAAATAAATTTTAATATTTTTTTTAAATACTTCATTATTCCGTCTTACTTTTCTTTTGCCTTTTCAACATCATATAATTGGTTAAAAAGAAACCTAAACCAAAACTTACAAATAGCAACCCTCTAATTACAAAACTCATATTTGTATCAAAAAAGCGACATATTATAAGTGTGGTTATTATTAGTAATCCGTAATTTAAAATGCCAAAATGAAATTTATCTGCTCCAATTTTTATAGCTATAATTCCTAAAGCTAGAATCAATAAATTAATTAACACTATTGAAACAAAACTACCTGATATTCCAATAAAAAAGATAACTGTAAAAATGATAAACACCCATTGAAAAAGGTTGAATTTTTTAATCGATTTTTTTGAATATGAATAGATTATAACACTTAATGTTAATAGAAAAAGTACTATTGATATATAAAATTCTTGAGAGTTAAATGCAATATCGTGTCTTAAAATATCTTGCCAAAACCACTCAAAACTAGTAAGCATCAGTATATAAATAGTTCCTAAAGACCCTAAAACCAAATATCCATTTTTTCTTAATTTCTGATTATCGAAAAAAGGGAACTTTCCAATATTATATAACAATCCAAATAGAATAACATACATTAAAAACCCAAACTCTGCACTTTTTGAGACAAAAGCTCCTAATACAATAACACCACTTAAAGGTAAGAGCCAATTAAAAATTGAAGTGATATTATGTTCTTTTTTAAATTTTAATAAATTGTAATAATGTGCCACTAATATTACCAATAGTAACAAATACATCCACGGTGTTTGGTTGCCATCAAAATACCCAAATGCACAAGCATAATTTGTTGCAAAAATAATATGTAAAACAGCTAATGTATTTGATATTAAAAGATAAATAAGTGGGGCACAAAGTAAAATCCAGGTTAGCATGTAGTTACTAAAATCTCCAGGAATATTATAAATCTGACTCACTAATGCTATACCAGAACCTACCGCAAAAAACAAGAATACACCAGAAGCTTCTTTCCATGTTGCCGATTTCTGTTTTAAAATAGAATAACCCACAAATAATTGCCCTATAACTAATGGTGCAAAAGCAAAAATGGTTTTTATAAACCTGGAAAAATGATCCCAGTTATGTGCCAGTATTAAAATAATACCAAGACCAACGAGTGTAGAGCCCAATACTGCAAAAACAGTAAATAATCGATTTGGTGAATCTACCTTTTTAGACTTATAATAGTTTTCGATATTTGTTGCAACTTCAATTGAAATGACTTGCTCTTCAACAAGTTCTTTTATATCGTTTTTAATTTTTGAATTCATAATTATTTATTTATTTAAAAGCAGATTAAAATTTGGTTATAATAAAACTTCCCCAAGTTAGTATCAAGGTGACTAAAGATACTATTAAAGCAAAAAACGTATATGATTTTACTTTAAATTTTGTTCTAATAAATATTCTTAAAGATAAAAACAATAGTAATGGCTGGACTGAAATACTTGGAATTGTAAATAATTCTTGAAAAACACCTATTAGTACAAAATTCATTTTAAAAACCGTCGAGTTTAGATAAATTAAAACTAGAAATAGTGACGTTATTATACTTGCATTAAAAAGAATTTTTCCTCTAGAAATTAAGCGTCTTTTATAGAATTCAACTAAGTCCTTTGTGATTTTCGGTTTCATTTGAAAAGATTTTAAAACCTCGCAGCCAAAACCACGAGGTTTAGGGTTAACTAACCATCATCAAAACAACCCTTTGCATTTTATATTTTGATTTTTGTGGTAATTACTATTTGTCGTCATCAATAGACCTATCGATATATTGTACATCTCTGGTGTTTTTTTGCACGGCAATAGCTGAGAATAAACTCAATAGAAAAGACATACCGTAAAACCCTTTTTCGCTAAGTAATAAATCGGCATTCCAAAGTCCGATAACTAAAAGTACAATTGAAGTAACTGTTGTAAACCAACTAATACTATAATAAATTTCGGTAACCGGAATATCTTCTAATTTATCTCTTACAGCCTTTTGCACTGATATAACCGAAAACAATCCAAAAAGTAGAATAGTAAAATAATAGCCTTTTTCGTTTAGTAACATATCAGAATTCCACAAACCTATGCAATAGGATGTCATTCCAATTAAAAGAGCTGTCCAAGAGGCACCAATAAAAGCCGCAGTAGGTTTTTGATCGAAAATTTTAACTTCTTTTTTTACTTCTGGTTTTTTAGACTTGTCATCTAAAGACACCGTTGTTTCATAATTCATAATTTTTGTTTTAATGATTACAAGACAAAACTGCAAAACCTTTTAAAACAACGAAACACAATTTTTACAGAATACTGACGATATAAAATTTATTATTTGTCATTAAATTACTATATTTATTATATTATTAAAATATTTTATGACGATTAAATGACTGATTTAAATACAATAATTTCAACATTTTCTAGTGAAGACCAACAGCGTTTTATAAATTATTTAGAAAAAAAGAACAAACGTAGCGATACTAAAAATGTTCAATTGTTTAAGTATTTGCTACATGACGATTTAAACTCGAACGAACTGTGTTTTAAACTCTACGGAAACCAAAATAAAGGCGCGTATCATGCTTTAAGAAAACGTTTATACCAATCAATAATCGATTTTATTGCTAATACAAGTTTACAAGAGGAAAAAGCCATTGATATGCAAATTATTAAATACATATTGGCAGCACGTACTTGCTTGCAAAACAAACAATACAAAGTGGCTTACAAAATTTTAGACAAAGCTGAAATAGTAGCTACAGAGCATCATTTATTTCCCTTATTAAACGAAATTTATCACACTAAAATTCAATATGCTTATGCAGAACCTTCAATAGATATTAATCAACTCATTTCAAAATTTAAAAACAATCAAAAAAGGCATCGGTTAGAAGATCAGCTCAATATTGTTTATGCAAAAATCAGACAAACATTTCATAACAATATATACAAGGGTCATGTTGTAGATTTCGAAATCATTCTAAAAACAACCTTAAAAGAGCACAATATAAGTTTTAGTGAATCAATGTCGTTTAAATCACTTTATCAACTAATAGCTATAAATAGTTTTTCGGCCTTTGTAACTAATGATTATTTAAAAATCGAACCTTTTTTAATCAACACTTATAAATCTATAATTGAGTATAAAGACCGAGAAAAGCAATTGTATTACCATATTCAAATTCTATATTTAATTGCCAATACTTTATTTAGGAATAAAAAATTTAAAGATTCCCAAAACTATTTAAACTTAATGCATCATTATATGAAGCAGAAACGAAAAAAGTATTACAATACCTTTAGACTAAAATATAACCTACTTACTAGCCTTAATTTAAATTACACCAACTATCAAGAGAAAGCTATAAATCTACTAAGTACTCTTGTGAAAATAAAACATCCAGATGTTGAGTCTTTGCTAGATATTCGTTTAAGTTTAATTATGTTTTATTTTCAAAAAAATGATTTTAAAACTGCGTTTCGGTTATTTTCAAAGTTTTACCACACCGATAAATGGTATATTGAAAAAGCGGGTAAAGAATGGGTGATTAAAAAGCATCTAATGGAAATCTTATTGCATATTGAACTGAAAAATATTGATTTAGTAGATTCTAGGCTATTAAGCTTTAAACGAAATTATACTAATTATTTAAAAGAAATTAATCAGCATCGTGCTCTGATTTTTTTATCTTTAGCCGAAGATTGCTATAAAAACCCCGAAATAACAACCTCTGTAGCTTTTAAAAACAAAGTTGAAAATGCTTTTGAATGGATTAGTAAAGACAGAGAAGATATATTTGTTATGAGCTTTTATGCTTGGTTAAAAAGCAAAATGGAAAACCAGCCCCTTTACTACACAACTTTAAATTTGATTGAACTGTAAAACCTGCTTGCTTACAGGTTTTATATATGATAAAAACACTATTAATTGCCTTTTCTTTTATTGGATTACCTTCTCTATACGCTCAACAAACAGACAGCTTATCTATAAAAAATGGTATTGACAATCCTAATATTTTAACAACACATCATTTCGGGATATTTAGTTCACGAATTCACCAAAACTTTAAAATAAAACCTCCTAATAATACAACCTTTAGCATAAATTATAATAGCGGTAATACTTTCCATCCATTTGTTGAAGCCTATTTACCCAAAGATCCAGAAGTTCAAAACGCATTAAGTCAGGTAATTTGGTATGCTCGTGACTTCACTTTTATAGACCAAGAAACCACACCAGCGGATTATATGAATATTGTTATTGATGCTGTTATTAAAGAATTTAGATTTAATACAAACATCCCTTTAGGAAAACACCACGAATTAGGGATTTCATTACGCTCGTATTTAATTACCAAAGGCAAACACCCGTTTTCTTTTTTTACTGGCGATGAAACAATTGAATGGTTTCATAGTAACATTTCTGGTGACGAAGACCCTTACGGAAGACGTTATTACGGATTAAACCAAGTAAATTTTAAATATACCGATAGAAACGGAAGCGCACTAGAGCTAAATAACAACGATTTCTTTTTAAGTGGCATTGAATTCAACCATTATTACTATCCATCATTAAAAATTAACAATACCAAAAATATCTTTATAAGTTTCGGAAATCATTTAGGAATTAACACCTCTAAATTCAACCCGTCAATAGATTTTGGTATTTCTGCTAGCGGTATTAAAAAAATCACATTAAAAAACAACAACCAATTTAATGTTGGCGTTGGCATGAATTTACTCCGTAAAAACATAATAAACCTAGGGGATGTTATCGATTTAGGAAACAACAAATTTTTAGCAACCATTGAAACCGATATAGAATTTACCAAATACACAAAAAAAGGAAATTACCATGCTTTTGGAGTAAACTATCAAATACAATCACGTTATAGCAAACGTAAAGAAGCTAGTTATTACAAACTTTTAGGTAAATGGCAAGAAATAAATGGCGGTTGGCAACACGGTGTTACAACGCAATACAAAGCACTATCAAATTGGTCTTTAATATATACTTACGGTCGCCCAAACTACAAACTCGCCTTATATTTTAAAGAAGATTTATTAGTAAACAACGCTCCAGATTTACAAACAGGTATTAACTTAAGTTTTCCTATTTTTAAATAACAAATTTATTATTCTTTGGGCGTTCCCCTCCCGATAGCTATTGGGAGGGTCAGGCTTTCGGCAGTCGCTCCTTCCTACGTCGGGGAGCTTCAACAAACCTGTGCTGAGCGTAGTCGAAGCATGCCTCAATCCTTAACGCGGGTCTATCCGCCAAAGCCTTTGCTTAGACCAACGTGATTTCGATTTAATTTATAATTTATTGTCAGGTTGAGCGCAGTCGAACCTATTGAAATTATCGATTTAAAAAACCTTTTGACTACGCTCAAGGTGACCTATGTTTTTATTAATTTTTATACTTAAAGAAAAGTCTTTCAAATCGAACTCACATTAAATTAAGCACTATCAAACATGTTAACATCACGTTAAATATTAAGTTGCAATTAAACCTTTTTGTTTTACCAAAGTCCTAACAACAAATAACTTAAAACATAACAAAAATGAAAAAATTAGTAATAATTGCTCTTGCTTTATTTGCACTTCAAGCTACAGCTCAAGAACGCAAAAGAACACACCAAAACAAAGAAAGAGGACAAAAAATGATGAATCTTTCTGCAGAAGAAATGGCGACGTTACAAACAAAAAAAATGACCTTATATTTAGATTTAAACGAATCGCAACAAGCTAAAATCCAAAAGCTAAATTTAGAGAATGCCACTAAAAGAAAAGCAATGATGGAAGCCCGTAAAGCAAAAAAAGAAAGAGGTAATGCTGAAAAACCATCGAAAGAAGAACGTTTAGCAATGGTTAATGCAAAGCTAGACCACCAAATAGCAACAAAAGCAAAAATGAAAACCATTTTAAATGACGAGCAATATGCTAAATGGGAAAAATTGGAAGCCAGAAGATCACAAAAAAATAAAGGTCGTAATAAAGACCAAAGAAATAAAAGACAAAACTAATTTTAGTTGGTTAGTTGATTATAGTTTGATTAGTTGATGAAAGCATCCTTTATTAGGGTGCTTTTTGTTTTACTATTTAAGCATATTAAAATTATACTCAACTAAATATTTTATCGTAAAATGCAAGTGCAGTAGATGTCAATACTATGACTAAAAACCAAAATATAAGACCTTGGCGTTTTGCTTTTATGGCTTCAGAGAATTTCTTCTCAAATCCATACTTCTTAAATCTTTCCAATTCAGTTAGAGAAAATTCATCATCCTGTCCAAAAGGATTTCGATTAAAAAAGGGTAAAAAGAAAAATGTCATCCATTCTGAGTGAGTTAAAGATTCTTTTTTTCGCTTTAATTTATTTCTTTTTTCAAGATTTTTATCAATCATTTTTGAAACTCCCTTTCTCTAGCAATAGGATATAATTGCAGTTTTTATATTATTCATAAAAAAGCTTCATCTAATTCTTTTATAGAGTCTCAGAAACCCTACCAACAGCCTCAACAGTAAAATCTAAATCCTCATAAGTTAAAGCATCAGTAATAAACCAAGTTTCAAAAGCACTTGGCGCAATGTAAACACCTTCATTAAGCAATCCGTGGAAAAATTTTTTAAAAGTATCGTTATTGCCTTTTGCAGCAGTTTCAAAATCTACAACTTCAGCTTTATCAAAATGTACCGAAATCATAGAACCTACTCTGTTTATGGTATGCGTGATGTTATTTTCAGTTAATACTTTTTCAATACCATTATGCAAATACGTGGTTTTTTCTTCTAAACGATTAAAAATTTCAGCATCACTATTTAGTTCATTCAATATGGCTAAACCAGCCGCCATAGCTAAGGGGTTACCACTTAAAGTCCCCGCTTGATAAACTGGTCCTAAAGGTGCTAAATGATTCATAATTTCGTTTCGTGCAGCAAAAGCACCAACTGGCAATCCGCCACCAATTACTTTGCCAAAACAAACAATATCTGCATTAATATTAAATAACTCTTGCGCACCACCTTTTGCTAAACGGAAACCCGTCATTACTTCATCAAAAATCAAAAGAATATTGTTGGTATCACATAAATCTCTTAATCCTTGTAAAAATCCTTCTTTTGGAGGAATACACCCCATATTACCAGCAACAGGCTCAATAATAATGCAAGCGATTTCATTTTTATTGGCTTCAATTAATTGCGTAACGTTTTCAATATCATTATAACGCGCAAGCAATGTGTCTTTTGCTGTGCCTTGTGTAACTCCAGGGCTGTTGGGCGATCCAAAAGTTACTGCGCCACTACCCGCTTGTATTAAAAACGAATCGGAATGCCCATGATAACAACCAGCAAACTTTATAATTTTGTCTTTCCCTGTGAAACCGCGTGCTAATCGAACCGCACTCATACAGGCTTCGGTTCCAGAATTTACAAATCTAATTTTATCAATATTAGGTACCATAGAAACTGCTAATTGGGCAATTTTAGTTTCAATTTCTGTTGGCATGCCAAACGATGTTCCTTTTTTAGCTTTATCAACAATCGCATTCACCACAGGTTGATAAGCATGACCAAGAATCATTGGTCCCCAAGAATTTATATAATCAATTAATCGGTTATCGTCTTCATCATATAAATAGGCGCCTTTTGCCTTTTTTACAAAAATTGGTGTGCCCCCAACTGCTTTAAAAGCACGTACTGGCGAATTTACACCTCCAGGTATAACAGTTTCGGCCTGTGCAAACAATGCACTGCTACGTTTATAGTTCATGTTTTTTATTATTTTTTTGATGATAGCTTAACAATTAATGCTTGACCAATACTAATGGTATTATCGATTAAACCATTTGCTTTTTGAAGTTCTTTTACACTAATACCGTATTTTCTTGAAATAGAATACAAAGTGTCCCCTTTTACAACCGTATAAGTTACAGCATCACTTGTAATTGGGGCTTCATATTTTACATAAGAATCGCCTAAAACTTCTTTATCAAATTCATATAATTTATAGCGCTCTATTAAGCTAATTAATTTTTGAGGGTATTTTCTATCGGTGGCGTAACCTGCTGCTTTTAATCCCTTTGCCCAACCTTTATAATCTTCCTTTTTAAGCTTGAAGAGTTTTGAATAGCGTTTTCTTTCAGACAAAAATAACGAATGGTCTCTAAACGAATATTTAGCATCTTTATATTTTCTGAAACATTCTTGAGCCTTATCATCGTCGTGATAGATTTTTTTACCAGTCCATTCATGACATTTAATTCCAAAATGATTATTGGCTTTAACCGATAACGTACCAGATCCAGAACCCGATTCTAAAATACCTTGTGCTAAGGTTATACTTGCAGGTATGTTATATAATTGCATTTCTTTTTGAGCGATTTCTTTATAAGTATTAATGTATTTCTCAGTTTTATTAGCGTATACTTTAGGTTGTTCTATAACTTCTTCTTGGGTTTTGTTGGTTTCTGTTTTTACTTCAACCTGTTCTGTATTACTTTTTGATTTTTTAGTTACTATCGCTTTTTTAGAACGGCAACTAAAAACCATACTAACTAAACAGCATACTAATAGTAATTGTTTCATTTTTATTATTCAATAATTTGTAAATTCTTCTTTTTTAAAACCGCATTCATTCCAGAAATACCTTGTAATCCTCCTGTATGAATAGCTAAAATTTTTGAGCCTCTTAAAAAAAATCCTTTTTCGATTAAATCAAAAATTCCAAACATCATTTTTCCTGTATAAATAGGGTCTAATGGAATTTGATAATCTGTTTTAAAATCATTAATAAAACTGATTAAAGCTTTATTTATTTTAGCATAACCTCCAAAATGATAATCGGTAATTAATTTCCAATTAGTTTTAGTTACAAATTTACTAATATCTTGTTGTAAAAAATCACCTTTTAAGGCAGGAAATCCTAAAACTTGTTGACTAGGTTTTGAACAATTTATAAGTCCGGAGATTGTTCCGCCTGTTCCAACAGAAGTGCATATATAATCGAACTCCTTATCTAAACCAGATAGAATTTCTTCGCATCCCTTAATTGCCAAAGCATTTGTACCACCTTCAGGTATTAAATAAAATGCCCCAAATTCTTCTTTTAAATTACTGATAAATGTTTTGGATATTTTATTTTTAAAATCTTCGCGAGATACAAACTTAAACCGCATACCAGATTGCTTAGCAAAACTTAAAGTTGCATTATCGCTGACTTTACTTTCTAACTCTTCACCTCGAATAACGCCAATAGTTTTAAACCCAAGCATTTCTCCTGCTGATGCCACTGCGGCGATATGGTTTGAATATGCACCACCAAAAGTTAGTAATGTTTTAAAACCTTTATTTTGGGCTTCAATAAGGTTATATTTCAACTTTCTGTATTTATTACCAGAAACAAAAGAGTGAATTTTATCTTCGCGTTTTACATGCAACTCAACACCCTTATTTTTAGGCAAAATTATAGGCTGATTTGTAGTATGTTCTAGATTAAAAGTCATTAATGCGAAGATACTTTAAAAAAGCCCAAAAGGGTCTGTGTTTTAAGTAATCTAAATTTAATTCGTTAGTGTACGATTCGCGTTCAAAAGAAATATTTCTATAAGCTAAATTCCAATTTTTATATTGAAATAATCTAAACAAAAACTCAATTCCATAAACCAAATAAAACAGTATAATTAGCATTTCTAACTGTTGCCTTAAATGAATTTTCTCATGATTAATTAACACATAATCTGTTTTAAATCGATTATATTTTAAAAACACAAAAGGAAAAACAGCTAATCCGGTGTAACCTTTTGGTACAAGATATTTTGAAATAAAAATCATAAACTAGGCTATTCAAAAATCAATCCAAGATATATTATATTTGCAATATAATGAAGAAAATTATCCCCATTGAAGAAGGCGACTTCTACTTAACACCAGAAGGCTACCGTTGTTTTACAGAACAGTATCATTTAAAAAGAGGGTATTGCTGTGAAAGTGCATGTAAACACTGTCCTTACGGCTATAATCCTTCGACTGCGCTCAGGACAGTTAAAAACAAAAACTCGATAAAAAAATAGCAGCTTAACAAGCTCAAAATCTTTAAATTAAAGCCTCTTGGTATGATTATTGATGCTAACTAATACATAAAAAATCTATAATTTTAAAGAGAATTATTGTATTTTTAGATTTGAAAAAGAAAACTAAATATTAAGGCTATGAAAAAAACATTAAAAGTATTACCAATTTTAGCATTGTTAATTTTGGCATCCTCATGTAGCTCTGTAAGAGTAGCTGCAGATTATGATAAAAATGCAAAATTTAGCGAATACAAAACTTTTGCTTTTTACAAAACAGGTATTGATAAAGCTGAAATTAGCGACTTAGATAAACGTAGAATTCTGAGAGCTATTGAAGCTGAACTTTTAGCAAAAGGTTTTACAAAATCTGAAACCCCAGACTTATTAATTAGTCTTTTTACAAAATCACAGCAACGTGTAGACGTATACAACAATGCCTGGGGCATTGGTGGCTGGGGTTGGGGCGGATGGGGCCCATGGGGTGGCTTCGGACCTGGTTGGGGTTGGGGCTGGAATCAACAACCAATGGTTTCAACAAGCACTCAAGGCACTTTATTTGTTGACTTAATTGATGCGAACAAAAAAGAATTAATCTGGCAAGGTATGGGCTCTGGTTATTTAACGCGAAATATGGATAAAAAAGAAGCTCGTATTAAAGAGTTTGTCGCTAAAATTATGGAAAAATACCCCCCTAAAGCACAACAATAAAACATAAAAAAGAGGCTGTCTGAAAAGTCAAGACAGCCTCTTTTTTTTTAATATTCTTTACTTTAGAAACTAAGTTCAAAACAATAAGCGCAATAGTTAACATAAATATAAAAAACTTATTACAGATAAATTGCCAAGAATTAATCAAATCTTAAAAGACACCAAATAGTTTTCCTTACTACGGAAAATATGGTTTAGCATGTCCGTTATCAACCAACCATTGGTTAACTTCTAACCCATCTTCTAAAATGATATTTGCTAAGTAGCGCCCGTATTTACCTTGTTTATCTTTATATGAGCGAATAGTAACTTCTTTATCTAGGATCATTTTCTTTAAAATATCTCGTACTTTTTTACCTTCTTCTTTTTCCGCGCCTCTTAACTCTGGTGTATCAATACCGTAAAGGCGCAGTTTCATTTCTTGAAAATGAAGAAACCCTAAATCTACAAGAGCAGTTACAGTATCTCCATCGTAAACATCGATTATTTTAGCTTTATAATTATACATTATTTTTAATTTTACTATTACATTACAATATCATTTTTCCATACGTAAGGCTCTGGTATATTAGTATCATCAATAAGCTGCCTAATATCAATTTCAATTCCTCTACTCATATCGGTAATAGGGATATCGTTTGGGCCACCTTCAAAAGGGTTTTCGGTATTTTCCCCAATGGCTTCCATAGTATGAAACACCCAAGAAATCAATGCGCTAAACGGAATTGAAAACCAAACAAAATGCTTAGCAATAAATTCCTGTGCTAAATGACCTAACGAAGTTCTAGATTCGTGATTTACCAAATCTTCAAGAATATGATCTCCAATAGACTCAAAACCTTCCATAATTCCAAAGGGCAAAAGAATAATAAAAATCCAAACAAAAAGATAATTTAAAGTAGCAAATTGTCTTGGGTACGGAAAGTTTTTTATACGCTCACTTTTACCTTGTAATGTGTAAAATTCTACTAACATATTTGTCATTTCCATATGCCTAAAATCTTCAATCAAGCCTTGATTCATAAGGTCTTTTAAACGCTTAGATTGAATTCCTAAAATTTGTGAGGCTTGATTACCTTTTGCAAATAACTCTTTATACTCTTTATCAGAAATATATGATTTTATAACTTCTTCAATTGGTATTTCATCTTCACAAACTCTATACTGTGAAGCTCTAAACTCAATGTTTGATCGTTTTTCTTTAAGGTGCATTTCCCATGGTTTATCCTTACGTAATTGATAACGCAATGCTGTTAACCACGCTACATGGCGATGCACTAATTCTCGATGAATTAATGCTAACTCCCTTTCTGAAAGCGGTGATTTAGCATGGTTGTTATTAATAAAATCTTTAACCATAATGGTCCAAGAACGCGATGCATTAACAATGCCGCCCCAAATTTTACGTGCTTCCCAAAGTCGGTCATAAGACGCATTATTTTTAAAACTCACAATAAAAGCTACCGCTGTACCCAAAACCCCTAAAGGCAGCCATGGTACATGTAACCATTTTAATCCTAAAACATCAAACAAAAAAACGGGGATTAATGCTAAAAAAAGAAATAAAAAAATATGACGACGTGTCCATTTTAATACGCCTGCAACTGGAAATATGCGTCTTGTATACATGGTTTAATTAAAATTTAGTGTTCTAAATATATGGAAATATTTTAATGTTTATTTAATTAAGTAGCTATATAAAACTTATTTATTGAAAGAAAATCAAAAAATACGTATTTTAATGAGTATTTCGTATTTTTGTACAGTATATTCACATTAAAATTAGCAATGTCTAAATCATTTGAATCAAACAGTATTTTACAAAGATTGCCAAAGCATTTAAAACAGTTTATAAAACCTCAAAATTACGAGGATTATTCGGCTATAGATCAAGCGGTTTGGCGTTACGTAATGCGAAAAAATGTCGATTTTTTAACTAAGGTAGCACACAAATCGTATTTAGAAGGTTTAAAACAAACAGGTATCTCTATTGATAGTATACCAAATATGTATGGCATGAACCGTATTTTAAAAGATATTGGTTGGGCTGCAGTAGCTGTTGATGGTTTTATTCCGCCAAATGCTTTTATGGAATTTCAGGCATATAATGTACTCGTTATTGCCAGCGATATTCGGCAATTAGAACATATTGAATATACGCCAGCTCCAGATATTATTCACGAAGGTGCAGGACATGCGCCTATTATTGCCAATCCAGAATACGCCGAATATCTGCGTAGGTTTGGAGAAGTTGGTTGTAAAGCTATTTCTTCGGCTAAAGATTATGAGCTGTACGAAGCGGTTAGGCATTTGTCTATTATAAAAGAAGCACCTAATTCGAATAAAGATGATGTCGCTTCTGCAGAAAAAAAAATTGAGGATATCCAACAAAATATGGGAGAACCTAGCGAAATGACCCTAATACGAAATCTACATTGGTGGACCGTTGAATATGGCTTAATAGGGACTTTACATAACCCAAAAATATATGGCGCAGGACTATTATCATCTATTGGAGAAAGCGCTTGGTGTATGACTAACGAAGTTAAAAAACTACCATATAATATTGAAGCCGCTTATAAAGATTTTGATATTACAAAACCTCAACCTCAGCTTTTTGTAACACCAGATTTTGCCCATTTAAGTTTAATTTTAGAAGAGTTTGCCAATACTATGGCGCTGCGCAAAGGTGGACTCTCTGGTGTTAAAAAATTAATTAACTCTAATGCACTAGGTACTATCGAACTTAGTACGGGTTTACAAATTTCTGGTATTTTTAGTGACGTTATTCAACATGAAGGAAAGCCCATTTACATACAAACACACACACACACTTCATTAGCATACAGAGAAAAAGAATTAGTTGGACATGGTATAGAAACTCATACAAAAGGATTTGGTTCTCCAATTGGAAAATTAAAAGGTATCAATTTAGCTATTGAAGATATGAGCCCACGCGATTTAAGAGCTTACGATATTTATGAAGAAAAAATTGTAACGCTTGAGTTTGAAGGTGGTATTAAAGTTTCAGGAAAAATTATTACTGGAAAAAGAAATTTACAAGGAAAAATAATTTTAATTAGTTTTAAAAATTGTACGGTTACACACAATTACAACATTTTATTTAAACCACAATGGGGTGTGTACGATATGGCTGTTGGCAAAGATATTGTTTCGGCTTTTTCTGGACCAGCAGATTTAAACAGCTTCAATTTAATTACACATGTGTCATCAACAGAAACTATCCATGTAAAAAAATCTGAAAACTTACTTAAACTTGAAGCTTTATACCAACAAGTTAGAGATTATCGCGATGGTAAAAACAAAACCATTTCTAGAACCAAAGTTTTAGAAGAACTTATTGAAAACCATTCAAACGATTGGTTATTACCTGTTGAACTTTATGAACTTGCTTTTAAAGGGCATGAAACTAAACTATGCAAAAGTATTTTAAAGCATTTAGAAACCATTAAACAAAATAGACCCGAAGTTGGACATTTAGTTGATGATGGGTTGGGTATTGTTGAAAAAGGGACTGTTATGAAATAATTTTTTCGCCACCCTAAACTTGTTTCGTGGTCTCAAATTAATAAAAAGGGGGCTTTCTAAAACCAATTCAGAACGACGTGTAATTAATTACCTAAACCGCTTCAAAGTCTCTTTTGTAAATTCGCTTAAAACCAGTTTGCCGCTAATTTCGGCACGTTCAATAAGCAAATTATCCCAATATCCTGTATCTTGCCAAAACACATTTTTTATTTCTTTTAAAGCTTCAGGGTTATAGCTCGCTAATTTTTGAGCTAATGCTTTTACGGCTTCATCTAAAGCATCAACGGAATCAAAAACATCAGCATATAAACCTTTGTCTTTTGCAAATTCGGCAGTGTAAAATTGTTCAGCATTAATAGTCATTTGAGTCATGGTTGTCTGTCCCATTTTTTTAGAAACAACTGGCTCAATCACAAAAGGACCAATGCCAATACTTAACTCACTTATCTTTATGGATGCATATTTTGTAGCCAAACAATAATCAGCTGCTGCTACTAAACCAACACCACCGCCAACTGCTTTTCCTTGTACACGAGCAATAATTAACTTTGGGCATTTTCGCATAGCATTAATAACATTTGCAAAACCAGAGAAAAATTGTTTTCCTTTTTCGGCATCATCAATAGCAATGAGCTCTTTAAAACTGGCACCAGCACAAAAGGTTCGGTCACCACCACTTTTTAAAACAATAACTTTAATGGCATCTTTTATTCCTGCTTCAACAATTGTGTTTTCTAGTTTTTTAAGATTATCGCTAGGCATAGCGTTATGCTCTGGATGAAAAAACTCAATATATCCAATTTGGTTTTTAATCTCTAATTTCACGTATGGCTCTAACATGGTTGCAAATTACGATTATTTATAGTATTATTCTAGATACAATTCCGATAGTTATCGGAATCACTCGAACTGACAATGACTTTTAATTTACATATCAAAATAGGTTTATAAATAACATTCTTTTTCAGTTAAAATGGCAGGTTAGACAAATCTACATTTCCGCCAGAAATAATTACTCCAATGTTTCTATTTTTTAAAGCTTCTTTGTGTTTTAAAACAGCCGCAAAAGCAACAGCACTTGAAGGTTCAACAATAATTTTCATGCGTTCCCAAATTAATTTCATAGCATCAACTATTTCATCTTCTTGAACTCTTATTATGCTATCGACGTACTTTTTTATAATAGGAAAATTTCTATCGCCTAAATGTGTTCTTAATCCATCAGCTATGGTATTCGAACTTTCGTTTGTTTCAATATTCCCAGAGTGTAACGATCTGTAAGCATCATCTGTTTCTTTAGGTTCGCCAGCAATAACTTTGCAATTTTCAGAAAAAAATTGTGCTACCAAAATAGTTCCAGCCAATAAACCGCCTCCACCAACAGGCGTGAAAATATAATCTAAACTAGGATAATCTTCTAACAATTCAATAGCTGCCGTCCCTTGTCCATGGATAACATCATCGTTATTTGATGGGTGAATAAACGCTGCTCCTTTTTCTATTTGAATGTGTTTAGCTTCTTCTTCGCGTGCAATAATATTAGATTCGCATTCAATAATAATTCCTTTATAAGTTTTTACAGCATCTTTTTTAACTTGTGGTACATTTTTAGGCATCACAATATAAGCTTTAACACCTATTTTTTTTGCTGCTAAAGATAAGGCTTGAGCAAAATTACCCGATGAATGTGTTACTACTCCTTTACTTTTCTGTGCTTCAGTTAAGTTTAAAATAGCATTGGTTGCTCCTCGTATTTTAAAAGCGCCCATTTTCTGAAAATTTTCGCATTTAAAAAACACATTTGCTCCACATATGTTATTTAACAAGCGCGATGTTAAAACTGGTGTTTTATGTATATAAGGTTTTATACGGTTATGCACATTTTGTAAAGCAATTTTATCCATAATTAATCATTACAATTTTAAGTTTTGAAAATTCTCGATTGAGGTCATTGGTGTTTCATTATATGTTAATGTCCAACCCAAAGAATTAGTTAAAATATAAAACTTAGATAGCTCGCTAATTAACCTGTTTTTAGCATTGACTTTTAAATCGGATTTTTCTAGTTTTTTAGCTAATGATGCTTTAACTGCATTTTTAATTTCGTTATAATCTTTAGCTTCAAACGGATTAAAAAAATCGGATTGCATATCGTAATACTCCAAATCTGGATTGATTTTTATTTCTTCTTTTGGAATACTAATGATTTGAAGTGTTTTTGTGAATTCGTCAATCTTAAATTCAATTTTACTTAAATCGTAAGCAATAGTTACCTCAGCATTTACAACTACCAGTGCTTTTTTATCTGAAGTAAAATACTCGCCAAAGATTTCTTTAGAGTTTTTGTAGTTAAAAACTTCACTAAAATGACCTTCAGTAACAATTAGTTTACCAACATTTTTAATTTGCTTTTGAATGAGTGCCGAACTTTCTTGGAGCACAATTTTGTTCTCTTTTTTTTCGTCGCAATATTTAAAAATAAATAAAACGACCAATGTAATAATGACACCAAATAGAATTTTTCGCATGCACTAATTTAGAAATATTTTTCTAGTGAGCGATAAAGTATATGTTATAAAGAAAAAAACATCGGTTTCCTTCGACATAAGAAGTCTAACCAATGTTATAAAAACTAACTAATGGTACAAAAATAATATGTTAGAAGAGATCCCTTGTTATCTAAAGGTTAAACAAACATTAAGTTAAATGAGATTGTTTTTTAGAGCAAATGTGTATTCTAAATAATTTTTGTTGAGTTTTAAGAAAAACTATCATTAACAACTAAATTGAGTAACAAGAAAATAACTGAGAGTACTCTTTTTTTTGAAAAAAGTTTAAGTGTATTTATCAAAAAAAACACCCATTGCAAATCATTGATTATGATTAAAACAACCGATGTTTTTTATATGAACTGATTAATAGCAAATTAAATCTACAATTATAAGTCTATGATTAAATATTTTTTCGATAAAAGTGTTATAAAAAAAGATTAAGCGCAATAAAATTATCCATCACATCTAATCGAGAAATATCAGCAACAAGGTTTAATTATTGATATTGTGCACGTAAATGCTTTTGTTGTTTGCTTTTGCAATACAAGTATTTTAATTAGAATGAAATATTTGGGAATTTAGATTGAAGCTCTTTTATTTTAAACTTTAAATTTTGAAGGAATTTTTGGTGTGCAGAAGAACTTAAGTTGAATGGTTTATGGTTTAATCCTTTTTGAATGTCATCAATTTCTAACATGATTTTTGAAGCTTCATCAGAAATCCAAACGCTTTGAAATTTTTCCCAAATATAATTGATGGCTATTTGATTGGGGTGAATCATATCTACTGAATAAAAACGATAATCTCTTAATTCGTCCATCATAATTTCATAAGAAGGAAAATAGCATATACTATTATCCTCATTAATTATTTGATAAATTGCAGCGATTAGATGTGCTTTACTTTGGGTGTTTTCAACAAAACCATCTTTTATATGACGCACTGGTGACACTGTAAATGCAATTGAAGCTTCAGGATTTTTACTCTTAATTAATTTAACTGTACTTTTTAAAGATTTAAGAACTGCATCAACAGACATTAGCTCTTTTTTGAATTGTTTTTGAGGTACTTTATGGCAATTTGCAACGACACGATTAGTTTCAATAAAATTATAAACCCAAGCTGTGCCTAATGTGATTATAATATGTGAAGAGTTGTTTAGTTGTTTAGTCGTTAAGTTGAGTTTTTTGTTAAGTTGATTTATTAAATCTTCTTTTGAAATATTACTCAGTTTTGAGTGCGCATCAAAACAATGCCATTGTTCGTTTTGAAAAAACACATCTTTTTCTGAATACGTCTTTTGGTTTACTGCATTGAAGATTAATGTTTCAATAGCTTTTGGATGAAATAAAATACCAAAAGGGTTTATATCATTTTGAAACTTAAAATAGCTTAATTTCTCGCCAATGTTTTCTGAAAAACAAGAGCCTAATAATAAAACGTTAGAGTTGTAGTCTATTAGATTATTAGATTGCTTATTTAATGGTATTTTTGTTTGTAATTTCATTCTTTTGTCGAAGATGTACTATTTTTTCGCGCAAAGGCACTAAGACGCAAAGTTTATAAATATGCTATTCTAAACCATTTACTAATCTAGTAATTCCAGTTTTTATCAAAGGACTATTAAAATTCACTAATAATCCCAATTTTAATCCAGATAACTTTAAATAAGTCATCAATTGTTTTTTATGAACAGGATGCAATTCTAAAACTGATTTTATTTCAATAATGACTTTATTCTCTACTATTAAATCAGTTCTAAATCCCAAGTCTAAAGTTTTATCTTTCCATATAACTGGCAATTGCTTTTGACGTGCCACTTGCAACCCTCTTTCAGTTAATTCAGTAAATAAAACTTCTTCATAAACAGATTCTAGCAAGCCTGGACCTAAACCAACATGAATTTGATAACAGCAATCTACTATTATTGAGGCTAAATAATTCTCAAAATTATCTTCTTTATTGCTCATAAAACATTACGTCCATAATCCACATTTCTACTTTGCGTCTTAGTGCCTTTGCGCGACTAAACTTATTTTACAAGATTAATTAAGATACTTTTTAGCTTCTTCTAAAGCCTCATCAATCCCAGCAGGATTTTTACCTCCAGCAGTTGCAAAAAATGGTTGTCCGCCACCACCGCCTTGAATACACTTACCAAGTTCTCTAACAACTTGTCCAGCATTTAACCCTTTACTAGCTACTAATTCTTTTGAAATATAACAGGATAACAATGCCTTTTCGTTTTGCTCTGTAGCAAATAACAGGAATAAATTATCGAACTGACTACCCAACTCGAAAGCCACATCTTTTAAACCAGCTGCATCTAAATCTAGTTTTTTAGCTAAAAACTGAACACCATTTATGTTTTGTAATTCACTTTTAAGTTCGCCCTTTATGTTTTTAGCTTTAGCTTTTAATAATGATTCAATTTGCTTTTTAAGATTTGTGTTTTCTTCTTGTAAATTCTGAAGTGCCTTTACAGGTTCTTTAGCATTATTAAGTAAATCTTTCATTTCAAAATAAGCACGATTATTTTCAAAATAAAAATCTTTTACAGCATCATTTGTAATGGCTTCAATACGACGTATGCCTGCTGCTACTGCACCTTCTGATATGATTTTAAAATGCCAAATATCAGCAGTATTTTTTACATGCGTTCCACCACAAAGCTCAATAGATTGTCCAAATCGAATAGCACGAACAGTATCACCATATTTTTCGCCAAATAAACTCATAGCACCTTCTGCAATGGCTTCATCTTTAGGGATATTTCGTTTTTCAATTAATGGTAATTTTCCATCAATTCTTCTGTTTACAAAATTTTCTACATCGCGTAATTCCTCTACGGTTAATTTAGAGAAATGTGAAAAATCGAATCGTAAATATTTAGAATGTACTGCGCTTCCTTTCTGTTCAACATGCTCACCTAAAACCTCACGTAATGCTTGATGTAGCAAATGGGTTGCTGTATGATTACACTCAGTTCTATAGCGTTGTTTAGCATCAACAACAACCTTAAAAGATTCATCAATATGTTTTGGTAAATTTTTGGCGAAATGTATAATAACGTTATTCTCTTTTTTGGTATCTAAAATATAAACCACATCGCCATGGGCATCTTCTAAATAACCTTTATCACCTACTTGTCCGCCTCCTTCTGGATAAAACGGAGTTAAATTGAAAACCAACTGATACATATCACCATCTTTTTTAGATGTTACTTTTCTATATCGTGTTAATTTAACATTAGCTTCAAGGGTATCGTAACCTACAAATTCTTCTTCGGCATCATCAATTAAAATCGTCCAATCGTCAGTAGACATTTCGCTGGCTGCACGCGATCTGCTTTTTTGTTTTTGCATCAAATTTTCAAAACCCTTTACATCAACCAAGAATCCATTTTCTTTTGCTATTAACTGTGTAAGATCCAAAGGAAACCCGTATGTATCATATAACTCAAAGGCAGTAGTACCCGAAATAACTTTCTCAATTTCAATAATAGTATTTACTTTGTCTTTCATCAAAGTATTAAAATCCATGTGATGTTCAAGCATTTCAATCCCTTTATCTAAAGTTCTTAAAAACGATTGCTCTTCTTCTTTAATAACATTTTCAATAAGGTGTTTTTGAGCTTTTAATTCTGGGAAAGCTTTTCCCATTCTGTTACTCAATACATCAACCAACCTATAAATAAATGGTTCTTTTTTATCTAAAAAGGTAAAACCGTAGCGTACTGCACGACGTAAAATTCTACGAATAACATAACCAGCACCTGTGTTACTTGGTAATTGCCCATCTGCAATTGAAAAAGCTACCGCACGAACATGGTCTGAAATAACACGAATAGCAACATCGATCTTTTCATCTTTTCCATAATTTTTATTTGTTATGGTTTCAATTTCACGGATTATTGGTGTAAACACATCGGTATCGTAATTAGATTGTACACCTTGCAAAACCATACAAAGGCGCTCAAAACCCATACCGGTATCAATATGTTTGTCTGGAAGATTTTCTAAACTACCATTAGCTTTTCGGTTGTACTGCATGAAAACCAAATTCCAGATTTCAACAACTTGTGGATGATCCATATTAACCAAAGATTTACCGCCTACTTTAGCTTTTTCTTCTGCAGAGCGAATATCAACATGTATCTCGCTACAAGGACCACAGGGACCTTGGTCGCCCATTTCCCAGAAATTATCTTTTTTATTACCTTTTAAAATGCGGTCTTCAGAAATAAATGTTTTCCAAAAATCATAAGCTTCGGTATCCATTGGCAGATTATCAGCATCATCACTTCCTTCAAAAACCGTAACATATAAAATATCTTTATCTATACCGTAAACCTCTGTTAATAGCTCCCAAGCCCAAGCAATAGCTTCCCTTTTAAAGTAATCACCAAAACTCCAATTTCCTAACATTTCAAATAAAGTATGGTGATAGGTGTCATAGCCAACCTCTTCTAAATCGTTATGTTTCCCAGAAACACGTAAACACTTTTGGCTATCTGCTATTCTATTGTTTTTGGGTTGGGCATTTCCTAAAAAATATTCTTTAAAAGGTGCCATACCAGAATTTACAAACATTAATGTAGGATCATCTTTTACAACCATTGGTGCAGACGGAACGATGCTATGTTGCTTTTCCTTAAAAAAATTTAAAAATTTTAACCGAATATCTTGTGACTTCATTTACTATAATGCGTAATACCGCAATTGTTAAATTATTTTATTTAATTGCAAAACAATTTTTATCTTTACTCACCAAATTTTTATTTTAAACGTCTGGTGTTCGAGAACCTGTATTATAAAGATTATCAATATATATTGAATACTATCTATCAGGTTTGGTCGTTTGCATATTAAATCCAACGTTTACGTTAATTTTTCAATTGCAAAAATAGTATAATTTAAACAATGAGTAAGGTAAAATATTATTACGATTCTGAATCGCTTTCCTATCGGAAAATTGAACGTAAAAAAAGAAAAACATTTGCGTTTATATCGTTATTTCTTTTAGCCTCGTTTTTATTTTCATTTATCATTCTATTTGTTGCTAACTTATATATTGAGTCTCCCAAAGAAAAAGCCCTAAAAAGAGAACTACAAAACATGCACTTGCAATTTGATTTATTGAATAAAAAAATGGACGAAGCCGAAGCTGTACTTGCAAATGTTGCTGATAGAGACAATAATATTTACCGTGTTTATTTTGAGGCAAACCCTATCCCTGAAGAGCAACGAAAAGCTGGATTTGGTGGTATTAACAGGTATAAAAACTTAGAAGGTTTTGATAATTCTGAATTGATTATTGAAAGTAATAAACGCTTAGACATTTTACAAAAGCAAATTGTGGTACAATCTAAATCGTTAGACGAAATTACTGTTTTAGCTGAAGAAAAAGAAAAACTTTTAGCAGCCATACCTGCTATACAACCTGTTAGTAATCAAGATTTAACACGAATGGCTTCTGGTTATGGAATGCGATCTGACCCATTTACCAAAGTAAGAAAAATGCATTGGGGTATGGATTTTACTGCACCTAGAGGCACGCCAATTTATGCAACTGGTGATGGTATAGTAAAACGTGCCGATGCAGGATCGAGTGGATATGGAAGGCATATTAGAATAGACCATGGCTTTGGTTACGTAAGCCTTTATGCGCATTTATACAAGTACAATGTAAAGAAAAACCAAAAAGTGAAGCGAGGTGATTTAATTGGATTTATTGGTAGTACAGGACGTTCTCAAGCGCCACACTTACATTATGAAATATTTAAAGATGGCACACGTATTAATCCTATAAACTTTTACTATGGCAGTTTAACTGCTGAAGAATTTAGCAAGCTATTAGAACACGCATCATTAGAAAACCAATCTCTAGATTAATGCATATAGATTTACCAGAAAAAAGATATTACGGTATTGGCGAAGTAGCCAAAGCGTTTCATGTAAACACCTCTTTAATACGTTTTTGGGAGAAAGAATTTGATGCGCTTAAACCTAAAAAAAATGCCAAAGGCAACCGTAAGTTTACGCCAGAAGATATTAAGAATTTAAAACTTATTTATCATCTTGTAAAAGAACGCGGATTTACATTAGAAGGTGCAAAAATTCATATAAAAGAAGGTAAAAAAGAAACCTTAAATAATTTTGAGATTATTAGTAAACTTGAAGATGTTAAAAACCAGCTTAAAAAGATTAAGGAGCATCTTTAACATTTAACGCTTTATTAAAAAAAGACATACCTTGTCATGTAACTTTTTTAAAAATTAAGTGTCTCATAAATAACAATTAACAAATTATACTAATCTAATTTATTATGAAGAAATTTTTACCATGGATTGTAATAGGAATACTTGTTATTGGTTTGTATTCTTGGGGAAAAGGATTTAATAACACAGCAGTAGAATACGAAGCTGATGCAAAAACAGCTTGGTCTAAAGTTGAAAGTGCATACCAACGTCGTGCAGACTTAATTCCAAATCTTGTTGCAACTGTAAAAGGCTATGCAGCACACGAAAAAGAAACTCTAGAAGGTGTTATTAAAGCACGCTCTGAAGCGACAAAAACTACGATTAACGCTGGCGATTTAACCCCAGAAAAAATGGCTCAGTTTCAACAAGCACAGCAAGGCTTAAGCGGGGCTTTATCTAAATTATTAGTAACAGTAGAACGTTATCCTGATTTAAAAGCAGACAAGAGTTTTTTAGAACTACAATCGCAACTTGAAGGCACTGAAAACAGAATTAATGTAACGAGAGACCGCTTTAATGATGCAGTAAATATTTATGATAAATACACTACAAAATTTCCTGGCAAGCTATTAGCCAGCTTATTTGGTTTTGAGGAAATGGCTAGATTTAAAAGTACTCCAGGTAGTGAAAACGCTCCTAAAGTAGAATTTTAATGTCTGAAATTGAAGCTTTTCTAACCGCTAGTGAAGAGCGTGACATTGTTGAAGCTATAAGATTAGCGGAATTAAATACTTCTGGCGAAATAAAAGTTCATATAGAAAAAACAGCAAATGGTGATGCAACAAATCGTGCTTTAGAGGTTTTTCACACCTTAAAAATGGATAATACCAAACTTCAAAATGCGGTACTAATATATGTTGCCATAGAAGATAAAAATTTTGTTATTTATGGCGATGTTGGCATAAACAACGTAGTACCAAACAACTTTTGGAACAGTACTAAAGACATTATACAATCGCATTTTAAAGCTGGTAATTTTAAACAAGGACTTGTTGAAGGCATTCAGAAATCTGGGGAACTACTTAAAACATATTTCCCCTATTCATATTTAGATACTAACGAACTTTCAAACGATATTTCTAAAGGCTAAATTTAGTATGCAATACTCAATATTAAGTATTAAATCATCAATAAAAAAAAGGACACTTTTTACAAGTTTGCTTTTAATCGTTTTTGCATTTTGTTTTTCTTTTGCTCAATTTGAAATTCCAGATAAGCCAAAAAAGTTAAAAGACCAAAAAGGCGTTTATGATTATATTGAACTACTGAATTATAGTGATAGTCTAAATTTAGAAAGAAAACTTATAAAATACTCTGATACCACTTCTACTCAAATCGTTTTAACAATTATCAATTCAACTAATGGCGAAAACATTAATTTTCTTGGAGCACAATGGGGTGAAAAATGGGGTATTGGACAAGAAAAAGAAGATAATGGTATCCTAATAATTCTTGCTAAAGATGATAGACGGATTGGAATAAACACAGGTGAAGGTATTGAATATCTTTTGACAGACGCATTATCTAAACGAATTATTGAACGCGATATAATTCCTTTTTTCAAACAAAATGATTATTACGGAGGTTTAAATAAAGGCATAGATTCTATTTTTGAAGTTTTAAATGGTGAATATCAGGGCACTCGAAAATCATCAAATAATGAATTTCCAATTGGATTTATTTTTATTCTACTTTTTATATTTATCATTATTCTAATTTCTATTTCTAAAAACAGAAGAAATGGAGGTCATGGTGGCAACAGAGGTAATAGATCTGACGGTATTGATATTCTAGAAGCTATTATATTAAGCAATTCTGGACGCGGAAGCTACAGACGAAGTTCTGGTGGCTTTGGTGGTGGCTGGTCTTCAGGTGGAAGTAGTAGCGGTGGTGGTTTTGGTGGCGGCTTCGGTGGTGGCGGTTTTAGCGGTGGTGGAGCTTCTGGCGGTTGGTAACTACTTTAGGTTTTGGGTTTTGGAAAATCAATAAAATATCACAACTAACAAACTTACTTTTTCCGCATATAAACACTAATAGGCACACCGTTAAAACCAAAATGTTCACGTAATTTATTTTCTAAGAAACGTTTGTACGGCTCCTTTACATACTGCGGGAGGTTACAGAAAAAGGCAAACTGTGGCTGTGGTGTTGGTAATTGCATAATGTACTTAATCTTTACATATTTTGCTTTGTAAGCTGGTGGTGGGTAGTTTTCTATAATAGGCAATAACACATCATTAAGCTGACTAGTTTTTATCTTTTTGCTACGATTTTTATATACTTCAACAGCTGTTTCAATAGCTTTAAATATACGTTGTTTTGTTAGTGCCGAAATAAAAATAATAGGAACATCTGTAAAAGGTTCCATTTGTTTTCTTATGGCTTTTTCGTAGTCTTTCATAGATTTATGATCTTTTTCAACCAAATCCCATTTATTTACTAAAACCACAATACCTTTTCTGTTACGCTCTGCCAGCCAAAAAATGTTTTGTACTTGTCCGTCAAAACCTCTTGTTGCGTCTAAAACCAGCAAGCATACATCAGCATGTTCAATAGCTCGAACACTTCGCATTACTGAGTAAAACTCTAAATCTTCTTTTACTTTTGATTTTCTACGTATTCCTGCTGTGTCAACTAAGTTAAATTCAAATCCAAAACGATTGTATTTAGTATCAATAGCATCTCGAGTTGTTCCTGCTATATCGGTAACAATGTATCTATCTTCACCTATTAAAGCATTAATAAATGAAGACTTGCCAGCATTTGGGCGACCAACTACAGCAAAACGAGGCAACTCTTCTTCAACAACTTCTTCTTTTTCTGGTAAGGCTTCAACTAAGGCATCTAAAAGTTCGCCAGTACCACTTCCATTTATACTGGCAATGGTATAATAGTCGCCTAAGCCTAAAGCATAAAACTCAACAGCATCCTCAGATCGTTTGCTATTATCCACTTTATTTACAACCAAAAAAACAGGTTTGTTAACTTTACGCAATAATTTAGCAACGTCTTCGTCCATTCCTGTAACACCAGTTTCAACATCAACCATAAAAATAATGGCATCGGCTTCATCAATGGCTAATTCAACTTGTTTATCAATTTCAGCTTCAAAAACATCATCACTTCCTAAAACATAACCTCCAGTATCAATAAGTGAAAACTCTTTACCATTCCAATCACTTTTTCCGTAATGGCGGTCTCTAGTTACGCCACTTACGGCATCAACAATAGCTTCGCGTCGCTGAATTAAACGATTAAAAAATGTTGATTTACCAACGTTTGGACGACCTACTATAGCTACTATATTACTCATATGCTTTTATTATGCAACAGCCTAAAACTGATTAATTTATATTTCGTTTGAAATATTTTGCAAAAATAGGAAATATACCCAATGCATCACTGTTTTTGAGTAAAGATTAAAAACGATTTATAGTTTGAAGAAAAAACACTAAATTTCTAAAGTTAAAAATTGAAATATGCCAACTACTAATGATATTGTTTTACGTCCGCGATTTAAAATTGAATTAAATGAAAATAACGAAACGCTACTAAAAGCTTTTGAGGACACTAAAAAAACTCATCCTAATTTTATTGTTAGTAGGATAGACGACCATGTTTTTATTAAATTCCCTAAAGAAAACCAACACTTCTGGTCTCCGCAATTACATTTAGAAATAAATGAATCTGAAAACAAGACGAGTACGTTGCATGGATTGTTTGGACCAAACCCAACCGTTTGGACTATGTTTATGTTTCTACATTTTTTAGTAGCATGCCTTTTTATTGGTTTTGGAATTTGGGCCTATACTAATTGGTCTCTAGGTAACAATTACGCCATACAAATTTTTATAACTTTGTTTATGGTTGTTATTTGGTTTGCACTTTACTTTGGTGGGCGCATTGGAAAAGCTACAGGTACTAATCAAATGTATGAACTCCATGAATTTATGAATCAAATTTTAAAAGAAAACAAAATTACTTAGAAGATTTTTCTAATTATTATAACCAAAACGCTTTAATTGGTTTTGATTACTACGCCAGTTTTTATTTACTTTCACATACAATTCTAAATGAATTTGTTTGTTAAAAAACTTTTCTAAATCTTTTCTAGCCTCAACACCTACACGTTTTAAGGCAGATCCTTTATGTCCTATTATAATACCTTTTTGTGTATCGCGTTCTACCATTATTACAGAGCGGATACGTATAATTTTTTCATCTTCTAAAAACTCTTCAGTCTCAATTTCAACAGCATAAGGGATTTCTTTTTTGTAGTGCATTAAAATTTTTTCTCGAATAGTTTCATTTATAAAAAACCGTTCTGGCTTATCTGTTAATTGGTCTTTTGGATAAAACGCAGGCGATTCTGGAAGTAACTCAATAATACGATTAAATACTTCTTTTACATTAAACTCTTCTAAAGCCGAAATAGGTACGATTTCTGCATTAGGTACTTTTTCTGTCCAAAGCTGTACTTGGGCTTCTAATTGCTCTTGATTAGATTTATCAATCTTATTTAGCAATAATAAAACAGGTATTTTAGAGTTTTTTATTTTACTAAAAAATGCTTCGTCCTTTAATTCTTGCTCGCCAATTTCAACCATGTAAAGTAAAACATCAGCATCTTCAAAGGCAGATTTTACAAAACTCATCATAGATTCTTGCAATTGGTAGGCTGGTTTTATAATACCTGGTGTATCGCTAAAAAGTACTTGAAAATCATCACCGTTTACAATACCTAAAATTCTATGACGGGTGGTTTGTGCTTTTGATGTAATTATTGACAACTTCTCACCAACAAAAGCATTCATTAACGTAGACTTACCAACATTAGGATTACCAATAATATTTACAAAACCTGCTTTGTGAGCCATTTTTAAAAAAGTATTAAGAATGCAAAGTTACAATCTTGGTTTGTTTATTTCACTATCAATAAACTCTTAAACAAAAAAACAGGAAGCTAGCCTCCTGTTTTTAAATATATTTAAATTAGTTATTGTATTATTTAACAATTTCTAATAATTCAACTTCAAAAACTAAAACATCAAACGGTTTAATAACACCGCCTTGGCGTGGAAAAGCTCCATATGCTAATTCTTGAGGAATAAAGAATTTATATTTTGAGCCTACTGGCATTAACTGAATACCTTCTGTCCAACCTTTTATAACTTGGTTTAAACCAAACTCAGACGGCGTTCCTCTATCAACAGAGCTATCAAAAACTTCTCCTCCTGTAGTTGTACCATGATAATGTACTTTTACTTTAGAAGATGCTTCTGGTTTTTCTCCATTTCCTTCTTTTAAAACAATGTATTGCAATCCAGATTCAGTTGTTTTTACACCTTCTTTGGTTTTGTTTTCTTCTAAAAAGTTTTCACCAGCAACTTTAACATCGTTATATTGTTCTTCAAGTTTTTTTAATTGTTCAGCTTGTGCTTTCTTTTGGTCTTCCTGTTGCTTTTTAGCAAAGTAATTGCTTAAAATTTTCTGAGCCTCAGTATCTTCTATTAAAACATCTGTAGAGTCTAATACATTAATAAATGCTTGCTTTATAAGATCTTTATCGGCTTCATCAAAATTACTTCCTTTTATATTTGCCATTAAACCTTTAGCACTAAATGCTCCTATAGCATAATTCACTGAATCAATTTGAGTATTTAATGGTTTATTAGTTACTCCATTTTTATTACATGATAATAACACTGCTGAAGCACATACAACAACACTTAAAAATTTAATTGTTTTCATTTTTTATAGTTTATTTTTTATTCGATGCCAAAAGTATGTATTTTTTTTGTAGTAAACAAAGCTTGTTTTGTTACTACATTTTTTATGTAATATGATTTAAAAACTTCTCTAAAATTGGGTTTCTATTCTTTTTATTCTAACATAACAGAAAGCACTGTTTTTTGTGAGATTTTAGTTAGTTCGATAAACTTAATTCCCTTTATATTATTATTTTGAAGTGATTTTGGCACAATAGAAATTCCGAAATTATTTTCAACCAGTTTATATATAGAACTTGCATGATAGGTCAAATTTCAACTCATTTTCGGTTAAAAACAAAAAGTCAAGATGAGTTCTAAATTTTAAGGTTTTATAAACCAAAAACTCTAGGCAAAAACATTGATATTTCTGGAATAAAACTAATTAGCATTAATACAATTATCATAATTAACAAAAACGGTAGCAATGGCCTAATTACTTGTGTGACCGATACTTTTGCAACTCCACTTCCAACAAAAAGGAGGGTTCCTACTGGAGGTGTGCAAATTCCGATACACAAGTTTAAAACTATTACAATACCAAAATGAACAGGATCCATACCTAAAGTAGTAACTACAGGTAAAAAAATTGGTGTGAATATTAAAACCGCCGGAGTCATATCCATAAAGGTTCCTATGATGAGTAAAATAATATTAATTGCAAAAAATATAGCAAACTTATTCTGTAATGAGTCTAATAAAAAGTTACTAATCATTTCTGGAATGCCTTCAAAAGAAAACAACCAAGACATAGCCATAGAGGTACAAATTAAAAACATAACTACAGCCGTAGTTTTTGCACTTGATAATAATATTTTAGGAAAATCCTGTTTTTTTACATCGCCATAAATTAAAGCTAAAACAGCGGCATATAAAACAGCTATCACCGAAGCTTCGGTAGCTGTAAAAACGCCGACTACTATACCACCAACTACAATAACTAATAATAATAAACTAAAAAATGCTTTTCTAAAATAAGTCCAAACTTCAAACAAGGTTGCTCTTTTACCTCTAGCATAATTTTTGGTAACAGCTATAAAAGCTACATAGCCCATAATTGCCAATCCTAATAAAATTCCTGGTAAATATCCTGCAATAAACAAAGCAGCAACAGAGGCTGCACCCCCACTTGCCAAAGCATAAACAATAAGAATATTACTAGGTGGAATTAGTAAACCAGTAGTTGAAGCTGTAATATTTACTGATGCACTTAATGTTCTTGGGTAGCCTTCTTCTTCCATCCTATCAGTCATAATAGACCCTATTGCTGAAGCTGCTGCTAATGCAGATCCAGAAATAGCTCCAAACAACATTGATGCTAATACATTTACATATGCTAACCCCCCTGGTAGGCTTGCTACCAATGATTTTGCAAAATTTATTAATCGATTTGCAATACCACCTTGTTTCATAATTTCTCCAGCAAGTATAAAAAATGGGATAGCCAACAAAGCAAAACTGTCAATTCCGGTTGTCATTCGTTGAGCAATGGTTGTTATACCTGGCATTTTATCAATATTCAGTAATAAGCTAAGCGCTGTAGAAATCCCTATGCTGTAAGCAACAGGAACTTTAATTAATAAAAGCACAAAAAAACTAACAAATAAAACGATAATACTTATAACTTCAATGCTCATAATTATTGATTTGTTTTATTAGAATAAATGTTTGATATGTGATAAACGGAAAAACACATAATAAGCAACCCGCTAAAAGGCATAATAGCATAAATATATCCCAAAGGAATTCTTAAAGTACCTGAAAGTTGCTCTAAATGTAAAGTTGTATAAACCAAATTAAGTCCGCCAATTACCATAACTATTAGGGCAAAAAGAAAAATTAAAATTTCTATAAGTATTGACGCTTTTATTTTGTTGGAATCTGACAACTTTTGATATAAGAAATCCATTGATAAATGCTCTCTTTTTGCATTGAGATAAGCGGCTCCTAAAATAGTCATCCAAATCAACGAAAAACGTGCAAATTCTTCTGTCCATGTAAAAGATGAGCCCAAAATATATCTTGAAAACACTTGAAACAATACATCTAATACCAATAAGGAAAAAATTATAATTAGAAACCACTCTAATATCTTATTTACCTTATTAAAAACAACCTTGGCTGCACTCATAACTTATTTATTTTTTATTTGATTTACAGTCTCTTCCATATCAGGATATTTCTTTATAAAATCTTCTAAAACCGATTTAGATTTTTCTGCAAATAAAGATTTTTCAGGAATAATTACTTCTACACCAGCTTCTTTTGCAATTCGCATGGATTCTTCAACAGAATCGCTCCAAAATTTCTTTTGCGCTTGGGCTGACTCATCTGCTGCTTCTTGTACCCAAACTTTTTCTTCTTCTGATAGTTTATCCCAAAACTTAGTCCCTATTAAAAGTACGTCTGGCACCGCAGAGTGCTGATCTAAAGTGTAATACTTGCTAATTTCATAATGATTAGAAGACACAAACGATGGCGGATTATTTTCAGCACCATCAACAACACCTTGCTGAATAGCAGTATACAACTCGCCATAAGCTAAAGGCGTTGCAGAGCCTCCCATAGCATTTACCATGTTAATTGCCATTTGATTATTCATTACCCTAATCTTTAATCCATTTAAATCTTCAGGTGTCCTAATAGGTTTATTACTAGTATAAAAGCTTCTGCTACCAGCATCATAATAACAAAGTCCGCGTAACCAAAACTTACTTCCTTTTTCTAAGATAGATTTACCAATAGAACCTTCTAAAACCTCAAAACGATGTTTCTGGTCTCTAAAAAGATAAGGAATTCCTAAAATATGATATTCTGGAACAAAATTAGATAAAGTTGCAGCACTCACCTTTGTAGCAGCCACACTTCCTATTTGCAATAATTCTAAAACTTCTCTTTCTGAACCAAGCTGAGCATCTGGAAAAACTTTAATCTTTAACGTTCCTCCTGATTTATTCGCTAATGCTTTTTGAAATTCTAAAATACCTTTATGAACCGGGTGTGATTGCGGTAGGCTGTGACCTAAATAGAGAATTTTAGTCCTATCTTCTTTTTTACAAGAAGAAATTGCCACAAAAAAAAACATTAAGAGAATTATTTTATACTTCATTACATTACTTTTATTTATTTAAAGTTGAAATAGTTTGTCGCATTATAGTAGCAAATATCTTGAACCATTTTACCAAGAAATTCTATATCATTCGGAACAAGACCTTGTTTTACATCTTCTCCAATAATATTGCACAATATACGCCTAAAATACTCATGGCGAGGAAAAGACAAAAAGCTTCTGCTATCGGTTAGCATACCTACAAAATGGCTTAATAAACCCATATTAGACAAACAGTTTATTTGCTTTTCCATACCATCTTTTTGGTCTAAAAACCACCATCCAGAACCCCATTGCATTTTTCCTGAAATACCACTTTCGCTGTAATTACCCATCATTGTTGCAAACACCTCATTTTGTGATGGGTTTAGATTATAAGTTATAGTTTTTGCTAATTGATTGGTATTATCAAGGCTATTAAACAATTTAGACATGTTTTTAGCTACTGGAAAATCACCAATTGAATCTACACCTGCATCTAAACCAATTTGGTTTAATAATCTACTATTATTATTTCTGATAGCCCCAATATGGAATTGTTGCACCCAACTTTTAGCATGGTACATTTTACACAATTTATTTAAAATACAAGACGCATATATATCAGCCTCATTTTTTGATATGTTTTTACCAGACAACCGCTTTTTAAATATAACATCAACTTCTTCTTCAATAAAATCATCAGCAAAAACTTGCTCTAATCCATAGTCTGATAAACGACAGCCCATGCTATGAAAATATTCAATTCTACTTTCAATCCCTTTTAATAAATCCTCTAAATTTTCGATAGAAAAGCCAACACAATTTTCTAATTTTTCGATATAGTTAGAAAATGATTCCTTTTGGATTAACATTAACACATCAGGTCTAAAGGTTGGAAAAACCTTTGTATAAAATCCTTTTTCAGCAATTTCTTGATGGTGTTTTAAGTCGTCAATAGGATCGTCGGTAGTGCAAATTACTTCTACTTTTAAATCTTCTAAAAGTTGAGCAGGTGTTTTACTTTTTAAAATAGCATTGGCTTTCTTATAAATTGAGTCAGCTGTATTAGGTTGTAATAATTCATCAATATCAAAATAGCGTTTTAACTCTAAATGTGTCCAATGAAATAAAGGGTTTCTTAAGGTATGAGGTACCGTTTCTGCCCATTTTAAAAACTTCTCTTTGTGTGATGTTGCAGAACTTGTTATAAATAGCTCATCAATACCATTAGCTCTCATTGCACGCCATTTATAATGATCGCCTTTAAGCCATGCTTCGGTAATATTTTTTATAGGTTGATTTTCTGCAATTAATTGAGGTGATAAATGATTATGATAATCTATAATAGGTAAATCTTTTGCATACTTATGGTACAAAGTTTCAGCAACTTCTGATTGTAAAATAAAATTATCAGTAATAAAATTTGTTGTTTTCATTTATGAGAACTTAATTCAAAGTTACTATTAAAGGATTATTTATTTTTTTTGAAAAGCTTTCTAAATAAGCATTCCAATTTTCTTTAGACGTAAAATCTCCAGCTTTTTTCCAGCCAAAGCCTGCATAATAAATAGCTTTATTGTTACTTACTTTAACTTCTGCAAACAAATTACTTTCGTCTTTTAAAACAGTATCATATAGAGTTGATGAAATCATATTTCCATGAGAAACAACGATTCCTGTACCTAATTCAGAATTGTCATGAGGTTGCCAATAAGACACCCATCCTGAAGACTGGTTTTGAGTGTCTTCTCCATCTTTATTATGTAAGGTTAATCCTGTTGAAATAGAATTTGTACCAGAAATTTCAATTTCAAATCGAGATAAATTACTACCATAATCCAAAGAAATACGTTTGGTTTCTGAAATGGTTTTTCCATTGGCATCCCAATCTTCATATTCTAAAACAAAACTCGTTCGGATAGGACCTGTTGTGATAGTTTTCCAACCTGTAAAGTTTTTTGAAAAATGATAAACTGAATCTGACTTAATAGCAATACCACCAACACCACGTGAAACACCTACGTGAAAATTATCTAAACCTTCTCCTTTATCTTTATGGTAAGCACCTTTTTCTTTTTGGTCTTCGGCATACCATTTATTAATTATTGGATATTCCACACGTTTTAACCAAGCATCAATACCACTAGAAAGCGTCCCTCCTTTAACCGAATCTTCAACCATTTTTTGAGCCACTGGTCCAAAAGTTCTAAAAGCCACCTTATTGTTTTCCCAAGCATAATCATCTGTTCTTTCGGGAACAAACCTTGAATAACAATAGTTAATGATTTTAGCTTTATCAGATTTATTGACCACAACAAGTTCATATTGCTTTGAACTATTAGCTTCAATTTTAGGTTGAAACAATAACAAATCCATCTTCCCATCTTGATCGTTATCTACAAATTGGGATAATATAATTGTATTGGTTTTTAAATCCTTCACCGAAAAGCTTTCAAAACTTTCGCCTTCTTTTAATGATAACTCAGAAGCATTTATTTCAACTGTTTCAAATGAACGTGCTTCATCTAAACTATTATTGATTGTGATTATATGTTTATTGGCTGTTTCACATCCTAATAAACATAAAACGATGCACGCTACTGAGAATAAAGTTGCTTTTTTCATCTGTTTAAATTTTATTTTTTTCATCTGTCAGATGTAATTCGCCATTAAACATTTCGGTAGGTATCAACCTTAGTTATGGCTCATTTCATAACTAATCTTCGTTTGAAGGTTTTCCAATTGTAGCTAAAATTCCTCCATCAACATACACTACATGACCATTTACAAAATCACTTGCTTTTGATGATAAAAATATAGCTGCACCTGCCAAATCGTTAGGGTCTCCCCATTTTGCCGCAGGCGTTCTGTTTACAATAAAATCATTAAAAGGATGTCCATCTACTCTAATAGGCTCAGTTTGTGATGTTGCAAAATAGCCTGGACCGATACCGTTTACTTGAATATTATGTTTTGCCCATTCAGTTGCCATATTTTGAGTTAACATTTTTAGGCCTCCTTTAGCTGCTGCATAAGCACCAACACTGTTTCGACCTAACTCACTCATCATAGAGCAAATATTAATCACTTTACCAGCTTTACGCTTAATCATACCTGGTACAACATGTTTTGAGACAATAAATGGACTTACTAAATCGACATCAATAACTTGTTTAAAATCTTCAACTTCCATATCAATGAGTGGTGTGCGCTTGATGATGCCGGCATTATTAATTAAAATATCTATTTGCCCTACTTCGGCTTCTATTTTTGCAATAGCATCAATGACTTCTGTCTCATTTGTTACATTAAATTTAAAGCCAACAGCATTTATGCCTTCATTTTTATATTCGGTAACAGCTTTGTCTATTTTGTCTTGTGATGAATTCCCATTCACAATAATGTTTGCACCTGCCAATCCTAATCCTCTAGCCATAGCCATACCTAAACCATGCGTACTCCCTGTAACTAGTGCATTTTTGCCTTTTAAATCGAATAATGAAACACTCATAAATTATCTTAATTCTGTTATTTTTGCAACATCCATATCGCCATAATCTAAATTTTCACCAGCCATACCCCAAATAAAAGTATAATTTGAAGTTCCAGACCCTGAATGAATAGACCATGGTGGAGATATTACAGCTTGATTGTTTTGCATCCAAATATGTCTTGTTTCTTGAGGTTGTCCCATAAAATGACATACCGCTTGATCTTGAGGAATATCCAGATAATAGTAAATTTCCATTCTTCTATCATGAACATGTGCGGGCATAGTATTCCAAACGCTGCCAGTTTTTAATTCAGTCATCCCCATTTGAAGCTGACATGTATCAACAATACCACTTATAATCATTTGATTTACCGTACGATGATTTGCTGTTTCTAAAGAGCCTAATTCAATTTTATTTGCTTCAGCTTTACTCACTTTTTTTGTTGGGTAATTTCTGTGAGCTGGTGCTGAGTTTAAATAAAATTTAGCAGGATTATTTTTATCTACACTTTTAAAAGCAACATTTTCATTTCCGCTACCAATGTAGAGTGCATCTTTTAGAGTAAGTTCATAGACATCTCCATTTACTTCAACAACACCATCTCCACCTACATTAATAATTCCAACTTCTCTTCTTTCTAAAAAATACGACGATTTGAGTGGATCGATAGTATCCAATGAAATTGCATCTGCAACAGGCACCGCAGAACCAGCCATATATCTATCATAATGCGTGTAAACTAAAACCAACTGGTCTTCTTGCATTAAATTATCAATTAAAAATTCGTCTCTTAGTTCCTGAGTGTCATAAGCTCTTACAGCTTTTGGACTTGAAGCATATCGTGTTTCGTATTCTGTTTTCATCTTTTAATGCGTTTAGTATTATTACACTGTTTGTTTTAATCCGTATTCTAGCCCTCTCAATTCTGCTAAACCACGTAATCGTCCAATACCAGAGTATCCTGGATTGGTTTTTTTATGTAAATCATCAAGCATTTGATGCCCATGATCTGGTCTTACTGGTATTGCAAAATCTGTTCTACCTTCTGCTTTACGTCTTTTTTCTTCTATCAGGATTTCTTTTACTATATTAAACATATCAACATCACCTTCTAAATGGTTAGCCTCATAAAAATTACCTTGCTCATCGCGTTTTGTACTTCTTAAATGAAGGAAATGTACACGATTAGAAAATCGTTTTAATATATTAACCAAATTATTATCAGCTCGAACACCTAAAGATCCTGTGCAAAATGTAATACCATTAGCTCTGTCTGGTATATTATCAAACAAATAAGCATAATCTGCCTCGGTACTAACTACTCTTGGCAATCCTAGTATTGGATATGGCGGATCGTCTGGATGAATACACATTAACACTTTATTTTTTGAAGCCACAGGAATAATTTCCTTTAAAAATGACACCAAATTTTCTTTTAATTTTTGCGCATCAATATCCTTATAAGTATCAAGAATAGTTTGAAAATCTTCTAGAGTGTACCCTTCTTCAGCTCCTGGCAAACCTGCAATAATATTGTTTACAAGTTGTGTTTTCTTTTTGTTAGAAAGGCTTTCAAAATACTTTTTTGCATTTATTTTTTGATCTTTAGTGTAATTATCTTCTGCTCCTGGTCGTTTTAACAAAAACAACTCAAAAGCTGCAAAAGCATTAACATCAAAACGTAAGGCTCTAGAACCATCTTCTACTTCAAAATTTAAATCGGTACGTGTCCAATCTAAAACGGGCATAAAATTGTAACATACAATGTTTACTCCACATTTTGCTAAGTTTTCGATACTTTGTTTGTAGGCTTCTATGTATGTTTTAAAATTACCAGAGCGTGTTTTTATGTTTTCATGAACAGGAATACTTTCAACAACGCTCCATATTAAACCAGCTTGTTCTATGATTTCTTTTCTCTTTGTAATTTCATGAATTGTCCATACTTCGCCGTTAGGAATATGGTGTAATGCCGAAACGATACCCGTTGCTCCAGCTTGTTTTATATCTGATAAAGATACGGGATCATTTGGTCCGTACCATCGCCATGTTTGTTCCATTAAAAACGTATTTTATATGTTTATACACCACTATACGCACTAAAGCCTCCATCGATTGGCACAACAACTCCTGTTACAAATGATGCGCCTTCGCTACACAGCCATAATGTTGTACCTACTAAATCTTCTGGTTCTCCAAATTTACCCATAGGTGTTTGTTCAATTATTTGATTACCTCTAGAGGTTAAACTTCCATCATTATTAGTTAATAAGGTTCTATTTTGCTCTGTTAAGAAAAATCCTGGAGCCAATGCATTAACTCGTACACCTACTTTTGAAAAATGAACTGCTAACCATTGTGTAAAATTAGACACTGCTGCCTTAGCCCCACTATAAGCGGGTATTTTTGTTAATGGTGTAAAGGCATTCATTGAAGACACATTTAAAATACTACAGCCTTTTTTACCAACCATGTCTTGAGCAAATATTTGTGTAGGCAACAGTGTTCCTATAAAATTTAAGTTGAACACAAATTGAATTCCTTTTGGATCTAAATCAAAAAAAGTTTTAAAACCTTCTGTTTTATTCATCAAATCGTCTGCTTCTAAAAACGGGTTAGTTGTTGTTCCTAATGGATGATTTCCTCCTGCTCCATTTATTAGAATATCGCATTTACCAAAAGTAGCATTAACTTCTTCTTTAGCAGAAATAAGAGAATCTTTTTCTAAAACATTGGCCTGTATTCCAATGGCAAGACCTCCACTCTTATTAATTTTGTCTGCAACTTTTACTGCAGCAGTTTTATTTAAATCTAACAAGGCTATTTTATGTCCTTGCTTAGCTAAGGCTTCTGCTAGCGTACTACAAAGCACACCGCCAGCACCAGTAACTACAATAGTTTTATTTATTTGCATTTGATTATATAAAATTAAAAATATTCTGTGTACTTTGTACACGGTTTCAAATATATAAAAAAATAGTAAGTTTGGCACTTATAAAAATCTCTAATTGAAAATTGTTGAAAATAAATATCTCGAAAGCATACAGGTTCAACCAGATTCTTATGAATCTAGTATTACCGCAGATATTTGCCTTTTTGGTTTTAAGAAAGGACATTTAAGAATTCTTCTTGTTAAACGTACAGTAGGTAAATATAAAAATTCATGGCTTCTACCTGGAGGAATTATGGATGATAATGAAACCATTGATGAATGTGCGCATAAAGTTCTACGTTGTCTTATTGGAGTTGAAAATGTTCACATCTCACAGGTAAAAGCCTATACAAACATAAAAAGACATCCCGTAAAACGGGTAATAACCATATCATTTTATGCCTTAATAAAGCCTGAAAACCACCCCATTGAGCAAAAAATGAATGTTACGCAAATTAAATGGTTTCGCTTAAATGAGCTTCCAAATAACATTGGGTTTGATCATTTAGAAATTATAATAGATGCTCATAACTTACTTAAGCTAAACTTAAAGAGTAATTTAATTTTTGGCGAGTTACTTCCCGAAACATTTACGCTTAATGAAATGCAATCCCTTTATGAATCTATCTTAAATAAGAAATTAGATAGAAGAAACTTTAGGAAAAAAATTTTACAGATGAATTTGCTTGAAAACACTGGTATTATAAAAAAAGGCATTAAAGGAGGCCCTTATTTATTTAGAAAAATTAAATAAATTTAACACACAAATTACCAAACCGTGATTCTTGTAAAATACTTAAGCAAAATAAATATATACTCCTATAACGATAATACAAATAGCAATTCCAGCTTGCTTAACATATTTCCAAGGGGTGATATCTACTTGCTCAGTATATTCTTGTACAAAAGGTTCTTTTCTTGGTTTTATTAAACCTATAACAAGCATAATAATTACATTTAAAACGAATAGTATAGCCATTACATCAAGGAAATGCGGATAAGCCTGAGCTTTAATCAGAGCCAAAGCACCTTCATCTACAATTCCAGAAGCTTTTGCTTGTGCTAGTGCTTTATCTACAAAGTACGGCTGCATAATAAATTGACTAATAATATAAAGCAAACAACCTGATGCTAAACCTATTTTAGCCGCTATGGCTGGTACACGTTTAGTTAAATAACCAACTACAATAATAGTAAGTATTGGTATGCTATATATTCCATTAATTTCTTGTAAGTAAGCAAAAAGACTTCCGGCATTAGCAATTAAAGGCGCAATAAACATAGCTGCTATGGCTAAAATAATTCCAAATACTTTACCGTATTTAACTACTGTTTTTTCATCAGCTTCCTTATTAAAATGTTGTTTATAAACATCTATACCAAATAAGGTTACCGAACTATTTAAAACACTGTTAAAAGAGCTCAAAATTGCACCAAATAAAACTGCTGCAAAAAAACCAACCCATGCATTTGGTAGAACTTTTTTAACTAACATAGGATAAGCACTATCAGCAGTTTCTAAATTTCCTTCAAAAAGATGAAAAGCTATTAAACCCGGTAATACAACGATTATAGGACCTAGTATTTTTATAAACGATGCTAACAATAAACCTTTTTGTCCTTCTTTTAAATCTTTAGCACCTAATGCGCGCTGAATAATTTGCTGATTGGTTCCCCAATAAAACAATTGCACTAGCATCATACCTGTAAAAATGGTGTAAAAAGGTACAGGATCAGTTGGCCCTCCCATCGATTTAAACTTATCTGGATTTTCTGCTGTTAAAGTTGACAATCCGTCTAAAACACTTCCATCTCCAATCATCATTAAACCAAAAATTGGAATTAAAATTCCGCCAACTAACAACCCGATAGCATTAATAGAATCTGAAACTGCAACTGCCTTTAATCCTCCAAAAACGGCATAAATTGACCCAACAATACCAATTCCCCAAACACAAATCCATATAGATTGTGTATGCGTAACTCCAAGCAATTCTGGCACATTAAACATACCACTAATTGCCAAAGAACCTGAATATAAAATTATAGGCAACAACACTACCACATATCCTGAAAGAAATAATACTGATGTTAACGTTTTTGTTGTTACATCAAATCGTTTTGCTAAAAACCCTGGAATAGTAGTTAATCCACCTTTTAAATATCTTGGCAATAAAAACATAGCTGTAACTACCATAGCAATTGCAGCAAGTGTTTCCCAAACCATAACAGACAAACCACTTTGGTAAGCAGAACCATTTAAGCCAACAATTTGCTCTGTTGATAAATTGGTGAGCAATAATGAACCTGCAATTACTCCAGCAGTTAAGCTTCTTCCTCCTAAAAAATAACCATCTGATGAAGATTCGTTAGTTCTTCTTGTGGCTAAATATGATATGATAGCAACTAATGCTGTAAACCCAATAAATGTTAAAAATTGCATGCTTAATGTAGATTTAGTTAGTTATTGTAAGTTGTTTTGTTAAAATTCAACTTTATTCTGTCGTGAAATATAGTAAAAAAAGAAAAGACTCAAATAAAAAAATGCACATGATATTATTAAAATGATGTATTAATTGTTATAAAGACATGGTGCAAAATACCATTAGTTAGATTTAATTTATTAAAAATAACTTTCTAATTTTGGATAAGATTGTTCATTATATTTATTCGCTATATTTAACTGTTTTATCAATCCTATCCCAAATAAATTTTAAGCACCCTAAATTTAACCATTTTATTGGTTTAACTCCTTATTTTATTGTTTTTCAAAAGAGAACCCCTTGCATGTATTTATTTGGAGGAAGCTGCTCTTTTGGACTTGCAACAAAAAGTCAGACAAATTTTCTAAGACCTAATGCTACATATTTAAATTGATAAAATTCTTGCTCTACTTCAAAGGGAGTTTTATACCAATTTACTTATAAAATGACGTATGTATTTTGTATATTTACTTATGTCAAAACGTGTCGAATTTACCATAAATGAGAGTATGTCTATTACTGGAAATCATCATTATAAAAACACTTTATATGAGTCATTTTATAAGTAAATTGGTATTATATGGTAAAAATAAATAGAAGAAAAACAAAAGAAATTATAAAAAAAGTATAAATTTATCTCAAATTGATTAAATTTATGTCAGATTCTGAGTTCTCCCAGAGACGTATTAAGCTAGTTTCAGCCATTTCGTTGTTTACTGCCATTTTAGCATTAATTTGGTGCTTCGTTGTCTACAAAATAGGAATGTTACAATTATCCAATTACATCGGTGTAATGGTATTAATTTTTATTATTTCTGCTTTATTAGCAAAAAAGCAAATTACCATAGCCAGAATATTATATATGATGACTTTTATTTTTGGGGTATCAGTTACATCATCTTTTGTAGGAAAGCCTGGGAGCGTAGAATTTATATTGATTTTTGCGATGGGGCTACCATTTTTAATGTTTTCCTTTAGAAGAGAAAAAATATATATAACCGTATTTTCAATTCTATCAGTTGTGTTTTGGGTGGGGCTTTATGCTACCAACTTTAACTTATTTACTGTGACTAAAGTGGATGTTAATATAGCATCTAGTTTTGTTTACCCCATTTCTATTTTAAGTACCATAATTTTGATAGGTTACGAGCTTCTTCATTTCTCATTTTTAAACATAAGATATTATCAAAAGCTATATCATAAAAGGGAAGAAGCTATAGAAGCATCAAATTCGAAATCAAGGTTTCTGAGTACTATGAGCCATGAAATTCGGACGCCATTAAATGCCGTAATAGGACTATCACATATTTTAGGGGTTTCTAATCCACGCCCGGATCAAAGGGAAAATATTGAGGCATTAAATTATTCGGGCAAAATATTATTGAATCTTATTAATAATGTATTGGATTTTAGTAAAATGGAGTCTTCAAATATTGATTTGGATCCTATTTCTACAGACATAGTTATATCTGTAAAGCAAATTAAAAAAATACATGAGGCCATATGTTTAAGGAAAGGGATAAGTTTTAACTTAGAAATTGAAAAAAAGTTGCCATTAGTTTGGTTGGACATTATAAGGTTCAATCAAATATTAAACAATTTAGTTTCTAATGCTGTTAAGTTTACCGAACAAGGCAGCGTAACGTTGCGTATTGATAAACTATCACAAAGTAAGTCAAAGATAAGATTATTAACAGAAATAATAGATACAGGTATTGGTATAGAGTCAGAGGCTCAAGATAAAATTTGGGAAGCTTTTACACAAGCCTCTCAAAATACTAATAGATTATATGGAGGTACGGGGTTAGGTTTGCCAATAGTGAAAAGTATAGTTGAAACCATGGGGTCTCAAATTCAATTAGAAAGCGAAGTGGGTGTGGGAAGCAGATTTTATTTTGAACTGGATTTAGATATTGTTTCTGAAGATGAGTCTAAAGAGAATGAACACAAACAAAACCGTAAATACGATTTTAAGAAACAACATATCTTGCTTGTAGAAGATAACGAAATAAATGTAATGGTTGGCAAGCAAATATTGGAAAAGGCAAATTTAAATGTTGATGTGGCGTGTGATGGGTTACAGGCTGTAAATAAGGTTAGTGAAAATAATTATGATTTGGTGTTGATGGATATTCAAATGCCTGTAATGGATGGTTATTTAGCATCACAAAAAATAAGAGCGTTTAATACCAACATTCCAATTTTAGCCTTATCAGCATCTGTATTTATGGAAGTTAAAAATAAAATTTATCATAGTGGGATGAACGGTTTTGTATTTAAACCTTTTGAGCCAAATGATCTTTTGGGACAAATTGAAGAATTATTAAACGTGAATAATGGATAATATATAAGGACTCTTTTTAAAAATTCCAACATGCCAAGGCCTAATTGTAATAATAGTTTGTCCGGTAATGAAATGATTAATATTTACCTTTTGTTTCTTTTGGACAGTTTACCAATTTCAAATATTTTTACTGAACTTGCCCTTTTATGAAACTAAAAACACTTGGTACTTTGTTTAATTTACTGCCAGCGTTACTTGTTTGACATGTTAGTCGTTCCACACGACTGTTAGCAGTGTAATCCAACCTAAGCCACTTGAACGACTTTGCCGTTTAATCTGACCAGTGAAAGTCTCTTTTTATAATGAATTCATCAATATTAGGTGTTTTGGCTAAACTCTATTTTAGCTGTTTTGCAACCATATTTGTTTCGTTATAAACGAAATAGCTGCGCAGATATGGTATGCAGATTTTTTTTGCCCTATCATGTATTCATTCTAAGGTTATGAGATTATAACCCAAGAAATGCAGAAATACAATAAAGGGTTAATCAATTAATGGCTTTCCGTCTAATTTCCAGTTGGGATTGATAGGGACACCCAAATGTTTTAAAATTGTGGGAACCACAGCAGTTTGTGGAATTAGGGCTTCTACTTCTTTTAAGGTCTTTAGAGTTTTGCCATCATCGCTATTCATAAAATAATCATTTCCTTCTTTGTTCATCCCAATAAAAATTGTTTTCTGGTTCACTTTTTGCTCGCCATGTGAAAACCCTTTACTGTCCCTACCATGATCGGTAACGATAATTACTAGCCAATCTTCGTGATGTTTTTTTCTACGAAGGCTTACAGCCTTCATAATATCGCCGACTAAAGAATCAATATATTCAACAACTTCAGTATAAGCATTTCCAAAGCCATATGAGTGCCCAATATGGTCTACATCGTCAAGATGTACAAAGCTAAAATCTGGAGCGTAATCTGTAATTTGATTGACCATTAATTCGGTCGATAAAAAATCGGTTCCTCCAACTGTGGCAAAATTTGTTTTGTACAGATCGTTTTTTAAAATTAAATTAATTTCTTTCCAAGTACTTATGCTTACTAGGTTTGCATCTTTATTGTGGTCTTTAATAAAGCTAAATATACTTGGTGCTTTACTTAACTTGCTACCATCATTACTAGTTATACCATGTTGGTCGTTCCACACACCTGTTAGCAATGTAATCCATCCCGGTCCACTTGAAGTTGCCTGTTCCGATGCTTCTCCCTTTATCCCACCAGCAAAGCCTCTCTTTATAATAAATTCATCAATATTAGATGTTTTGGCCTTTTCAATTTCGCTATATTGAAGTCCGTCAATTCCAATTAAAAGGACTTTTTTATTCTGACTGAAACTTGCTATCGAAAAGATAAGGAGTAATAGGCTAAGGTATTTTTGATTTAAATTCATAGTATGTTTTTAAGGTGTTATTAAATCTGTTATTCCGAAAGTGAAATATTACTATGTAATATTGATGGAACTTTGTTTTTAGGGTTTATTATTACCTTAAGAGGAAGTGTTTCTTTCCCTATAAACATTTTACCTTTATATTTTAAGTGTATGATTGTTTTTTCAAAGGGTTTTAATTTAGGAACTTTGGCAGATACCAAAAATGTTTCAATGTTATTGTCTAGGTAGACCAACTTCAATTTTGAAATTTGAGAGTCTACCTGCCCAAAATTTTCAATTTCAACACTTATGTCATAACCTTCTGCGCTTTTTGTTATTTTTGGCATCCTTGCAGACAGAATGGGTTCAATATAATTTATTTCGGGCAGACGGGCGTAGGAAAATAAAAGCTTATTGTCTGTGGTTTTACCTATTATTTTAGCGACAAAATTGTCATTGGTAAGACCGTTACCCTTACCTTCAAAGGTAATGATGATGTCGTTTCCGAATTTTTCGGTTTTTACCACTTTAGAACCTCTGCCAAAGTTTACCTGTTCTGTAGCTCCAAATTTTAAAGAATTAAAATCAATATCGGTGTGTGGGTTAAAATCATTTTCAGCTTCAATTTTAACTGTGATGGTTTTTGTTTTAGCTGTAATTTTCTTTTTATTTAATATGGTGGCTAATTTTCCTTTGGTTAGTGGGATTATAATGTGTTTAGAGCTGTGGTTGTCGTTCTGTAAATCATTCCACTTAACAGTGTCTATAACGGCGAAATGTGCCTGCGTAGCTCTGCCATATTTATCTTGTAACATTTTAATTCTTTCATATTTAAACCATTTTTCTTGGGTACCATCTTCATAATTGCTAATACCAGGCGCATAAGCTTCACCTGGATCTACTTTCCAATTTACGCCATCCTTCGATCGTAAACTAAAGGCGATTCTTCCTAACCAATCGTTTACTATCATATGGTATTGAACGTTAGTTTTCCAAATTACTGGATCTTCAAACTCTCCTTCAACAGGAGGGTAAACCCTTGTTTCTGTAACTTGATTATAGGGTGATATACCAGTTTTACTAAACCAAATGCCTCCACCTCGGCACACCATAATAATTGAACCATCTTCTCTTTTGGCAAACGATAAATTACTAAGTCCTTCTATTATTTTTCGATCACGATTGTCAAATTCAAACTTTCCATATTCCCAAGGACCATCAAGAGAATTGGAAATGTAATGACCATCAATAACATAAATCATATACCTCCCGTCTTTAAGTTGAAAAACTTCAGGGTTGTGTCCATGTCCAATAGTATCCTTTATTTTATAGGGGCCAAATGAGTTTTCTGATACAGTATGAAAAACAGTGGATTTACTCCAATACATGTGTCCTTTCGGTGAATTTTCTGACCATCCACAGACAAAAAGGTGATATTTGCTATCCTTTCCTAATACGGCCTTTCCTCCCCAATAGGAATTAATACTGTCTTCTATACCATTATTTATATACCTTGGAATTACATCTTTAGCACCCCAGGTATCATAAGTTAAAGTTCCTTGAACTGGTATGGGCAGGAAACGATCCATAAATCGTCCGCCAAATACTAAACTATCCCATGATTTTGGACGTTCTCTTTCTTTGATTTGGGCAATGGCCCCAATATGTATTATGCCAAATATTAAAACAGGGAATAATTTAAATATTAACTTCATTTTTATTAATTTATATGAAACTACAAGGTACTGCAATCATAAAAGCAAGAATGTAATAAATAGTTAATTTATTCTTTCGCAGCCAACAGAGTTTCAAATATAAAAATATTATTTAAGTATGAAAAAATATTTAATTTACAGCGTATATTACTTATATTGTGCCCTAAATAGCTACTACAGTTTTTAAGATACTTAAAGCTTATTAAATATCGGTATGATTTAATGAATGAAATCACTTAATAAAGACTCTTTAATGAACACATTAAATAAAATCACTGTAATTATATGGTTGTTGTTTAACGTCGCGATGTCTCAAACTTTAGATCCTATAATTGAAAATCCAGATGTTATATCAGAAAACAAATTGCCGCCTAGGGCGTCTTTTTTTCCATTCAGTTCAAAAGAGAAGGTCTTAAAAAATGAACTGGAAAGTGCTGATAATTATTTGTTGTTAAATGGTATATGGAAATTTAATTGGGTTAAATCTCCTGAATTAAGACCAGAAAATTTTTATTTAGAAGATTTTGATGTAAGCAATTGGGACGACATTAAAGTGCCTTCCAATTGGGAGATTGAAGGATATGGTATTCCTATTTATACCAACACAACATATCCTTTTGCGGTTAATAACCCTAATCCTCCAGACATTCCAGATGGGGATAATCCTGTAGGATCTTACAAAAGAAATTTTGAGTTGCCATCTCATTGGAACAATAAAGAAATATTTATTCACTTGGGAGCAGTTAAATCAGCTTTTTACATATGGGTGAATGGTAAAAAAGTAGGATATAGTCAAGGTTCAAAATTACCAGCTGAGTTTAATTTAACAAACTTTGTTAAACCTGGAAAAAACACCATAGCATTAGAGGTATATCGTTGGAGTGATGGTAGTTATCTCGAGTGTCAAGATTTTTGGCGCATATCTGGCATCGAAAGGGATGTTTATTTATATGCCAGACCAAAAGTTCATATTTCAGATTTTACGATAAAATCAGGGTTGATTAACCAATATATTGATGGTGACTTTGAATTACAAGTCAATGTTTCAAATACAATTGGAAAAAAATATAAAGGAACAGTTGAAATTGAACTACTAGATATGGATAAAACTATGGTTCATTCGAATAAGAAAGTTGAATTCAATTCTAATACGTTAGCTGTTATAAATTTTAAAACGGTTGTTCCAAAGGTAAAAAGGTGGTCGGCAGAAGCACCAAATCTTTATACTTTAAATATAATTCTAAAAGATAAATCAGGTTATATTAAAGAAGTAATTTCAAGAAAAATTGGGTTCCGCAGTTCTGAGGTTGTTAATGGCAGGTATTTGTTAAATGGTAAACCCATACTCTTTAAAGGTGTTAATAGGCATGAGACAGATCCTGAGACTGGGCATGTGGTTTCAAAAGAAGACATGCTTAAGGATATCCAAATATTTAAAAAGTATAATATTAATGCGGTTAGAACTTGTCATTATCCAAATGACCCTTACTGGTATGAGCTGTGTGATCAATATGGCATTTATGTTATAGATGAAGCTAATATAGAATCCCATGGAATGGGATATGATCTTACTAAAACGCTGGCAAATAACCCCAAATGGTTAAAGGCGCATATGGATCGTACAGAAAGAATGGTTTTGCGTGATAAAAATCACCCATCAATTGTTATTTGGTCTTTAGGTAATGAGGCAGGAAATGGATATAATTTTTATAATACTTATTTATTGGCCAAGAAACTGGATAGTACTAGGCCGGTACAGTATGAAAGGTCAGGTTTGGAGTGGAATACGGATTTGTATGTGCCCATGTATGTTACTCCCGATTATTGTGAAAAATATGCAACTTCTGAAGAAGATAATAGATCCTTGATTCAATGTGAGTATGCCCACGCTATGGGGAATAGTATTGGTGGTTTTAAAGAATATTGGAACTTATTCGAAAAATATGATAAGCTACAAGGGGGATTTATTTGGGATTATGTAGATCAAGGAATCAAGACAGAAAAAAATGGTAAGACGATTTTTGCCTATGGTGGTGATTTTGGTCCAGAAAATGTGCCTAGTGATAACAATTTCTTGAATAATGGATTGGTACAGCCTGACAGAAAACCAAATCCTCATATAAATGAAGTTAAGCACATCCATCAAAATATCAAGTTTTATGAAAATGACATCAGTAAAGGGTTAATTGATATCAAGAACTGGTATTTTTTTAGGGATTTATCTAATTATAAATTAAATTGGGAGGTTATAGGTAATGGTTTGGTGGTTGACTCTGGAAGCATTGATAGTATAAATTGTCAACCTCAAAAAACGGCTACGCTTTTAATTCCATTTAAAAAAGATTTTAACGTAGGAGTAGAATATTTTTTGAATCTAAAAGTTGTATTGAAAGAAACAGAACCGTTATTAGAATCAGGTTTTGAAATTGGTTATGAGCAATTTCAAATAAATGATGTAGAGTTTGTGTTTAACGAGCCCAATAATCTACCCAGTTTAGAACTTGATGAAACCTCAAAAGACGTTACTATCAAAGGCTTTGATTTTGAAATTTCATTAGATAAAGCCTCAGGAACATTATCGTCTTATATTTTTAACGGAAAATCTTTAATAGAAAAAGGTGGAATAGTAAATTTTTGGAGAGCACCCAATGATAATGATTATGGGGCAAAGTTGCAAAAAAGATATGCCGAATGGAAAACGGCTGGAAAAAATGAAATAGCTCAAGTAATTATTAAAGAAAAATCAAAAACTAAAGTAGTTGTTTCTAGTACCAAGGAGTTGTTTGGAGGGGATGCCATTTTTAGGCAAGTTTATACAATTTATGGAAATGGCACAATTAACATCTCCAATAATTTTGAAGCATTAAAGGGAGACCATGCGAACATGTTTAAATTTGGTAACGAATGGATATTATCTAGCGAATTTAAAAATGTTGAATGGTATGGTAAAGGACCATTCGAATCTTACGCCGATAGGCAGCATGCGGCTAAAGTAGGGCTGTATTCAAGTTCTATTTCGGATCTTTATTTTCCTTATATAAGACCTCAAGAAAACGGGAATAGAGGGGGTGTTCGTTGGATGAAAATACTAACAAATGATGGGGTTTCCTTAAAACTTTTTGGAGAGAAGTTTCTCAATATTTCAGCTTTAAATTACAGTGTTGATGACTTGGATTCTGGAAGTGAAAAAGGTCAAAAGCATGCTGGAGAACTCATTGCTAGGGATGACGTTTATGTTAATATAGATGGATTTCAACAAGGATTGGGTAGTATTAACAGTTGGGGAGCATTACCTTTAGAAAAATATAGATTACCATTTAAGTCCTATAGTTATTCTTATTGGGTTGTCCCTCAAAAAGATTAAGCACTCTTTATGTTAAATTATATAAAATAATAAATAGACTTAAATGAAGTATATAGTTTGTGAAAAGCCAGGTAAATTTGTCTTAAAAGAAAAAGCAATACCAACCAGAAACGAAAACGAAGCATTGTTGCAGATTAAAAAAGTCGGCATCTGCGGTACAGATTTACATGCCTATGCCGGTAACCAAGCGTTTTTTACATATCCTAGAATTTTGGGACACGAATTGGCATCTGAAGTTTTAGAAATAGGTAAAAACCCCAAGGGTATTAAAAAAGGAGATAAAGTCGTTGTAATGCCTTACGTGAGTTGTGGCAAATGTATTGCCTGTAAAAGTGGAAAAACTAATTGCTGTACAAATATAACGGTTTTAGGTGTGCATGGAGATGGAGGTATGCAAGAACAAATTACTGTACCATCCAATATCCTGTTACCAGCTAATAATTTGTCAGACAACCAGATGGCTATAGTAGAACCCTTAGCTATTGGGGCACATGCTATAAGAAGGGCAGGTATAAAAGTAGGGGAGACCTTAGCTGTAGTGGGGTGTGGCCCCATAGGAATAGGTATTATGAAGTTAGCACAAATTGCAGGTGCAAAAGTTATTGCTATTGATATGAATAAGCAACGGTTGGAATATGCTAAAGAGAAAATAGGAGTTGAATATATTGTTGAGGCAGGAGAAAATGCAGTTAATGAGGTTTCTGAGATAACTAATGGCGATTTATGTACGGCGGTGTTTGATGCTTCAGGGAATAAGTTTGCATTACAGGCATGCCCTGATTATATGTCTCATGGAGGCCGATTTGTGTTAGTAGGTCTATCTAAAGGAGAATTGACCTATACTCATCCTAAAATACATGCAAAGGAAATGACCTTAATGTGTAGTCGTAATGCCACTGTTGAAGATTTTGAGTATGTTATTGGTGTGTTGGATCAATTTCCAACAGATTCGTTTATTACTCACAATGTTTCATTTACAGAAATGATAGACCATTTTGACAGTTGGTTAAAACCAGAAACAGGCGTTATAAAAGCTACTGTAGATTTTTAATAAACTCATTCTTGACTTTTTGTTTTTACACCTAAAAGGATACAAAATTTCTTCAGATTAGGCATTTTTATAAAAACATAGCATTGCTACGGACGAAAAAAGCAACAAAATATGAAGGAATTTAGACCATTTTTCAGGAAATAGAAAAAGTCAAGATGAGTTCAATAAATAATATTTCAAAAATGAATTTATTAAATAGAAGCATACCATCTACTAAACCTTATACAGAAAGAGTTTTACAATTTGGCTCAGGGAATTTTTTAAGAGGTTTTGCAAATTGGATGATTAATGAAATGAATCATAAAGCAAATTTTGATTCTGGAGTAGTAGTAGTAAAACCCACAAAGCAAGGATCGATAGAACCTTTAAACAATCAGGAAGGATTATATACATTGTGTCTTTATGGACTTAAAAATGGAAGGGCTATTAGCGAACATGAAATTATAGATTGTATCCAAAGAGGTATTAATCCATATCAAGATTATAATGCTTATTTGTTACTTGCCGAAAACCCAGACCTTCGTTTTGTGATATCCAATACTACTGAGGCTGGAATAGCTTATAATGCAAACGATAAATTGGACGATGCTCCTCAAGAAAGTTTTCCTGGAAAATTAACCGCTTTATTATATAAAAGATTTCAAGCTTTTAATGGAGCTCCAGACAAAGGATTGATTATTATCCCATGTGAACTTATTGATAGAAATGGTGATAACTTAAAGAAAATCGTGTTGCAATACGCCTGCGATTGGAATCTAGGACTCGATTTCGTAGATTGGATAGAGACCAATAGTATTTTTTGCAATACATTGGTAGATAGAATTGTTCCTGGATACCCAAAGGATAACATAGAAAATATAACAACAGAATTGGGTTATAAGGATAATTTGGTAGTTGAAGGGGAGCAGTTTCATTTATGGGTAATAGAAGGTCCAGAATCTATAAAAGAGGAAATTCCAGCAGAAACTTGTGGTTTGAATATTATTTTTACTGATAATATGGAACCTTATAGAACGCAAAAGGTACGTGTCTTGAATGGTGCCCATACAGCACTTGTTCCTGTAGCTTATTTATATGGGATCGATAAGGTTCGAGAGTCAATAGAAGATCATGTCGTTGGCAAATTTTTAAAAGAGGCCATTTTTGAAGAGATTTGCCCAACACTGGATTTACCAAAAGCTGAACTCATTCAGTTTGCAAATGACGTATTGGATCGTTTTCTAAACCCATACCTAGAACATGAATTAATGAGTATATCGTTGAATTCTATCTCTAAATTTAAAACAAGAGTACTACCCACTATTCTTGAGTATATTAAACGAAATGGAGAACTGCCTAATAGGTTATTGTTTTCGTTATCGGCATTAATTGCATTCTATAAGGGCGAAAGAAACAATGAAATTATTCTGTTAAAAGACACTCAATCTGTTTTGGATTTCTTTAAGTTACAATGGGATAAAGGACATATTCCAACAATAGTTAAGGCTACACTTGGAAATGTTGAATTTTGGGGAATGGATTTAACAAAGGTTGATGGACTTCAAAAAGCGGTCACTACTGGCCTAGAACATATCATAAATGATGGAATACACAAATCTCTTGAATCTTTAATAAGAAATAGTATAAAGTAGAAATAATAAATTGAAATTATATTGATGAAAAAAAAAGTATTGATATTGGGAGCAGGTATGATAGTTAAGCCTATTGTGCATTACTTGCTCGATAATAATGTTGAAGTAACACTTGCAAGCAGGACAAAAGAAAAGGCTGAAAAAGTTTTAGACGGTTACTCTAATGGGAGTGCTGTTGCATGGAGTGTTGGTCAAGATGATATCTTGAATGATTTGATTATTAATCATGATTTGGTTGTTAGCCTATTACCTTACATACACCATGTTATGGTAGCAAAAAGATGTATTTTTAATAAAACAAATATGTTAACTACATCTTATGTCTCTAAAGAAATGAAAGATTTAGATAAAGATGCTAAAGAAGCTGGAGTAATTATATTAAATGAATTGGGTGTTGACCCTGGATTTGATCATATGACCGCTATGGAAATAATTGATAGGGTTCATGGCGAAGGTGGTAGTGTTAATGAATTCTATTCGCTTTGTGGAGCTTTGTGTGCTCCTGAAGCAAGTAATAATCCGTTTAAATACAAATTTTCTTGGTCGCCTAAAGGGGTTGTAATGGCAAGTAACAATGATGCCCAATTTCTTAAAAACGGGAAAGTAGTTAAAATTGAAACTTCAGGTTTGTTTAAAAATCCATTGAAAATAAACTTTCCAAATATAGGTAATATGGAGGTTTATCCAAATCGTGATTCTTTAGAGTATATATCTATTTACGACATTCCTGAAGTGAAAACAATGTATAGAGGCACGTTTAGGTATAAAAATTGGTGTGAAGCTTTAGATTTGTTAAAAGAACTAAAACTTACAACTTATGCCAAATTGAATTTAAAAGGAAAAACCTTTGCAGAAATAACCGCCAATCTAAATGGGTTTGATGTGAAAAGTTTAAAGCAGGAAATAAAAGATAAATTTAAAATTGATGATAGTAATTCTGGGCTAAAAGCTATAGAATGGTTAGGGGTTTTAGATACAACTCCAGTACATTTAGAAAAAGGATCAGCTTTTGACTTAGTGTCTGATTTGATGGTAGAAAAAATGATGCTAGGGAAGACAGAAAGAGATATGGTGATTATGCAGCATATATTTAAGATTACTAAATCCAATGGTGATAAAGAAACCATAGTTTCTAGGTTATTAGATTATGGAAATAAAGATTATACATCTATAGCCAGAACTGTAGCTTTGCCAGCAGCTATTGGTGTTAAATTAATTCTAGAAGAAAAAATTACAGATACTGGAGTACATATTCCAATTAAGAAATCTATTTATGCTCCAATATTAAAAGAATTGAAGGCTTTAGGGATTTCTATGAATGAACAAATTGAGGACGTAATTCTAGGCTAAAATCTATAAGAGGTCATAAAATATTCTGTACTTCCTTTATTTGCAGTAGTTGTTTTTACAATCTAGGTAATTGTTGGGATAATGCTGTTGCTGAGTCTTACTTTAAAAGTCTAAAAACAGAATGGGTGTGTATAAACACAAATACAATTATGGGCCACAAGCTGAATTGTGAGTCTTTAGCTGGATAGAAACTTGGTATAATAAAAGAAGAAGACATTCTTTTTTAAACTATAAAACTATTAATGAATTTAATTTAGAAATGTATAACAATAATCTAGTTGCATAATCTCGCAACTTAATGTTCAGTTTTTTATTGTAAGTCCAATTAGACACTGGAGTATTCTCGAACCAGTGACCTTCGGGTTATGAATCAATAAACTCTTATTAAAACTTAAAAAAATTATAGTTTATCCTCAACTAGATTATAGGCACATCATATAAGCAGTAATAGCCTCTTTTTCTTTTTTAGTAAGTTTTAGCTCAAAAATGACATTAAAAAATTCAGTAGCATCTGCTAAAGTAGGCAGCCTTCCGTCGTGCAAGTATGGAGGAGAATCTTTTATACCTCTTAGTGGAAACGTTTTTATTGGACCTTCTGGTCTTCCTTTATAAAAACGCTCTACCTTTAAGTCATGAAGGTAATCATCTACAAATGCAGGCCCGTAATGGCAAGTGGCGCATTTAGCTTTCCCTCTAAACAAACTTTCTCCTAATAATTCTTGTTTTGTCGATTTGCTTGGAATTAAATTACCCATACCATCTAACTTAGGTGCAGGGGGAAAATCCAGCATGGAATTAAAATCTCCCATTCTATTAGAAAGCGCTCTTTGTAAACCTCTTTGACCTATGTGTTGTTGCATACCTGGATCTCCATCAAAATACTCTTCTACTTCTGCAAAATGATCCATACTTCTTATAGAGCGCTTAGATCCTAACTGCATAGCATTAAAGTTGCCTCTCATTGTTGGCGTGTCAACCCGAAGTCTGGCAAGATTAGGTCTACTATCAGGACCTAATTCAATAGCTCCATTTGTATGGCCATTCACATGACAAGAAAAGCATGAAACACCAGCGCTAGGCTCTTTAGTAACTCTATGCGGGGTATGGTTAAACCAAGTTGTTGGAGTAGGAGTTAATAGTTCGTTTAAGCCTTCCATTTGTTCTGGAGTAAGTAGGCCATTAAAAATTTCATAATAATTGGCTAATGTTACCTCTTTGCCTTTTGTAACATCTCCAAGTTCCTTATGGTTAGATAAAAACATTGGTGGTGGAAATTCAGGTAAATACTCATCAGGAAAATCATGGTTCACATCAATCCTATTGTGCTCTGGATGTGCTTTATTCCAGCTATCAGGAAAAAGCATATGAGCTGTTGAGTGCAAAGGATGAGCCAAAGGAACAAAAGGGAATAGTTTCTTGTTTTTAATTTCTTCTGGAGTATAGCTGTCTAAATCTTCAAAAGAAGAAATGCCTTTCGGAAGTCTTGAAATTGGGCCTTTCATAATTGGTTTTCTTCCTCCAGACATTGTTTTGCCGTCGTAAGATTCACCGCTAAAATTAAATCGGGAGTTCATATAATTCCTAACATCAGCCATTAACTCTGGTTTTTGCTTTTCATGGAATTTTAGCCATTCTTCCCAAGACATAGGTAAATCTGGTGTGGTAAAAGAACTTTTACCTTTACCACCGTAACGCCATAAGTCAAATGGTGTGCGTTCTCCTTTTTTTACATCTGGATATGGAATTAGCGAATCTATGTGTCCTGACCCCAATTCATAATCAGGTTCTACATAATCTTCTATAACAACCCCAGGAGATTGTAATAAATGTAAATGGTTATTAGCTATTTGGAAACTCAGAAACAATAAAGCTCCAAAGGTTAAGAATAAAATTAGTTGTTTTTTCTTCATTTGTAATTTTTTTATTTAGTTGATTTTTTAGAGAAAACAATTATTAACCCACTTATAATGACAAAGTTTTTCATGATGTACTGGCCAATAATACTGAATCCGAAAGGCGGTTTGGTAAAAGAAATTTCGGGAAAAATAAACAATGGAAGCAGTGTGCCAATCATGTGGATAAACACGAGATAGATTAAAAGTTTATTTCTTTTTTGAAATAGAAGATTAATACCAATAAAAATTTCAACAAGGGCTAGTACTATTAAAAGTGTTCTTTGGTTTATTGTGTAAAAAACGATGGCAGAGAGTGTGTTTCCTGCTAAATTTTCGGCTGGACTTAAACCAGGAAAAAGCTTTAATATGCCAAACCATAAATAAATGAGACCTATTGAAATAGCTAAAAAAGAAACCTTATGTTTATCAGAATACTTATATATTTTACTTACTAAAACATTTTTTAGTTCATTCATAAACTTAGTTTTTTGTTGTAAATTTATGCCAAAGTAAAAATTATGCTATTATCTTTTCTTTAAAATTGATGGATAGTAGGTTTTAAATGATGAAACCGTAAAATAAACTGATTAAAATTATATGCGTTGTTTAATTGTTGACGATGATCCTTTAATATGTGACTTATTAGAACACTTCTGCACGAAACTGGGCATTATTTTTAATATTACCATTTCTTATTCTGGTTTTGAATCTATTACACTAATAAACCAAAATCGTTTTGATTTAATTCTTTTGGATTATGATTTACCAGATATAAGAGGAAAAGAAATTCTTTCCATCTTGGATAAAAATGTTTCGGTTGTTATGATTACTTCTAACAGGGATTTTGGACATGAATCATATAATTACCCTCAAATTATAGATTATTTGGTTAAGCCAATTGAATTTGTAAGATTTTACAAAGCTATTGAAAAGGTTAAAAAACAAGTGAAGGTCGGCTTTAATGAGCAGGAGCATTTTTTTATAAAAGAGGGCAATAATCTTATTAAGATTTTTATTAAAGATGTACTATATATTAAATCTGCCGGCAACTATTTGGAGTTTTATATGGCTGATAGAAAAGTAATGACTATTATGACTTTAAAAGAAGTTACATCAAAATTGACTTCTAGTTTTCAACAAATCCATAGATCTTACATTGTAAATATTGATAAAGTTGATAGGGTGTCTTCAGAGGGAATAACAATTTCGGATCAAATGATACCACTTAGTAAAACTTACGAGGAAGAATTTTTTAAAAAACTCAATTTGCTAAATTAGTTCTCTGCTCATTTCTTAAATAGCATAGTAAGTATCTAATATCATCGATTAGAGCTTGTGATTTTTCCAATGAGATACTATTTATATCTTCTTGGAAAATAGCTTTCATATGGTCGAGCTTTAACGAATTTATGTGCGTAATTATTTTGTGCTTAATGGCATCCCATTCTTTTTGATTTTTAGTTTCTAGAACAGTCAATATTCTTGAATGATATTGATTGAATTCCTGAATTAAAATAGCTAGGTACTTTTTAGTTTTACTACTATCATTATCATACTGCCTATATATATTGCCGAGTTCAGGAGTATCAAATTCATTTTTGCAGGTTAATGTAACCACGTAATCCGTTAAAGCATTTAAATCCATTGGTTTTTGTAAATATCTTATATCTAAGTTATTCGCATCAAAATTAGTTAATGCTGAAAAGACCACTATAGGTATATAATATTGGCAAAGGTCATTTTTCACATAATCAATAATATTTTCAGAATCGAGCATCAAATCCGTTAGGATTAAATCAAAAGAAGATTTTTTAAGGATGTTTTCTGCATCAGCAATTGTAGAAACTTGCTTTAATTTAATCCCTATAGCTTCAAACGTATTTTTAATCATAAACAACGTCGACAAATCATCTTCTATATGTAATATTTTACACCCTTCAACATAACTGGGGTACAGTGTGTCATTTTCGGAAGATATAGTATTTCTAGTTGTAGATACTTTTATTGGAATTGAAAAGCGAAAAATGGATCCTTTTTTAGAAGAAGAAACTTCTAAATTCCCATTAAATAAACTAATCAACTTTACCACAATAGATAAACCTAAACCAAAACCTTCTTCTTTATCCAATCGTAAATTATTTACCCTGTAGAATCGATTTTTTATTTTATTAAGATGTTTATTAGTAATCCCCTCTCCTGTATCAATTACTTCTACAGAAAGTTCACCCTTATCAATAGAAGCATTTATATTAATACCTCCTTTTAATGTATATTTAATGGCATTAACCAAAAGGTTGGTAATAATTTGTTCAAATCTTAAAATATCAATTAAATATTGTTTTTCCTTGATATCTTTAGAAGTATTTAGGTTAACTTCCAATCCTTTCTTAACAGCTTCAAACATATAGTTGGAAACGATATTTTCTAATAGCTGATGTATGTTTGCATCGGTTGGAGCTAAAGTAATTTCACCTTGAATTAATTTTTGTTCATCAAGTATGTCATGCATTAAACCATTCAAGTTTCTGGCGCTTCTTTCCAATGCCTTAATAATCGGTTTTTGAGCTTCTAAAGGTTTGTTTCGGGTTAATAAATTTGTAAGGCCTAAAATATTGTTCAAGGGAGTCCTTATCTCGTGCCCCATGTTTTGCAAAAACTCATCTTTTTCCTGTATTGCTGCTTTTTCTTGTTTTAATGAGGTTTTTAGTTTAGAGATATTGGAATCAATATCATTTTTCATTCTAATATAAGTTCTAGCAAGTAACCCTATTTCATCTTTTCGATCTTTTATATCTATTAAGTAGGAAGCTGAAAATGATTCATCATTATAACTACTAATAGCATTAGTAACTTTTCGTATCTTTTTAGCAAAATAATAGGCATAGGAAAAAATAACAACAAAAATAATACAGCAAATTATAAGCACTAGATGGAGCGAGTATTTATTTATTAGAGTTACATTGGTAAATATGTTTTTTTGACTTGCTATTGTAACGAAGTATAGTGTATTTAAACCGCTTGAATATGTTACTTCTTTTAAATGATAAATATAATTTTGGTCAATTGAATCCTGAATGAGATTTTTACCCTGCTCCTTAAAGAGTAAAGAATCTATTGGTAGATTAAAGATTTTTTTAAAAGTTATATTCGTGTTTCTTTGAAATCCAAAACAATTATTAAAATCATTATCATACTTAAATTCTCCTAGTTTATCAACTATACTGCTCTTAATTTCTTGTCTATTAATTTGTAATATTTCATCATAAAAATTTGAAAGATCAACATTTATAATAATCATAAGTTCAGGTGTGCCGTTTTTACCAAATAATTTACCAATGGCTCTTAAGGTAGGTCTTAACGGTATGCTGACCTTTCCATATTCTTCATTTAGAGTTATTTCAGAAAAATAAAATGGTGCGTTGATACTCAGGGCATTTTTGTAATAGTTTTTATTGCCTTTATATTGCAGCTTATCTTCTGGAGTTTTGAAAACAGTATCCTTATGTTTTTCATATTTGATTAGCTCCTTTCCTTCATTATTAATATCCAATAATCTAATTTGAAAATAATTGGGTTTTTCACTTAATATAATCGAAAATAAATTATCAAATTGTTCTAGGTTTCTATGAGATGGGGCATAGATAAAATGTTTTAATGCGACATTTTTGGAAATGAGGGAAATATCATTTTCAACTTCCTTTAACGTAGAATAGAAAGCCCTTTCAACAATGTTTGAGGTATGTTTTAAGCGATCTTGACTATAAAGTTCTACTGTTCTTGTTGCTTTCTTATTTAACAAGTATGTAGATGCAGATAGCACTACCGTTATAATCAGAATAAAAAATATTGCAGATTTAACAAGTATAGATCTATTGAAGTTTATTTTATTCTGTGAAAAAAGTTTTTTCATCACATGGCTTATCGAGTTAAGCTATTATTTGTTGTACATATGTTGTACAGAGAAATAAAAAAAAGCTTTCAATTTCTTGAAAGCCCTATTTTTGCTAGTAGCGGGAACTGGACTCGAACCAGTGACCTTCGGGTTATGAGCCCGACGAGCTACCTACTGCTCTATCCCGCGATATTGGATTGCAAATATACAACCCTTTTTAATTTCTACAATAATAAAATTAGAAAAATTATTGTTCAATGGTATCTGTTTGAAAAGCTACCTATTCTAAATTATTAAGGCTTATATAAATTTGAATTGGGTTAGCAACAAATCTCTCAATCTTCAATGTGTTTTTGTTGTAATATTGAGTTATCTAATACCATAGAAGCGTTTTTATAATAATATGGGCATGTAAAATAATGTTCTTCTATTAAGCTAAAAAAAGAGGCTGTCTAAAAAGTTTTTTTAATGGTGCCTTTTGATACAAATTTTTTAACTCTAAAAAAACAAAAAACCTTTTTAGACAGCCTCTTTTAAGAGTGACTAACTCAAAATAATTATTATAATACAATTATTTTTATCTTATCTTAATGCTTCTTCTAAAATAGCTAAAGCTTCTTTTGCATTAGATTGCTTAGCATATTTTACAGCAGTTAACCCCCTATTACACTTAACTTTTAACTTAGCGCCTTTAGATATTAAAAGCTTTAAAATGTCTGTTCTGTTAAACTTGGCAGCGTACATTAATGGCGTCATCCCATTAGATTTTTTGTTTACATCTACACCTAAATCAATTAGTTTTTTAACCGTATCCATGTCGCCTTTAGCAATAGATACGCAAAAAGGACTAACTTGTAACACAGTTTCTATACTGTAATCTTTAGTGTTGTGATTAATAGATTTTGCATTAATAGTTGTAATAGAAAAACATAATGCGATTGCAGAAATAATGATTGTTTTTTTCATGATGAAAGATTTTAATTTGATTATTGATTTCGTTTTTTGATATACTAAAGAGACGATAAAAATTTTAATTTGTTACATAAAAAATAATTAATAACATATTTTTAACATTGATTTCACATTTTATTATGTTAAAGCTTTTTTGTTGAGATACTCGTAAAAATCTTTTGTTTATAAGGATTTTAAAGCTTTTTTCTATAGATTTTTTTATAATCTCATTATCTTTGAAAACTTAAAAATTCTCACAAAAAATGAACAAAAAAGTCATCTTAATGATTCTTGATGGATGGGGTAATTCTCCAGACCCAAAAGTATCTGCAATCGATCATGCTAAAACACCCTTTATTGATTCCCTATATAAAAAATACCCTTTTGCCACTTTAAGAACTGATGGTTTGCATGTTGGCTTACCAGAAGGGCAAATGGGAAATAGCGAGGTTGGACATATGAATTTAGGAGCTGGACGTATAGTTTATCAAGATTTAGTAAAAGTAAATCTAGCTGTAAAAAATAAAACCCTAAATAACGAGCAAGTTTTAGTTGATGCTTTTAATTATGCTAAAATCAATAATAAGAATGTTCATTTTTTAGGTTTGTTAAGCGATGGTGGCGTACACTCACATATTAACCATTTATTGGGTTTAATTGATGCTGCCAACAATTTTGGTTTAACCAACACTTACGTACATGCCTTTACCGACGGGCGTGATGTAGACCCAAAATCTGGTTATGGCTTTGTAACCGAACTAGAGAACCACATAGAACACACTAGTACCAAATTAGCAACTGTAACTGGTCGTTATTATGCAATGGATAGAGATAAACGTTGGGAACGCATAAAACTAGCTTACGATGCTTTGGTTAATGGTGCTGGTGAAAAATCTACAAATATAACCGAAACTATAAGACAAAATTATAAGAATGATATAACCGACGAATTTATAAAACCAATTATCTCAGTTGATGAGTCTGGTAAACCTATTGCACAAATTAAAAATGATGATGTTGTGATATTCTTTAATTTTAGAACAGATCGTGGTCGTGAGTTAACCGAAGCTTTAACACAAAACGATTTTCATGAGCAAAACATGCACAAACTCAACCTGCACTATGTAACGCTAACAAATTATGACGATACTTATAAAAATATCAACGTCATATTCAATAAAGAAAATTTAACCGAAACTCTTGGTGAAGTTTTAGAAAATCATGGTAAGAAACAAATAAGAATTGCTGAAACTGAAAAATATCCTCACGTTACATTCTTCTTTTCTGGTGGTCGTGAAGAACCTTTTAATGGGGAAACTCGGATTTTAAGAAACTCACCTAAAGTGGCTACATACGATTTAAAACCCGAAATGAGTGCTTACGAACTGCGCGATGCTCTTGTACCTGAATTGCAAAAAGGCGATGTAGATTTTGTTTGCTTAAATTTTGCAAATGGCGATATGGTTGGGCATACTGGTGTCATGGAGGCAGCAATAAAAGCTTGTGAAGCTGTTGATGAATGCGTAAAAGCTATAGTTAATACAGCATTAAACAATAGTTATACTACTTTGCTTATAGCAGATCATGGCAATTGTGAAACCATGATTAATCCAGATGGCACACCAAATACCGCACATACAACAAATCCTGTTCCTGTAATTTTAATTGATAATGATTTAAGAGATATTAAAGATGGTATTTTAGGAGATATGGCTCCAACAATTTTAAAACTTATGGGTGTGCCACAACCCAATACCATGTCACAACATGCTTTGATTTAAAGTTGTATAAGGTTAGGTTTTTGAATTCTCATAGTGGTTAAAATATTGTACTTTTGTGTTAAATTCAAGTCAATAATTTAAATGAATTTTGACCAAACGCTTATAATTGCTGTAGATTTTGATGGCACCATAGTTGAAGACGCCTACCCAAAAATAGGTAAACCTAAACTTTTTGCTTTTGAAACTTTAAGAAAACTTCAAAAAGAAGGGCATCGATTGATTTTATGGACTTACCGATGTGGTAAAAAACTAAATGAAGCTGTAGCCTTTTGCGAAAACAATGGTATTGTTTTTTACGCTGTAAATAATAGCTTTTCTGGAGAAGAATACGGTGAAAATATAAGCAGAAAAATTCATGCCGATTTATTTATTGACGACAGGAATATTGGTGGTTTTATAGGTTGGGGCGAGATATACCAAATGCTAACCAACACAAAACCAAATATTCCTAAGCAAAAAAAAGGTTTTTTTAATTTTTTTAAAAACCTTTAAATTAAATCAAAATGCGTTTTTTCAATAGATGCTCTATAGTCTGGATGCGCAATATCTACTAATGCTTTAACACGTTGTTTAATTTTTTTTTCGTACAAATTAGCAATACCATATTCTGTTACTACATAATGCACATATGCAGGTGTAGTAACTACACCTGCACCAAGTTTTAAACTAGGTACAATTCTGCTAATGCCTTTATTTTTTATTGACGGTAAAGCAATTATAGCCTTACCATCATCACTTAATGATGCTCCGCGAATATAATCCATTTGCCCACCTACACCAGAATACATTTTGGTGCCAATAGAATCATCACAAACTTGTCCTGTTACATCAACTTCAATAGCCTCCATTTAGGATTTTTTTTTATAATAGATACATCGTTCACATAATCAGATGGTTGCATTTAAACAAAAGGATTATCATCAACATAATCATATAATCGCTTAGAACCTGCCAAAAAAGTTGACAATGCATGCCCTAGATTTACACCTTTGTAATTCCCATTTATAACATCTTTTAAAATTAAATCAAACGCCATCAGAAAACATTTCGATATGCAACCCTAAACCTTTATAGTTTATCAACCTTGATAAAACAGCATTAGGTATTGTACCTATTCCCATTTGCAAAGTACTTTTATCCTCAATTAAACTAGCTACATAGTCACCGATTTTATTTTCAACCTCAGTAGGTTCGTCTAAAGTAAATACTAGAATAGCTTCATTACATTCAACAAACAAATGCCTAGAACTTATAATGAATAATTCCATCACCATAAGTTCTAGGCATTTGTTTATTAACTTGTGCAATTACAATTTTAGCATTTTCGATAGCAGCCAAAGTGGCTTCAAGAAAAACGCCTAAAGAACAATATCCATGACTATCTGGAACAGAAACGAGTATTAAAGAGACATCTATTGGCAATATATTTCTTTTAAAAAGCAATGGTAATTCACTTAAAAAAACGGGCGTATAAGATCCATTTCCAGGTGTTAGAGTATGACGCACATTTTTACCAATAAAAAGGAATTTACATGAAAGCTATCTTTTAATTCCGGATTTGTATAAGGTGTCTCGCCTTCAATATGTAAATGACAAACCTCAACGTAACGTAATTCTTCATGACGCTCGGTCTTAGCCTTCATCAGTAATTGCGGAGCGGCGGCGGCTTGAATATAAACTTTATTATTAGACTTTATAACCTTTACTGCCTCTTCAGCGCTTACTATTTTATACATCTTATTGATATTTAATTTAGTAAAATTACCAATTAGTGAATTCATAAAAATGTCAAAAGGCATATAGGCATATAAATACAAATTATTAGAATTTTATTTTTAAGTATCTTTGCCCATATTTTTTAAAGATGATTGTCGTAAAAACAAGTGAAGAAATTGAATTAATGCGAGAAAGCGCATTGATTGTTTCCAGAACATTAGGAATGCTTGCAAAGGAGGTTAAGCCCGGTGTTACAACATTACAACTAGATAAGTTAGCCGAAGCATATATTAGGGACAATGGTGCTATACCTGGTTTTTTAGGATTATATGATTTTCCTAATACACTTTGTATGAGTCCTAACGACCAAGTGGTTCATGGTTTTCCAACTAACAAGCCTCTCGAAGAAGGCGATATTATATCTATAGATTGTGGTGCATTAAAAAACGGTTTTTATGGGGATCATGCTTATACATTTGCTGTTGGTGAGATTGCAACAGAAACGGAAAAGCTTCTGAAGGTTACCAAAGAATCTTTATATGTTGGTATTAGAGCATTTAAAAAAGGAAATCGGGTTGGAGATGTGGGTTACGCCATTCAGAAATATTGCGAAGATCATGGTTATGGTGTTGTGAGAGAACTCGTTGGTCATGGCTTAGGTAGCAAAATGCACGAGGACCCTGAGATGCCAAACTACGGAAAACGTGGTCGTGGTAAAAAATTTATTGAAGGTATGGTAGTAGCTATTGAGCCTATGATTAATATGGGAACACATAGAATAAAACAACACAGAGACGGCTGGACTATTACCACTTTAGATAACAAACCAAGTGCTCATTTTGAACACGATGTAGCACTAGTTGATGGAAAACCAGAGTTACTTTCAACATTCGCATATATATACGAAGCTTTAGGTATTGAAAGTAATGAGGAAGATGAGTTTAGACAGAAACAATTGGTTTTATAATTATAGCTTATAAATTTTCTTAAGAATCAAAGAAAAATCCATAGCGCTATTGCTTTAACAGATTGTATTTTCATTGATACATTTTTACACGATCGTGAAGATTATAAATAATCGCTTTTGAAAAAACTCTTCAAACTTATATTAAACGTAATACCAAGACCTTTACTCATTAGGTTAAGTTATATTATTCGCCCTGTTTTAGTATTTTTTTTAAAAGGAACTAAATTTACCGACCCAATAGATAATAAATCTTTTAGGAGTTTTTTACCCTATGGATATAGCAATCAACGCAATAACGTTTTGTCGCCATCTACTTTAAGTTTAGAACGCCATCGTTTGTTATGGTTGTATTTAAAAAATGAAACAAATTTCTTTTCATCAGAAAAAAAAATTCTTCATTTTGCACCAGAACAAGCATTTTATAAGCGCTTTATAAAAATGAAAAATCTGGATTACACCACTACAGATTTAAACTCACCCTTAGCCGATGTAAAAGCAGATATTTGTAATCTTCCGTTTAAGGATAATAGTTACGATGTTATTTTATGCAACCATGTTTTAGAGCATATCCCAGATGACATTAAAGCTATGCAAGAATTATATCGCGTTTTAAAACCTAATGGAATGGCAATTCTTCAAATTCCTCAAGATTTAAGCAGAGCAGAGACTTTTGAAGACGATTCGATAACTGACAAAAAAGAACGTGCTAAAATATTTGGACAATACGACCATGTGCGTGTTTATGGTCGGGATTATTTTGATAAACTGCGAAGTATTGGCTTTAAAGTTGAAGAAATTGATTATACCTCAACCCTTTCAAGTGCAGATATTGAAAAATATTGTTTAACTAAAGGCGAAATTATTCCGGTTTGTTATAAATAGTTTTATAATTACAAAATACTGTTTTAAATACTATGAGAAACAGAAACAAGTTTAGTTTGACGTAGCAATTACAATTACTCAGGAAAATCATTTAAAGCTAAAGTTTCAAACTCTTGGTTTTCATTTTCAAAAATTAAAAACACTTTAAGCTCAGGGTGTTCTTTTAAAAAGGCTTTTACCTTTTCAATACCCATAGCCTTAAAAGCAGTAGCATAGGCGTCGGCGGTCATACAATCATCTGCAATTACTGAAATACTTAACAAGTTGGTTTTACTAGGATAGCCTGTTTGAGTATCGATTATATGTGCATAACGATTTCCGTTTTCATCAACTTTAAACTTTCTGTAAGTCCCAGATGTTGCCATAGCTTTATCTTTTAAACTTAGAGCTCTATTTATTGATTGTGTACCATTAAAATTCGGGTTTTCCACACCAACTCGCCATGGTAGTTTTTTTTCAATATTAATGCCGCTAGTTCTTATTTCGCCTCCAATATAGACTAAATAGTTTTTTGCATTTTGGTTTTCTAAAAATTCTGAAACCACATCAACAGCATAACCTTTTGCTATGGCGTTAAAATCTATAAAAGTTTCTTTAGGCTTAACAATCTGTCTATTTATCAGTTTTACTTTATCTAAACCTACTGAAACCATTAAACTATCAATTTTAAGGCTATCAAGATTTATAATTTTTCCTTCGGAACCAAAATCCCAAGCATTAACAACTGCTCCAATTGTAGGATCGAAAGCACCTTTAGTTGCTTTATAAATTTCTTTTGAATTGTTTAAAACTTTTATAAAATGTTCATCAACCTCAACACTTTCATTTCTATTTAATTTAGAAATATCTGAGTTAACCTGATATGTAGACATCGATTTATTAATAATATAAAACAAGCTATCGAATTGTTTTTGGTAATTAATTTCTGAATTATAAACAACCTTATAATCAGTACCAAAAACAACTCCTTCAAGTATTGTATTTGTATTTACTTCTTTTTCTTTTTTACATGAAACTATAAGTAAAACAGTTAGAACAAATAATATTCTTTTTTTCATCTTTTAAATTCCTTTTATAAAGATTCCCGCGCTATGCTCGGAATAACGTTTTAATTCAAATTTGTTTCTAAAACCTGTATACCATTATACTCCAATAAATACTCTTGGTTTAAATGAATAGGAGATTTTTTATCATCTGGATTTCCTAATCCAACACCTGCGTATAATACTTTGGCATCTTTTTCTCTGGCATGCTTTTTAAATGATTCCATCCAAACTACATCATAATTATTAGGATTATCTGGTAAAATAACGACGCGAACAATTACAAAATAATATTGCTTATTTTTATCGATACACACAAATTGCGGATGTTTTTTTAGTTTACTATTAACAGCTATAAACTCAAAACCACGTTGTTCTAAATCTTTTCCAACATGGTTCATAGCTAAATTGTGTAATTCTTGTTCTGTAAGTGGTTTACTCATAATGTAAAAATAATACAAAAAACCCAACACTTTCGCATTGGGTTTTAGTTTTATAAAGTTTTAAAGCTTAACCTCCAAAATCATCAAATCTGATATGCTCGTCTGGGATACCAAAATCTTCTCCCATTTTTTGAACTGCTTTATTCATTAATGGCGGTCCACAGAAATACAATTCTATATCTTCTGGCGACTCATGATGATTTAAATAATTATCAATCACACAATTGTGAATAAACCCAACAAAACCATCGCCTTCAGCATCAATATTTTCTTTTACTTTCCAGTTATCTTCTGGTAAAGGTTCAGAAAGCGCTAAATAGAATTTAAAGTTAGGGAACTCACGTTCCAACTCATAGAAATGCTCAAGGTAAAATAACTCGCGTTTAGAACGTCCACCATACCAATATGTTACTTTTCTACCCGTTTTTAGGGTTTTAAATAAATGATATAAGTGCGAGCGCATTGGTGCCATACCTGCTCCACCACCAACATAAAGCATTTCGCTTTCGGACTCATTGATAAAGAACTCTCCATAAGGCCCAGAAATAGTTACTTTATCTCCTGGTTTTTGCGCAAATATATAAGACGATGCTATACCTGGGTTTACATCCATCCATCCGTTTTTATTTCTATCCCATGGTGGTGTAGCAATACGTACATTTAACATAATTTCTCTTCCTTCAGCTGGAAAAGAAGCCATAGAATAAGCTCTTTCAACAGTTTCGGTATTTTTCATAACTAAAGGCCAAAGTCCAAATTTATCCCATTCTGCTTGAAATTTATCTGGCGTATCATGCTCTTCTGGATGTGCCGTAATATCAATATCTGAATATTTAATTTCGCACTCAGGAATTTCAATTTGGATATAACCTCCTGCTTTATAGCCCATATCTTCAGGAATCTCTACAACAAACTCCTTAATGAATGATGCCACATTATAATTACGCACAACGGTTGCTTCCCATTTTTTAATACCAAACACTTCCTCTGGAATGGTAATATTCATGTCTTGCTTTACTTTAACCTGACAAGATAAACGTGCGCCTTCTTTTAACTCTTTACGAGTAAAATGAGGTGTTTCAGTTGGTAAAGCTTCTCCTCCTCCTTCTAAAACATGGCATTCGCATTGAATACACGTTCCACCACCACCACAGGCTGATGGCAAAAATATTTTTTGTGCACCTAATGTGGATAATAAACTATCTCCTGAAGCTACTTCAATTTCCCGTTCACCATTAATGATGATTTTTACTGGACCAGATGGTGATAATTTTTGCTTTACAACTAATAGTAATGCTACTAATAACAACGTAATAATTAAAAAAGCTGTTACTGTTGCTATTATTGTTCCTAATGTACCTGCTGCCAAAATCATATTACTCATTTACTTTTATGTTGTTAGCTAACTCATTTTCTTTAGTTTCTTTTGCTGTATCTATTATCTTAGCTGTTTTTTCTACTTCATATTCTTCTTCTCCTCCTGTTAGCATGCCTCCAAAACTTAAGAAACCTATCCCCATTAATCCAGTAATAATAAATGTAATGCCTAAACCTCTTAACGCTGGTGGCACATTTGAATATCTAATTTTTTCACGAATAGCTGCAATAGCTAATATCGCTAAAAACCACCCTATTCCTGAAGAAACACCATAATTTAATGCTAGACCAAAAGTTGGGATTTCACGAGATTGCATAAATAATGAACCTCCTAAAATCGCACAGTTTACAGCGATTAATGGCAAGAAAATACCTAGTGAATTATATAATGAAGGTGAAAATTTCTCCACTACTATTTCTACCAATTGTACCATAGTTGCAATCGTTGCAATAAACATGATAAATGATAAAAAACTTAAATCCATTGTTTCACTACCATTAACACCGTATTTTGGGTCTAACCATGCTAACGCACCAGGCTGCAAGAGGTATTGATCTAGCAACCAGTTTAAAGGCACTGTAATAGCTAATACAAATATTACTGCAGCGCCTAAACCAACCGCAGTACTCACTTTTTTAGATACAGCAAGATAAGAGCACATTCCTAAAAACACTGCAAATACCATGTTATCTATAAATATTGATTTAAAAAATAATTCTATATGTTCCATATTTTTTAGTTATTTGTTGTTGGTTATTTGTTTTTGGTTAAAATTTTTAACTAAAAATCATTTACCATCAGCTAAATTTTAGTCTTCAATTAATGCTTTATTTCTACTACGTTGTACCCAAATAATAATACCTACTACAATTAATGCCATTGGAGGCATTAACATAAATCCGTTATTTTCATATCCAAATGCGTATACTCCTGTTTTTTCAATAGAATCTCCTAGTACTGGAATACCGAAAAGTGTTCCCGACCCTAAAAGCTCTCTAAAAAAACCAACTATTATAAGAATTACAGCATACCCCAAAGCATTACCAATGCCATCTAAAAAAGAACGCCAAGGACCATTTCCTAAAGCAAAAGCTTCAAAACGCCCCATAATAATACAATTGGTAATTATCAACCCAACAAACACTGATAACGTTTTACTTAATTCGTAAGCAAATGCTTTTAAAACTTGATCAACAATAATTACTAAAGAAGCCACAACTATAAGCTGTACTATAATTCTAATTTTTGAAGGAATAATATTTCGCATTAAAGAAATAACGACGTTACCTACTCCTAATACAAACAATACTGCAATCCCCATTACTAAAGAAGCTTTAAGTTCTGCCGTAATAGCTAAAGCAGAACAAATACCTAGTACTTGAATTGTAATTGGGTTATTATCTGTTAGTGGATCTGTTATTAATGCTGTGTCTTTTTTTGATAAAAGTCCCATTTGTTATTGTTTTAAAGTTTCAAAATAAGGTACGTAAAGTTTTAAATCGCTCTTTATCATTGCTGAAACGCCATCACCTGTAATAGTAGCACCTGCAATGGCATCTACCTCATTATCCGTTTTATCTTCGTTTTTAGGATCAGCATTTCCTTTTGCTACATTAATTCCTTTAAAGGCACCATTTTTCATCAAATGCTCACCAATAAAGTCATCCATAAAATAACGCATTTTAATATTAGCTCCCAAACCTGGTGTTTCTCCTTTATGATCAAAATACGCACCTTTTACTACCATATTTTCATCCATAGCTACATAAGCCCAAATAGCATCCCAAAGCCCTTTACCTCTAATTGGAGCAATGTAAAATGTTTTACCATCTTTTTCTCCAACAAATAACGGTAAACGTCTTGCATTACCCACTTTAGCATTAGCTTGTTCTTTTTTAACATCAATTAGATAAGCTTGATCATCTTCAGATACCTTTCCATCTTGAATGACTAATTGTTTTTTGATGTATTGCGAAAATAACTCTGGAGCTTTTTCTGTCGAAACAAAAACTGCTGAATTCCCTTCGTTTTCATTAACTCCCATGGCATACAAAATATTTTGCTGCTTTTCTAGTCGTTTATTTTCATCAATGTTTGACCTTAAAGCTGAAGCTGTAAACGCTAACAATCCACCTACTACAATTACCATTACTATGGCAAATAGTATTGTATATATATTTGAATCTGTTTTATTACTCATAACTTAAGCTGTTTTAACCTTTACACGTTTTAAACGTCTTTTAACATTTCCTTGTACTACGTAATGATCGATTGTTGGCGCGAACACATTCATTAATAGAATAGCTAACATAACACCCTCTGGATATGCTGGATTGAATACACGAATCATTATAGAAATAAATCCTACTAAAAAACCGTATATCCATTTTCCTTTTGTGGTTTGCGAAGCTGTTACAGGATCTGTCGCCATAAATACCGTACCAAAAGCAAAACCACCAATAATTAAGTGATGCCAAAAAGGTGTGCTCATTAACCCATAAAATTTACTGCTTTCTGTAATCCATCCAGAATCTACAACTCCATTAAAAATTAATCCCATAGCTATAGCTCCTAAAACAGACGATAGCATAATTCTCCAGCTCCCTATTTTTGAAAAGATTAAGAACAAACCACCTAATAGTATTAATAATGTTGACGTTTCACCTACCGAACCTGGAATAAAACCTAAGAACATTTCCGAAACAGAATGCGTCACTTCTTTACCTTGAGCCAAAACACCTAAAATGGTTTCACCAGAAACAGCATCAAGGTTCTCTCCTGCAGCTATCATTTGGTCGCGCTCTACAGCACCATGTACCCAAACTTTATCACCACTCATCCAAGTTGGATAAGCGAAGAATAAAAAGGCTCTTATGGTTAATGCAGGGTTAAGAATATTCATTCCTGTTCCTCCAAACACCTCTTTTCCTATTACTACACCAAAGATTACGGCTACAGCAAGCATCCATAGTGGAATATCAATAGGCACAATAAGTGGCACAAGCATCCCTGTTACTAAGTAACCTTCTTCTACTTCGTGTCCTTTTATGATAGCGAATATAAATTCGATACCTAAACCAACACCGTAAGACACAATAATTAATGGCACTATTTTCCAAAATCCAACTAAGAAATTATCCATCGTCCAAAATTCTGAACTAAAGAAACTTCCTGCAACCGCCTGAATATCGCCCAATGCTAAATGATGTTGATAACCTGCATTAAACATACCAAAAATTAAACACGGAATCATTGCCATAATAACCGTATTCATGGTACGTTTTAAATCATCGGCAACTTTTATATGAGTCCCATTATGTGTGATCTCATTTGGTAAGTATAAAAATGTATGAATGGCATTAAATGCAGGAATCCATTTTTTGTTTTTATTCTTTTCTTTAAATTTATGTAAGTTTTGTTTTAAGCCCATTATCCTATCTCTTTAAGCATTAAGTCTAAACCTTCTCTTATAATCTTTTGATGTGGTTGTTTAGACACACAAACAAATTCTGTTAAAGCAAAATCTTCGGGAGCCACTTCGTACATTCCTAAAGCTTCCATTTCGTCTAAATCTTTATACATACAAGCTTTTAAAATTTGCATCGGATAAATATCTAATGGAAAAACTTCTTCATACGTTCCAGTAGTTACAAAAGCGCGATGCTCACCATTTGTATTGGTATTTAAGTCGTATTTTTTCTTAGGAGTTAACCAAGAAAAAGTCATGGCTCTTGATGTAGAAATTTTATTAAAAATGGGTTTATTCCAACCAAAAAATTCGTAATCATCGCCTTCAGGAATAATGCTAATAACATTACTGTAGTAGTCTAAACTACCATCAGGTTTCACTTGCTTTCCGCTTAAAACATTACCAGAAACAATACGCGCATTAGCATCTTTAGAAATACCTTTATCGTAAACCATTGTTGATACTTCGCTACCAATAATGGTTTTAAAATATCTTGGTTTTTCAACTGAAGACCCAACTAGTGCTACAATACGTTCTGCGTTAAATTTTCCAGTAAGTAACAATTCGCCTATAATTACTAAGTCTTGCGCATTTACTGTCCAAACAACTTCACCTTTATTAACAGGGTCAATTTTATTAATTTGAGTCCCTACATTCCCTGAAGGATGCGGACCACAAACTTTGTGTAATGTAACACCAGATAAACCAGCCAATGGCGAATTCGATTTTTTACCAACCGAAACATGCACATTACCTTCTGTAAGTTTAGTAAGTGCTGTAACAGCAGCTTGTAATTTAGCTTCCTTACCCTTTAGCGTAAAATCTAAATCTGCTGCTAAAGGTGCACTTGCATATCCTGAGATAAAAATGGCTTTTGGCAATTTTTCAGGATTAGCAATCACATCATAAGGTCGTTGCTTTATAAATGGCCAACATCCAGATACTAATAAATGAGCTTTAAGATCATCAGCACTTGCTGCATCTAAATTAAACGTTCCATAATCTTCATAAGACTGCGTTTTATCAGCTTCAATTTTTATGGCATCAATGCGTCTTTTTGGTCCTCGAATTACCTCTATTACTTTTCCAGATACAGGTGAAGAAAATTTAACAGATTCGTTAGACTTATCAAAAAACAAAGTGCCTCCTGCTTTAACAGTAGTACCTTCTTTTGCAACAAGTTTAGGAATAACGCCATGAAAATCTTCTGGTCTTATGGTGTAGTAGTTGCTAATAACCGCTTGTTCAACAGTTTTTTCAGCTTCACCAATAAGTTTAATGTCCAGACCCTTTTTAATACGAATGTCGTTTGACATATTTTTTTTATTGAAATTAGTTGTGTAAAAATCCGTGCAAAAATACGAATAAAACACTAAAAATTCATTCAAAAACATTCATCTTTATTATTTATACCTATTCTAAATAATAAAAAGAACTTAGGCATTATATTTGTTTATCTTTATGCAAAAATTAACTCAAAAATGCTATTGAAGTTTAAACAAAATATTATTTTTTTATTTATCCCATTATTAACCTTTTCTCAAGTTGAAGAAGTTAATCCACCAGATTATATTAAAACCATTGCTTTTAAAGGAAACACTAGAGAAAGCCAATTACCTGTTTTAAAGCTAGGTGAGCAGGTTATTTTAGAATTTGATGCTTTAAATGGCGATGAAGAAGATTTTTACTATAAAATTGAGCATTTTAATTTTGATTGGACACCTTCTGAGCTAATTAAATATGAATACTTAGATGGTTTTGATAATCAGCGTATTAGAAATTACGAAAACTCACTAAACACGTATCAAATATATTCGCATTACAAACTTACTATACCCAATGCGCAAACCAGACGTTTAAAAGTTACGGGTAACTACCTTATAAGCATTTTTAATGATGATGATGAACTTGTTTTTTCGAGAAAATTTATGATTTACGAAGATAAATCTAATGTTGGGGTTAGTATAAAACGCTCAAGGGATGTACAATTTATTGAAGAAAAACAGCGTTTAGAAATTGCCATATCACCACGTAATATGCAATTTAACAACCCCAAACAAAATGTGAAAATAGTAATGGTTCAAAACAATAATTTAAATACAGCCATTTCTAATTTAAAACCTCAATTTACAATAGGGAATAAACTTATGTACAAATACGATATAGAATCTAGTTTTTGGGGAGGAAATGAATATTTATATTTTGAAAACAAAGATATAAGAGCTGCAAATATTGGTGTGCAACGGATAGATTTACAAGATTTATATCATAATTATTTATTTACTAATACCGAAAGAGCTAGCAGACCATACACCTATAACCCAGATATTAACGGAAACTATTTAGTAACCAATATAGATGCCCAAGACCCAAGTATTGAGGCAGACTACGTTTGGGTGCATTTTTCGTTAATTGCCAATAATGATTTAAAAGATAAATCCATTTATTTATATGGTAATTTTAACAATTATGCTTTTGAAGAAAACACCCGAATGGAATACGATGAATACGACAAAATATTCACTAAACCTGTTTTACTAAAACAAGGTTTTTACAACTACAAATATGTTGTTGTAAATAATGGTGTTCTAGATGAAGGCGCTATTAGTGGCAACTTTTACCAAACCGAGAATAATTACAAAGTTATTGTGTATTACAGAGATTTAGGCGCCCGCTACGACAAAATTATTGGCTTAGGCGAGGGTACATCGGTCAATATCTCTAATTAAATGCACCGTTTAACTAATATTTTCAATCATTGGTGTTAAATTTTGTTATTCTAAATCTAATATTCATTATTTTAGCCGACTAAACATATTGTCTATCAACAGTTAACATGGTTCAACAAGTTACAAGTGGCATAAAAATTTCGGTCGAAACCAATTTCGAAGGCTCGTTTTATAAAAACTATAAAATACAATACGCCTTTGGATATACGGTTACAATCGAAAACCAAAGTAAAGACTCAGTGCAGCTTTATGCGCGCCACTGGGAAATCATGGATGCTCTTAATAATGTTGAAATTGTAACTGGTGAAGGTGTTATTGGCGAAAAACCTGTTTTAAAACCAGGCGAATCGCACACCTATACTTCGGGTTGCTTATTAACCTCACCTTTTGGGGCTATGCAAGGTTTTTATAGTATGGTAAACTTTACTACTACCAAAAAGTTTCAAGTTACTATTCCAACTTTTAAGTTAAGTGCTCCTTTTGCTATAAACTAGAAGTCTTTAATTTTTAGTAACTGTAGTAAAAGCTGTTATTGCGAGTAGTGTGCGACGGGGTAATCTCATTAATTTAAGTTTTACCCAAAATAAAACAACCATCAAATAAGTCATTCCATTCTGAGCTATCTTCTTAAATTAACTTAATCTTTTTAATTCGCTAATACTTCTTAATCTGTTTCTCTCTTTTAGTAGTCATTTCAATAAAATTGAAAGCTTCAAAATGCATTAATTTATCGCAATTATACTTTGCTAAAAAAACTTTAAACGTTTTTGACTAATGGTTGACACATACGTTTAACTAAGTCACTTGAAACTCCAGTATGCAAAACAGTGTTGTTCTTGTTGGTTGCTATTTACACATAAGATTGTTTCATAATTAAAACCTGTTTTAAACAGATTCTTGCAGTAGTACCTCCCTCAGAATGACGAAAAAATCAACACTTCCGTTCAAACCTAAAAACCTTCCCATTTTGCTCAATATTAAAAAACTTACAATTAGAGTAATGCACAAATTGATATTCTAAATTATAATCAAAAGTAGCATCTTTAACTTTAAAAATAGCATCGCAATCAATATTCCCATAAGGTGAAATACGCTTAAAGCGGTATTTGGTTTTATTTCCCAAATCGTGCAATTCAAACCACGCACCAGCAGCAATTCCAGATAACCATTGTGCTTTTTCATGCAAACCTTCAACTGGTTTTGGGTGTTGTGTTCCTTTCAAATTAACTTTATAATCCTTTAGCTTATCTAAAAAACAACGTACATTTTCACTTTTTTGAGAGCCTTTAAATTTAGAAATTTCACCAGTTTCACTGACTTCAAAAGTATGATTTTCAGTATCGGCAAGCAGAACATTACCAACCGTACTTGGTGTAAACCATTTAGAATTTTCAAGTTTCTTTTTAATTTCTAAATCTGTTACCGATGCAATCAACGTATCGGTTACAAAACGAGCGCAATTACAAGCATCTTTTATAAACGCTGCATAACGTATAAAATGTTTGTTTTGCATTTTGGTAATATGGGTTCGTGCTTTTCTGTAATCCACGGCATTACAAACGGATGCTACTAATTTACCATCGCCATGTGTTATTTTTGGATGTGTTGCTAAAAACTCTAAAATGGCATCTAAATTTGTAATAGTATCATTTTCTATCTTTGCTTTTAACGAAAAATGTAATTCATTATCGGTATCACTACCTCTTACTCGACCGTTAGGTTCTGGGGTAATGTAGCGTCCAAAATCATGATATTCTAGGGCACCTGTTTTTTTATCAATTAAGACTAGAGCAGCATGTCCTGCTCTTAAATAATTCTTTTTACCAACACCTAAATAACGTAAAAACGGAGAAAACCATTCTTCAGAAACCATAACAATAGTATCTGGATAGGCAAGTGTTAAAATAATACCAGAATTATTCATTTACTACCTGTGGGCTATAGAAGTTTTTTGTTGTAACCGTATTATCCACAAGACTTTCGTAATGCATTATTAGGTTATTAGCAGACTTTTCAATTTGTGTAATACTTGTTGTTTTTACAAAGCCGCGATTCATTATTACACCATAATCATCATTATTTTTTCCAGCAGTTTTATGAAATATTAGTAATGTATTTTTATCTAAAATATTATCTGTTTTAAAATCTTCAAACCATTTTAAACGTTCAGATTTCATAGCCTTTGAATACAAGGTTGAAGATGACCAAATTTTAGTTTCTAAAGGTAATTCAGTAAAATATGTGTTAGTTCCATCCCAAACTAATTCATGAAATTTTAAGTCAAAATTCCAATCTACAATAACAATCGTAAAAGGTTCAATATCATCAAAATTATAATTTTCAATGGTTTTAATGATATCATCAGTAATCAAAAAATCATTAGCTACTATACCTCTACTTAATCTATACTTAGATTTGCGTTTATGAAACTTAAAAGCACCGTTAAGCACACAAACCACTCGGTTTTTTTCACTTGCGCCAATCCAAGTTCCTCCAGAAAATTCATCTTTAGGAAACAACACTTTAGTATTATTAATAGCATAAATTTCTGGCTTTAAAGACGTTCTATTTGGTGCTTCATCTCGATTTGAAGTTAGCACAAAATCATTTTTGCCCTTATAAATTAAAGTTACTGTACACATAAAATCTGTAGTCTTAAAACGGTTTGGCAACTTACAAAAAATAAACAAATATTAACTTCGATTTAATACTTGTCGCTCGATATAAATGATTATAAAATTCGTAAATTTGCAGCTCATTTTTTGACAATTCAATAAAAACACACAAATATAATGGGAAAAGGATTTTTTAATGTGCCAGTAGCGATAAACGAACCTGTTAAAGGATATGCTCCTGGGTCTCCAGAGCGTGAAGCAGTTCTTAGTGCATACAAAACCATGTTTAATAGTAAAATTGATGTACCAATGTACATTAATGGACAGGATGTTACTACTAGAAATACCAGAACCATGTCGCCTCCACACGACCATAAACACGTTGTTGGAACCTATCATTTAGCAGAAAAAAAGCATGTTGAAGACGCTATTGCTACCGCTTTAGAAGCCAGAAAAACATGGTCGCAAATGCCATGGGAGCAACGTGCTGGTATTTTTTTAAAAGCTGCTGAACTAATTGCTGGTCCTTACCGTGCTAAAATAAATGCGGCAACCATGATAGCGCAGTCTAAAACGGTTCATCAGGCCGAAATTGATGCGGCTTGTGAGTTGATTGATTTTTTACGTTTTAATGTTCAGTTTATGACGGACATTTACCATGAGCAACCAGAAAGCACAAGCGATGCTTGGAATCGCATTGAGTATCGCCCACTAGAAGGGTTTACCTATGCCGTTACACCTTTTAACTTTACTGCCATTGCGGGAAACTTACCAGCATGTATGGCATTAATGGGTAATGTTGTGGTTTGGAAACCAAGTGATAGCCAAATATATTCTGCAAAAGTTATTATGGATGTATTTAAAGAAGCTGGTGTTCCTGCCGGTGTTATTAATGTTGTTTTTGGAGACCCAGTAATGATTACTGATACTGTATTGGCGAGCCCAGATTTTTCTGGATTACACTTTACAGGTTCAACATTCATTTTTAAAGAACTTTGGAAACAAATAGGTAATAACATTCATAACTATAAAACTTACCCAAGAATTGTTGGAGAAACTGGTGGTAAAGATTTTATTATCGCTCATAAATCGGCTAATGCAAAACAAGTAGCAACTGCTATTGTTCGTGGCGCTTTTGAGTTTCAAGGGCAAAAATGTAGTGCAGCTTCAAGAGCCTATATTCCACAGAGTCTTTGGGCAGATGTAAAAAAATATGTTATTGAAGATGTTAACTCATTTAAAATGGGCTCTCCAGAAGATTTAAGTAATTTTATTACCGCTGTAATTCACGAAGGTTCTTTTGATAAATTGGCAAAATATATTGATGCTGCCAAAGCAGATACTGAAGCAGAAATTATTGTTGGTGGTGGTTACAATAAAAGCAAAGGCTACTTTATTGAGCCTACAGTTATTGTTACTAAAAATCCTAAATATACAACTATGTGTACCGAGTTGTTTGGACCAGTAATTACCATTTATGTTTATGAAGATGATACTTATACGGAAACTCTAAAATTGGTTGATGAAACTAGTGAATATGCCTTAACAGGTGCTGTTTTAGCAACCGACAGATATGCCATAACACAAGCAACCGAAGCGTTACAAAACGCTGCCGGAAACTTTTATATTAATGATAAACCAACGGGAGCCGTTGTTGGGCAACAACCATTTGGTGGCGCTCGTGCCTCTGGAACAAACGATAAAGCTGGTAGCGCCCAAAACTTATTACGTTGGGTGTCGCCAAGAATGATAAAAGAAACTTTTGTTACGCCTACAGATTATCGTTATCCTTTTTTGGGTGAATTTTCAGGCATTTTTTTTGGGAAATAGAAAAAGTCAAGATAAGTTCTTTAAATAAATAAAAATTTTTGTGACTTTTTTTTTGTGTGTGTGTCTAAATCATAAAAATTATATATAAATAAAAAAGATAAGTTTTTTTAAATAATGAGAATATATAAAAATAAACTCTATTATTAATTAAGAAAAACAGCGTTTTTTAGTTTATATATTGTAACAATTGTTACTTTTAAAAATACAGTTAAATGTATTTTTGATATGTTTATTTCTAGTTGATTTAAGTTAGATTTTGTAGTAAGTCACTACAAGGTTAATATAACTATAGTTTAATTTAATATTAGGTTTAAGTTTCAGCATAAGTAAAAATTGAGGACTCCACAAACTTCAACAGCGTTTTTATTAGAGGTAAAAAACACTACCAAAGCCTTTGTGCTTTTGTGTATAACTACCATTCAAATAAGATATATTAATAAGAGTATAAATTAGTTCTTGTTATAGTTGTTTTTACTATCTTTAGTAAATGAAAACACGTATAGAGAAGCGAAAAAACAAATTTGCACAAGAAGAAACAAGGTTTCGTGTAGCACAGTATTTACTGAAAAAATTAGGAACCCAAAAACAAGCCAGTGAAGTATTTGGCATTACAGAGCGATCTGTCAATAAAATATGGGCGCACTACAAACAAGGGGGTA
>NZ_JAKKDU010000011.1 GCF_021728535.1 Wocania arenilitoris | reverse complement strand
TCTTCAGACCTGCTGGTATTTTGCGCCCATTTAGACATTACGTAAGCATTCTGTTCTGCCCAAAACTCATTTTTTAAATGAGGCCCCAGCCAGCCTCCCCCACGAGACCAGGTCCAAACACCAGCAAATATACTGGAATCTTTTATATCATTCAAGCATTGGGTTTGTTCTGGCTCCATAAGATAATCATACTCTTCAAAACCTTCAATCACACCTTTTGCAATGTAATTGGGATGAGCCTGCTTCCCTTCATACTCTCGCTGACATTGAACCTCCACGATCTGTTGATGTTTTCCTTTTCCAAGAATCTGGTTAAAATCATGTGTTCGGAGAAAATCACCACGAGTATGCTTAATTGAAAAAATTAAATTGGGGTGGGGTTCTACCTGGTTAGTTACCGCCAAATAGGTTGAAAGATTATATTGAAAAACATCATGAACCCAATTTCTGTAAAACAATTTTTTATCTCTTTTCACACACACCTCTTCCCTCAACAATTTAATTAATTCAACATGATCAGGAATACTTAATTCTCCTCCTCTAATCGGGCTATTACCCAAATGAAAAGGCGTATCGTGCAGATAGGTTTCTCCAAAACGAAGAACAAGCCCATCCAGTTCTGGAAAAGTATTGAAAATCTCATCCAACTGAATTCTCAAAATTTTCTTGGTCATTTCTTTCCTGATGTCGGGCTTTCGATAGTTTTCTGAATCCACTTTATCTATAAATTCATCGGCAACCATTTGTTTACCATACTTTTCCCAAACTGATTTAGGCACTACCAGAAAATCTGTAAACGGACATAGATCAATGTCTGCTTTTTTCGCTTCTCTTATCTGCTGTTTTAATTTTTTAGCATTAGCCAATATCCATTCTCTCTCTTCAGAACCTTCAGGTACTATCCCTTCTTCCAAAGAATCGTAAGTAATGCCGCATTGCACAAACCAATGTGGCGTAATGCCACCATAACCAAGCGATTCCAAGAATTGTGTATTGTTAAATTTAGAAACACGAGGGGGAAGTCCTGGATTATTATGAACAAAATCCATTACGTATTTCAAGCTTGTGCCAGACTTCTCATCTTTTTCTTCTTTTTGTTTGCAAGAAAGGGCAATTGCAAACAATGCTATTACTATAATTAATGAACTGAATGTTTTTTTCATCTTCTGTTTATTTGATCAAAAAATTTAGTGATTTATAAATATGCCGTGAAGAATTGCCAACTTCAAGCATATAATTTCCTTTATTTACTTCATACTTCCCTGTCTCGCTATTATACCAGTACAACCGATTGGCAGGAACTGAAATCTCAAGATACTGTTCGTCGCCTTTTTTTAAGCTTACACGCTCGAAAGCTACAAGCGATTTTATAGGACGGTTATAAAAATCTGGTGTAGCAAGGTAAACCTGTATTACTTCATCTCCATCCATTTCTCCCGAATTAACGATATTTAATGACAAGGATATTGTATCTGCTTTTTTGAATTTATTTTTATTCAGCTTAATATCTGACACATTAAAAGTAGTATAACTCAACCCATACCCGAAAGGATAGGAGACATCACCACTAAAGTATCTATAAGTCCTGCCATTCATTGAATAATCTTCAAATGGGGGTAAATCATTTACCGAATGGTAGAATGTAAGAGGTAACCTGCCTCCCGGATCTTCATCGCCAAATAACACATCAGCAATGGCATTACCACCCTGCTCTCCAGGGTACCAGGCCCACAGTATGGCATCTACATAGGGTTCTATGGCATCTAAAGAAAGTGCGCTACCTCCCATTATAACAGCTACCAGTGGCTTACCACTCTTCTTTAAGATTTTAACAAATTCTATTTGATTTTCGGACAGTTGCAAATCGTTTTTATCTCCACCGTACTTACTGAGGTAAGCATCACCCTGTTCTCCTTCGAGCAAAGCATTCATACCCAAAAAAGCAATGGTTACATCGTTAGAACCCGCCATCCAGGTGCCCTTAAAATTCATATCATCGGCAAGTTTACAACCTTCGTTATAATTAACTGCAACACCTGCGTTAGCGCGGTTTACTATTCCTTCAAACGGTGTTACCCATTGTCCTGAAAAACCATTATAATTTCCCATAAGAGCTTCTAAACTGGTTGCATTAGGGCCGGTTACAAAAATACTTTTGGTACTCTTCTTTAAAGGCAATATACCGTTGTTTTTGAGCATGACAATCGACTTCACCGCAGTTTTTCGTGCCAATGCTATATGTTCGGGCGTTGCCACGTCTTTGTTACCCAAATTAGCCCAGGAAGTTTTATCTTCTTCATCGAACCAGCCCAAACGAAAAAGTATCCTCAACGCATCCGATAAAGCAAGGTCAATTTCTTTCTCGGTAACCAATCCCTGTTCTACTGCCTCGTTAAGTTTATTGAATGTACTTCCGCAATTTATGTTTACAGAATGTTTTAAAGCAAGTGCTGCAGAATGCACATCATCCTTTACTATTTTATGGTATTTCCAGAAATCATAAATTGCACCACAGTCGGATACAATATACCCGTTAAAATTCCAGTCGTTTCTTAGAATTCCGTTCAACAACGTGGGGCTACCACAACACAATTCATTATTTGTACGATTATAGGCACACATAACACCCACAACCCCAGCATCTACAAGGGTTTTAAAGGCAGGTAGATAGGTATTGTACAAGTCGTTATCCGAACTAACCGCATTAAATTCATGCCGCACTGCTTCCGGACCGCTATGCACAACATAGTGCTTTGCACAAGCCGCACCTTTTAAATAAAAAGGATCATTACCCTGTATGCCTTCCACAAATGCTTTTCCAATAGCGCCCGACAAAAAAGGATCTTCACCATAAGTTTCCTGTCCGCGTCCCCACCTAGGGTCCCGAAAGAGATTAACATTTGGAGACCAATATGTTAACCCAAAATAACGCCCGTAATTACCAATCTTTTTTGCTTCGTTAAATTTAGCTCTTCCTTCATCAGAAATTACAGTTGCAACCTGATGAATTAAATGGGTATCGAATGTAGCTGCCAAACCAATCGCCTGTGGAAAAACAGTAGCTTTTCCCGCACGGGCAATACCGTGTAAACATTCATTCCACCAATTATAGGGAGGTATTCCCAGCCTTTCAATGCCTTTTGACTCGTGAACCATTAACGAAACTTTTTCTTCAAGAGTCAACCTTTGGATTAAGTCCTCAATCCTTTGTTCGGTTTCAACTTCAGGATCGTTAAATACATGTTGAGCATTTATATTCCATGCTAATCCTAAAAACACAAGAAACAGTAAATAGTTGATTTTTATCGTTGTAGTAAATTTGATGTTCCTTCCTTTTGTTTTCATATTAATCTTAATTATACTTTGATTCCCAATAAAATTCAATTTCTTCCAGACTTTTCCCCTTGGTTTCCGGAATCTTAAATCTTACATAGAAAAAGCACAGTACACAAATTCCACCATACAACCAGAAAATACCATGTGCTCCCAAGGCATTATTTAATACAGGGAAACTATATGTAATTAAAAAACTGGCAATCCACATGGAAGTAACAGTAATAGAAGCAGCTGCACCTCTTATTCGATTTGGAAAAATCTCTGACACAAGCACCCAAAACACTGGTGCCAATGTAAGTGCATAAATAGCAATGGCTGTTACAATTAAGACAACTAACGAGAATCCTTTGAATCCAAAAAAGTAAAAACCTCCTATAAATAAAAATGTTATGCAAAGACCTATAGAGCCAAGTAACCAAAGGTTTCGTCTACCCCATTTGTCAATTATTTGTATAGCAATTATTGTAAATACTAAATTTACAACACCTGTTAAAATAATATTAAACAAAGAGTCACTTACACCATAACCAGCACTGGTAAAAACTTCTTCAGCATAATTAAATACAATGGTTATACCACACCATTGCACCAAAAAGGCAAGACAAATTCCTATTATAATCAAACGTTTATTTTTTCGTTGTAGGAGTTCTTTTATGCTAATAGATTTATTTGATTCAGAAAGTGTTTCTTGAATTTCCTCTTGTATTTTAAGAGCATATTTTTTTCCTCCAATATCTCCTAACACTTTTAAAGACCTATTTTTTTGGTTGTTTTTAGTTAGCCATCTTGGACTTTCCGGAATGATAAAAATCAGGATAAAAAATAAAGACGCTGGAATTAATTCTACCCAAAACATCCATCTCCATCCAGTTTGCCCATTCCATGAGTTTACTATCTCCACATCCGTCATGCTTACTGGAACGGGCTCTGCAATAATATAATTAAGAATTTGTGCGGCAAGAATACCAACAACAATAGCCAATTGGTTAAGAGAAACCAGTCTACCTCTATATACAGATGGAGATACTTCTGCAATATACATAGGAGAAATAGTAGATGCTAATCCTATACCTAACCCACCTAAAATACGAAAGCCAATAAACAGGTTAAAATCATTGAACCAACCAGTGCCTGCCGCAGATATTATGAATAAGAAAGCAGCAATGCCTAATGGTCTTTTACGTCCTAAACGTTCAGTGATCTTTCCAGCTGATGTAGCACCAATAATACAACCTATTAAAGCACTTGACATTGCCCATCCTTGCAAACTCGGAATATCTGCAATATCAAAAAAACGTTCGTAGAAGGGTTTTGCTCCTCCAATTACAACCCAGTCATAGCCAAAAAGCAATCCTCCGAGAGCAGAGATCATGGATATCGTTAAAATATATTTAAAATTTAGTTGATTTGATTTGCTCATTTTCTTATACTTTTTGAAAAGGTTTAAATGCTTAGGTTTTATTTTGTTTATAAAAATCAAAATTGTTTTCAAAACGATATTCTGTTACTTGTTTAAAACATTCGTCTGGATGCAAAAATATAGATGCAAATGTTTTGTGGTTTGGAGCATCTGAAAACCCTTGACATTCAAAACATACTCCTGAAAATGGTTTGTAAGCAGCCCCAGATCTTCCCTTGCTAGTTGTATTTAAAAATAATCCCGTATACAATTGCATTCCAATAGCATCTGTATATACATTCATGGTACGTCCACTTTTAGGTTCTTGTAACGAAGCAACTTTTTTAAGATCTTTTGTGAAATTGTCTAATAAATACATTTCCCCATGAGCGTATGTGTCTATTTTTGCCATTCTTTCAATTGGAGCAGCTTTTTTATAATCGGTTATATCTGCTACTGTTTTTTTAAGATTTCCTGTTGGTAAATAATTTTGGTCTACTTCTGCAATCAATTCAGAATCGATTGTCAACAAATGATTGAGAATAGTTCCTTTACCTTCTCCTGCCAAATTAAAATAAGAGTGGTTCGTAGGACATAGCGGTGTTAGTTCATCTGTTGTTGCTTCATATTCTATACGAATTCCATTTTCTTTTGTCAAAGAATAAGTTACTCTCATTGATAAATTTCCTGGATAACCTTCTTCTCCATTTGGGCTATGATAAGTTAATTCTAAAACCTCACTATTATTTTTTGTAACAATCTTTGCATCCCAAACGCTTTTATCGAAACCTTTTATACCTCCATGCAAATGAGTCTCACCTTCATTTTGGGTTAATTGGTACGTTTTCTTTCCATCATTAAATTTACCTTTTGTCAATCTTCCTGCAACCCTCCCTATTATGGCTCCGGCATAAATATTTTCTTTTAAGTAAGAATGAACATCTTGAAATCCTAGAACAACATTTGCATACTTTCCAAACTTGTCAGGCACATAAAGTTCGGTAAGGATACCACCAAAATTAATGACCTTTGCAATGAGTCCGTTAGTATGTTTTAATTCATAGCAATCTATCAGATCTCCTGCAGGGCTCTGTCCAAATTTGCTCTTTTTTATTTTACACTCTAGATTCATTCTGCTTGTTAGGTCAAATTGGATTTAATCATCTTGCATAACAGCAGATCGACCTCCATCTACTAGATATGTTGCTCCAGTTATAAATCTGGCATACTGAGAAGATAAAAAGGCACAAAAACCTCCTATTTCTTCTGGTGTTCCTATTCTTTTAACTGGATGTAATTTCTCTGTTCGTGTTCGTTCTGCATCTGCATCGGGAAAACTTTCGAACCATTTTTTGTTTTGCTCTGTGTCAATAAATCCTGGTGCAATACAATTGGCTCTTATAGATGGGCCCCATTCTATAGCCAAACTTTGTATTAAACCTCTTAAAGCTGTTTTTGTTACACTATAAGGCGAACATCCTGGTATGGTAGAGAATCCATGATTTGAACCAATAATCACAATATTTCCCACATCACTTTTCTCCAAGTATGGTTTGCATAATTTAGCAAGACGCCAATGCGAATTTAAATTCAAATCTAAATTATAGTTCCATTTATCTTCAGAACAATTTTCCAGTCCTTCAAAAACACCTACCCCAGCATTAGAAATTAAAATATCCAACTTTCCAAATCTATCTATCGTTCCTTGAACCATAGCCTTTAGTTCGGCTATATTAGTCACATCTGTTTTCATAAAATGAATTGGACGTCCTAAACTTTCAGCTTTTTTTTCAATATTAAAATATTCATATTTATTCCCTTCACTTCTTGCACATCCGGAAATATAACAACCAGCATCTAGTAAAACGGAGGCTACACCTGCCCCTATACCTTTACTTATACCTGTAACCAGGGCTACTTTATCCTTTAAATCAATATGTAGTGCCATATACCTATACTATTTAAATTTTTAAAACCCTATGGAAGCACCTCCGTCAACTGGAAGTAGTACACCGGTAATAAATTTTGCTTCTTCAGAACATAAAAAGCTTGTTGCATTTGCTATATCTTCAGAGTCACCAAATTTATTCATAGGAGTCCTTTCCAGTATTTTTTGTGCTCTATCTTTATTATCTACCAATGCTTTTCTGAGCAAAGGGGTATTTATCCAACCTGGTGCAATGGCATTCACTCGAATGTTCCAACCAGCAACCTCTGATGTTAAAGATCGTACCATGCCTACATAAGCACTTTTTGCTGCCGCATACGAAATTACTTCTGGTAATCCTATAATCGCCGCCATAGAGGCCATAAAAATGATGTTTCCTGAATTTTGCTTCTTCATAATGGGTAGCACTTCACTCACTAATGAAAAAGCTCCAGTAACATGCACGTTCAGCATTTTATTAAATTCAGCTACTGACATCTCTTCGGTTGACTTCTTCTGATGAATTCCTGCGTTGTTGACCAATACATCTATTCTATCATGTTTATTGTAAATAGACTCAATAACATTTTTTGCATACTCTGTATTTGTAACATCATGAACTTTATAAGCACATTTCTCACCGAATTCTTTTTGAGTTTCAATAAGTCCCCCCTCATCAAGCCCAACCAATTCCACAAAAGCACCTTGACTTAAAAAGGTTCTTGCTATTTCCTTTCCAATGCCAGAACTACCTCCTGTAACTACAACAACTTTTCCGCTGTGTCTATTTGCATCCATTTTCTTATTCTTTATACCGTATTATAAATTCTTCGTTCCAAGCGGTTCCTACGCCTGGATTTTCTGTAGGCGTAAATGTTCCGTTCTCCAATACTAGATCATTATCCCATAAACGTTGGTAGGATTCAATATCACTTTCTGGCAACATATATTCTATAATGTCCACTCCAGGCACTGCACAAGCCAAATGCAAGTGTAATTGGTGAAATACATGGCAAGCGACTGGGATGCCTCTTTGATAAGCAGCTTTGGCTATTTTTATAAAGGTTCTTACACCACCACAAACTGTTGCATCCAACCGTAAAACATTAACTTTCCCTTGATCCATCAACCTCAGCATATTTAAGTACCCTGATTGCTCATCCCCAACGGCTATGTCTATTTTTGTATTCTCACTTAAATATCGAATATTCTCGTAATCATCTGTCAAAAAAGGATCTTCTATCCATTTCATATTTAAATCTTCCCATTTCTGGACTTCAACAGCATATGTTTTTGCATCTGTTTGTCCCCAAACACAGTCGATCATTAACGGAATTGACATAGGTAAATATTTTCTACAAGTTCTTAATCGTTCTCCATCTTTAAAAGCATCTGTTGTACTTGCTATTTTTACTCCTGCTGGGTTATAAGTCGCGTATAATTCCATCTCATCAGCTAAAGTTTCTTCTGTTTCGTTAGATGTTGGATACCCACCAACCAACATTGTTGGTATGGCTTTAGACTCGCCGCCTAAATATTTGTATAAGGGTTGTTTTTCTCTAATAGCCAATAAATCATACAAAGCACAATCAAATAAACTCAATGCCCTAAAAAAGATACCGTTAGTACCTAGGCAAACATTTGCCTTTGTTGTTAAATTGTATAATTCCTCATGATTATCTAAACTTTTGCCTTTCCATATTGGTATGATATTGTTATGTACAACTTCTGCAACAGGTGCATTTCTTGAAAGTCCGTAAGAAGTTCCAACGTTACCTGCTTCGTCATAAATACGAACAATGACATAATGTCTATCGGGAATTTCAATAGCCCCTAATTTTAAAGGTCTTCCAAGCGGAACACGCACATAAAATGATTCAATCTTGGTTATTGTATTTTTCATTTTATCCCCTATAGTGTTTATTCGATTGCACCAGCAGCACCGTAAGTTGTGTAACCCCCATCAACCATCATGGCTTGTCCTGTTACATATTCTGAAAGATCAGAAGCAAAGAAAACAACTGCTTTTCCGATATCGTTTGCTAAGCCTAAGCGTCTCATAGGAATTCTACCTTTGATGACTTCTGGATCTAATTTTCCGCTATCTATGTAAGCTCTTAACAATGGTGTATCGTGATACCCTGGACAAACAGTGTTCACCCTAATATTGTATTGCCCCCAATCTACTGCCAAATTTCTACTCAAACCTAAGACCGCTGTTTTGGTTGCTGAATAAACGGTACGACCAGGCATTGCCTGAAAAGAAGCAATGCTTCCTATGTTTATGATACTTCCTTTTTTATTCTTTATCATGGTATGAGATACATCTCTAGACATAAACATTACAGAATTCAAATTTACATTTACAACATTCAACCATTTCTCTTCTGGCATATTTTCGGCTTCACTATGGTACTGAACACCAGCATTATTTACCAAAATATCGATTGTCCCAAAAGTATCTAGTACTTTCTTAATTGCTGCAATTCTTTCTTCTCCGTTTGTAACGTCACATCGAATACCTATGTGCCCTAACCCTGATAGATTCTCAGCTTGCTTAGCTGCGTTTGTTGCATCTAGATCAAGAATGGCCACTTTAGCACCATGCTCGGCTAAATAGGTCGCTGTACTAAGTCCAAGTCCTTGACCTCCTCCTGTTACAATTGCTATTTCATTATCTAATAATCTCATTTCTGACCTATTCTTGTTTTAATTTTATTTTTTGATTTGGTGTAACCACAATTTTTTTTGTAGCTTCTAAATATTTAATGTACCCATTAACTGCATACAAATAATGGGAGTTTTCTGTCGCATCCCATGTGGAAACTTGCTCACATAATTCTGTGAGAATCTCTTCAAAAGACCTTTCTCCTTTTTCTAAAATGGAAGTCACAATTTTTAAATCCCGAAAAACAACTTCTTCACTTTTATCTAAAAAGGCAATAAATTCTTCTTTGCCAAGAAGCGGCCAATGCCCTGTAAAACACTTATTTACATTGAAAGACCTAGCTTTTTTTATTGAGTTTAAATACAAAACTATATTTTCATGTGTTGGTGGCATTGAAGGTTTTCCATCTATGCTTGGTGGCCCGTCTGATAAAAAAGCATCTCCCAATATGTAGATACCGTCTTTTTTTCTTGAAATTCCAATATGACCTGGACTATGGCCTGGAAGTAATTCTATTTGCCATTCATCCCCGTCGATCAAAATAGTTTCTTGATCCTCAAGCGTACGATCTACTTCAAAGTCCTCTCCACAAACATCCAATAAAATATCTAAAACTTCTTGAGAGTATCCAAATCCAAATTTTGGTCTAGCAACATCGTATCTATTTTTAACCAATAGTCTATGATCTTCTGAGTACCTTTTATCATTTGCATGACAACATATTTCTATGCTTGGATAATTTTCTTTTAACCAAGCTCCACTACCGAGGTGATCTGCATCGGCATGCGTAATAATGAGCCTATTGATCTTTCCTTTTAACTCTCCATCCGCAATCCAAGAGGCTACCGAATTTGACAAACCACAATCTATCAATGTCCACCCATCAGCTTCTTTTATCGCATAAAAATGCACAATCCGAATTCCTATTGGCTGAGAAAAACGATACACTCCCAGAGCTTCTTCTTTTACTTCTCTAATATACATCTCGGTTTCATTTATAATTTAATGGTCTTTAATTGTATCAATGTCTCTTTTAAACTCGCTTGGTCATCCCACCATTTTTGAAGACTATTTCCGATCGCCAATTCTACTTCATGGAAACCATCGTATTGAGGTCTTATGTACCCGTTCTCCATATTTGGTTGTAGGTCCTTATAGAAATTGTTCACTTCTGCATTAATTTGATTATCCTCCCAAACCGCCTTTACTGCTGGCTGCCCATAATGTGGAGGGAAAATTTCTTTTTGGACTTCGTCCGACATTAAATAAGCCCCATAATCAACAGCCTCCGGAATGTTCTTGCAGGAATACGTTAAACCAAGCCCTACACCTCCTATAATAGCTTTTGGACTTTTGTTATGATTAAACATTGGCACTTGTGTGATGTATAGGTTTTTACCTGCATGGTTTGGCCCCAAATAGTTTACATATCCAAATATTGATGGTGAATATAAATATTGTTCATTTTCACAAAATTTATCATAAATATCCCACGGACCCCATTTTGAGGATTCTTCAGGACAAAATTGTTGTAAATCTTTTAATAGTAACAATACAGTTTTAGCTGCATCCTCATCAATATTCTCTTTCCTTAGGTCATGAAAAGCTGGTTTACCATAGGCTGCCATCATAGACAAAAACAAGCAAGAACCCAATACGCCTTGAAGTGATAAAACCAACGGTGTTTCAAACCCTTTTGCTTGTGTTTGAATCGCCCATTCTTTGATTTCTTCCCATTTTGTTGGTAAAGCTACGTCTGCTCCAACTGTTTTTTGGTACAAAGCACAATGTGAGGCAGCATCCAATGGTAATGCCCATTGTTTGCCATTGAAATTATATGATTCTACAGATGGTGCAACAACCCTTTGTTTTAGTTCATCCATGTACGAACTTGATAAATATTCGTCCCAAGGCAATAACCATTTATTGCTGCAAAGTGTGCCCGTCCAAGGGTGATCGAACATGATGAGGTCATAAATACCTGTACCTTTTTTAAAATTATCTAATATTCTTTCCTCAAATTCGTACCAGGGATATTGTTCCCAAACAATTTCAATGACTGGGAATTTCTTATTATATTTTTTAGATGCTTCTATTAATGGATTATATCCTCGTGGGTTCTTCCATGTTATACCTCTCAAAACAACCATACTACTTATCTTATTGGGCTTAAATCTGTTGCTGATAAAAATTCTGCTGTTTGAGTTATATAATACTGTCTGCATTCTGCTAAGTATTCCAGAAAGCCAGGATGTGCTAATAATGCATTTCTCATTTCCTGTCTATGGTTCATGTCCTTAAACTCCCATATGGTAATTATTTGATTAACAGTACCCGTTTCAGTAGTCCATTGCCCTACCATTTTAAAGTAAGGATCCAACATCGCTTTTCCCTCTTTTTCCCACATTTCCAAAACTTTAGAAACCGTTCCCGGATAGCATGTATATGTTCTTAATTCGTAAATCATTTTTTATTTTTTTAATGGCTAAAAATATATTACATAATACCAAAATGTTCAAAAGCATCTTCCGTACTCATACCTTTCTGTAATGCTTTCAACACCTCTTTTTCTCCTCTTGCTTTTTCAATAGCTCCTGTAAAGGCAGGTACAACCACGTCCTTAGGCACAATAACCACACCGTCTCTATCTCCATAAACAACATCTCCCGGATGCACCCTAATTCCGTTAAAAGTAATGGGGCAATCATAATCAATTACTTTTCCTCTAGGACCTTGATCTTGTGCATATGATCCACGACTAAAGGTCGGGAATTTCAATTTTAATATTTCGTTTGTATCGCGGTGATAGCTGTTAACAACAGCGCCAGCCCCTTTTAAACACATAGCACGGGTGCTCATTAAACCTCCCCATTGGGCATATTCCAAAGATCCTCCATCACAGATATATACTTCATTTTCTTTCAAACTATCTAATGCCTCAAAAATTAATCCAAATGGTTTTGCTACCTTTTTATTATTGGTAATAATACTTTGAGGAATTTTTTCCACATCACATTCAACAATTGTTTTGGCTCTTCCAATAACAATCATCTCGACTGCCACCGGTTTTATTTCTGGACCGATAAATTGTTTTACATACCCAAGTTGATCCAAGATATCACCTACCAAGGCTACAAATAATTCTTGTCTTGCTATGCTGAATAATTCTTCATCATTTTTCCAAAGAGGAGAATCCATATTTTTTATATTTTAAAGTTTCGAATATCAAATTTATAAAATGGTAAAGGTTGCATAAAACCCTTTAGAGAACAGGTCTAATAATCTTCTCTCTGTCTAGGTTGTGGCAAATTCTTTAAGCTTAAGGCATGAGCAACATAGAAAAATTAAAAACTTAACTACACCTCTAAATAACGTTATGGAGAATAAATCCTCACCATTGCACAGCCTCTTTTCAAAGGAATTTTCAACCTTCCTCTGCTTGTTTTAATTGTTGTCCATTCTTTTTCTCCTGGATGTATTATTTCAATCTTATCTGTGTTTTTAATGCCTTTAACTTTTAGGGTAACAACATTATCTTGTCCAAAGGTTACTGGAATTATGATCCCTGAATCGGTTTTAAATATATTGGCTTTTGCTTTGTTTCCTACTACCTTAATAACCCCCGGTTCCAGTACCCAGTTCTTGCCTTTCATTACCTTTAACAATTGTCCATAATCTAGGTACAACTGGTCTACTTCTTCATCGGGCAGTAAAGCATGGTCGTTCGCAGGGAATGGAGCCATTGGGTACATCCCCAGATGAAGGTGTTTCTGCATAAATGCGTCAAAATCGTTGCCGATAGCTGCTTTATTATGGCACCAGCCTAACAGCGGCTTATTAACACATAGAAAAGCATTGGTATTGATGGACGCAGCTACATCGCCAAATTCATCAAAAATCCCATCAACTTGTTTTATGTCGTCCAATCGTTTTACATGGTTATTTATAAAAAGAACCTTATTTTTATCATGAAGTATTGGTGCAATTTTATTGATAATAGAATTCCATGACACATGCAAAGACCTAGCAGGAGCATCGTTAAACCAGGATACCCCATCATCCCTGTGAGTATTGTAGTGCCTTGTCCAGTCCAACCTGTCGATGGTTATACCCTCGAAATGGGGGAGTTTTTCGATGTAGCGGTTTATCTGTTCAACCAGGTGATTTGCATACACGGGCTCACCGGGATCAACAACAATACTCCTGTCCCAAGAATAGATATAATTCGTATAGGTAGTGTCATGCGGATAGTAAAGCACTGCCGGCTCAAGTTGTTTATAGAGGTAAGTATTGGAATTTACCCATTGCTTACGTTCTGGCAACCTCATGTTATATTTTCCCTTTTCCAGGATATTGCTCCCGAATTCGGTAACATTAAAATAGCTCAAAACACGAAACCCCTTCTCCTGCATTTGCTTGTAGTAATCGTCTATTTTTTTGAAAGTTAAATATTCGCCTCGCCAACTCAACCAGCCTTCATCATGGTTTACATCAGGCAAAAACAATCCCATGTAAGGAAAGGGAAATGTGGCATCCCAGTTGGTCTTATAGGCCATTTTTTTCATCTTGTCCACATCGAAATCGCCTGTTTCGAATGAATAGGAAGAAGTTCCACTAAATTCATGGACATTGGGATTAACTGGGTTAAACCAATCCTTAAATTTATCTACATACCAAGCCATTGAAGATCTCCAGTCTGCTTCATGCAGGTTTATATAGGTAGAGAAACTCAACTCCTTTCCCGGGGTGAAACGGTTATTGTATCTTGAAAAAATGAGCTGATTTTCATTGGTAACTTCTAAACATGCCTCAACCCCTATGTTTTCTGGAGAGAACCCCAACGAAACGCCGATGTTTTGTTTTTCGTTATACAAGCCTATTACAGGTACCGAAAAGTAATTACGACGGCTGCCCGGATAAAAATTAATCCATGGGTCAAAATTATCATCCTTCTCTGGATCTCCATAAATAGAACCTCCATAAATCAATTTTCGCGGAAACAGCGGTTGAGTAACCAAAGGATCAGCCCAAACGTTCGTTGGCAATTTATTGTCGGTAAGAACCACCTCGCCATTCAATATCTTTTCGTCAGCTGCCTGTAATAAATGAACGCCTTGCTTTTCCGGGCGTGGGTCGCCCCAGGTGGTCCAGTATTTTAAACCGGGTTGGCTTATTGACCAAATGGTTTGCACGGGAGTACTCCATGGGGCATTGCCTTCAGGTAAAATTTTCAGTTCCCATCTCAATAAATCATTTTCAAAACTAAAGACCTCTGTGGTATAAAGAACTTGGGTATTATCGTTAACCACTTTCTTTTTTACGATAAGAGCCTGCTGCTCTTCATCAATGGAAATAACTTCGGACGAACAACCCACAAAAACAGTAATTCCCTTAAAAGGAATATTTCTTTTACTTTTTTTATCGAAAATAGAATAGATTTCGCCTTTTAAAGTAACCGTTAACCGAATGTTTGATGATTCTATTTCATAAGTACCAGGATTCTTTTCTGCAGAAACAGGTGGTGCAAACAAAAGAAAAAGTATTACGAAAAGCATAAAAGGTAGGATTTGCATCCAGCGTTTTTCCAATTTTTTCATAACAAGTTTTTATTATAGAATTTTATAGTGAGAAGTAAGGGGTCCTTTTTCCATTCTTAATTAGAGTTTTACAGCATGCTTTTGAATTTTATTAATTTATTTCTTCTATGCCTTATCTGGTAAGCGGGTCATTTTTTCTTGTTACTCTAAATGAATAGTATTACAGAAAAAATCCTAATAACCCTTCTTTTATTTTTTTCTTTTAACATTTTAGTCCTTTAGAGAAATATATATTTTGAATATTAATCATTATTGGCAACCAATAAAAGCTAGCATTTGCCTAAAGTTGATTATTAAAAGATAGGAGATTTCGCTAACATAGATGGACACACAACTAAGTCCAAAACTTAAAAAAAACCGGAGCCACTATAATTATCATTAAACTCCGGTTTTTACATCTATTATACTCAAAAAACATTAATTATCATAAAGACCATCTGGCACTTTATCTTTTTCATTTTGAGGTATTGGCAAATAATTATAACTGTCATCAAAACTATAACCAATTGCATTTAGTTTCGAAACCAGTAAGTTATGCCTTTTTAAGTCAGCATATCTTTTTCCTTCAAACACAAACTCTGCTCTTCGTTCAGCTAATACAGCTTCTACAAAAGCATCCATATTAGGAACATCTGCCATTTCAAGATCATCTAACCCTGCCCTGTTTCTAATTTCATTGATCAAATCTAATGACTGCTGTTGCACAGAATTTACTGCCATTGAAATAGCCTCAGCATAGAGCAATTGAATTTCTGTGAATCTTAACACCTGAATATCCTGTGTCCAAATGTTTCCAACTTGCCCAAAATCGTACTTTCTGTTTTCAGCAATTCCGTCAATATCAAAACCTAGGGTTTCATCGCGCCTAATATCTCCGTCTTCAAATGATTCAAACAAGCCTGATTTGTACATGAATACCTCTTGTGTTGTATTATCTCCTCTAATATATAAAAGTTGCTGTGCAAAACTATTGTTATTTGCAAGTTCGCTATTAATTACCTGAAACATAAATTCTTTGCTGGTTTTTTCAGCAGCGGTTGTCCACATATCTGTCCATACCGGTTCCAATTGATGTCCACTATTGTTATAAATTTCCTGTAAAACGGGAACTGCTGCACTCCAGTTATTTTGAAGCATTAAAGCTTTTGCCTGAAAAGCCATGGCATCATATTTGTCTAACTTACCAAAAACAGAAGACGTTGGCGGAAGCAAACTTGCTGCCTTCTGAAAGTCGGCAACAGCTTGTGCTAGCACCTCATCTTCAGAAGAAAGCCCCAGTTCTAATGCCTCATCAGAGGTGATTACAGATGTAACAAGTGGCACCTTTCCAAATCCCAGTGTTAACCAATAATAAGCATAGCCTCTAAAAAATAATGCTTCTCCACTAACAACATCTTTTACAGAACTTGAAATTCCTTCTGTCACTTCAAGTCTATCAAGAATATTATTGGCAGGATAGATAAGACTGGAATATGTACCCCATAGAAAACTTCCAGTATTGGCGCCCAAAAGGTTTGTAGATAACTCCTGATACGTATAATTGTTAAATTTTAAATTATCAGCCCTATATTCCATGTTAAAAGGAATTCGAGTGCCAGGAGAAGACCTAAATCCAGCATATACACTTACAATGGCTGCCTCAAAATCACCATCTGTCTTATAAAAATCAGCTTCATTTGCGTAAGTAATCGGAGCTAGGTCAACAAAATCATCACTACATGAAAATGTTCCAAAAAACATTAAAGTTATAACCGCTATTTTAATTATATTTTTCATTTCAATTACTATTTAAAACGTTACATTTAATCCAAATATTATTTTTCTCGCTAATGGTGTAGAACCATAGTCGTATCCGGAAACAAGGTAATTGTCTCCACTGCTTATATTTACTTCAGGATTATATCCGATATAATCTGTTTTTAAGAATAAATTATCTCCAGTAACATATAATCTTAGCTTTTGCAGTTTCATGCTTTCAGTAATATTTTTAGGAAGTGTATAGCCTAAAGAAATATTCTTAATTCTCCAAAAATCGCCATCATGCAACCATCGTGTAGTTGCAAAGTCGCCGTTTGCACCTCTAAAACCATTAAATATGCCAGGAGTTTTGCCATCTCCTGGTTCTTGTTCCGAACGCCAGCGGTTATTCCAGTTAGCGGTCATAGCAAGTCCTAGACCCAATGGTGTAAAACCTTTATCATAATAGCGTCCCTGAGCAAAGAACACTTTATTACCACCGGCACCATTTATAAATATACTCAAATCGAAATTTTTGTAAGTAAACTCATTAGTAATACCAAAGTTGTATTTGGGCTGTGGTTGCCCAACAAAAGTACGGTCATCATTGTCAATTGTGCCATCATTATTGATATCTGCCAATTTTACATCACCAGGTATTTGCGTTCCCCAGGTTGCAGATGCATCTACCTCGGCCTGATTCTGGAAAATTCCAATTTGTTTGTGCATATAAAAAGCGCCAATAGGATGGCCAATACCTGTATAACTGGCATTCGTAAATCCATTACCTGTAATTATTGGTGCTCCTTCTGGCCCCACTTTCAGAACTTCATTCTTATTGGTATAAAAGTTTAACCGGGTATTCCATTTAAATGGTCCATTAATAATATTGCGCGAACTAATATCGAATTCAAATCCTTTATTACGAACCGAGCCCAGATTTTTTAACTGGCCGCCAAAACCTGTTACCAAAGGTATGGGAACATTAAAAAGTAAATCATTTGTTTTATTGTTGTAGTATTCAGCTGTTAAACTTAATCGGTCATTCCAAAACCCTATATCAAGACCAACATTGGTTGCCTCAGTCTTTTCCCAACCTAAATCAGGATTTCCAAGGCCAGATGTACGGTAACCACTTACAATACTTTCATCAACACCAAGCACCGCGTTGGAAGCCGATACTCCTGCAATTGAAGCATAGTTACCTATTCGGTTATTACCGGTTTCACCCCAGCTATACCTTAACTTAAGACTTGATATCAATTCGCTATCTTTCAGGAAATTTTCTTTATGCAAATTCCATGCAGCCGATAAAGATGGAAAAACACCCCACTTGTTGCTAGCTCCAAAGCGCGAACTTGCATCTCTACGTATTGCAGCTGTAAACAGATAACGACTATCAAAGTTATATGTAAGTCGACCAAACATCGAAATCATTGACCACTCAGAGGCACTTTCACCCCAGCCATATATATCAGTTGCATTATTAAGGGTTTCAGATAATTCATTATCATATCCCCTTCCAGATATATTAAAACTTTCAGAATATACTTTTTGACTACTATATCCTGCCAAAACGTTAAATGAATGCTTATCAATTGTTTTCGCATAATTTAAGGTATTCTCCCATAGCCAATTTTTACCGATTGACGAAGAAAGGCTTCTTGAAATGTTACCTTGCCCCGGAATCAAACCAACGAACGTCTTACTTTTGTCGAAACCATATAAAATGCCCCCGCTTGTTTTAAAATTTAATCCATCAAGTATATTCAGCTCAATAAAACTATTAGCCACCACCTGAACATGTTCACGCGTTGGTTTTATATTGTCAATTATCATAAATCGAGGTCCAATTGCTGGATGCATATTGTAATATGCCGAATAATCGTTCTTTATTTGATTGGTTTCGTAATCGTAATAGAACTCATCAGTTTTAACTAAGGGTCCTGCCCAAAGCATCCAGTTTGTATTACTGTCTTTTCCTTCGGCCCCATTACTGGAATAAAAAGATCGGCTTGGATTTAAATTTAATCCAATTTTCAGTTTATCGTCAAACACTTTAGTCTCTAGGTTTGTCCTAATAGCTATTCTATTAAACTCAGTATTTCTAGTAATACCTTCTTGGTCTAAATAATTTATAGACATGAAATACTTTGAACGGTCATTTCCTCCAGAAGCAGTTAAAGTATAGTTTTTAATTGGAGCACTTTTTGAAAAAAGATAGTCATTCTTATCATAATTCGGAAAGTTTCCGCTTATCCATTCTGGATCAACTCTCCGGTTAGGAGGACGAACATCATTTGGATCGGATGCATTTCCGCCGGCTTCAACCCATAACCTATTTCTTACCTCTGTTTCCATTAACCCCTGTTCGGATGCATTCATAAACTTTAGGAGTTTTTCGGGTGATTGAACCCCATAGAAGGTATCGAAAGTGAATTTAGTTTTTCCTGAGACGCCTTTTTTAGTGGTGATTAGCACCACACCATTAGCTCCCCTTGAGCCATATATAGCTGCTGAAGCCGCATCTTTTAAAACTTCAATTGACTGAATATCACTAGCATTAATATTTGCCATTAAACTTGCATTCTCTACAGGAAACCCATCTATTACATATAAAGGATTGTTTCCTGCATTAATAGAACCAACACCTCTAACAGTAATTCTGGGAGCTGCACCTGGGATACCACTTGCTTGTTGCACTGTAACACCAGATAATTGTCCTTCTAATGCCTGATCTAACCTAGTAATTACTCTATTTTCTAAATCTTCCCCTTTTACAGTAGCAATTGCACTTGTTAAATCTGACTTTTTAACAGAGCCGTATCCTACAACAACCACTTCATCAAGGCTTGCAACATCCTCTTGTAAGATAACAGAAATCTGTGTTTGGTTACTCACCTCAATTTCCTTTGTTTTAAACCCTAAATAAGAAACCACCAAAACAGCATCTTTATCTGTAACTTCAATGGAGAACTTACCATCAAAATCTGTTTGGGTTCCATTTGCTGTGCCTTTTTCTGTAATATTAGCTCCAGGTAAAGGTTGGCCATTGGCATCTTGAACAGTTCCAGAAACTTCGAATTTTTGAATATTTTTTTTAACACTCTGCCTTTCTTTAATTAGAATATTATTATTGCTTGTTAATGTAACCTCGAAATCACCTTGAGATAAGCTTCTTTTTAATAATTTACTCGTTTTTAAAATTCCTTTTTTTAAGTTTACTTTTGCGTAACCTTTAAAAGTCCCTTCTTCATAAAAGAATTTGTAATCTGTTTGGTCCATTATAAGATCGAAAACCTCATCAACAGTCAACACCTTATCTTCTTTTATTTTTACTTTAGAATTTTGAGATATTACATTATTAGGAATCGACGCAAAAATGAATGAACAAAACAAGAAAATGAATGTTCTCATAATCGTTTTTAAAAGCCTGTTTATATTAATAAAACGGGCATTAGTTAGTTTAATTTTCATAAATTTGTATGTTATTAGTTATTTAAACAATTTTATTTAATTGATAATGTTAGTAAGGGGATAGAGTTATAAACTTTTGCGGGTTAAACTTTATCCTCTATTTTAGTTACTTTATTTCATAGGCAAAATGTTTTTTATTTAATAATTTATAACCTCTTTAATCAAGGCTCTACAAATTTTATTAGATGTCTAATAAAATGAATGCGCTATTTATTTTATTATAATGGTTTTATCCATTACTTTATAATCGGTTATAGTACCCGACTTCATAATTGATAAAATTTCTTCAATACCTTGGTTTTTTGCCAAAACACCTTTAAATTTTAATAATTCTAATTCTTTATTTTCGAAAACGACCTCAATATCATACCATCTTGATAACACTTTCATAATGTCTTTTAAATTCTTACCTCTAAAACTAAAAACACCATTTTTCCAAGACACTACGGATTCCACATCGACCACTGCTACAGTTGTTTTATTAGTTTCTGTATCTAATCTTAATTGTTGATTTGGAGTTAAAACTTGATTTAAATCATCATCATTAGTCACAGCAACTTTTCCTTCAACCAATGTGGTGTAAACATGGGTCTCGTCCTTATATGCACTAATATTAAACTCTGTACCAAACACTTCAACATCTTGTGATTTATTTATAACTTTAAATTTGGCTCCTTTATGCTCAGTACTCGGTGATACGTCAAAATAAGCTTCACCATAAACCAGTTCAACTGTTCTTGTTTCACCATCTGCAAAACTTACAGGATATTTAAGTTGAGAATCTGAATTTAACCATACTTTAGTTCCGTCTGATAATGTCAGTGAAAATTCTCCTCCTCTAGGAATTGTTAAATAATGGTGTTTAATTTTTGATGATTTGGTCTTGCTTGAGGTATATATAATCTTTTCTCCAGTGCTATTTACAAAACCTTTTTTATAAGATTTCCCCTCTTCAAGAGCTATATGAGAGCCATCATCTAAAGTAAGAGTTGCTTTATCACTTCCAGGAACAATAATATTATTAGTTATTACTTCTGGAATTTCTTCCTTTGTGTTATTTACTAATTTATCTCTAAAGAAAAAGCCAGAAACAAGCACTCCTATAAAAACAGCAGCTGCGGCATATTTAAATACGTTTCGAAATCTGTTTTTACGAATTCTATTTTTCTCGTTCCTTATTTCTTTTAAAACTTTTTCAATAACATCTTTGGGATCGGGGTTATTAATGCTAAACATAATGGCATAATGGTCTTTTAAATATTCTTTAAATATCAGCCTATTGCTTGAGACCTCAACCCATTTTATAAGTACATCTAAATCTTTGGCTGTTGCAGACTTAGAAATATATTTAATAATACGTTTTTCTATTTTCTCAGAAATCATTTCTATTTATTACTTTCTTATTAAACTACAAAGTCGTTTTAAAAAACCCTAGGTTTTTTTTGTTATTTTTTTTATTACTATAATTTATAATACATTTAGCATAAAATTAATACTCATCTCCATATGATTAATAATTTTAAGAACAATACTTTTTTAATAGACAGCCTAAAGAAAGGCAATGAAAAAGCATATACGTTTTTAATAAATACATATCATAAAAAATTATTTGTTTATGCTTTAAGTCTAACTAACGACTATGCTATGACTCAAGACTTAGTTCAAAATGTGTTTTTAAGAACTTGGGAATTGCGATCTAATTTAAAAAGTGATTTTCTTATTAAAAATTTTTTATATAAATCGGTTTATAACGAATTTGTTAATCAATATCACAGAAATAAATCCATTTCTGTTTTGGAAAAAGCATATGTTGAAGCTCTAAATGAAGTAAAAAATGAAGATTACCAAGAATTACTAGTAAATAAAACAGCGTTAATTTCCAATGAAATTGAAAATCTACCAAAAAAGTGTAAGCGTACTTTTTTATTGAGTAAGAAAGAAGGGCTTACCAATATTGAAATAGCCGAATATTTAAATGTTTCTATAAAAACTGTTGAATATCATATAAACAAAGCTTACAAACTAATTAGAAAAGGTATTGAAAAAAAGGCTCATAAAATACTGTTTTTTATTTTAGGGAATGGGTGGGATTTTACAAAACCTTAAGCCACTCTATACTAGTATCTTTAGAACTTTTCTTTTTATTTAAGTTGTTTTTCAGGTGTTCTGTATGCCTTTTTGGATTATCGGTTACCACACTTCATTTTCCCAATAGTTTCTTTTAAAATTTATCAAAAAACGACTTCTGTAAAAGGATACACTTAACTCAATATATCATTACGATACTCTGTTGGTGTTCTGCCTGTATATTTTTTAAACACAGAAGCAAAATAATTCGACGAAGAAAAATCAAGTGCGAATGCTAAATCCTGAATGGAATCATAGTTGCTAAAGTTTTCTTTTTCATAATTGATTTATTCCTCATAATAAATTCTCCTGAAGGAATTTCAATTTCTTTCTTAAAACGATGTTTAAATCTAGTTTTAGATAAATTTAACCGATCTGAAAGGTCGTCGATTGACAGTTCTTTCATAGGGTTGTTTTTGATGTAATTTTCAATATTGCTTATTTCCTGTGAGGGAGAATTGTCCATCTTGTTTTTATGGGATGCATCAATAACAATTAGTAACCATTGAAGAAAAAGACTAGTCAAATGTTTTTTTGAATTTACCTTTTGGTTAAGGTTGTAAAATTCGAAAATGTTTGAAAAGGTTGTTGCGGTTTTTGCATTACCTTTAAAATGGTAACTACGGAGATTAAGAAAAGTGTTAATAAGGTGTTTAGTTTCAATTAAAGGTAAATTGTACTCATCTTGACTTTTTTTTAACCGAAAATGAGGCAAAATTTCTTCAAATTAGGCACTTTTAGAAAGGCATCGCATTGCTACGGCTGAAAAAAAAGGTTTTTTTCTTTTTGGTAGTGATCCTTCCATTTTCCAGGTACTGTTCCTGTGTAACGTTTAAAAAGGCGGATGAGGTAGGAGGAATTACTTAAGCCTGAAAGTTCTGCAATTTTTTCCAGTGAATGATTGGTTGTAATGAGAAGTAATTGGACGTTTTCAATTCTTTTTCTCTGTATAAATTCAATTGGTCTGCTTTTGGTTACCTGCAAGAATAACCTTGAGAAATAATCTGGCGTTAAGCATGCTTCTTGAGCCAATAGTTTAACCGATAGGTTTTTATTTAGATTGTTGTTGATGTATTGGATGGTTTGAATTATTCTTCGGGAAGAAGTATCGTTATAGTCATTATTTTCTTGAGATAAGGGCTTAAATCGCGAAAAAAGCTGTAGTAAAATACCTTGACTCTCAAATGTGTTAGAAAGAGGCTTCTCAGATTCTGTTTTTTTACATCTGTCCAGATAATTTAAGTTGTCATATTTTTGAGGATTAGGATCAGAAAGCCCCATATCTGGATTAAGTTCCAATATTCTGTAGATTAAGCATTTATCATTTTGATCTGCATCCAAAGTAAAAACATGGTTGCGAAAACCATGCATCTTTAATTCATTTTGCAGCTGATTGGAGAAAATTATGTATATCATTTGCAGACTGTTATCGCAGTAATAACTACAGCTGGTATAATCGGGTATAAGTATTAATCTATTTCGAGTAAGATGATATTCTTTGGAGCCATGAAAGATTGAACCTTTTCCATCCACTATATACAACATCCGAAAAAACGGACTGCAAACATTCTGATAATTCCATCTCCTGTCAAGCAATACTTTTTCGATATTTAGGATTTTGAAAGGAAGCAAGTTTGATGAAGAGTACATACTTATTGATTTACAATCTGCAATTTAATTAAAAAGTCGGATTTGTGCAATTATTACCCTTATTTGAATACAGGAAAAATAGCAAATGATATCTATTATTGCATAGAGGAAAATTACTATTGAACAGAAATTTATAAAACCAATAAAATATATATTATGATAACGAATAAAAGTTATATGCTATTCTTTACTATAGTTTGTTTGTTCCTTGTATCATGTAAAACAAACACACTATCATATAAAACCAACGCAGAAAAGGAAGAACCAATAAAATCGTATGATTTAGATTTTAATTGGGGTGAAGGTGGACCTAATGAATTTGCTGAACCAGGACTTTGGGCTGATGCCGATCCTGCAGAGCATATTCAATGGTATAAAGATATGGGGGTGAATACAATCCAAACCTTTATTGTTTCGTGTAACGGTTATGCATGGTATAAAAATGATATTGTGCCCGAGCAACCAGGTTTGAAATATGATTTTTTGCCAGAAATGGTTCGCCTTGGGCATAAAGAGGGAATGAAAGTGATGGGGTATTTATGTATAGGCTCCAATACTCGTTGGGGAATGGAATATCCTGATTATAGTTATGGTTATCCTAACGACAGACATATTCCGTATACTCAAAAATATCTTGATTATCTCGATCAGATTATTCGTGATGCGGTAGGTAAGACCGGGATTGATGGTTTCATGATTGACTGGTTTTATCAACCCAACAGGAGTAGTAACGATGGTAAATGGCTTGATAGTGAAAAACAACTTTTCGAGGAGCTTATGGGAAAGACCTTTCCAGGAGAAGAGCAGTTATCAGAGAAAGAGTATGATGTTTATAGCCGCAAAGCAATTGCTGCTTGCTGGGATGTTATATACAAGGCCACAAAAGAGACGAATCCTGATGCAATTATCTGGTTATCTGCATTTGACATTACACATCCACACATTGCAAATTCAAAAATGTTTAACCAAATTGACTGGTTAATGAATGAAGCAGGTGATATGGAAGGAGTGCAAGCGGTGAAGGAAATGATTGGAGAAGATACGCGGTTAATCACCTGTTTGGCAAACTGGAATGATCAAGATCCTAAAGTTATTGTGCCGGCAGCAATTGACGCTGGTGTTGGGCTTTTCGGATTTAGAAAACCAGATTCGAGTTCGTTATTACCCCCAATTAGTAAATACCTCGAATCACCTGTTGACAGCTTGAGTGGAGATGACAAAAATATTGCTGTTTTAGCTCGTATTTATAATAATTTACCGATAGGTTATATTAAAAAAAATAAGATTAATGAGTGATAATGATTTGGTAATTTTGTATAAATTCTGCGATTTTATCAAGTCAAAATTTATAAATAACCAATTATTTATGAATTAATGAAACAGAAAACACTCTTATTTATTGTGGCTTTAATGTCATTAACCCATTTAACTTATAGTCAAGCACAGTATCAACGGAGTGCAGTTCTTGAAGCAGATTCGCTTCTCTTACCTCAGCAAGATTTGCAATGGTTTCGCGATGCTAAGTTTGGTTTGTTTATTCATTGGGGACTCTACTCAATACCAGGAAAAGGAGAATGGAGTATGTTTTATTACCGTAACGATATTGACGAGTATAAAAAGCTGGCCAATGAATTTAGCGCTAAAAAATATGACCCAAAAAAATGGATGGAAATTGCAAAAAATGCAGGCTGTAAGTACGTAGTTTTAACTACCCGTCACCATGATGGATTTTGTCTATTCGATACCAAGTTTGGTGATTATGATGCAGTAAATAGTGCGGCAAAGAGGGATTTAATAGCTGAATATGTGGATGCCGCCCGAAGTGCGCAAATGAAAATTGGCTTCTACTATTCCCCTCCAGATTGGAGGTACCCTGGTTATTTTTTCCCAAATATGTACCGATCCAGTGCCGAGAAGATGAAAGAACAAACCTATGTACAGGTAAAGGAATTACTTACCAACTATGGTGAGGTAGATATATTATGGTGGGATGGTGGCTCTGACGAGTGGCTAGGAGCAGGTGGCCTTGAATATAGTTGGGAAAAAGCATGGCATAAACGAGAAAATGATACTCCTTACACTGGTGACTTTAGCTGGGAACCTCTTAAGTTAGCTAAGATGGCGAGAAAATTACAGCCTAAAATGCTAATAAACGAACGTGGAGGATGGAAGGGTGATTTTGATATCCATGAAGAGAGGTTTCTTACAGGCAAAATGGACAGACTTTGGGAATATTGCGATAATTTAGCACTCAATGGTTGGGGTTGGAGGCCAATTGACAAAGAGACTCTACTGAGTTTGGAAGAAATTCTAAGATATTTAGTAAAGATTGTTTCTCTGGATGGAAACTTTTTACTGAATGTTGGTCCGGACCCTCAGGGAGAAATAGAACCTGAATTGGTTGAGAGGCTTGAGGAAATAGGGGAATTTATGTCTAAATACGGGGAAAGTATATATGGCACACGTGGTGGAATTTATGATGAAACCTGGGGCGGTACTACCTTAACAGATGATGCTATTTATGTGCATGTATTGGATATTCCTTCCGATGGGGTTATCAAATTGCCTGCAACTGGGGAAAAAATAAAGACTGCGAGGTATATGAATGGAAATGAGAAAGTTTCCTTCATACAAAACACGCATGATATTACCTTAAAGGGTGTTGCTAACAAACACAACGATATAGATGTAATTATTAAAATACAACTTACACCCAGGTAGTCTTATGTTTAATTTCTAAATCCATATCATAAAAACTACCGTATAAATAGGTGTTTTTAAAAAGCGTGTTGATAATTAACAATTGGCTTAATACCTTTTGCTGTTAAGCAGCTTCCAATATGGGTTTTGAGTCCAAATCTGCTTCGTCTTGAGCATATAGATTTACTGTAGTTTCAGCATCAAAAACTATGTCTTTTTTAATGATTTCTAATTCATTTGGAAGTTTTAAAAAAGGCTTCAATAGCCTGCTCATCTTTTTTGTAGTGTGATTTTCTTGGTGCTTTTATTTTGGTTTTAAAATGACGTATTAAATAGGTGCGAACCGTATTATATAGTTAAATCAAAATAAAACGTCATTATTCAGCATATAAAAAAGTTCATCAGTATTATACTCGTATTTTCGTCTGATACTTTTTGCTTGTGCCCATTTCTTTTCAATAGGGTTCAAATCTGGACTATATGGGGACAGGAACTCTAAGAAATGTCCAACCTCCTGTATTGCTTGTGATGCATCATTTTTTTTATGGAACGTTGCATTGTCTAGGACAATGACAGATTGTTTAGGTATGCATGGTAGCAGCTCTTGTGTAAGCCATGCATAAAACACATCAGAATTAACATAAGTGTCGAATAAACAGACATTGAACAACTTAAAATCTACTATTGCTCCAATAGCATTTTCCCTACCTCTTGCATGCCAATAATATCCAAGTCATGGAAATTAATCATACGGACAACATTTTCTTTTCTATTATGCCAATTTTGTGGACCGTCTTCTGGATTATCATATCTAATATTGAACGACATAGCATTAATAGGGTTACTGGTCTTATCACTGCATGAAACTTAAGAAAAGACCAATATTAGCAAGAATAATATTGTAATACATTTTTTCATGAACTATTTTTTATTAAGATTAATTGAAAGTACTTTTATTATTTTCCAAAGCAATTCACTGTTTTCATACACACCTTGAAACTCTTCAGAATGAGGTCCATAGGCAAATACTGGAACCATTGTTCCAGTATGGTCGAAAGTTGTAAAATCGCCTTCAATCATTTTATTTGACAGATCCCCTTGTGGCAAACTAAGCCCTCCAGTTTCATGATCTGCCGTTACAACAACTAAAGTGTTCCCTTCTTTATCGGCAAATTTTATGGCTTCAGTAATGGCTTTGTCAAAGTCAATACCTTCAGTAATAATACCTGCTATATTTTTAGTGTGGCCATTCCAATCTATTTGTGCGCCTTCAACCATTAGAAAAAATGGTTTGTTTTTATTATTCAAAAATTCTAACCCGTTTTTAGTAGCTTCAGAAAGTATATCGCCACGTCCTTCTAAAACACTGGGAACTGATTCTTCAGAAATAAAATAACCTACTTTATCATCTGTATTTTTTGATAAAAGGCTTATGTCTTCCAATATCGAAAAGTGATTTGCTATTCCTTTATTTTCAAATGTTTTAGATCCACCACCAATAAACAAGGATAGTTTGCTCTTTAAAAGATCGCGTGCAATACCCTCTTTTTCCGATCGGTCTTTTCTATGGGCGTAAAATGAGGCTGGTGTCGCTCCAGTAATTTCATCTGTAGTGATACAACCAGAAACAAAATCATATTGGTCTAGTAACTCAGTGATATTGATTAAGGGATTGCCTAAAGTATCCATGCCTATTGCTCTATTATTTGTTTTTGAACCTGTAGCAAGAGCGGTGCCAGCAGCAGCAGAATCGGTTGTAAAATCATCGGCAGATTGGGTTTTAATAAAGCCAATACTTTTTAATTGGGTAAGTGTTAAGCTTCCTCCATTGGCAAAAACTGATGAAGAGATTTGGTTAAGTCCGTTTCCATCACCTATTAATAAAAGGACATTTTTAATTGGCGAATTCTTTTTATCAGAATTAAATGTTGGTGTATAAACCTCGGACCTAAGTTTGTTGTAATATATGCGGTCGTTTAGAGTTTCTAAATAAATTGAAGCTTTGTTAGGCATGTCGGTGTTAATAAAATCAACGCCCATATCACTAAAAGCTTTCCAGGCACTTTTAGAATCGGGAGTAGCCCAAAACCTGAATGGTTTGCCAAAACTATGCGCCTTATCGATTGTCGATTTTACCTTTTTATAATCGTCGGCAGTTAATCGGCCTTTTCCATTCCAAACAGAGAACTTTCTAAAATTTAAACTGATTAGAGCAATTTTATCTAGAATTTTAGTGTCTTCTATAGACTCTAAATTTTGATGATCGAAATGGATAAACTTCGGATAATTAGGGTATTTTTCAATGCTTGGACGGTTTCCTGAAATAACAATTTTAATGTTTTCATTATTAATAATTTCAGGATAATTTTTTAAGACAACGACAAGTTTTTCTAAGGTTTTTTCAGCCTTGGATTTTATATCAACCAACAATTGTAATTTTTCTTGACTACCATACATTAAGGATATGACTTCCTTTATGGGTTGTAAGTATAAATTTTCAATCGTTCGGTTTTCTATAATATCCTCTTGGTCATGGGTAACGTATAAAACATCATGCTCCAAAAAAACATCAACTTCAATTGAAGTTAACCCGTTCGCATAGGCATTCCAGAAAGGAACACTTTGTTGGTAATCGTTATGAGAATGTATCTGAAATTTAGAAAAATATTCTTCCTGAGCAGAACCAAATTGGATAGAACAAATTAGAAGATAAAAAATGATTTTATGTATTGAGAGGATGTTTTTAGTAAACATAGTATGAAATAAATAATGGTTTTTAATGACTTAAAAGAAATCAACACTAACTCAAAACAACAATATTTTGAGCATACAACAAAGGAAACAGATGTATAAGCCTATGCAAACCTTTGCATCAATATAGAATTAAAAGGAGTTTAAACCAACAAAGACATCAAGCTTAGCTTATATTGATGTATTTGATATTTGAAAAAATAAAAAATTGTAAATTGTTTTTTCAATTTTAAATTGAAGATTTTTTTGTTACTTGTCAAATGGTTATTTAAAATGATAACTTAAATATGAAAAGAACTCGAGTTACTATTAAGGATATTGCGAAGGAACTCAATGTGTCAGCTTCTACTGTATCACGGGCCTTACAAGACCATCCAGCTTTGAAACAGCAGACTAAAGATGCAGTAAGGGAATTGGCAGAAAAGTTGAATTATCGCCCCAATACAATGGCGTTAAACTTTTTGAAACAGACCTCTACAACTATAGCTATTATTGTTCCAGATATTACAGGTTATTTTTTTTCAGCTGCGGTGACAGGGATTCAGGACATCTTGGTTTCTTCTGGATATAATATAATGATATGCATTTCAAATGAATCTTATGAAGAAGAATCACGAATAGTTGAAAAACTTTCTAAAGTTCAAATAGCAGGAATATTAGTGGCACCATCTTCAACTACTTTTAATTTTGATCATATTAAAAAAATACAAAGAAATAATATTCCCTTAGTGATTTTTGATAGAGATTGTGAGGGAGTAGATGCACATAAGGTACTCGTTGATGATTATTCGGGAGCTTTTGAAGCTGTAGAATATCTTATTAAAACTGGGTGTAAAAAAATTGCTCATATTACTGGGGCATCAGATTTGTCAACTAATAATCATCGATTGCAAGGATATCTGGATGCTTTAAAAAAGAATAATTTACCAATATTAGACAAATATATAATATACGCACAAGGGTTTACACATGAGCACGGTATTAAGCCCACCGAATCTTTATTGAAATCTAATAACGTGCCAGATGCTATTTTTGCTGTAAATGATCGTCTTGCTGTTTCCGCTATGCGAACAGCAAAGAAGCTTAATTTTAGAATTCCAGAAGATATTTCTATAATAGGATTTGATGATGAACCCCATTCAACCTATTTTACTCCAGCACTTTCTACGGTTTGGCAACCAGTATACAGTATGGGAATGTTATCAGCTAGAATTTTACTAGGAGATATAAAACGTAAAGAGGATGAAAACCTACAATTACGTTATGAGGTTTTTAAAACTGAATTAGTTATAAGAGGAACCTCTAAAAAACTCTAGTGCTTTTTGACATTTTTATGAGTCTTTTTGTGCAAACGTTTGCATAGAGATTTCCACCAGACCCCTCCGTAACTATGGATTTTTTATTGTTTTTTTACCTTACCATAATTGGGTAAAAACCATTAATTTAATTTGTAGATGATAATATCTCCTAAGGAGCTTTATGAAAAATGTTATGGCAATTATGCTATTGCTGCTGTAAATGTATTTACCATGGAGCAAATACATGGTTTGTTTAGAGCTGGAGAAAAAGCTAATGCGCCATTTTTAGTACAAATGACACCTGTAGCGAGAAATTATGCGCATCCAGATATGTTGTTGGCTATGATAGAAGCTGCTTCAAAAATTTATCATAAAGCGAAATATGCCATTCATTTAGATCATGGTACAGAATCTCATGCATTTGATGCTATTGATTCAGGAAAATACAATTCGGTTATGATTGATGCTTCTCATGATGATTTTCAACAAAATGTAAGAAGAACTAAGCTTGTAGTTGATAAGGCGCATAAGTATAATGTTTTTGTTGAAGCTGAATTAGGTGTGTTAAGCGGTGTAGAAGATGATATTTCAATTGATGAGAAATCAGCAAAATACACCCAGCCCAATGAAGTAGAACAGTTTGTTGAAAGTACAAATTGTGATAGTTTGGCTGTTGCCGTTGGAACAAGTCATGGTGCATATAAGTTTTCTGGAAGCCAAGGAATTCAGTTTAATATTTTAGAAGAAATACAGCAAAGGCTTCCAAATTTCCCTATAGTGTTACATGGAGGATCAGCAGTAAATCAGGAAGATGTTAATAGAATTAATGCTTGTGGAGGAGCTTTAAGTCAAGGTGCTTCAGGTGTTTCTCCAAATGAGATTAAAAAGGCTATTTCGCATGGGGTATGTAAAATAAATATAGCTACTGATACCAGAATATTATGGGCTAGAGTTAATCGTGAATTTTTTTGGAATACCCCTGAGTTATTCGATCCTATTATTCCCGGAAAGGAATATATGGATGCTTATGAGCAATTTATGTTGGAAAAATTTGATCTGCTAAGAGCAACGGGTAAGGCAGCTCAGTTTATATAATGAATATTAATTTTATGAATAGCAAATCACATTTATTACAAAAACCAAATACAAATTCTAAGGTGTATCATAGAATAACCCCAGAAACTGCCCAATGGAAATATTTAAGCTTTGAGGCTCGTGAAATGGAGTTGGGTGAATTATGGAAGCATAATACTGGTGAGAATGAAATGGTGATCGTATTACTTGGTGGAAATTTTAAGGTGTCTAGCAATCAAGGTGAATGGGAAACTGTTAACGGACGAAAAGATGTTTTTAGTGGAGTCGCTCACACTTTATATCTACCAAGAAATTCACAATTTTCACTTGAAGCAACAAGTACAACTTTAGATATAGCTTATGGTTGGTGTAAGTCTCAAGAAGATTTTCCAGCTAAGTTTGTAACGCCGGAGGATACTCAGGTTGTTATTTTTGGTGGAGATAATGCAACGAGACAATTTAATGATTTGGTACCACCAGGGTTTGGGTGTCATAGTTTGGTGTGTAGAGAAGTATATACGCCATCAGGTAATTGGAGTTCTTTTCCTGCGCATAAGCATGATGAAAGAAAAGTTGATATAGAAGGAAATGTACTAGAACCTATTCAAGAAGAAACCTATTTCTATAAGTTTGAAAAACTTGAGGCCTACGCCATCCAGCAGGTGTATACAAAAGATAGATCTCTAGATGAGATAGTAAGACCAAGACATAATGATGTGGTATTAATTCCAAAAGGATATCATCCTGTTGTGGCAGAACACGGGTTTCACTGTTATTACTTGAATTTTTTAGCAGGTACAGATCAGTGTTTAGCTAATACAACAGACCCAGACCATGAATGGATATATGATTCTTGGGAATCAAAAGATAAGAGGTTACCATTAGTAACCTCAGAAATGAATAACAAGTAATATGGCAGATAGAAAGTATGATGTAATTACAATGGGAAGATCTTCAATTGATTTATATTCTCAAGATATAGGATCACCTTTTAATGATATTAAAGGGTTTGACGCCTTTGTTGGTGGGTCACCACTTAATATAGCAGTGGGTTGTGCCAGATTAGGAGTTAATGCAAGCTTATTAACAGGTGTTGGAAATGATAAAGTAGGAGAGTTTATTGTTAATTTTCTGAATAATGAAGGAGTCAATACACATTGTATACCTACAAAAAATCAGTCAAGAAGTAGTGCTGTTGTGTTGGGTATTGAACCTCCAAATAAATTTCCTTTGGTTTATTATAGGGATAATGCCGCCGATAGTCAAGTATCAATAGACGACGTTATTGACGCACAAATCGAAGATTATAAAATATTATTGATTAACGGAACCGCTTTAAATATAGAGCCTAGTAGAAGTGCTACTTTTTTTGCTACTGAAATAGCAGAAAAAAATGATATAGATGTTGTATTAGATTTAGATTTTCGTGCAGATCAATGGCATGATTACCGTGCATTTGGTTTAACAGTAAGAGCCATTCTTCCTAAAGTTAAAATAGCTATTGGTACAGAGGAAGAAATATTGGCTGCTACAATGAGTAGTGCTTCACAGGTAACAATTAAAGATCAACAAATTTCAGCACCCGAAATTACAGGTGACATTGATGCTTCTATTGAACAATTATTGTCTTCAGGCATAGAAGTTTTAGTTGTAAAAAGAGGAGAAGAAGGAGCAAGTATATATAAGGCAGATGGTTCTAGAGAAGATGTTCCTGGTTTTCCTGTTGAGGTATTAAATGTTTTAGGAGCAGGCGATGCTTTTGCAAGTGGGTTCTTGTATGGAATATTACAAGGGTGGGACTTATATAAATCTTGTAGAATGGGTAACGCAAGTGGAGCCCAAGTAGTAACAAGAAAAGGTTGTGCTAATTTCATGCCCTATTTAGAAGAATCTTTAGAATTTATAAAACAGCGAGGGGGTTTTTAATAACATATTAAAACTAGGTTAGTTTTAAGAGCAATACAAAATGAAATAAGAAAAATAAATTAAGAAAAGAGATAAGTAAAAATAAAATGAAAACATTAAAAAATTATATAAATGGAGCTTGGGTAAATAGTGCTTCAGTAGACACTATTGAAGTTTTAAATCCAGCTAATCAGGAAGTCTTGGCAAAAGTACCTTACGGTAAAGATACAGCAAAGGATGTTGCAGTAGCAACAGAAACTGCATTTAAGGCTTACAAGGAGTGGAGTAAAGTTCCAGTTATGAGGCGAGTTCAAGTGCTGTATAAATTAAAATCTCTTTTTGAAGAGAATAAAGCTGAAATAGCTAAAATAATAACCAATGAGTCCGGAAAAACAAAAGGTGAATCATTTGGAGAAATTCAAAGAGCAATAGAAAATATTGAAGTAGCCTGTGGCACTCCCATGTTAATGGCTGGAGACGTTATAGAAGATATCGCTACTGGTATTGATGAAATGATGATAAGGCAACCTGTTGGTGTAACAGCTTGTATTACACCATTTAATTTTCCAAGTATGATTGTTTTTTGGTTTTTACCATATGCCATAGCAACAGGAAATTCATTTATAGTTAAACCATCAGAGAAAGTTCCTTTAACAATGATAAAGATTTTTGAACTTTTAGATCAATTAGATATTCCTAAAGGATTAATTAGTTTGGTTCATGGAGGTAAAGAGTCGGTAGATGCTATACTAGAACATCCAACAATTAAAGCCATTAGTTTTGTAGGGAGCACGCCAGTTGCTAGATATATATACTCTAAAGGTACAGCAAATGGTAAAAGAGTACAGGCACAAGGAGGCGCTAAGAACCCTGTAATAGTTTTACCAGATGCAGATATTGAAATGTCATCTAATATTATTGCAGATTCAGTATACGGTTGTGCAGGCCAGCGCTGTCTAGCAGCCTCAACTATAATTACTGTTGGTGATGAAAAAAGAGAAATTAAGGATTCTATATACGAAACAGTTAAATCTAGAACTACAGGATATGGATGGGATGATAATATAAGTATGGGGCCGGTTATAACAGTAGAAAGTAAAAGTAGAATTACGGGTTTGATTCAAAAAGGAATTGATGAAGGAGCAACACCATTATTAGATGGTAGAAATACCTCTGTTTCAGGATATGAAAACGGAAATTTTCTTTCTCCAACAATCTTAGAAAATGTGGCATTAGATAAAGATTTAATAAGAACTGAAATATTTGGTCCCGTAATGAGTCTTATTTCAATGAACAACATTGAAGAAGCTTTGCAATTTGTAAATAGTGGGAATTATGGAAATATGGCATGTTTATTCACTAGTAGTGGTGCCAGCGCTAGGAAATTTAGAAATGAAGCAGATGCCGGAAATATTGGAATAAATATAGGGGTAGCTGCACCCATGGCGCAATTTCCTTTTAGCGGGTGGAAAGACAGCTTTTTTGGAGACTTACACGGCCAAGGAAAACATGCAATTGAGTTTTTTACTCAAACAAAAGTAGTGATAGAAAGATGGCCAAACATTTGGTCACGTAAATTTTAATATCTGAAAAATGATCAAGATTGCAAATGCTCCTTGTTCATGGGGAGTCCTGGAGTTTGACTTGGAAGAAAAATCGAAGCAAATGGGTTTTGAACAGGTTTTAAATGAAATTAAAGAAACAGGGTATATTGGTACAGAATTAGGAGATTGGGGTTTTATGCCAACAGACCCAAATCAACTCAGGGATGAAATTCAAAAAAGGAACCTTGAGTTGTTAGGAGCATTCGTGCCTGTTGCACTTGCTAATTTAAATAAACATGATGAAGGAGTTTTAATGGCTTTAAAGGTCGCCGAATTAATGTATAAAGCAGGCAGTAAAGATGCGTTTATTGTTTTAGCAGATGACAATGGTTCGGTATCAGAGCGAACTCAAAATGCAGGTAGGATACAGCTTAAAATGGGACTTTCTGATGACCAATGGAAAGATTATGCCCAAGGAGCAGAAAAAATTGCCAAGGCGGTTAAGGATGCTTTTGGTATAAGAACAGTTTTTCATCATCATTGCGCTGGATATGTAGAAACACCTCAAGAAATTGAAAAATTATTATCGTTAACAGACCCAAATTTGTTAGGGTTGTGTTTAGATATGGGGCATTATGCATTTGGTGGAGGCGACCCAGTAGAAGCATTAAAGCTTTATTCTAATCGAATATGGCATGTACATTTTAAAGATTTTAGTCCAGAAATAGCAAAATCATCAAGAGACGTTAATGGAGATTATTTTGATGCAATAAAAAGAGGTGTGTTTTGTGAACTAGGGAAGGGAATGATTGACTTTAAGACAATTGTAGATTTATTACATCAACTAAAATATGACGATTGGATAGTTGTTGAACAAGATATATTGCCAGGTATGGGGCATCCAAAAGTTTGTGCCCAATCAAATAGAGATTATATAAAAGCTTTAGGTTTATAAATAAAAAGACACGAATGAAGATATTAAAGTTTGCCTTGGCGGGCCTTGGAAGAATTGGAAAAATTCATTTAGATAATTTACTTCAAATGAATAGTATAAAAGTGGTTGCTGCTATGGATCCTGTGGAAGAATCACGAAAGTATGCCGAAGAAAAAGGCGTTTTAAATGTAACATCTACATATGAAGAAATGTTATCGTCAACAGATATTGATGTCGTTGTAGTTTGTTCTCCAACTGATACTCATGCTGATTATGTAGAAATAGCCGCAAAAATGGGAAAACATATTTTTTGCGAAAAACCATTAGACCTCTCCTTACAGAGAATTGTTGAAGTATTAGATGTTGTTGAAGGTTCAGGTGTAAAGTTAATGATAGGATTCAATAGACGTTTTGATAAGGAATTCAAAAAAGTTAAAGCACTTGTTACTGAAGGAGCTATAGGAGATCACCATTTAGTAAAAATTACAAGTCGAGATCCTGGGGCTCCTCCCTTAAGTTATATTGAAAAATCAGGAGGACTGTTTTTAGATATGACTATTCATGATTTTGATATAGCGCGTTTTATTGTAAGCAAAGAAATAGATGAAGTATACGCAAGAGGAGCAGTTCTTGTTAATCCGGCTATTGGAGATGTGGGAGACATTGATACTGCAGTTATAACGCTTACCTATACAGATGGAACGATGGCTATTATAGACAATAGTAGAGAGGCAGCTTATGGATATGACCAAAGAGTTGAGGTATTTGGGTCTAAGGGAATGGTTAAGGCAGAGAATAATTTACACGATTCGCACCAACTATTCACTAGTCAAGGAAGTCAAGGATCTCTTCCTTTACATTTCTTTTTAGAACGTTATGCAGAAGCTTATAAAACTGAAATGAGTGATTATATTAAGAGTTTAAAAAACGGAACTGAAGTCCCAGCTAGTGGAAATGATGGACTACAATCTTTAAAAATAGGGTTAGCAGCAATAAAGTCTCTTAAGGAAAATAGACCGGTTAAATTGTCTGAAATTAACCAATTCCAAAAGATTCAAATGTTAAAATAAATATTTTGATGAAGTTTTACACTAGTTTAGAAATAATGAAAACAATAAGATTAACAGTAGCACAAGCTGTGATAAAATACCTTAATCAGCAGTATGTAGAACGTGATAGTATTGAAAACAAATTTTTTGCAGGATGTTTTGGTATTTTAGGACATGGAAATGTAGCCGGAATGGGACAAGCCATCCAACAACAAAATGATCTAAAATATTACCAATGTAGAAACGAACAGTCTATGGTTCATACTTCAGCAGCTTATGCTAAGATGAAAAATAGGTTGAGTACATTTATATGTACAACATCTATAGGTCCTGGAGCAACAAATATGCTAACTGCCGCAGCAGGAGCTACAATAAATAGATTACCTGTACTTTTAATACCCGGAGACATTTTTGCCAAAAGAAATGTGTCACCAGTGTTACAACAACTGGAATCATCTCAATCTCAGGATGTTTCAGTTAATGATTGTTTTAAACCAATTTCAAAATACTGGGATAGAATTAACAGACCAGAACAAATATTGTTTGCTCTACCAGAGGTTATGAGAGTTTTAACTTCTCCTTCAGAGACAGGAACAGTTACTTTAGCAATACCTCAAGACGTTCAAGCAGAAGCTTTCGATTTCCCAGTAGAATTTTTCAAGAAAAAAACATGGGTGGTAGTCAGACAGAGACCAGATATATCTCAGTTAAAAAAAGCAGTAGAGCTTATTAAATCTAGTAAAAAACCATTGATAATAGCAGGCGGAGGAGCTCACTATAGTGAAGCTTTAGATGTTTTAAAGTCATTGGTTTATCAAACAAATATTCCAGTAGCAGAGACCTTTGCAGGTAAAGGAGCTTTAAAATATGATGATCCACATCAATTGGGTGCGGTTGGAGCTACTGGTACACCAGGTGCCAATATAATTTCTGAAGAAGCAGATTTAGTAATTGGACTTGGAACACGTTATAGTGATTTCACAACCGCTTCAAAAACGGCCTTTCAAAATCCAGATGTCAAATTTTTAAACATTAATGTTACAGAATTTGATGCCGCTAAACATGGCGGTTTAATGCTTCAAGGAGATGCTAAGGCAACATTAGAAGAGTTGTTGGAGCTACTTAAAGATTATCAAGTAAGTGATCATTATAGTAACAGAGTTAGAGAATTTAATCAAACATGGGAAGCCAAAGTTTCAGAAATTTACAATTATAGACATGATAATCTTTTGAGTCAGGGTGAAATCATTGGAGCAGTGAATGAGTTTGCTGATGATAATGACGTTGTTTTGTGTGCAGCAGGAAGTTTGCCAGGAGATTTACATAAATTATGGAGAACAAAAAGCAGTAAGAGCTTCCATTTAGAATATGGATATTCCTGTATGGGATACGAAATTGCGGGCGGTCTAGGCGCTAAGATGGCAGACCCCAGTCGTGAAATTTATGTGATGGTTGGTGATGGCAGTTATTTAATGCTTTCACAAGAGATTGTAAGTTCTATCCAAGAAGGATATAAAATGACGATTGTTTTAATAGATAATGATGGCTATAAAAGTATTGGAGCACTTTCACGAAGTTTAGGGAGTGAAGGTTATGGTACCAGATATTTATTCAGAAATCCTGATTCACAAAAGATAGAAGGTGATGAGGTAGTATCTGAAGCGATCTTACCAATAAATCTGGCTGATAATGCCAGAAGTTTAGGAGCTCATGTTATTGAATGCTCAGATTACAATGATTTAACAGAAGCTCTAAAAGCAGCTAAAAAAATTAATAAAACTACAGTTATTTATACAACTTGCGATAGATATCAAGGTGTTGATGGTTATGGATGGTGGGAAGTTCCTATTTCTGAAGTGTCAGAAATGGAAACTGTGAACAAAGCTTTTAAAGATTTTGTGGAACATAAAAAGAAGCAAAAATATTATTACTAATGTAGTTTTCTAGGAAACTATATCTTTCAAGAAAAAACACGAATTATTAATTTTCAATAACATTAAAAATAATTAGCCATGTATACTGCTTTAACTTTTATAGGCTTTATTGCTTTTGTTGCCATTTATTCATGGTATAAACTAAAAAATGAGAAGTTAGATTCTCAGGATGGATATTTTTTAGGCGGGCGTAGTCTTACAGGCGTGGTAATTGCAGGATCTATGTTACTTACCAATATTTCTACCGAGCATCTTATTGGAATGAATGGTTCTTCATATAAAAATGGCTTCATCATTATAGCTTGGGAAGTCACCTCAGCATTAGCATTGGTTGCAGCTGCTATATATTTTGTGCCTAAATATTTGAAAATGGGACTTACAACAATCCCGCAATATCTTGAAAAACGTTTTGATAATGCTACTAGAACATTAGTTGCACTTTTTTTAATGATTTCATTTGTTGTAACCTTATTACCAATAGTGTTGTATACAGGAGCTATTAATTTAGAAAGCATTTTTAATATTTCAGAAGTTTTAGGAGTATCTCAAGATCAAGGCCTATGGGTTACAGTTATAGGAATTGGAGCAATAGGGTCTATTTATGCTATTTTTGGAGGATTAAAGGCTGTAGCTATTTCAGACACAATCAATGGGTATGGTTTATTAATAGGAGGATTGGCCATACCTTTAATTGCTCTTATAAGTATTGGAGATGGTAATCCATTGGCAGGATTAACAAAGGTATATGAACATAGTCCTGAAAAGTTTAATGTTATTGGAGCTAAGGATTCTGTAATGCCTTTTGGAGTATTGTTTACAGGTTTGATTATTAATCAACTCTACTTCTGGAGTATGAACCAAACTATCATTCAAAGAGCTTTAGGAGCAAAGAATTTGGTTGAAGCCCAAAAGGGGCTTCTATATACTGGAGTTTTAAAAATACTAGTTCCAATAATAATTATTTTACCTGGTGTCATTGGTTTTTACTATTACGGAGATTCCCTTTTTGACAAACAAGATATGATTTACCCAGAACTTATTAAAAAAGTTTTACCTGTAGGTTTAGTTGGTTTGTTTGCCGCTGTGGTAATGGGTGCTGTACTAAGTACATTTAATAGTGTACTAAACAGTGCTGCAACTATTTTCAGTATTGATGTATATAAAAGACACCTTGGAAAGAATAGCACGGATAAAAAATTGGTGAAGGTTGGTAAATTAACTTCCACAATTTTAGCCGTTTTTGCCATTATGGTAGCGCCAATGGTGGCAAACGCACCAGATGGATTGTATCAATTACTCCAGCAACTAAATGGTATTTTCTTTATTCCAATAGCCTCCATAATGTTAGCGGGCTTCTTTCTTAAAAAGATTTCTGCCGCAGGTGCCAAAGCAGCTTTGTTTGTTGGGCTAGCATTTTACATAACAACAACTTTTATCCTTAAAACAGATATCCATTTTATTCATATTTGGGGTATTGAATTCATTCTTAATTTGCTGGTAATGTTTGGAGTTTCCTATTTTTACCCACAGGATAAAGAGTTTAAAGCTAAAGATTTACATATTTTGGATATGAAAGAATGGAAGTACACCAAACATATGTCTATAGCACTTTGCGCTGTAACGCTCTTGATTTATATTCTTTTAGGACAAAATTGATGAAACTTCTTAGGTGAAAAACTTATTGTGCTTTGAAATGATTGTATAGATGTTTTATGTAACAACTAAAATAGTATAAACACATGAAATATAAGTGTGTCATTTTTGATTGTGATGGCGTATTAGTGGATAGTGAAGCTATTTCTTGTATGGTATTACAAGAAATGGCAGACAATTTAGGGTTATCACTTAAATGGAATACTATTATTGAAACGTTTTCAGGGAAATCACTTAGAAATATTATAGAATATATAGAAATCAGAATTAACCAAAAGATTCCTGCTAATTTTGAAACAGAGTTTAGGCAAAAAACTTTTGAATCTTTTAAAAGAGATCTTAAACCTATTAAAGGGATTCACAAAGTCATAAACGAATTAACAGTACCATTTTGTGTGGCTTCAAGTGGACCAAGAAATAAAATAATACTTAACCTGACTACGGTTGATCTCATCCATAAATTTTCTGAAGAGCGCATATTCAGTTCTTATGATATAGGGAGTTGGAAGCCAGAACCTGAAATTTATTTATTTGCGGCAAAAAAAATGGGTTTTAAACCAAAAGAATGTGTTGTTATTGAAGATAGTATCTATGGAATAGAAGCAGCCATTTCCGGCGGGTTTGATACTTATGCATATACTAAAGGGCATAATAAAAAGAAATTCACTGAAATGGGAGCTATGGTCTTTAATGATATGAATCAACTTAATGTATTAATAAGTCATTAAATCGATGAGGTCAGTAGTTTTTGCTAACCTCTTTCTTTATGTTGAAAATAGTAGATTACTAACACTATATTAAGAATTTTAAGAGATTAATTATAAAAAAAAGACGAACAATGATTCGCTATTCAATTTACTTTTTGGTCACTATTGCTATCACTTTTACAGTCCTGTCATGTAAGAAACAGAACGTGGAGAATGTGGCGAAAACAAGAATTGCCTTTATGGCAGATGTTCATTTACATGACGTTCATGCTATCTTTTCTGATATAGATTATAAAGGTGTCAAAAACCCTTCAACTGATAAGTATAATACAATTAGAACTATGGATGCGCAATTGCATTCTACTAGACTATTTAATGAGAATTATTATGCTTTTTTAGAAGCGTTGGAGGATGTTGTGAAACGAGGGATCAAAATAGTGGCACTCCCAGGTGATTTCACAGATGATGGACAACCCATAAATGTTAGAGGTCTAAGAAAAATTCTGGATAGGTATTCAAAGGGACATGATATTACCTTTTTAACTATAACGGGAAATCATGACCCGGTTAGACCATTTGATATAGAAGCTGGGAAGAGTGACTTTTTAGGAGAAGGAGGGCAGTCTCAAGCCATTTATAGTAAAGAAGGCCTCTATAATGGTAAAGGGCTAAAACCAATAATTACAGAAGATATTAAAGAATGGGGATACGACAGTATTTTAAATGAGCTTTCTGATTATGGATTTTTCCCAAATAAGAAATTTATATACTGGGAAACTCCCTATTCTGATTATAAATATGATGACTATACATTTGATAAAGCAGTTAAATCATCAGCGTTAAGTTTGAGGCAATATAATGTTTCTGAAAGATTAAAAGTGCCAGATGTAAGTTATTTGGTAGAACCTATTGAAGGTATTTGGTTATTGGCATTAGATGGCAATACTTATGTACCTGTAAAAGGAGCTGATACTGTTTCTAGTAATCCTAAAAATTACAAAGGAGCAAGTATTGGATATAATAATGTGCTTACTCACAAAAAACATTTAATGCAATGGACAAGTCGTGTAGTGAAAGAGGCTGAGAAAAAAGGTAAACTACTTATGGCATTTAGCCATTATCCTATGGTGGAATTTAATGATGGTAGTTCAGACCTTAAAAAAAGTGTTTTTGGCAGTAATAAAATTCAATTGCATAGAGTTCCAAAAGTAAGTGTTGCTCAAATTTTTGCTGATGCTGGGCTTAAATTGCATATTGGAGGTCATATGCATATTAACGACACGGGCGTTCATAATACAGAAAAAGGAAATGTGTTGGTAAACATACAATCCCCATCGCTAGCAGCGTATCCTGCAGGATATAAGATTTTAACAATTGAGTCTGACGATATTATAGAAGTTGAAACCGTTCAATTGAATACCGTGTCAAGGTTTAATGAATTATTTTCCCTTTACGAATTGGAATATAGTTATTTAGAAAATAATCATAAAGATGTGTGGAATAAGGAAATTCTAGAAACTAAGAACTATCAAGAATATGTCAATTGGCACTTAAAAGAATTAGTTCGTCTAAGGTTTCTTCCCGAAGACTGGCCAGAATCTTTAAGAGAATTGATACTGAAAGAAAATGGAAAAAGTTTATTAAAAAAAGCCACGCAAGGAATAAGCAATGCGCTTATTATAAAAGAGTTAGAAAGCAATGATTTAGGAATTAAAGATTTTGAGGAATGGAATGGTTATGATTTTATATTTGATTTCTACCGCCTACAAAATGGAGATCACCTGTCTTTAAAAGATATTGGAGATAAGAGAATAAAGCAATATAAAATTCTACTAAATTACTTGGCTAAAATTGAAAATTCAGGTGTAAATGATGCCCTAAGAGAGTTTGCTCAGATATTTCAAAAGCATTTTTCTGGAGTTCCGTCAGATCACTTTAAAATAGACCTTAAAAATGGGTTAATAACAGCCATAAAAAAGGACTAATTAAATCCTGTTTTTAGGGTGTTGATTTTGTGTAAATTTTAGCGAAGTTATCTCGCGATTTTTGAAATTGACGTTAATTTAAAATTTTATTAAAGGATTTTTTAAGAAAAATCTCTTTTCTTTTTGTGAAAATGGCATTTATGCAAAGGTTTGCATAGAGTTTTTTGGTCGTTTTTTTTTCGTTTTCAACTTTTTATTCTTGCTTTGAGGTTCAAACAAAACTTATGTTAACTCAAAAGTCTATAAAAAATTAAACTAAAAAACTTATGATTAAAACTATTTTTTACAACTTAATTGTTGCATTTCTATGTGTTCAGGGAGCTGTAGCACAGAGCACAGTTACAGGTTCTGTAACTGATGAATCAGGAGTTCCACTATCAGGAGTTAATGTGGTAGTACAAGGAACTACAAAAGGCGTAGTAGCCGATTTTGACGGAAACTTTTCCATTGAAGCAGCAGTGGGAGATGTTCTTGTTTTTTCTTTCTTAGGAATGACCTCTCAACAAATTACTATTGCGAACTTTGATCCTTTGACCGTAACTCTTTTAGCAGATGCGGAAGAATTAGAAAGTATTGTTGTAGTAGGTTATGGAACACAAAAAAGAAAGGATGTAACAGGCGCTATAAGTTCTATAAAAAGTGAAGACTTTAATAAAGGGGTTGTAGCCAATGCAGGTCAACTTTTACAAGGTAAAGTATCTGGTGTTAATGTAACCTCTGCAAGTGGTGAACCAGGTTCTTCACAAGATATTATTATTCGTGGTGTAGGTACTTTACGTTCTGGTTCAACACCGCTATATGTTATTGATGGATTCCCTATAGATAATTCTGGTAACGGAATGTCTACCAATCCATTAAACTTTATCAATCCACAAGACATTGCAAGTATTGATGTGCTTAAAGATGCCTCTGCAGCAGCCATTTATGGCGCAAGAGCGGCGAATGGGGTTATTGTAATAACCACAAAAAAAGGTAGGAGTGGTAAAACTCAAATGAATCTTTCTGTATCTACAGCATTTTCAACATTGTCAAACAAGGTAGATGTTTTTTCTGCTAGCGAATTTCGTCAGCAAGTTGTGGCTGCTGGAGGTGTATTAACTGATGGTGGTGCTAATACAGATTGGCAAGATGAATTAACACGAACGGCCATTTCCAAAAATATAAACTTTTCAATGAGTGGAGGAACCGATAAATCTACTTATGCAGCATCCTTTGGTGTTGATGATCAGGAAGGGATTTTTAGAAACAGTCATTTAAAGCGTTATTCTGGGCGTTTAAATTTAACTCAAAGGGCTTTAGACGATAAGTTTAAAGTAGAATTTAATTTAACCGGTAGTAAAATTGATAATACCAGACCAGATGCAAACGGTATTGTAAATAGGATGTTGGGCATGAATCCTACCGACCCTGTTAGAACAAATGGAGAACTCACAACTATTTTAACTAATGATATCCTTAATCCTTTAGTACAAGAAAGCCTTTATGGAGATTTTTCTGATAACTACCGTATTTTAGCAAATATTTCTCCCTCCTATAGAATTGTTAAAGGTTTAACTTATAAGATAAATCTTGGGATAGACTATTCTTCTACAAATAGAGATAGACAATGGATTCCGTATCCAGCAGTGGATAATTTTGAACTAGGTTCTTTAGATTCTAATACTACGCAAAATAGTAATACCTTAGTAGAAAATACGATAACTTATAATTTTGATAAGGATTTGCATAGTTTCACATTCTTGGGTGGACATTCCTTTCAAAAAACTGAGGTAAGTGGAAAAAGTTATTATCTAGAGGGTTTTCCAGATAATGGAGTAGAGCCAAGATACCAAACTGAAGCAGCTGGAGGACCAGATGCAAGACAAGGATCTTTTGCAGTTAAAAATGAACTACAATCTTTTTTTGGTAGAGTAAATTATTCGTATAACAGTAAGTATTTGGTGACAGCCACTTTAAGAGCAGATGGGTCATCTAAGTTTGGTGAAAATAACAAGTATGGGTATTTCCCCTCCTTTGCATTAGGTTGGAATATAACTGAAGAAGATTTTCTGTCGTCATCAGAAGTTATAAACAATCTTAAATTAAGAGCAACTTGGGGGCAAACCGGTAATCAAGAAATTCCTTCAAAAATAACAAAAGCTAGTTTTACAGAAAGTATTAGGAATGATGACACCTATCCATTAACCCCTGATGCCACTGACCTAAGTTCTTACCCTTATGGTTCTATTTATACACGTTTGGCAAACCCAGACATCCAATGGGAAGTATCTACGCAATTTAATATTGGTTTAGATTTTTCATTATTTGGTAGTAAGTTAACAGGTACGCTGGATTATTTTAATAAAGTTTCCGAAAATATTTTATTAGAGGTTACACCAGCAGATCCTATTAACCCTACCGATAGATATTGGACTAATATTCCATATATGGAAATTAAAAATAACGGAATTGAACTAGCCTTAGATTATCAAAGCGATCAAAATGGAGATTTCTCATATAACATTGGAGGTAATATTTCAATAACCAATAATGAAGTGATGAACTCACCATTTAAAATATTAACTACTGGTGCAGCAAGAGGATCAGGGCAAACAGATGCCACCATAAATGGAGCGCTTAATGGTGAATCAATAGGCTCTTTTTATACGCTAGAATTTACTGGAATAGGCTCAGATGGTTTAAATACCTTTAGAGATATAAACAATGATGGTGAGATTTTAGATAATGACCGTTATGTTACGGGGCATGCGCTACCAGATTATATTTACTCGTTATATTTTAATCTTAAATATAAGAAGTTTGATCTAGGTCTAAATTTTAATGGTGTACAGGGTAATCAAATTTATAACCATGTTGCTATGACTATATTTAACAAAGGGCAGTTGGCAAACTCTTTCAATACGACTGATAGAGCAGTAGAATTCTTAGACGAAGCTTCTACAAACTCAAATACGGTTTCCACTCGTTATATAGAAGATGGCAGTTACTTAAGGTTAAACAATGCTACACTGGGCTATAGATTAGACCCTGGTTTACTGGGGATTGAAAATCTAGTGAACGACATTCGTCTCTCTATTACAGGACAAAACTTATTTACTATTACAGATTATAGCGGGTATGATCCTGAGATTAACACACCAAGTGCCATTGATGGTATTCAATCTTTTGGTATCGATTACTATAGTTACCCAAAGAGTAGAACCGTATTATTTGGTTTAAACGTAGCATTTTAATTTAAAAAATTCTAAAAAATGAAAAATAAAATAATATATACAATATTAAGCGCCTGTTTACTTATTACTTGGAGCTGTACTGATTTAGAGGAAGAGGTGCTAGATGAATCGTTAACGGGAGTTGGACTAGCAGAAGCTGTTAGTGGAGCTATAGCACCGGCTTATGGTAAAATATCAAGAGTATGGAGACATACTAACTATTTTGGCTTACAAGAAATTGCTAGTGATGAAGCTATTTTACCTTACCGTGGCGGAACAGATTGGTTTGATGGTGGTAAATTTATAGCGACTCATTCACATACCATGACACCAACTAATGGTTTAGTGAAAGATGCTTGGAATAACCTTACACAAAACATTTCTAGGACGTTGTCTGCAATTGAAGTATTAAGGCCTTTATCAGAAGGTGGAGATTCTGAGGCTGAAGGAGCACTGTATGAAATGATTGCACTTAGAGCCTATTTAAATATGTTGATGTTAGATAGTTGGGGACTTGTTTTTCAAAAAGAATCGTCTTCTGAATTATCAACCATACTTCGTGGACAAGAAGCTGTAGATTATATAGAAAGTGAATTACTTTCCGTTGTAGATGTAATTAATACAAATAAAGGTCCTGGTAGATTAACGCAGTCTGCAGTTTGGGGATTCTTGGCAAGACTAAATTTAAATGCTGCAGTTTATCGTGACCCTTATGGAACACCTAATTTTACTTCGGAAGACATGAATAATGTTATTATGTATACTAGTAATATTATAAGTTCGAACAAATTTAGCTTGTCGCCGGAATTTTTTGAGTTGTTTGAGGATGACAACAATAGTAACCCAGAGTTGATTTTTGCATTAGACCAACGTGGAGTAATAAGTAGAGAGCATAGTAGATGGACTTATTGGTCTTTACCAGGTTCATTATGGGGTAGACCTGAATTTACAAGTTCAGATGGGACTGACGGTCCTGCCATGACACCTGATTTTTATCAAACTTGGGTTGATGCTTATGGAGCTGTGGATCCTGCGGATGCTGATAATAGATTCTATTGGAAGAGACAACAAATTCCAGCTGATATGGAAGATCTTACTGGCCTAACACCTTTAAATGATGAAGATCATTATTACTGTACAACGGCTGAGGAATATGAATTTGATAGAGGGATTATACGTGGTATTCCATGGGGGCCAAGAAAAGATTCTGGTGGTGCCTTTTTTACTTGTGATAATGGGTATAGAATTTATCCGGTAAAACAAATAAAAGGAAATGGACCTGATAAAAATGTGGCTTATGTAAATCTAACTCCACAAGTAGATTTCACTAATGAAGGTAGAGCTCACCATGCAGGGTACCGCTATTCTAAATACGCCTTCAGCCGTACATCTCCTAACGCTAATAGTTTTAGCAGTATAGATTTAGTGTTATTGCGTTATGCAGAGATTTATATGATGCGAGCTGAAGCTAAATTAAGAAGTGGTGATAATGCCGGCGCATTAGCTGATGTTAATACAGTGAGAACATCTAGAACAGCTCGTGCACCAATACCAGCAGCGCTTACTTCTATTGATATAGATAGACTTTACCAAGAATATGGTTTCGAATTCTATTGGGAAGGACTTAGACGAACTAATCAAATTCGCTTTGGTCATTATGAGGATACTTGGACAGAAAAAACAGATTCTGATCCAAAACGCAGACTATTTCCGATTCCTCAATCTGCAGTGGACGGAGCGTCAAATGTTGAAGGTTACTTAGATCAGAATCAAGGATATTAAAAAATATAAAAAATATTTTTTGAGTTATGAGTTTTAAATGGTAAAAGCAGGTAAATAAAGCCTGCTTTTACTTTTTTAAAGAGAAGTTGAATTTATAATTGGTGGGCATTGTTTAATTTCATCTTATCAATTTTGTTTTGTGAACTAAATAACCATAGAATATTATAAAGAAATATTAAGTATAATAACGAAATGAAGATAATTAGAAATAAAATAGTCCATATAAATTTATTCCTTTTACTTGTTTTTAACTTTATGTCATGTGTTGAAGAAAGTAAAACAAAAGATTTTAAAGTGAAACATGTTATTATTATTGGGGTTGATGCCATGAGTCCTGATGGAATAATCAACGCAGAAACTCCAATATTGGATAATATGATGGCCAATGGAGCATATACTCTTAATGCAAGAGGCGTACTTCCCACAAGTAGTAGTACTAATTGGGCGTCCATGATATCTGGGTCTGGTCCAGAACAGCATGGGATAACATCAAATGGATGGGAACGAGACGATCATACGTTACCGCCTGTGCTAACAGGGTTAGAAGGTATATTTCCTACTATTTTTGGAGAAACAAGGCAACAACGCCCAGATATTGAAATGGGTGCTATTTATACTTGGGGTGGTTTTGGACGACTGATTGAAAGAAGTGCATTAAGCTTCGATTCAACTCAGAAAGACGATGAGTTGACCCTAGAAAAAGCAACAAATTATATAAAAGATAAAAAACCTGATTTCCTATTCATTCATTTTGATGAAGTAGATCACATAGGGCATAGCTTAGGACATAAAACTCCCGATTTTTATAAAGCCGTTTCCCATGTAGATCAACAAATAGGAGAAATTGTTCAAGCAACAAAAGATGCTGGAATCTTTAATGAGACTGCTTTTATAATTTCTGCAGATCATGGTGGAATTGGATTTGGTCATGGTGGTGAGACTATAGATGAAATTGAAATTCCCTTTATTCTATTCGGAAAAGGTTTTAAAAAAGGTTATATAATAAAAAACAAAGTGTATACTTATGATAATGCTTCAACAGCTGCTGTATTATTGGGTATAGAGCAACCCTATGCATGGATTGGTAAACCTGTAATGTCAGCTTTTAAAGGTATGCCTGAACCAGAACTTAAAAATCAGAAAGTAGCAATAGAAGCGCCAGTTATTTATCCTAAACCAAATTTGTATGATTCAGCAGGAGGACTTTATATCAATCAGGAAGCTGATGTTATTATTGAAGCTGTTGAAAATGCTGAAATAAGATATACTACAGATGGATCTTTGCCAACCAAAAGCTCTAAGCTTTATAGTGGAGCTTTCAAATTAACTGAGAGCACTGTAGTTTTTGCTAAAGCATTTTTAGGTAACAATATGGAGAGCAATATTTCTAGAGCTTTTTATAGATTGGTTAATAGTGACTCTAAAAATGGAATAAACTATAAATATTATCAAAGTAAAAGCGAATGGAAATTTTTACCCGTTTTTGAAACTTTAAAACCCGAAAAAACTGGAACTACCTATGAGTTTAGAATTGATGATATTAATGAAATTGAAGGGCAATATGGAATTCAATACATATCGAATATTCAAATTGATGAGGCCGGTGACTATAGGTTCTATTTAAACTCAGATGATGGTAGTAAGCTCTATGTTAATGGTAGTTTGATAGTGGATAATGATGGTGGTCATGGTACTATAGAGCGTATGGGAAGTGTTTCTTTAAAGAAAGGGCGCCATCAAATTATAGTTGATTACCATAATCAGGCAGGAGGAGCGTGGTTAGATGTTTTTTATAAAGGTCCAGAGATTCCTAAACAAATAATTCCTGCAGATAAATTGTTTATAGAATAATAGTTAATAGTTATGAGATTTAAACAAATTACAATAGGCTTATTTTTTATAATTTCTTTTTTAATAATTGGGTCTGTCAGAGCCCAAAAAAAAGATATAGTAGATTATGTTAACCCTCTAATAGGGACTCCTGAAGCAGGTTTTAAAGAAGGTTTGGATGGAGGAGGCACCATGCCATGTGTGGGACCACCATTTGCAATGACTAATTTTGTAGTTCAGACAAGTGAAAACAAAATTAGTAGAATGCCCTATGTGTATGAAGATGATTCTGTATTAGGTTTTATGGCAACACACCAACCAACTGTTTGGATGGGAGACTATGGCTATGTCTCTATTATGCCGCAGATAGGAGAATTAAGATTATTACCCAAAGAAAGAGCACTTTCTTATTCTCATGATAATGAGGCTTCCAAGCCACATTATTATTCGGTTACTATGGATGCAGGAAATCAAAAAATTAAAGGAGAGATTGCTGCCACTTCAAGAGTGGGTTTCTTTAAGTTTACTTACCCGGAGTCAGATAACTCCCATTTGATTATTCAGGGAATTAATATTACCGAAAACAAAAAACCTTTTCAGGGCTACTTGGAAATAGATGTTGAAAACAAAGAGATTAGAGGTTATAACCCACAGCGCATGTCATCACATTTAGGACCAGATCTTCCAAATTTCAAAGGATATTTTGTGATTAAACTCGATAGAGAATTTAAAGATTTTGGAACATGGAACTCCTTTCGTAATGAGCCACAAATTACGGTTTCAGGGACGGAACAAAAGGGTGCCCGAATGGGAGCTTATATAAGCTTTAAAACTAAAGAAAATGAGCAAATAAAAGTAAAAATAGCCACCTCATTTATAAGTATAGAACAAGCACGGAGGAATTTAGAGATTGAAGTCCCTCATTGGGAATTCGAAAAGGTTGTTAAAGAAACCAGAGCCATTTGGCAGGAGAACTTGAGCAGAATAGATGTAAAAGGAGCTTCCGAAGATCAAAAAAGTATTTTTTATACAGCACTATTTCACACGATGTTGTTTCCAAGGGAATTTTCAGAATATGGACGATACTATAGTGCTTTTGATGATAAAGTACATGAAGGTATATCGTATAACGATTATTCGCTTTGGGATACTTTTAGAGCTCTTCATCCTTTATTACACTTTACCCAACCAGAGCGTGTTAGCCCAATGATACAATCCCTGTTACAGATGTATCAAGAAGGTGGTTGGTTGCCCAAATGGCCTAATCCAACTTATTCTAATATTATGATTGGTACACATGCCGATGCTGTTATTGCTGATGCTTATATAAAAGGGTTTAGAGGTTACGATGTGGAGTTGGCCTATGAAGCCATTCGAAAGAATGCTATGCACCCGCCATATCAAGATACAGAAAAAGTTTGGGGTGATAGAGATGAAGGTAAATTATATGAAGCAAGAGGAGGACTCACTTATTACCATTCACTAGGGTATGTCCCCTCCGATAAAACAAGAGAATCGGTAACCCGAACTATTGAATTTGGAATTGATGATTTTACTATTGCTCAAATGGCAAAAGATTTGGGGAAAACCGACGACTATAATCGATTAATGAATTGGAGTAAGAATTATAAAAACTTGTTTAATAAGAAAACAGGTTTTATGAATGCCCGTTTGTTCAATGGAGATTGGGCCAAAAATACCCAAGAAGGATTTACCGAGGGTGGACGCTGGACCTATTTATTTGGAGCTATGCACGATATTGATGGTTCTATTGAACTTTTTGGTGGAAAGGAGGCTTTTGCATCTAAGCTTAATGAAAATTTTGAAGACAATCATTACCGACATGACAACGAACCTGGTCACCATTATGCCTATTTATTTAATTATGCTGGACAGCCATGGAAAACGCAGGAACTAATTCGTAAGCATACGTCTGTGGAGAACTATAGAAATGCGCCATTAGGAATCAATGGTAATGATGACTGTGGACAAATGTCGGCTTGGTATGTCTTTGGTGTGATGGGATTTTATCCTGTGACGCCAGGAACAGAGATATATGCCATTGGAGCCCCACAATTCCCTGAGCTTACTTTGAGATTAACTAATAAAGGAAAAAAGAATGATTTTAAAATAGTAGCGAATAACCTTTCTGAAAATAATATGTATGTCCAATCTGTTACGTTGGATGGAAAACGTATTACAAAACCATTTATTACCTATTCTCAAATAATCAATGGAAATGAGCTAGTTTTTGAAATGGGCAAAACGGCAAACGCTAATGCTTTTACAAATGATTAAGTAAAAGATGGATAGTAAGCGAGTAAAAGACTTTTACAATGTAGGGAATGAACCCTTATTTTTGAGTCCTAATTTATATCACTGGATAGGACGTCCAGATTTGAGCAATGACCAAATTCATCAAATTATTGATAAAAACTTTAATAGTAGTAGAAGCGGAATTCCTAGGAATGATGATTCGGGAGCCATGTACTCTTGGTTGGCTTTTCACATGATGGGTTTATATTCCTAATGCAAGACAACCTTATTACTTAATTAATGCGCCTTGTTTTAAACAGACGGTTATTCATCAAGAAAACGGAAATGATTTCATTATTAAAGTGATGAACCTTTCCCGTAAGAATAAACACATTAAATCAGTATCATTAAACCGTAAACCATTTGCGAATGCCTTTATCGAGCATCAAGATATTGTTAATGGAGGGGTGCTTGAATTAGACATGGGTAGTACACCTTCTAAAATTTGGGGAACCAAAAAGTTACCGCTTTCAAAATCTGATGAGTAATTATGAATACAATTGAGCGTGAAGTAGAGGATGATATAGAAATATACGACTCTTATTATTTGAAATAGTGGAATAAATTGAGGTAATTTAATACAATTATAAATAATGAAAGAAGCATTAATTCAAAAATCCAATCGATTTTTATCTCTTGATGTATTTAGAGGGATAACGATTTGTTTAATGATTGTGGTTAATACACCGGGAACAGGAGCTGATCTATATCCTTATTTAGTTCATGCTGAATGGTTTGGGTTTACACTGGCAGATTTAGTCTTTCCATCGTTCCTTTTTGCAATGGGAAATGCCATGAGTTTTTCTATGCCTAAGTTAAAAGAAGGAAGTGCAGATGTGTTTTGGAAAAAAATAATTAAACGTACGTTTTTAATATTCTTGTTTGGATATTTAATGTATTGGTTTCCCTTTTTTAGACAAGGAATTGATGGTGCTTTAGAATTAAAACCATTTGCAGAAACCCGTATCATGGGAGTTTTACAACGTATAGCGATTTGCTATTTTATAACGTCGGTTATTTTTTATTATTTAAAACAAAGGGCTGCGTTAATTGTGTCTGTGGTAATTTTATTAGCGTATTGGGCTATCTTATATTTGTTTGGTCAATCAGGAGCAGAACTAGATATGGCAACAAGCGTAGTTACTCGATTTGATTTAGCAATTTTAGGAGATGGTCATATTTATAAAGGAGATAAAATTCCTTTTGATCCGGAAGGGATTTTAAGTACCCTACCAGCCATTGTAAATGTAATTGTAGGTTTACTGGCTGGACAGTATATTCAGAAAAAAGGAAAATCATTTGAAGGTATCGCTAAATTACTTATCGTTGGATTTCTACTTTGTGCTCTAGCACTTTGGTGGGACCTGGTTTTTCCAATTGGTAAAAAACTATGGACGAGTTCTTTTGTGTTATATACCGTGGGAATTAATTTGTCCGTAATGGCTATTTTAATATATTTTATAGAGCTTAGAAAAAGCAAATTTGGGACTGAATTTTTCAATATTTTTGGTAAGAATCCATTGTTTATTTATTTGTTTTCAGAGCTTCTTTATATTAGCTTGAGGTTGATTCCAACCAGTTCAGGATTGGATGTTTTTGAGTGGATAAGCGAAAGTGTTTTTCAAAACATATTTCCTGGAAGTTTTGGGGCTTTTATGACAGCTATTGCTTTTATGTTATTGTGTTGGCTTTTAGGTTGGTGGTTGAATAGAAGACGGATTTACATAAAAATTTAATAATGTCTATGGACAATTATAAGAGGCTATTTAAATAATTACAATATAAATGCAAAATTTGAATTTATTTATCAGATTTTTTCTAATTGCTAATATGTGTTTGCATCCAATTTTAGGTTTTGGTCAACAAGTTAAAAATGTGCCTGAGGCTTTTGAATCGCTAAGTGTCGAGCCAAAAATTATTCTCATAAATAATCAAATTTTAGTGCCAACTGAAGGAGGACATATGCAAGGAGTTCAGGTCATTGAGAAGAACGGTAAGGAAAGACTTCTTATTTCGGGAAGCTCACTTACCAAAGCTTATATTTTGCAGGCAGACTTAACCACTTTAAAAACAGACACGCTAATAATCTTGAGGCAAGAACCATATAGACATGCAGGAGGTATTCAAGCTAGTGAACCTTATCTTGTAGTTGGAATTGAAGATAATGTCATCAAAAAGTCTTCAAAAGTTTGTTTATACAATTACCATAATACTAATCTGTCTAATGCTCAGTCAAATATAACTATTGACCGGGAGGGCGAGGCTAAACATAAAACCGCTGGCGCAACAGGGTTATTAGCTTTGGATAATAATTGTCTGATAGTAGTTAGCAATTGGGATAGTCGCAACTGGGATTTCTACCGCACTAATCCTAAAAAAAATGAATATAAAATGCTAGAGAGTTTTGCTGCTCCTGATGACTGGGCAAGTTATCAATCAATCAACCTTATTATGGATGAGGAGGCCATTTATGCCATTGGATTTTATCGTAAAGAACTTGTTGATAGTGCGGATTTAATTCTTGTTAGTAAACGTGGAACTTTTAACCTGATAATGGAGAAAGTCCTTACCAAAATCTTTAATAGTAAAAATGGTGTCGATTTTGGTACAGCTGCTGGACTTCAAGTGGACAAGAAAGGTAAATTACATGTTTGGGCTACCCAAAGTGATGCGCTAAAGAAAATTACAGTAAACCAGTTTTCTCAACTATAAAATGACTCTATAAATGGCACTTAAAGGGAGAAATATAGATGCAATACCAGTTAAGTGTAACCTTTATAAGCCATTTAGATAGGGTTGTTAGGTAAAATAAATAAACCAATTAATAAAAAAATAACTTTGATTTTAGGCGATATGAAATTGAGAATTAAGAGCTTATTATTAATTATACTTGTACAATCATTGGTGCTTTGTAGTTGCCAAGACATTAACAAAAAGCAAAATGAGCAGAAAGCATCCAATGACCAATTGGATTTTGTTGATCTGGTGTATCCCTTTTTGGATGCAGCCAATTCACGTTGGTTTTATTTTTCATCGGCGAGTCGGCCTTTCGGAATGGTAAACCTAAGCCCTGATATGTCTATTAATGGGGCCTGGAATTCGGGATATCGCTATAAGGAAGACTCCATTAAATTTTTTAGCCATATTCATGCCTGGCAATTATCGGGCGTTCCCGTTATGCCAACAACAGGTGAGTTCAAGGGGCATTTGGGGCCAGATTACTACCAGTCTGTCTATTCACATGACGATGAAAAAGTTTTCCCTGGATACCATCAAGTGAAGTTAAAGGATTACGGCATCAATGTGGAATTGACTTCGACCACGCGGGTAGGTTTTCATAAATACACCTTCGACAAAAATGATCAGAACTCAATTTTATTAGATTTGGGAACGGTATTGGGACCTTCCCCAACAAAGTATGGACATGTCGACCAAATTTCCAACACAGAAATAAATGGGTATGCTTTGATGGCTAAAACCATTCGAAGACCAAAAGACACTTATGTTTATTTTCATATTGAATTAAAAGAGGCATTTAAGACCATGAATTCATGGAAAGAAGGAAAGCTTCTTGGAGAAGCCGATACCTTTGATGGAGAAAAAGGAGGGGTTTATTTGACCCTGAACGATAGTAAAGAACCTGTTTTGATGAAAGTAGGTATCTCCTACGTAAGTGCCGCACAGGCAAAACTGAATATGGAGACCGAATTGAATCATTGGGATTTTGATAAAGTAGTATCCGATTCACGAAAGGAATGGAATAATAAATTAGGGCGTATTGAAATTGAAGGAAATACCGAGAAGCAACAACGTCGTTTTTATACAGACTTATGGAAATCTTTACAAGGAAGAAGAAGAATAAGTGATGCAAACGGGCAATACTGTGATATGACTGGAGAGGCTCCCAGAACGAGGCAAATTCCTCTAAATGCACAAGGAAAGCCAAAGTTTAATCATTACAATTCAGATTCATTTTGGGGAGCGCAATGGACCATAACAACCTTATGGCAGTTAGTGTATCCAGAAGTGGCGGAAGAATTTATAAATTCAATGCTACTTATGTATGAAGATGGTGAGTTTATTCCTCGTGGACCATCGGGAGGAAATTATACGCATGTGATGACTGGAGCATCGGCTACACCTTTTATTGTAGGGGCCTATATGAAAGGTATTCGAAACTATGATATTGAAAATGTGTATCAAGGCATGAAGAAAAATCATTTACCAGGGGGTACAATGGGGAAATCTGGGTATGAACACAACACGATAAAAGGAGGTGGATTAGAATATTATATAGAAAAAGGCTATGTGCCTTATCCCTTAGGGAAAAAGTATGCAGGACATCAAGAAGGAGCAGGACAGACTTTAGAATATGCCTATCAAGATTGGTGTTTAGCACAAATGGCTAAGGCATTAGGAAAAGAAGAAGATTATAAAGTCTTTATGAAGCGCTCAAATAATTGGAAAAATGTATTCGATTCCGAGACGAAATGGATGAGACCTAAAGATCACGACGGAAAATGGCAAATACCTTTTGATCCTTATGAAGTAAAACAAGGATTTGTGGAGGCAAGTTCGGCACAATCGACTTGGTACGTTCCACAGGATATTGAGGGACTTGCTACATTAATGGGAGGTAATGATGCTGCGGCAGTAAAATTAAACGAATCTTTTGAAACATCGGCGAAGTTAGATTTTACTTCAGGAAAATCCCATTCTAGTGAGTTGGATGATACGTATAGAAAAATACCGATTAATTATGGAAATCAACCTTCTATAGAAACAGCTTTTGTTTTTAACCATATTGGTAAACCTTGGCTTACACAGTATTGGTCGAGGGAAGTTGTAAAAACTGTTTTCGGTGATTTAAGTCCTAAACTAGGATATAGCGGAGACGAAGATCAAGGACTAATGGGTTCGCTCTCAGTAATCATGAAAATGGGATTTTTTGAGATGCGATCTGGAGCAGAGATTATACCAAAGGTTGATATTGGAAGTCCAATTTTTGATAAGATTACCATTCATTTAAATAGTGCATATTATGAAGGTAATACTATTGAGATAATCGCCTCGGACAATAGCGATACCAATATATATATTCAAAAAGCGCAATGGAACGGCATTAAACTAAAAAAACTAGAAATGAATCACGGAGATTTGACCAAAGGGGGAGTCTTGAAATTAGAGATGGGAAATACTCCAAACAAATCATTTAGATAAGATCATTGTAGCATTTTGTTTAAAAAAACATTTTTATTACCCCACATTTTATACAACGTTTTGTTAATTTGTTTTTATTAAAATATAAATTCAAAATTAGGTCTACTACTGAAATTAAATCGAAATTTATTGAGGATGTTTATTAAGTATAGTTAAATCAATATAAAACATCATAATTCCGTGTATAAAAAAAGTTCATCAGTATTATACTCGTATTTTCGTCTGATACTTTTTGCTTGTGCCCATTTCTTTTCAATAGGGTTCAAATCTGGACTATATGGGGGCAGGAACTCTAAGAAATGTCCAGCTTCCTGTATTGCTTGTGATGCATCATTTCTTTTATGGAACGTTGCATTGTCTAGGACAATGACAGATTGTTTAGGTGTGGATGGTAGCAGCTCTTGTGTAAGCCATGCATAAAACACATCAGAATTAACATAGGTGTCGAATAAACAGACATTGAACAACTTAAAATCTACTATTGCTCCAATAGCATTTACCCTACCTCTTGCATGCCAATCTTTCTTTGCGTAACATCTTAACCCTTTCGAGCTATAGCCATAGTTTCTTGGTGCATCAACAGCAAATCCACTTTCATCGACATAAACAATAGGTCGTTTTTCAACAAACTCATAATGAAATATTTTGAGTTGAAATATAAGTCTAGATAGCCAATCTACTTTAGGATGAAATAGCGTTTTTTTTATAGCTGATGTTTAATCTTTGTAATGCATAAAAAATAGCACTTTGGCTAACACCAAAAACTTTTGCTCGCTCATATTGATAACGATCCGGGTAATCCTGAACATCTTTTCTTAAAGCTTCCATATCAATCTTTGTAGAAGGCTTATTACGCTTATTTTTTGGCTCTATGCGTTGTTGCCACCTAAAGATTGTTCTTATTGGAATACCAAACCTATCACTTAATTCTTGAAAAGTTAGTTGATCTTTCTGTTTTACTTTGAATACTTGTCGTCTGAAATCTAATGAATATGCCATAACACAATATACGAAAATTATATGACAAATTATAATGATTTGGCTATATTTGATATCATAGACCGTATGAGATGTTCTCCAATAATGTTGCATCTCACAAATATAAAAATTGTCAAACTAAAGTCTTCGTCTTAAGGCGAGGGATTTTCTCCTATTCCCCGAATTAGAAATTAAACTAGTTATTTGTTAAAACACCCAATTCTGCCATAGATAGGTATGCATCACCGTTAATATTGTCTAAACTGGTAAAACGTATGTATTTTGCTTTATATATCTTGCTGAAAAACATCATTTGGTTTATGGGATTGTTTTTTATATTACCAAACTCACCTTTTTTAGCAATTTCCCAGTTTTTACCATCCATACTAACTTCAAAAACATAGCTTTTACAAATACCCCCCAAACCATCATTTCTTGGCAAGTATGTAAAACCAGTTAAATCTAATTCTTCACCTAAACCAACAATTATATCATGTGGATTTTGAGGAGGGTTATCACCCCATTGTGTATGCCAATAAGTTTGAGGATCTCCATCAATTGCCAAAACAGCTTCATGAAGCTTTTGTTCAGCACTAAATGATAAAACTTGCCACTTCGCAGGACAAACACCCAATCTAGCTTCTATAGTTTCACTTTTATTATTCCCTTCATTTACATACGAAACTGCCTTAACAAGACCTCCCTGGTCCATTAAAAATGGCTTTGTATATAGTATTGAATTTTGGTCAGGCTGAGAGCCATCAGTTGTATAATAAATCACTGGGTCGAAAGATTTACAACTAATCGTTACCAAGCCCTCTTTATTTCTTACAATAATAGGGTTAGTTAACATTTCAGGGGCATTATAAATTTCGAAAGCAGCAATTGCAGGACTAACTCGAGATGCTAATATTTTCAATTTTAATTTATTTGTTTTAATAGTCTTAAACCTACTTATATTTTTATATCCAATAGTTGTTCCATTAACAATCTCTTTCCATTCTTCATCTATTTTAGCTTCTATAGTAAATTTTTCTATTCTTTGCCCCAATGTTTTTATACATTCTTGTAAAACAATTCTGTTGACTTCTTTTTCTTCCATCAAAGTAAGTTCCAATTCAGCTTGTTCTTGTCCATCCATTGCCTTCCACGCCGATTCCATGTTTCCATCAATTGCGTTTTCTGGCAAATAATTGTAATCTATGGATGATGCTTTAACACTAGCATTTTTTGATAAATTATAGGCAAAAGCTTCTTTAATAATTTTACCCATACTTTGTAATCGTAAGGCATCCTTTTCAGGTATTAAGCCTCTTCGGTCTGGTGTAATATTTAATAAAAAAACGGTATTACCACCTACAGATCGGTACCAATTATCTACTAGGGTTTCAACCGTTTTAACATATTGCTCATCATCCCTATAAAACCACCCCATCCTTATAGAAGTGTTTGTTTCAGCCGGATACCAATATAAGTATTCAGCATCTTTAATTTTTTCACGACTACCTAAATCATCATCTGTCATATCTGGCCAATCATAATTATCTGGATGAACTGGTAAGGGAACTACACTCCATTCACTTGATCTTGTTTTGCCCGCTTCATTTCCACACCATCTAACATCTGCACCTTTTACAGCAATTGTAGCATTAGGCTGTAATTTTTTTATTAGGTCGTACCATGTCTTTCTATCATATTCCTGACCTAAACCTGGTTTTGGATTTGCTCCATCAAACCATACTTCCACAATGTCACCATATTGAGTTAATAATTCATACAACTGATTTAAAAAAAGAGCATTATAATCATCAACAATATATTCAAATGTTTGACTTGCCGCATCCTTTAATGTTTTGTCAGAAGGAATAATAATACTTTTGGGTTTAGAATGGTTACCATAGGTACCTCCCTTACGTTCTATTTCACTCAAATCTGCAGGGGATAAATAAACACCTACTTTTAATCCTTCATTCCTTGCTGCTTTAACAAGGTCTCCAAAAACATCCCCTTTTCCATCTTTCCACGAAGTGCTTTTTACAGAATGTGGTGTTGTTGAAGTGGGCCATAAACAAAAACCATCGTGATGCTTAGCCGTTAACATTACCATTTTCATGCCAGCGTCTTTCATCACATCCACCCATTGTTTGGGATTAAATTCAGTTGGTTGAAAAACATTAGGATCCTCTTTACCGCTACCCCACTCTACACCTGTAAAGGTATTTGGGCCAAAGTGCACAAAAGCAATAAACTCTAATTGCTGCCAGGCATATTGATTTTCTTTAGGCACTACCAATACGGACTTTTGTATAATATCTTCTTGACTGTCGCCTGAAAGTATTTCAATTGAATTTTGAACTATTTCATTGTTTTTACAGGAAACCAGTAATGTAACAATGATAATTATTGATTTAAAAACTATTCTGCTCATTTTTATAACTTTTTTGATTTACCAGTAAATAGGGCCTTTGCCTAGATATTTTTCTGCAATTGGTTTGTAATAATCAATAACACTTTCCAAACTATATGTTTTAGGGCTTTTGGTGTACAGATCATACTTATTAAAGTCTTTAATGATTTTTAAGTATTCTACGTCTGTTTCTGTCATTAATTCTCTATAACTTCCACCAGTATGCCATGGATAAAATGAGTGATAGCGAATCATAACCATTGCCTCTTTAGGAAGCTTATTTTCTTTGTGGTTTTTAAGTACCTGGTAGAGGTACTCATCATGTCCCCATGCCATCATTAAGTTATCCAATCCGCATCCCTTTTCATAAATCCCTGTGCTAGTGTTATAACGCAAATCACTCATATCAGAGTTTAACATATTAAACTCTGGATAAACACAAGAATCTGGAAGGGCACAGCCTACAACAAAAATATCTCCTACCATACCTCATTGCTCTGCTTGACTTGTTCCATATTCATCATTTCCCCATAGAAACATTACTTTGCCAAGATCATGAATTAACCCTGTTAATTGCATCCAATCTGGACGACCATCTGCACGTATTGCCTCGGCACTCTGTATGAGATGCTGAACATTCGGTAAATCTAAATCGGGATCACTTACATCTACAAGCTCATTTAATCTGCGTATGGCTTCCCATAAATCTAAAGGTTTATCGAAGGTCAAATATTTTTTATGCATACGATTAGCATAATCAAATGTTTGATTTTTTCACATTTTTCGATAATGTTCTTTTACAACTTCAGATACATCTGGAACTGTATAATTTCTAAAGGTTTTTTCTCCCATAATTAAATATTTCCAAAAATTATGTATAAAACAATTGTAAAAACTACTAATATCAAACTAAATGGTTTAACATATTCCCAAGGTTTTAAATCTAAAACGCATTCATCAACGATTTCAAATTTTTTATCTTTTTTGAACAATACCAACACTAAATACATGATTACTATATTGAAAACAAATTCAATACCCCAAATATAAACGAAATAAAGGTTTATTTCAACAATATAATACATTATCACATAAAACATTAACCCGAAAAGTAAACCAATTTTAACACCGCTAGACAAAACTCTGGGAAACAAAAAACCAGCAATAATTACACTGGCAATAGGTATAAAAAATATACCGTTTAATTACTGTAATAATTGATACAACCCTTCTGGAGCATTAGCAACAAAAGAAGCAATGCTTATCGCAAAAATAGCAAAAAATGTAAATGTTAATTTTTCTATGTTAACCAAACTTTTCCCACTTGCAGTTTTATGAATATATCATTTATAAATACCTAGACTAAATACTGTGGCTGCACTATTTAAAGCACTATTAAACGTACTTAAAATGGCTCCCATCATAACGGCTACAAAAAAACCTGTTAACCATAACGGAAGTACTTTTTTAACCAATAAAGGGTAAACACTATCTGGATTATCATACAAACTTTCACCAAAATAATAAAACCCTATAATACCAGAAAAAACAATAATTAGAGGGACTAATATTTTTAACAGACCCGTATAAAGCAATCCTTTTTGTACCTCTTTTAAATTAACAGCTCCAAGTACACGCTGAATAATGGACTGGTGCATCGTCCAGAAATAAATTTGATTAATCATAAGCCCCATAAACAAAACTTCAAAGGGCAATATAGCATTACGTGCTCCTTCCCCGATGCCAGTTTCCCTGCTAATCATATTAAATTTTTCCGGACTATTTTCAAAAACCAATTTTATTCCTTCTATAGGGTTTCCATATCCAATGCTTATTAATGCGAACACCGGAACTAAAAGACCTGCAATAACTAATCCAAATCCATTAATAGTATCTGTATATGCAACCATTTTTAAGCCTCCAAAAATGGCACAATTAAGAGTGGTTCACAAAAGTGGTAATTGGAATAGAATCATTGAATTATGTCAAAATGCTGCTTAAAAGGGAAATTTGTCGTGCACCCGGCAAGATTTCGGAGGGCTGTGATTTAATATAAATAAATTTGCTATAGAGCTATTACTTCCTTAACTTCAAACTCTCATTGCTTATAACTCATCCATAATTTTATATCCAATAATATCGACTCTAAACAAGGTTTATCAAACTCAATACTTTGACTTTAGGCAATTTAACACAGCAGACCGTACTTAAATAACTTTTTCAACCTGTATGGCAAATCATTATCATTATTCATGAATTTTTGCCTAATAGTTATTGTAAATAAAATTCGTCTTGTGCCAACTCCTTCGGTTCTCTAAAATTTATACCTTTCCGTTCTAATATCTGTAAATTGCTTCTAAGCCTTGACTTAAAACTATTCCATTCTCTATTTTCCATTTCTGTCCATCCCGCTTCAACTAAAGCCATAGCTCTTGGGAAGGTCATATAAAATGCTCTATCTATATCTTTAACATATTCGCCCCAAATAGTTGCTTCAACACCAATTATATGGGCTTGCTCCTTTTCTGGCAATCCATACCCTGGGTCAAGTTTATACACTTGCTCTAATGGCAAATAGTTCATCCAATCACAAGTTTCTTCTCCTTTACCTTGTGGATAATCAAAATAGGCATGTTCTGCTGGGGAGCATATTAATTCATAGCCCATTTCTCTAGATTTTTCAATAGTTTTTGGAGTTAAACCACCACGCCATGTATACATGGTACTGGCTTTTGGATAAAATGGCACATCTAACTCATACCATATTTGAGGCGTCTTACCTTGTTTTGCCAAGGTATCACTTATCCGTTCAAAAAAATAGCTCATTAGATGCTGAGGACTTTCTAAATTATTATCCTTAATCCTCTTCTGACATTTGGGACATGCTTCCCAGTGATCCAAAGGCGCTTCATCTCCACCTATATGAAACTTTTCAGCAGTAAAAATAGGGGCTAATTCTTTATATACGTTACCATAAAACTCAAATACTTTTTCATTACCAGCGCATAACAAATTTTTGGATACTCCTGGCGTAGTTCTAACTTCAAAGTTATCGGGAAAACAAGTTAATTCAGGATAGGCTACAAGCATTGCCTGACTATGTCCTGGAACATCCAACTCTGGAATGACTTCTATAAATCGTTCTTTGGCATAGGCTACAATATCTTTTAACTCGTCCTGAGTATAATAGCCCCTATGTGGCATGCCATCGCCATCCGTCTCTTTTCTTACAGTCGCCAACTCCATTAACTTGGGATATTTTTTAATTTCTATGCGCCAACCTTGATCGTCTGAAAGGTGCAGGTGTAGGGTATTAAATTTATAAATAGCAATGGCGTTAATATATTTTTTTATATCCTTAACTGGCAGAAAATGCCTTGCAGGATCAAGCATCATGCCCCTATATGGCAATCGTGGTGTGTCTTTAATGTCCAAACACGTAACTTCTACTGTATCATTATTATTTTCAAGTGGCAAAAGTTGCCTAAATGTTTGTATCCCGTAAAACAGACCTTTAACTGTTGCGGCAGAAAGTAAAATATTTTGACTTCTTATTTCTAATTGGTAGGACTCGTTGGTAGGAAAAGATTCATTTATTTTAGGCTGAATAAGAATAATTCCTCGTTCTGGGACTTTAGAATATCCCTGTAACGACAGTCTTAAACCTGTATGTTCAAAAATTATATCTTCAACTATATCTGCTTGTTTTTTTAAATCTTGATTCGATTCAGGATAATAAACAACCGTATTCTCATTTATAACAAATTTTTCGCTGTATGTCTTTACAAAATTTGGTTGCGGAATTAAATTGAGTTTTACTTCAGCACTAGTAAGGTTTGGCTGTTTATCTTTACAGGCAAACAAAACACAGACAGAAATTAACAAGATGCTTCTCTTAAAAAATATTTTTAGGGTATTCATTCTTTTAAATTATCTTTTTTTATTAAAAATTTCATGAATTTTTATTTTGGACTATAAAAATTTATCTAATAATAAGCCTTTGTAATTTTTGGGTTAAATTACAAATATATTATTCGAAAGTAAGATATTGAAAAACAAATCTTAGTTATAACAAAGAATTAGTTATCAACATAAATCTTTAAAGTTCTAAATACTTCATGGCAAGTTGTTAATTTCAACTAACTGCAATGAATCATTATTTTTAGCTATTAAAAGGCCTCTTATGCCATCATTAAGTCTTATGCTTTTAATTTAATATTATATACTGTTTTAATATAATACACATTATCTTGTAATAATGCCCTAACAATTATCTCTCCCTCATTAATATTGGCACTGGCACGAAAAACATCGATAATCGTCTGTTGGCTTCCCGAATAATCTATTTCTATATTCGCAAAGTTTATAGATAAAGGATAAGGCTTATCCCAACTTGGGGGCAAATCAAGTTGGCGGGATGTTTTTCCTGTTTTGATATCAATTCGTGCAAGTTCTTTGTCTTCTTTAGTATCAATCCGCGCATCATAAACATCGTTTTTGGCTAACCTTAAAACAATTTGGTTATCCTTTGCATATAGTAATGAATGTAAATCTCCATTCCCTTGTATAACTGCATCTTCAACAGCAGAATCTAACTTATCCAATGTGATTTTTGCCTGTTCTAGCATTTCGGGAAATAGGAATATCATTACCTCTAAAGACTTTTTATTAGATTGAGCAGTACAACCCAAATATAACCCCAATAAGCAATATAATCAACACCTTTTATACTCACGGGCATTCTCATTCAAAAGGCCTATTTAATGTAAACCGATTTGGTAAGTGTAATGTCTTTGGATGAGCTTCCAACCATAATTTCAAATTCGCTTGGATCAATTACGTATTCCATGTTTCTGTCCCATAGACCTAATTCTGAACAGGGTATCTCAAACTCAATGACTTTAGATTCTGATGAGCTAAGCTCAACTTTTTTAAAGGCTTTTAATTTTTTAACTGGCGTTGCCACCGAACTTATTTTATCATTAATATAGACCTGTACCACTTCCTTGCCTGCCTTTGTTCCTGTATTCTTTATGTTTATTGAAAGTTTCATGCTTTGTTCTTTGGATATTTCATTTTGTTCCACTACCAAATCTGAAAATTCAAATGTTGTGTAACTTAGCCCATATCCAAAAGGATATAGTGGTTCAGTAGAGCTAAACACATAATCGCGCTCAGGTTTTTCAAGTGTTCCGGGTTGATGGTAAAACCCCCTTCCTGATGGCTGGTGACTATAAAATACAGGTACATGACTAACACTTTGAGGATATGAAACAGGAAGCTTACCTGATAGATTAACATCACCAAAAATTATATTTGCCACGGCATTCCCTCCTTGTTCCCCTCAGGGCAAACTCACACTTTATTTCCAAGTATATCTAATAAATAGTTGTTGTCGTAGGCAGTTTTAAGTCTTTTTCCTTTAATACCTTGTTTAGTTATGGTGTCTTTTTTGAGTAGGGTTAAAGCCATTTTCCCAAGTATAGAGAAGTTTTGCGCAGCATTTCCTGTTCTTTTTCTAGAGGCATCTTCACCAAAAGCAAGATCTAGCACCCAATGCAATTTATTTTCAATTCCCCAATGTAGTCTTATTGCTTTTTGAAATGATTTAGCATCGGTTTTTAGACTTGAGATGTAATATCGTGTAGCTGTTTCTGTTGGTTTATCAGAGTTTTTAACTCTATTTTAATAATGCTTTGTAAAGCATCCCATTTAGTATCTTGTTGAATGAACTTAAAATCTGTAATAACACTACAGGTTCTTGTTTCTATTCTACCATGACCTAAATCTTGATGTGTGTACTTTTCTATGTTCTTACCAAATCCAAATTCGTCTTGGACATCTTGATGTAATTGCTTTTGATTGTCTTTTACAGCCAAGATATAGTCTGCCTCTTGTTTTATGATAGCCCGTGCAATATTTTCTTGGCAACCCATAGCGTCAATGGTTATAATACAACCTTTAATGGTTATGAGTTCTAACAGTTTTGGAATGGCAGTAATTTCATTAGATTTTTCATTAACCTTTACTTGTCCTAAAACCATATTGTTTTTACTTGCCCAAGCGCTCACCATATGAAACGGTGATTTTTTACCGTTAGACTTAGCACCTCGTAAGGTTTTACCATCTATTGGAATAATTTCACCGCCAGTTAAATCTATCCAATCAGAAACCCAATCTATAAAGCAAACTTCAAATTGTTCTGAATCAATCGATGAAAAGACACGGTTAAAAGTATCGTCGGGGGATACCATTAGGCAAATCTAGGAACGAACGTAAAAAATCTTCTTTTGCCTTGGCGTATGTCTCCATATCTTTCCAAGTATCTGCTGCACAGATTACCGAAATTATGCCAATAAGAAGGATGTCATCTAATTGATGAAGTTTGTTTATATCGCTTCTTGGGTCGTCTATTTTGCCGAAAATAGACTTAAACTTATTTGTTGTTTTCAAAACACATAAAATATTGATTATCAATATAATATACAATATTTTGATATAAAAAACAACAATTAAATCATTGATTTTTAGATAAATAGTGAGCCACTATACTCAATTAAATTCTAAACAAAAAGTATGAGTTTGCCCTGACTGATATCATAAATAATAACTTCAGATCAAAAGGCATATTAAAGGATCATATTGTATTAGATAAATTGAAAAACATGCATTAATTACGCCTTTTTATAAACACACTTCAAAATTTTTAATAAAATTTTGAAATCTAAAATACGAACCTCTCCCTCAAGTAAATATTATATTATAAACCACAATTTTGATATAGCAGAGGTTAAAGACTTTATTACCTAAAGAGTGGAACCAAAAATAAATTCAAAAAGCCTTAAATCAGACCCTATTTTATTCCAAATCTACGTTTAAAAATGGTTTTACTAGTAAAACGGGGTTACAGCGCCCAACAACACCATTAGGCATTTCAATCTCGTAATTTGTATTTAGACTTTTATCCTCTTGGTAATAATCGGTACTTATATAATGTGCTCCGGAGTTTAATGCTGCTTTAAACTTAGTATAGTCACCGGTTCTAGCTTCCCTGGTATCTGCATCAGCACGTGTACGCACTAAATATCCGGCTCTAACCAATGCTTTTATGGAATCTTGATACTTTATTGGATTATTTACAATTAAAAAAGCTGCTTCTGGTGTTCCAGGTTTTGAATTGGTAAAAAACAACCTTCCTTTTAAAGACGGATGTCCTTTGATATAAACATCACGCTTTTCCCCTTCTTCATCTAAAACTAAAATAATCTTTCCTCTAGCATCCTCTAATGTAGGCCAATTATTGGCTTTTACAGCTTCCTCCAGAGTATAAAAATCACCCCTTACATCGTCAGGTGTAATGAGTTTGGACCTAGGCAATTCCGATAGGATTTCTCTTTCTAAATCATTAAATACTTTAGCTGTAAAAGGAAGCAATTCTTGAAAACCTTCAATTTCTAAATTTTCAGTTTTAGCATTAAATGTTATAGCAATTGGTAAATGTCTTGGATGCGCATCAGACCAGGCTTTAATTTCATTCAGGCAGTCTACCAAGCGATAGCAAGTAGTTCTAAAGTCAAGATCCGGAATGTGTATCACCTTAAACCCTTTTGTGTTTAGCAATCCTAAAGTATCGTATGGCTGTGGTTCAATTTCGTTTTGTTTTAAAAGTTCAATACCAACCGGGTTGGCAAACTTTCCTCCCTCTGTATCAACAACAACATCAATTTCCAGATTTCTTAAGCCGTAATTGTTTAGCTGCTCTGTTAAAGAAACATGCGAATATTGTAGTGCTTCAACAGATTTAGTAACGGTTTGTTTCGCTATCTCAAGTAGTGCTGGTTCAATACTTTTCTTGTAACTATTGTGACTACCTATTACCTGAATATTATTAAGTTTTAATTTAGCTGTTGGTTCTAATGTATTACAACTAATTATAAAGTGTATAGCAATTAATGCAATAAGATTTTTACGCTTCATTTTTTAGAACTTTTCATTTACGGGCACTTAAGCTCCAATGGTTATAATTTTTTTTAATTCTCTATCATTCTGCAAGTTTCGTACAAACCATTCCGCACAAAACATTTTTTCCCTTAACAGGATTCAAATCAATTGTTGGTAGTTCTTTGCTTAACAAATCTAAATCAAATTCCATTTCGCAATAACCCTGGTTAAATTCTCTCTTTGAATTGCCGAACAATAGAATCAGTATTTTGAAATTTAAAGTAATATGGTCTATCAACAATAGTAGAACCTTTTTCCTGCCAAAAACAGGCATTTCATTGTTCCGATTTGTTTAAATATAATTTCATTAAAGAACTCAATTACTATTATTTTTAGCTTTCCAAAACACTTCAATCATCTACTTTCTCCTGTTGTTTCCGGCTCATATTATAATAAAAACATGGTTGCCAGCAAACACACATTTCCACAATTTTCAAAGAAGGCTACAATCCTTCCAAAGATTGGATTAAACACCAAATAAATAGCAGCTTATTATTTCCAACATCGTTTGTTCAACAACAGAAAAGTACAATTAAAACAGTAATTAGACTTGTATTGGGTCTTAAATCTTAAGATCCGAATACAAAATTTTAATACTAGTTAAAAATCAGGATAAAAAATGTTGTTAATAAACTGCGCATATTCGTTGTGTTTATATTTTTCTGATAATAATTGTAAATCCAGAGTTTTCAACTAAATCTCTTGATAAAATAGTTTCGCTATTGACATCCATTGTTTCAATGCTTACTTTGTTTTCTTTCAAATCCGCTACATTCTGAGAAAATACTTTGGCTTCGTAGTTTTCATTTTCATCCAGAAATGACAGCGGGATTTCAACTTTCCGCGTCTGATTTGAAGTCAATGATCCAACAAACCAAGTGTCTCCATTTTTCCGTGCAATGGTAGCATATTCACCAATCTCACCTTCCAGAACTTTTGTTTCATCCCAAACCGTGGGAAGTGCATCATAAAATGCCAACTCTGTACTCTCGTGGATTACTGACTCTGTATCACCGGCACCGCCTTTTTTCACAGGCGATCCTTCGGGGCGATCGTACCAATAGACAAATTGCCACGGACTGTAAAGCATTACAGCTTTGGCCATTTGTCCCGCTTTGCCTCCCATCTTTTCAGATACGCGAGTAGCCAAAAAGCTGTTAGTATTGTCTGCTGCGCCGGCAATCATACGGGTGAAAAGGGTGATCAAAGTATGTTCGGTGGAAGGGCTCAATTCGTCACCAAGAATTCCTTCCTGAGAAATTAAGTTTGGATACGTTCGTGAATAGCCGGTTGGACGATACTCATCATGTACATCAACCATAAGTTCATATTCTGCTGCTTTGCGAACTGCATCGTGTAGCCACAAAGTCCATTCCTGTGGTCCCACATTTACAAATCCGTATTTTAATCCTTTTATGCCCCATGATTTATAAAGAGGTAAAATCTCATCTAGTTGCTTTTCCAATGCTCGTCGATTAACGTAAAGTATTATTCCAATTCCCTTTTGTTTGGCATAATCGATTACTTGATGTAAATCGAGAGGTCCCGGAGATCGATTTGGATCAACAGTAACCGTTGTTGCATCCGATGCATCATCGTATTCGTTACCATACCAACCAGCATCAAATTCCACATACTGAAGATTATGCTTTGCTGCAAAATCGACACAGGCCAATCCGCCTTTTGTGGTCAGGGTAACTTCACGTATTACTTTCCCGGGTTTAATCCACGATACATCTTCCAGTTTATTGGGCTCATTCAGGTTTTCAATGAAGTGGTTGTTTTCCAGTAATTCGCAAGGAGACTTCCCTACCATTACATACCGCCATGGAGTAATGTATTTTGCTTTTTTGATATCCACCTTGCTTGACAAATCAACCTGCAGAGACAATGAATTTATTGAATCGCGTTTGAATTTCATCCGGGCAAAATCAACCAGAGCAGCTTCGCCGATAGCCAAAAAGGAATTTGCGTTCTTTTTAACAACAAGCGGACGTTCGCAAACCACATCAATTTTGCTGATATTTTCTTTTTTGTAAACGCCCTGCGCATATTCTGAAACCCAAGTTTCATAATCACTATCAAAGTTGAAGGCTGTCAGCTCTTTTGTAAGCAACTGATCACTGATATTTTTTTCATCGAATAAATATCGAAAGGCCATGCCTTCGTCATACAGGCGACATAAAAGTTTAAGTTCTTGGTTAGCAAGACTACCGGCAGTCAGGGTTAATTCAAGTTGATTATATCTGTTGCGAACAACGTTTCGTTCACCATAAACCGGATTCCACTCTTCATCAAACAATGTTTGCTTCACTTCGCTGATTCGATCAAACTTAAGGCTGTCATTTTTTTCAAAAACAAAGCTCCCAACATTTACAGTTAGAATTGGTATTTTTGAATCATACAGACTTAATATTAAATCCGACTGATTTTCAGAAATTTTCACTTCTAATTTTTCAGAAGGGCTTTTAATTTCCAAGTCGCTTTCTGTACATGAAATAGTAAAAATGCACAGAAAAAAAACGGATACTAAAAGATATTTATTCATCTCCAATTTAAGTTGGTTTAGTTTAACTAATTGTTTCATATATATTTTAAAACGATTGAAGTAATTTTTGCATTATTTTTCTTGCCGTCGGATTTGAATGAATCCTATTTTTTAATTGGAGTTGACAAATCCAGCAAACTCCTTTACGCACAATAAAACTCAAAGATTTATGCCACTCTAACAAAAGCATATATTACAAATATAGGGGTTTAGTTTTAAAATTCATTTTTTGATTTTTGTTTTTGTGCTTCTCCTACGTTATCCCAATGGACTTCAATCTCCTCCAAACTTTTCCCTTTGGTTTCTGGAACATATCTATAAAAGAATATGGTTGCTAACAAACACATTGCCGCAAAGGTGAAAAATCCAGCTGCCATTCCTATTTTGGCAACATACCATGGGAAAATAAATGCCGTTAGGAAATTGATTCCCCAGTTGGCAAAGGTGGCAATCGACATAGCCCTTCCTCTTATTCGGGTTGGAAATATCTCGCCGATTAACACCCAAATAACCGCATTGATCGAGATAGCAAGACTTGCCATATAGATGCACAACATTATTACAATCCAAATACCCGAAGTTTGCCCTATCAAGAATTGTGTTGCAATGATGAATAATGAAACGCAGACAGATGCCATACCCCATATAAGTAGAGGACGGCGCCCCCAACTATCTATTTTCCAGAGAGCAATAACGGTAAAGATCAGATTAATAATTCCTATTGCCACCTGAAACTGAAGGGCACTGTCCAGTTTAAAACCAGCACTCTCAAGAATGGTAGGGCCATAATAAACAATAATGTTTACGCCTGTAAATTGTCCAAAAACCGATAAGCCTACACCTACAATTAAGGCAAGGCGTAAACCGGGTTTTATCAATTCACTTATTTTCCCTTTTACATGATTAACCGTTTGGCGGATTTCTGCTAATTCAGTTTTCGCAATTTTAACTCCACTTATTTTCAGAAGGATAGCGTAGCCTTTATCATGAAGACCATTTTTTATAAGCCAGCGAGGACTTTCAGGAATTAAAAACAGCAAAATAATAAAGAGCCCGGAAGGGAGCATTTCTGAACCAAACATGCCCCGCCACACTTCAGAAATCAAATATTTATTAAATACTCCCGTACCACCGTTAAATGGCTCGCTGGTTTGAGATACATCTAAGAGCAGCCAATTGGAGAAGTATGCTAATAAGATACCTATAACAATAGAAAGCTGATATAGGGCAACAAGCCTGCCTCTTATTTTTGGTGGAGCAACCTCAGAGATATACAAAGGTGCCAATACTGAAGCCATTCCAACACCAATGCCACCAATGAGCCTCGCAACTATAAGAGCTACAAAGTTATGGGGAATGGCCGAACCAAATGCAGAAATAAAAAACAATAAAGCAGCCACTATTAGAACAGGCTTTCTACCATATTTATCACTTAAAGCTCCTGATATGGCAGCACCTGCAATGGCTCCCACCAGAGCAGAACTGGCAAACCAGCCCACTTCAATTTTATCTAGCGAAAAATAGCTTTCAACAAAAGTAAATGTGCCGGAAATAACGGCTGTGTCAAAGCCGAAAAGTACACCTCCCAATGAGGCCACAAAACATATTAGTGCTAGAAAGCGTTTATTCGCCTTTTCTGAGTATGTGGTTGTGTGCTGCATATTATTTATTGTTTTTGTTAATTTGATTCAATGTGTTCCACCCTTGATACAAGAAACGTGGGGTATGAAAACAGCCTTTCCACTTTCCGCCTTTTAATGGTAACAAAACCCCTCCTTGTCGATTCAGGTAGCCAAACCACTCACCGTACTTCTTATCGGCAAAGTGCTCCCAGGTATAATCATGAAGTTTCCTGAACCACTCCCAACATTTTTCATTTCCGGTGTAAGCATAGCCTTTTAACATAGCTAAAATAGCCTCTTGGTGTACCCACCATAGTTTTTGATCCCAATCAAGACGATCAGGCGGATTACCCAACAAGTCTTTAAAATAAAAGATGCCACCGCACTTCTGATCCCAGCCAAAATCAAGAATATTAAACGAAATATCAACGGTCTTTTCTACCAGCTTATTATCTCCGTTACGCCTTCCAATATCCATCATAAACCACATGGATTCGAGCCCATGTCCGGGATTAACCAACCGCCCATCAAAAGTATCCATAAAGCTACCGTCGGCTGCCACGGTTTCCACAATTAAACCATGTTCTTTTCGGTAGAATATATCCATCACTTCTTTAGTAGCAAACGCTATGGTTTCATTTACTAGCGAAACATCGAGCACATGCTCTAACTCCAGCACCAGATTTGATAAAATCATAGGCAGGGCAAACCCTTTAGCTGGGCGTGTTCCGGGAAATGATTTCTCATATTTCCCTTTCGGATTTTCCTTTCTGCCAAGAATATTCAGAAATGTTTTTTTCGCCAAGTTACTGTATGCTTCATTTCCTGAGGCTTTCCCCAACTGTGCAAAAGCCATAGCCGCAAAACAATCCGAAAAGATGTTGTAGGGTTGAACAAGAGGCTTGCCCTCTCTGGTAAGTGAGAAATACCAGTTACCCGCCTTGTCCATTCCATTATTTATTAGAAAACGGGCGCCATGTTCTGCTATTTCCAACCATTCCTGCCTAGGCTCCATATTGTTATACAACATTGAAAACAACCACACTTGACGGCACTGAAGCCAGATAAACTTATCGGTATCATACACTTTACCTTCCCTGTCGAGACAGGTAAAATACCCCCCATGTTTATGGTCAAGAGAGTGGTTCTCCCAAAACGGAAGAACGTTTTTTAATAGTGTGCTTTTGTATAAAAAAGCATATTCTTCAATATTCATTGTTTTCTTGTAGCATTTAAGTTATCTATTACGCTTATAACCGTGTACTTAAACAAGCACTTTTCCCACACGATTTTCACCAGAATTATCTGTAAAGCTTTAAGGAATAATTCCTATGGTCTGTCTGTGCTTTCTTAATTCTTCTTTCATCTCCTCAATAATTTCCAGGTTTTCTGCTTCGTTATACACATTTTTTAATTCCTTCGGATCATCATTAAGGTTGAAGAATTCCCAATACTTGCCATCGCCATAACCTGGGAAATGATGAAGTTTGTAATTCTTTGATCGAACGCCATAGTGTTCCAGCACACCAGGATAAGGATAAAAATGATAGTATGTTGTTTTTCTCCAATCTCCCCTTTCGTCTTCTTTTAAAAGTGGTACAATAGACCGTCCGTATAAATCGCCTGGTACAGAAGCATTAGCAATATTTAAGAAGGTTGGTGCAAAATCCAGAATATTGACCAAATCATCATTAACCGATTTTTCTCTTACTACACCCGGCCAGCGAACAATTAATGGAATTTTCAATGACTCCTCATATATCCACATTTTATTGAACAAGCCGTGATCCCCCAAAAAGAAGCCATTATCAGACGTGTAAATTACTATTGTGTTTTCGCGAAGACCTGATTCATCTATATAGTCCAATAATTCTCCAATATTCTCATCCAAAGATGCTATGAGTCTCTTGTAACCTTTTATCATTTGCTGATAGACCACCGATGTTCTGGCTTGCTTTTCCTGTGGAGCACTGGCCATTAATTCTCTGTATATATCTTGTTGCCAATGACAATTAATCAACTTGGTGCTTTCACAATCACCAAGTTTTAAAGGATCACGAGATTTCCAATCATCATGAATAGTTTCGGGCTCAGGAATAACCTCATCGTTAAAAAGACGTGCATGTTTTTCTTCATGGATATCAGGACCGTGGGGCGCTTTATGCTGCACCATTAAAAAGAAGGGGCGATCCCCTTTTTTATCTTCTAACCAATCGATGGCACTATTCGTAATAATATTGGTTAAGTAACCTGTTTCTCTATGTCTCTCTTTTCCTTTCTCTATAAACTCAGGATCAAAATAAGAACCATGTGCATCCAATACCTTGTAGTAGTTAAAACCAGTTGGAAGGCTTCTTAAATGCCATTTACCAATAATGGCCGTTTCATAACCTGAAGCCTGCAAAAGTTTAGGGAACGTCTGTTGAGAACCGTTAAATACCTCATTATTTTGCTTTACGCTATTGTTATGACTGTGCTTACCGGTTATTAGCGCTGCACGGGCCGGACTACATAATGAATTTACCCCAACAGCTTGCGTAAAACGCATACCCTCATCTGCTATTCGGTCTATATTAGGGGTCTTTATGATATTGCTCCCATAGCAGCTTAAACCATGAGCTGCATGGTCATCGGCCATGATAAAAATTATATTGGGTTGTTGCTGCTCAATAGTACAAGCAGTCATTATGAAAATTGTGATTATACTAAATAAAATCTTCTGAATCATCGTTAATAATTTACACGTGAATATTAAATTTATTAATGTGCAACTCCTGGTAGCATTTGGCTCCATATTTCATCCATATTGCTACCAATGCTTGTTTCTTTGGTAATATCCCAGAAACTTGTTTCTTTTAGTTTTAAAGCCAGTGTTGTGGTAATAAAACTCTGTGTCCAACCGGTAAGCGTTCCCCAAGCTCCCCAGCCATGGTCGGCATTGGAACCGTAATACTCCCAGTTTTCGTAATCGAAAGCCCGAAACCAGCACCCATCAAGGTCGGCACGTCCATCAGTCGTAGATTGTATACGCACCAGAAAATCTGCCAACTTATCTACGGCTGCCAGATATTTTGGATCTTGTGTTGCTTGAGCTGCTTCGTTCAAAGCAAAAAAAGCAAAGTTGGTGGTATAAAGCATGTCAGCCACAGGCTCCCCATTTGTCTGAATAAGCGGTGCTTCGGTTGATCCGTAATGGTCATTGCTTTTGGGAGCACCGTATTTGCCATTTCCACCAATTCCCAGTTCTTCTTGCAATGCGCCGCAAGCTACCTGGTTTATTAATAAATCATCGCACATCTGCTTTAACCAGACTCTATTCTGAGGTGTATCTTCTGCCCGTACTAGCCACGACAGGGGCAGTATCATTCTTGCACGCTCCTGCTGAAGTCCATTGGTCCATAACCAGTTTTCTGAATAGTTATCCATAGTGATCTTTATCCCTATTTTTGCTTTATCGAGTAATGGTTGGTAGCCCGTTTTATCGTACAACCAAAGGTATGTAGCCCAAAGCCACGATTCAAAGTGAGGAGCAACATTCTCGAGGTCTCTTTCCATTAATACCTGCCAGCTTAGCTCGTTTATATCATCACCTTCCAAACGGTTAGTTCGGAATCCTTTTTTGCCTGAAGTACGGAAGTTAGCTAAGATCAATTCGGTAATTTGATCATCCCAACGGCTGTTTTCCAAAGTCATTGATGCTAAAATTGATCCTAAAATAACACGTGCGTTGTCATCTCCGTAGTAACGATTAGGGTGTGTGTCGGCCCATCCTATCAGCCCATAGGAAGATTTTGCCGGGTCTTTACTACTAGCAGTCTGAAAAGTGTTTGTATTAAACAGGAAATTCATCAGGTTGGTAGCAACATCCTGATATTGTGGATTTCCTTTAATATCGTTTGCTATGGCATAGGTCATGGCAGACTCAGCCACACAATCAGCCCGCAGCCAGTAACGGTACTGCTGGCTTCCATCCGGGTTAATCCAGGAATAGTGCCCTTCCATGATTCCTAGCGAACCATCTCCGGAGGGTAAGGATAAATCCATGGGTGGACCAACTGGCAATTTCTGAATATCTATTTGTTTCCAGGCATCCTTCCACTCAGGATGAATCAGGAATCGTGATTTTTCGTACCAGGCTGCGCCCCGGTCGATTGCATTTTGGTAGGCGTTTACGGTCAAAGCATCCTCTGGACCATAGGCCGGCTTTACCAATGGCTTCCATTTGATATCTTCTTTTTCCATACCAATGGAGAGAATGGAAAGAATGCCACCTAAGACATTTCTGTAATTGTCGTAAGGGGTATAACGGCTTTTCACAAAATCACTCAGTTTTGTTGTTGATATTAACACCCCATTGTCTTCAAAAAGTATCGGAAAGTTGGGTGTGTCCTCAAGGCCGTAAATTGCATCTTTAAAACCGGCTACTTTTGCGCCTTTCAGATGACACTCCCTATTGGGTACGTTAACATACGAATATAGACCAGCATCAACGATGCTCAAATTATGCGCTTTACCCAGAAACGTTGAGGTAACAACAATCCTTTCTTTTTTTGTAGACTTGATTTCTCCAGTTTCTCCCGATGGTAAACGGTCAGGGAATTCCACAAAAACCTTTAGGTTCTTTTCTTTGGCCTTGGTATAAAAATCGACAGGAAGTATTGTTTTTTTAACCGGATAGTCGTTGGCCAATACCAAAAGGGTTTCATTGCCCGGACTAGATTCCAGAGCCTCGGTTATATCATCGTATCGCTGGCAAACCTGTTCTCTGGTTTTTACTAGCTGATACAAATCGTTATTTTCATCACATATAACAATTACCCTGTTTTTCCCAATAATATTTGTAACGTCATCTTTATCTGCTACTGCTTCTTTACATGAAATACTTAAAACACAAAGAAAAAGGAAGATTATCAACCCATATACTTTGCGCATTTTAGTAATCAATTTATTCTCTAATTTAATATTCTTTGTCATTATTATATTTTTAAAATTACAATTATTAAACGTTTAAGAAATACTTTTGCAAGTTGTCTAATTCATTATTCTACTAAATTCAGATCGAATAGTATTGTGTTATTATTTTATAATTCTAATCAAATCTACAAAACGTATAAAATAATATTGTTATATTTAATGCTTTAGCATTCTTTTATACATGAAGAAATTTGATCGGACAGAAACAAAAAACAGAAAAATACTTGATCTAGAAAAAATAGGATTTGATGATTTTTATATCGCTGGATTTCAGAAAATCAAATCAGTAGAAGATAGCAAGGAAATGCAGACACATACTGATATGATTGAAATTCTTTATATAGATAAAGGCCTTCAGTATTATAAATTAGGGCAAAAGGAGCTTATGCTTAATGGTGGGGATATATTAATAATTCCACCAGAAAAGAGACATGGTACGAATAACCATCCAGAAGATACGGCAAATCTTTTCTGGATCGCTTTTAAGATTCCAAAAAATAGAAACCGTTTACTCAATTTGCCTTTAATTGAGACTAAACACCTTATCAATACCTTTCTTAACCTGCCTAGTTGCCATTTTAAGGGAAATGCAAAAATCGCAACAACCTTTTCAAAGATTTTCGAATACTATGACCTTAACGAAAAGGTAAATTCAAAAATACATTTGACTAGTCTTTTTCTTCAACTGTTACTAATTGTTATTGATGCATCCCATAAAAACAAGATGGATAATTCTCCCTCACAGGAAATAAGCAATATTGCAAATTACATAAAAAATAACCCCAGGAAAGAACTGTCAATCAGCTATCTTTCTGACCTAATAAATTTATCTGAGTCGAGATTTAAACATCGCTTTAAGAAAGAAATTGGAATTCCTCCAGGAGAATTTATTATGAGGAATAAAATCAATTATGCAAAAGAAAACTTTAGCAACTATGATTCCATTCAGGATTTAGCATTTGCACTTGAGTTTTCTTCGTCGAATTATTTTGCTTCTGTATTTAAGAAATATACAGGTAGTACACCAACAGAATATTGTAAAGATACATTAAGTTAAGTGTATCCTGTTTATAGAAGACGTTTTTTGATAAATTTAATTATATGGTGATTGTTTTAATTTATAATGAATTGATTTTAAAAAATTAAACTTCTTTTTATTAGAACGTGCATTGGCACATTAGTAGCCTTTTTTCAGACATTCTTTTTTATTTGATAATACTTCACTCAAATTATTCAATAATTCGTAATTTAAGACCGTTGCAAGGGATTAACAATATTGATCTAATTGGTTACCTTTCTGAGAATGGAAAAAACATCAGTCCCAACCCTAGCAGATAGTATTTGTGATCTTCGCACGAGAAAGATCAAACGTGCTTTTTTCACTCAAATAAATACATTACTGGATTGGTCTGCTATTGATCAATTAATAAAGCAGCATTATAAAAAAGAAAAAGCGCAACTGGGAATACCAGTTATAGAGGCCTTTAATTATTTAAAATGATTTTGATTTGTCTGATGTTAGAAAACTTTTGCATGAAACTTCGGGTGTTGTAGTTCAAGATAATACCGATACAAATACTTACCCAATGCCAATATATGCACATGATAAAGATGATGTTTTTGTGGGCAGAATTCGTAGAGACGAAACCCAACCTAACACCTTAAACATGTGGATTGTTGCCGATAATTTACGTAAAGGTGCAGCAACTAATGCTGTACAAATTGGCGAATATTTAATTGAAAATAATTTAGTGTAGTTTTTTAACTTAAAATTATAATTAGTCTTAAAAAGTCCTTGTAAATTTACAAGGACTTTTTTTATATCAATAAATTTAAGTATCTTATAAATAGGTTTTTACGAAAAAATAAACCTGATGCGCAGCCTAAAAAACGGCATGATTTTTGTAGTATTATGGCTACTGTTTAACCAAAAAAATCTTCTCATGAAACCACTCTTCAATACTTTAAGCGCTGTATCGATTAATTTCGTTTTTATTTTAACATCATTATATGTTTTTTCAAGTAATAATACGCTATTGGCTGATGGTAATCCATCCAAAACAGATATTGTTTTAAAAGAAAAAATATACATTCATTTTGATAAAGCTTTTTACAATCAAGGAGAAAATATTTGGTATAAAGTATACTTGGTTGATGCCATAAACCATGCGCCTGAGACTTTAAGTAAAGTGGTTCATGTCGATTTAATTGGTCCAAACCAAGACATCATAGAAAGTAAAACCATAGAAATCTCTGAAGGTGTGGGTAAAGGCGATTTTAAACTGGCTAATGCTTTACCAAATGGCGCATACACCATTAGAGCATACACCAATTTTATGCGTAACTTTGATGACTCCTATTTCTTTACAAAAAAAATTCTTGTCAATCATTTAGATGCTGATGGTGGGTTTAATACAGATGCTGCTAACCCTAATATTAGCTTTTCTCCAGAAGGTGGTAACATTATTGGTGGGTTTTTAAATAGAATTGTTGTTAAAGCTACAAATCCTTTAAACCATGGTGCTATAGTTTCTGGTGAGATATTAGATGATGCTAACACTAAAATACTCGACTTCGTAACCTCTAAATTCGGACTCGACAGCTTTCAGTTTATCCCTCAAAAAGGTAGATCTTATACTGCAATCGTTTACCATAACAACGAAAAATATGCTTATCCGCTGCCAGCAGTTAAGGACTATAGTGCCACTATGAGAATTGATGAAACCTATCATGGGTACAGAGTTAATGTTTTTTCTTCTTTAGCTAACGGCACAAATAACCTAGAGTTAATAGGGTTGCAAAAAGGCGAAGTGGTTTGTCGCGCTAAAATAAATGGTGAAAACACTCAAGCCGCTATCGATTTGCCAAAATCTGATTTAATGCATGGTTTAATTCAATTCCAGCTTTTAAATAAAAATGGTACAGTTTTAAGTGAAGAACTTGCCTTTATTGACGCTAATCATTTAGAAGACAAAGTAACGGTTACACCTTCTAAAAAAGTTTATGATAGTAACGAACAAGTGGAACTTGAAATTGATTTTAACAAGCTGTTTCAACAAAACTTAAAAGCTAATATGTCGGTTTCGGTTACCCAAGTTAACCCTGTAATAAACCATGTTCCAGATTTAGATATCACATCGCATTTGCTTTTAAACTCTGAGATAAAAGACAACATAGAACAATTTGGTGCGTATTTTGATAACGATTCCATTAGAAAAAAAACCATTCATCAGGTATTAATCGCTCAAGATAGTAATCAGCATTTGTTTAAAGAAGATATTAAAACCCACAAATTACAGTTTACACCAGAATCCGGGTTTAAACTAAGTGGTGTGGTAAAAAGTAAAAACAAAAAAAAGCTTGTAAAAGCTAATGTTTCGCTGTCTTATAAAAACGGTAAAGAAATGGGGTACGACCAAACTACAACGGATAGTTTAGGGCGGTTTAGCTTTAACAACCTTAATTTTGATGATAGAACTTTTGTAGCACTAAAAGCTAAAAGTTTGAGTTCTCATAAACACAAAGGGGCTTTTACTATTGAAATAGATTCAGCTTCAAAAGCTCAATTTAAATCAAAAAAAGCTATTGGCGATGAAAACATACAAGTTACCGACTCTTCAACAAAATATAACAGAAATCTTGAATTTGACCCTCAAGAAGGAGAAGTCAAATTAGAACAAGTGGATATAGCTGCTGAAAAAAAAAGGTTAGATAGGTTTGCCAAAAAAAGAAAAGCGTCATTATACACAAGACCTAATCATACCTTAGATTTTGAACGGTTACGTGCTTCCCCTTCAGCTAGAGATGCTATTCAAGCTTTACAAGGCTTATTCCCAGGTGTGAACATTATAGGTAATGGAACAGGCTATAATGTAACATTAAGAGGAAGACGTTCTTTAAATGGAAATAATCAGCCTTTATTTCTACTTGATGGTGTTCCTACAGATATAGACATGATTCAATCTATCCCAATTTTTGATATAGATTTTATTGATATTATACAAAGCTCGGGTACCTCAATCTATGGGACAAGAGGTGGTGGTGGTGTTATAGCGGTTTATACTTTAGATGGGACTGAAGCAAAAGATGAACAAAATAATAAGAATGGAATGGTTAGCTTTTATCACCCAGGGTATTACCAAGCCAGAACATTTAATCCTAATGCTAATAATTCATCAACACTTTATTGGAATCCAGATTTAAAAGTAAACCCTTCTGAAAATACCAAAATAAGATTTAATGCCACTAAATCTGGCACCTATAAAGTCCTGCTAGAAGGCATTACTTCTAACGGAATACCCGTTAAATCTGAAGCTTATTTTGAGGTGAATTAATTCTTTTTTAATCTTGCTTAATAAACGCCATTTTATAATCTGTTGAGGCGAGCGTCATAATGGTTTTAAATATATACTCGCACACCTGTTTTTGACCTTTAAAATTTATTAAATCAACCGTATCCTCAGGTGTATGATATTGTCGGTGTCCGCCAGTATGCATCCCTAAAACCGAAATGCTTTTTTTATAAAACGACACATGGTCTGATCCACCAACAGAACCCGCATGCACAATAGGGGTTAGGTTTAAAGATTTGCCTAAAGTTTTCATAAAATCTACCCCATCAGGAAAAGTGCCTGCACCACCCATATACACATGTTTCTCTTTGTTCATCCTACCAACCATATCCATATTAATCATCAATTTAATTTGTGATAATGGTACTAATGGATTTTCAACAAAATACCTGCTTCCTAATAAGCCTTGTTCTTCGGCTCCAAAAGCAATAAAAATAATACTGCGTTTTAATACGTGTTTTTCACTGGCTATTTTTTCGGCTATTTCTAAAAGTGCTGAAGTTCCGCTGGCATTATCATCAGCACCATAATGAATGGTATTCTTTTTTTCAGATTTAGATGATGGGCCACCAAATCCTAAATGGTCGTAATGCGCACCCAAAACAATGTATTCGTTTTTAAGTAGCTCATCATTGCCTTCAATAAACCCAACCACATTGCAGGTTTTTACAATAGGTTTTTCTTTAACCCCTTTTTCTACTCGAAGTGCAGCTTTAAAGTTTTGTTTGTAACCTACCTCAAAAGATTTAATTCCAATATTTTTAAATGCTTTCTTTAAATATTTAACAATGCTTTTGTTTGTTTTTCCTCCTGGGTATCGACCAGCGTTTTTATCTGAAGTTAAAAATAAAATGTGTTCTTTTAGTTCGTTTTCAGTGATTTCAGATTGCGAAAACACACATAAATTAATCATCCCTATCAATAAAAACAAAAAAATATTTTTCATAGACCACCTCTTTTTCAATACCCTCAAATATATAACATGTAATTTAATCTTTAAATCTGTTTTACTTATTTTCGAAGATTAATAATTTACCTGTTATGAAAAAAATAATACTTAGTTTTTTAACTCTCGCTACTATTATGGCGTGCAAAAATGATAAAGAAGAAAAAATATTATTGTGAATTATCCTGAAACAAAAACGGTAGGTACCGTTGACACATATTTTGATGTAGAAGTTAAAGACCCGTATCGTTGGTTGGAAGATGACAGAAGTGAAGAAACCGAAGCTTGGGTTAAATTACAAAATAAAAGTACCTATGCATATTTAGATAATATTCCGTTTAGAGATAAACTAAAAGAGCGTTTATCGAATCTATGGAATTACGAAAAAGTAGGTGCGCCGTTTATTGAAGGTGAGTATACTTATTTTTCAAAAAATGATGGTCTGCAAAATCAAAATGTATACTACAGAAAAAAAGGCGATGAAAAAGCCAAAGTGTTTTTAGACCCAAATACCTTTTCTAAAGATGGTACTATTTCATTAGGCGGTGGCTTAAGTTTTTCTAAAAACAGCGACATGTTAGCGTATTCTATTTCTGAAGGTGGTAGTGATTGGAGAAAAATTATTGTTGTAAATCCTGAAACACGAGAGATTGTTGAAGATACGCTTAAAGATGTAAAATTCAGTGGTATTTCGTGGTACAAAAACGAAGGCTTTTATTATTCAAGTTACGATAAGCCAAAGGGTAGCGAACTTTCGGCTAAAACTGACCAGCATAAAGTGTATTATCATAAATTAGGAACGCCTCAAAAAGAAGATGCTTTAATTTTTGGCGGCACACCTGAAGAAAAGCATCGTTATGTATTTGCTAGTGTAACCGAAGACAATAATTATTTGATTATTTCAGCTAAAGTTTCTACATCGGGTAATAAATTATTTATCAAAGATTTATCAAACCCAGAAAGCCAACTTATTACCATTTTAGATCATACAGATAGCGACACCTATATTATTGAAAATGAAGAAAGCAAACTGTTTTTAGTTACTAATTTAAATGCACCAAACAAAAAAATTGTAACTGTTGATGCATCGAAACCAATACCAGAACATTGGGAAGATTTTATACCTGAAACTGAAAATGTTTTAACCCCATCAAAAGGAAGTGGATTCTTTTTTGCTAAATATATGGTTGATGCTATTTCTAAAGTAAAACAATATAACTATAACGGCGAATTAATAAGAGACATTGAATTACCAGGGTTGGGAACTGTAAATGGGTTTAATGGTAAAAAGAAAGATACTGTTTTGTATTATTCGTTTACAAACTATAACACGCCTTCTAGCATTTATAAATTTGAACCTGAAACTGGTAAAACTGACTTATATTGGAAACCAAGCATTAATTTTAATAGTGATGATTTTGAAAGCAAACAAGTGTTTTATACCTCAAAAGATGGCACTAAAATACCTATGATAATTACCAATAAAAAAGGCTTAGAACTCAACGGAAAAAACCCAACTATGCTTTACGCATATGGTGGATTCAATATCAGTTTAACACCTTCTTTTAGAATTACAAACGCTGTTTGGATGGAACAAGGCGGTATCTATGCTGTCCCTAATTTACGTGGTGGTGGCGAATACGGAAAAATATGGCATGATGCAGGTACACAAATGAAAAAACAAAATGTGTTTGACGACTTTATTGCTGCTGCAGAATACTTAATTGAAAACAACTATACATCATCTGATTATTTAGCTATTCGGGGCGGATCAAATGGTGGCTTATTAGTTGGAGCTGTTATGACACAGCGCCCATATTTAGCCAAAGTAGCATTACCTGCTGTTGGTGTTTTAGATATGCTTCGTTACCACACGTTTACTGCAGGAGCAGGTTGGGCTTATGATTATGGCACTGCCGAACAAAGTAAAGACATGTTTGAATATCTTAAAGGCTACTCACCCGTGCATAATGTTAAACAAGGTATTGAATATCCTGCAACTTTAGTAACCACTGGCGACCATGATGATAGAGTTGTTCCCGCACACAGCTTTAAATTTGTAGCCGAATTACAAAGTAAACAAACAGGAAATAACCCAACTTTAATACGCATTGAAACTGATGCTGGCCATGGTGCCGGCAAACCTGTTAGTAAACAAATTGAAGAACAAGTAGATATTTTTGGTTTTACACTTTATAATATGGGATTTGATGTATTGCCAAGTAAAACCAAAGAAAAAATAAAAGGATAACCCTCCTTTTTTGTCCGTTCGAGCGCAGTCGAGAACTATTTAAGAATCCCGACTGTGCTCTATGTAACAACATATTATATGCTTCAAGTTAAAAACATATCTTTTTCTTATAATAAAACTCCTGTTTTAAAGAGTATTTCTTTTAAGGTAAACCCTAGCGAACACTTTTCCATTATTGGCGAAAGCGGTTCTGGAAAGAGCACCCTTTTAAAACTATTATACGGAACATACGATTTAAACAAAGGACAAATTTTTTGGAAAGACAAAGAAATTTTAGGCCCAAAGCACAATCTAATAGTTGGTCCAGAATACATGAAATATGTGGCACAAGAATTCGATTTGATACCATTTATTACTGTTGCTGAAAATATTGGGGAATTTCTTTCTAATTTTTATCCCGAAGAAAAACAAGAACGTATTGATGAACTTTTAGAGGTTGTTCAATTAAAAGATTTTGCAAATACCAAAGTAAAATTATTAAGTGGTGGACAAAAACAACGTGTTGCCTTAGCAAGGGCTATTGCAAAACAACCTGAAATTATTTTATTAGACGAGCCTTTTAGCCATATCGATAATTTTAAAAAGCAATCCTTACGCCGAAGTTTATTTAAATATTTAAAAGAAAAAATATTACCTGCATTGTGGCTACACACGATAAGAATGATGTTTTGCCCTTTTCAGACAATATGATTGTTTTACATGATGCTCAAATTATAGCAAACCATAAGCCTCAATATTTATACAAAAATCCTCAAAACAAATTAATTGCCTCTTTTTTTAATGAGTTTAATGTTATAAATGGTGAAATAGTTTATGCACAACAACTAAAAATTGTCAATAAATCAAATTTAAAAACCACCGTAAAAGAAAGTTATTTTAAAGGTAATAATTATTTAATTGAAGCTAATTTGGATGGCGAAAAGGTGTTTTTTGAAAGTAAAATCCCATATGCTAAAAACAAAGTGTTGTTTCTTGAGATAGTATTATAAATCTTCTCTTTCGGCATACTCTAAATGATTTGGCAATTCAATTGAAGAAAACTCAAAATGCAATACGCGTCGTCTTTTTTGGACTTTAGTTTTAGATGAAGCATGCAGTAACAAAGGCTTTATTAACTGAACGCCACCAGAAGCAACTTCGCTTGTAAACGGAATGGAGTTGGTTGTTATCAATTTAATTTCATCATCATTTAACCGTTTATTATGCGAACCCGGAATCACTTTTAAAGCGCCATTTTTTATACTGGTGTCGTCTAAGTGAATCCGCATTGAAAAGGTTTTTTTAGATATATCTTCTGTCGGACAAACACTTATAATACCCTTTTTATTTGTCCAAGAAGTAAACCCTTCTGTATCTATTTTTTTTGAAACATTAATAGGCACATCTTGATGCCACGTTACATACCAATTATCTTGTGGTGATTTGTCAAAATAAATAGCTTTAGTTAAAAACACATCTTTATCGATTGACTTTATTAGCTTTTTAAAGTTTCTATTAAACAGAATCTCTTTAAGCTCAGGCATTTTTTTAAGCACTTCGCGCATACCAAAAGCTTGCTCGTTATGCTCTCTTAAATATTTATCTAATCTTGCTTTTAGTTTTCTAATATCGCGCTTTGTATAAACATGATTTAAAATCCCAAAACCTTTATACTCCAAACGTTTTGCAATGGTTCTTAAATTTTTATCATTAATTTCAGTTTCATAGGCATCAACAGCATCATACAAACGCTCTTTTATTTGACGTTTTAAACGCTCTGGTGCAATTACTTTTATGCCCTCTCCAAGTCCTAAAATTTCTTTTTCCAACTCAAAATTAAGCTGCACATTTAAAGAAATAGTTACGCCATAATTATCTCTACCCACTTGTTTTTGTGAGTGATGAAAAGGCTTTGTTAATACATAAGGCGCTTGTTTATGGTTAATATAAAGCAATACAGTTTCTGGTTCTAAATTTGGGCTAACAGAAACTCCAATAGCATTTTTATAATACGTTTCGGTGTCAAAAGTATCATCAAAAACAAATGTTTTAGCACTTTTTTTAATTGAAATTATACGATCTAAAGCTAAATTCATTACACCTTCATTTTGCTTTCTTTTACCAATAACAAACCATCGGTTTCTAAACTCTTTTAGTAAATATGGGTGGAACGTAAATGTACTTTCTTGTCGTGCTTTAAATGATTGATATGTAATTTCAATAGCTTGTTTTTTTAGTATGAATTGATACAATTTGTCTAAAAATTCTAAACCTTTTAAATTATCGTTTTTTTCAAAATCAATTAAAGGTTTTTCTTGTGTTTTTTGAGTATAAATGTGGTCTTCTAATTTTTGGACCATGCTTCCTAATTCGTTAAAATGCGAAAACCCTTGAAACTGTTTTAAAAACGAAACCGCTTCAGATAATTTACCCAAATCTTGATTAGAAATCGGGCTGTTTGTTATGCTGTAATCTACATCGTCGTACTTATAAAATTTCCTGTCGTAAACCACAATTGGCGCGTTATATCCCAACTTGTCGCTACGCATCATTTGCAAATCTAATTGTACAGTACGTTTGCTAACATCAACATCTTTTCCTTCGTACTCGTAAAGTGCATCAGAAACCGCTTCAATCAAATCATTAAGCGTCCATTGTCTATAATTATTTTGCAAACATTTATCAATGGTTTTATATCGTATTAATGCGTTTTTATTGACTGCCATTTTTGTGTTTTTTTAAAGCTGAAATAAAAGTAATAAATTACTGCGCATTAGTTATGCGTAGTTTATAAAAATGATGAATTTTAAAGCATTTTAGATTTATTTTTTGCTTTTTTCAAAAAAAGTTAATACTTCGTATTAAGGCCTTAAATTTTTAGAGATTGAAAAAATAAATTTTGAAAAGTCAAAAATAAATCTAAATCTTTGCAGCGCATTTTGCCATACCAATCTCGGTCGAAGTAAAGCAAGTTAAATTAAAAATTAGAAACTATGAGTTTATTTATAACATATCAAAATTTCCCGAAAGGCATATCGCCTTTTGTGATGCTTCGTGATTATCGTTAGATAAACTTTTCAAAATTATAAATGAAAAAATCCGAAGCAATTAAAAACTGTTTCGGATTTTTTGTTTTCAGTCGTTAGCAAATCTGCTAAACATTTTCCAAAACAGTAATTACAAAAATTAACAATCGTGATGTCACACTGAGCGCAGTCGAAGTGTTTCAAAACGAAATTATTAAAACAAAAAACAATGGACACGAATTTGTTAAACAATTACGTGCTTAAAGCTATAGATGCGTATCCGTACGACTTAGAAGAAACCGTTGAAAACCTAAATTATGCATTGTCTTACGAGGCAAATAATATATATGCCTTATACTTAATGGGGCGTTTGCAAGCAGAACAATTAGGGGATTACGAAAAAGCAAAGCAGTATTATGCTGAAGCTTTGGCTAATAAAATGGATTTTGTAAAAGTGTATCCTAAATACATTTCTGTGTTAATATGGAATGAAGATTACGATGAAGCTAAAAAATTAATTGAATTTGCTTTTACCGTAAAAGGATTAAATAAAGGCGAAGTTTGGTTAAAACAAGGTCATCTTTTTGAAAATCTTCAAGATCATAAAAAAGCGATTAAAGCACTTAAAATAGCAAAATCATTTGGATTTAACAACGATTTTATAAGCTATATTGATAATGAAATTAGCAGAATAAAAGCCAAATTAAAACCAAAGCGCAAGAAAAAAAAGAAGAAAAAGAAGAAATAATTTTAGTACGCAAAAACATTGCGCAATAGTGTAAAATATTTGCAGAGTAATTAATTAGAAGTCATTTGGAATCAGGCTTCAATAAGTAGCGCTCCACCAGACGAGGAAGCTGGTGGGGCTTAATAAAAGAAAAAATTATGAAAACAAAAATAACAGGACACGATTTAATCGCATTAGGTTACAGACAAGGAAAATGGATGAAAAACGCTATTGATCATATCAATGAAAACAATTTAGAAAATGATGCGATGACATCATATTTAAAACGGTTCAAATTACCAGAGCCAATAGAATTACATGCAAAACCTATTGACTTTTCTATAAACATTAAAGCAGAAAATGAACTCGAAGAAGACAATGTCACTAAGGTCATTAATTCTATGCAAACGTTGATGAAAACACCAACATTGGTTGATGGTGCAATTATGCCAGACGCCTGCCCTACTGGTCCAGACGGAACTATTCCTGTAGGTGGTGTTGCCGTTGCAAAAAATGCTATTCACCCTGGCATGCATAGTGCAGATATTTGCTGCTCTGTGATGTTAACCGATTTTGGTAAAGCACTCCCAAAAGACGTCTTAGATGTAGCACATGCCAACACGCATTTTGGACCTGGGGGAAGAGATAGAAACACGCAGTTTAGATTTCCGAAGGAATTATTGGATGCTTTTGAATCTAATTATTTATTAAACGATGGACAAATGATTCAAATCGCAAGATCGCATTTAGGAACACAAGGTGATGGAAATCATTTCTTGTTTGTTGGAATCTCAAAAAAAACGGGAAATACCATGATGGTTACTCACCATGGCTCTAGAGGACCAGGAGCAAGGTTGTACGCCAAAGGTATGAAAATTGCTGAACGATTTAGAAAGGATTTATCGCCAGATACTATGAAACAAAATGCATGGATTCCTTTTGAAACCGAAGAAGGCAAATCGTATTGGGAAGCTTTGCAAGTCATTAGAAAATGGACAAAAACTAACCATCAGGTTTTGCATAATTCGGTTGCTGAAGCTTTAGAAATCGATATTGAAAACCGATACTGGAACGAACATAATTTTGTTTTTAAAGATGGTGATTTATTTTACCATGCCAAAGGTGCAACACCTTTAGACGCTAAGTTTATGCCAGATATTACGGGTCCAAGATTGATTCCTTTAAACATGAGCGAGCCTGTGCTGATTGTTGAAGGTGTAACTACAAAAACCAATTTAGGTTTTGCACCTCATGGTGCTGGCAGAAATGTGAGTAGAACACAACATAGAAAAAGCAAAACAGGAACTATTATGCAAATTTTTAAAGAAGAAACTAGAGGTTTAGATGTTCGGTTTTTCTCAAAGGAAATTGATATTACCGAATTACCAAGTGCTTATAAAAATGCACAAACCGTTAGAAACCAAATGGAAGAATATGGCTTAGGAAAAGTTATTGATGAGGTTATGCCCTACGGTTGTATTATGGCTGGCGATTGGCAAAAAAATGCACCTTGGAAAATTAGAAGAGAAAAAAGAAAAAGGAAATGAAAACTCAAGAATTAAATAGCGTCATTCAAAACATAAATAATGAATACTCTACTGATGAGGCTTATATTGGTTTCTTTTATGGTGAAGAAAATGAATTTTCTAGCTATGTTAAAGCAAATAAAGAAGGTTTAATGCTTTATGCAAATTAACTTCTTCAAATTAGTTCGAAATTAGAAGATAGAGAATTAAATAAACAAGCTGTTTTTGAAATATCGTATGATATAGATTTAAAACATTCTGATTTTCAATTCTCTCATGTTGAAGTTTTAAATAAACCTAAAAGTAAACTTGAAGAGCCAAAAAAACATAAGCAGACTTTTAGCGAAAAAATAGGATGCGTGTTTGCTATAACTATAGCCTTATTTGCAGTATTTTCTTTAGTAGTTGGAGTTATTCATGTTCTTGGTTGGCTCTTTTAAAATACATTTTAAAAGCGAGAAGCAGGCTAACAAAATTTAGCCTGCTTTTTTATTTTAAAACACTTCAATTATTATAAAATCCTGTCCTCTAAAAACGACCTCATCTCCAACACTTTTCCCGATTAACAACTTTCCCATTGGTGTATTTGGAGAAATTGCATAAAATTTATTGTTGTCAACTTCTAATTCCCCTGCACTAATGGCCAAATAGTAATTGGCCTTTGTAGTATAAACTACACTTCCTAAACCTATGTTCTTAGACGATTTAGAAATGTCTATTTTAATTAGCGCTTCTTTAATTTTAGAGATTTCAGAAAGCTGATTACCCGCTTTTTCACGTTCTAATTGTAACATAGCACGACCCGTTTCGTGCTTATCCCCTGCGCTACTCTTGGTTTCAGATTGTAAGGATTCTTGAATTTCGTTTATAGTATTTTGAATGGTTTGAAAACGATTATCAACAAACTCAACACATTGGATATATAATTTTTCTTTTAAGGACATAATTAATGTGTTTCCTGCCTACTCAGGAATTAAATCCGCTAATTCTTTACCTACCAAACTTCCGATAGCCACTCCCATGCCGCCAAGCCTTACGCCACAAAACACATTATTTGATACTTGCTTTACAATAGCTTTTTTCTTGCTCCCTGTACCCATTATTCCGCTCCATCTATAGTCGACTTCAAAAGGTATTTCTGGTAAAATTATAGTTTTTAAAAGAGTTTCTAATTTATTTTGAATTAATTGAGTTTCACCAAACTCCGTTGTCTCCTCGGTTTGAAAATCCAGATTTCTCCCACCACCCAATAAAATTCTATTATCAATATTTCTAAAATAATAATAGCCTTTATCTAAATGAAATGTCCCTTTAATATGCAAATTATTTATGGGTTTCGTTATTAATACTTGCGCACGTGCTGGTTTTACTTGTTCTTTAATTAATTGTGATGCAAATCCATTAGTTGTTATTAGTAGTTTAGACGTTGAAAAGTCAAAGTGATTGGTTTTTATCTTTACTGAATCTGAATCTTCAGAAAACGCTTCAACAGTAATACTATTCAATATTTTTATGCCATTTTTCAACACTAAATGCGTTAATGACGCCATCATTTTTCCAGTGTCAATTTGACCTTCAAACTGATTAAAAATATACTGGCTTTGTATATTTTTAAAATTAAAGACATTGCTTTTTAAACTGAACACTTCATCATTAAAAATAAGTTTTAGTAAATTGTTAATACTTTCTTTTTTTGAAAGGCAATCTTCAAATAACTCTGAATCTGCTTTTGTAAATAGTTCAAATCCTCCACACTGTTTATAATCAATATTTGCATCGCCTAAAGTCTGTCGTAAAAGTTTTAACCCATCTATCCTATTTTTTACTAATGCAACAACCTCATCTTCCGAATGGGTTTTTAAATCGTCTAATATTTCGCTTAAACTTCCAAAACATGCAAAACCCGCATTTTTGGTACTAGCGCCTTGAGGAAGTATCCCTTTTTCTAAAATAAGAATATGGGCTTTTGGAAAACGTTTTTTTAGCTGTAATGCGCAATTTAAACCCACAATGCCACTACCAACAATCGTATAATCTACATGTGCTAGCCACGATTTAATTTCCCAATACGATAAGTTCAAAATATTATTTCTTTTCCTGCTCTAAAGCTTGTTTTAGGGCTTCTAATTTTTCAGTATTAATTTCTGCTAAATTATGTTGTTGCGCCCTGTCTTCTTTTAAATTATAAAGTTGATATATTGTGTCTCTTCCAGATTCAATATTTACCCATTTGTTTACAATTCCCCCTCCTTTGTGTGGAGGAATTAAAGCCCAATCACCCTCTCTATATGCCATAATATTATTTTGACCCAGAATAAGTCCATTTCTCCCTTTTGAAGATTTTCCTAAAAAGGCATCTAATATATTTTTGCTATCTGGTGTCATATTGTTCTGGTCTGTTAAAGCTGCAAACGATGCTGTAAAATCCATTTGAGACACCAAAGCGTCTGACACTCCCGGTTTTATGGTGCCTTTCCATCTAATCATAAAAGGCACATGTGTGCCTGCGTCAAAAAGACTATATTTTCCTCCTCGAAGTCCACCTCTAGGAGTATGCTTCCCTATTTTGGTAACAGCATCATCTTTATAGCCGTCATCTAAAACGGGCCCATTATCGCTTGAAAATATAACAATTGTATTTTCTGAAAGTCCTAACTTATCTAACTCATCTAAAAACTGTCCAACAGCCCAATCTGCTTCAACAATAACATCGCCTCTAGGTCCCAAGCCTGATTTACCTACAAAGCGAGGATGTGGTATTCTGGGAACATGTGGTTGGTGCAAGGCATAAAATAAGAAAAAAGGATTGTCTTTATTTTTGTTGATGTATTTAATGGACTCTCTTAAAAAATCATCATTCATATCTTCATCAGTAAATAAAGCTGATTTTCCGCCTTTCATATAACCAATTCTTGAAATTCCATTATGAATACTCATATCATGTCCATGGCTTGGGTGTACTTTTAATAACTCTGGATTTTCTCTGCCTGTTGGCTCGCCATCAAAATTCTTTTGATAACTCACAAAAATGGAATCTTCTTTTGTTAAACCAACAACCTTATGGTTCTCAACATACACTGATGGCACTCTATCATTAGTAGAAGCCATAATGTAGGCGTAATCAAAACCAATTTCTAATGGGCCAGGTGCAATTTTACCATTCCAATCCATATTTTCATCTCCTAATCCCAAATGCCATTTCCCAACAACTCCTGTTTTATAACCTGCACTTTGCAACATTGATGGTAGTGTTTGCTTTCCTAACTCAAAAAGTAACGGTGCATTTCCTGGTAATACCTGTGCTCTTTTTGTTCTAAAAGGATATGTGCCAGATAGTAAAGAATACCTACTTGGTGTACAGGTTGGTGAAGTAGCATAACCATTTGTAAATTTTATTCCTTCATTAGCTATCCTATCTATATTTGGTGTTAATAATTCTGTAGAGCCATAACTACTTACATCGCCAAAACCTAAATCATCTGCATAAATAATAACAATGTTAGGGTGATTTTTCTTTATGTTTTTTTCAGAATCTTTTTTAGAATCATCTTTACAGCGTATAAAAACAATTAAAAAAATTAAACATAAAATTTTGCTAGATACCTTCATACTGCTAAGTGTTTTTAAATTCTAAGTTAAAAAAAACTCCGAAAAGTATTTTTCGGAGTTTTTAATTATTCTTCTATTTGCTTTTCTAATACGAAATCTTCCATAAATTTAGTGGTGTAATTTCCTGCTAAATAATCTGGGTGCTCCATAAGCTGTCTGTGAAAAGGTATGGTTGTTTTTATACCTTCAATTACAAACTCATCTAAAGCACGTTTCATTTTATTAATCGCCTCTTCTCTGGTTTGCGCTGTTGTAATTAACTTGGCAATCATAGAATCGTAGTTTGGCGGAATTGAATAACCTGCATAAACATGTGTGTCTAAACGAACACCATGGCCTCCAGGAGCATGTAACGTTGTTATTTTTCCTGGTGATGGGCGAAAACCGTTAAACGGATCTTCAGCATTAATTCTACATTCTATTGAATGTAAATTTGGTGTATAATTTTTTCCTGAAATAGGAACACCGGCGGCTACAAGAATTTGCTCGCGAATTAAGTCGAAATCAATAACCTGTTCGGTAATAGGATGCTCTACTTGTATACGTGTATTCATTTCCATAAAGTAGAAATTACGGTGTTTGTCAACCAAAAATTCTACCGTTCCCGCGCCTTCGTATTTAATGTATTCTGCTGCTTTTACTGCTGCTTCTCCCATTTTTTTACGCAATGCGCTTGTCATAAATGGCGAAGGGACTTCTTCGGTTAATTTTTGATGACGACGTTGCACAGAGCAATCTCTTTCAGAAAGATGGCAAGCTCTTCCTGTTGAATCGCCTACTACTTGAATTTCTATATGCCTTGGTTCTTCAATAAGCTTTTCCATGTACATATCGTCATTTCCAAAAGCTGCTTTGCTTTCTTGTCTTGCAGAATCCCATGCGTTTTTAAGATCTACTGGTTTCCAAACGGCACGCATGCCTTTACCTCCACCACCGGCAGTAGCTTTAAGCATAACAGGATAACCTACTTCTACAGCTAATTTTTCGCATTCTTCAAAATCAGCTATAATACCTTCACTTCCAGGTACACAAGGTACACCAGCAGCTTTCATCGTTGCTTTTGCAGTTGCCTTATCCCCCATTTTAGAAATCATTTCTTCAGAAGCCCCAATGAATTTTATTCCATGCTCTTCACAAATTTTAGAAAATTTAGCATTTTCAGACAAAAATCCATATCCTGGGTGAATTGCATCAGCATTAGTAATTTCTGCAGCAGCAATAACATTTGACATTTTTAAATAAGATTCGCTACTTGCTGGTGGACCAATACAAACGGCTTCATCAGCAAATTTAACGTGTAAACTGTCGGCATCAGCTGTCGAATAAACCGCAACGGTTTTAATGCCCATTTCTTTACAGGTTCTAATAACACGTAATGCTATTTCTCCTCTATTGGCAATCAGTATTTTTTTAAACATAACTTATAAACATTTAAAATTTCAAATTCCAAATTTCAATAAAATTGAAACTGTTTTTTGGAATTTTAAATTTGGTTATGATGGATCTACTAAAAATAAAGGTTGGTCGAATTCTACTGGTGAAGAATCGTCAACTAATATCTTAACTACTTTTCCTGAAACTTCAGATTCTATTTCATTGAAAAGTTTCATTGCCTCAATAATACAAAGTACATCGCCCTCTGCAATGGTTTGTCCTACCTCAACAAATAATGGTTTATCTGGAGATGGTTTTCTGTAAAACGTTCCTATTATTGGAGATTTTATAGTAATATATTTTGAATCGTCACTTGCTGGTGTAGCTAATTCTTGAGCAGGTGCCGCTGGTTGAGCAGCAGCTGATTGTGCCACTTGGGGTGCTTGAGGAATTTGAGGTATTTGAGGTACAGCAGGAACTTGATGTACTATTGTAGTGTCTGAATCTGATCCTGTTTTGATGGTAATTTTAACATCATCCATCTCCAATTTAACCTCGCTAGCACCAGATTTGGCAACAAACTTAATTAAGTTTTGAATCTCTTTAATATCCATATTTTACTTATTATTAGTGGTTAGTTTTATGAATTATATGCCCATTTTAAATAAATTGAGCCCCAATTAAATCCGCCTCCAAAAGCGGCAAATATCAAATTATCGCCTTTTTTTAATTGCGATTCGTAATCATTTAATAGCAAAGGTAAGGTTGCTGATGTTGTATTGCCATACTTGTGTATGTTCATCATTACCTTTTCTTCTTCTAAATTAATTCTGTTGGCGGTAGCATCAATAATACGTTTGTTTGCCTGATGAGCCACTAACCAATCAACGTCATTTTTGGTTAAGTTATTTCGTTCTAATATTTTTACCGTGGCATCTGCCATATTAAAAACTGCATTTTTGAATACAGTTCTCCCTTCTTGAAATGCACAATGTGCCCCTTTTTCTATAGCTTCAAAAGTTATTGGGTATGATGACCCCCCATAAGTAGCTTGTAAAAACGCTCTACCTGTTCCGTCGCTCCTTAAGTATTCATCTTGAAGCCCTAAATTTTCCTCATTTGGTTCAAATAAAACAGCACCCGCTCCATCTCCAAAAATAATACACGTTGCTCTATCTTTATAATTAATTATAGACGACATTTTATCTGCTCCTATTAAAAGCACATTTTTATAGCGTCCAGATTCAATGTAACCAGCAGCTACAGACATACCAAAAAGAAAACTTGAACACGCAGCATCCATATCAAATGAAAAGGCATTTACAGCTCCTATTTCTGAAGCCGTAAAAGCCGCTGTTGAAGCTGCTTTCATGTCTGGTGTTGCAGTAGCAACTATAACAAGTTCAATATCTTTTGGGTCTATACCTCTTTTTTTAATAAGATCTTTAGCTGCGTTTATGGCCAAAAAAGAAGTGCCTTTGCCTTCGCCTTTCAGTATGCGGCGTTCTTTTATTCCTGTTCTAGTGGTTATCCACTCATCGTTTGTATCAACCATTGTTTCAAGAATTTGATTGGTTAATACATATTCTGGCACATATGCGCCTACAGCTGTAATTGCCGCTGAGGTTTTACTCATAACTTTATAGTTAATTTGACCAAAAAAACATTAAAATTGGACAAAAACATTAAAAATTTCGTGAAAACTACTAAATTTTGGTGTAATAATACACAAAATTATTGTTTTTGTGATTTAGAAAAACAATATCATAAAAAAACGCTCAATGTGAGCGTTTTATATTATGTGTGCATAATTTATGCTACGTTTTCTACTTCTTCTGAGTTATCAATTAAAACTTGACCTCTGTAGTATAATTTTCCTTCATGCCAATGCGCTCTGTGATATAGGTGAGCCTCTCCAGTTGTTGGGCATGTAGCAATCTGTGGCGCAGTTGCTTTGTAATGTGTTCTTCTCTTATCTCTTCTTGTTTTTGAGATTTTTCTTTTAGGATGTGCCATTTTTTATTTTATTTATCCGTTAATAGTTTCTTTAATGTATTCCACCGAGGGTCAATTTCCTCGTTAGTATCTTTGTTTTCTTTAAGCTTTGGACTTAATTCTTCTAGTTTTTCAAGTATTTCTGAATTTAATGTGCCATCTTCAATTCCAGGATGTACACGCTTAATTGGTACTGCCAATACAATTAATTCGTAAATGTATTGTTGAATATTAATTTCGTAAGTTCCATGAGGAACAATAAGAATATCAATATTTTCATCATTGTATTCCTCACCAAACTTAACCACTAAATCAAACTCATTCTTAATGGTTTGATTAAAGGGCTCGTTTGTTAAATCGCAATTAATATTTACATAACCCGAAGTTTTAAAATGTAATTCTAGTAGTGTTGTTTTCTTTTCTAATTCAACATCAACTTGAATCTTTACATTATTAAACTCCTCATACTCAAAATGCTCAAAGAACGCTTGTTCAATTTTATATTCAAAATGATGTTTTCCTATCTTTAACCCTACAAATGGAATTGTAAACTCTTTCAACGGCTTCATTATCACATCTATTTTGAGCCTGCAAATATATAACTTTTTTGTTTATGCAACCTTACTTATAAACATTTTTTTGCTCAGTTTTTTTTGGCGCTTTTTTTAATGGATTTGAGGTAATCTGCTCATAATCAGATCTATTTTTAAAAATCTGTATCGCTGTAAAAACAGCTTCTTTAAAAGAGTTTTCGTCTGCTTTACCTTGTCCGGCAATTTCAAATGCCGTACCATGATCTGGAGAGGTTCTTACTTTATTTAATCCAGCGGTATAATTTACGCCTTGACCAAAAGATAATGTTTTAAAAGGAATTAAGCCTTGGTCATGGTAAGAAGCTATAATGGCATCGAAGTTTTTATAGTTATTAGAGCCAAAAAAACTATCTGCAGCATAGGGTCCGTAAACCAATTTCCCTTCTTCTTTAATTTTTTTTAGTGTTGGTCTTAAAACTGCATCGTCTTCATTTCCAATAACACCATTATCGCCAGTATGTGGGTTAATGCCTAAAACAGCAATTTTAGGTTTTCTTATTTTAAAATCTTTCTCAAGAGATTTATAAACTGTATTTACTTTCTCTATTATTAATTCTTCCGTAATATGCTCAACAATGTCTTTTACTGGCACGTGATCTGTTAAAAGCCCCACTCTTAAAGCATCATTTACCATAAACATAAGGCTATCTCCTTCTAGCTCTTGAGCTAAAAAATCGGTATGCCCAGGAAAATTAAAAGATTCTGATTGGATGTTATGTTTATTTATTGGCGCAGTCACCAAAACATCAATATTACTGTTTTTTAAAGCTTTAGTCGCCGTTTGAAGTGATTTTATTGCATATTCTCCAATTTTAACATCTTCTTTACCAAATTCAATTTTTACTGGCTCGTTCCAACAATTAAACACATTAACTTTTCCGTGAGCTAATTGTTTAATATTATTAATATTATTAAAGTGAATTGCCGACTTAAAATGTGTTTTTAAAAAAACAATTGTTTTAGCTGAAGCAAAAATTACTGGTGTGCAGAAATCTAAAATTCTATGGTCTTCAAACGTTTTTAAAACTATTTCGCCACCTATTCCATTTAAATCTCCAATAGATATACCTACAATTATATTTTCTGCTTTCTTCATAAAAAAGACAACTTTTGTTTGTAATTTTGATGTTGCAAATTTAACCAAATAAACAGATAAAAATATGTTTACAGGAATTATTGAAGATGTTGGTGTTGTTACTGATTTAAAGAAGGAATTAAATAATCTACATATTTCAATTCAAAGTATGATTACTGCTGAGTTAAAAATTGACCAAAGTGTTTCGCATAATGGCGTTTGCTTAACCGTTGTTGAGATTAATAATGATGAATATACGGTTACCGCTATTAATGAAACTTTAGAGAAAACTAATTTGGAAACCTTAAAAATTAACGATAAAGTAAATCTTGAACGCGCCATGAAACTTGGTGATAGACTTGATGGACATATTGTTCAAGGCCATGTAGACCAAACTGCTGTTTGCACAAATATTAAAGAAGAAAATGGCAGTTGGATATTTACTTTTAATTACGACTCTAAACTAAATAATATCACTATTGAAAAAGGGTCTATAACCATTAATGGCACTAGCTTAACAGTTGTAAATTCTAAAAAGGAAAGTTTTAGTGTTGCTATAATACCATACACTTACGAGCACACAAATTTTAACACTTTTAAAATTGGTACGGTTGTAAATTTAGAATTTGATGTTTTAGGAAAATACGTTACTAAGCTCCTAGAAATGAACTTGTTTAGAAAATAATACTACCTTTTAATTAACTTTTTTGCTCCATAAAATATGGCAAAACAGACACCAGCAAGTATTCCGCCATCAATGGGGGTACCAGGTGGTGGTGGTGGTCCTGGAGGCGGAGGCCCACTTCCCTGAGCAACACACACAAAACTTATTAATACAAATAAGATTGAGGCAAATATTCTTTTATTTTGTATTGTCATTGGTACGCAAATGTATAAAAAAAGCAAGTTAGCAAAACAAATATACTCTTTTTTGCAAAAAAACCATCTGTGAAATGCTAAAAAATCCGATTAAATGCAATTTTAATAAGCAACTAATAGGTAAAATAACGTGCTTTTTATTATAAAATTATATGAGCTAAAAATGATCCCTCAATTTTTCTCTTTACAAAACAAATATATATAATTTAAAAGGAAAACAAAATTATATATAGGTTTGGTTAGCAGAATATTATAAATTAAAAAGAAGTCGTCTAAAAAGTAATTTTTAGGCGATTTTCTTTTTGATTATTTTTAGCTTATTGTTTTAGTTTTCAATATTTATTACGATTCCCTTTTAAATAAATATCAAATTAAAGGAAGTTCTATACAAAACAATCTTTTAAAAACAATAAATACGTATGCCGATAGTACTAAATTAAAAGTGGTTAGCTTTTTAGAGCCTCATGTATTTGCCAATAACTGTCTAACTATAAAAACGCATCAATTTACTGTTCAAGTAGATTACAATACCATTCTAAAACTTATACATCTTCTGGAGCAACAAAATAAGTTTGGAGAAATTATTAACCTATATTTTGAAAAGAAAAAAAACTTTAAAACAGGTAAGTATTACTTGCAAGCTCATGTATTGTTGAGGAGTTTTGGATAATTTTTTTAAACAAGGTTTGAGCATATATTTGAGCTCTACAAAAAAAGCCTTGAGTAATCGCGTGATTATCAAGGCTTTACAGTCTCTAAAAGTGGTCCCACCTGGGCTCGAACCAGGGACTTTCTGATTATGAGTCAGATACTCTAACCAACTGAGTTATAGGACCGAAATTGGAGTGCAATATTACTACTTATTTTAATTGTTAGCAAGAAAAATTATCTCTTTATCTCTTGGCATAACTCAATTAAAACACCATTTGAAGATTTAGGGTGTAAAAAAGCTACTAACTTGTTGTCTGCACCATTTTTTGGTGTTTCGTTTAATACTTTAAAACCTTCTTTTTTTAGACGTTTAATTTCGGTTTGTATATCATCTACATCGAAAGCAATATGATGAATACCCTCCCCTTTTTTCGCAATAAATTTAGTGATAGGGCTGTCATCATTTGTGCCTTCTAGTAATTCAATCTTATTTTCGCCTATTTTAAAAAAAGATGTTTTTACTCCTTCGCTAGCAACTTCTTCTACTTTATAATGTGCTTTTCCAAATAGCTTAGAGAACAATTCGCTAGATTTTTCAAGGCTTTTTACAGCAATACCTATATGTTCAATTTTATTCATTGTTGTTGTTTGTGTCATTTCCTAGAAGAAGAAAATCTTATTATTAAATCTAAATTTTATTTCAAAATACGAAAATCACTTATAAAAGCAAGATAATCTTTAAATATCTGTTATTTTTACAACCTAATAGTAATTTATTCTGTGGAACAAGAAAGTCAAAGACAAAAAAAAATAGCATCAGTTTTACAACGCGATTTAGTTGATGTTTTACAACGTGCTGCTACGCAAGGTGGCATGCAAGGTGTTTTAATTTCGGTTACCAAAGTAAAGGTTACTGTAGACCTTTCTGTAGCTAAAGTGTATTTGAGTATTTTCCCTAATAACAAAGCTAAAGAGCTCGTTGAAGGTATAAAATCTAATACGGCTTTAATTCGTCATGAATTGGCTCAACGCACCAAAAAACAATTAAGGCGCATGCCGCAATTGGAGTTTTTTATAGATGATTCTTTAGAGTATATCGATCTAATAGATAAATCTTTAAAAGATGGAGACAACCCAATAAAAGATCCTTCTTTTCTTGAAAAAAGAAAAAAATCTTAGTTTTTAAAAAGAACCTAACACGGTATATTTACTCCTCTATTTTTAGAGTAAAGCTCATTTTTCTTTTTATATTTAAAGGCATGAATGTTTCACTATATATAGCACAACGTTATTTACGCTCAAAAAGCAGTAACAATGCCATTAACATTATTAGTATTATTGCCATTATAGGTATTATTTTAGGTGCTGCTTCGTTGTTTATAGTGCTTTCTGGTTTTGCAGGTTTAAAAGATTTTACTTTACAATTCTCTACAATTGTCGACCCCGATTTAAAAGCTGAAACGGCTACAGGAAAGTCTTTTGTTATTACTGGAGAGGAGCTTAATAAACTAAATGATTTAGATGATGTTGCTGTGTTTTCAAAAGTTATTGAAGAACGTGTTATTGTAGCTTCAAACGATAAAAACTATTTCGCAACCATAAAAGGTGTTGATGCTAATTTTAAAAACGTTGTTGCAATAGATTCGATTATTAGCCAAGGTAGTTGGCTCGATCAAAAAACCAATCAAATTGTAGTGGGTTGGGGCATTTCAAACAATTTGTCTTTTGGTGTTTTAGATTATGCCAAAGCTATAAACCTATATGTACCAAAACCTGGAAGAGGTCAAATAACCTCTGCTAAAAATGCCTTTAAGACAGTTAACGCCATTAATGTTGGCGTGTTTGATATTAATGAAAACTTAAACGACACCTATGTTTTTGCTTCTATAGATTTAGCACAAAATCTTTTAAACTATAAGCCTAATCAAGTGTCGTCAATAGAGTTTAAATTAAGCAATGGTGCTGATGAGATTGAAGCAAAACAAAACATTCAAGCCATTTTAGGCGATAAGGTTGTTATAAAAAACCGTGCGCAACTAAACGATGCTTTATACAAAATGCTAAATAGCGAAAACCTAGCAGTATATTTAATATTTACACTCGTTTTAATCATTGCCCTATTTAACGTTATTGGTTCCATAATCATGATGATTTTAGATAAAAAGAAATCACTCAACACGCTTTTTAATTTAGGTGCTACCATAAAAGATATTCGCAAAATATTCTTTTTTCAAGGTGCTTTAATGTCGGTTTTAGGCGGACTCGTTGGTTTAGGTTTAGCATTAATAGTTTTAGTGCTTCAAAACATGTTCGATTTAGTTATGATAACACCATCCTTAGCTTATCCTGTAACCATAAAAACTAAAAACTTTTTTATAGTACTAATAACCATTTCTGTTTTAGGCATTCTAGCATCAAAAATAGCATCAGCACGTATTACAAAATCACTAGTACAAGCACAATAATTAAAAAAAAATTAATCCGTGAAAATTAATATAATTCGTGTCTTGTAAAAAACCTACTCCGTAAACTCATACCCAGCAAACTTATCCAATACCTCATCAAAAGCTGCAAATACATCTTTAGAATCATCGCTAGTTACCATTTTCATGCGGTATTCTTTAAAGTGCGGAATCCCTTTAAAGTAATTGGTATAATGACGACGCGTTTCAAAAACGCCTAAAATTTCGCCTTTCCAATCAATCGACATTTGTAAATGACGTCGCGCAGCTTCTACACGTTCTTCAAGCGATATAGGTGCTAAATGCTCGCCTGTTTTAAAATAGTGCTTTACTTGTTTAAAAAACCAGGGATTACCAATACTAGCACGACCAATCATGGCGCCATCTAATCCGTAAGTATCGCGCATTTCCATGGCACGTTCTGGACTTGTAATATCGCCATTCCCAAACACAGGAATATGCATTCTTGGGTTGTTTTTAACTTCGGCAATAGGTTTCCAATTAGCATCCCCTTTATACATTTGAGCACGCGTGCGCCCATGAATAGCAATGGCTTTACAGCCTACATCCTGCAAACGTTCAGCAACCTCAACAATTTTTATAGAGTCATGATCCCAACCCAAACGTGTTTTTACGGTAATGGGTAAATTGGTGCGTTTTACCATTTCAGCAGTCAACTTTTCCATTAAACAGATATCTTTTAAAATACCTGCGCCAGCACCTTTACTCACTACTTTTTTTACAGGGCATCCAAAATTAATATCAATAATATCGGGGTTGGATTTTTCAACAATATCAATGGTTTGCAACATACTGTCAAGATTTGCTCCAAAAATTTGAATACCAACTGGTCGTTCTTTTTCATAAATATCTAACTTCATAACGCTTTTGGCTGCGTTACGAATTAAGCCTTCGCTACTTACAAACTCGGTATAAACAACATCAGCACCTTGCTCTTTGCATAACGCACGAAATGGTGGGTCGCTAACATCTTCCATTGGCGCTAAAAGCAATGGGAAATCTGGGAGTTCTATGTTGTCTATTTTAACCATTATATTTTATATTGGTGTCAAAATTAAGGCTTTTTATTAAAAAGACCTTTCTGGTTCATAAATCTCAGTCCTCTGATTAAAAAAACATCTATATTTGCACATTCCATCAAGGATATATAGAATACTTTATGAAGAATATCAGAAACTTTTGCATTATTGCACATATTGATCACGGTAAGAGCACGCTTGCAGACCGCTTATTAGATTTTACGGGTTCAGTAACTGCCAGAGAGCAACAAGATCAGCTATTAGACAGTATGGATTTAGAGCGCGAACGTGGAATTACAATCAAGTCGCATGCTATTCAAATGGATTATGAATATGAAGGAGAAAAATACATTCTAAATTTAATTGATACTCCTGGTCATGTAGATTTTTCATATGAAGTATCTCGTTCTATAGCTGCGTGCGAAGGCGCTTTATTAATTGTAGATGCAGCACAAAGCATACAGGCACAAACTATTTCTAATTTATACTTAGCTTTAGAAAACGATTTAGAAATTATTCCCGTATTAAATAAAGTCGATTTACCAAGTGCTAACCCAGAGGAAGTAACTGATGATATTGTAGATTTATTAGGTTGCGACCCAGAAGAAGTCATTCATGCAAGTGGGAAAACAGGTTTTGGTGTCGATAATATTTTAGCAGCCATTATTGATCGTGTCCCTGCCCCAAAAGGTGATCCAAATGCACCTTTGCAAGCCTTAATTTTTGATTCCGTTTACAATACTTTTCGTGGTATAGAAACTTATTTTAGAGTGTTTAATGGCGAAATTAAAAAAGGGCAGCACATTAAGTTTGTCGCTACAAATAAAGATTACTATGCTGATGAAGTAGGAACTTTAAAACTTAACCAAGTAGCAAAACAAAGTGTAAAAACTGGCGACGTTGGCTATTTAATTACAGGAATTAAAACGGCTAAAGAAGTAAAAGTAGGTGATACCATTACCGATTTTGCGAAACCAACAACCAATATTATTGAAGGTTTTGAAGATGTAAAACCTATGGTATTTGCAGGTATTTATCCTGTTGATACTGAAGATTATGAGGAACTTCGGGCTTCTATGGAAAAATTACAACTTAATGATGCCTCTTTGGTATTTCAGCCAGAAAGTTCTGCGGCATTAGGTTTTGGTTTCCGTTGTGGGTTTTTAGGTATGCTTCACATGGAAATTATACAAGAACGCTTAGAGCGTGAGTTTGATATGACTGTGATTACTACCGTTCCCAATGTTTCTTACCATGCATTTACCAATAAAAATCCAGATGAGATCATTGTTGTAAACAATCCTTCTGATTTGCCCGAACCTTCTACGTTAAATCGTGTAGAGGAACCTTTTATTAAGGCAACTATTATTACAAAATCAGACTTTGTTGGTAATGTTATGTCGTTATGTATTGAAAAACGTGGGCTCATTGTAAACCAAACCTATTTGACTACAGAACGGGTTGAATTAACTTTTGAAATGCCATTAGCAGAAATCGTTTTTGATTTTTATGACAGATTGAAAACCGTTTCTAAAGGCTATGCCTCTTTTGATTATCACCCAATTGGGATGAAACCTTCAAAATTGGTGCGTTTAGATATTTTATTAAATGCGCAATCTGTCGATGCTTTATCTGCACTAATTCATGCTGAAAATGCACAACATATTGGGCGTAAAATGTGTGAGAAATTAAAGGAACTCATCCCGCGCCAGCAATTTGATATTCCAATACAAGCTGCTATTGGAGCCAAAATTATCTCTAGAGAAACCGTTAAAGCCTTACGTAAAGACGTAACAGCTAAGTGTTATGGTGGTGATATTTCGCGTAAGCGTAAACTTCTGGAAAAACAGAAAAAAGGTAAAAAGCGTATGCGACAAGTGGGTAATGTAGAGATACCTCAACAGGCGTTTATGGCTGTTTTAAAGTTAAATGATTAAAACGCCTATTTAAAAAATTAAAATTATATAAGACTTTGATTATTAATATCTTATTTTTTTAAGTTTTAATAATTAGATATTCAAAATTATATTTTTGCTTAAAAACATGCTTTTCCAATAGACATTAATACAATATTTTTGTAAGTTTATAATCGCACGCCCAATTTCGTTTTAAATAAAACTTGCTAAAACAAGCAAAATTTATATAATTACATCTTAAGTAATCATTTTATGAAAGCACTTTTTTTTACTAGAGAATTTCCACCTTATGTTTATGGTGGCGCTGGAGTTCATGTTGAATATTTGGCTGCTGAATTAGCAAAATTAATCCATGTAGATGTTAGGTGTTTTGGCGACCAAGATTCTAAAAATGACACCTTAAACGTTAAAGGTTTCCCTTTTGAAGATGGTGTTTTTAAAAATGCTGATGATAAGTTAAAATCTGTTTTTAAAACATTAAGCACATCGCTTCATATGAACACGAATGCTATTGATGCCGATGTTGTACATTGCCATACATGGTATGCTCATTTTGCTGGCATTATTTCAAAATTATGCTATGGCACGCCTTTAGTAATAACAACGCATTCGTTGGAGCCCTTGCGCCCATGGAAACGCGAGCAGTTAGGTAGAGGTTATGATGCGTCTTCTTGGGTTGAAAAAACGGCTATTGAAATGGCAGATGCTCTTATTGCTGTATCAGAAGAAACTAAAGAAGATGTTTTAAAACATTTTAATGTGGATGAAGATAAAGTTAAAGTTATCTATAATGGTATCAATCTTCAAGAGTATGTGGTTACTAACGAAACATCAACTTTAGATGAATATGGTATAGATAAAACAAAACCCTATGTACTTTTTGTAGGCAGAATTACTAGGCAAAAAGGTATTATTCATTTAGTAAACGCCATAAAATATATAGATGCTGATACACAAATAGTACTTTGCGCTGGTGCACCAGATACGCCAGAGATAGGTAAAGAAATGGAAGATGCTGTTAATGAAGTTAAAAAAACTAGAGATAATATCATTTGGATTGACAAAATGCTTGACAAAAAAGAGGTTATTCAATTATACTCTCATGCTGATGTATTTTGTTGCCCTTCTATTTATGAGCCTTTTGGAATTATAAATATTGAGGCCATGGCTTGTAATACTGCGGTGGTTGCAAGTGCTGTTGGCGGTATAAAAGAAGTTGTGGTGCAAAATGAAACAGGGGTTTTAATTCCTTTAGAACAACAAGATGCCGCTCCTTTTGAGCCTGTGAATCCAGATAAATTTTCAAGAGATTTAGCTAACGGAATTAATACCGTTATAAGTAACGATGAGTTAAGAAACGCCATGGCGGTAAACGGACGAAAACGTGTTGAAGAACATTTTGATTGGGTAGCTATTGCTAAACAAGTTGAGGCGCTCTACAAATCTTTAATATAATATCAACTAATCACTATAAACAACTATTATGATAAATAACAAAGTTTTATCGATTATTTTAGGAGGCGGACAAGGCTCAAGATTATATCCATTAACAGAGAAAAGATCTAAACCAGCAGTTCCTATTGCTGGAAAATATAGATTGGTTGACATCCCTATTTCAAACTGTATTAATGCAGATATAAAACGCATATATGTGTTAACCCAGTTTAATTCTGCATCATTAAATCGCCATATAAAAAACACCTATCATTTTAGTTTTTTTAGCTCTGCTTTTGTAGACGTTTTGGCTGCTGAGCAAACCCCAGATAACAAAGGGTGGTTTCAAGGTACTGCAGATGCTGTTCGCCAAAGCATGCATCATTTTATGAGACACGATTTTGAGTATGCCTTAATCCTTTCGGGCGATCAATTGTATCAAATGGATTATGATGCCATGATACAAGCCCATGAAGAAAGTGGTGCAAAAATATCAATTGCCACCATTCCAGTTAACAAAAAAGACGCTACTAGTTTTGGAATTTTAAAATCTGATGACAACAATGTAATTACCTCTTTTATTGAAAAACCTGATGCTAGTTTATTACCAGATTGGACATCAGAGGTAAGCGACGAAATGAAAGGCCAAGGCAGAAATTATCTAGCCTCAATGGGTATATACATTTTTAATAAGGATTTGCTTATTGAATTGATGAAAGACAAATCGACCATAGATTTTGGCAAAGAGATTATTCCAAAAAGCATAGACAAACACAAAACCCTAAGTTATCAATATGAAGGATATTGGACAGATATAGGAAATATAGATTCTTTTTTTGAAGCCAACATTGGTTTAACTGCCGATATTCCAGATTTTAATCTTTACGACAAAAAGAAGCGCATCTACACACATGCCCGAATGTTACCAACTTCAAAAATAGCTGGAACCATGTTAGAAAAAGCAGTTATAGCCGAGGGATGTATTATAAGCGCTGCTAAAATAGAGCAATCTGTTATCGGCATTCGCTCTAGAATTGGAGACGAATCTACTGTTATTAATACCTATATGATGGGGTCTGATCATTATGAAACTCTTGAACAAATTAATAATGATAACATAGAAATTCTTATGGGTATTGGTCAACGTTGCTTTATTAAAAATGCCATTATAGATAAAAATTGTCGCATTGGTGACGATGTTAGAATTAATGGCGGAAAACACCTTAAAGACAAAGAAACCGACATGTATGTTATTAAAGACGGCATAGTTGTCTTAAAAAAAGGCGCTATTATTCCAAAAGGTTATGTTATTTAACCATTTTATGAGACTAACTTATTAAAAACCAGGTGTTTTATCAAGGTTTACGATACTTTTTCTAGTAAAGTCATTACTTTATTCACTAATTTTGTGCACCTTTTAAACCATACATTATAATGCAAAACCAAAGGAGAGTTGTTATAGATTATGTGTCGCCTAAAATTAATAATGGCGAGTTTTTCATTAAAAGAATAATTAATGAAGTAGTAAATATTGAAGCTCATATTCTAGCAGATGGGCACGATGTTCTTGCTGCATCAATACTTTACAAACACAAAAAGGCAAAAAAATGGAGCGAAACTCGCCTTTATTTAGATGCAAACAACGAGTGGAAAGGGTCTTTTACAGTTGAAAAACAAGGGTTTTATACCTATAAAGTTGAAGCTTGGGTAGATTATGCTCTTAACTGGCAACATGGTATTGAAAGAAAAATAGAAGATGGTCAGCATGTAAAATCTGAATTATTAGAAGGTATTGAACATCTTAAAGCTATAAAAAGTAGTGTTGATAAAAATGATTCGTTTTATTTTGATTACCTCATCAATATTTTTGCTAATGAAGAAAACTATGATGAAGCAATAAATGAAGCGCAAAGCGAAAGGTTACATGATATTTTTACTAAGTACCCTCAAAAAATATTAGCAAACACATCTGACGAATATAAAGTTTATGTAGATAGAAAAAAAGCGCGTTTTAGTACGTGGTACGAGTTTTTTCCGCGCTCAGCTTCAGAACACAAAGGTGTTCATGGTACGTTTAAAGATTGCGAACGTTTATTGCCAAGAATTGAAAAAATGGGCTTCGACACCTTATACTTACCTCCTATTCATCCCATTGGAGAAGTAAACCGAAAAGGTAAAAATAACACCACCGAAGCTTTTGATGGCGATGTAGGTTCTACCTGGGGTATTGGCTCAAAATTTGGCGGGCATAAAGACATTCATCCAGAACTAGGAACTATTGATGATTTTAAAGCACTAATCCAAAAAGCAAAAGCACATAATATTGAAATTGCTATGGATTATGCCTTACAAGCAGCTCCCGATCATCCTTGGGTAAAAGAGCACCCAACATGGTTTAAATGGCGTCCAGATGGCACTGTTCAATATGCTGAAAACCCCCCAAAAAAGTATCAAGATATTTTACCTATTTATTGGGAAACGAAAGATTATAAAGCCCTTTGGCAAGAGTGCTTAGATATTCTCTTATATTGGATAGATTGCGGAATACATGTGTTTAGGGTAGATAACCCGCACACCAAACCCTTCTACTTTTGGCATTGGATTATAGAAAATGTAAAAGCTAAACACCCCGATGTTATATTTTTAGCCGAGGCATTTACTGCCCCAAAAGTAATGCAACAATTGGCAAAACAAGGCTATACACAATCTTATACCTATTTTACCTGGAGAAATTCTAAACAAGAACTTACAGAATACGTTGAAGAATTAACCAAAGGAGAATCTCGAGAATATATGCAGCCTAATTTTTGGCCAAATACTCCAGATATTAACCCTTTTCATTTACAAGGCGCAAACGAATCTAAACACATACAACGTTATGTTTTAGCGGCTACTTTAAGTTCTAGTATTGGAATTTACGGTCCAGTTTACGAATATATGTTAAGCGATGCCTTACTTGGGCGCGAAGAATATAACAACTCTGAAAAATTCCAATTTACCCACTATGATTGGATTATTGAAAACAAACTTATCACTGTTATTTCAAAAATCAATCACATAAGACATCAAAACGAAGCCCTTCAACAAACAAACAACATTAAGTTTTGTTACATCGAAAACAATAATTTATTAGCATTTTATAAATGGAATGATGCCAAGACAAATCAACTTTTAATCATTATAAGTTTAGACGATTATGGCATGCAACAAGGCACTGTTCAAGTTCCGTTGCAAGATTTAGGAATTGATGGTAATCAACAATTTCAAGTTAAAGATTTAATAACTAATAGTAGTTATAATTGGCAAGGCGAGTGGAATTTTGTTGAATTGCATCCAACCTTACCGTTTCATATTTTTAAAATAAATAAATAACTCTTACATGGCACAAGTAAAACCTTATAGCTTATTTACAGATTTTGATATTAACTTGTTTAAAAGCGGAAAACATTACAGACTTTATGAAAAATTTGGATCGCATATTGTAACGGTTGATGGAATTGAAGGCACGTATTTTGCTGTTTGGGCACCATCGGCAAAACAAGTTTCTGTTGTTGGTGATTTTAATTATTGGATAGAAGGCGAGCATCAATTAAATGTGCGTTGGGATTCTAGTGGTATTTGGGAAGGCTTTATTCCTATGGTAGGAAAAGGCACCACATATAAATATAAAATACAAAGTAATAATAACGATATAAAAACTGAAAAGGCAGATCCTTATGCAAGGCGTTGTGAACATCCACCAAGTACAGCATCCATTGTTTGGGACGATAATTACACGTGGAAAGACAAGGCTTGGATGAAAAACCGTAAAAAAAGTAATGCTTTAGATGCACCATACTCAGTTTACGAAGTCCATTTAGGATCATGGAAAAAACATGTTGAAGAAAACCGCTTTATGTCTTACTATGAATTGGCTGATGATTTAGTAAACTACGTAAAAGACATGAACTTTACCCATGTAGAGCTTATGCCAATTATGGAATATCCTTACGATCCGTCATGGGGATATCAATTAACAGGTTATTTTGCACCTACATCTCGTTTTGGCTACCCAGAAGAGTTTAAATATTTAGTTGATAAATTACACCAAAATGGTGTTGGTATTATTTTAGATTGGGTACCATCTCACTTTCCTGAAGACGCACATGGCCTTGGTTTTTTTGATGGCTCAAATCTATATGAGCATCCCGACAAACGAAAAGGCTATCACCCAGATTGGAAAAGTTTAATTTTTAATTACGAAAGAAACGAGGTTAGATCCTTTTTAATAAGTAACGCTGTTTTTTGGTTGGAACAATACCATGCCGATGGGTTGAGAGTTGATGCTGTGGCTTCCATGTTGTTTTTAGACTACTCGAGAGAAGATGGCGAATGGGAGCCTAATATTCATGGAGGCAGAGAAAACCTAGCCGTAATTGACTTCTTAAAAGAGTTGAATGAAGAGGTATATAAATCGTTTCCAGATGTTCAAACTATTGCAGAAGAATCAACCGCATTCCCTATGGTTTCTAAACCAACTTTTATTGGCGGTTTAGGGTTTGGAATGAAATGGATGATGGGTTGGATGCACGATACCTTAGAGTATTTTGGCAAAGACCCTATATACAGAAAATATCATCAAAACGATATTACGTTTAGTTTAGCTTATGCTTTTACCGAAAACTTTATGCTACCGCTTTCACACGACGAAGTTGTATATGGTAAAAACTCTATTTTAGGCAGAATGCCTGGTGATGAGTGGCAACGTTTTGCTAACCTGCGTCTATTATATGGTTATATGTTTACACATCCGGGAACAAAACTCCTGTTTATGGGTAGCGAATTTGGGCAATACAACGAATGGGATTTTCAAGGAAGTTTGGATTGGAATTTATTAGAATTTAATCCACATAAAAATATTCAAAACTATTATAAAGCACTTAATAAACTTTATAAAACCACCCCTGCACTATACGAAAAAGGATTTAGTAGCGAGGGGTTTGAATGGATAAGTTTTGACGATCATGAAAACTGTGTTATATCATACATCAGAAAAGGATACGAAGCAGAAAACGATATTATTGTCGTGTGCAATTTTACTCCATCTGTTAAAGAAAATTACAAAATAGGCGTTCCTATAAAATCGAAAATTAAAGAAATATTTAATAGTGATGCTAAAGCGTTTGGTGGTAGTGGTATAGGCAACCCAAGACAAATTACCGCTAAAAAAGAAGCATGGAATGGTAAAGCATATTCAGCAGAAATTACACTTTCTCCTCTTAGCGTTTCTGTTTTTAAATTTAAAAAACAATAATCTACTTGCATAAAATGTAATTAATAGCTCTATTACTTATGTTTTGCGCAAATAAACCTGTGTTTTTTTGTTAAAAAAATGTAACAAAAATTTAATGGTTTTAGTACTTTGGTCAATTAAATAAATTGCTGATTATACATGATTTTAAATACACAATTAGAATATAAAGGAGACTTATTTCCTGCTAATATAACAAACTATAAAAAAGATGTAGATGTACTGCATTTTTCAACCACAAATAACGTTATTCTTCAACTTACTGTTTTAAGAGATAGTGTGTTACGGTTTAGATATACTACCATTGGTAAATTTGATAATGATTTTTCTTATGCTATTGATGAAAACGCAAGCAGAGGTTATAATCATTTAGAAATAACTGATGATAAAGAAAAGTATATTGTTACAACATCAAAATTAATCTGTCATATTTATAAAGCCGATTTAAGAAAATCAATCTTTGATGCTATAGATAATGCCCTTATTTGTGAAGACGAAAAAGGCTTCCATTGGGAAGAAAGTTACGAGTTGGGTGGCGACATTGTTAAAATGAGTAAAGCTTCGCAGAACGGAGAAAGTTATTATGGTTTAGGAGACAAACCAAGTCATTTAAATTTAAAAGGAAAACGTTTTGAAAATTGGGCAACCGACTCTTATGCATATGGCAAAGATACAGATCCTATTTACAAAGCCATTCCGTTTTATACAGGTTTACACAACAATAAATCTTACGGCATTTTTTTTGATAATTCCTTTAAAACCTATTTCGATTTTTGTCACGAACGCAGAAATGTTACCAGTTTTTGGGCACAGGGTGGAGAAATGAATTATTACTTCATTTATGGGCCTAAAATGCAAGATGTTGTTACTAGTTATACAGATTTAACTGGTACTCCTGAGTTGCCACCACTTTGGGCATTGGGCTACCACCAATGTAAGTGGAGTTATTATCCTGAATCAAACGTTAAAGAAGTCACTGCAAAATTTAGAGAGCTACAAATTCCTTGTGATGCTATTTATTTAGACATCGACTATATGGAAGGGTTTCGTTGCTTTACATGGAGCAAAGATTATTTTCCAGACCCAAAACGTATGGTTAAAGAACTTGCCGATGACGGATTTAAAACCGTGGTAATTATTGACCCAGGAATTAAAATTGATAATGAATACAGTGTTTTTAAAGACGCTTTAGATAAAGATTATTTTTGTAAACGTGCCGATGGCCCTTACATGAAGGGTAAAGTATGGCCTGGAGAATGTTATTTTCCAGATTTTACAAGAGCCGAAGTACGTAAATGGTGGGCAGGGTTATTTAAAGAGCTTATTGAAGATGTTGGTGTAAAAGGTGTTTGGAACGATATGAACGAACCTGCTGTAATGGATGTTCCTGGTAAAACATTTCCTAATGATGTAAGGCATGATTACGATGGAAACCCTTGTAGCCACCGAAAAGCACATAATATTTACGGTATGCAAATGGCGCGTGCTACTTACCATGGATTAAAAAAATTCAATTATCCAAAACGCCCATTCGTAATTACACGATCGGCATACTCTGGTACGCAGCGCTATACCTCAACTTGGATGGGAGATAACGTAGCTACTTGGGAACACTTACAAATAGCTAATATTCAAGCACAACGTTTAGCTTTATCTGGATTCTCATTTGCTGGATCTGATATTGGTGGATTTGCAGAACAACCAAATGGCGAATTGTACGCACGCTGGATTCAACTTGGTGTTTTTCACCCATTTTGTAGAACACACTCCTCTGGGGACCATGGCGATCAAGAACCTTGGGCGTTTGATGAAGAAATAACAGATATTGTTCGAAAATTCATTGAAATTAGATACCAATTACTACCGTACTTATACACCTCATTTCATCAATATTCTCAAGACAATGTGCCAATGCTAAAATCGTTAGTATTATTTGATCAAGAAGACACTCAAACACACTACAGAACAGATGAGTTTATATGTGGTAACCAGCTTTTAATTTGCCCAATAAACGAGCCAAATGCCAAAGGAAGACGCATGTACATTCCTAAAGGCGATTGGTTTAATTTCTGGACTAACGAGCTAATTTCAGGAGGTAAAGAAACTTGGGTAGATGCCGATATTGATAGTATGCCCATTTTTGTAAAAGCAGGGGCTATAATTCCTAAATACCCTATACAACAATATGTTGGCGAAAAAACAATTGACGAATTAACTCTTGATGTTTACTATAAACAAGGTAAAGAAGACTCTGAACTTTATGAAGATGCTGATGATGGTTACGATTACACCAAAGGACGCTATAGTTTAAAGAAATTTAATCTAGCTGGAACCAGTGATAAATTAATCATTAGAATTCATAAAAGAGGAAAGTATATTACTTCTTATGATACATTCAAAATTAATTTAATAGGATTGCCTTTTAAGGTAAAGTCTATAAAAGTTGATAACGAATATGTCGATTTAAAAGATGTTAAGTTTAATGGTAATAACTCGCTTGTTGTTTCAAAAGAGTTCACAAATCTTCAAATAAAAGGATAGAAAATGCTTAAAAATTTTAATAAAAACCTCATTTTAATAATTCCAATGAGGTTTTTTTATGTTTTAGTAATATTAAAATGGCTTTCCTAAATACACCAACTGAAACCCTTCATTAATAGTATCAATCTCTAAATTATAAGACGATATAATGTGTAGTTCTCCTTCATTATCTTTAATAAATAAAGGGATTATATCTTTATCGGCATTACTTATCTTAATTAAGCTTTCATAATGTTCTTTATCTTTTAAATCAATCTCTTGTATTGATGGGTGTCTTCGTGTTAATTCGGTTAAAGCATTAAAATCATCCGTATGCGAAAACAAACCTTCTCTTGGATTGTTGTTTTCATCTAACATTTCGTTTGTTGTAACCAACCTAAATGACCCGTTTTCACCAAACTGCTTACTAAATTTATCAATAGCATATTTATTAATACTAGAGTTCCCTGTTAATGCCATTAAGTAGCCAACATCATTTAATTCAATATTATCCATTAATGTGTCTGAATAAATATTAGTAGTTATAGCTTCTAACCCTAATTCTTTTGCTTTTGTAATATTTCTTTCGTTGCTGTCAATAAGCACAACATGTCTTCCGTTTGCTTCAAGGTAATGCCCCAAAAGCCGAGAAATTTTTGACGCACCAATAATTAAAATGCCTTCAGATTTTGTTAAAAATACACCAACTATTTTAGCAAATAAACGAGCTGTGGTAGCGTTTAACAAAACAGTTCCTAAAACAATCATAAACACCAAAGGTGTAATATATTCTGCGCCTTCAACACCTTGTTTTAAGAGCTTGCTACCAAATAAAGATGCAATTCCAGCAGCAACAATTCCTCGTGGCCCAACCCAACTAATAAACAGTTTTTCATTAATCTTTAAGTTTGATCCAAGCGTGCTTAAAAAAACCGCCAATGGCCTAATAACAAATACAACAATAGTAAAAAGAATAGCTGTTTTCCAGGTGTAAAGCAGCATTAAATCTTCAATGTTAATATTTGCTGCTAACAGGATGAATAAAATAGAAATTAATAAGACGCTTAAAGACTCTTTAAAATAAAGCAACTCTTTTAAGTTTTCTAATTTACTGTTACCCAATACCATACCCATAACCACAACAGCTAAAAGTCCAGATTCGTGTGCAAAAATCTCAGATTCAACAAAAACCAGTAATACCGTTGATAGTGATACTACATTTAATAAATAATGAGGAATAAGCTTTTTATTAATTACAAAGGCTAAAGCGTGTGCAAAAGTAAATCCAAAGGTTGTGCCAAAGAGGATAATTTTACCGAACTCCATTAATGCGGTTTTAGTAAAACCACTGTCGCCGCCAACACTAATAAACTCAAATACTAATACAGCCACTAAAGCGCCTATAGGATCTATTAAAATACCTTCCCACTTTAGTACTGCAGAAACATCTTTTTTAAGGGGGATATTTCTCAATATTGGCGTTATTACAGTTGGTCCAGTAACAATAATAAGTCCAGAAAATAAAAAGGAAAGTTCCCAACTTAAATCAAAAATAAAATGAGCCAATATACCTGCTCCAAAAAAAGTAATCGCAGAACCCAAAGTAATTAATTTAGTAATTACAGGGCCTACATTTTTTATTTCTGAGCGTTTTAAAGTTAAACCGCCTTCAAAAAGAATTATGCTTATAGCGAGCGACACAAAATAATATAATCCTTCGCCTGGGAAAAGCCCTTTTTCTCCATTCCAAATAGGCTCAATCCATTTCGCGCCATCGTCACTTAAATATTCTGCGGCAATAGGGCCAACAAATAATCCTATTAAAATTAAGGGTAAAATAGCAGGGATTTTAAATTTCCATGCTACCCATTGTGCTAATATTCCTAAAATAATAATCCCTGCTAATTCTAACATAAAGTTTTTTTAAAACACTAATTTAAGTAAAACAGATGATTCCATGTTTTTAAAAAATACTATCTTTCAAGTTTTGTGTAAATTTTTATAAAAATTGTGTCTTTAAAACCCTTTAAAAGTATTGGTATTGGTGTAGCTTACTCGCCCAACTTAAAAGCAAACATCTTTGAGGCTGCGAGGTTATGTGTTTTTTTTGGTTCAAAACTATTTTTAATTCATGTTGGCGAAAAATCTGAAGATAAAATAGCAATGCTTAAAGTTATTCTTAAAAGTTTTGAAAAAGACAACTTAGAATACGAGGTTGTTTTTAAAACGGGAAAGCCTGTTGATGTTATTTTATCGACTACTGAAGAAAAAAAAATAGATCTTTTAATTCTTGGAGCAGTACAACGCGAACGTTTTTTAAAATACTATGTGGGCTCAATTGCTCGAAAAATTACACGACAAGCAAAATGCTCTGTTTTATTATTAATTAAGCCTTCGGTTGAGCGTTTACCTTGTGAGCATATTGTAGTTAACGGTTTAAAAGATCCAAAAACTGAGCAAACCATTAAAGTGGCTTTTTATGTTGCAAAAAAGCTGAAATCTGAAAAGATTACTATTGTTGAAGAAATTAAGCAAGATCAAATTTCTGTAAAAGTAGATGATGATAAATCCTTAAGACGAGCTAATATTATTAAAGAACGTATTAGACTTAGAGAAAATTCAAGAATAAATGAAATTATAAGTCATATACCAGATGCATACACTAAAAATAAAACTATAAAGCTACAGCCTATTTTTGGTAAAAAAGGATATTCTATTGGACATTATGCACAAATTTCGCGTGCCGATTTACTCGTAATGAACGCTCCAATTAAAATGACCTTTTGGGACCGATTATTTCCACATGATATTGAACATATTTTAACTGAATTACCAACTGATGTGTTAATCCTTCAATGAGTCCGAAAAAAAATAACATAAAAGACTTTTTAAAAGACTTACCTAAAAATATATTTTCTGGTTTTGTGGTAAGTCTTATTGCGTTGCCTTTGGGCTTAGGACTTGCTATGGCTAGTGATGCACCACCAATAGCGGGTATTATAGCGGCTATAATTGGTGGTATTGTGGTTTCTATTTTAGGAGGAAGCCATGTTACCATTGCTGGACCAGGAAATGGTTTAGTTGGAGTGCTTTTAATAGCCATTTCTACTTTAGGGTTAGAAAACGCTTATGTTGCTATTATTTTTTCTGGAGTACTTTTAATGGCACTTGGTTTTTTTAGAATGGGTACACTTGCCGATTTTTTTCCGTCATCTGCTATACAAGGTATGCTTGCTGCTATTGGGCTTATTATTTTAGGAAAGCAGTTTCATATTATGCTTGCGCACAAAATAAAAAGAGAGGATACGGTTGATTATCTTTTTGAAATTCCCTATTCTATTAATGATGCTATTCATTACGAAAATAAAGGCTTAATTTTTGCCGCTCTTGCCGGTGTAATAAGTTTAGCTATTATGCTTTTTTATTCAAAAATTAGAAATAAATATTTACAACTTATTCCCGCACCAATGTGGATAGTTCTTTTATCCATTGGGTTTAGTTATTATTTCGAATTTGGTTTGCATGAGCCTAACCCTATAGCAAAAGAATATATGATTTCTGGAATTCCATCCATTCAAAATATAATTGCCGACATACCAACCCCTAATTTTAGTAGTATTTGGTCTTTATCTTTTTGGGGAAGCGTTTTAGCATTAACACTTATTTCTGGAATAGAATCGCTTTTAAGCATTAAAGCTGTTGATAAATTAGATCCTGAAAAAAGGCGCTCCAATGTAAATAAAGACTTAAAAGCTTTGGGTTTAGCCACTGTTGGCAGTGGATTTTTAGGAGGGTTAAATGTAGTAACTGTTATTGCGCGTAGTTCTGTTAATGTAAATAATGGTGCTAGTAATAGGTCGTCTAACTTTTTCCATGCTGTTTTTTTAATTCTTTTTGTTGTTTTGTTTAGCACACAACTTACCAGAATTCCATTACCTGCTTTAATGGCCATATTAGTATATACAGGTTATAAATTAGCATCTCCAAGCGTAATTACTAAAATATTCTCAATAGGTAAAGAACAGCTCATTATCTTTTTCATTACCTTAATTGTCACTTTAAAAATTGGATTAATTACAGGCATTATTGCTGGCGTTATTGCTACTTTAATTATTCATTTTATAATAAATAAAAGTGTTGCTTTATTTTTTAGAAATGTTTTAAAGCCCAACGTTTTAATGTTTAAAGAAACAGGCAGTGAAAACAATTTTTATGTAAGTGTAAAACACTTTTGTAGCTTTCTAAATTACTACAAACTTAAAAAACAATTGGATGCTGTACCTGAAGATGAGGATGTTATTGTAGATTTTTCAATGTGCGAATTTGTAGACCATACCGTTATGGAAAACATGCATAGCTACCAAGAATTATTTAATAAGCGCGGTGGGCATTTTGATGTTATTGGCTTAGATATGCACGACTCAAATTCTAAACACCCATTTGCTTTAAGGCGTATGCTTCCTGTGCCAAGAATTATTAAAAACAGTTTAACAAGGCGCCAAAGCAATATGGAAGCTTTAGCAAAAGATTACCTCTTTAACTATAGTCCTAAAAAAGAAAAAGAGGTGTCTTTTTTAAATCATTTTCAGTTTTTCAGTACCAAACACATCAACCATATTTACAATAAATTATCGCTTAAAGAAAGTACTGTTTGTATGTTTGATGTTGAGTTTTCTGAAGGTGAGTTTATTGCTAAAGAAGTGGTGCGCTCAACCATGCTTTACATAGAACTAAATGATAGTATTCCTGAGTTTACTTTAGACAAAGAGGGGTTTTTAGAAAAAGTGTCGGCCTTTGCTGGCTTTAAAGATATTGATATTGAAAACCACGACGATTTCTCTGATCGTTTTTATTTACAAGGTGAAAATAAAACAGAAATAAGCAAGTTTTTTAACGACGATGTTACTCATTTTTTTGAAAGCAATCCATACTACCATGTAGAATCTAATGGTAAAGCTTTACTCGTTTTTGGAAAAGAACGGTTGGCAAGTTTAAAAGAAATTAAAGCTTTATTCGATTTTGGTAAGCGTCTTAAAGAGGTTATTGCTTCTGTTTAATTTTCTTAATTTATTCTTAACCTTTTCGATGGTTCATAATAGATTTCTTAATTTTACATTGCTATGAATTTATACCCAATAAGTGCTGGAAATTTTAAATTAGATGGTGGTGCTATGTTTGGTGTTGTACCTAAATCGTTATGGCAACGAAGCAACCCTGCCAATGCTAATAACATGATTGATATTGCTGCGCGATGTTTACTTATTGAAGATGGTAATCGCCTTGTTTTAATAGATACAGGTATGGGTGATAAGCAATCGAGTAAGTTTTTTGGCTACTATCACCCATGGGGAAATGATACTTTAAATAACTCGCTTAAACAACACGGGTTTCATCCCGATGATATTACCGATGTGTTTATGACGCATTTGCATTTTGATCATTGCGGAGGAAGCATTACATGGAATAACGATAAAACGGGTTACGAAACAGCTTTTAAAAATGCATATTTTTGGAGCAATAAAAAACATTGGCAATGGGCAACCCAACCCAACAGACGCGAAAAAGCATCGTTTTTAAAAGAGAATATTTTACCTATGGAAGAAAGCGGGCAATTAAAATTTATAGCACTTCCTGAAGAGGATATAGTTAAAAACTCCGAGCTTGGATTCGATATTTTTTTTGCCAATGGACATACCGAAAAACAAATGATTCCTATGATTAACTACAAAGGTAAAACCATTTGCTTTATGGCAGATTTACTCCCAACAGCTGGCCATTTACCCATTCCTTATGTAATGGGTTTCGATACTAGGCCACTGTTAACTTTAGATGAAAAAGAAAAATTTCTTAATATTGCAGCAAATAATAATTATTACCTGTTTTTAGAGCACGACGCCCATAACGAAATTATTACCGTAAAACATACCGAAAAAGGCGTGCGTTTAGCAAATGTTTTATCAACAAAAGATATATTTAATTAACTACTAATTTATTAAAAAATGGACATAAAAAAATCATTCATATTATCAGCTTTTATAGTTTCAATTTTTTACGGCTGTGGTACTGCCGATATTTTATCAACACCTGTAGAAAACATTGATACTATTCCTTTAAAAGTTTCTGAGCTTACAGAATATGAAAAACAAAATTGGGGGCATTTAGATTTAATAAAAGACACCATACCTGGAATGAGTGTAGATAAAGCTTACGCTGAAATTATTAAAAACAAAAAAGGAAAATCTGTAATTGTAGCTGTTATAGACTCTGGAATTGATATTGACCACGAAGATTTAAACGGTATCGTTTGGACCAACCCAAAAGAAATTCCTAATAACGGAAAAGACGATGATAAAAACGGATATGTTGACGATGTACATGGTTGGAATTTTTTAGGAGACGGTTATGATGAGCAATTAGAATTTGTACGTATACTTGCTAGTGGAGATACCAGTAACCCTGATTATAGTAGAGCCCAGACCGAATACGATACCGAATATCAAAAATATACTAGTTATAAAAATAATTACGAGCAAACATCGCAACAAGTTAAAGTAGCAGACGAGGGCATAAAAAAGCATTTAAATAAAACAAAATATACAAAAGCCGATGTTAATGCTATTAAAACAGAAGACCAAACACTACAACAATATGTATCAATAGTTAAGTATGTGTATAGTCTAGACATGGAATCTGTAGACGATTTTATAAAAGAATTAAATGATGGTTTAGCTCAAATTAACGAGCGTTTAAACAATAACCTTAACAAAAACTTAAAAGGACGTAAAACAGGAGATAACCCTGACGATCTTAACGATAATCTAGGTTACGGCAATGGCAATGTTAAACCCGTTAAAAAAACCGAAAGTCACGGCACACATGTAGCAGGCATTATAGCAGCCGAAAGAAACAATGGTAAAGGCGTAAATGGCGTAGCTAATAATGTAAAAATAATGAGTATTCGTGCAGTACCTAATGGTGATGAATACGATAAAGATATTGCTTTAGCAATACGTTATGCTGTAGATAATGGCGCGAAAATCATAAACGGGAGCTTTGGTAAAAGCTATTCTCCGCATAGCGACTGGGTTAGAGACGCTATAGCATATGCAGGGAAAAATGATGTGCTTTTTGTTCATGCGGCAGGAAATGATAGTAAAGATGTTGATGTACACTCTAACTTCCCAGATGATAACAATGGTGGTGCTGAGGTATCAAATACTTATATTAGAGTTGGTGCTTTAACACCTAAATACGGATCGGGTGTAATAGCTAGTTTTTCTAATTATGGTAAAAAAAATGTAGATGTTTTTGCTCCTGGAGCTAAAGTCTATTCTACAACACCAGAAAATGAATATGATACTAAAGGAGGCACCTCTATGGCTGCTCCTGCTGTTGCTGGTGTTGCAGCTTTAATTCGTTCTTATTACCCAAAATTAAGTGCCGCTCAGGTAAAACAAATCCTTATGGATTCTGGTCTTGCAATTAAAACTAAAGTTGTTGTAGGTGGAGATACTAATAATGTTAAACCTTTTGCAGATTTAACGTCGTCTGGTAAAGCTGTTAATGCATACAACGCATTAATTATGGCATCAAAAATGTAAAACATAGCATTAATAAAAAGAAGCTCCCTTAAAAGTGAATTTTATGTTATATTGAGCCTGTCGAAATATTTTAACATACTCATAATCAATATAAGTTTCGATAAGCTTAACTTGACAAATTGAATGATAATGACTTTTAAGAGAGGCTTTTTATTATTATTTACTTCAAATTAAAAATGTTATTCAGCTAAAAATAATATATTATGAAATTAATGCTCCCTTTTTTCTGTTTTCTACTAATACTCTCTTGTAATAGCCAAAAAAATATTATTGTTGCGCAAGCACCAACTTCGCCTTCGCCTCCATCAACTCAAAATTCTGGATATTGGCAACAACATGTAAATTATAAAATGGAAATTGATATGGATGTAAACACCTATCAGTATAAAGGAAAACAGCAATTAATATATACAAACAACTCTCCAGATGTGTTAAACAGGGTTTACTACCATTTATATTTTAATGCTTTTCAACCAGGTAGTGAAATGGATGTTAGGTCTAGAACCATTGCAGATCCTGATGGTCGTGTAGGCGACAGAATTAGTAAATTAAAACCTAATGAAATTGGTTATATTAAAGTTAATGCTTTAAAACAAAACGGAGTTAATACCAAGTACAAAACCGTTGGTACTGTTTTAGAGGTTGATTTAGCAAAACCTATTCAACCAGGAGAAAAGGTTTCGTTTGATATGCTTTTTGATGCCCAAGTGCCCGTGCAAATTCGTCGTTCTGGGCGACATAATAAAGAAGGTGTGGCATTATCTATGGCGCAATGGTACCCTAAATTGGCAGAATACGATTTTGAAGGTTGGCATGCAGACCCATACATTGCCAGAGAATTTTATGGTGTTTGGGGAGACTTTGATGTAAAGCTTACTATTGATAAAAACTATATTGTTGGTGGTACAGGTTATTTACAAAACCCAAACCAAATAGGTTATGGCTACGAAACAGCAATAGTAAACAGACCTGATACTAATAAACTCACATGGCATTTTAAAGCACCAAATGTTCACGATTTTACTTGGGCTGCCGATCCAGATTATATTCATGATACTGTGCAAGTTCCTAATGGTCCTAAGCTTCATTTCTTTTATAAAAGCACTATGTCAAAAGAAAAACTAAAAAATTGGAAAAAACTACAGCCAAAATCGATTGAATTAATGCACTATTTTAGCACTCATATTGGTAACTATCCCTACAAGCAATATTCTATCATTCAAGGGGGAGATGGTGGTATGGAATATGGTATGTGCACATTAATTGTTGGTAGTGGTAAATTTAACGGTTTGCTTGGTGTAACAGCACACGAAATGGCACATTCATGGTTTCAGTTTCTATTAGCTACAAACGAAGCCAAACACGAGTGGATGGACGAAGGGTTTACTAGTTATATTGAAGATAAAGCCTTAAATGATATTTTAAATAAAAATAAAGCGAATCCTTTTGAAAACGCATATAAAGCCTATGTTTATTTGGCGAATAGTAGCAAAGAGCAACCACTAACCACACATGCCGATCGTTATAATTATAATAGAGCTTACAGTATTTCTGCTTACAGTAAAGGCGAGGTGTTTTTAGCTCAATTAGGATATATTATAGGCGAAGAAAATTTAAAACAAACCATTAAAAAGTATTTTAACGATTTTGCTTTTAAACACCCAAAGCCGTTTGATATTATAAGAACAGCCGAAAAAATATCTGGTTTAGAGTTAGATTGGTATTATATTGATTTTGCACAAACTACAAATACTATTGATTATAGCATAAAATCTGTTGAAGAAAACACGATAACTTTAGAACGCATTGGTTTAATGCCAATGCCTATAGATTTAACAGTAACATATACAGATGGTAGTACAGAAGATTTTTATATCCCGTTACAAATGATGCGTGGCGAAAAACTAACAAATGCAACTACAATTAAAGACTGGGCTTGGGCTTATCCAACCTACACTTTTAAAACATCTAAAAATGTAAAATCTGTTCAAATTGATCCTGCGGAAATGATGGCAGATGTTAATAAAGAAAATAATAAAGGATAAAATGAACTACCTCGACGCAAGCATGCGAGGTATCAAAATAACTTCAACTGTGAAGTATGTATTTTTTCATAACTCTGACTATTTCCTTGTCCTTGAACATATTTCTTAATAACTTCTTCATTTGCATATTGACCAACTGTGTTAATATAATAACCACTTGTCCAAAATTTTCCACCCCATAAAAACCTCTTTATTTCTGGATGTAATCTGAAAATTTCTCTAGCTATCAAACTCTTAATCGTGTTTGATATTTTCTTTGCAGACATCATAGGAACACTTTGAATCAAAAAATGAACGTGGTCCTCATCACAACCTATTTCTAAAAAATGTACCTCATAACGCGCCGATATTTCTAAACATATATTACGCAACGTTTGTGAAACTTCTGCTGTCAAAACTTTTCTCCTATATTTTATCGGACAAACCAAATGATATAAGAACAAACTTTTATTATGACTCTTATGAATATGCTCACTCATAATGCCAAAATTACATATCTTTACGCTACACCCGACGCAAGCATCGGGGAATTCTAATGATTAAAGTAATTTAGAAACACTTTTTTTTATTAATTTTCTGCTTTTCCTATCAAATTAAAATCAAGATGTTTTTTAACTAAATCTGTGTTTTTAACCTTTACAACTACTTCGTCTCCTAGTCGATACATGTTTTTAGTATTTCTGCCAACCATAGCGTATTGGTCTTGATCGAAAGCATAATGATCGTCTTTCATATCACGAACACTTACCATACCTTCGCATTTATTAGATATAATTTCCACATAAATTCCCCAATCTGTAACACCTGATATTACGCCAACAAATTCTTGATCTTTATGGTCTTCCATAAAACGAATTTGCATGTATTTTATAGAATCTCGTTCTGCTTTAGTGGCTAAATATTCCATATTACTGGAATGCTTACATTTTTCTTCGTAATTATTTTCATTAACAGATTTTCCACCATCTAAATAATGTTGTAATAAACGATGTGCCATAACATCAGGATAACGTCGGATAGGTGATGTAAAATGACTGTAATAGTCAAATGCTAAACCGTAGTGCCCAATATTTTGTGTGGTGTATTCTGCTTTACTCATACTTCTTATTGTAAGCGTGTCTACTAAATTTTGTTCCTTTTTACCATTAACTTCCTTTAATAAGTTGTTTAAAGAAGCTGTGGTGCTCTTTCTGTCTTTAAAATTAAGTTTATACCCAAAACGACTTACTACATTTTGTAATGCCGCTAACTTACTATCATCTGGTTCATCATGTACACGATACACAAATGTTTTTTTAGGACTTTGTTTTCCTATAAATTCAGATACTTTTCTATTAGCTAACAACATAAATTCTTCAATTAATTTATTAGCATCTTTACTAGTTTTAAAAAAAACACCTTCAGGATTATTATCTTTATCTAAATTAAATTTTACTTCAACTTTATCAAAAGAAATAGCACCATCACGCATACGTTTGTTTCTCATAATTTTAGCTAGTTTATCTAAAGTTATAATTGCTTTTGCTAAATCTGGTGTGGTGTTGTATGCTTTCCCAGTAAGGGATATTTCTTGTGGTATTGTAGTATTAATACTTATAACTTCGATATCCTCAGTCACCGCAATATTATTTTCGATTATTGCTTGCGCTTCTTCATAAGCATAACGTGCATCACTATACGTTACGGTTCTACCGAACCATTGGTTTTTAATTTCTGCTTTATCATTCATTTGAAAGACTGCAGAAAAGGTATATTTCTCTTCATGCGGACGTAATGAACAAGCATTGTTTGATAATACTTCTGGAAGCATAGGAACTACCCTATCTACTAAATAAACCGATGTTGCGCGCTCGTAAGCTTCTTCATCTAAAATGGTTCCTTCTTGTAAATAATGCGATACATCTGCAATATGAATTCCTATTTCATATAAACCATTTTCTAAAATTTTAAAAGATAAGGCATCATCAAAATCTTTTGCGTCTTTAGGATCTATAGTAAACGTTAAATCTTTACGCATATCTCTGCGTTTTGCAATTTCTTTTTCTGTTATAGAGGTATCTAATTTATTTGCAAATGCTTCAACTTCATTAGGGAATTCGTGTGGTAATCCGTACTCAGCTAAAATGGAATGAATTTCTGTATTGTGTTCTCCTGGTTTTCCTAAAATCTTTTCAACTTTACCATATGGAGAATCTGCATTTTCTGGCCAATCTTCAAGTTTTACTAAAACTTTATCACCATCTTCGGCTTTCATTGTTTTATTAATAGGTACAAAAATATCTTTATACATTTTAGTACTATCAGGTATTACAAAAGCATAATTACTGTTTTTTTGAATTTGTATAACACCAACATATTCAGATTTAGCGCGTTTAATAATATTAGTAATTTCGCCTTCTAATTTACCTCGCTTCCTGCGTTTATAGGCGTAAAATTCTACTTCGTCGCCATCTAAAGCTTTGTTTATATTATTTGATGCTATAAACACATCATCTTCAAAATCATCACAAATAATATACCCATTTCCTTTAGCTGCTAAATCTAAAATACCTGTATGGTATTCAGTATTTACAATAGCTTTAAACTTACCACGTTCTACTTGTTGTATCTCTTGTTTTGCTGCTAGTTTAGTTAAAGTTTTTATAATTTGATTTCGGCTACTAGCATCATTCACACCTAGTTTTGCAGCTATTTGTTTATAATTAAAACTTTGGTTTCTTTCTTTTTTTAATATACTTAAGATTGTATTTGTAAGGTTGGAAATCCCTTTTTCTCTGGACTTCCCTTTTCTTTTTTTACTCATTTAATTTTGTAATCATTTTCAATTCCTAAGGTATAGGAAATTATGTTATTTAATAGCATTGTACAGGTGAAGAAATTGCTATTTATTTTTACAAAGTTAGGGTTTATAATTTTAATACCAATTTTTTAACTTTAAATATAGTTATCCACATTATATATTATATAATAATTTTCTTTTATAAATTTAAAAAAATAAATAATGGTTATTATAGTATGTTAATATGTGGTATAACTTTTTTAAGGTTTATTTTGATATGTGTTTTATTAAATATTATTGATATAAAGTTAACAGTTATTTAAACGATAACTATCTAAAATTTAGATGGTTTTATTTTTCTATTCACAACTGTTTATATCTTACTTAACAAGTTATATTTAATAAAAATATTTAGTATTTGTTTTATAAATATACATTTTAGTGCTAATAACTTTACAAAAAATTTACATTAACTTATTTGGATGTTTCTTTAATGTTATGGATTGAAAAAATAAACGAATTCTCCTAATTTTAGTTTTATAAACTAATAAACAGTTATTAACAAGTAATGAATATATTAATTGACAACTATTATAATTATTACCTTTGTATTATAACTAACTAATATATAAAAAATGACAATTTCAATAGGTAACGATCACGCAGGAACAGATTATAAATTTGCTATAAAAGAGCATTTAGAATCTAAAGGAATTAAAGTGAAAAACTTTGGTACTGATGCTAATGATAGTGTAGATTATCCAGATTTTGTGCATCCTGTTGCTGAAGCTGTTGAAAATAAAGAATCAGATTTTGGTATTTTAATTTGCGGTAGTGCAAATGGTGTAGCTATGACGGCTAACAAGCATCAAAATATTAGAGCGGGTTTATGTTGGAACAAAGAAATTGTTAGTTTAATTAGGCAACATAATAATGCTAACATATTATGTATTCCAGCACGATTTACAGCAATACACCAAGCTATTGAAATGGTTGATACGTTTTTAAATACGGATTTTGAAGGCGGAAGGCACCAAAATAGAGTGAATAAAATTCCTTTATCATGCTAAATGAGTCATAACCACTCTCATAATCACTCACATTCTCATACCGATTTAAAAGGCAGAAATCTTTTTATATCTATTCTATTAAATATTGTTATTACTGTTGCGCAAGTTATTGGTGGCTTAATATCTGGTAGTTTAGCGCTTTTAAGTGACGCATTGCATAATTTTAGCGATGTTGTATCTTTAATTATAAGCTATATAGCAGAAAAACTTTCTAAACGTAAAGCATCATTTCAAAAAACATTTGGTTATAAACGTGCCGAAATATTAGCAGCTTTTATAAATGCCGCTACTTTAATGATTGTTGCTGTTTTATTAATTATTGAAGCTGTTGAGCGCTTTCAGAATCCACAAGAAATAGAATCTAATTTAGTAATATGGTTATCTGTTATAGCTATTTTAGGTAATGGTTTTAGTGTGCTTTTATTAAAAAAAGACTCTGAAGCTAATATGAATATGAAAAGTGCATATCTGCATTTATTAACAGATATGATGGCGAGTATTGCGGTATTAATAGGCGGTTTATTAATGAAGTATTATCAATTATATTGGGTAGATAGTGTACTTACTTTTATAATAGCTTTATATTTAATTTGGATGGGTTTTGATCTGTTAAAAAACTCAACCAAAGTACTCATGTTGTTTACTCCAGAATCTACACCTATAAATAAAATTGTTGAAGAAATTAATGCTTTTAATAGTATTAAAAATGTGCACCATGTTCATATTTGGCAGTTAAATGAAGAAGAAATTCATTTAGAAGCCCATATAGATTTTAATGAAGATATAACCTTATCTCAATTTGATACTATTTTACAAGATATTGAAGCTTTATTATTTAGTAAATACGATATTAATCATGTAAATATTCAGCCAGAGTTTGGAAAAGATGATGTAAAAGATGTGATTGTGCAGGATTAATACGAACGTTATTCCTAGGAGGCACGATGCGGGAATCTGTTTAAGATAGTTTCTTTATTTAAAGAGATTGCCACGACTTTTTTAAAGTCTCACAATAACGAAAAAAGTATAAAACATGTTAGAAATAAAAGTAAAATCTTTTCAAGAATTATCAATATATGAGTTGTACAGTTTACTTCAATTACGTAGTGAAGTTTTTGTAGTAGAGCAAGATTGCGTATATCAAGATTTAGATGGAAAAGATAGAAAAGCACTACATGTTTTAGGTTTAAAAAACAATAAAACTGTATGTTATACGCGAATTTTTAAACCTGGTGATTATTTTAATGAAGCTAGTATTGGAAGGGTAGTAGTCTCTAAAAAAGAACGTAAACATAAATATGGTTATGATATAATGAATGCTTCAATTGATGCTATAAAAAAACATTTTAACGAAACAAAAATTAAAATTTCAGCTCAAGTTTATTTAAGTAAGTTTTATAATAATTTAGGGTTTAAAGAAACAGGAGATGAGTATCTTGAAGATGATATTCCCCATATTGCTATGATACGTCAATAAGCTATCTTTTTAAAGCAAAATACCCTCTTAAAACTTCGTTATTATTTAAGGTTATTTTATACCAATAACTATCAACAGGTAAAAGTTTACCATTTAAAGTACCATCCCAACCTTGAGAAGAAGGGCGTAAAAATTTTAATAATTTTCCATACCTGTTATAAATAGAAACACTATTTATACTATTATTAGCATCAATAACATTCCAATAGTCATGATTACCATCGTTATTAGGTGTAAAGTATTTTGGAATAAAATAATCCACATTTTCTTGAGTAATAGTAACCGTAAAAGAAGATTGGTTACTATTGCAAATCGTTTCATTATAAATATAAATGGTTTGAGAACTAGTTATAATGCTTCCAGGCATTAATAATACTCCGTTTCCAAAAGGCGCTGTACGATACTCTCCATTATTTAAAACAGGTAAAGTATAACTTTGGCCAATAAAGTTTTGTAATGAATCAACAGGAACAAAACTTGTGCATTCATTTAAATCACTAACAAAGTTTGAATACGGGTGTGGTCTCCAATTAATGTAATCTATTGAAGCATCATCAACTACAACACAGCTTAAATTTGGATTAAATTCAAAATCTACAACACTTTCAGTTGTGCCATTTTTTATATCTAACCAACACAAATTATTATCACTACAATCTAAATTTACTAATGTTCTATTATTAGACATGTCTAGTTGAGTAAGTTGATTGAACTCACAGCTTAAATCGCTCAGTAATATATTTTCGGTAACATCTAAACTGGTTAATAGGTTATTAAAGCATAACAATACTCGTAAATTAAGATTGTTTGTAACATCTAAACTAGGTATTTGATTTAAGCCGACATCTAAAAAAGTTATGTTTGGGTTTTGAGTTACATTAATACTCGTCAATAAATTATTTCTAGCAATTAAAGTATTTAGGTTAGCATGAGGTGTTACGTCTAAACTAGGTATTTGGTTGTTATTACACACCAAAACAGTTAAGCTTAAATTTTGAGATATATCTAAACTGGTTAAAAGATTATTACCACAAGTTAAAGAAATTAAATTAGTATTGTTAACAACGTTAATATTGGGAATTTGGTTAAAGTCGAACCAAAGAATTTTTAGCTCGTCAAGCGCAGAAACATTAAGCGATGACAACATGTTGTTATTACAATATAATTCTGTAATATTTAAATTAGATGAAACATCTAAACTTAGAAGATTATTATCAGAACAATCTAGAATAGATAATGCTGTAAAACCCTGAAGACCAGTTAAATCAGTAATGTTTAACTCAGAAATATCTAACTCAGTTACAGTATTAATATTAGCAGTGGGTACAAAATCATCTAAAGCACCAGTGTCGTAACCTAAATTTATTAAAGCTTGTTCAAAATTATCATCTGGAACAAAGGTGTTTTGAGAAATACAATAACCACTTATTAAAAAGAAGCATAAGCTGATAAAGTTGATTTTATTAACCATACGTTTTTAATTCTCGTTTCCCACATAAGTAATTAAAATTTCTACACGTCTGTCAAATTTTGGGTCGCCCCCAAGAGGAAATTTTCTTCGCATACCCATATAACGCATACGTTTTTTATCCACACCTTTTTTTGCAAAATAATTATATACATATTTTGCTCTTGCTTCAGATAAGTTGCGTTTTTTTGTTTTTCTATCTACCGCATCTCTGGAAAATTTGGTACAACAAACATGACCCTGAATAGTAAAATAAATATCGTCTCGTTCTACTAAAGCCTTAGCTATTGATGTTAGAGTTTTTTTAGAATCTGGAGTTACTGTAGCATACCCTGTTTTAAATAAAATATTTTCAAACACTATTTTATCACCAACCTTAAGTTCGCTTTTTATTTGTTCAGGGACATCTTTCTTTTTAACTGTTTGTGCTATTGGTTTTTCTTCAACAATAACTTTAGGTTTCGGCTGCACTATAATTTCCACCTTTCGGTTCAAACCTCTAATTTTTACTAGGTTTTTTTCGTTTACTATTTTGAGCAAAACTTCGCCTTTTCCGTCAACATTGGTAATTAAAGACTCGCTTATTTCGTTATTTGAAAAAATAGATTTTATAGCATCAGCCCTTTGTTGAGACAGCTTTAAGTTATAATCATCAGCACCAATATCATCACAAAAACCATATATAGAAATCGATTCAATATCAACATCTGTTAAAGTTGAAATAAAGAGCAGTAATCTATTTTCTTCGGTAGGTGGCACATCATATTTATCTGTATCAAAATAAACATCATGTGTGAGTTTGTTTTGAGAGGAAGCTATGTTAAAGCATAGTATAATTAATATTATTTTAAATAATTTATTCATTACTGGGGAATAGAATATGGCTATAAATATACTGTTTTTAATTAAAAAAGTGCATTTATAAGGTTGTGGTAGCGTTTGTTAAAAGCTTTTAACGTCTTTATTTTAAGTAATTTGAATATGTTGAGGGGTCGCCTAGTATTTCGGTTGCTTTTTTTATTTTAGGGTCGTTTATTTTATAATAGTCATATAATCCTTCTCTATGAACATATCGTTTTACTATTTCTTCGGTTAAAAGCGCTAATAAATAGTCCTTATTCTCATCAATAGCTTTTGTTTTTGAAGTGTTTAGGTTAGATATTAAGGTGTTGTAATCAGTTTCAATATCATCATTTAAATTTTCTTTTGTAGCCGCTTCAAAAACCCTGTAAAGTGCTTTTTCTGTTTGTGTTATAAATGAAAAATTATTAGTTCTTAAATACTTTTTGAAACTTAAAAAATCGGAATTCGACAGTTTAAAATTATTTATATCTGTAATTTTATTGTTATAATAATATTGGGTAGCAAAGTCAAATATTAAGTTATCATTAGCTAAAGCATTAATAATAGCAGAGTTTTTAATTACGCCTAAGTTTTCATCTGGAAAAACACCGCCACCATCAAAAACTTTACGACCGTTTTTAGTTTTGTATTCGTTATAATTTTCTTGTTTTACTCTAACGGCTTCGCCTTTTTCGTTTCTATTCCAATAATCTAAAGATTGTATGCATCTGCCAGAAGGTGTATAATATCTTGATATAGTTATTTTAACCTGTGTACCATAAGTTAGTAGTTTAGGGCGCTGCACCAAACCTTTACCAAAGCTTCTAGAGCCAACAATAACAGCACGATCTAAATCTTGTAGAGCACCAGAAACAATTTCGCTAGCTGATGCGCTACCACCATCAATTAAAACCACCAAAGGGATTTCGGTATCAATAGGTTCTTTTTGTGTGTAATACGTTCTGTTATATTTTTTTACTTTAGATTTTGTGGTTACTACTAGTTGTCCTTTAGGCACAAATAAATTAACAATTTTAATAGCTTCGTTTAATAACCCACCAGGGTTTCCGCGTAAATCTAAAATAATACGTTTTGCACCCTGAGCTTTTAAATCTCTTAGCGCATAATTGGTTTCATGAGCTGCTTTATTGTTAAACTGAGATAAAACTATATACCCAGTTTCATTATTAACCAGAGAAAAATGAGGAACCGCATTAATCTCTACTTCGGCCCTATTTATTGTAGCAGTTTTAGTTTGATTTTGACGCTTATAAGTAACTTCAACAGAAGTTCCTGGAGCACCTTTTAGTAAATTACCAGCATCATCTTTATAACTTTCAATAACAGTATTACCAACTTTTATAATTTCATCTCCAGCTTTTAGTCCAGCTTTATCTGCAGGATAATCTTTATACGGCTCTACAATAAGCAGCTTATCTTTAAAGGTTCTCACCTTGGCACCTATACCAATATAATCTCCTGTATTGTTTATTCTAGCCGCCTCAACATCTTGTTCGTTTAAAAAGTTGGTGTAAGGATCTAAGTCTGCTAACATACTTTTAATAGCGGTATCCATTAAATCACCAGGGTTGGTTTCGTCAACATAATTCATGTTGAGTTCTTTAAATAAAGTGGTAAAGATTTCTATTTGTTTAGCAATTTCAAAAAAATCATTTTTAAAAGCAGAACCAGTAAAAAGAATGGTAAATGCTAAAGCAGGAATTAGTAGTTTCTTTTTTAGAACATTTTTCATTTTATTATTTCTTTTTTTTGAGCCATTTTTTAATTAAAAAGAATAAGATTATAAGAATAATTATAAACGGCCAAATATGTAATATACCTATAAAAAACATAGATAATCCATTGAAACCAGATTTAATGGCATTCCACATTTTTGTTCCATAGGAAATTGTTACACGACTTTCGGCGGTGTGTTTATAGAATTCTATGTTTAAAGTACTTAAAGCAACTTTGTTTGTAAGATATTTTAATCGACCTTGTTTAGCTTCAATTTCTTCTCTAATTTTAGATAACTCTTTTTCAATCTCAAGAATTTCTTTAACGTTTTTTGCTTTCGAAAGCAATTCTAAATAACGTTTTTCTAAGGTTTGTTTGGCTTTTAGCCTCGCTTCTAAATCTATAAACTCTTCGGTTACATCTTTTGAAGATACTCTTTTGGTGTCAAAAAACTCAACACGATTACTTATAGAATCTATAGTTTTTTGAAAATTATTTATTGGTATTCTAATGGTTAAACTTCTGGTAATTCTGCTATAAGACTTGTTTGATTGATCGTCTTGAATAAACCCTTTATTTTGAATTATAAATTGTTTGATTTGATTATAGGTTTTATCTAAATTTTGAGTTTCAAAATGTAAATAAGATTCTTTAATGATTTGTTGTTTTATAGCTTGTGGTGATGAAGAAATTAAACCGTTTATAGTTGGAGATCGTTCTGCATAAAGAACATCTGCAGATGCCATATTATATTCTTTTGATGCTTCATTATTGGATGGTGCTTTAGAGCACATTAAAGGAAGTATTAATAAAAATAAGTAAGAGAGTAATTTCATAAATGCTATTTTATTATTCAGAAACCGTATCTAAAAACTTTTCAAACAAGCGTTTCATTGTGGTTTCAACTTGTGTAAATGTGGGTTTATCTTTGCCAATGTACAAAATCATAAACGCATATTGTGTTGTAATGTTGTTAAAAAAATCAGCTTTATTTAGCCTATAAACTTCTCTTAATAAACGTTTTATTCTGTTTCTATCTACAGCGGTTTTAAAGTTTCGCTTACTTACCGAAACACCCGTTTTTGCAACAATTTTATCTTCAAAACGGGTTTGTAAATACACTAAACGCAACGGAAAAGCCGAAACCGATTGCCCTTCTGTAAACAGTTGGTCTATTCGTTTTTTGCTTTTAAGTTTTTCTTTTTTAGGATAAGAGCCTGTCATTTACTGATATTATAAACACAAAAATAGGAATAAGAATTAAAACGTTAGCGCCAATATTTTTATATGATAAAAATCATTCTTTATTTAGCAGAGGTACAGTAATTTAACCTTTCAATAATTTTAAATATTATGGGCGATTTAAATATTAGAAAACTAAGCAATAAAAAAGATAAAGCACATTATATACATCATTTAATGAACGATATTGAGGCGTTAGAAATGATGATTAGCAAAGGCTTAATTGAAGAAGCGCCTATTCGAATTGGCGCAGAACAGGAGTTTTGTTTAGTTGATAAAAACTTTTTACCAACCAACAATGCTTTAGATGTTTTAAAAACAATAAATGATGATCACTTTACCACCGAAATAGGTAATTATAACCTTGAAGCAAATTTAGATCCTTTAGAACTTAGTGGTAATTGTTTTTCAGAACTGCACAAACAACTTGATGAGCTACTTAAAAAGGCAAAAGAGGTTGCGGATAAAAAAGACACTAAAATTGTTTTAACTGGTATTTTGCCATCCTTTACTATTGATAGTATTACTGAAGATAAAATGACACCAATAAAACGTTATTCGGTATTAAATGATGCTATAAAAGAAACCAGAAAACAAAATTTTAGTATTCACATTAAAGGTGTAGATGATTTAAATTTATTGCACGATTCGGTTATGTTAGAAGGCTGTAATACGAGTTTTCAAATGCATTTACAAGTCAATCCAAATACTTTTATTGATAGCTATAATTGGGCTCAAGCGATTTCAGGCCCCGTTTTAAGTGCATGTACCAATTCGCCCATATTATTCGGAAAAGAATTATGGAGCGAAACCAGAATAGCTCTTTTTACCCAAAGTGTAGATACACGCGCAAATTCTTTTTTATTAAACGAAAGACAATCTCGTGTTAGCTTTGGTAATAATTGGCAAACAGGCTCAATAGCAGATATTTTTAAAGATAACATTTCACGTTTTAGAAGCTTTGTCACATCAAATTTTATAAAAGATAGCCTAGAAATGTTAGAGAATAACGAAACCCCAAAATTAAGTGCGCTTCAATTGCATAATGGCACAGTCTATCCTTGGAATCGGGTTTGTTACGGAACAGGTAATGGGAAACCACATTTACGCATAGAAAACCGATATATTCCTTCAGGACCAACAACTAGAGATGAAATTGCTAATATGGTTTTTTGGGTAGGTGTAATGCTGGGACAACCAAAACAGTATAAAAACATTCATGAAAAGTGGAGTTTTAAAGATGTAAAAACAAACTTTTTTAATGCGGCACGATACGGAATGGCGGCACAGTTTTATTGGAATGGTAAGTATGTTTCTTGTTTCGATTTAATTAGAAACGAATTGTTGCCAATGGCGTACAAAGGACTCTACAGCGCCGGTATTTCTCCAAAAGATGCAGAGTATTATTTAAATATTATTGAAAATAGAATTAAAAGCTATAACGGTGCAGAGTGGCTAACTAGAAATTATAGATTTTTAAAAACTAAACACAACAGATACGAATCTATGCAAATATTAACTGCTAAATTATACGAAAAACAAGAAAAAGGATATCCTGTATCTACTTGGGGCATGTTAAAAACAGATTATGAACCATCTATTATAGATAACAGAACTGTTAAGCATATTATGAGTACCGATGTTTTTTCAATTGATAAACATGATAGCGTTGAGCTAGTATTAAACATTATGAAGTGGAAAAACATTCATCATATGCCTGTTATTAATAGCAACAGAGAGATTATAGGTCTCATTTCTTGGGCGGGCGTAAAAAACTATATAGATAACATAGAAGAACAACACGATTCTGTAAAAAAGATAATGAATACTAATGTCATTACAATTACTGAAAACGAGCCTATAGAGATTGCTAAAAGCCTAATGAAAGAACACAATATAAGCTGTTTACCAGTTATTAAATATGGTAAATTAAATGGTTTAATTACGCTAAATGATTTTGATAAATGATTAAAGAAGAAAACCAAATAATTGAAAAACCAGCAACTATTAACAGAATAATTGGTAAAATTAAAGGTAACAAAAAGGGATCAACCGTTGTGTTTTTTGGTGGCATTCATGGCAACGAAAAAGCAGGAGTAAATGCCTTAAAGCATGTTTTTAAAAAGATAAAATCTAAAGATGTAAAAGGAACAATTTATGGTATTTCGGGCAATATAAAAGCACTTAAAACAAATCAACGCTTTATTGATGAAGATTTAAACAGACTTTGGATGCCACTGCAAATTGAAACCATTCATAAAAAAGCACAACTAAATAACGAAGAGCAGGAAGTTGTTGAATTATTTAAACTACTACAAACTATTTTTAAAGAAGAAAGCGGCCCGTTTTATTTCATAGATTTCCACACAACTTCTAGTATATCTTTACCATTTATAACAATTAACGACGCGTTAATTAACAGAAAATTTTCTAAGCTGTTTCCTGTACCAATTGTTTTAGGTATTGAAGAGTTTTTAGATGGACCACTTTTAAGTTATATTAATCAATTAGGTTATGTATCTTTAGGTTTTGAAGCAGGACAACACGATTTAACAACATCTACAACTAATTGCATTGCATTTGCTTTTTTAACACTGGTTCATACAGGCAATGTAGAAAAAGAAACCCTTTTAGGTTTTAAAGAGCATTACAATATTTTAAAAAAGGAAGCAGAACAGATAAAAGACGTTTTTGAGGTAATATATCAATATAAAATTGAACCTAATAAAGACTTTAAAATGCTTAAAGGTTTTAAAAGTTTTCAAAATATTAAAAAAGGAATTCCTTTGGCGGTTAGTAATAACAAGCAAATTTTATCAAAGCATAATGCCAAAATTTTTATGCCATTATATCAAACCAAAGGAGATGATGGGTTTTTTATTATAAAAATTATTAAACCGTTTTACTTAAAATTATCTGCCGTATTAAGACGCCTTCGTTTTGATGAACTTTTAGTTTTTTTACCAGGTATTTCGTGGATAAATCACAAAAAAGGCGCATTAGTAGTCAACCTTAAAGCCGCTAAATATTTAGCAAAACCACTCTTTCATTTGTTAGGTTATAGAAACAAACAAATTGATAAAACACATTTAAGACTGTACAGTCGAGAAAAAGAAGCAAAAACTAGCGTTTATAAAAAAGAAGCTTGGTATAGATAGATGATTTTATGAGACTTTTGAATGTGTTTTATTTATTCAATCAGAATGTTTAGTAAACCTACATCATAACAAACACCGCTTTTTTCATATTACTCTTTTGTGAATACTTTTAATTTCTTTGTTTCTATTACTGGTATAGCAGTTAAAGTTTAAAATTTTTGCAAGTTAGCGTTAGTCGTCAATTGCGCTAAATACTCATTATGGGCTTTAATAATTGTAATTTTTTCATAAATAAAATAACAACGGAATAATTATTGATAATTTAGCGTTATGTTAAAAACCCTTACAATTATATTATGAAAAATTTACTTTCAATTTTAGCTATTTTTATTGCAACTCTGGCAGTAGCACAAAACCCAATAGAAAAATCAGTTGGTGAATTCTCAGAACTTAAAGTTTACGATTTAATAGAGGTTGAACTCATAAAATCTAAAGAAAATAAAGTGATTATTTCTGGCGATAATACTAATGATGTAGTTCTTAACAACAAAAACGGAAAGCTAAAGATTAAAATGAATTTAGAAGAAATTTTTGATGGCAACAACACAAAAGTAAAACTGTATTATACTTCTATACAAGTAATTGATGTTAACGAAGGTGCACATGTACATTCAAAAGATAAAATAAAGCAGTTTGAAATTGATTTAAAGGCGCAAGAAGGCGCAAAGATAGATGTTAAATTAAATGTTAGTTACGCCAATATTAAATCTGTTACTGGAGGAGTAATAATAACTTCTGGAAAATCAAAAAACCAAAAAGTATCATTGTTAACAGGAGGTGTTTACAAAGCAGAAGAATTAATAACAGACAATACAGAAGTTGCTGTTAGAGCCGCAGGAGAGGCTTATGTAAATGCATCTAAATTGGTTGATATTAAAATAAGAGCTGGAGGCGATGTGTTTATTTACGGAGATCCAGAAAATGTAAATGAAAGCAGCGTTTTTGGCGGTCGTGTAAAACGTATGAATTAAAAGTTTAATTATATTTTAAACCCACTGTTTGAGGTGGGTTTTCTTTTTTAAATACTGTTTAAAAGACATTTAATAATCATAAAATATTTCTTTACTTTGTGTAAACCTTCTCTCAATGATGTTTGATGATATTTTAGCAGCGATACCTTTTGGTTTTATATTAGCCTTTACAATAGGACCAGTGTTTTTTGTGCTTTTAGAAACCAGCGCAACAAAAGGGTTTAAAAGCGCTTTAATTTTTGATTGCGGCGTTATGTTTGCCGATATTCTATTCATTATCATTGCTTTTTACAGTACCAATAAGCTATTAGAAAAAGTAAAAGATGATCCTAGTTTTTTAATTTTTGGTGGCGTTTTATTAGTTACTTATGGTGTTATTTCTTTTATAAAAACCTCAAAATCATTTCGAGAAATTGTTAGAGAATATCATAAAGTTGAAATAAAAAAAGGCTATGGCAAACTTTTTTTAAAAGGATTTTTACTTAATTTTATAAATATTGGCGTTTTATTAGGTTGGGTTGCATTTATAGTACTGGGAAACTCATTAACTGAATCAAAAGATGGTGTTGTCGTTTTTTTATCCACAATACTTATTGTTTATTTTTTGATAGACTTGGTTAAAATAGCATTAGCAAAAAAATTAAAAAACCAATTAACACCAAGGCTTATTTTTAAGACAAAAAAAATAATAGCATTAGTAATTCTTGGCTTTGGGGTTTTACTTTTGGTACAAGGTTTTTTTCCAGATGAACAAAAAAGAATAAAAGACAAATTAGAACAAATAAATCCAATAAAAGACAAATTATCAGACTAGCAGGTAAGCACTTTTTTTAAATGATTAAAATTTATAAAAACAAAAAAGAGATACTTTTAAAAAACATCTCTTTTTGTTGAGGCGTCGAGCGGATTCGAACCGCTGTAGAAGGTTTTGCAGACCTCTGCCTAGCCACTCGGCCACGACGCCTTAATATTTTACTATTAAATTGTGTTTAATGTTGTCTTGAGAGGGAATCAAAAACTTGCTGCAAATGTAAAAAAAAATATGACTTTTCCTTACAAAATGTTATTTTTTACGCTTATCAGTCATTTTTATCGTTACACGCTCAACATCGCCACCAATAGGTGGGTTTAGTTTGCTAATACTAACTGATGCTTTTTTCACTAAACCATCCTCATTAAAGATTCTATCTAAAATACGTCTTGCTACTGTTTCTAGTAGTTTAGAGGGCTTATTCATCTCTTCTTTAATCACTCGATTTAAAAACACATAGTCAACTGTGTCCATTAATTTATCTGTTTTTGCAGATTGCTGTAAATTAGCCTTAACCTGCAAATCTACACGATAATCACTGCCTATTTTTGTCTCTTCTTTTAAGCAGCCATGATAAGCAAATACTCGAATATTTTCAACTTTTATAATTCCCATCAGATGTCATTTTAAGTCATCAAAATTACCTAATTTTGCACAATATTTTGTTTAATATTATTAGTTTTTAAAAGCTATTAAATAGAGTTGCCAATTTTTATGTCTGAAGAAAAAAAACCACTAAATTTTTTAGAGCAAATTATAGAAGAAGATTTAGCCAATGGTATGCCTAATAACGAGTTGCGTTTTCGTTTTCCACCAGAACCAAATGGATATTTACATATTGGTCATACTAAAGCCATAGGAATTAGCTTTGGTTTAGGTGAAAAATACAATGCACCAGTAAATTTAAGATTTGATGATACTAATCCAGCTAAAGAGGAGCAAGAATATGTAGATGCTATTAAGCGAGATATTAAGTGGTTGGGATATACTTGGGCTAATGAGTTGTACTCGTCAGATTATTTTCAGCAACTTTACGATTGGGCAGTTTTACTTATTAAAGATGGAAAGGCTTATGTAGATTCACAATCTAGTGAAGCTATGGCAGAACAAAAAGGAACGCCAACCCAACCCGGAGTTGATGGTCCTTACCGAAGTAGGGGTGTTGATGAAAATTTAGATCTTTTTAAGCGCATGAAAGATGGTGAATTTGAAGAAGGCACTCATATTTTACGTGCAAAAATTGATATGCAGCACACTAATATGCTGATGCGCGACCCAATTATGTATCGTATTTTAAAGAAGCATCACCACAGAACAGGAAACGATTGGTGTATTTATCCCATGTATGATTGGACTCATGGCGAAAGTGATTACATTGAACAAATTTCACACTCACTTTGTTCGCTTGAGTTTAAACCTCATAGAGAGCTTTATAACTGGTTTAAAGAACAGGTTTACACCTATAGCAAAGACAAATATCCAAAACTGCCTAAACAGCGAGAGTTTGCACGTTTAAATTTGAGTTATACTATAATGAGTAAACGCAAATTATTGCAATTGGTAGAAGATGGTATTGTAAACGGTTGGGATGACCCAAGAATGCCAACTATTTCTGGCTTGCGTCGTCGTGGTTACACGCCAAAAGCGCTAAAAAAGTTTGTAGAAACAGCAGGTGTTGCAAAAAGAGATAATGTTATAGATGTTTCGCTTTTAGAGTTTTGTATTCGTGAGGATTTAAATAAAACTGCTCCGCGCGTTATGGCTGTTTTAAATCCTATAAAACTAGTAATAACAAATTATCCAGAGGATAAAGTAGAATGGTTAGATGCCGAGAATAATCAAGAAGATAATAGTGCAGGTTATAGAAAAGTGCCATTTTCTCGTGAATTATATATTGAAAAAGAAGATTTTAAAGAAGACGCTGGAAATAAGTTTTTTAGATTAAGATTAGGTGGCGAAGTAAGGCTTAAAAACGCCTATATTATTAAAGCAGAAAGCGTAGTAAAAGATTCTAATGGAAATATTACCGAAGTACATTGTACATATAGTGAAGACACTTCAAAAAAAGTAAAAGGAACTTTGCATTGGGTCTCTATACAACATGCTATAAAAGCTGAGGTTAGAGAATACGATAGGCTGTTTATGGATGAAGCTCCAGATAGCCATACCGATAAAACGTTTTTAGATTTTATTAATCCAAATTCACTAAAAGTAATTGATGCTTTTATTGAACCTAGTTTAAAAGAAGCTAAAATTGGCGATAGGTTTCAGTTTCAACGTTTAGGCTATTTTAATGTTGATTCTATTGGAGAAAAATTAGTATTTAACAAGACTGTTGGATTAAGAGATTCTTGGGCAAAAAAAACTAGTGCTGAGCATAGTCGAAGTAAGCCTAAAAATAGCATGAATCAAAACCAAGAAAAACTGCAGCAACAAAATCAACGAAAAGCAATTAGTGTCATTCAGCAATTGGGAAAAAAATATACAAATCTCCCTGAAGAAAAACAGTTAAAAGTTAAATCTGAAATTCAAGAATTAGCTAAAAATGTCTCGTATGAAGATTTAGAACCATTGTTTAATACAGCGGTAAAAAAAGCAGGAACTCGTATAGCTGCAACGTTAACTTTAGGTGTTTTACTAGAAAATGGATTAGAGCGAAACGAGGCTATAAATAATTTTATTTCTAAAGCTTTAGAAGATAAAAACGAGTTGTTAGTAGCCGAAGCTGAAGCACTTTAAGTACTATAAAGTGTTAAAACTTAAACACATATTTTAATTTTAGTTATATTTATCTTCTAACTAAAACTAAAAACATATGGAAATGCCAATTAACCTTATAGCAATCCCAATTGCTGCAGTTGCTGCATTAGTTGTGGGATTTATATGGTACAACCCAAAAGTATTTGGAAATGCATGGATGCAAGCTTCTGGAATGACAGAAGAAAAAATGAAAGGTGGAAATATGGCTAAAATATTTGGATTAGCTTTATTTTTTGCTGTATTACTAGCCGTTCAACTTATGCAAATGACAAATCCCCAATGGGGAGCACTAGGAATGGTAGGAGGAGACCCAACTAATGCTTTACCATCGTTTGAAGCCTTTATGGCAGATTACGGAACAGCCTTTAGAACATTTAAACATGGCGCGCTACATGGTACATTAGCAGGAATCTTAGTTGCGCTTCCAATTATTGGGACTAACGCTTTATTTGAACGTAAAAGTGCTAAATACATTTTTATAAACGCCGGATATTGGATTGTTACTCTTGCGGTTATGGGGGCGATACTTTGTGGAATGTAAAAATTTTGTAATTTTTTAACACATTTAAAGACTGAGGTATTTAACTTCGGTCTTTTTTCTTTTGTATTGATACATTATAAACTATATACTACAGTTAATAAACTTCCCGATTCCTGGGATGTACTTCCAAATTATGATATTTTTTTAAAAAAAGCATTTTTAAAAACACTTGAATCATCATCTCCAAGCAATATAACATCGTACTATTTAGCTGTTTTTAATGCCAAAAAACTAGTTGGTATTGCTATTATACAGCGCGTAGAAATGTATTTGGATGATATATTTAGAAAGACTTCAAGCAATATTATTAAAAAATCTGCAAAGCAATTAGTATCAAAAATCATAAAAGGAAATGCATTAATTGTTGGTAATTTAATGCATACAGGGCAACATGGAATTTACTTTAATTCGCTAGAAATTTCGCAAAGTGAGTATTTAATGCAACTTGAAAAAGCATTAAGCCATTTAACAACCAAAATTAAATCTGAGTTTAATAAAAAGATACGCATCATTGCTTTTAAAGATTATTTTGAAAATGATACGATTCATGAAAGCTCAGAATTTTTTAAAGTCAATAATTTATACAAAGTACAAGTTCAGCCAAATATGATACTTGCTATTTTAGATACTTGGAAAACACCAGAAAACTACATAGCATCATTCAATAAAAAGTATTATAGACGCTATAAAACGGCTCGGAAAAAAGCTACAAATATTGATTGTAAAGAGCTAAACGAAGAATTTATTAAAAACAATTCTGATACTATTTTTAAACTGTATGAAACTGTTTCGGATAATGCAGGTGTTAATTCGTTTAAGTTGCACAAAAAACATTTTTATAAACTAAAGGTAAACTTAGGTGAAAAATTTAAAGTTTTTGGTTTCTTTTTAAATGAAGAATTGGTTGGGTTTTATACTTTAATTTTAAATGATGACGTTTTAGAAACGTACTTTTTAGGTTACAACAAAGACTTGCAGAAAAAGTATCAAATGTATTTAAACATGCTGTTTAATATGGCGTTTTTTGGTATTGAAAACAACTTTAAAACCATTGTCTATGCTAGAACCGCAATGGAAATTAAAAGCTCAATTGGAGCAAAACCCAAAACAATGCATGTGTATTTAAAGCACACTAATAATTTTATTGCCAATACGGTTTTAAAGTGTATTGTAAAATACATGAATCCAATAAAAAAGTGGGAAGAAAGACATCCGTTTAAAGCGGATTTAATTTAGTAATATAATCCGTTATCTAAAATCGATTTTACCGCTTTTTTTTCGTGAGCAACTAGTTTATTGTAAACATCTTTACTAAGGTTAGATTTAACTCCAACAAACTCCAATTCAAAAGGGTTTAAGATTTCATTAAAAATTAATTTTACCCTTTCTAAATGATATTCTGAGGTAATAATTGTTAGGTGCACATTGTCTAATTTTTCTACAACAGGTTTAATTTTTACAGCATCGTCAACGGTATTTGATGATAATGCGAAGTCTAAAAAGGCGTCCTTAGGAATTCCATTTTTAATTAAATATGCTTTAGAATATTCAGCATGAGGTTTACTAGATGTATTAAAATGATCACCCCATCCACCAGTACAAAGCACAAAACTACCTTTGGTGTATAAGCTAGCACAATAGTTTAATCTACTTCTAGATATATCACTTAAAACCCCTTCAGGAGAATTAGGAGATCCTAAAACAATTAAAGTATTTTTCTTCATGGTTTAAAGTAACAAAATAAAACCCTCTAAAAGATGATTCTAGAGGGTTTGTTTATATTAAAAAGAAAATTTATTCGTTCTTCTTCTTAGCGTTTTTCATGGCTTCACCAATTTGGTTACTTGCTGCAAAACTAGCAACCATATCATTTAGCATATTGCTTCCGGCTTGTGGTGCATTTGGCAAAAGAATTAAATTACTATTAGTTTCTTCACCTAATGATTGTAGGGTATCGTAATGTTGAGTAACAACAATTAATGCAGAAGCTTCTTGACTATTAATACCAACACGATTTAAAACTTCTACCGACTCCTCTAAACCACGCGCAATTTCACGACGTTGGTCTGCAATACCTTGACCTTGTAAACGCTTGCTTTCAGCCTCGGCTTTTGCTTTTTCAACAATTAAAATACGAGCAGCATCACCTTCAAATTGTGCAGCTATTTTTTCACGCTCAGAAGCATTAATTCTATTCATGGCTTCTTTTACTTGAGCATCAGGATCAATATCGGTTACAAGAGTTTTAATAATATCGTAACCATAATCGATCATAGCATCGTTCAATTCAGCTTTAACCGCAATAGCAATATCGTCTTTTTTAACAAACACATCGTCTAGTTTCATTTTAGGTACTTCGGCACGCACTACATCAAAAACGTAAGATGTAATTTGATCGTGCGGATAATCTAATTTATAAAAAGCATCATAAACCTTATCGCGAATTACTTTGTATTGTACTGATACTTTTAAGCGAACAAACACATCGTCTAAAGTTTTAGTTTCAATGATAACATCAAGTTGCTGAATTTTTAAGCTTAATCGACCAGCAATTCGGTCTACTAAAGGAATTTTCATTTGCAAACCAGAATGACGAATGATTTGAAATCTACCAAAACGTTCAACAATCACAGCGGTTTGTTGCTTAACAATAAAGAAAGCAGAGATTAATATGATTAATCCGAAAAGGATAATAGGAATAAAAAATAAGTTCATAATAAATACATTAAAATGGTTAGAAAAATTAAGATACAAAAATTATACTATATTTGGCTGTTTATTACCCAAATGATGAAATTTAAACAACCTTTCTTATTAGTAGCGCTTTTACTGTGTTTTGTTACAAAAAGTTTTTCGCAAAAAGGAAATTATAGTATTAGCAATGGTATTGGTATAACAGGAGGAATTACTCAATTTAATATTACCACCGATAACTTTATAACTAATTCATCGAACGGATTTTCAGGTGGGCTGTCTTCAACTGTTGATATTCCTAACAGATGGTATAATATTAGTTTTGGTATGCAACTTTCTGAAAGTAGTATTGATATTTCTGCAAGACCAACGCAATTAAGTAATAGCAACCCCAATGAATTTATTGATTATAAAATGTTTGCAGCTCAAGTAGCAATGCTTATGCATATAAAAGTAGCGCCTAATTATTTTACTATTGATTTGGGTCCTATGCTACAATACAACGGAAAATTAGAGCTTAAAGATGAAAGCAAGAAAAGCTATTATATTAATAATTACAGCAATTTAACTGCAGAAAACATTACAAATATTTCTCAATTTAATATTAATGGCGTAATTGGCGCATCGGTTGGAATTAAAAACCTTAAGCTTAAAGCCCAATACATTTATGGGTTTACAAATATTCTAAACAAATTAAACTCTAAAACTGTTGATGCTTCTGGTGGTGATTCTAAGTTTAAAGGAAACCAAACGATGTTGGTTTTGGGAGCTGTGATTTCGTTTTAGTTGTTGTTTTTTGGAAAGTTTCGTTTAATGCAATCTCCCTACTAAAAAATCAGTTGAGTTTTTTTGCTAACGAATCGTATCTTTATGGAGGCTCCTTGTCGAGGCCGGTTTTCGCATTGGTACATTTAAGTCCGACCGCAATCAAGGTTC
>NZ_JAKKDU010000010.1 GCF_021728535.1 Wocania arenilitoris | reverse complement strand
AGTTTGTTGTTTGCGAAGTGTTTCAAGCGTAGAAACAGATTCTTGTATTGTAAATTCTTTCGGTTTTGCCATAGTGAAAGATACTAAAATATAACGACTTTTACTATTTAAAATGGTATAATAGACTCATTTTAAAAAGGAGCAAGCCACTATAGCTAGGTTTACCTGTGGCACTTTGTCCTTTAGTATAATGCTTCTTTAAAACCTTTATGATTGGCTGCCAATCTAAAAGAGTATTAATTTGTGTGAAAAAGGTCCGCTTTATCTTGCGAGAACGTATATCGCAAATACTATCTGCTAGGGTTGGGTGCTTTATTAATTCCATATACAAAAGATACGAAATCTTGAGAAATTAAGCAAACACCTTGCAACGGTCTCATTTTGTGATAATAACCTAAAAAAACAGTACAAGGCCTTAATTGCTTAGTACTGTCTTTTTTAACTAATTCAAATATTTAAACGATAATCAAATAAATTATTTTTTTATTATGCCATACAAATAAATCAATAAGAAGGGTTTTGTTCAACAACTCCACCTCCTGCTTGAATAGATACGGCATCAATAGGCAAAATATATTTATCTGATATAGTAGCTGAAGGTTTTACGGTTGTTACATCAAACCCATCTATAAAATGGTATCTTACTAGGTCAAACCATTCTTCACCAGTTTCTACAGCCAATTCAATTTGCTTTTCGACACGAACAGCCTCTAGGAATTGTGATAAAGAGATAGACGCTGGATACGTTTCAAAACCATCACCGCCAGTAGAAGTTGCACCAGCTCTTATTCTTATATCATTTAAAGCTTTTAAAGCCTCAGAAGTTACACTATTACTAGCACGTGCGTCTGCTTCTGCATAAATCAAATAAATTTCGGCCATTCTTAGCAGATATACCATTTCGTATAGTTGACCAGGAGATCGAGTATTATATTTAAAGGTGTCATAACCAAAAAAACCTGAATTATATATGGTTGAAGATAATCTTGTGCCATCATGAACAATAGTTTGTCCATCTATTGTTGTAGATTTTGAAGCCTCAGCTGAAAAAGTAGGGTTTATAGATGCCCAAAATCCAGTAAAATTACCAATACCTAAAATTGCTCCAGGCTCACCTTTAGGAGCAAACAAAACTTCAGAGCTGCTAAACAGATCAGGAGTTGTATGATCTAAAAATATGTCTCCATAATTTGGTTCCAAAGCAAAATTTGACCCTGAATTATCCATAATATCTTTTGCAAGATTAGCTGCAGCTGTATAGTCTCCTTGGTATAACATTACTTTAGCTTTTAACCCTTTTGCGTAAGTTTTATTAATAAAATATTTAGCTCTTAAATCTGGAGCAGAAGCAATCGCAGCATCTAAGTCTTCAATAATAGCATCATATGTCTCTTGTACTGAACTTCTTGGTAGAGCCTCTGCCGATCTCGCGGGCTCTTTTCTAAGCACTATACCATATTTTGATGATGAATCATAAAACTGTCCCCAAAGGCGTAATAAAAGAAAGTTAGCTGTAGCTCTTATAGCTTTAGCCTCAGCTATCATAGTTGTTTTTCTATCTGGCGAAGAAAATTCACTTTCAGAAAGTTCACTTGTCTTTTCAATAAACCAATTTGTTCTATTGATCAAATCATACATACGAGTATAAGCACCTATATTTGCACTTGTGGCATCAGATAATGGATTATTTGCAACATAAGATCGTCCTTCTGGGCCGTTGTTGAAAACGAAATGATTTACAAGCATGCCGCTCATTAATCCAGGTATTAAATAAATTTCTGGATTACCACTTCCATTATTACTTTGTCGAAATCCTGCATAAACTCCTGCTAAAGCTAATTCAGCTGTTGATTCATCAACAATAGCTATTTCTGCATCTAATGTATATAGTGGTTTTATGTCATCTAAATCTTCAGCTAATTGACAAGATGATAAACACAATAGCGATAAGCAAATAGCTTTTATATATATAAACTTCATTTTTTTCATTTTTTTCATTTTAAATTTTATAAACCTATATCTATTCCTATAGTAAAAGTCCTCATTTGTGGATATGAGAACCCATTATCATTTTGCAAGTAAACTGTACTTCCTGTAGTTAGCCCATCGTTACTTTCTGGATCTATACCAGGGTAATTGGTGATTACAAATAAATTATTTCCAGATATTGATAATTTAACATTATTAAGACCTGTTTTATTCAACCAATGTTTAGGAAAATTATAAGCTATTGAAGCAGACCTTAATTTTATATAAGAAGCATCTTCAATAATTTTACTATTTCGCTCATGGGTTCTTGAGCCAAAACGCGCATATTCAGCATCGGTGTTATCTGGTGACCAAGTATTAAATACATTAGTTGTTACGTTTCTAAACAAATTAACGTTTGAAAGCTCAGCATCACCTCGAAACCATATTTTATCATTACCTTTTACATAGTTAAAGTTAAAAGTAAAGTCAAAATTTTTATAACTTAATGTGTTATTCCATCCACCAAAAAAGTCTGGGTTGATATCCCCTAAAGGCACTATATCTTCAGAAGTGATTTCACCATCTTCATTAACATCCTTATATATATAGTCTCCTGGCTGAGTTAAGCCACTATAGTAATTACCATCAGGAGCAGCTGTATTTAAAGCATCAATCTCATCTTGGGCTTGAGCAATAGAAATAATATCATAACCTTCAATAAAGCCTATAGGTTGACCTTCTTTAATACCAAAGCTACCAAAAGAAGTTGTTTGCCCTCCATTTAAAGCATCAACATTATTATCAATAAATGAAATATTAAATGAAGAATTCCATTTAAAATTTTTACTTCTAATAATATCACCACCTATTAATAGTTCCCATCCTTTATTAGAAACATCAGCTATATTTGAATTCCATCTGCTAAACCCAGTTTGTGCAGGCAGCGGGGTTAATAAAATAATATCACTAGTCTTTTTTTCAAAATAAGTTATCTCACCGCTTAAACGATCATTAAATAAACCAAAATTCAAACCTATATCTAATTGGTCTGTTTCCTCCCATCGAATTTCATCGTTTGGAATACCTGTTACAACAATACCATTTACACCATCATAAATTGAACCACCACTATTTTGTGCAGCATAATTTGCAAGAAATGTAAATGCTGGTAAATTATCTGATCCTGTGCGACCTATACTAGCACGAAGTTTGATTTGGCTTATTAGATCGTTGTCTTTTAAGAATTTTTCATTGTGTAAATTCCAAGCTATAGCACCAGATGGGAAAAATCCACTACGGTTATCTGGACCAAACTTTATGGATTTATCAGATCTTGCAGTAAAAGTCAACAAGTACCTGTTATCATAATTATAATTTATTCTTGCGAATAAAGAGTTTAGAGCTGTTTGAGAGGCGTCGCTTGATTTAAAATCTAATTGTTGCGCTGATTGGATATCCGTTAAAATTTCATCATCAGGAAAACCAGAGTAAGCTTGAGAGTCTAATTCTAATTTAGAGTAGTCGTGAGCAATACCTACAACTGCGTTTAGTGTATGTATATCATTAAAGGTCTTATTAAAATTTAAAGTATTAGACCATGAAGCGCTTATTCCGTTGTTATGTTGAATATTTAACTGCGCTCCAGCTCTACCATTAAATCGTTGATCGAATAATGCAAAAGTAGAAAACGATGGAGTAAAAGCTGTACTTTTGTCGTTGGTAATATTAATGCCTATCTGAGATCTAAAACTCAGTTCATCAATGATTTTGAATTCTCCAAAAACAGATCCAACAAAATTTTGGGCTACAGCTTTGTTTTTTGCCTTAGCCATATCTCCAACAGGATTTCTTATATCCCCTAAAAAATTTGTAATCGTAGAATATGAGCCATCATCATTAAATACAGGTAGGTCTGGTCTCCAAAATCCACCTGCAGCCAAACTATTTAAGCGAGATGTTTTGTTTATACTATAATTGTAACTAAAGTTAAATCCCGTTTTTAATCTATCATTTAAATCGGTATCTAAACTACTAGAAATGCTATATCTACTAAATTTATTACCTAACATTACTCCCTCTTGTTCGGTAACGTTAGCAGAAACAAAGTAATTTGATTTAGAAGTTCCGCCTGAAACATTAAAATTATATTGATTCCATAAAGCGTTATTATTTGTAATCTCATCTTGCCAATCTGTATCAGCATTTCCAAAGGATGGATTAAGAAGTCCTTCACTACCTTGACTTATTATATGTTCCCGAAACTGAGACGCATTTAGCAAATCGTATGTATTTAAAGGGTTTTGAATAGTTGAGTTATAGGAAAAGTTAAAATTTGTTGATTGGTTTCTTTTTCCTCGTTTTGTTGTTATTAAAATCACTCCATTTGCAGCTCTTGAACCATATATTGCTGCAGCTGAGGCATCTTTTAAAACATCTACCCTTTCTATATCCTCAGGGTTTATAGACAATAAAGGATTTTCTCTGTCTCCAGATACTCCTATACTAAACCTGTCTTCAAATCTCGGTCTAACAACAATTGGGATCCCATCAACGACATATAAGGGTTGATTGTCTCCTATTAATTGGCTTAGGCCACGAATATTTACCAATGCTCCACTACCTGGAGGTCCAGCATCTGCAGCAACATATACTCCAGGCATTTTACCTATAAAGGTTTGGTCTATTGTCTGTGATTTAATTTGTTTAATGTCTGTAGATTTGATTGAAGACACTGATCCCGTTAAATCTTTCTTTTTAGCTGTTCCATAGCCAACAAGGATAACTTCTTCTAGTTCGCTTGTATCTTCTTGTAATTTCACATCGATTACATCTTGGTTTCCAACTGTAATTTCTTGAGTTTTAAAACCTAAATAAGAAAAAACCAAAACATTATCTGGGTCTGAAACTTTTATTTTGTATACACCGTCGACATTTGTAACTACTCCAATTGTTGTTCCTTTAACTATTATTGTCACTCCTTCGAAAGGAAATCCCGATTCATTGGAAACGAGACCTGTAATCTCACGTTGTTGTTTTTTGTCCTTTGTCTTTATAATGATAGAATTATTGTGTGATAATATGACATTGAACTTATCTGCTGCAATTACACCATTTAGTAATTCACTAACTCGAATACTACCCTTTTTAAGTTTTACTTTTGGTAGACCCTCAAACAAATCAGACTTATAAATAAATGAATAATCGGTCTGCTTATTAATTATTTTAAAGACTTGGTCTATTGTAGCTATTTTATCAACATCAATTCTCACTTTGGTATTCTGAGATACGATATTGTTTGATGAAAGGCTAAAGACCGTAGTACAAAGTAGTAATAAATATATTTTCATAATTACTTTAAACAGCCTTTTTTTTATATAAAAAAGTACTGTTAATTGTTTGTTTTTCATAATTTTGTATGTTATTGATTAGTTATTTAAATTAATTAATACCACTGTAGGGAATTTGGAAGTTTGTATGTGTGAGTTCAAAGCTTCCTTTTCCCTTTTTTATTTATTAAATATCATGTTGTTTTACTTCATATTATTATATATATTTGGATTAGACTTTCATTTATTAGTTTTTACCTTTTTAAGCACAACCGTTTTATTATTTATTTCGTAGCTAATTGTACCTAGGCTACTTGAAATAAGTGATAATAAACTTTCTATGTCTTGTTCTTTTTTTAAACCTCCATTAAACCTTAATAACTCAATCTCAGAATCAGCAAAAAAAACATCGATATCATACCAACGAGAAAGTGTTATCATGATATCTTTTAGCCTCATATTCTCAAAACTAAAGACACCATCTTTCCAAGATGTTTGAGAGTAAACATCTACAGCCACAACAGCTAAAGTGTTATTTGAAAGATTTAAGACCGATTGTTGACCAGGTTTAAGAGTTTCTTTGCGGCCTTTGGAGTTAATCATTACTTCACCCTCAATAAGTGTTGAATAAATTATGTTTTCATCTTTGTAAGCTTTTATATTAAACTCTGTACCCAAAACATTAATTTCTTGACCTTTGTTTAATACTTTAAAAACACTAAAATCATTATTTGTAATAGGAGACACATCAAAATAGGCTTCACCATAAACCAATTCCACCAGTCGTGCTTGGCCTTCAATAAAAGCCACTGGATATTTTAATTGAGTTTCAGAATTTAACCATACCTCAGTGCCATCTGATAAAATCACATGGAACTGTCCACCCCGCGGAATGGTTAAATAATTATAATCGATTTTCGATTTAGTTTTAGTGTCTGAAGTATAAACTATCTGTTCTCCGTTACTATTGGCATTTTGGGTTGCGACTGTGTTTCCTTTCTCCAGTTCCACAAGAGATCCATCTCCCAAGGTTAAGGTGGCTTTATCTGTACCAACTTTAAAGTTGTTATTTACAATTATTGGAGTATTAGTGTCAACAGTGTTGTTATCACTTAAAAAGAAATATCCTACGGAAACAAATATTAAAATGGCTGCGGCGTATTTGAAAATAATTCTTTTGTTTAGTGGAATTACCTTAGTTGGTTTCTGTTTGTATTCGATTGACTGCATAACCTTTTTGTAGGCTCCATCAATATCATTTTTTAAAGTTGAAATATTAAGATCATGATAATTACGCACGTACCCTTCAAGTGTTTCTTGGTTTTTAGAGTCCTTTAACCATTCTTGGAGCTTTATTAACTCTTTATCGGTAATCGTTTCAGTAAACAGTTTTGTGATTATGGTTTTCATAAATATGTATTAATCTTATCTATCCTAAAAGAAAAATTGTTTGGCCTTCATTATACTAATGCGTATAAATTAAATAAAACCCCTAAAAAAAAATCAATTATTTTTTTAATCTTTACCAAAATTTCATGGTTATGAATGAAATAGATGCTGTTAAAACATTAAAAAGGGCTGATGAAAAAGCCTTTAAATATTTGTTTGAAAAATACTATGACCGATTAGTAGCCTATATAGTAACGTATACTCATGACCAAATGAAAGCGGAAGATATAGTACAACAGGCCTTTATTGATTTTTGGAAGGACCGCCATAAATTGAATGATATTAAATCACCTAAAAATTATCTTTATGCTATAGCTTATAACCGTTACGTTGATAGTGTCAGAAAAGATAAGAAAAGAATTAAGCTTTTGGATGATATATGGCAACGCTCTTTAAATGATAGGATTGAAGAAGATAATGAAGCCATGGAAAAGCGGATTAAAAGGATGTACTTAATAATTGATTCATTACCTCCAAGATGTAAACGAATTATTCAAATGAACAAAATGGAGGGTGTAAAATATAAGGATATAGCAAGCATTTTGGACATTTCAATTAAGACAGTTGAAGCACAAATGAGTATTGCCTTTAAAAAGATTCGTAAAGGTTTTGCAAATGACAATATGGTTTTATTCTTTATTAGAAGCTTACAGAGTGTGCTAAATTCTATAAAATAACCTGTCAAAGTTGTCAAAGTCAAGTTATCAACTTTATTGGTCTCAAATTTAGTTAAAACTATGCACTTTAGTGCATCTCGCTTTAGCTTCTAAAAATTTTTATCTTTGGTTTATGACAGAGCAAAGAGTAAATGGACATACTGTTTCTAGATTAACAGTACATATAGTTTGGAGTACAAAATACAGATATTCAGTTTTGGAAGGTGATATCCAAAAAAAGTGTAGGTCTATATTGATACAGATTTGTGATGCGGAAGGGATAAATATCTTGAAAGGGGTTGTTAGTAAAGATCATGTTCATATGCATATAGAATATCGTCCATCACAAGATATTAGCAGTATAGTAAAGAAAATGAAGGGGAGAAGTTCTCGTCGATTGCAGCAAGAGTTCCCGAAATTGCACAAAAAATATTGGGGGCGGCATTTTTGGGCTATAGGATTTGGTTGTTGGAGTACTGGTAATATTACAGATGAAATGGTAAATGAATATTTAGAACATCATCGCAAATCAAACAATGATACAGATTCTTTTATACTTGAGTAATCACGAATTGTTTGCGTACTGCTGACTTTAGTCAGATTTAAAAACCTATGGTACTTTAGTCCATAGTGGTTTAGTTATCAAAATTAAAGAGGGTTGTTGTTTCTATTTTAAGAGTGTTTACCAGTACAATATTGTTATTTAATATGTGCCTATGGAAGTAGTTAATAGCTTATTAGGGCATTCTAAAATGCAATCTACGCAGGTTCCAACAAAATACCAGAAGAATGTCCTTGCCCCTCTTTTTCTAAATTCTTGCAATATTCACTGAGATTTTCTAATGAACCTCCATAGAATTGAACAAAGCCTTTCTTTTTAAATAAATTATATAATATTTTTTTGATAAAATTCTGTTTTTGCATAATCGTTAAATTTATTCTAGTTATACTATTTCAAATACGTTGAAGCGTTATAATGAGATCAGATTTTCCCGTATGATTTGTATCAATCCATGTTATTAAATCCTTAGTTATTTTAAAGTTATGAGATGTTAAAAATGGATCATTTTCATCTTCATTCATGATACACCTATGGGTACTGCCATTTTTGGCAATCTTGCCATTTGTCTTATCACTTCCCTTAACATGAAGTATCCAGAGATGCTTAGCATGGGTGTCAGAAACAATATCGAAAACAAATTCAATGGGTGCATTTATGACGGATTCTACAGAGAGAATTTTACTCATTTTTGAATCGGGGGCATAATCTTCAATAGTAGGTTGGGGAATATGTGATTCTAAAGGAGCTAACGATAAGTAGCAGTATTTAATAGAACCAAAATCATAACTACCATTGGCATGACTTGGTTTTTCCCAAGCTACATGCTCTATTTCAACCCAAGAGGAACAGGCATTAATAAGTTGGTTGGTAATCAAAACATACTCTTTTAAAGAGATGTCATTTTTCATAAGTCGGTGAGCCACTATCAGATCTTTTCCGAAAAGTTTTGACCTGGATTTAACTTGATTAATTGATATATCCCCATAATGGATGATGAACTTTAGGGTAAGGCCATTAGCATTTATACATGCACCACATTGGCAAATTCTTTGGGATTCATATTTTCGCAAGACCACATGAAATTTAATATACATTCTTTGTACTTGCGCAAGTGTTTCAGCAGCTGTAGGTTTTCTGCCCTTTCTGTAAAAAAGGACGGCATCACCCTCAATTTCTGAGATTTGAAGATCCATTTCATTTGCATCTATAAGAGTCTCTAGTAGTTCTGTAATAATATGTTTGCTATGAGATATTTCGGTTTCGTGTACAAACTTTGTAAAACCACTTATAATGATGGAGCAGGAATGAATCGAGTTATCACTGCTGCAGAATTTATAAAAGCAAATATGCCTCTTGGCGCTACCTATAATTCACCGCAAGTAACCGATGAAGAAGCATACAATATTGCTGCATATATAAATACATATGCTAGACCTAAAAAGAAAAATAAAAAAGCAGATTTTCCGAATATTAAATTAAAACCAGTCTCGACGCCATATGGTCCTTGGGCAGATAATTTTCCTTCGGAACAACATAAACTTGGTCCTTTTCAACCTATAATGTTATATTATAAAGAAAAATACAACATAATAAAAAGTAAATAAAAATGAAAGACGATATTATTCAAAATCAAATGTTTCAAGAAATAAAAAACAAAGAAATATTTAAACAAGCACATCAATATACTTTTGATTACTTAGATAATATTTTTGATAGAAATGTATATCCTACTGACGAAGCTTTAGCTAATTTATCAAAGTTTGATGAAGAATTTCCTCAAGAATCGACTAGAGCTTCATCCGTACTATATATGCTGAACCAATATGGCAGTCCCGCTACTACAGCTACTTTGGGAGGAAGGTATCATGGATTTGTAATAGGTAGTGCATTGCCTGTTGGTTTAGCCGCTAAAAATTTAGGGACTATTTGGGATCAAGCTCCTTCAATGAATGTTCTATCTCCAATTGGAAGCAAGCTAGAAACAATTGTTGAAAAATGGCTCATAGAATTATTCCATCTGCCAAACAAATCATCAGCTGGATTTGTGAGTGGAACTTCTACTGCCAGTTTATGTGGTTTAGCTGCGGCCAGATATCGAATACTACAAAGAAATAACTGGGACATAAATAATAAAGGTTTAACTAATGCTCCAAAAATTAGAATTGTAACTGGTAAACAAGCCCATTCTACGATATTAAAAGCTATAGGTATACTAGGATTAGGGGTAGATAATATAGAATGGGTAGACGTTGATAATCAAGGTAGAATTATCGCTGATTTAATGCCAGATTTAGATGAAAATACAATATTAATTCTACAAGCTGGTAATGTTAATAGTGGAGCTTTTGATGACTTTGAAACCATTTGCGAAAAAGCAAATAAAGCTAACTCCTGGGTGCACATTGATGGTGCATTTGGATTATGGGCAAATGCTGTTGAAGAATTAAAATACTTAACTAAAGGAATTTCAAAAGCAACCTCTTGGGCAGTAGACGGTCACAAAACTTTAAATACACCATATGATTGTGGTATTATTTTATGCTCAGATTAGATGTTTAATTGAACATATAGCTGCATGTCCAGGAAAAGGTAAGCTCATACCAAGCCAGGAAAATATAGATAATTTACTAGCAATGATGGATCAAATAATTAATTGGGGAATGATTGGTGATCAAGTAAATTATGATTTGTTTGAAATAAAAATAGATGTCTTAAAGTCTGGAAGAATTGGTACAGATAAGATTTTATCAGAACAAGTATTCAAACCTTATAGTTTGTCAAAGTCAAGTGAAAACGTTAATGATGCAATAAAAAATTATAATAATAATTATGCTGACTTGCCAGAAGATGATAGAACAGATGTTTTTACAAAAAAAACAGAAGAAGCATTTAAAGATGAGTATGGTGTTACTTTAACTCAACTAATTCAATTCACTCAAGCATTGAGTGGTGTTTGTTTTTTCAAGGACCCAGGATGTTCTATTTTTTATGAAGACGAATTAATTACAGAAATCATAAAGATATTGCCAGAAATAAGTAAAGAGGAAGTAATTGCACTATTAAATCATTTTTCTTTAGGTAAAAGGAAGCACATTATGGAACTTCCTGAAGGAATGGAAACTTATGATATTTTTCCTTGGAGATTTAATCGAAGATTATCGCTAAATCAAAAACCTCTTGTGAAAGTTTATGATGTAGCAAAGAATAAAAACAAATATTACGTAGGACCACGACAGTTAATAAAATCAGGAAAGTTTTTACTTTATTTGTTTTATTCAGGAAAGTTAAGAGCTAAACCTGAAGGTAAATTAATAAAAGTTATAGGAAGGAATTTAGAAAAAAAAGGAGAGGATTTTACAAATGAAGTCTTTGAGTTTTTTAATGATAAGAGTGAAAATTCTTTGATTGATAAAGAAGTTGAAATAAATACTAAATCTCAATTAAAGCATTCAAAAGATATTGGCGATATCGATGTTTTAGTAATTAATAAAGAATTAAAAAAAATCTATTTACTTGAATGCAAGAATACTGAAGCTGCAAAAAATGTTAAGCAATTAGTAGAAGAGGTAAATAACTTATTTGGAAGTGAATCAAAGAAAGGGTGGATAAAAAAGCATAAGGAAAGGTATGAATGGGTTATAGCGAATAAAGATTTGCTTGGAGTAAAATATAAAATTGATTTAAAAGAGTTTGATGTTATTCCAATTATATTAACATCGGAACAATTAGCAACGGAATTCCTTAAAAAGGAAGAATTGCCCTTTAAATTAGTAAGTTTTTATAATGTTAATGATAAATTATTCAGTGCTTTTGAAGATTAATATTATTATGTAAAATAGAATCTCGATGTTAAACTTGGCCTCATAAGATTTTGGCTAAAACAATAGGAGAAATGAGCGTCCATATTTTAGGGGTTTAGTTATACCGTTTCTTGAAAGTTTCAATTACACAAGGGATTTCAAAGCAATGTTAACCAGTTACAATGTTTCCAAAAATATAGCGAATGAGCCGTTAATTGTTTCCAAAATTATATGCAGCCTTGAATTTTTGTTTCTTTTGTTTCAAGACAAAAGATAATGAAAGAAGAAAAAAAAGATTAATTGAAGTTCTAAATATAACAAGTGCATAGAATTTTATTTTTCTTAAAATTTATGCTCTTGTGGCAAGCTTACGAGAATCGTTTAAAATTTTTCATGACGTACATTTTATCGAATACGCGATTTTTAATGAGAGCAAAAAGGTTAGCTTTTATTTTGGCGTTGGCAAGCGTTGGATAATTGTGTGTAAAATAAATTGCCAGAGCAATTTGATTTTATAAAACAATCGAGCGCTTGGTAGCGGCTATTTTACATAACGGCTTATTATAGATACATAATGTTTTAAAAAACTCTGTGAAGCAAACCGCTTAATAGTTTAATGACCCAAGTTCCAATTATTCTTATGAATACGAATACTTCTGGGATATTTTACATAATACTACATTATAGCTATCAAATGGATAAACCATCATAAATACTAAACAATACATTTGTACTATAATTTATATTATGTAAAATAGAATGTTTATTAGCTATTCTGATTACTCTTACTTTCTAGTTAATAAAAAACAAATTAACAAAGTTTACTTTTTTAACAAATTGTCAAACTGTATATTTGTATCCCCTAAAATTTATCTAATTTAAATGAATTCTAAACCAAAGCAAAAATCTAGACTGAAGCTCTTACATCAGTACTATTCTTATACTGGATTTTATTCTTTTGTATGGCAAGCCGTTAAAAAAGCTTTGCCATATATATTTGGTGCTATAATTCTAGTTTATGTAGTAAATCATTTTTTTAATATTAATGATGCTTTAATAAAATTAACCGAAATTTTACCCTCTCAAGGAGTCCTAAGTTTCTTCTTCGTATCTGAAACATTTTTAGGTTTAATTCCACCCGAAATATTTATAGCTTGGGCAGGAAAAATGTCAAATCCATGGGGCTACTTAAGTATTTTAGCCATACTCTCCTATACTGCTGGCTTGTTATCGTATCATCTTGGAAAAATGATTACCAAAATTCCTTATGTACACAACTATTTAGAGGTAAAAATGCAAAAACAGCTAAAAAACTCTAGAAAATGGGGTGGCTTTTTAATTATTGCAGGTGCATTACTTCCGCTTCCTTTTTCAATATCATGCATTGCTGCGGGCATTATAAAATTTCCTTTTAAAGTAGTAGTACTATTTGGAGCTTTACGTTTATTGCGGTTTGTAATTTATGGACTCGTCATTTTCAACGCACTATAAAAAAGTCTTAAAATACATTTTTATAGTCTTTTCTGTACTATTTTTGCACAAAATTAATTATTACGTATGTTTTCTTTTATCAATATATTCAGAATTGTTGCCCTTTTTGAGGGTCTTTCATATATCTTATTATTATTTATTGCCACTCCCATAAAGTATTTAGCAAACAATCCGCAGTATGTAAAACTCTTGGGTATGCCTCATGGTATCTTATTTATTGCATATATTGTCTTAGCTTTTGTTTTTAAAAAAGATTTTTCTTGGAATAAGAAACAGTTTGCAATGGTACTTTTAGCATCTATTATTCCGTTTGGAACATTTTATATTGATAAACATTTTTTAAAACCTGCAAAATAATGAGTAATTATAAATATTTACTTTACGACTACTTCCTATCTGTTGGAGCTTCAGAAACCACAGCAGAGTATTTAAATATGCTTGCTCTATTACTTGTTTTATTAATTGCTGTGTTTATTGCAGATTTTGTAATTAGAAAGCTCATTAGAGTTTCATTTACTCAATTAGCTATTAAAACTAAAACTAATTTTGATGACCTTTTAATAGCTAATAAAGTTCCAAGGAATATTGCGCACATAGTCCCTTTATTAATTGCTATTGAATTTATACCAACTGTTTTTTTTCATTTTCCTTCTTTTGAGGATATTGTTGAAAAAGGATTAAAAGTATTCGCCATTGTTTTAACACTTTGGATTGTTAGAAGTTTATTAAACACTCTAAAAGATTACTTAAAAACTTTACCAAACCTAAAGGACAAACCTATAGATAGCTATATACAAGTATTCATGATTTTTGCATGGGTAGCAGGTTTTATGTCTGCAATAGCTATTGTTTATAAAATTGATTTTATTGATTTTCTAACTGGCTTAGGTGCTGCATCAGCAGTTATTTTATTGATTTTTAAAGACACTATTTTAGGTTTTGTAGCAAGCATTCAAGTCTCCATAAACGATATGGTTCGCATAGGTGATTGGATTACATTTGAAAAATATGGCGCCGATGGTGATGTTATTGAAATAACCTTAGCAACAGTTAAAGTTCAAAATTTCGATAAAACCATTACAACAATTCCAACTTATGCACTTATTTCTGATTCGTTTAAAAACTGGAGAGGCATGACAAGTTCGGATGGAAGACGAATTAAAAGAGCTTTATTTTTAAAACAAAGTAGTGTTAAATATTTAACCGATACAGATATTCAAGAACTCAAAAAAATTCAGTTAATCGCATCCTATTTAGAAACTAGACAAAGCGATATTGAGTCTTATAATGTCAGTAATAATGCCGATAAAGCACTCTTATTAAATGGTAGAAACCTAACTAACCTTGGGGTTTTTAGAAAATATATCGATGCTTATTTAAATCAGCATTCTGCAATTAATAAAGATATGATGATTATGGTGCGCCAATTAGCACCAACAACACAAGGAGTTCCTTTAGAAATTTATGCGTTTAGTAGCGATAAGCGTTGGGCAAACTACGAGTATATTATGGCAGATATATTCGATCACCTAATTGCAGCACTTCCCTATTTCGATTTAGAAATTTTTGAATTACCTAGTAATGCAACTATCAATATTCAAAACCCTAGTTAATAACTAGTTTTGAAGTTTCTTTATCATTCACCTTAAAAAGGTAAAGACCTGATTGAATATCACTAAGGTTAAGTTTCACTTCGCTTAAATCACTATAGTCAATATCCAATATTTTCTTTCCTAAAATTGAGTACAGCTTAACGTTATTAATATCCTCGCCTTTTATTATTAATTCTCTTGATGAATTTACTGGGTTTGGATAAAATGTATAAGCTTTATCAAATTGCCTATCATCGGTAGAAAGAGACGATCCTAAATTTCCTGATAGGGCAATAACCAAACTAGTCCCTTTATCAAAATTAACTATGTTTCCAGCAGCATCAGACTGATTAGCTACGTTGGTTGGATTTGGAGCCATAAACGACATAAATAAGTATTTATAATCTGGCGTAAATGTAATACCTGTAGGCTCAGCATCATGTGGAGTAATACCAAACAATTCAACTTGCGGGCTCACTTGTGTATGTCCATTTTTAACAACCCAAATATAAAATTGTTTACTCCCAGAGTTATCATCTTGAAGTACCCAAAGATTTCCGTCTCCATCAAAAGCTAAATTATCATTGCCTCCTCCCCAGGCTACTGATGTGGTGCTAACTCCATCATTAATATCATAGCTCATGCCACCAACAAATGTTTCCATAGTAACAGTCGAAGCAGATGCTTCAAGTGGATCAGAATCTGAAAACCTATAAACTCTCTGGTCTGGAGCACCTTTAACAGCAAAGTAAATCATACCATCTGGACCAATTTCAACATCTTCTATACCTTCAAACACTGTAGCTCCGGCTGCCTTACTAAGGCTATTGGTAATATTTCGATGTGCTGGTAATTGATGTGAAGGATTTGTACTGTCATTAATTAATATCCATGAACCTACACCACTTTTAGAGCCTGAAAACACATATAGATTACCAGCACTTAAATCTTGAGCATTTGTTGCAACAAATTTATATAAAAAGCCATGTCCAACGGTATCGTCTGCTCCTTGGTAAACTGTTCGGTTATTAGAATGAATAGCAACATTTTCATGCTTAAAATTACCCATGGCCCAATGTTTGCCAATTACTGTTTTTGTTGCTGGATTAATTTCAATATTCCAACCTACATCATTATAACCATCAAAATTAAAATCTGTTAACCCCGTACCTCCTTCATTATAAGCAACTTCCTCACAAGAAATTACTGTTCCCCAAGAGGTTACGGTACCAGAACAGTTTGCTGCCGTACCTCCAACTGCTGCGAAGTTTAAATCTTCTGATGCGGTTGTCTCCCACAATTTAGTAGTAGCATTAAAATTGATATCTAATATTTGTACGCCTCCTCCTCCATCAGTTAATATACTTCCTTCTGAATTTATACTTAAATAACCATTAGTACTACTACCAGAAATAGGTACATAAGCAGTAAAATCTGGTTTTACTTTAAAGTTACCACCTGCTGTTAAGGGGTCTCCCGTTTCTATAATCTTTTGAAACTTGTGAGTAGACGGAATTACAAATTGATCCGTTTGTGATGCTGGCGTTACTGATGTAAAATCACCAATGTTTTGAGAATAAGATGAATAGGTAGTTAAAAAGAAAAGGGACAGCATTGTAATTTTTAATAGCCTCATGATTTCTATTTTTAAAATTAATACTGATAAAACCAACCATAAAAAAATGGATTTAGAATAAAGTTACTAAATCCATTTTTAAAAACACATACAAGGGATTGTTTTTTTTAAATATTTGCGGCTAACCAATCACCAACTTCTTTGGTTCCATAGGTTTTTCCACCATTTGCCAAATCTTCAGTAACAATACCTTCAGCTAGCGCTTTGTTTACAACGTTTCTAATAGCTTTACCTTCTTCTGGTAAGTTAAAAGCGGTTTCAAACATCATAGCAGCCGATAGAACCGTTGCCATTGGATTTGCTATATTTAATCCTGTAGCTTGCGGATAAGAACCATGTATAGGCTCAAACAAGGCAATGTCGGCTCCCATAGATGCCGATGGCATTAACCCCATAGATCCTGAAATCACAGAAGCCTCATCAGTTAAAATATCTCCAAATAAATTTTCAGTAATCAATACATCATATTCATTAGGCCATTGTACCAAGCGCATTGCAACAGCATCAACAAATTCATAACTTACTTCCACTTCAGGATAATCTTTTTCCATAGCTTGAACGGTTTCACGCCATAAACGCGAAGTTTCTAAAACATTAGCTTTATCTACACAGCAAAGTTTTTTAGAGCGAGTCATAGCTAATTCAAAGCCTTTTTTAGCTAAGCGCTGTATTTCTGCTCTTGTGTAAACACAATTATCATAAGCTGTTTCACCATCATCTCTCCTCCCCTTTTCTCCAAAGTAAATACCACCAGTTAGCTCTCTTAAAAATACTAAATCGGTACCCTCAATTCGCTCTTTTTTTAGTGGTGATTTATCTAATAGCGATGAAAAAGTAAATGTTGGTCGCACATTAGCAAACAACCCTAGCTTTTTTCTCATTTTTAATAAACCTTGTTCTGGTCGTACCGGAGCACTTGGATCATTATCATACTTAGGATGACCAATAGCACCAAACAAAACAGCGTCGGAAGTAGCACATACATCATGTGTTTCATCAGGATAAGGCTCACCAACAGCATCAATGGCAGCTGCTCCTGTCAAGGCTGGTTTCCAAGTAATTTCGTGTCCAAATTTTTTAGCTACTGCATCACTCACCTTTACGGCTTGATCTATCACCTCTGGTCCTATGCCGTCTCCGGCTAAAAGGGCTATGTTAAATTTCATAATTTATTATATATATTGTAATTCTAGTTAATAATAATGTTTAGCATCTTTTCAGTTGCCTTAATAGCTGATACGGTTTGATCAGAATCTAAACCACGTGTTTTAAATTCTTTTTCAGTGTTTTTCCATGTAATAATGGTTTCACATAAAGCATCAGACCGGCTTCCAGGAGGAATTCTAACAGCATAATCAATTAAATCTGGTAATACCGTTTTTTTTCTTTTAAAAACATTTCTAATCGCATTCATAAAAGCATCAAACTGTCCATCGCCTTGTGCGTGCTCTTCAAAAGTTTCATTTTCAATACTAATAGAAACCGTTGTTGATGGTTTTAATCCTTTTGAGTGCGTTAATACATAGGAATTTACAATGACCTTTTCTTCATAAGTTCTATCTAAAACATCAGAAATAATATAGGGCAAATCCTCTTTTGTTACGACTTGCTTTTTGTCACCTAATTCAATAATTCGTTGGGTAACTTTTTTTAAATCTTCATCATTAAGTTGAAGTCCTAATTCTTGTAAATTCTTTTGAATATTAGCTTTCCCAGAGGATTTTCCTAAAGCATATTTTCTGGTTCTTCCAAAACGTTCAGGTAATAAATCACTAAAATATAGGTTCTTTTTATTATCGCCATCGGCATGAATTCCAGCTGTTTGTGTAAATACATTAGCACCAATTACAGGTTTGTTAGCAGGAATCATTACTCCAGAAAAATTTTCCACTAGCTTACTAACGGTATACAAAACTTTTTCATTAACCCCAATTTCTATATCTGGCATAAAGTCATTTATAACTGCAATAGTACTAGCCATAGGGGCGTTTCCTGCACGTTCTCCCATACCATTAATAGTTAAATGTAAACCATCGGCACCTGATTTTAACGCTTCAATGGCATTAGCAACTCCTAAATCATAGTCGTTATGCGCATGAAAATCGAAATGTAAATTAGGATATTTATCTTTTATTTCTTTTACAAATTCATAGGATTCTTTTGGTGTTAAAACACCTAAGGTGTCTGGCAGCATAATGCGTTTTAAAGGCTGGGTAGATAAAAACTCTAAAAACTCAAATACATATGTCTTGGAGTTTCTCATACCATTACTCCAATCTTCTAAATAAACATTAGTTTCAATATCTTTTTCAGAAGCTAATTTTAAAGATTTTTCAATCTCGCTAAAGTGTTGTTTTGAAGTTTTTTTAAGTTGATGGGTTAAATGGTTTAAAGAGCCCTTAGTTAGAAGGTTTTGAACTTTAGCTCCTGCTTCAATCATCCAATCAATTGATACGCCATTATCAACAAAAGTGAGCACTTCAACCTTGTCTAAATATCCATGTTTAATTGCCCAATGGGTAATATCTTTTACTGCTTGTAGCTCGCCTTCAGATACTCGTGCTGATGCTATCTCAATACGATCAACTTTTAATTCTTCTAAGAGCAGCTTAGCAATGGTTAATTTTTCTGAAGCAGAAAACGACACACTCGATGTTTGTTCACCATCGCGCAATGTCGTATCCATTATTTCAATTCGCCTTGTTGCCATTTATAGAATCAAATCGTTAGCAAATGATTCTATGTCACTTTTCATATTTTGAAGGTAATCAATATCATCAAAACCATTAAGCATGTTTTCTTTCTTATAACTATTTATATCAAAAGACTCTTGAGCACCAGTAGATAAAATGGTTATGGTCTGGTTTTCAAGGTTTACTTCTATTTCTGTATTTGGATCTTTATAGATTTCCTCAAAAATCTGTTCTGAAAATTGTGGACTAACTTGCACTGGTAATACACCAACATTTAAACAATTGTTTCTAAAGATATCTGCAAAGAAACTCGACACTACACAACGAAATCCATAATCGTAAACCGCCCAAGCCGCATGTTCTCTTGAAGAGCCTGAACCAAAATTTTTACCACCAACTAAAATTTTTCCACTGTAAATAGGATTGTTTAATACAAAGCTTTCTTTTGGTGTATTATCGCCGTTATATCTCCAATCACGAAATAAATTATCACCAAAGCCTTTACGCTCAGTAGCTTTTAAAAAGCGTGCTGGTATTATTTGATCGGTATCTACATTCTCTAATGGTAATGGAACCGCTGTACTTGTTAGTATATTAAATTTATCGTAAGCCATTTTTATTTGCTTTTGGCCTTTTGCTTTTGGCTATTGGCACAATTTATTATTAAGTTTTTTTTAAAGTAATTCTCTTGGGTCTGTTATAACACCTGTTACAGCTGCTGCTGCTGCAACCAATGGGCTAGCTAGCATTGTTCTAGAGCCTGGACCTTGGCGGCCTTCAAAATTTCTGTTTGAAGTACTCACTGCATATTTACCTGCTGGAATTTTATCATCATTCATAGCTAAACATGCCGAACACCCAGGTTGACGTAATGTAAAACCAGCTTTGGTTATAATGTCTAAAATACCTTCTTCTTTAATTTTATCTTCAACCTCATGAGATCCTGGAACTAACCACGCTGTAATATTATTTGCTTTTTTTCTACCTTTAACAATGGATGCAAAAGCTCTAAAATCTTCTATTCTACCATTAGTACAGCTTCCTAAAAACACATAGTCTACTTTTTTTCCAATCATCGTATCATTTTCATCATAACCCATATAGTCTAAAGACTTTTTATAGGTTGCTACGCCTCCTTCAACAGCTTCAGCATTTGGAATGTTTTTAGAAATACCCATACCCATTCCCGGATTTGTGCCGTAGGTAATCATTGGTTCAATATCACTAGCATTGAATGTTAATTCTTTATCAAACGTTGCATTAGTATCCGTTTTTAAAGTTCTCCAATGTTCAACAGCTTTATCCCAAGCTTTTCCTTTTAATGATAAAGGCTTATCTTTTAAGTATTCAAAAGTTGTTTCATCTGGAGCAATCATACCACCACGGGCACCCATTTCAATAGATAAATTACAAACCGTCATTCTGCCTTCCATAGTCATATTCTCAAACACATCACCAGCATACTCTACAAAATAGCCCGTAGCACCAGAGGTTGTTAATTGCGAAATAATATATAAAGCCACATCTTTTGGTGTAACCCCTTTCCCTAATTGCCCATTAACATTAATGCGCATTTTTTTAGGCTTTGGCTGCATGATACATTGTGTTGAGAGTACCATTTCAACTTCTGAAGTGCCAATTCCAAAAGCAATAGCACCAAAAGCGCCGTGAGTTGATGTGTGCGAATCACCGCAAACTATAGTGGCTCCTGGAAATGTAATACCGTTTTCTGGTCCAACTACATGTACAATTCCATTTTTTTTATGTCCCAACCCCCAGTGGCTAATGCCGTATTCATTTGAATTATCTTCTAAAGCTTTAAGCTGATTAGCAGATAGCGGGTCTTCAACTGGCAAGTGTTGATTTATAGTTGGCGTATTATGGTCTGCAGTAGCAAAAGTACGCTCAGGATATAATACACTTAGACCTCTGTTTTTTAATCCTAAAAAGGCAACTGGACTTGTTACTTCGTGTATAAAATGGCGATCTATAAAAAATACATCTGGTCCACCCTCTATTTGTCGCACAACGTGCGAATCCCATACTTTATCAAACAATGTTTTACTCATAAAATAACTTGTAATTAGTAAGGTTACAAATTTAAAAAATACTGCTTGTTTTCTAGCTAAATGTAATGATGTATGATACGATGCTCAACATTTTTACATAATTGTTAATGATAGTAGAGGAAACAACAATTACTTCAATAAAACAAAGCGTTTCTTGAAAATATTTTAATGGTGTTTTTTTACGAAAGTCAAGAAAAATAATTTATTTGATGATAATGCTTCTTTCTTTAATTGTTGAAGTATCTTTAGGCTTGTTTGATTGTAAATCTTCATCAAAAAAGCGATTAAGATTATCTCCTGCTAAATCTTCTAGTCTTTATTGTATTTTTAGATTGTATTTACCTCTATTAAGCCAATTCGCATGTCTTAGCTTAAATATTTTCTAGTTATTGCCTAGCATTCTTAACCGCCAAGAATCGTTAAATTTCAATTATGGCGTGTTTTTATTTGGAATGATTAAATTAGTGCCTAACTCATCATTCAGCTTTCTAATAAAATAAGCCGATAATAAAGGAGATTCTTTTTCAATATTTTGATGAATAAAAAAATTCACCTCTTTTACACCTTGACTTTTCCATAATTTTAAGCGTTCAACCCAATCATCTAAGCGGAAATAATCGGATTTATGATTTGCACCAACGTAACGCACAAAAGCTGTAGCATTAGTTAGTCTCATATGCAGCAAATCTCGTCTACCTGCTGTATCTACAATAACATTAGATATGTTATTTGTTTCTAAAAGTTGATATAAATCTTCTGCAATAACTTTATCGTTATACCAATTGGTGTGTCTAAACTCAATAGCTAACGAAATTTCTTTTGGCCAATTTTCAACAAAATTAACTACTCTATCGAAGTCTTTTGGAGTGAAATTTGAGTGCATTTGCAAAAATATTGTGCCTAGTTTTTCTTTTAAATTTGAAGCATTGTATAAATAATTCTCAACAACATCATTAACATCTAATAACCGTTTCCAATGGCTAATTTCTTGATTTAATTTGGGAAAAAACCTAAACCCCTTTGGTGTTTTTATATACCAAGCAGCAAATTGTTCAGCAGGAAAAATACGGTAAAATGTAGCATTTAACTCTATAGAATTAAACTGTGATGAGTAATAAACTAACTCGTCTTTTGTGCCTTTGGGATAAAAGCCTTTTAAGTCTGTCCTATTCCATTTTGCACACCCAACGTAAACTTCAGGGAAATTATCATCTTTTGCACCGTTTAAAACAGACTTAGTGCCTGGATTATCTTTGGATAAAATAAAATCTATATGTTCTAGGTTATCAACGCTTCCGAACTTCATTTAATAGTAATCTATTTTTAATAAATATAAATATTTAATGTTAATAACCTAGTTAATAATTATAGAGCAAGCATAAATTTATAAGCTTTAATAATTGATACATTTAATAAAAATCCTAAACCATGAGCTCAAGAACTGTTAATTTAAAAAATACGCGACCAGAAATTTCTTCAATTACAATTAATGATTGCATGAGTGCTGATGAGCACTTTCAGAACTCTGTTTTACGACCTGTTATAAAGTTGCAAAGTGAACTGCTTATTGAAGTATTTAAAAATTATGTGGTTAAGCATAAATCTGTTTTTTATGATTTATCGCTACAAAAGCGTATGGATTATATTGAGAATGCTGTGCAAAAAGACATGAAATTTCGTAACTCAATAAAAGGAATGATTATCGGTCTTTTTACAGTTGATGAATATTTAATTTATATTAAAAATTCTTCGGCTTTAAATAAACGCATGATGAATATTGTAAAAGAGCGCCTGCTAAGCAATATTCAATTATTTGAAAAACCTGATTTGTTGGCTGCCGTTTAATCAACCAAAGAAACCCCATTCAAATCTGTAGTTAATACGTCACTCATATAATCAAAATATGGACGAATAGCTTTAAACGAAGCATTTACATCATTTATAAAATTAGGTAATAAAAGGTCTTTATCGGTATACTTCTTAACAAAAATATATTGTTTTTTCTTTATTAAATCGATTGCTTTATGCTCTTTACTAAAACCTTTAGGTGAGGTTTTTACTTCGTCTCCAACAAAGTTACCCCAAATATTTTTAATTTTTTTATTGTTAATAATTTTACGGATTTCAGTATCATCCATTTCAAACTCTTTTCTAATTCGCAATAAATCTTCTTTTGCTGGTTCCCAAAATCCAGTTGCAATAAAACTTTCGTTATTAGGCTGTATGTGTAGATAGTAACCACCTCGTAGTTTAGGTTTTGTTCTGTGAAATGCTCCTCCAAAATGTGTTTTATAAGGTGTTTTGCTTTTTGAAAAACGGACATCGCGATAAATTCTAAACATTTTTAATTTATCTATATCATCGTGAGTATTTAACGTTTCTAGAATAGAATTATAAACTTTTTTAATATCTGCCTCTATAGTTTTAAATTCAGGTTTATTTTCGTTAAACCAATCACGATTGTTATTCTTTTCTAGTTTCTTAAAAAAAGTTAATGCAGATTTTAACACTAATGTACTCATAAAATTTTCACTTTAAATTGATTAGTTATAATATAGTAAGTCGAATATGAACCGTTAAATTACAAAACTTTATTATTATTCAAATTCTATGTTGTTTAGAATTAAACCCGAAGCAGGCGCTATATAATCCATTTTTTTTGCAGTGTCTTCTTTTAAACTTAATTTAATATCGTTTAAAGATAATTTTCCTTTTCCCAAATCAATTAAAGTCCCCATCATTAATCTTATTTGATTTCGCATAAATCCCTTGCCTTTTACTCTTAGTAAGTAAGATGTTTTTGGAAAAAAACTGGCTGTATAAATTGTGTTTCCAATCAGTTCGCAGAGTAAAATATCCCTGTTGTAAATGCCGTTATTTGTTGGTTTAAAGCAATAGGATTTAAAATAGTGTTTACCTTCAAAAAGTTTTGCGCCTTGTTTCATCAAATCAATATCTAAATCGTCATGAATAGTAGTCATAATAGGTGCGCAAAACGGATGGCATTTTTGTCCGAATGCAAATAAATATAAATATTCTTTAACTTTCGGATTGTTTATAATATTGAATTTAGCATCAACTTCTTTAATATTTAATGCGCGAATATCTTGTGGTAAATTGTAATTAAATAGTTTTAAAAAGGCGTTTAAATCTTCAATAGGTTCAAATAAAAATAACTCAAATGCTGCAGATTCTGCAGAAACCATAGCATCTGTTCTTCCTGAACTTAAACTTTTAAATCGCTTGCCTTCTAAAATAAAATTTAAGGTTCTATCTACCATTAAATGCAGCGTTTTTACATCAGGTTGTTTTTGCCAACCATGAAAACGATAGCCTAAATACTGAATAGAAATGAGATAATAATATTTCTTCATTTTAATCTTTAAAGAGATGAAAAACATATCAATTTACAAATTGTACCAAAAATTTATAAATTGTATCTAGCTTGGTTTACAGCTCCTTTTGCTACTATACAAGAAAACCTAAAACTAATGGTTGGCTATTTTAGATAAACAAACACATTTAATAATTAAAAAGGCATCAGAGGTTTTATTGCTTTTTACTATTTATGCCTACCCTTTAGTTCTTCTTCAATATCTTTCAATAAAAAACCTTTAGCTTGTAACAGCATTAGATAGTGAAATAATAAATCTGCCGATTCATAAAGAAACAGTTCATTATTATCATCCATTGCTTCTATAACGGTTTCAACAGCCTCTTCTCCTACTTTTTGGGCTACTTTATTAATGCCTTTTGAAAACAAACTAGCAACATAAGATTTTGCTGTGTCTTTATTAGCAACACGTTCTGCGATTATATCTTCTAAAGTTGAAAAGAACCCATAAGAGGATTTGTTTTCTTGTTTCCAGCAGGTGTCACTCCCAGTATGGCAAGTTGGTCCTACTGGATTTACAGCAATTAATAACGAATCATTATCACAATCATTTTTAATATCTACTAGGTTCAAAAAATTGCCACTTTCTTCTCCTTTAGTCCATAACCGTTTCTTACTTCTACTAAAAAATGTAACCTTTTTTGTTTCTATTGTTTTTTTATAAGCTTTATCATTCATATAACCTAACATCAAAACACTTTTGGTTGTTGCATCTTGAATGATGGCAGGAACTAAGCCTTTATCGTCGTATTTTATTTTCATCTTTTAAAGTCTTACTTCAATATTATGTTCTTTCAATTCTTTTTTTAGTTTAGGAATTGGAATTTCACCAAAATGAAATACACTAGCTGCCAAAGCAGCATCTGATTTTCCTTTTTTGAATGTATCTACAAAATGCTGAACATTTCCTGCACCTCCTGAGGCTATTATAGGAATATTTAACTCCTCTGAAAGTTTAGCCAACGCTTCATTAGCAAAACCATTCTTAGTACCATCATGATTCATTGATGTGAACAAGATTTCACCTGCTCCACGCTCTTCAACTTCTTTTGCCCATTTAAACAAATCTATTTCGGTTGGAATACTTCCACCAGCTAAATGCACTTTCCATTGCCCATCAACTTGTTTTGCATCAATAGCTACTACAATACACTGACTGCCAAATTTATCTGCCAATTCATTTATTAATTCAGGTCTTTTAACAGCAGACGAGTTAATTGACACCTTGTCTGCTCCATTTTTTAATAAAGCATCTACATGTGCAATAGAAGAAATACCACCACCAACGGTAAATGGAATATTGACTTGTTCTGCTACATGAAGAACCATTTCTAATGTTGTAGCCCGTGCTTCTAAAGTAGCTGTTATATCTAAAAACACCAATTCGTCAGCACCTTGATCTGCATATTGTTTTGCCAGTGCTACCGGGTCTCCGGCGTCACGCAAATCAACAAAGTTTACACCTTTTACGGTGCGACCATTTTTTATATCTAAACAAGGTATAATTCGCTTAGTTAACATATTTATACAAACTTCTCTAATTCCTTTAAACTAATTCTATTCTCGTAAATTGCTTTTCCTATAATAACACCTTCACATCCAATTTCTTTAAGTATTGGTAATTCTTCGATTGATGATATCCCTCCTGATGCTATAAGTTTTATAGATTGCCCGCTGCTACTATTCGAGCATTCTGTAATGATTTTTTTATAGAGCTCTATTGAAGGGCCTTCAAGCATTCCATCTTTTGATATGTCTGTGCAAATAACATATTGAATACTCTTTTTTTGGTATGATTTTATAAATGGAATAACATCCTCTTTACTTTGCTCCATCCATCCACTAATAGAAACTTTTCCATTATCACTGTCTGCTCCTAAAATAATTTTAGTAGCTCCATATTTAGAAATCCAGCTTTCAAAAATTTCAGGATTTTTTACTGCAATGCTACCTCCTGTAATTTGTCTAGCACCAGAATTAAAAGCAATATGCAAATCCTCATTGGTTTTTAAACCACCTCCAAAATCAATTTTAAGTTTTGTTTTAGATGCAATCTGTTCCAAAACTTTATAGTTTACAATATGCTTAGCTTTGGCTCCATCTAAATCAACTAAGTGCAGATATTCGATTCCGGAACCTTCAAAAGTTTTAGCAATCTCAACTGGACTTTCACTGTACACTTTTTTTGTTCCGTAATCACCTTTAGTTAAACGAACACATTTTCCGTCAATAATATCTATGGCTGGTATGATTCTCATGTTATTAATTTCGTTAAACTGAATTTGTTTCAGTTTCTCATTGTTTAATTAAATGGTTTATGTGATTCTGAAATAAATTCAGAATCACACAATACTTAAAAAATTCTTTAAAATTTGTTCTCCTGCTAAACTACTCTTTTCTGGGTGAAATTGTGTGCCATAAAAATTTTTATGTTGTAAAGCTGACGCATAATTTATCTCATAATCAGTAGCTGCAATAGTTTCGTTGCAATGTTCTGCATAATAACTATGCACTAAATACATATATTCGTTTTCATTTATATCTTTAAATAAATTAGATTTTAATTCCTTTATTACATTCCAACCCATTTGAGGCACTTTTACATTATTTGAAAACCGTTTTACCTTGGTTTGAAAAATACCTAACCCTTTAGTATCTCCTTCTTCAGTATGTAAACACATGAGTTGCATCCCTAAGCAAATACCCAATACGGGTTGTTTGAGATTTGGAATTAACTCGTCTAATCCGCTCTCTTTTAGCATTTTCATAGCAGAACTTGCTTCGCCTACTCCTGGAAAAATTACTTTATCTGCAGCTTTGATTTCTTCTGGATTATTTGACAAAATAGTATTATAGCCTAATCGCTTAAAAGCAAACTGAATACTTTTTATATTTCCTGCGCCGTAATTTATTATTACTAATTTCATTTTCTAGCTCTTGGCTTTTGGCAGCTGGATTTTAGCAAATAACTAATACCCAAATGCTTAAAGCTGTTTTACAACATTCCTTTTGTGCTCGGTAAAAACATTTTGTTTGCATCACGCTTTACTGCCATTTTCATGGCTTTTGCAAAGGCTTTAAAAATACTTTCTATTTTATGATGCTCATTAGTGCCTTCTGCTTTTATATTTAAATTACATTTTGCACCATCGGTAAACGATTTAAACAGGTGGAAGAACATTTCAGTAGGCATATCTCCTATCTTTTCTCTATTAAATTCAGCATTCCATTCTAACCAGTTTCTACCACCAAAATCAACAGCAACCTGTGCTAAACAATCGTCCATTGGTAAACAAAAACCGTAACGTTCAATGCCTAATTTATCACCTAAAGCTTTATAAAATAATTCACCCAAAGCAATCATAGTGTCTTCTATAGTATGATGTTCGTCGACATTTAAATCTCCATCTACTTTAATTGATAAATCCATTGCACCATGACGTCCTATTTGGTCTAACATGTGATCGAAAAACGACAAGCCTGTATTGATATTATTTTTTCCAGAACCATCTAAGTTTAGTTTTATGTAAATCTTTGTTTCATTGGTATTGCGAGTAATTTCAAAAACCCTATCCTTCAATTTTAAAAATTTATAAATTTTTGCCCAATCTGTACTTGTTAAAGCAATGCAATTCAAAACTTCTTGTTTAGAACTTTTAATTTCATCAGCTCCTAATTCTGGATTTTCAGACAAGAAAATCCCCTTAGCTCCTAGGTTTTTAGCCAATTCCATATCAGTAATTCTATCGCCTAAAACAAAGGAATTTTCTAAATCATAATCTTTAGAAAAATACTGAGTTAACAATCCTGTTCTTGGTTTACGTGTATTTGCATTTTCATGAGGAAAGGTTCTATCAATATGAATTGTAGAAAACACTACGCCTTCTTTTGCAAAAGCATCAATAATCTTGTTTTGAGCTGGCCAAAAGGTGTTTTCTGGAAAACTATCAGTACCTAAACCATCTTGATTGGTTACCATGACTAACTCGTAATCCAACTCACTGGCTATTTTAGCCATATATTGAAATACTTTTGGATAAAACTCTAGTTTCTCTAAACTATCTAATTGATAGTCTACAGGCGGCTCTAAGACTAGTGTTCCGTCTCTGTCTATAAACAATACTTTTTTCATGTGTTTATATTTATTTTATTTAACGGTCACATGTAACATCCTAAATAATTATTTATTTATGTGATTAAATATTAATCATGGATGTTTCATTATATAGATTTTAAAGTATCTATTAATATTTTATTTTCCTCAGGAGTCCCAATTGTAAATCGCAAACAATTTTCACATCCTGGTTGATTAGTTCTGTTTCTAATTACAATGCCTTTTTTAATTAACTGATTGTAACGTTTGGTGGCATCATCAACCTTGGCCAATACAAAATTAGCATCAGATGGATATATATTTGAAACAAAACTAATTTCTGATAATTTATGTATTAACGCATCTCGCTCGCTTAAAATTGCTTGTACCTGCTTTTGTGTTAACTCGTTTTGCTCTAGCTGAACAATAGCTTTTTGCTGCGTTAATTCATTAACATTATATGGCGGTTTAATACGATTTAATACTGAAATAATTTCTTCTGAAGCAAAACAAATACCCAATCGAATTCCCGCCATTCCATAGGCTTTTGATAGAGTTTGCGTAACAATTAAATTAGAAAAATCGCCCAAACGACTTGCCCAACTTATTTTGTTAGAAAAATCTATATAAGCTTCATCAATAACAACAATACCATTAAACTCCTTAACTAGTCTTTCAATAGATTTAGATTCAAAACTATTTCCTGTCGGATTATTAGGTGAGCATATAAACAACAACTTAGAATTTGAATTGGCAATATCAAGAATTGTCTCAACTTTTGGTTGAAAGTTTTCATCTAACTGAACACTTTTTACCTCAATAGCATTGATATTGGCTAACACATTATACATACCGTAAGTTGGTGGTAAAGTGATGATGTTATCTTGATTAGGCTCACAAAAAGCACGATAAATCAAGTCTAAAACTTCGTCACTACCATTTCCTAAAAGAATATTTTCTTGTGGAATCCCTTTTATTTCTGAAAGCAAATATTTTACAGTACGCTGTTGCGGATCTGGATAACGATTTACTCCATTTTCAAACGGATTCTCATTGGCATCTAAAAACACCATATCGTTACTACTACCTTGATATTCATCTCTCGCAGAAGAATATGGCTTAAGTGCTTTTACAGTTGGCCTTATTAAATCTTGAATGTTCATGGTTTTAAATCCTTTAGCCTTATACTTACAGCATTTTTATGTGCTTGCAAACCTTCAGCTTCTGCCATAAGCTCAATGGTTTCTCCAATATTCAAAATACCTTCTTTTGATATCTTTTGAAAAGTTATACTCTTCATAAAACTATCCAGATTAACTCCTGAATACGCTTTACTAAATCCGTTTGTTGGCAATGTATGATTCGTTCCAGAAGCATAATCTCCTGCACTTTCAGGCGTGTAATGACCTATAAAAACTGAGCCTGCATTATTAATATTATCAATATACAAATCTTCGTTTTTGCAACAAATAATATAATGTTCTGGCCCATATTCATCAATTAATTCTAAAGCTAAATCATCAGTTTCAACATAAATTAATTTTGAATTTGCTATAGCTTTTTCGGCAATTGCTCTGCGCGGAAGCACTCCCAATTGCTTAGTAACTTCTTTTGAAACTTTATCAATTAAACTTTTAGAAGTTGATACTAAAATCACTTGACTGTCTATTCCATGTTCGGCTTGACTCAACAAATCTGAAGCAACATACGATGCATTAGCCGTATCATCTGCAAACACTAACAATTCACTAGGACCAGCAGGCATATCAATTGCAACTCCATATTTAGTTGCTAGCTGTTTAGCAACGGTTACGAACTGATTTCCAGGTCCGAAAATTTTATACACTTTAGGAATACTTTCTGTTCCAAAAGTTAATCCAGCAATAGCCTGAATGCCACCAACTTTAATAATCTTAGTTACACCACAAAGTTGTGCTGCAAATAAAATTTCTGGTGCCAACTCACCTTTTGTATTTGGTGGCGAACATAACACAATTTCTTTGCAACCTGCAATTTGAGCTGGTACAGCCAACATTAATACCGTTGAAAATAGTGGCGCCGTACCTCCTGGAATATATAAACCTACTTTCTGTATTGGTCTTTTTTCTTGCCAACATTTTACACCTACAGCGGTTTCTATCTCAATTTTAGATGTTTTTTGAGCGATGTGGAATGTCTCAATATTTGCTTTTGCTTGTTTTATTGCATTTTGAAGTTTTTGAGGAACTTGCCTTATGGCGGCCTTAATTTCTTCTAACGCTACACTATTTGATTCTAATAGAATGCCATCAAACTTACTGGTGTACTTCTTAACCGCATTATGCCCATTTTTAGATACATCAATAAAAATTTCATTGACTACACCCTCAATATCATCAACCGTTTGTGTTGGACGCTTTAAAATAGACGTCCATTCACTTTTTTTCGGATTATTAATTATTTGCATGTTCTTTTTCTTTTAGTGAGATTCTTCGCTACACATTGAATGTCACTATAACACCATTTTTTCAATAGGACAAACTAAAATGCCCTGAGCTCCTTTGGATTTTAATTCGTCTATTACCTCCCAAAATTCATTCTTACTTATTACAGAATGCACAGAACTCCAACCTTCTTCGGCTAATGGTAAAACCGTTGGACTTTTCATTCCTGGTAATACACTAATAATATCTTGAATTTTATCATTTGGTGCATTAAGCAATACATACTTTGAATTTCTTCCTTTTAAAACCGATTGAATTCTAAATTGAATAGTTTCTAAGATGGCTTGACGCTCTTTATTTAATTTTGGAGACACTGCTAAAACCGCTTCAGATTTTAAAATAGTATCAACTTCTTTTAAATTATTCTTAAACAAAGTGCTTCCACTAGAAACAATATCACAAATAGCGTCTGCCAACCCAATATTTGGAGCAATTTCTACAGAACCGTTTATAATATGAAGATTTGCATTTACACCATTTTTATCCAAATATATTTGTACTGTATTTGGGTAAGATGTTGCTATGCGCTTTCCTTCTAAATCTTTAATACTAGTATAACCGTTTGCTTTTGGTACAGCAATACAAACACGACAAGAAGAGAAACCTAACTTTTCTACAATGTTAATACCTTCTCCCTTTTCAATTAAAACATTTTCACCTATAATAGCGGCGTCTACTACCCCATCTTTTAAATACTGAGGAATATCACCATTTCTCAAATAAAACACTTCTACAGGAAAACCCTTAGCCGATGCTTTTAATTGATCTTTCCCATTATCAATAGAAATACCAATGTCTTTTAATAATCTCATCGAGTCTTCGTTTAAACGACCCGATTTCTGTACTGCAATTCTTAATTTACTCATTTTTTTATTTTTCTGAGTTTGAAACTACCAAGCTGAACTAAAAAATTAAAAAACCCGCTTGACAAGTCTCAAACGGGTTTAAAATATATGTTGATTTTACTCAATACATTTTTACTTCGCTTGAGAGCAAATGCAAAAATGATGATGTATTTGAGTAATATTCATACTTATTCTTTGGTGCAAATATCTAAAATTTATACTTATAATTCCAAATTATTCAACCAATAATTATAACATTTGAGCAATTAACGTTTTTTGCACTAAAAAATTAATAAAATTTAAAATAAAGTTAAAAACACTAAATTATTTAAACACTAATTATTGGTTTCCTAAAATAATTGGTAATCCGCTATCACCAGAACCTATAACAATTACTTTGCTATTTGGCGATTCTGAAAGCTTAACTGTAGCCTCTATACCTTTATCTTGTAGAATTTTATCTGTTAATGAGGCACTCAAAATTCTATTTGATTCGGCTTTACCCTTAGCTTCAATAATTACTTTTTCAGCTTCTTTAGATGCTGTTACTAATCTAAACTCATATTCTAAAGATTCTTGTTCTTGACGCAATTTACGCTCAATAGCTTCTTTAATAGTATTTGGTAATGTAACATCACGGACTAAAACTTCATTTAATTGAACATACTGTTTATCCAATATTTTTTTTGTTTCAGCAAAAATTTCATCTTGTATAGCATCACGCTTACTAGAATACAGTTGCTCTGGTGTATACCGTCCTACTACACTACGTGCTGCACTTCGAATTGCTGGTTGTATAACACGCTGCAAATAGTTTTGACCAAGAGATTGATGTAAATTACCTAAATCACTATAAACAGGCTCGTACCAAGCAGAAGCATCGATTTGAATTTCTAATCCATTTGATGATAGTACCTTCATTTTTTCGAAAAGCTCTTGTTGACGAACTTCATAAATATAAACCTTGTTCCAAGGAGCTACAATATGAAATCCTTCTCCCATTGGTGGTTCGTCAACTACAACACCTTCTCCAAAAGTTTTAAAAAGCACTCCAGCCTCGCCTGAACCAATAGTTACTGCTGATTTTGATAATATTATAACTAATACAATTGCAACAATGATAAAGGGTAATGCTATTTTTGGTAATTTTTCCATTTTTCTATTTTATTTAAATTAATCCGTTATATTTTCTTAAAAACCACTCGCTAGCTAAACTTAAAGCTATTATTATGAGTAAATAATTCCAATCTATCAAAGGTATGGTATTTTTATTGCTTTTTTGTATGGTGGCAAAACGATTATTATTTACTAAGCTAGCAATCAAGCTATTTGTTTCATTAGGAAAATAGCTTATGCCACCACTATTAGTAGCTAATCGTTGTAGCTTTGTTACATGAGCGTTTAAAAATTGTTGTTCAACATTATATTCTAATATTTGAAACGTACCCGATTTAGAAATGTTTTCGTTAGTAGCTTTAATCGTAAAATTATATTCTGATGGAGGCAAACTACTCAAATCGACCTGATAGTTATTGTTTTTTAAGATAAGAGGAAATGTTTTTTCTTCGCTTGAAATTTTATCTTTAACCTTTATACTAAGTGCATCACGCGTATCAAATACATAATTTTTGTCGAAAAATTGAGCTTTAATAATGACATTGGTGTTGCCATTGTAAAATGATTCGTAGTCTACGTTTAGCCTATTTCTGCGCTTATTTGAGGCTAAATATTGAATAAGTTTACCTATAAAATCATCAAAATTATTAAACGACTTGGTGTTTATAAAACTTTGTGCTCTCCATTGCCAAATGTTTTCTCCAAATAAAACAGCCTCTCTCCTATTATTTGTTTCAAAAGTTACCAAAAGCGGTTGTTTTGTTGAAACGCTTCCTAGTTTTTTATGCAAAATTGTTTCAAATGGAATTAAAAAATTAACTGCTCCAAAATTAGATTTTAGTGGCGGAAATGATTCAAAATCTATATCATCAACAATAAAAGGTGAGTAATTTAGATTTATTTCGGCTTGATAATCTTCGGTTTGATTTGTTATTTCGTGAGCAAATGTTTTACTAACAGCATTAATAAAACCCAAGTCGGTTTTATTGCCAATAATAGTAAATCTGTTTTTGTTTTCTTTGCTTAAAACTTCAAATAAATGCTTAAACTTATTATTTGGCTGATTAATAATAACTAATTGAAAATCATTTATTTGACTAAATGTGTTGTTTAGATCTAAAAAAGTAACTAATCGTTGTTTGTTACTTTCTATACTTTTCTTTAGCGCTCCTAAATCTGGATGCAAAAAATCACTAACAATAGCAATTTTTGTTTTCTGATCTATAACTTCAACCGCAAAATTTTTAGTGTTATTAATGATATTCTTCTCATTTTCAATTGGTATTATAGTTGCTTTTAAACTGTTAACACCAACACTATTTGCTGGCAAAGTAAAATTTATGGTTTCGGAATTTTTGTTTTTAGTAAAATTAACTGGCTGTGAAAACAGCGTAGTATTACCACTTTTAACAGTGAAGCGAGAATTAACTGTTGTATTACCACTATATGTTATTATAGCTTCAATTGGGAAACGGTTTTTTAAATACGCGTACTTATTTACATTAAGCTGCTGTATTTTTAAATCGGTATGCGTTATTGTGTCTCCCAAAATTATTGGGTAAATTGGATTTTTATATGTTGAAGTTATAAACTCAAAATCATTTCCATAGGTTTGATTGCCATCAGAAATTAGAATGGTAGCAGTGTTTGAGTTTTTATAAACTTGATTTAATTGATTAAAAGCATCAGATATATTGGTTTGATTTTCAGAAAACTGAATAGAATCAGCAGGCTTTAACTGTTCTCCAAAAGTGTATTTTGATATATTAAATTTGTTGTTTAACTGAGTATTCGATAGGATGTTATCTATAATACTTAAAACATTTTTATCTTGGTTTAAATGTTTTATAGAGCTTGAATTATCTACCAAAAGAACTAAATCTGGTTTTTCAGTAATAAAAGTAACTTGATTAAATTTTGGATTAATAAGTAAAAGAAAAACTGAAAATAACGTAAGAAACCTTAAAAAAGAAAAAAGCATGTTAAGTTTAGACATGCTTTTGTTTTTATAGGCATATTGAAAAAGCGCTAATAATAGCGCTATCGTTCCAGCTAATATAATATATATTATGGTTTTTGTTTCCAACTACTGTTTTACATTTAACAATTCAAATGAATTAAAAAATTGTTTAGAGTTTAAATTATCGCCATTCTCTTTTGTATAAATAACTTGCGTCATATATAGTTTAAGCCCAACCAAAATAGTTTTCATCCTTATTATATACTGAAAACCGCCAGTATCTAAAGAAATTTTTACATCTGTCCCATTATAGCCATTAAATATTATTTCGGTCTTAGACAAAAGTGTTCCTTTAGTATTTGTCACAGCACCATTAATTGCACTTTCTAACACTTTTTTTCTTTTATCTAAAGTATTTAGCCCTCCTGGAAAAAATGAATTTGGGTATTCGCTGAAAGAAGACATATAGATAAAATTTTTATCATCCTTTTCTGGTTGATAAGTATAAGTATACATAGTTACTAATCCTTTATCTGTTGAAACATCGCTTTTATCCTTCTTTGGTTCAGAAGGAAATTTAATGCTATATGCTGCTTCTAAGTCTTTTATTTTATGCCAGTCATTATTTTGTGCTGTAAGCGCATAAAAACTGCATAAAAAAAATAGTATAAATAGTTTTTTCATGTGTTTATATTTATTGTTATTCAACGGTCACATGTAACATCCTAAATAATCATTTGGTTGTGTGATTAAATATTAATCTGGATGTTTCATAATATTATGTCAGCATTCCACCATCAACATTAAGCGTTTGCCCTGTTACATAAGCACTCATATCGCTTGCTAAAAACACACAAACATTGGCTATATCCTCTGGAGTTCCACCGCGTTTTAAAGGGATAGCTGCTCGCCATCCTTTTACAATTTCCTCATCTAATTTAGCAGTCATTTCAGTCTCAATAAAACCTGGAGCAACTACATTGCTTCTAATATTTCTCGAGCCTAATTCTAAAGCTACAGATTTTGAAAAACCTATGATTCCCGCTTTTGAAGCTGCATAATTTGTTTGACCTGCATTTCCTTTTACACCAACAACAGAACTCATATTAATTATAGAGCCTTTACGTTGCTTTAACATGGTGCGTTGTACTGCTTTGGTCATATTAAAAACAGATTTTAAATTAACCTCTATTACTTTATCGAAGTCTTCTTCTGTAATACGCATTAACAAGTTGTCTTTGGTTATACCAGCGTTATTTACTAAAATATCGATGCTACCAAATTCTTCAACAACATTTGATGCTAGTTGTTGCGCCTCATCAAAACTAGCCGCATTACTTTGATAACCTTTAGCCTTAACGCCTAAAGTATTTAATTCGTTTTCTAATTCTTTTGCTGCTTCTACAGAAGAACTGTATGTAAATGCTATATTAGCACCTTGTTCTGCAAATACTTTTGCAATACCTTTTCCAATACCTCTACTTGCCCCTGTTACAATAGCTGTTTTTCCTTCTAATAATTTCATCCGATTAATATATAATAGTTTGATATTCAAATATAGTAAATACTAGTTGCTTCAAATAAAAAACCTCACAAAATTATGTGAGGCTTATTTGTTTTCCTTAGTTATATTTTACGCTAAAACTTCAGCGATTTTCTTTCCTATTTCGGCAGGGGAATCTACAACATGAATTCCGCAAGCTCTCATGATTTTCTTTTTAGCTTGTGCCGTGTCATCACTTCCACCAACAATAGCACCTGCATGCCCCATAGTACGACCAGCAGGAGCGGTTTCGCCAGCAATAAACCCAACTACAGGTTTTTTGCTTCCACTTGCTTTATACCAATTTGCTGCATCGGCTTCTAATTGACCTCCTATTTCACCAATCATAACTACTGCTTCTGTTTCAGAATCATTAATTAATAATTCAACAGCTTCTTTGGTTGTTGTTCCTATAATTGGATCACCTCCAATCCCGATTGCAGTTGTAATTCCTAAGCCTTGTTTCACAACTTGGTCTGCAGCCTCATAAGTTAACGTTCCAGATTTAGAAACAATACCTACTTTACCTTTTTTAAATACAAACCCTGGCATAATACCAACTTTGGCTTCTTCTGGCGTTATTACACCGGGACAGTTAGGGCCAATTAATCTACAATCTTTACTTTTAATATAGTTTGAAGCCGTAATCATATCTGCAACAGGTATCCCTTCAGTAATTGTTATAATTACTTTAATACCTGCATCTGCGGCTTCCATAATAGCATCGGCAGCAAATGCTGGCGGAACAAAAATAATAGTAGTATCTGCACCTACTTTTTCTACAGCTTCTTTTACTGTATTAAAAACGGGCTTGTCTAAATGCGTTTGCCCTCCTTTTCCTGGAGTAACTCCACCAACTACATTAGTCCCATATTCTATCATTTGACTAGCATGAAATGTACCTTCACTACCAGTAAAACCTTGTACAATTATTTTTGAATCTTTGTTTACTAAAACACTCATAAGTGATTATTTGTATTTGTTTATATTGCTGTGCAAAAGTAATTTTTTGAATTCTATTTTTAAAGTAAAAACTAAATTACTTTTTATCGTTTTGTTTTAATTTTTCTAATATTTCTGGAATTTTTCTGATTGAAGCTATCTCTTTATATTTTGAGCGAAAATCATCTGCAGGAATTCCAAAATAACTTTTCCCACCTTCTAAAGATTTACTTACACCAGATTTTGCAGATATTACGGCCCTTTTTCCAATGGTTATAGCGCTTGTTATTCCAACTTGACCCCATATAGTTACTTCATCTTCAATTACAACACATCCAGCAATACCAACTTGAGATGCTATTAAACATTTTTTTCCTATTACTGTATCATGCCCAACTTGAACTTGATTATCTATTTTAGTGCCTTCTTTAATCGTTGTGTCGCCAGTTACTCCTCTATCAATAGTGCAGGCAGCTCCAATGTCTACATGGTTTTTAATAATAACTCGCCCTCCAGATTTTAGCTGATCAAATCCAGAAGGTCTATTTTTGTAATAAAAAGCGCTACTTCCTAAAACAGCACCAGCATGAATTTCTACATGATTGCCAATAATGGTATTATCATAAATACTAACATTGCTATGAATAATGCAGTTGTCTCCTATTTCAACATGATTACCTATAAAACAATTGGGTTGAATAATAGTGTTTTTTCCAATTTTTGCAGAACTAGATATTTGACTATTTGAAGATTTAAACGGCTTAAAATGATTAGTTAATTTATTAAAATCTCTAAAAGGGTCATCACTAATTAATAAGGCTTTTCCTTTAGGGCATTCTACCTCTTTATTAATAAGGATAATTGTTGCTGCAGAATTAAGTGCTTTATCGTAATATTTTGGATGATCAACAAAAACAATATCACCAGGTTCTACAACATGAATTTCATTCATACCTAAAACAGGAAAATCTTCAGTCCCAATAAATTTACAGCTAATTAATTGCGCAATTTGTTTTAATATATATGGTTTTGGAAACTTCATAATTCAGTCTTCAGTCTTCAGTCTATAGTCCTCAGCATGAAGTATATACTGCTTACTGAATACTACAAACTGCAACCGATTTTATTCTTTTACGCGTTCTTTATATGTTCCTTTTGTTGTTTCAACTTTAATTTTATCGCCTTCATTAATAAATAATGGCACATTTACTGTTGCGCCAGTTTCCACTGTTGCAGGTTTAGTTGCATTTGTAGCTGTATTACCTTTAACACCTGGTTCTGTAGCTGTAACCTCAAGTATAACACTTGCTGGCATTTCAACAGATAAAGGCATATTATCTTCAGAGTTAATAATAACGGTAACGACTTCACCTTCTTTCATCAATCCAGGGTTATCTAATGCAGCTTCTAGTAAACGAATTTGTGTGTAATCTGCTTCATTCATAAAATGGTAGAATTCTCCATCATTATATAAGTATTGAAATTTATGAGTTTCAACGCGAACATCTTCAAGTTTATGACCAGCAGAAAAGGTGTTATCAATCACTTTTCCGTTAGTAACACTTTTAAGTTTTGTTCTAACAAAAGCAGGTCCTTTACCAGGTTTTACGTGTAAAAATTCAATGACTTTATAAATATCGTTGTTATATCTTATGCATAATCCGTTTCTAATATCTGAAGTGCTTGCCATTTTTTTATTTGTTGTTAAGTTGTTTTTAGCTGTTAAGCTATTTTGTGTTTTTAATTTGATTTAAAATATCCTTTCATAATACCACGGTGTGAATTCTTTATAAATTGAAGAATTTCGTCTCGTTCTGGAGTTGCTTCCATTTCAGCTTCAATAATTTCAGAAGCCTGAGTATTATTATAATTTTTTTGATAGAGGATTCTAAATATATTTTGAATTTCTCTGATTTTTTCTGTTGAATAGCCACGTCTTCGCAAACCAACAGAGTTAATACCTACATACGATAACGGTTCTCTTGCTGCTTTTACATAAGGCGGAACATCTTTTCTAACCAAAGAGCCTCCTGTTACAAATGCATGATTACCCACAGATACAAATTGATGAACCGCAGTCATACCAGCTAAAACAACATAATCGCCAATTGTTATATGGCCAGCCAGCGTACTATTATTTGAAAAAATACAATTGTTACCCACAATACAATCATGTGCTATATGGCAATACGCCATTATTAAGCAATTGTTACCGATAACTGTTTTCATTCTGTCAGCAGTACCTCTATTTATAGTAACACATTCCCGAATAGTAACATTATTACCTATTTCAACGGTAGTGTCTTCATCATTATATTTTAAATCTTGTGGCACCGCAGAAATAACTGAACCAGGAAAAATGTTACAATTTTTACCAATGCGAGCACCTTCCATAATAGTTACATTACTGCCAATCCAAGTCCCTTCTCCAATCTTTACATTGTTATGTATGGTTGTAAAGGGCTCGATAACAACATTTTTAGCAATTTTTGCACCTGGGTGCACATAGGCAAGTGGTTGGTTCATAGTTATTTAACTTTAGATATTTGAGCCATAAGTTCGGCTTCTGCACATAATTTGCCGTTTGCATACGCATAACCTTGCATATGGCAAATACCGCGACGTATTGGAGTTATTAACTCACATTTAAAGATTAAAGTATCACCTGGACTTACTTTTTGTTTAAACTTAACATTATCCATTTTCATGAAAAAGGTTAAATAATTCTCAGGATCTGGAACCGTATTTAATACTAAAATACCGCCTGTTTGCGCCATAGCTTCAACAATTAAAACACCAGGCATAACAGGTGCTCCAGGAAAATGACCTTTAAAAAACTCCTCGTTCATAGTCACATTTTTAGTAGCTATAACGTTTTTATCGGTTAACTCGAAAACTTTATCTATTAATAAAAATGGTTGTCTATGTGGTAACATAGCCATAATTTGAGTAATATCCATTAAAGGAGGCTGGTTCAAATCTATATTTGGCACATTATTACGGCGCTCATTTTTTATTATTTTAGAAAGTTTTTTTGCAAACTGTGTATTTACAAAATGCCCTGGCTTATTGGCTATAACTTTTCCTCTTATACGTGTTCTAATAAGTGCTAAATCACCTAAAACATCCAATAATTTATGTCTTGCAGCTTCGTTAGGGTGGTGCAATGTAAGGTTGTCTAAAATGCCATTTGGCTTTACAGCTATATTGTCTTTTTTAAAGGCTAATCGTAACTTCTTCATAGTTTCAGGAGACAATTCTTTGTCTACATATACTATAGCATTATTTAAATCCCCGCCTTTAATGAGTCCATGTTCTAAAAGCATTTCAATTTCATGTAAAAAACTAAAAGTTCTAGAATCTGAAATATTTTTTTTAAAATCTGAAATATGATTTAAAGTAGCATTCTGGGTTCCTAAAACTTTAGTTCCAAAATCTACCATCGTAGTAATTTGATATTCTTTGGCTGGCATAACTAAAATTTCGCTACCAGACTCTTCATCAGTATACGAAATAACATCAGTTACAACATATTCTTCTCTAAATGCATCAAGTTCTACAACTCCAGATTTTTCTATAGCTTCAACAAAAAACTTTGATGAACCATCCATAATTGGTGGCTCAGATTCATTTAATTCAATAATGGCATTATCGACATCTAAACCTACTAAAGCTGCCAGAACATGCTCTGAGGTCTGTATAGTTACCCCGTTTTTTTCAAGACACGTACCTCGTTGGGTATTAGTTACGTAGCTAGCGTCTGCTTCAATAACGGGCTCTCCTTCTAAATCTATTCTTTTAAAAGCTAAGCCAAAATTTGCAGTTGCGGGTTTAAATGTTAATGTTACATTTTTACCTGTATGCAAACCAACTCCTGTTAAAGAAACTTCATTTTTTAAGGTTTTCTGTTTTATTTCTGTATTAACTATTCCCATTTATTTTTTTCTAAATCATTAATGTTTTTAACAATTTTTGGTAGGTTTTTAAAGTGTACATAAGATTTATTATAGTCTCCATATGGTAAAGCTGGTGAGCCCTGAAGCACTTCATTATTTTTTACATTTCTACCAATTCCAGATTGGGCTTGAATTTTAACATTGTTACCTATTGTAATATGACCAACAATACCTACTTGACCTCCAATTTGGCAATTTTCGCCAATTTTAGTTGAACCTGCAACTCCTGTTTGAGCAGCAATTACTGTGTTTTTTCCTATCTCAACATTGTGGGCTATTTGAATTTGGTTGTCTAATTTAACACCTCTTCTTATAATTGTTGACCCTAATGTTGCTCTATCAATTGTGGTTGCTGCACCTATATCTACAAAATCTTCAATAATGACATTGCCAATTTGTGGCACCTTGCTATACTCACCTTGTTCGTTTGGGGTAAAACCAAAGCCATCTGCACCAATAATAGCTCCAGAATTAATAACACAGTACTTACCTATTATGCAATCAGAATAAATCTTAGCACCAGAAAAAATTACTGAATTATCACTAATAACAACATTATCTCCGATAAATACATTTGGATAAATTTTTACATTATTACCAATATTTACATTTTCACCTATGTACGAGAATGCACCTATATAAACATTTTCTCCATAATTTGAAGAATCCGAAATAAATGATGGAGATTCTACTCCTGTTTTATTGTTTTTTATTTGATTGTAATATTCTAAAAGTTTAGAGAACGATTTGTAAGCATCTTCAACTTTAATAAGTGTTACATCAATATCTTCCTCTGGAGTAAACATTTTATTAACAATTGCAATAGAAGCATTTGTTGAATATATATGTGGTGTATACTTTGGATTTGCAAGAAAAGTTAACGAGCCCTGTGTACCTTCTTCAATTTTTGATAGCTTTGATACTTCAACATCAGGATTACCAACTACATCACCTTCTAAAATATCTGCTATTTGTTGTGCTGTAAATTTCACACTTTAGTTTTTGTTGTTTTTTAAGTACCGCAAAAATAGGAAAAATGTAATAAAGTTTTTCATGCATTAGCATTATTGTTATTTAGTTGAAATGTGCTCTTTTGGATAACAGATATAGTATTTGGTAACTGGTTTTGATAGAGCTTTAAGGTTTAATTGATCTGATGCTTTTACAATATCTTCAATTTTTCCAGACTTATGTAGTATATTAATATTTTGATGTTTAAGCTGGTATGCTTGATTTGAGATGCTACCTGTAAACACAAAATACTCCGCTTCTTCTTCAGAAATATTGTAAGTATTTACTAAAGTTTTTATATGCTTGGTTAAATTATCTTTTTTAATTTGTTTGTTTTTTATTTTTATTTTAAGCAGGTTTCTGTTTATAATCATTTCGCACAAATTACGCAATACAAAATCATTGTGATGTTGCCATTCTTTCATTGCCGAAATAATATCGTAATCATCTAACTCAGAAAACGTATTTAAAGTTTTATTATCAAACCTTTCAATAGAAATTTCATTATTCAAAAAATATTGTAACGCTATACTACCATTAAGCTTTACTCCAAAATTGGTTAATTCTTTGGCACGTTTTAGCACTCTAATTAACAGTTGCTCAGCCACTAATCCTGTTTTATGCAAGTATACTTGCCAATACATAAGCCGTCTTGCAACAATAAACTTTTCAACACTGTAAATGCCTTTTCCTTCAACAACCAGTTCATCATTTACAACATTTAGCATAGTAATTAAACGCTCACTATTTATATTTCCTTCAGCAACTCCCGTGTAAAAACTATCACGCTTTAAATAATCTGCCCTATCCATATCTAATTGCCCCGAAATTAACTGGCACATAAAATTTCTGTGATATTCTCCCTTAAAAATTTTAATGGCTAGCGTTAAATTTGAGTTAAATTCTTGGTTTAAACGTTCCATAAAAAGCAACGAAATCTGTTCATGTGACACATTATTTACAATACTATGCTCCATGGCATGCGAGAAAGGACCATGCCCAATATCGTGCAACAAAATGGCTATATAAAGAGCCCTCTCCTCTTCTTTAGAAATTGTAACTCCCTTAAAACGAAGTACATTAACTGCTTGCTGCATTAAATGCACGCAACCAATAGCGTGATGAAAACGTGTATGGTGTGCTCCAGGATATACTAAATAAGACATACCCATTTGCGTAATTCTACGTAAGCGCTGAAAATATTTGTGTTGAATTAAATCAAAAATTAGTGAATTTGGTATGGTAATAAAACCGTAAATTGGGTCGTTTAATATTTTAAGTTTATTCAAACTTTTACTTTTTAATTAACTATTATACAAATATAACGATATCATGCTCATATTGGGCACTTAAAATATAACACAATTAATAATATTAATATGATAAACATACTTTGGGTTGACGATGAAATTGATTTATTAAAACCACATATTTTATTTTTAGAAAAGAAAAATTACAAAGTTACTACATGCACAAGTGGCACAGATGCAATTGATGTTTTAGACGAAGCTAAATTTGATATTGTTTTTTTAGACGAAAACATGCCTGGATTAACAGGACTTGAAACTTTAAATGAAATTAAAGAAAAGCAAGATAACCTTCCAGTAGTAATGATTACTAAAAGTGAAGAAGAATATATTATGGAAGAAGCTATTGGTAACAAAATAGCAGATTATTTAATAAAACCTGTAAACCCAAACCAAATACTGTTAAGTTTAAAAAAGAATTTAGATCATTCTCGCTTAGTTTCAGAAAAAACAACTTCAAACTATCAACAAGAGTTTAGAAAAATAGCTATGGATTTATCTATGGTAAATTCTTATGAAGGGTGGGTAAACTTATACCAAAAACTCATCTATTGGGAAATTCAGCTAGAAGATATTGAAGATGCAGGTATGTTTGAAATTTTAGAGTCACAAAAATACGAAGCAAATATTCAATTTGGCAAGTTTATAGATAAAAATTATACCGATTGGTTTCTGCCAAATACTAACGCACCTATAATGTCTCATACATTGTTTAAAGAAAAAATTGCGCCTCAGTTAGGTAAAGAAAAACCAACATTACTAATTGTTATTGATAATTTAAGGTACGACCAATGGAAGGTTTTTGAGCCAGTTATAAATAACTATTATAAAAAAGAAACAGAAGATGCTTTTTTTAGCATTTTACCAACCGCTACACAATATTCAAGAAATGCTATATTTTCTGGATTAATGCCTAGCGATATGGAAAAATTATTTCCTCAATATTGGAAAAATGATACTGACGAAGGAGGGAAAAACCTCTACGAAGCTGAGTTTTTACAAGGCCAGATGAAGCGTTTAGGGTTAAATAATTTAGAATACGAATATTATAAAATAACAAACCTTAAAACTGGCAAAAAACTAGTTGAAAATTTTAATTCGTTAAAAAACAACGATTTAACAGTAGTGGTCTATAATTTTGTAGACATGTTATCACATTCAAAAACAGAAATGGAAGTTGTAAAAGAATTAGCTTCAAACAATAAAGCTTACAGATCATTAGCATTGAGTTGGTTTAAAAACTCTCCGCTATTAGAAATGATACAACTAGCTCATCAACTTGGTTTTAAATTGATGCTAACTACAGATCACGGAACAATTAATGTAAAAAATCCATCAAAAGTAGTTGGAGATAGAGATACTAGTTTAAACTTGCGCTACAAAACGGGCCGAAGTTTAACATACGATATAAAAGATGTTTTTGAAGCTAAAAACCCTAAAAATGTGCATTTGCCTTCAATTACTATGAGCAGCTCTTATATATTTGCCAAAAGCGATTTATTTTTCGCTTACCCAAACAATTATAATCATTATGTAAGTTATTTTAAAAACACGTATCAACATGGAGGTGTTTCTTTAGAAGAAATGATTATTCCGTTTGTGGTTTTTAATCCAAAATAAATCCACGTAACACAAAAAACATCGACGAAATACATATTTTTTAGGTTGTTTCAAATTTTATAATTATTATTGCACTATAAACATTGTAAACATTGGAAATAAGTTATGAGTTAAATGAGGTTGAACATGTTGCAAAACAATTAATTAAAAACGCAACAAGTAAAACTTTATTATTCTATGGTAATATGGGTGTAGGTAAAACAACACTTATAAAAGCTATAGTTAAAATACTAGGCAGTAATGATGAAGTGAGCAGCCCCACGTTTTCAATTGTTAATGAATATGAAATTGAAAATGGTTTTATATATCATTTTGATTTATATAGAATTAATGATATTGAAGAAGCCTATAATTTTGGAGTAGAAGATTATTTATATTCTGAACATTATAAATTAATTGAGTGGCCAGAAAAAATTGAACCTATTTTGTTTGATGAATTTGATGAGATTTTTATTGATTTTAATTCTAAAAATAAAAGAATATTAAAACTAAATATAAAATTAAACACCCCTAACAAAGCATGATTTGTGATTAAAAACGACATGAAATACTCTGATTTTTGAAGATTTACGGGAAACCCTCAGCATAAATTTTAAGAAAATGTCATTTTAACATTTTTTTAACATTTAAACAATTTCGCAAAAATACTCTTTAGCTACATTTGGTTATTAATTAATTAAATCCCTTAATAAAATGAAAACTAAAAAGTATTTAATTGCAATCGCAATTTTTGGAGGTATGTTGTTTTTAGCACAAGCTGCTAATACATATAACGTAGATGCACAACAAACCGCAAAAGTTGACAAGCGAAAAATCAAAGTCTCAGATTAAGACATCTGATAATAAGAATATAGTTATTGGTAGTATATTAGCTACTTTAATTGCTATAACACCTTATTTATTTTACTTGTACGAAAGTGTTCCAGATGAAAAAGTCTGGAACACTTTTTTGTTTGACTACAATAGTGGATTTTATGAAAGCGCCAATGTAGGTATGTGGGTACTTACTGGTAAATTAATTCCTTTATACTTATTGTTCTTATGGTTTTTTACTTGTAGACATTGGTGGTATCACACTCTACTAGTTCCAATTGCCATGTATTCTTACCAGACTTTTGACTTATTAAATAAAGAAGTTATATTTTTTGATTCTGGCCAATTAATTTACTTAATACCAATAATGGCTATTATTATACCATCAATATACTTAATAAGAGCTAGAATATTCAATAGGATAAATGAAGTGAATAAGTCTTTAGAGGAATTAGAAGAAGAATTTAAGGTATCTCCTAAAAACTTTTGGGGTAAAATAAAAGAATACTTTTAACAATAAATTATGGCAATATTGTTCTACTACTCTATTCTTGTAATCTATCGCGTTCTTGTGAGTTAATTTCTTTTTTCTTTGCTTTTAATTTATAGTTTCCAAATTTATAATTAAAACCCAATGTAAAAAGTCTGGTTTCTTTTCCATATTTAAAGAATATATCTTGATTCAAATATCTGGCACTACGTGAGAAATTTTGATTGTTAAAAAAATCAACAATACCAATACTTAAAGACGCTCTATTCTCCCAAAGTAATTTTCTTAAATTAAGATCTAAGCTAGACCTTGAACTATTTACATAAGGTCCCGAGGCAATATCAGACACATACAAATAAGCTAAGTCTGCCGATAAACTTTTATCTTTTAAAAACGTAAAATAGTTTATTATTTGAGAATAAACAGACCATCTGCCATTATCTATTAATTCGTTATTACTTTCCAAAGCATTAAATTGATCTTCAAATTTAAAAGCAGAGGCCAAAGCATACAAATTCCAATTATTTGAAATTTTTGTATAAGTTGTAAAATCTAATCCATAAGATATTGACCTGTTTAAATTAGTGTTAATATTCTTTATAAGGTTCTCTTCATTATCTTGAACAATGACTAGAAGTGTAGAGTTGTTTTCATATCTATAATAGAGCTCAAAAGTGTAATCCTTATTAAACGTATAGCCTAATGTAAAAACATCGTCAATTTGTGGTCTTAATTTTGGATTTCCAGTAACAAAAGCATTATCATTTAGAAAATATTTAAATGGATTTAATTGATCATATCTTGGTCTATATATTCGCTTGTTATAATTAAAATAAATCTCATTATTCTCATTAATTTCATTTAATAAATGGAAAGACGGAAAGAGCTTAATATAATCATTATTACTAATTTGATTTGTAGATAACGAATTGCCTTTTATATTCGTTATTTCTGTTCTTAGTCCAGCCTTCAAATGCCATTTACCCCAATCTTTGGAGTAACTGCTATAAGCAGCATAATTAGTTTCATCGTATAAAAACTTATCTGAATTTTCTAAATCTTGCAATTTTATTCCGTTATCAAATAAGAACTGATCTAAAATACTTTCTGAATTTATATTCGATACTTTTAAACCAGCTTCGAATTCAGATGAGTCATTTATTGGTAATTCATAATCAAACTGACCTGTATATATTTTTATTTCTTGACTTGAAAAGGTTTGAAACCGATTACTTCTAATTAATGATTCATCGGGAAATAAATAGTCCGTATCTACATTTTGAAAACTTGAAAAATCATAATTCGTATGATGCACACTTGCCGACAACTTCTCTCCTTCCTTTTTTAGTTTAAGTAAATAATCAAGTGTAAATGCCAAATTAAAAGTTTCATCTACCTTTCTATTTAAAGAGGTAAATGTAGAATCCAATACACCACTAACATTATAAACTTCGGTAAAAGAGTCAACAGTATTTTTAGTATTTGCTCTAGGTGAAAACAATAAATTTGTTGAAAAACCTATGTTATTCTTATCATTTAGATGATAGTTTATACTTGAGTTTATATTTTGATTTGAAGTTTCACGTGTCCTTTTATAATCAGTTTCCCAACTAGATGTGTTTTGATTATTTTCAATAAAGTTTACAGCCTCGGTATTGTTTCTAAAATCTCTTTTTGGGCTAATATTATAGTTTATGTATGCACTTAACTTTTTTGTTTTAAAAAAATGACTTGTACCAAAAGCATATTTTGGATATTCTGAGCCCTGTTTAAAATTTCCAAAAACACTTCCGTTATAACCAGCTACAATATTTTTGCTAGTAACAATATTAAGCACCGCTCCTCCTTCGGCTTCGTATTTAGCAGGTGGATTTGTAATAACCTCAATAGATTTTATATTAGTAGCTGATGTGCCTTCTAAAAGTTGTTGAATTTCACTCGATGATAAATGCACTCTTCTATCATTTATATAAACTGTAGGTTCAGAATTTTTAACAGTAATATTACCATCGTGCACTAAAACACCTGGAGTATTTTTTAAAACATCCAAAACATTATTGTTTGATAGCGTAGAATTTTCAACATTAAAAACCAAACGATCTACAAGTCGTTTTAATGTTGGCTTTTTGGCATAAACAGTAATGCCACCAAGAGCTTCTATGTTTTCTTTTAAAACAATATTATTTAATTTAGTGTGTTTGTCTAACTCAAAGGTTTCTGTATAAGTTATATATCCTAAAAAACTAACTTTAATGGTGTAATTACCAGTTATTAAATTTTCTATTATAAAATAACCGTTTTCATCAGTAGATGCACCAATAGCGATGCCTTCAGTAACTTTAGAGTTTTTAGTAATAACTACATTTGCGTATGCAATAGCATTACTTTTATCATCTTTAACATAACCATTTACTCTATACTCTTGAGAAAAACACGATATAGAAAAAACAAATAAAAGGAGATGAATGGATTTTAAACTCATAAATATAACTAAAACACAAACTTAAAATAATTATGATTAACAAAGGTGCGGTAAAACCACAATTAAATCAAAATTAAATCTTACATAGGTTAAAAAATTATTTTCTTCACAATTATAAAACAATCAGAATTTATTCGTAATTTGATTTTTATTTAACAATCTGAACATGTCAAAATCTTTATCACCTTTCACAAAACAGCAACTTTTACCTCAAGAAGAAATGCTTGAAATACACAAGCGTAAAGGCGAGCTTTTTATTGGAATTCCTAAAGAAACAGCTTATCAAGAAAAGCGTGTGTGTTTAACGCCTGATGCTGTATCGGCTCTTGTTTATAACGGACATAAAGTTTTAATAGAAGCTGGAGCTGGTGATGGCGCTAATTTTAGTGATAAAGATTATAGTGAAGCTGGAGCAGAAATAACAAAAGACACAGCAAAAGTTTTTTCTTGCCCAATGATATTAAAGGTAGAGCCACCAAGCATTGACCAAATAAAATTATTAAATCCGCAAGCCATACTTATTTCTGCTTTGCAACTTAAAACACAAGAAAAAAAGTATTTTGAAGCTTTAGCATCTAAGCGCATTACTGCGTTGGCGTTTGAGTTTATTAGAGATGATGACGGTACATATCCTGCTGTACGGTCTTTAAGCGAAATTGCTGGAACAGCTTCAACACTTATTGCCGCAGAATTGCTGTCAAATAGTAAAGATGGCAACGGATTGATGTTTGGTAACATTAGTGGTGTTCCTCCTGTTGAAGTAGTTATTCTTGGAGCAGGAACCGTTGGCGAATTTGCAGCTAGAAGTGCCATTGGCTTAGGCGCCAACGTTAAAATATTTGATAATTCTATTACAAAATTACGAAGCATACAAACTAATCTTGGTCGCCCGCTTTTTACATCAACGTTACAACCAAAAAATTTAACCAAAGCTTTAAAACGTTGTGATGTGGCTATTGGTGCTGTTCGCGGAAAAAACAGATCACCAATTATTGTATCTGAAGCTATGGTGCAACACATGAAAAAAGGCGCTGTTATTATTGACGTAAGTATTGATATGGGTGGTTGTTTTGAAACTAGCGAAGTTACAACACACAAAAAACCAACGTTTATAAAACATAATGTGGTGCATTATTGTGTGCCTAACATACCAGCCAAATATTCCAGAACAGCTTCGGTTTCTATCAGTAATATTTTTACACCTTACTTGTTAAAAATAGCCGAAGAAGGTGGTATTGAAAATTCTTTAAGATTTGATAGAGGTTTAAAAAATGGGTTGTATTTTTACCACGGGATTTTAACCAGCAAGCCTGTTGGTGAATGGTTCGATTTAAAATATAGCGATATCAATTTACTTATTTTTTAAAACCAGCATCCTATAAAACAACAACTATTTTTAAATGAAATTAATACAACGTATTGGTTATTATTTGGGCGGATTCTCATTAGGGCTAATTATTCTCGCGTTTTTTTTAAATGGCAAAAAAGTGTCCTGTGATTATGGTCCAGAGGCAAGAGTTTTAAAAAACATCAACCTAAAAACTATAGAATATAGTACCAGCACACCAATAGATACTACAGCAATACAGCATGTTTTAAAAGAAGGAGATATTAATTTCTCTGAAAGCAATACACGACAAAAACCATGTGGCTTATACATAATTGAAGGTCATTATAATGAAAAAGAAATTAAACTTACTGTTGAAAATTGCGATAGTATTGCTAAAATAACTAATTATATAGCCGAATGATAAAACGTCTTTTCGATTTAGTTTTTTCATTTATTGGGTTACTCCTCCTCGCTCCTATTCTTCTTCTAATTGCTATTTTAATTAAACTAGATTCCAAAGGTCCAATTTTATTTATTCAAAATCGTGTGGGGAAGAATAATGTTGATTTCAACATATATAAATTCCGAACCATGCGTATTAAATCTGAAAAAGATGGTTTGTTAACGCTTGGTAATAATGACTCACGAGTTACAAAAGTTGGCTATTTTTTAAGGCGCTATAAAATAGATGAATTTCCACAACTAATAAATGTTTTAAAAGGCGACATGAGTTTCGTTGGTCCAAGGCCAGAATTGCGTTATTATGTAAATTTTTATAATGATGACGATATGAAAATATTTAAAGTTAGACCTGGCATTACAGGTTTAGCATCATTAAAATACAGAAACGAAGTTGAACTCTTAAAAGCTGCCGATAATCCTGAAGATTTTTTTATCAAAACTATAATACCAGATAAACTAAAGTTTAATAAGAAATATATTGAAAAACAAAGTTTCTTTTTTGATATGAAACTGATTTTAATGACTATTGTTAAGGTAATTACAAAGTAGAATAGATTTGCTTCAAAAGGTAATTATTCATACTTTGCAAATGTAATTTATCCACCAAAATCTACATTTTACCGAAATTAAAAGTTAATGAATAATTCTACCCTAAATCATATTAAACAATTAATTGCAGATTCAGGATTAATTCATTCAAAAACTAATTCAAAAAAAAAATATCCAAATTTAGATTTTTCAAACGACACGATTCTAATAACTGGTGCTGCAGGATCCATTGGTGCTGAACTCACAAAACAACTTGTTGATTGTAATTATAAAAAGCTTATACTGGTTGATATAGCAGAATCTCCTTTGTATGAACTTCAAAAAGAATTAGAAAACAAATCACAGCACGTAGAATTTATTTTATTAAATATTACCGAAAAAGAATCTCTAAACTATTTATTTAAAACTCATAAACCCACACTTATTTTTCATACTGCCGCATACAAACATGTGCCATTAATGGAATCTAACCCGTATGAGGCTGTAAAACTTAATATTATTGGCACTAAACTTTTAGCAGATTTATCAATTACACATAGCGTTAAAAAATTTATTTTTATTTCTACCGATAAGGCAGTAAACCCTATTAGCGTTATGGGGATGACTAAACGTATCGCTGAGTACTATTTATTAAATTTAAATATTGAAGAAAAAACTAAATTTATTATTACTCGATTTGGAAATATATTTGGCTCAAACGGTTCGGTTGTTCCATTATTCATTAGTCAAATTAATTCTGGTAAACCGCTTACAGTTACAAACAAAAATATATCACGCTATTTTATTTGCAAGGGCGAAGCTTGTAATTTAATATTAAAAATTGCAACTTTCAAAAATTTTGAATCATCTATTTTTACTTTTAATATGGGTAATCCCATTAAAATATTGGATTTAGCCAAAGTTTTAATTACATTTTTTGATGGGGAAATAGATATAAAAATTACTAATATTCGCCCTGGAGAAAAATTACATGAAGATATAATTTCAATTGATGAAACTTTAGTAGCAACAGCTCATAAAGAAATTATGCAAGTAAAAAGAAAAAAGGATATTTTACCTAATATAAGTTTTGATGCGCTTTTTAAAATAACACCTTACAATTCTAATTCGGAAATAAAAAAAATACTTAAAACTTATTTATAGTTACTTTAGTTTTCTGCGCTTTTTCTCTTTGCGTAGCAGATTAAGTTCTCTGCTAGTTTGACCTCCTACCGATGTGTTTTCTTCAGCACGTCTTATTAAATAAGGCATAACATCCTTTACGGGTCCAAAAGGCATGTATTTAGCAACATTATAGCCTTTATCTGCTAAATTATAACTTATATGGTCGCTCATACCGTATAATTGGCCAAACCAAACTCTAGAATCGTTATTTCTTAATCCGCGTTCTTGCATTAATTGCATTAATAAATACGAACTCTCTTCATTGTGTGTCCCAGCAAATAAGGCAATGTCTTTTAAATTATCTAAAACATATTTTAATCCTGCATCAAAATTTATATCAGTTTCTTCTTTATTCTTACAAATAGGCGACTTATACCCTTTTTCTTCCGCGCGTTCATTTTCTTTTTCCATATATGCACCACGTACCAGCTTATATCCCAAATAAAACCCTTTTTCTTTAGCTAATGCATGCTGTTGTTTTAAAAACTCTAGCCTGTCGTGTCTATACATTTGCAATGTGTTAAAAACAATAGGCTTTTCAATATTGTACTTTTCCATCATCTGCGTTATCAAATCATCAGCTGCTTTTTGCATCCAACTTTCCTCAGCATCAATTAAAATAGTAATATCATTTTCTTTTGATTTTTTACAAACAATATCAAATCTGTTTACAACTCTATCCCACTCTTCTTGCTCCATTTCTGTTAAAGCTTCACCTCTACTCAGTTTTTCGTATAAATAAAATCTCCCAAAACCAGTTGGTTTAAAAACAGCTATAGGAATGGCATCAATTTCTTTGGCAAAATCTATAATTTTAAGAACCACCTTTAATGCAGCATCAAATTGGGTTACATTTTCTTTGCCTTCAACTGAATAATCCAAAACTGCACTCACCCCTTTTTCGTACATCCTATCAATAACAGGTAAACAATCCTCTTCATTAACACCACCACAGAAATGATCGAAAACTGTAGATCGAATTAGTCCTTCAACAGGCAAATTAGCCTTGAGTGCAAAGTTTGTGGCTGCAGTTCCAATTTTCACCAAAGGTTCAATAGAAATCATTTTAAACAAAAAATAGGCGCGTTCTAATTCAGAATCACTCTTAAGTGCAAACGCTATTTCGGTATTTTCAAAAATAGAGTCAGTTTTTTGCATTATCTTTAAAATTTTGCACAAATATAATTAAGAGTTAGTTATCATTTTATATAAAATCTCCTTAATTTCACCGCTACAATTATTAGTTATATTTTTCATGAAATCTATCACTGCAAATGATTCTATAATTCATTTTAATGAAGCTTGCTATACAGCTTTAAATGAACACCTTAAGGTCAACAATTTTTCTAAAATTTTCATTTTAGTTGATGAGAATACTTACGAGTATTGCTTGCCAAATTTTTTAGAGAAACTAGAAAGTAATGCTTTAGTTGAAATTATAGAAATTGAAGCTGGAGAAGAACACAAAACCATAGACACCTGTTCTGGTGTTTGGAATTCATTATCTGAATTGAACGCTGATAGAAAAAGTTTATTAATTAATGTTGGCGGTGGGGTGATTACAGATTTAGGCGGTTTTGTTGCCTCTACCTTTAAAAGGGGTATTGCTTATATAAATGTACCAACTTCTTTATTATCTATGGTTGACGCCTCTGTTGGAGGAAAAACGGGTGTAGATTTAGGGGCTTTAAAAAATCAAATAGGTGTTATAAGTACTCCCGATTTAGTGCTTATTGACACAACTTTTTTGCAAACACTACCACAAAACCAAATGCGATCTGGTTTAGCTGAAATGTTAAAACATGGCTTAATTAGTGATGAAAACTATTGGAATAAATTTAAAGATTTATCTAAACTTAGCTTAGAAGATTTGGATGAATTGATTTACGAATCTGTTATTATTAAAAAAAATGTAGTTGAAGAAGATCCTTTTGAAAACGGTCTTAGAAAAACATTAAATTTTGGGCACACCCTTGGGCATGCTATTGAATCCTATTTCTTAAGTCATCAAAATAAAAAAGAGCTATTACACGGAGAAGCCATTATTGTTGGAATGATTCTGGCTAGCTATATTTCTACAGAATTGGTTGGTTTTCCTAGAAAAACAACTGAAGAAATTAAAACCTTGTTTTTAAGCTATTACGATAAAGTTGCTATTGATAAAAGTGAATATAAAAGTATTATAGACTTATTAAAATATGACAAGAAAAATAACCATGGCAATATAAATTTTGTACTCCTTGAAAAGATTGGAAAACCAAAAATTGACTGCTTAGTTGATGATAGCATTATAATTGATGCTTTTGAATTTTATGAGAGTTAAATATATATTTTTGTAATTTTATAATTATCAACCAAAATTTTTATTACGAAAGGAATTATAGTTGATTATAAAAAACTAACTCCAAAAGTTTTAAATCTTTTAGCAGAGAAATATCCTGATGGTTATGGAGATGATGATGTTTATTACCTTTGACAACCATAGAAACGAAACTATTAGCCATTGAAGTTAAAACAGCCCGATGCTGTCTATTTAGTAAAAGTAAATAATAAATTGCATTACACAATGACTAATTTTAATAGTGATAATATTGAGATTAACGATTTAGGAAATATTGTTGTAGATACTAATGCTATTGAACCTAATATTTTTAGAGATTAATAAGAATAAAACACTTTTATCTTTTAACTAACCTACTTTAAATAATGTTTCATTTTTTTTCTAAAAAAGTATTCCTCAAAGATTTATTAGAAGATTTTGTTGATATACATTCTCATATATTACCAGGAATTGATGATGGTGCAAAAAACACTTCAGAATCTATAGAGCTAATTAAAGGTATGCAAGCATTGGGTGTTAAGCAATTTATGCCAACGCCTCATGTAATGCAAGATTTTTATCCTAATACTGATGAAACAATTGGTGATGCTTATCAACAATTATTAGATGCTTTAGATTCTAAAATACTGTCAGAAATTACAATAAATCCTGCTGCAGAATATATGCTAGACGATAGCTTTCAAAAACAACTAGATACTCAAGAATTATTTACACTAAAAGGAAATTATTTATTGATAGAGATGTCTTATTTTCAGCCTCCAATTAATTTAGAAGAGATCATTTTTAAAATTAAAATGAAGGGCTATTTACCAATTTTGGCACATCCAGAGCGCTATTCGTTTTATCATAACACTAAGGGTTATTATAAAAAACTAAAACAATTAGGCTGTTTTTTTCAGCTTAATCTGTTATCATTAAGCGATCATTACGGTAATAGTGTAGAAAAAACTGCTAGCTACTTGTTAGAAGAACAACTAATCGATTTTGTTGCTACAGATACACACAATAAAAACCACATAAAAAAGCTTTCTAACTTAACTCTCGATAAGAGTTTAGTTAAAAAGCTACCAATTATTGTTGAGAAAACCTGTAATACGTTTTCAGTTATTTAAGTGCGTCTTCTAAAAAAACCTTTCTTTTCTTTGGCGCCGTAGTATCCGTATTTAGCACCATATCCAAAATTAGATTGTTTAACATCGTTAACAACTAGCATCATACCATTTAGTTTATTTTCAGCATGTAATTCTTTCGCGAAATTTAGAATACGTGTTTCAGTATAGTCAGCACGAGTCATGTAAATTGTATGTCCTGCATATTGACTAAACAATAGTGTATCGGTAACTAACATTGATGGCGCAGTATCAACAATTACATAGTCGTATTGCTCTGAAACCTTATCAAAAAGCGGTTTCATTCTATCACTCATTAACAATTCTGCTGGATTTGGTGGCACTTTACCAGATAATAAAACGTCTAGCTTATTGCCATTGATTTCATAAGTATTAATAGCCTCACCAACTATTATAGATTTATCAACTAAATATTCTGTTAGTCCAACTTTAGCTAAATCTTTTTTATTCTGACTATCAAGTCCTAAAATCAATTTTGGATTTCTAATATCTGCTCCTATTAACAACACCCTCTTATCTGTATTGGCAAGTGTTAACGCCATATTCATACTAAAAAAAGATTTTCCTTCGCCATTAATAGTTGACGTAACAAAAATTACATTATCATAATTCTCTACTTTTCTTGCTCTTTTAATATAATCAAAATTTGTTCTTATTATCCTAAAAGATTCTGAAAGTATTGAACGATCATTTCTTTTTACTAAAACATTATTGCCTTTTACTTTTGGTATTTCACCTAAAACAGTGATGTTTTTTATTTCTTTTTCTAAATCTTCTTTATTATGGATTTTTGTATCTAACAGATTTTTAGTGTAAAAAATTAAGAACGGAATTAATAGACCTAAGAATATTGCACTTGCATAAGCAATTTGTTTATTTGGTGATATAGGTCCACCAGCACTATTATATGCTTCATCAATAATTTTAGCACTGGGCGATGTAGCAGTTAAAGAGATTGTTGCTTCTTCTCGTTTCTCAAGTAAATATAAATATAATGATTCTTTAATACCTTGCGAACGTTCAATTGACCTTAATCTTCGTTCTTGCCCAGGAACTCCTAATATTTTGGAGTTAATTCTTCTAGATTGACTTTCTAAACTTCCGATTTGAATTCTTAAAGATTTGCTTGAATTATTAATACTTTGTTGGAGGTCTTGCCTCACATTAGCAATAGATTGATTTAATTGTAGAACATTAGGATGCTGCTCACCAGCACTTTTTAAAAGTGTTCTTCTAGTCTCAAGTAATTGGTTATATCTGGCAGATAAAGCACTAATTGCTGGATCTCCTGCTCCCAAATTTGAGGGAATTGAACTATATTTTGCGCTATCATCACCAAGTGTTTCTTTTACAAAATTAAGCTGACTTAGTTGCATTTTGGTTGCATCCAATTGTTGCTCGTTAGCCACACTTGAGTTTAAAAATTGTCCAGCTTCTGAAGCTACGTCTGTGATTTTATTTCCTGTTTTAAAGCGCACAATGCTATCGTCTACATTTACTAAATCTGATGCTATTAACTCAACACGTTCATCAATAAAGTCTGCTGTGCTTTTTGATATTTCGTTTTTCTTTTGAATAGCAAAATCGTTATACTCATGTATTAGCGTATTAACAATATCTTTAGCCTTTTCTATAACGGGATCTACTAAACTGACTTGAACAACTTTGGAAGATTTTTTAATTGGCGCTATAGATATTCTATCCTTTAAAGATTCGGCCAAAGATTCTGCTTTTACAATATTTATTCTAATATTGCTACCAACGCTATTTTCAATATTTTCTTTTTTTGGAGTTATAATAATACCTCCAAACGATGTTGGTATGGTTTCTCCAAAAGCATGTCTTTTTGCTGTGCCATCTTCTTTAGTTCGGTAATTAAAATCCGTAGCCGAAAGAATTTCTACATAAAAATTAAAATTGGTATTGTTGATTATAGAGTCTGATTCAATAAAATTGACAACTATCGGAGTGTTTTTATATAATTCAGATTCATAAATCCTGCCTTTAACATAATATCTAACATTTAAGGTTAACTCTTTTACAATATTTCTAAGAAAGCTTCTGGATTTTATAACTTCTATTTCATCCTCAACCATAGCGTCTTCCTTCTCAGAGAAAATAGACAAATCTTTTAGTGCACCCGCTGAGTTGTCTTTATCATCTAAAAGCATAATTTTGGCAACAGCTAAATATTTTGGAGTTGTGTATCGTAAACTTATGTATGTTAATACAAAACTTATTAGCAAGCTTAAAACAAACCATTTCCATTGTTTTAAATAAACAGATAAGGTTTTCTTAAGATTAAAATTAAAATCTTCAGAATTATCATTCGATAAATTATTATTCGGTAATAAAGCCATTTCTAATTCTAATTTCTAGTTACAAATATTAGTGCGGTAGTTAAGAGAAAAGAAGTTATACTAATTATTGTACCTATTCTTGTGTCTCCTGAGGCAACACTTATTGCCGAATTATTTGGTTCAACGTAAACATAATCATTTTGTGCTAAAAAATAAACAGGAGAATTAAAAACTTCTTTTGTAGTTAAATCTATTCTTGAAACCGTTTTTGTACCATTAAAATCTCTAACAACCATAACATTATCCCTTCTACCTTTTATGGTTAATCCACCTGCCATACCTAACGCTTCTAAAATGGATACTCTTTCACCAGATACAGGGTAAACACCTGGAGATCTAACTTCTCCATCAATAGTAATTCTATAATTTAAAAGACGTAGAATAACTACAGGGTCCTTTAATAACTTGCCTTCAGCAAATTTTTTCTTAATCAGTGCTTTTGCTTCTTCTGTTGTTAAACCTACTAATTTAATTTTTCCTAAAACCGGGAAATCTATATTTCCTTCCACATCAATAAGATAATCTATAAAGTTAGCACCTCCGCCTCCGCCACCTTGTCTAACAATATTATATGGGCTTGCAGGATCAATTATATTACCTTCAGGAGTAGTACTTGATAAAACAGAAATATAAATATTTAATATATCTCCAACTTTAAGCTTTGCTGTAAAAGTGTCAGTATCAACAATGGTCTCAAAATCTTTTGCGTTCTGAAAGTATACAATATCTTGTCGTGTTTTACAAGAAGTAAAAAATAAACTAATTACAACGCTCGTTATGAGTAACCTGCGTCTTGAAAAAGGTTTAATCATATTTTTAAACATTTGGGGAAAGTAATAAAATTTACTTATTTATTAAAGACTGATATAACTTTTATCTGATTTGTCGTCAGATGATAAGCCTTTAACCTTTTTGTAAATTTGAACTCTTTTATCGAATTTTTCGTAATCGGAATTATTAGATTTATATTCAGGGATTAAGTTTTTCATTTTCATAACGATATTGCTGTTTTGAAAACGATTGGTAATGCATAACTCCTCAATCTCAGATTTAACTCTATTATATTCTAATGCTCTGGTTTTGCTTATCATTATCTTTTTGTGGTAAGTAGACAATGTGTTTTCACCATTTGCTAATAACTCCTCATAAAGTTTTTCACCTGGGCGTAATCCAGAAATTTCAATATCGATATCTTCTGGAAATCTTAACCCAGATAATTTTATCATATTTTTAGCAAGGTCATAAATTTTCACAGATTCACCCATGTCAAAAATGAAAATTTCACCACCTTTGCCCATAGTACCTGCTTCTAATACTAATTGGGAAGCTTCTGGTATCGTCATAAAATAACGCGTTATATCTTTATGTGTTAGAGTTAATGGACCACCATTCTCTATTTGTTTCTTAAATAAAGGAATAACAGATCCGTTAGACCCTAAAACATTACCAAAACGTGTTGTTATAAACTTGGTTTTGCTTTCCTTTTGAAGGCAACTAATATACATTTCTGCCATACGCTTAGTTGCTCCCATTACACTTGTAGGGTTAACTGCTTTATCAGTAGATATAAATACAAACTTTTTAACATCATAACGTGATGCTGTGTCTGCTAGTATTTTAGTTCCGTTCACATTTATTTTTATAGCCTCGTAAGGAGACCTTTCCATTAATGGCACATGCTTATATGCTGCAGCATGAAAAACCATTGTTGGCTTATAGTCTTGAAAAAGACTATCAATTCTCAAACCATCTCTAATATCTGCTACTATAGTACTAATCATACTTTCTTCTTTGCCGCTTCGCTTTAAATCTTGCTGTAAATCGTATAAGGCAGATTCAGCTTGATCAACAAGAATTAACATTTTTACATCAAAATTCGCTAATTGCTTTACTAACTCACTACCGATAGATCCTGCAGCACCAGTAACTAATATAGTTTCACCATTAAATTCATTTAATAAATTCGGGTTATCTATTTCAATTGGAGCACGACCTAAAAGATCTTCAATTTGAACCTGTTTTATTTGTTTAGCACTTAATTCGCCATTAATCCATTTTTCAATTGGTGGCACTTTAGTTACCTTAATATCTAAATCAATCAAACTATCAATTAAGTTTAGTAAATTATTTGAATCTATAGTTTGAGTTGCAACTACAATTTCATCAATAGCATTAGATTCTATATATGCTTTTGTAACTTTATTTTTTGGAAAAATTGGAACACCATTGATAGATTTACCGTTCTTTTTAATATCATCATCTATAAAACCAACAATACTAAACCTGGAGCTTAAATTACTAAGCAATGCATTGTATGTGATAATACCTGAATCTCCAGCACCATATATGAGCACTCTTTTGGACGCTGTTAATTTACATTTTAATGCTTTATAAACCATTTTGAAGAGCAATCTACTAGAGCTTAATACAACAAAACTGAGTAATGCATGCATTACTATGATAGAAAGAGGGATAGTAAATTCTGGAATTATGTTTGTTATTCTGTTAAATAAAACAAATATAACGGCAAGTAAAGACATTAGTGTAACCGATTTAAATAAGTTAACTACATCTGTAAAACCGGTGTGCCTTATAACACTTTTAAATGAACCTATAATTAAAAAACTAAAAGTAGCAATTACCAATAAAAAAGGAATTTGAAATAAAAATTGATTTATATCAAAATCTAATGTAAAATTGAATCTTATTAAATAAGTTGCAAAAAATGCTAGCATTACTATTGCTAAATCAATGGCCAATACAAGCCATTTAGAAGCGTACTTTTGAGAGTAATAAGTAAAGTAATTCTTCATCATAAGTTTGGGGTTTTTGTAATTATATTCAGAACACGTTCTAAATCTTCTTGTGTTAAATTAGAGCCACTTGGTAAACAAAGCCCATTATTAAATAAGTTTTCAGAAGTACCATCAGTATAAGACAAATAGTCCTTAAATACTGGTTGCATGTGCATTGGTTTCCACAATGGTCTTGACTCAATATCATCTTGTTGCAGTGCAAGTCTTATTTCTTCGCGCATTGCAAAAGAGTTTGTTTTAATGCAAGTAATCCATCTATTTGAAAAGAAACCTTTTGGTTCATCTAAAAATTCTATTGTGTTGAATTTTGATAAATTAGCTTTATAAAAATTGTAATTTTTTCTTCTAGCTGCTACCCTATCATCAATAACTTCCATTTGCCCTCTTCCTATCCCTGCCAATACATTACTCATTCTATAATTAAACCCAATAGACGAATGTTCGTAATGAGGCGCATTGTCTCTTGCTTGGGTAGATAAAAAAACAGCCTTATTTTTTAATTCTTTGTTCTTTGTTATTAGAGCTCCTCCACCAGAAGTCGTTATAATTTTATTTCCGTTAAAAGATAAAATACCTACGTCTGCTAATGTTCCACATGCTTGGTCATTATAAGTGCTTCCTAATGCTTCAGCGCTATCTTCAACTACAGGAATTCCATATCTTTTTGCAATATCATTTATTTCTTTTGCTTTATATGGCATACCATATAGATGAACTGCAATTATAGCTTTAGGTTTTTTGTATTTTTCTATTCTATCTTTAATAGCAATCTCTAATAATTCAGGAGACATATTCCAAGTATCAGACTCGCTATCAATAAATATTGGAGTTGCCCCTTGATATACAATAGGATTGGCTGAAGCCGAAAACGTAAAACTTTGACACAATACTTCATGTCCTTTTGATACATCTAACAACTGTAATGCCAAATGTATAGCAGCTGTACCAGAACTTAGAGCAGCAACTTCATTATTACCTCCTAAATAGCCCTTTATGTCATTCTCAAAACCATCAACATTTCGTCCTAACGGAGCTATCCAATTTGTATCAAAAGCTTGATTAACAAATTTTTGCTCAGATCCTCCCATGTGAGGTGATGATAAATATATTTTAGTTTTGGTTAGCATTACTATATCTTAATTATTCTTTAATTTTATCGCATAATAAACTAAGGCAGGTAATTAAACCACCTAAATACAAATTTAAAATGTCTTTTTGCGAATCCCTCACATACAAAAAATCGAATCATTCTCATAATTTATAGCTCATTTGTTTTTTCATAATTCAAGTATAACTTTAAAAAATCATATCAATCTTTCAAAGGATTAATACTTAGAGGGTTTTTAGGTTACTGTAAATTATACTTTTATTAAATTAATGTGCTATTAATCAATTCAATTTTAAAATATGGTGTAAATTTAGCAATTGTTTTAATTTATAAACTATGTTAAGGCTTTAATTCGCTAAAAGAGTAATAAAAATCGGCTAAATACAATACCCTTTTTCATTGGTAGAGAAACTATGCTGATTGTCGATTTTATGTTTTTAAGATTTTGAAAAAGTTCCTCTTGAGCAAGCAAGTTTTTATGATTTCATGATTTTAACATTATAGTGAATTATTTTTCATAACAAGTCATTTTTAATTTATTTTTTTACTTGAAATTATTTGGCTTAATCGATGTTTTTAACAAAAAACTGAATTTCGTCGGTAAAAAAGAGGTATTGATATAAATTGTTAACTGTGTTACATTTATTTTTTTCATATTTGCGTTGCTATTAATAATTCACAACCCCCAAATTTAAATGACTACACAGCAGATTAAAATATTACAAGAAAAAAAGGTGCTTGTAACTGGAGGCGCTGGCTTTATTGGATCTAACCTATGCGAAGCCTTATTAGATAACAACATACAAGTTATATGCTTAGATAATTTTTCTACAGGAAAAAGAATTAATATTGAACCTTTTTTAGGTAACATCAATTTCAACCTAATTGAAGGCGATATAAGAAATTTAGCAGATTGTCACAAAGCTTGTAGTGGTGTAGATTTTGTATTGCATCAAGCGGCTTTAGGTTCTGTGCCTAGATCTATTAACGACCCCATTACAACTAACGATGTAAATGTTTCTGGTTTTTTAAACATGCTAGTTGCAGCGCGAGATGCAAATGTTAAAAGGTTTGTTTACGCCGCGAGTTCTTCTACTTATGGTGACCACGAAGCATTACCTAAGGTAGAAGCCATTATTGGGAAACCTTTATCACCTTATGCTATTACCAAATATGTTAATGAATTGTATGCTGATATATTTAAAAACACATATAATTTTGATACGATTGGTTTACGCTATTTTAATGTTTTTGGCAAAAGACAAGATCCTAATGGTGCTTACGCAGCTGTAATTCCAAAATTTGTGCAACAGTTTATAAGTCATGAATCACCAGTAATAAATGGAGACGGAAGTTATTCAAGAGACTTTACCTATATTGATAATGTTGTACAAATGAATATAAATGCTATTACAACTAATAATGAAAAAGCTCTTAATAATGTTTATAACGTTGCATACGGCGAAAGAACAACTTTACTAGAATTAGCCACATTATTAAAAACATATTTATCAGAATTTGACAATTCTATAAAGAATATTGAAATTAAGCATAGAAATAATAGAATTGGAGATATCCCTCACTCTTTAGCTTCTATTGATAAAGCAAAACAATTATTAGATTACAATCCAAAATACAATATTAACAATGGCTTAAAAGAAGCTGTTAATTGGTATTGGAAAAATTTAAAATAATCTTAAAATTTTAAAACTATTATCTGATAACACTCTTTATTTTTGTTATAAATAAGTTAAATTAAAAATCAAAATAATCGACGAAATGATTGTTTTTTACGATAAATCGCATAGATTTGCGATATAACACAGCTGCAAAGGTAAGAAATTAATTATTTAAAGGAATTTTTATTTACGCCCATTAAAATAATTAAAACAACCTTTAGTAGTAGCATAAAAAAATATTATAGAAAATAAATTAAGTAAATGTCAATAAAAAATATTTGTTGTATTGGAGCAGGCTATGTAGGTGGCCCAACAATGGCTGTTATAGCAAAAAACAACCCGCATATAAACATTACTATCGTTGATATTAATGCAGATCGAATTGCAGCTTGGAATGATTCAGACCTTTCTAAATTGCCAATTTTTGAACCAGGGCTATCTGAAATAGTGAAGGCAACGAGAAACAAAAATTTGTTTTTTTCTACAGATATTAACACTGCCATAGATAAGTCTGAAATGATTTTCATCTCTGTAAACACACCAACTAAAACTTATGGTAAAGGAAAAGGTATGGCTGCAGACTTAAAGTATATAGAACTGTGCGCGCGAAATATTGCAGAAATTGCAAAAACAGATAAAATTGTAGTTGAAAAATCTACACTACCTGTTAGAACAGCTGAAGCTATTAAAAGTATATTAGATAACTCAGGTAGTGATGTTAAGTTTGATATTCTATCAAATCCAGAATTTTTAGCTGAAGGTACTGCTATTGAAGACTTACTAAACCCAGATCGTGTTTTAATTGGGGGTGAATCTGATTATGCAATAGAAAGTCTTGCTAGTATATATGCAAGTTGGGTTCCTGAAGATAAAATACTTAGAACTAATGTATGGTCATCTGAATTGTCAAAATTAACAGCAAACGCTTTTTTGGCTCAGCGTATTTCTTCTATCAATTCTATATCAGAAATATGTGAACATACTGAAGCTAATGTAAATGAAGTCGCAAAAGCTATAGGGATGGATTCAAGAATAGGTTCTAAATTTTTAAAAGCGTCTGTTGGCTTTGGGGGGTCTTGTTTTCAAAAAGACATATTAAACCTTGTTTATATTGCAAAAAGCTATAATTTAAATGAAGTTGCTGATTATTGGGAGCAAGTTATAATAATGAATGATCATCAAAAACGCAGATTTTCTGATCGTTTAATAAAAACACTTTATAATACAGTCTCTGGTAAAAAAATAAGTATGTTAGGTTGGTCTTTTAAAAAAGACACTAACGATACTAGGGAGTCTGCAGCTATTTATGTTGCAGATCATCTATTAAGTGAGCAAGCAAAAATTTCAGTTTACGACCCAAAAGTATCTTCCAGGAAAATTCAAACAGATTTAAATTATTTAGGAACTAGAACTGAAGAAGAAAACAAGGAAGGTGTTGAATGTGTTGATTCTCCATATGATGCACTAGTTGATGCTCATGCAATAGCCATTATGACAGAGTGGGATGAGTTTAAAACCTATGATTGGGAAACTATATATACTAAAATGAAAAAACCTGCCTTTATATTTGATGGCAGAAATTTGTTAGATAAATCCGAGATGATTAAAATCGGATTTGAATATTATTCAATAGGTCAATAATTAATTTATGAGTAAAGATAAAATTGCCATTATAGGTTTAGGCTACGTTGGACTTCCACTAGCTAGATTATTTGCAACAAAATATAATGTTGTTGGGTTCGATATTAATAAATCTCGAGTTAAAAAATTATCAAAGGGAATTGATTCTACTATGGAAGTTGAGTCAACTGTTTTAAAATCAGTTTTAAAGACCTCTAATGATGGTGAGATTGGTTTATTTTGTTCTTCAAATATTGAAGATATAAAAGATTGCAACTATTATGTTGTTACTGTTCCAACTCCAATAGACAAAAATAATAGACCAGATTTAACACCTCTATATAAATCTAGCGAAACAGTTGCTAAGGTTTTAAAAAAGGGAGATATTGTTATATACGAATCTACAGTATATCCTGGAGTTACAGAAGATGAATGTGTTCCTGTTCTTGAGAAGATAAGTGGATTAAAATTTAATATAGATTTTTATGCTGGGTACTCCCCAGAGCGAATTAATCCTGGAGATAAACTACATACTGTAGATAAAATACTTAAAGTTACCGCGGGTTCTACTCCAGAAATCGGTAAAAAAGTCGATGCATTATATGCAAGTGTTATAAGTGCTGGAACACATTTAGCACCAACTATTAAAGTTGCAGAAGCAGCAAAAGTTATTGAGAATTCACAACGTGATATAAATATTGCATTTGTAAATGAGCTTGCTAAAATTTTCAACCTAATGGATATTGATACGCATGATGTGTTAGAAGCCGCAGGAACTAAATGGAATTTTTTGCCATTTAAACCTGGTCTTGTAGGAGGACATTGTATTGGTGTAGATCCCTACTATTTAGCGCAAAAAGCTCAAGAAGTTGGGTATCATCCAGAAATTATTTTGGCAGGTCGTCGCGTAAATGATAGCATGGGGCAATATGTAGCTTCTGAAATTATTAAACTAATGGTACAAAAAGATATAAGAATTAAAGAGGCAAATATATTAGCTTTAGGCATTACATTTAAAGAGAATTGCCCAGATGTAAGAAATACCAAAGCAGTTGATGTTATTAATCAACTAAAAAGCTACGGGACAGACGTTACCATTTACGATCCTTGGGCAAGTCCTGAAGAGGTAAAACATGAATACAACTTAGAAACTGTTCAAAAATTACCTAATAAAACTTTTGATGCCATAGTATTAACAGTGGCACATAAAGAATTTCTTAAAGTGGATTTAAAATCATTATTAAATCCAAATGGGGTTTTATATGATGTAAAGGGCGTTTTAAAAGAATATGTAAATGGAAGATTATAAAACTATTAGCATTTAATACTATCAACTAAAACCAACAATTTTGAGCCAAATAAAAAAAGGAGCAGCCTTAAATTATTTAACACTTTTCCTAACCAATATTGTGGGTTTAGTAATGACTCCTTTTATTTTAAACCATTTAGGCAAAGAAGAATATGGGATTTATTTAACTATGGGCGCACTAGTTGGAACAATTTCTTTATTAGACTTTGGTCTTAATAATACTGTTGTACGATTTGTTGCTAAATATAGAGCAGAAAAAGACAGAAAGGGAGAAGAAAACTTTTTAGCAACTACAATGCTCATTTATTCAGTCATTTCTACATTGGTAGTAATTATTGGTGTCATTTTTTATGGCAATCTTGACACATATTTCACCAAAATGACTTCGGAAGAGATTGAGATTGCTAGAGTGATTTTTGGTATTTTTATTTTTAATCTAGCTGTTGGATTACCTGGTGGTACGCTTACAGGTATATGTCTGGGTTATGAAGACTTTGTATTTCCTAAATCATTAAATATAATAAGATATGTTTTAAGATCTGTTGCAGTTATAGGAGTACTTCTTTTTGGTGGTAAGGCTATTGCACTGGTTATTGTTGATACTATTTTTAATATCCTAATTATATTAATTACTGGCTATTATGTTTTTAGAAAATTAAAGGTGAAAATAAAACTTCATTTCTTCTCTACTAAATACATTAGGCAAATTTTTAGCTATTCAACTTGGATTTTTGTTTTTGCAATAGTATCAATGTTTCAATGGCAAGCAGGTCATTGGGTTTTAGGTAGAATAAGCACTCCAGGTGTATTGAGTATATACGGCATAGGGATAGTTCTAGGCACTTACTATGGCGCCTTTTCGTCCGCTATATCTAGTGTTTTTTTACCTAGAGCAACAAAAATGAATGTTGATAATGCTTCTGGAGAAGAATTAACTGATATGATGATTAAAATAGGTAGATTGTCTTTTATTATTCTAATGCTTATTTTAACGGGGTTTTTATTATTTGGTAAACAATTTATTAATCTATGGGTTGGTGAGGAACTAGGAATAGAGGGCTGTTTTCAAGTTTGGATAATTGCCGTTATGATTATGTTTGGTTATACCTTACCTCTAATACAAAGTTTTGGCAAATCAATTTTAGAAGCAAAAGCAAAATTAAGGTTCAGAGCGATAGTATATTTAACTTTTATGTTGTTAGGAACCGTTTTAGGAGGTTTTTTAGCTTACAATCATGGAGCAATTGGTATGGTAGTAGGATCTGTAATTGGTTGGTTTATAATTCAAATAATCATGAATTTTTATTTCCATAACAAAATAGGCATAAATATTATCAGGTTTTTCAAACAACTTTCTCAAAAAACTATACTGACTGTTTTACTAATATTTGCAATTGGTTACACCTTAAATTTTATACCTGGATCTGGATGGGTGAATTTTATTATAAAAGGCGTTATTTACTCTTTAGCTTATGGAGTTATAATGTATACTTTAGGTACTGTTGAATTTGAAAAAGAATTATTAAAAAAAACCATTTCGGATATACTAACTAGGATTAAAAAATAAAAAAATATTGATTGAAATAAATATAAATAATAAGAACTATTCTTAATTTACTCCAAAAAAATCTAAAACTGTAATATGCTCGTCTCTGTAATTATACCTACCTATAGAAGAAGTTTGAGGTTACCAATAGCTATAGATAGTGTTATAAACCAAACATATAACGATATTGAGATAATTGTTGTTGATGACAATAACCATGATGACTATCGCAAGAATACGAAAAAAAGTTTGCTCCCGTATTTAGAAAAAAATCAAATTATATATATAGAGCATCCGTTCAATGCAGGAGGTTGTGCAGCAAGAAATACAGGAGCAAAACATTCTAAAGGGGAGTATATAGCATTTTTAGATGATGATGATTTTTACGAACCAGAAAAAATAGAACTTCAAATTGATTTTTTAAAAAAAAACAAAAACCTTGATGCATGTATGTGTTCTATGTTTAGAATTAATGAAAATAAAAAAAAAATTGTGTCTAGGGAAAATCTTGCTAGAGGGGTTTCTTTGAAAGAAGCCATTTTAGATGGTAATTTATTTACATCAATGCTGCTTATAAAGAAGCAAGTTTTTTACAGTTTAAATGGGTTTTCAGAGATATCAAGATTTCAGGATAAATTTTTTCATTATAAATTCTTAGAAAAAAACTATAAAATAGGTATTTTGGACAAACAGCTACTTACTTTAGTTGAACACTCTGATTTTCGTATTTCATTATCTGCTATTGAAAAAATAGCAGTCGCTTTAGATAAGTTACGCAAATTTGAAAAAAAACATCATAATTTATTTTCAAAGAAAGAATGGAAATATTTAGCACATCGCTTTTACTATAATAAAGCTTATAATTTTTGTCAAGGTAATTTTAGGCAAAAAATAAAAGGTTTAGCAAATATTTTAACATCCATAAAATATTACACGGGTGATTTTAATGTTACTAAAATTTTTTTAAAATCTATTTCACCAAATTTTATCTTAAAGCAAAAAAATAATCAAAAAGCAACTTGATTTAGCTAATATGGTTTTGTTTTCTATATCTTGTATTTTATTTAACACATACTTATTATGATACCCAAAATTATCCATTATTGTTGGCTAAGTGGGGATGAATTTCCTCCTCTAATACAAAAGTGTATTGATTCATGGAAAGTAAAATTACCTGACTATGAATTTATATTATGGGACACAAATAGGTTTCCATTAGAAAAAAACGATTGGGTAAGAGAAGCTTTTGAAACTAAAAAATATGCTTTCGCTGCAGATTACATAAGGTTATATGCCGTTTATAATTATGGTGGTATTTATTTAGATACAGATGTAGAAGTAATAAAGAGTTTTAATGATTTACTTAATCGTCCTTATATAGCGGGAGCTGAAGGTCTTGGGATAATAGAAGCTGGGGTTTTTGGAGCTGAAAAAAATAATGCTTGGGTAAAACAATGTTTGGATTATTATAATGAAAAATCATTTATAAATGACGATGGCACATTTAATACTTTAACTTTGCCTAGGATTATGATGTCACAAATTTCAAAAACTAGAACATTCAAAGAAGTCCACCCTAGTTTACTTGAAGCAAGTCTCCAGATTGACGATACAGGTACACTATATATGTTTCCTAAAGATTTTTTCTGTGCAAAAAACCACGGTACTGGTATGATAGAAAAAACAGATAACACCTACTCTATTCATCATTTTGCCATGTCATGGATTGCAAAAGAAAGAACTTTTTTACCTAATATAAAACGAAAATTAATGTCCTTTTTTGGAGTTCGTTTTATTAATAATTTTATACGCCTATTTGGTTTAAGAAAGTTAAAACGCATGTTTAAGAAAAATAATTAAATGAGAATTGTTTATTATACAGATCAAATCTATTTGCATGGCGGTTTAGAGCGTGTACTAGCAAATAAACTTAACTATTTTTCTCAGAACACAAACTTTGAACTTCATGTTGTAACTTTTCAACAAGGAAACAATCCTCCATGTTATGATATTAATGACAAAGTTAAATTTCATGATTTAAGTATTAAATATGATAGAAAAAAGAGCTTTTTACATCCTAAAAATATAAAGCATGCACCAAAGCATTATCTCAAACTTAAATCGAAAATCAAGCAAATTAATCCAGATGTAATAGTCGTTTGCAATTATGAGTATGGTTTCTATTTTATACCACTAATAACTAAAAAGGCTATTAAAATTAAGGAGTATCATTCCTCTGGTCATTTTAATTATATATCAAGACTAAATAATAAAAAATTTATAAAAAAATGTGTCTATAAAATTTCAGATTACTTTGAATCCAGATATGATGCTTTAGTTCTTTTAACTAAAGATGAACTTAAATATCATAATTCTAACAATACTTTGGTAATTCCAAATGCTATAACACATGTCAGCTCTCAATCGGCAGATTTATCGAACAAAAAAGCTATTAGTGCAGGAAGAATTGCTCCAGTAAAAGGGTTTGAATATTTGATAAAATCCTGGCAAACTGTAATTGAATCATGTCCAGATTGGACTCTAGAGATTTATGGTGAAGGTGAAGGTGAATATGTAAAAGAATTAGAAAGTCTAATTAAATCTTTAAATTTAGAAAAGCATGTTTTTTTAAAAGGAGCAACACAACAATTAGACTGTAAAATGTTGGAGTCTTCAATTTATGTTATGTCATCATTAACAGAATGCTTTCCAATGGTAATTCTAGAAGCTATGTCTTGTGGTTTACCTGTTGTATCCTTTGATTGTCCAAATGGACCAAGGCATATGATAGAACACAACTTAAATGGTTTATTAGTAGAGTATTTAAATAAAAACAAACTTTCAGAAGGTTTAATTGATTTAATAAACAATATAGACAAACGAGAGTTTATGAGTAATAATGCTAAAATAAACGTAAATCGTTATAAAGAATCGGTTATTATGCCATTATGGTTAGATTTATTTAAAAAAAATCATATCAGAAACTAACATACATCGAAAAAAAATGCAGTTTAAAAGATAATTCAAAAAAAAATGAAAAAACCATAGTATGTTCGCTTAGTTATCATACTTCCCTCGCTATATTTTAACGAATAAATTATTTTAAAATTAAAGAATAGGCTACTCATAATAAGAATTTTATGACCCAAATAATAATGAAAAGTTTATGATTGACTTTTTTCCATTAGAGCATTACTACGACGTATATATTCATTTTTGTCTCTTTTTAGTAGTCGCTAACCTTCTACATGCCTATTCGGTAAGTTTAAATGATGAAAAAAATATAAAATTTTTAAGAACTTCAGGCTATGTATTACTAATCTTGATTACGCTTTATTTAGGATTGCGCCCTATAAGTGGTAGATTTTTCGGAGATATGGGTACATATTCAAGGTACTTTATGGGGTATGCCAATGGACTTCCTGTAACAACAGAGAAGGATGCTTTATTTCATTTTTATATGAAGACATTATCGTACGTAGTTGGCAAGCATACCTTTTTTTTAATAACAGCAGCTCTTTATATTTTTCCTCATTACATCATTTCAAAAAAACACTTTAAGCCATATTGGTTTTATGCTTTTTTAATGTTTGTCGTATCATTATCATTTTACACCTATGGTACTAATGGTATTAGAAATGGTGTTGCAACTGCTTTGTTTCTATGGGGATTATGCTACCCAAAGAAAAAAATTATAATGGGTGTATTATTTCTAATTGCAGTTTTATGTCATAAATCTTTACTTCTTCCTGTAATGGCTTATGTTTTAACTCTAGTCTATAATAAACCTAAAACGTATTTAATTGGCTGGTTATCTGCCATTCCAATATCGTTAGTTCTAGGGTCTGTTTTTATTACTATTTTTACAAGTTTAGGCTTTGGAGACGATCGGTTAGCAGGTTATCTTTCAGGAGAATATACCGAAACAGAAATTAAAACCGGATTTAGATGGGATTTTCTTTTTTATAGTGCCTTTCCCGTTTTTGCTGGCTGGTATTATATTTTTAAAAAAAACTTTCAAGATAAATTTTATTCCCAACTATTTAATACCTATTTAATCTGTAATGGATTTTGGATTTTGGTAATTCGAGCAAACTTTTCAAACCGTTTTGCTTATCTATCATGGTTTCTTATGGCAATCATTATAATATACCCACCGCTTAAGCAACTAATGTTTAAAAATCAACAAATTATGATTGCAAAAATAGTTGTTACCTATTTTTTATTTACTTATTTAATGTATTTTGTTTATTATAATTAAAGCTATGAAAAGATTAACCGTTTTTACCCCAACATATAACAGGGCATTCTGCTTAGGCCAATGCTATGAAAGCCTTATAAGGCAAACCAATAAAAATTTTAAGTGGCTCATTATAGATGATGGTTCGCAAGATAATACTAAGTCTTTAGTAAACTCTTGGATTAAAGAAGAAAAAATAGACATTCAATATCATTATCAAGGTAATCAAGGTATGCACAGTGCCCATAACGCTGCTTATAACATTATAGATACCAAGCTTAATGTTTGTATAGATTCAGACGACTTTATGCCTGATGATGCTGTGGAAAAAATATTATCTATCTGGGATCAACAAGAAAATACTATAAACATAGCTGGTATTATTGGATTAGACGCTTTTAAAGATGGTACTGTACTGGGAAGAATACCTAGCGATTTAAAATACTCTACCCTAGCAGAGCTAGAGCTAGTTTATAAAATTAGAGGCGATAAAAAGGTGGTTTTAAGAACCGATGTAGTAAAAAAATATCCTTTATACCCCATTACTAAAGAAGAACGTTTGGTGCCATTAGGCACATTATATTTAATGATTGGGCAAGAATACCAATTTGTTTGTAGTAATGAAGTCTTTTGTATTATTGAATATCTTGAAGGTGGTTCGTCTAAAAATATTCTAAGTCAATATAAAAAAAGCCCTAATGGTTTTCGCTATTCTAGGATACTGGAAATGAAATACTCCAAAAGTTTTTTTTACACTTTTACAAGAGCTATGCATTATATATCATCTTGTATTTTTTTAAAAAAATGGTTTTTTACTTCTGAAAACCCAAAGAAATTTACAACGTTGTTAGCATTGCCATTTGGTATTTTACTTCATTGTTATATTCTATTTAAAATCAGATAATGAAAATTCTGCATATCATAAATAGTTTAGATACTGGTGGGGCAGAAAAGTTAATCTTAGAAACACTTCCACTACTTAACAAAAAAAATGTTAAAACAGATTTGGCAGTTTTAAATGGTTACGAATATCCATTTTTAAAAGCTCTAAAAAAACTTAATTGCTGCAAAGTAATTTCATTGGGGAATAAAAGTGTTTATAATCCGCTTTTAATTTTTAAAATCATTCCGCTTTTAAAACATTACGACTTAGTACATGTGCATATTTTTCCATCACTTTATTGGGTGGCTTTGGCTAAAATAATTAGTTTTTCAAAAACCAAATTGGTTTACACAGAACATAGTACTTCAAACAATCGAAGAAAAAAATACATCTTTAAAATAATCGATAAAATTATATACAGTTTTTATTCAAAAATCATAACTATTTCACTAGAAGTTGATTATAATATCAAGTCGCATTTGGGATTTAAAAATGAGCGATTTGTTTTGATTAAAAACGGTATTAATTTAGAAACTATTAAAAACAGTGATCCCATTGCTAGAAATGAGATTTCTTCTAACTTAAACGACTCATTTTCAATAGTAACCCAAGTGTCATCATTCAGATATCCAAAAGATCAAAAAACTGTTATAAAATCTTTGAAAAAATTAGAAGATAATGTGGTTTTGGTTTTAGTTGGTGATGGACCACTTCGAGACGAATGCGAAGATTTAGCCAAAGAAATAGGAGTTGCCCATAAGGTATTCTTTTTAGGTATTAGAATGGATGTCATAGGCATTCTTAAAGCATCAAATATTATTATTTTATCATCACATCACGAAGGGCTTTCGCTTTCTTGTGTTGAAGGTATGGCTTCAGGAAAAGCATTTATTGCTTCTGATGCTCCAGGTTTAGGAGACATTGTTAGAGATGCAGGAATATTGTTCCCGATTGATGATGATGATAGTTTAGCAAAAGAAATAAACAAACTACTATCTGATAAATTACATTATAGTGAAGTGGTAGTAAATTGTCTCAATCGTGCTGAAGACTATAGTATAAAAAACACTATCAATAAAGAAATAAACTTATATAAATCGTTATTAGAAAATGAAATATTTATTCAGACTAGATGATGCTTGTGAAACCATGAATTGGGAAAGGTGGCTCAAAATGGAAGCTTTATTAGACAAATATAATATAAAACCTTTAATTGCCGTTATTCCCAACAATGCAGACCCTGGTCAAAAAATTGACCCTCCAAGAGAAACATTTTGGCAATGGGTAAAAAACTTAGAACAGAAAGGATGGGAAATAGGCCTACATGGTAATAACCATGTATTCCAAACTAAAGAAGGTGGTATTAACCCTATCCATAGTAGGTCTGAGTTTGCTGGAGTGCCTTTAACTGAACAAAAAAATAAAATAAAAAAGGGAGTTGAAAAATTAAAATCAGAAGGATTAAATCCAAGAATATTTGTTGCCCCAGGACACACTTTTGATTTAAATACTCTAAAAGCTCTAAAAGCTGAAAGTGATATCAATATTGTTAGTGACACAATGGGATTTATGCCATATAAAAAACATGATTTTGTTTTCATACCACAACAACTAGGTCAAGCTAGAAATGTTTTTTTACCAGGTATTTTTACAATGTGTTATCACCCTCATGGTATGAACGATAAAGCATTTTATAATTTAGAGCAATTTCTAATAAAAAACAAGAACAAGTTTTTAAGTTTTCAAGAATTAAATTTAAGTCAAGTTAAGCCTAAAACCATAATTAGTAAGCTATTATCATTTTCTTATTTTCAATTTCGTAAAATGAGAAAATAATAGCCCATATTGAATCAATTTAAAAATAGACATATATGCTTTTTAATTCAATAGACTTTGCTATATTTCTTCCTATAGTTTTCATACTATACTGGTTTGCAACTAATAATAATTTAAAAACTCAAAACATATTAATAACTATAGCCAGTTATGTGTTTTATGGTTGGTGGGATTGGAGATTTTTATCGTTAATAATATTTAGTACGCTAGTAGATTATAGTATTGGTATTAGCTTATCTAAACAAGAACATCCTACAAAACGGAAGTTACTACTTTGGACAAGCATTTTTGTAAACTTAGGGTTTTTAGGTTTTTTTAAATACTATAATTTCTTTTTAGACAACTTCATCACAGCATTCTCTTTCTTAGGGCAAACCATTCAGGCAAGCAGTTTAAACATTATTTTACCTGTAGGTATTAGTTTTTATACTTTTCAAACACTAAGCTATTCTATAGATGTATATAGAAAAAAATTAAAACCTACAAAAAACTTTATTGCTTTTTCAGCCTTTGTTTGCTTCTTTCCGCAATTAGTCGCTGGCCCTATCGAAAGAGCGACACACTTGTTACCTCAGTTTTATAATAAAAGGAAATTTGAGTATAATAAAGCTATAGATGGTTTACGACAAATTCTTTGGGGTTTATTTAAAAAAATAGTGATTGCAGATAATTGTGCACAATTTGCCAATCACATATTCAACAATTCAACAGAAATGAATGGAAGCACCCTAGTAATAGGGGCACTTTGTTTTACCTTCCAAATATATGGTGATTTCTCAGGGTATTCTGATATTGCTATTGGTACATCTCGCCTATTTGGTTTTGATTTAATGCAAAATTTTAATTTTCCGTATTTCTCTAGAGATATAGCAGAATTTTGGAGAAGGTGGCATATCTCTCTTTCAACTTGGTTTAGAGATTACTTGTATATCCCACTTGGAGGTAGTCGTGGTGGAACGTGGATGAAAGTTAGAAACACGTTCATTATCTTTATTGTTAGTGGTTTTTGGCATGGTGCCAATTGGACATTTATTATATGGGGTGCGCTAAATGCATTTTATTTTTTACCACTTTTATTAACTAATAATAATCGTAATAATATAAATACAGTAGCACAAGGGAGATATTTACCGAATTTTAAAGAATTATTCTCCATACTGATAACTTTTGGGTTAACTGTATTTGCTTGGATATTCTTTAGAGCAACAAACTTGAGTCATGCCATAAGTTATATCTCAGGTATTTTTTCAAGTACACTAATAAAAATTCCTGATATTGAAAATATAGGTAAACTATCAATTATCTGCTTTTTAACTATGTGCTTTCTTTCGATAGAATGGATGGGAAGATTAAACAAATATGCTATTGAGAAACTACATTTAAAATTTCCAAAACCTTTAAGGTGGGGATTTTATTATCTATTGATAATTAGTATTGTATATTTTCAAGGAGAAGAACAACAGTTTATTTATTTCCAATTTTAAAAAGCATGAGAAAATTTATTAAAAACTTTTTACTCTTTTTATTACCAATACTTGCCACTTTTTTTATTCTTGAATTATTGGTTAGGAAGTCTAATAGCCTCTATAGAGAAAAGTGGGAAGGCTATATTTCTAAATCTGACTCTATAAATATTCTAGTTTTGGGGAATTCGCATGCAATGAACGCCATTGACCCGAGAGAGTTTGATTTGTTTGCCTATAATATGGCATTTGCATCTCAATCATTGTATTACGATAAAGAAATTGCTTTAAAAAACATTGACAACATGCCTAACCTCAAATATGTTTTGATAAGCGTTGATTATCATTCGTTTCATGCTAAACATAATGAAGCAAGAGACATTTTTTATCATTATTATTATGGTATAGACTATGGCAATAAAAAATATTTCTTTGAAAACGTCTCTTGGGTAAAGACATTAGGTTTCAAGCAAACAATTAGAGAGCATATTCCAAGGTCAAAAATCAACCCTTATCGTGGTTTTGATTTTAGCTATGATTCAACTAACTGGAATGTAATGAATAGTTTAGAAGGAAAAAAAAGAGTAGAACAGTTTGAGAACTCTTTTATTAATAACGAAAAAGACGTAATAAATAATTTAATCGATTTTATTCAAGTTTTAAAATCTAAAGATATTATTCCTATTTTAATTACTCTGCCTTGTCACGATTATTTCACAAGTCATCTAAATAAAGATATTGTCAAAAATAATGAAAAAACTATTAAACAAATTAGCGATTTAAACAAGATAGAATATTATAATTTTATTGATAGTAATTACCCTGATTCTCTTTATTATAATGTAGATCATCTAAATAAGCATGGTGCAAAAAAAATATCGAAAAAATTAAATGGGATAATTACTTCTTTGAATAAAAACTAATTTAAAACATAAAGGCGAAGTTTATATAAACTTCGCCTTTTGAGTTTTTTTATACTAAGATTATTTTTAATCACAAGTATTATTTTCTTTAACAATATTAACTGCATCAGTATTGTCATCTTGAAAACATCTACCATCCGTAACTATATTGTCAATGAAACTAAGATCAGAGCAACCTTCACTGATTCTAATTATTCCATTTTGAAAAGTATTCCCTATTATGTTAGCATTAGATGCATATATTGTTCTAATTCCTGAATTATGACTAACATTATTTTTAAAATCAAACCCTCTAATTTTATTAAAACTAGAATTATTATTATCTATAGAGGTCAGTTCATTATCACGAATTGTTATACTATACTCTTTATTTTCTTCTTCTAAATTCATACCTGTAAACCTAAAAGGAGAACCTTTTACTTCTATAGTATTACTGTAAATATCAATATTATCGGCATAATTAGTTGTTTTATTACCAATCCCTTCACTTCTAAACACATTGCTAATTATGGTGTTTTCACGTATCTTGCTGTCTCTAGACCTTATTATTTGAATTCCAGATTTACAGTTTATCATGGTGTTATGATGAAGATCCATACCAGGATCTTGTAAAAAAATACCATTATCAAAATCTGTGATAGTATTACCATAAACCTCATTACTATGGTTTAATTCGTTGCCATAACCATAGTTACGATCATCTCCAGCATAAATGGCTACATTCAAACTTGTACTATTAGGGTTTCTCTTAAAGGTATTATTTCTAACAATAGAATGCGTAGTTTCACCAATAGCAATAGTACTTTCCATGTCGTTATTTTCATACGTGATATAAGACCCTCTAGCATTAATAAAGCCACCAGCTACTGATCCACGCTCAATATTATTTCTAATAATAACGTGATCTACGGTTTCATATTTAATACCATTTGCCCATACTGGCTCAATATCTATTGCCCATCTTGGCGCAGTTCCATTTGAAAATTCAGTGTCAACACCAGAATCTATTATTTCATTATATTCTATAATAATATTTTTACCCCCAGTAATTGACATACCAAGACGTCTAGCTCTTAATATTTTATTATTTGTAATTAAAATATTATCAGCAGGAGTGTAATGAGCATCATATGTATGCCCTAAAGAGTTTATGTTTATGCCATCACCACCAGCATCCATAAGTGTCATCCCTTTTACAGTAGCATTATAACTTGCTTTAACAAGCACTAAATGTCCCCACTCATGCTTTGAACTAGTATCAGAATAATCGTGTGTGTCTCTATCACCATGTAATACTCCGCCTTCAAGAATAGCATTATCTGCTTCAAAAAGGGTTATTAATACAGTATTTTTATAATTATTGGGTTGCACCCACAAATGAGAGTTATCAGTCATAATTACATGCATATCAGCAGGAACTTGTATAGCAGAGTCTTGTGGGGTTTGTTTTGGTAAAACAAATTCTGGTTGGGTCTGAAAATAAGCATTTATAGCATCTATTTTTATAGTAGTTATGCCTAGTTCTTTTGCCATTTTCATTACATCATTAATAACTATTTTATTATTGTAAGCCACTTCATCATTTACAACACCTTCTACAATACCCCACCTCTTAGGATCAAAATTAAATATAGGGTCTTTAAATAGTGGCGTTGTCCCACCAATAGTTAAAGTTGCGTTTAAAAAGTTTCCATCAAAAGTTGATCCACCAGAAAAATTAATTGTTCCGTTAATTATATCACCTCCTTCATAGACTATAGTTACATTTTCCGGAAGGTTAATTGTTTCTCCTCCTAAATCCATTACACAATTTATTATAACAGTTGTGTTTGCTTCAATGCTACTTAAAGTAAAGTCGCAAGGCAAAGTAGTATCTACTGCTGCGGGCGTAGTGGTAGTAGTGTCTGGATCTTCAGTATCTTCTTCAACAACTTCCACTTCAGGTTCTACAAATAATTCTTCTTTATTGCAAGACATCATAGATGCCATAAATAAAAAGGTAAATAACAAGGTTTTCATAATCGCTTTCATAAATTCTTAATGATTTGGGGGAATTAATGCTTAAACCAAAAATAAAATAAACTTAACAATCATCGTTTAAGTGATTTATTTTTTCGATAAAATACATTTGTTTTGATGTTAATAATCGACTAAATGCATATTTAAGCGATTAAGTGTATTTTATATTTTATAATTAGTCTTTATATACGTACTAAAAATTGATTTTGGATGTCCCTCACTAAATTAAAATCTGACAAAAATATGATATTATCGATAAAGAGCTTAAAAATGTTAATAAGTCAAGCTTACTTGTTAATAACTAAATGCTTAGTAAACAAATACATACACATGTTATAAAACTGCTTTGAATTGCAAAAAATTAAGAGCTAAAGATATTCAGTTAACAAGTTTTTAATACCATTTATCTATTGAACATTTATATTTACTTTTAATCTTAATTAATAAACTCTTTTAAATAGAATTAATTATGTTCGCATAACCAAAGTTCTTACCTACTAAACTGTTATTTAGATGCTATTCAACTCTTTTGAATTTCTTCTTTTTTTCCCAATTGTGATTATTGGATTTTATGCATTACCACATAAGTATAGATGGTTATGGCTACTTGCTGGTAGTTACTTTTTTTATATGGTGCATGAACCAGAGCTTATAATACTGCTCTGCATTTCTACACTTGTAGATTATTATTGTGGTTTAAAAATGTATACAACTAATAATCCGAAGGTTAAAAAAAGATATTTGATTCTAAGTATTTTCACAAATGTTGGTATCTTATTTTTATTTAAGTACTTACTATTCTTCACTACAAACCTTGAATCGTTTTTAGGATTTTTTGGAGTTGAGCTTTTATTAGAAGAAACCACCAGCTCTTATAATTTTACAAATATTTTACTGCCAATTGGTATTAGCTTCTATACATTTCAAACCATGAGTTATTCGTTTGAAGTTTACAGAGGCAACATAAAGCCAGAAAAGCATTTAGGTGAATTTGCACTTTATGTGGCGTTTTTTCCGCAATTAGTTGCAGGACCTATTGAACGTGCTTCGAGATTACTACCACAATTAAAACAAAAAGTAAGCATTAATATCCCTAATATTAAAAAAGGATTAATTCTTATGGCTTGGGGTTTTTTCTTAAAAGTAGTAGTTGCAGACCGATTAGGTATATACGTAGACGAAGCCTTTGCAAACCCAGATTCACCCCATAGCATTTCGTTATTATTAGGGAGCGTTTTCTTCTGTTTTCAAATATATTATGATTTTTCTGCATACACTTCTATTGCAATTGGAGCTGCTAAAACAATGGGTTACGATTTAATTCAAAATTTTAATCGCCCCATTTTTGCTACATCTATTGCTCAATTTTGGCAGCGTTGGCACATTTCTTTTACCCAATGGCTTCGAGAGTTTTTATATAAACCTTTGGTTAAGCAATATAAAATTAACCGATTAACTGCAGTATTTATTGTTTTTTTTATTAATGGTTTGTGGCATGGCGCCAATTGGACCTTTGTTGTTTGGAGTTTATTAAATGCATTAATACTTGTTATAGAAATTGCTACAAAACAAGTTCGTTTCAAATTATTTAAAAAATTAAATATACCTATTAGGTTTATTGAATTATCTGGTTGGTTTGTTGGTATTAGCTACATTATTTTAACCTTAGTGTTTTTTAGATCTCCTTCTATTTCTCATGCTTTAATATACTTAAAAAGCATGTTTACTTTTGGTAGCTTACACATCAATATTTTAGGAAATTATTTTGAATTGTTTTTATGCATAATATTAATATTAGTTGTTCAATCTATATATTATTATAAAGGTAATAGTAAGGTTTATGAAATCGTAACACAGCGCCCGAACTATGTTAGGTATTGCATGTATTTAGGTTACATACTAATTATAGTTCTTTTTGCAATAAATAGGCAAAACACATTTATTTATTTTCAGTTTTAAATGAAATTTATCATTAAAATATCGCTATTTTGTTTGCTTTTTATAGCAGTTTATTTGTTTTATGTAAACAAGCTATCAAAAGGTTATGTAGACCAGTATTACAATAAGCTTACACAAGAATCGGGCAGTTTAGTAATAGGGTTATCTAGAGCAGATCAAGATATTGTACCACAGGTATTAGAAAAACAACTGAATGATTTAGAGTTTGATATGCCAATTACTAACTTTGCCATGAACCTTAATCATTCTGCTTACGGTGAATTATATTTAAAAGGCATAAAAGAAAAACTTAAACCAAATTTAAAACAAAGCTTATTTATTCTTTCAGTATCTCCTGGGGCATTCACTGCACCTTTAAAAATGAAAGATGAAGACATTTTTGAAATGGACAAAAAAGGCATTATTGGCAAAACTAAAGACCTAAAGCACAAGCCTAATTATGATTATATAATTAATAATTTCGAACACCCTTTATATTATTCAATAATAAGTCTCAATTCTTGGAGTCATCACTATGCCCATGATAACGGTTGGAATGAAGTGAAGCTCATTAATAATTCCGATAAACTGAAAAAAGAAGATATGCTGTTATGGAAAACACAAACTATTGATTATTATAACAAAAAAAAGGAATTGCAAGAGGTTTCAAAATACCGGATAAATGGATTTATTGAAACTGTAAAGTATTTAAAAACCAAAGGAGAAGTATTTTTGGTAAGATTACCAGCTGATGCAGATATAATAGATTTTGAAAATTCGCACTGGCAATCGTTTAATAAAGAAATGGATAGTATATCTCAAAACCAAAATGTGGCGTTTTTTAACTATACAATGCAAAACACAAATTACCAAACCTACGATGGATCACACATGGTTTCTGAAAGCGCTAAAGCTTTTACAAAGCAATTAAGCTCTGACATAAAAGAATATTTAAAAGAAAAAAATCCCTAGATGAAAAACAACCCTTTTTTATCTGATATATTTAAAACCATTTGGTTAAAGCATTTTAACTATGGCAAGGGCGATTTTACATTTAATTTTATCACAAACTTAACGTTCGTTAAAAGTAGATTTTTACCAATATTCTGTAATACAGGAAAAAATAACACCAAGAGTGTTTCCTACAATTTCTCTGATATAAAAACAAAAGATTACAAAGGGCGTGTTTTTATAATTTTCGATATACCCTCGCATTTAAATACTATAATAACCCCAGAAAAACACAGCAAAATAGGGATTCATAAAATAACACAATATCCAGGTTTTAGAATTAATTTAAAAGGCTATTCAAATTTAAACGATTACAAACTTGATGTTATAAGTAAAAAAAGCCGATATAAATTTAAATCCTATGCTAAAAAAATCGAGTCGTCAGTCAATATCTATCATAAAGTTTATTACGAAAATATTGATGATGAAACCTACGAGTTTGTTTTTGGATATTTTAAAACACTTCTTAGAAAGCGCTTTTTCAATAAAAAAACAAACAACAATAATTTAAGTCCGCAGGAATGGGCCTTTTATAAAGAGGTTACCTTACCCATGATTCGTAACAAAGCTGCAGCTCTTTTTGTAACTTATGATACTGATAAACCTATAGCCATTAACTTGGTTAATTTTTCTAAAACAACAATGTACGATGTAATTCGTGTGTTTGATATAGACTATGCCAAATACAGACTTGGTGTTGTTGGTATTATGAAGCAAATTGAGTGGTGTATTGAAAATAATTTAGAGGCATTGGATTTTTCAAAAGGTTATTTTGAGTATAAAAAAAGATGGTCGAATCAGCCTTATTGGTTTGAATATCACATATATTATGATAAAAAATCGTTGATTCCTTGCTTAATAGCTTTAGCTTACAAACAGTTTTATACGTTCAAATTATTTTTACGTCGACATGATTTAATAAATTTTGTACATAAATTATTATTTTTTAGAAACAAAAAAAACATGTAATCATAACGTAACAATTTTGTGGTAACCTATGGTACTTAACAAACTTATCCATTCGCATGCTTTAGTTTTCAATTTATTTTTAGAAAACAAAATAAGTGCGTTTTATACCAGTAATGCCGTAAATAACTTATCTCAAAAGCTTTTTAAAATTAATAATAATGTTACTACAAATAACTTTAAAAGCGTTTATTTGGTTAAAGATATTCCCAACTACATAAGTTTTTCATTAAAAAATCTAGATCAAAATATTAAGTTAAAAAAAATATTACAATACAAAGGGTATTTAGTTAACCTAATTGATTATGAGGATGCTCTAGCATATATTAATAAAAATCTTAGTAAAAGGAATAGGAAAAATTTAAAATCGAAAACTAGCAAATTCTACAGCAATAATAAGATATCATCAAAAGTTTACTTTGGATTTATAGATAAAAACGAGTACCATTTGGTGTTTAAATCATTTTACAAACTGCTCAAAAACAGATTTGACGAAAAAAAAATTCATAACCGATATTTATCAAAATGGAGCGATTTGCAAGCTTCAACCTATCAAAAAATTTTAGATAAAAAAGCGTCTTTATTTGTAATATACGATAATGAAAAACCTATTGCCATTACATTAAACTACCACGTAAGCGATATGGTTTTTAGCCACATACAAACTTATCATACGGCCTATTCTAAATATAATATGGGCGATATTTGTATGGTAAATCATTTAGAATGGTTAATAAAAAATAATATTGCGGTGTTCGATCTTGCCATAGGAAAAACATACTACAAAGAAAAATGGTGTAACCACGAGTACAATTTCATGTATCATGTTTTTTACAACAAAAAATCTATTTTATCCAAATTAAATGCCAATATTATTGCGGTAGAATTAAAAATCATTCAGTTTTTAAGAAATAAAAATATTATAGGTAAACTATTTATGATTGATAAATTGCTATACAAGTATAAAAACAGAACTTAAAGTATAATGCTAAATCGAATTAAGCCCAAAAGTTTAGATGTTTTAAGCGCTTCCTTAGAAAGAAAGGAGGCTTTACCTGTTTACAATACAATAGTAAACACCATTACCAATTCTACAATTTACGAGCGTAAAAACTCAATGGAAAACAGTGATTACCTATATTGTATTTACGATTTCCCTGATTATTTAAAAGGACTTGTTACCCAAAAAAGTTGGAAACTACAAACCATAAACACATATAAAGGGTCTTTAATATTATTAAAAAATTATAAGAATACTGACGCTTATTTAAAAACCAAGTTTAGTGCAGCCAGACGATCTAAATTCAGAACTTATCAAAAAAGGTTAGAAACATGTTTCAATATCCAGTACAAAACCTATTTTGGAGCCATTGATAAAGCAGATTACGAGTCGCTTTTCGAGGCTTTTTATGAGATGATAAACAAACGATTTTTAGAAAAAAAAATACAAAACTACGATTTGTTACGCTGGCATATTTACCAAGAGATTGCATACCCTTTAATCAATAACAAAGAAGCTGCATTATTTGTAATTTATAGCAATAAAAAACCTATTAGCATATGCCTTAATTTAGTTAGAAACAATACAATTTACGGCTATATTAGAACATACGATGTGGATTACTCTAAATTCTATATTGGGTTTACAGATTTTATAAAGCAACTGCATTGGTGCTTTGAAAATGGCATTGAAATTTTCGATTTATTAAAAGGATGTTACCCATATAAAAACAAATTAATCGATACTCAATACAATTTTCAAAAGCACGTAATTTACAATACAAAGTCTTTTTTAACTGTGCTTTCGGCTAATATTATAGTTGCCAGAACCAGAGCGTTTTATTCTTTGGTTAAGGTTTTAAAGAAAATGAATATGAATGTATTCTATCACAAAATCATGGCTTACAAATACCGAAATAGAGCGCTAAGTAGACTTGATGACGATTCAAAAAAAGTTAGTATTGAAAATATCCCTAAAATAAATTCGAACGAAAATTTATTAAAAATAGATTTAAACGATGAAGCTTTTAGTTGTTTAAAAAGACCTGTTTATAACTTTTTATATACTAATCAAGATTCTATTGATGCCGTTGAGGTTTTTAAATTTTATAACGAACCCAATAGTTTTTTAGTAAAAGGAAAAAAACAAATGCAAAAAATAACGCTTAATTAATTTTGGCAAAAACCAAGTACATAACATTTTTAAAGGCTTTATTAACTGGCGTAGGCCTACCTCCTATTTATCATACAAACACTGATAGTAATGGAGTCCATTTTGATGTTAAAGCTAATACAGAAGCAGTAAATAATAAACATGTATTTGTGGTTAAGGATATTCCTGATTATTTAAATATTAAAACCTTAAAAAAGCCTGATACAATTATAAAAAAAGTAAAAACATTAAAAGGTCATTTAGTTGAATTGTACCCGTTTAAAACTATTTCGGAATACTTAAACCAAAACTTTAGTAGCAAAAGCAAATCAAATTTAAGACGCTATAATAGCCGATTAGAAACCTGTTTCAATATTAAATATGTATCGTATTACGGCGACATTACAAAACAAGAATATGATAGGCTTTTTGTAGTTTTAAAAGATTTATTAATACGCCGATTTGAAGAAAAGCAAGAGGCCAATTACGAACTGCAGCATCTTGATGAATTCCATGAGATTGTCTATCAATTAATATTAGATAAAAAAGCAAGCTTATTTGTAATCTATGATGCCAACAAACCCATAAGTATTAGAATAAATATGTTTAATAAATTTCTAGCGTTTTACATACTTAGCGGCTACGATATAGATTATTCTAAATTCCATTTGGGTAGTATTGATATGCTAAAAAATATTGAATGGTGCATTGATAATGAATTTAAAATTTACGATTTATTAAAAGGCTATGATTACTACAAAACAAAATGGGCAACAAAATCTCATGATTATTATAATCATATTATTTATAACACTAATCCATTATTACTAGCTATTAAAGGAACCATATTATACACTAAAGAAAAACTTAAATATAAAATTTATAACACACTAAAATATAGCGTTTTAAGAAACACTTATAAAAGTGTTAAAACTTCTAATTTTAATAATAGAAGACAAAAAAATTCAGTTTTCATATCAGATTTGAAAGTGGTACAAAACACAGAAAAAACAATTATTGATATTGAAAAAAACAAAGATTATGCAGTTTTAAGAAAACCTGTTTACGATTTTCTTTTTTTAACTAAGCAATCTATTAACGATATAGTAGTTAGTAAACTAGCCAAAAACAAGTTTCTTTTACAATCCAAAACAAAAACACAGCTTTTAACAATTATAAAGAAGTGATTTTTTTATAAAAAGATGAAAGAAAACAAAAAACATATAATCAACAGCTTATTTTTAGATCTTTTTTTTAAAAATAAGTGCTTCCCTCCTTTTTATAAAAAAATAACTAACTCATTTTTAAATAGTATCGTATATGAATCTGATGCAAAAACAACCAGTAAGTTTAGCAATTTAACTTATGCTATTAGCGATATACCAAGCTATTTTATTGCAGAATTTAACAAGAGCTACAAACATTTAAAGCTTTTAAAAACACCTTTGTATTTGGGGTTTTTAATCAATCTTTCAGTATTTAAAAACCTTGAAGACTACCTTAACAACCATTTAGGTAGACCTAGAAAATCGCAGTTAAAACGCTACAGAAAGCGACTAGACAAATGCATATCACCACAATATAAAATCTTTTACGGAGATATTTCAAAAGAAGAATATAACTTTACTTTTAAAAAACTTATTGAATTAACTCAGCGCAGGTTTACACAAAAAGAGGAATTGAATTTTGAGCTCCCCTATTTAGAATTATATCAAGAGATTATGTACCCAATGATACTAGATAAAAAAGCAAGCATATTTATTATTTATCACGACAAAAAACCAATAAACATAACACTTAATTTTATTGAAGATGCCACTATTTTTCATTGGAATAGCTGCTACGATATTGACTACCAAATGTTTAATTTAGGCCATATAAATATGGTAAATCATTTAGAATGGGCATTTAACAATGGCTTTAAACTATTTGATATGGGTCGTGGCGACTTTTTGCATAAAAGAAAGTATGTAAACGAAAGCTACATGTACTACGAACATATAGTTTACAACTCAAAATCGATAATAGCATACATCTCTGCAAAAAGTAAACTTTTAAAGTTAAAGTTGCGTTTTGCTTTGATTAAACTTCTTAAAAAAACCAATTTACATTTGTTGTACGGAAGATATGCTAAATATAAATACAAGTTTGCTAAATCGAGAAACAACAAAAACAATGAAGTTAAAATAAGCACAGATACAATTTCTGAAATCCCAAAATTAGAAACCTTAACATTAATTGACTTAACTATTGGTAAATATGATTTTTTAATAAAACCACTAAACTATTTTTTACATAAAAGTCAAGATAACGTATCTCAAGTAAAGGTTTACATGGATAAAAAGAATTCTCAAGTTTTTTATTTTGAAGGCACAAAAAAACAACAGAAATTAAGTATTGAAAACCAAAAAGGTTTACTTTAAAGCTATAAATGAGCAGTAAAAATAAAATACCGGTGTTTCCTAATTTATTTAGAACAAGTACAATTTGCAATTTGTACAAAAGCATTGAGTATTTTAATTTAAAAGTTAGCAATGCTATTGTTAACAAGGATTTTAAAACAAATAAAAATACTATTTATTCACATCGATTAGTACCAGAATATTTCAAATTAAACCTAAGAGACACATCATTTAAAACCAAAATAATACCTGAATGTAATTGGGGATATTCTATTTTATTAAACCCATCCGATTCTATTGATGGCTTTATGCAGCGACAATTCAACTCAAAAAAAAGAAACATTTTTACACGCTATGTAAATCGCTTAGAAACCTGTTTTGATGTTGAATACAGAATGTTTTACGGTAATATAAGTGAAACCGATTACAACTTTATTATGCAATCTCTGTATAACATGATAGTAGCTAGGTTTAAAGAGCGTAACGAACTACATAAAAACCTGCATGAATGGGATTATTTATTAGAAAATACGTTTTCAGGCATTATTAATAAAAAAGCTTCTTTGTTTGTAATTTACAACAAAGATGAACCTATTGAAATTTCGTTGAATTATCATTTCGACAAAGTGTTGTTTAGCTATTTATCATCCTATAATATCGATTATTCAAAATTCGGTTTGGGTCATATTGAAATTTATAAGCAAACCGAATGGTGTGCTATTAACGGCTATATTCTTTTCGAAATGGGTGTTGGCGGTATGGATTACAAACGCAGATGGAGTAATAATATTTACAGGTACAACCACTATGTAGTCTATAATAAACAGTCTTTTAAGCTTAGGTTATTAATTACTAAAATACAGTTAAAGGAATATTTAAAGTCTAAAAAAGTAAATGAAGTTTATCCAAAAATTAAAGCTTTTTTTAAAAAGGAAGACATACAACAGAACTCTATTTTCATCTCTAAAATAACACCAATTAGCCTCTTAAAAACTAATGATTATGAGAAAATAGAAGATAATAGTCATCTGAAAAAACATATCAATAATTTTTTATATACAACAAAAAACCACATAAACGATATATGCATTTATAAAAATGAACATTACTATATAATTAAAGGAAAAGAAGAATTTCAAAAAATCAAGTTCAATCAATAAACTGTTAATCGCTTAAGCTTGTAAAACAAGGATAAAATCACATGAAAACTAATTACTTTTATATATTTGTCAACATGTCTAACAAAAGACTAATACAGCCGCTTTTATGAAAAATAAAATCATTAGAATTACTACAGTACCACTGTCTTTGAGCGGTTTGTTACATGGGCAATTAGGGTACATGAAAAGCCATTATGATGTTATGGGAGTGTCATCAATGGGAAAAAACAATCAACTTGAAAGTGTTGCTAAACACGAAAACATCCCTACTGTTGCTATTGAAATGACAAGGAAAATTACGCCTTTAAAAGATATTGTTGCTGTTTATAAATTGTACAAACTATTTAAAAAAGAAAAGCCTTTTATTGTACATTCTCATACTCCAAAAGCTGGTACTTTATCTATGCTTGCTGCTAAATTGGCAGGTGTTAAACACAGGCTTCATACCATTGCCGGTTTACCGCTTTTAGAAGCTACTGGTTTAAAAAGGTTTTTACTAAATACAGTTGAAAAAGCCACTTATGCATGTGCTACAAAAATTTACCCTAATTCGTTTGGGTTAAATGATATTATTATTGAGCACAGGTTTACAAAACCTAGCAAATTAAAAGTTATAGCTAACGGTAGCTCTAACGGCATTGATACTTCTCATTTTAATCCAAAAGTAATTAATGATGACGCTAAAAAAAGAAAACTCAAAGAAAGTTTAACTATTAATGAAGATGATTTTGTTTTTGTTTATGTAGGTAGATTAGTTTCAGACAAAGGCGTTAATGAATTATTATCTGCTTATAATAAATTAAGCAATGAAAAAGAAAAGATAAAACTATTATTGGTTGGTGGTTATGAAAACGAGCTGGACCCACTTCTACCAAAATCGATGGAAATAATAAAAAACAATAAAACCATAGTTTCTGCAGGTTGGGTAAATGATGTAAGACCATTTTTTGCAATATCAGATGCCTTGGTTTTTCCGAGTTACAGAGAAGGTTTTCCAAATGTAGTTATGCAAGCTGGTGCCATGGAATTACCTAGTATTGTTACAAATATTAACGGTTGTAATGAAATTATAGAGCACAACAAACACGGTTTAATTATTCCTGTTAAAAATGTAGATGCCATTTATAACAGCATGAATTATATTTTAAACAACCAAAAAATATCCAAAGAAATGGGTCTTGCGTCGCGTGCAAATATTGTTTCAAAATTTGAACGCATAAAAGTATGGGAAGCTATGCTTGAGGAGTATAATAGTTTAAATTAAAGGTTTATGCTGTCAAGATTACGACACTTAAATGTATTTATTAAAGATAAAAACAAAAAAGGCTGGCTAAAAATCATCAAGGAGATAATACACTTCTCTTGGGTTAAAAAAGATATTCCTTCTGATTATTTTAGAAAATTTTTATACAGAAATGATGTTTCTGACTACACTAACTATTTAACGCTAAAAGAGTATTATAGCATTATTAATTCGCCTAAAATAATTGTTCCAGAAGCAGGTTCCATTTTAAACAATAAGTTAAGCTTTGCGCTTTTTGCAGAAAAAAACAAACTGCCTACACCAAAACTAATAAGCTATAATTTAACTAATAGTTTTTTTTTCAATGGTAGTTTTAAAACTATAAAGAGCTCAAATGACCTCATTGCTTTTTTTAAAGATGTATTTAAACAAATTGATAAATCAAAATTATTTTTAAAACTCTTTAATTCTTTGGGTGGTAAAGGTTGTATACTTTTAGAAAAAAACAGACTAAACGAACAAATAAGTTTGCATAAAGACGATTTACTAAATAATTGCTACATCCATCAAAAAGTAGTAATACAGCATAGCGATATTAGCAAAATTTACAATAACTCTATCAACACTATACGCATTGATACATTTATAGACAAACAAAAAAATATACATGTGCTTTCGGCTTTAATGCGTTTTGGTGCAGGAAATAGTTTTGTTGATAATGCAAGTGCTGGTGGTTTTTCAATTGCTTTAGACCTAAACACTAACAAACTAAAAGGTCCTTGCAGACAAGATTTATCTAAAGGAGGTAAAGTGTTTTTTGCCCACCCAGATTCGAATACCAAACTCGATGGATATAAAATACCATATGTTACAGAAGCTTGTAAACTTGCTAAAACAGCTTCTAAATTACTACCTAGTCGTCTTATTGGTTGGGACATTGCTATAACACCTAGAGGCCCATTAATAATAGAAGGCAACCAGGGTCCATCGTTACACCTTACAGACGTTGCTTATGGTGGGTATTGCAAACACCCAATAATTCAAGATATATTAAAAGAAATTAAAGAATAATATGAGACCCATTTTAGTTTTGTTTGAAAATTTAAGGTATGCTAGTTATTGGTTTATTGATTTGCTTAAAGGGCAAGAAATTAAAAAACATACTAAAGATATTAGCTTTATTCTAGAAAATTTCTCATCAGCTAAATCTATTGAAAAAAGGAAAAAAAGCTTAGTAAGCTTAATTGAGCACGCAAAACAAACTACTAATTTTTATAATAAGTATAATGGCTTTGAAACCTTTCCGGTAATTAATAAAAATTTAATTAGAGACCAATTAACTAATTTTCAATCTGAAATATTTAAAGCTAAAAAAAACAAAGCAGTTTCTACAAGTGGTTCAACTAGTGTAGCTCTTAAATTATATCAAAATCAAAATAAAGTAAATAGGAATACCGCAGATTCCATTTATTTTGGAAAACTAGCAGGTTTTAAAATAGGATATAAATTATTATATCTACGGCATTGGGATGATAACCTAAGTAGACCTCCTTTTGTTAAGTTTATGCAAAATGTTGATGAATTAGAAGTCACAAAACTAAATGATGCGTATATAGATAGTGTAATAGAAAATATTACTAAAGACTCTTCTACAAAAGGATGGATTGGCTATCCATCTGGCTATGAGCTAATTTGTAAATATTTAGACAAGACACAATCTAAACCATTTCATAGCAACGTTAAATCTATTATTGCTATGTCTGAAAACTTAAATAGTTACACAAAAAAAACCATGCAGAAATATTTTGGTGTACCAGCAGTATCAAGATATTCTACTATGGAAACAGGCATTGTTGCTCAGCAACAAATAAATTGTAACCATTACATCGTTAATTGGGCAAGCTATTATGTTGAAATATTCAAAATTGATGAAGATAAGCCTGCTGAAAAACATGAATTAGGAAGAATTGTAGTTACAGATTTGTATAATTATGCCATACCAGTTATTAGATACGATACTGGAGATTTAGGCATTATAGATTACACAGTTACCCCTCCTGTTTTAAAGCACGTAGAGGGTAGAAAATCTGATGTTATATACAATACAAAAGGTGAAATTATATCGTCGTTTATAATAACAAATGTTGTAGAATATAAAGGTATAAAGCAAGGGCAATTAATTCAAGAGCAACAAAAAGAATATGTTTTAAAGCTAAACAGTACTGATGAGTTTAATGAAAAAGCCAAATTACTAAAGCAATTTAAAGGCTTTTTAGGTAATGATGCCAATATTAAAATAGAATATGTAAACGAAATTCCGCGGTTATCTTCTGGCAAACAGAAAGCAACCATTAATAACTTTATTAAAAACACGTAATGCCTTATTTTAGGATTAGCCTTTTTTAATCTTCAATTGTAGTTAATCTATGTGATTTCTGCAGCATATATCATAGGCAAATCTTTTAAAAGACAACTACAACATATAATACCAAAACAAGTCATTTGACGATAAAACGTTAATAAACAACGTAAAATTAAAAATCTATGCCAATAGTATTATATATTTGGATACAAGTAAATACATTATTACCCCCATTTAATCTATTGCATAAATGAGTGAAGAACTAGAAATTGTTGGCTTAACCAAAGATATGCTTCGTGATTTTGTTAAAAACAATACGCTTTGGAAAACTGATTTAGCTCCTATGCCAAGGAGCAAAGCTATTTGGCTAATTTCTAATGAAAGAATTGATGAGAATGATTACTGTGGCGTTTTAGCTTACGAAGGCAAAAAAATGGTGTCTTTTATATTCATGTTTCCTGATTTAATAAACAACAAAACCGCAACAGGCAAAAAAGCCTATTGGATGATTGATTGGTGGGTAATTGGTAAATACAAAGACACTATTCTTGGAACTTACATTTATAACCAAGCTGTAAAATTTGCTGAAAAACAAGTGCTTATTAAAGGCTACACAGAAAACGTACAAGAATTTTATGACAAGCAACCTTTTACTGTAATAGCCTCAAGATTAAGACATACCTTATTTTTTAGTTTAGATTCGTCAATGTTGATTGGGAAATTCAGATTCCTAAAGTCGGTAAAATTTATTATTGATGGTGTTGATGCCATTATCAGCAAATCCATCCGATTTATTAACAATAAAAAATTAGGTAATAAAACTAAAACATTAAAATACGATTTTATAAACCAATTAGATACTGATACTTGGAATTTTATTGAACCACTTTGCAAGAATGATTTAATTTTAAAAACTTACAATTACGTTAATTGGCAACTCGATAATAATCAATACCTGCAACTACCCATCTCAAAAACACCTTATAAAAATTTACAAACAGGCATTAGTGATAATATTCATATACATAACTTAAAAATTATTTCAGAAGATAAAATTATAGGCTTCTTATCTTATGTTGTTAATTATAATGAGTTTAATGTAAAATATTTTTTAGTTAAAGATGAAGATAATTACAATTTATGCGTTGATGCACTAATGGAAAACCTTATCAAATCTAAACGAAATTTTATGTTTACAGATGATACAAAATTATCCGACAACATTAAAAAAAGATACTTTACACTATTTATACATAAAGTATTAAAAAAAGGACTAGTGCATAACGACACCAAGTTTGATTACGATAGTGTAACTATGTTAAACAGAGACGGCCATTTTTATTAAGCCTTTTTGCACATCATGAAGTATATAAATAATTTACAAAAATCTATTGAAACTCATTATGAGAATAATGCGTTTTATATAAATAACATCTATTATACATATGCAGATTTTGCTCAAGAAATAAGTAAAATAAGAGCTACGATTGATAAAAGTATTGAAACTTCTTCAAAATTAATTGGCTTAATAGCTAACGACGATATACAAACTTACGCCGCTATTGTTGCTTTTTGGTTAGAAGGAAAAGCCTATGTACCTATAAACCCTGAGCATCCTATTGATAGAAATATAGAGATTCTAAAGTCATTAGAAACAAGCTATCTATTCGATTCAACCAATACCGCTAACTTTGATGGATTTACAGTTTTAACGCCAGTAAAAGAAAAAACCTTTGCTATAAACCTAAAACCAAAACCAATAGCAAAAAACGATTTAGCATATATACTATTTACTTCTGGATCTACAGGCAGCCCTAAAGGAGTACCTATAACTTACAATAATTTAAACGAATTTATAAAAGCCATAAACTTTGATGGCGAGTTTAAACTCAATGCATCCGACAGGTGTTTGCAAATGTTCGAGCTTACATTCGATTTTTCGGTAGTGTCCTATATTTTTCCATTGATAGAAGGTAGTTGTATTTACACCGTCCCTCGAAATTCAATAAAATATTTTTATATCTACAAGCTAATTCAAAAATACAAACTAACGGTGCTGTCTCTAGTCCCCTCAATAATCCATTATTTAAGACCTTATTTTAATGAAATACATGCGCCAGAAGTCCGTTATTGTAGCTTTGGCGGCGGTGCCTTATTCAATGATATTATAGAAGAGTGGAACAAATGCATACCAAACAGTAAAACATTTAATTATTACGGACCAACCGAAAATACTATATATAGTAGCTATTACAAATTAAACAAAAATAGCAATCAAAATACCACGCATAATGGTGTTATATCAATAGGTAAACCACTAAATAATATTGTTTATATTATAATTGATAAAAAAAATCAAGAAGTTTCTGATGGCGAAACAGGAGAATTAGCATTAGCCAGCGGTCAACTAACTCCAGGGTATTGGAAAAACAAAAAGAGAAATAACGAATCCTTTTTTACTAAAACTGTAAACGGCGATAATTTAAGATTTTATAAAACAGGAGACCTCTGCTTTAAAGATACTCATAACAATTATATGTATTTGGGAAGAATTGATTTTCAAGCAAAAATAAGAGGTTTTAGAATTGAATTGTCTGAAGTAGAATTTCATGCCAAAGCCAGTTGCACTGAAAAAGTAAATATGGTAGCCATAGATGTATTTAATGATTTAGGCAATGCCGAATTAGCATTGGTAATAGAATCCAAAGTGTTTAATACAGATCATATGGTTGCACATATGAAGGCGAAAATGCCCGATTATATGATTCCTGACCACATAAAATTTACAAAAGAATTACCTTATAACACAAATGGTAAAATAGACAGAAAAATATTAAGAACCCTCTTTGACAATTAAACTATGGATAACAAAGAAATATTTGAAAAAATAAACCCAATTTTTGTAAAAGTTTTAGAACATGACAACTTTGAGTTAACCGAAACCACTACCACAGAAGATGTTGATGGTTGGGGCTCATTATCTCACATGGTTATAATTGAAGAGATCGAAAAAGAATTCAATATAAAATTTAAACTTATGGATTTAATGACCATGGACAATGTTGGAGATTTAGTAAAATCGATAAAATCCAACATATCTTAAAAGAAATTTGATACTATGTACAAACTGTTTTTTAAGCCATTAATCGATTATACCGCTGCATTATTAGCTATTATAATTTTTTCGCCAATTTTTATAATAACTACCATATTACTTTATTTTGCTAACAGTGGCAAACCATTCTTTTTTCAAATAAGACCTGGTAAAAACGAAAAACTCTTCAGCATTATAAAGTTTAAAACAATGAATGATAAAGTTGATGAAAAAGGTAAATTACTTCCAGATACTTACCGGTTAACTAAAATTGGAAAACTTGTGAGAAAAACTTCTATTGATGAATTACCACAGCTTTTAAACATTCTAAAAGGAGATATGTCGTTAATTGGTCCTAGACCTCTGCTTCCTCAATACCTTCCATATTACATGACTAATGAAAGAAAAAGGCATACTGTAAAACCTGGAATAACAGGATTAGCACAAGTAAGCGGAAGAAACAATATAAATTGGGATACAAAGCTAAAATTTGATGCCGATTACGTAGATAATTTATCCTTTATAATGGATTTAAATATCCTAACAAAAACTATATATAAAGTTATTGCTTCAAAAGATGTAGCGATAGATAATACAAATGTAGAAAATCTACTAAATGTAGAAAGAAAAGATCGAGAGATACGCTAATAAGTTATTAATTAAGTATAAAATGAAAAACATTTTAATAATAGGAGCTTCAGGGCACTCTAAAATGATTATTGACATTATTATAAAAAATAATGAATATAACATTGTTGGCTTAATAGACTCATTTAAAAGTATTGATTCAAAAATATTTGGTTATAAGGTAATTGGAAATGAGAACGATATTCCTAAATTAATAAAGAAACATAATATTTTTGGTGCTTTGATTAGCATAGGAGATAATTGGGTTAGAAAACAAATGAAAGAACTTATTGAGTCTAAATCACCAAATTTAGAATTTATTAGTGCAATTCATCCCAGTGCAGTTTTAGCAAATGGTGTTTTTATACCAAAAGGCACTGTTGTTATGGCTAATGTAACAATAAACTCTGATGCTAAAGTAGGCGAATTTTGTATTATTAATACCAAATCTTCTTTGGGTCATGATTCGAATATGGATAACTTTTCAAGTTTAGCTCCTGGTGTTACTACTGGAGGGAATATAACTATAGGTTTTTGTTCAGCCATTTCTTTAGGAACCTCAGTTATCCAAAATATTAAAATTGGTAAGCACACCATAGTAGGTGCAGCATCATTAGTAATAAGAGATATTGGAGATTACAAATTAGCTTATGGTATTCCTGCTAGAGAAATTAAAAATAGAAAGCCAAATGAAAAGTACTTATCTTAAAAAAGATACTAAATTTTACAAATCATAATGGATACAAAAAATAAAGTTAGAATATACGGTGCAGGTGGTCACTCACAAGTTATCAAAAATGTATTAGTGCAAAATGGATATCATGTTACAGATACTTTTGATGACAAACCAGAAGGCGTACATCATGCTTCAAAAAATGTAGCTATTGGTGCAAGAGAAGACCTAAGCAAATTTCCACACGAAGGAGCACCCGTTATCATTGCCGTTGGTATTAATAAAGAACGTGCTGAAATAGCAGAGTTTTTAAAATGTAGTTATGAAAAAGCGGTGCATAAATCAGCCATTATTTCAGATAAATCTACTATTGGTGAAGGTACTGTAGTTTTTGCAGGGGCAATTATTCAACCTAATACGACCATAGGAAGACATGTTATTATTAACACTGGAGCTAGTGTAGATCATGATAATGTTATCGATGATTTTGCTCATATCTCACCAAAAGCAGCACTGTGTGGTCATGTAGAAGTAGGTCAAGGCAGTCATATTGGTGTTGGTGCTGTTGTTATCCCTAAAGTAAAAATTGGTAAATGGTGCACTATTGGCGCAGGTACTGTTGTACTTAAAGATGTCCCAGACTATTCAACTGTAGTTGGTAACCCAGGCAAAATAATTAAAACTAGAAAATATAATTAAAAGTGAGTAAAGATAATACTATAGCAGACATTACTTTTATTGGATCTGGAATTTCAACCTCATTCAGTTTACTAAATTTTCTAGATCGAATCTATAATGATTCAACATCTAAAGAAGTTGTTTCTATACATATTATTGAAAAATATTCAGAGTTTAATTTAGGAATTCCTTACGGTACACGATCTGGCTATTCTACACTTTTAATAACATCTTTGAGAAACTTTTTGGTTGAACCAGAACTTAATTTATTTATCAAATGGCTTAACAAAAACAAATCTTGGTTACTAAAAGAGTTTGAAAAAGAGGGTGGTACATTATCAAAAAAATGGCTTTTAGTCAATAAAGATAAAATTGATACTAACGATTGGGAAGACCTATTTATCCCTAGACGTTTTTTTGGGTGCTACATTAATTTAAGAGTAAATAATAAGGTTGAAGAACTTACTGAAAAAGGATTAATAAACATTAGCTATACTAATGGTGAAGTTATAGATGTACAAAAAGATAGCAACACATACAACATTACACTAAAAGGTGGATTAAAAATAAATTCTCTAAAAGTAGTTCTATCTGTAGGTTCGTTACCTGTTAAACATTTATGGCAGAATAAGGATTTAATAGAAGAAAAAAATCTAATTTTTATAAATAACCCATACAAACCCAATATAGGTAAAACATTAAACAAAGTCAATACTTTTATAAGCAACAGAGAGGGGAAACCAACCAATATTCTTATAGTTGGTGCCAATGCAAGTGCTTTAGAATTAATATATAAAATAAATGATTTCTCTAATAATAAGCACACGAGTACTCATTTCACTTTTCTTTCTACTCAAGGTTTGATACCAGATGGCTTAATTGATAAAGAAAAACAAAAACTGTATATACCTTACCATTTAAATGAATTAAAAAAAGAAAAAAAATTAACTGCCAAATTAATTGCCGAAGCGACTTTTAAAGATCTTGATAATGCCGATAAAATAAATTTAGGAGCAGCTTCAACCGTAGATATAATCTCTAAACATTTTGGTGATTTACTTGAAAACTTAAGTAAAAAAGAATTAGAAATTTTTGCTTGCGACTATGGTAACACAATAGGAAAAAGACAACGCTGCGCAGGTATGCATTATTTAAATGTTGTAAAAAGCCTAGAAAATCAAAACAGGTTTCAACATATTGCTGGCCGATTTAACACCATGACATCTAATGACAATGACAATTATAGCTTAGAGTATTTAGACACATTAACCAAAACTAATAAAGTACATAAAAGCCCATTTCATATTGTAATAAATTGTGTAGGAAGTAGAAATTTAATGGATAATAACATACCTGCATTGCTAAAAAATTTGTTAGAAAAAAAATACTGTATCCCTAATCAATCAAAAATAGGCTTTCATGTTAATGAGAATTTAGAATCTACAAAAAATTTCCACATCATTGGCCCCATGCTAGCGGGCAATGTTATTGAAAACAAAGCAGTATGGCATGTTGAGCATTGTGGAAGAATTATTTGGTTGTCTAAAACATTATCAAAAATACTATTTGACGATTTGTTCGAAGACAAAAAAAACATATCAAAAAACTATAAGCTAGAAGTTATAAATTTAGATAATCCCACAGATATTGAAAATTATAACCAATTGTTAAAAACAAACTGGAATAATAATATTTATTATGCTTACTGCCACTTAAAATATTTTGAAAACAAAACTAACTCATTAAAGTATTTCCTGTTTAAGATTAATAATTCTAGTGAAATTTTGATGCCATTAATTTTTAGAGAATTAACTTTAAAAAACAACTCATCAGTTAAATATTTTGATGTTATAACACCTTATGGCTATGGCGGGCCTTTATATAATGGAGATATTAATGAAAAGGATTTAAAAGCTTTTTGGAGTGCTGTTGATAATTGGTATAAACAAAACAATGTAATAACTGAATTTATTAGGTTTAGTTTAAATAAAAACCATTTAGGGTATACAGGGCACTTAGTTAAATCGTTATTAAATGTTAAAGGAGAACTTTTTAAAGATTTTGATAGACAATGGATATCTTTTGTTTCTAAAGTAAGAAATAATTATCGCAAAGCAGTTTCATATAACTTAAACAATACTATTTTTAATAGTAATGAAATAAACAAAAAAACAATTAAGCTTTTCTTTGATATATATACAAAAACAATGATTAGACTTAATGCAAAAGACATTTACTTTTTTTCATTAAATTATTTTGAAAGCTTAATATTAAGCAACCCAAATGAGTTTTCAATAGCATTTGCCTACTTAGATAATATTCCTATTTCTGCAGAATTAATAATAAAAAACAACGACACTATATTTGCATTTCTAGGAGGGACAGATTCCGATTATTTTCATTGCAGACCAAATGATTATTTAAGAGTAGAAATTATAAAATGGGCTATAAGCCAAAACTTTAAATATTATGTTTTAGGAGGAGGGTTAAAAGATGGAGATGGGCTATACAAGAGTAAAAAATATCTTTTTCCAAAAACCGAAGACATTCCATTTTGTACTGGAAGAAAAATTATAAACCACCATGTTTATAACAAGCTAATTAACAACATGGTAGTTGAATATGATGACGTTTCATCTTTAATACAAAACGCAGATGCTTTTTTTCCTGTTTACAGACAAAATGAGGTTAATAATACTTGTGAAGATTCTTCGTTTAGTGTAATAACATCCAAAGGTCATTGGGAAAAAGCTTTAAAACAAGTAGGAAACTATGATTTTTACCATACTTACGATTATCACTACTTAGCAAAAAAAGACGATTATAAAGCAGTTCTGTTGCGGTATACTGAAGGCGATGCACTAATTTGCTTTCCTTTAATAATAAGAAAAATTGAAGGTACTAGTTTTTACGATGCAACTTCGGTTTATGGCTACTCGGGACCATTGCAAAAAAACATCGATGCAAAATTTAACAATTCAAACTTTAAAAGAACATTAAATTCTTTTTTTGCACAGGAAAAGATTATTTCTGTTTTTTCAAGATTAAATCCTTTTATCAAACACCAAGATGCCATACTAGCCAATTTAGGAGAAACTATTAAACTGGGCAATGTTGTAAATATTGATTTAACAAAACCTATAGATGAACAACGTGTTATTTTTTCTAAAACTACAAAGCGATATTTGAACAAAGGACGCAAACTTTTAAACATTATAACTAGTGATAAAAGAGAAGATTTAGATATCTTTATTAGTCTCTATTACGAGAATATGGATAGAGTTGATGCTACTAAAAATTATTATTTTTCTAGAGACTATTTCTATAAACTTTTGGATAGTAAAGATTTTAAAACGGTTATGTATTATGCAGTTGATAAGGAAACCAATGCTATTATTTCTGGTGCTATGATGGTAAAAACCAATAATATTATTCAATACCACCTGTCGGGTACAAAAAACAGCTCTTTAAATTTGTCGCCTCTTCGATTGCTTATAGACGAAGCAAGAATTAAAAATAGTACAAATAGCTATAAGTATTTTAACTTAGGTGGCGGATTAGGTAATAAAGAAGATGAACTGTTTAGGTTTAAGGCCTCTTTTTCAAAAGATTATAGGCCTTTTAAAATATGGCGGTATGTTGTAGATAAAAAAAATTACGACAAATTAGTTGCAGAGCGCGATGCAAATATCAACTCAGATTTTTTTCCGTTGTATAGAAATAAAACTACTTAATAATATTACTATAATATTTAACAATTAAATTTGCAATTAAATGCCTTCCGTGATTATTCCAATGTCTATCATATATTAAAGTTGTTGGGGTTTTTGATGTGTTTAATGCATCATAAAAATCAATATACTTGTAATTGTTTTCTTCTAGATGTTCTATAAATATTTGCGGTGTTATACTTGTGTCTATAAGAAGCACAAATCGTTGTTTATCAAATCCATATTTTTCTATTAAAGATTTAAAGTTTTCAATATATGCCAAATGCATATTTTTAATTTCTTCCTTAGTTTTCTCTTTAGTATATGTTTTTATTTTAGGCTTTAAAAAAGTTGAGATTGAACCAATAATATTTAAAATAGGATCGAAAACGCCACTATTTTGAGCATGTACTATCAGTTTTATTTTACGAATGTTTTTGTATAATGGCGATTCTAAATGTATTCTATCTTGAATTATATTATACTCGCCACGAGTTAAATCGTTTTCAAATTTTAAGCCTAAAATTACATGATCTATTTTATTAAACATACTTTTATAAGCATGTATTAAATGTAACTGGTCTGCTAAATCATAGCCAGCGTAACCAAACTCATAAACTTCAACATCCGTTAGTTTACTTTCAATCTTTTTCCCAATGGCATTGTAATAATGCTGATGAAAACCTTCTATAAAAGAATCCCCAACTAAGGCTATTTCTGTTTTATCATAAGTTGGAACAAATTCGCGATAAGAATTATACCCTGAGTTGTTGATTTTGTACTCTGAAAAATTTTGTCTTCTAATACCAGTTACTGACATTCCTTTTTGATTTGGCACCCATTTCTCTACACCAAACTCATCGATATAGCGCGACGGATAATCTTTTGTTAAATGTAGAACACGTATTAATACCTCTAACGCTAACAAAATTAGAATGGTATATAATATGGTTTTAAAAAACAGTTTTTTCATTTTTTGCTTAAAATTGAAAATAGATGAATGACCTATCAACGTTATCATCGTAAAACAGTAGCATCAATAAAATTACCAATGTATATATGATAAATCTAACCATTTTTGATTTAAATTTAAAAGGTGATCGCTCATCTTTTCTTATGATATATTCATATAAAACAAATAATGCTAAAAGAATGTAATAGTCAATCATTCTATAACCCATTGGATGATGGTAAACCTCATAAGTAAAGTTATTAGTTATACCCCTTATAAAAGCAAAGGCATCGGTAATTGATTCTGATCTAAAAAATATTCTCGAAAACGTAACTATTCCAAAGGTTAAAACAACTTGTCCTATTTCTTTTAACGAAGGGAAAATAGTGTTCTCCCCTACGACACTGTTCTTATAAATAGTATTTCTTCCCATTAAAAAAACGGGAATAAATGCCAATGCATGAAATGCACCCCAAAAAACAAATGTCCAATTGGCTCCGTGCCAAAAGCCACTAACCAGGAAAATTATAATAATATTTCTAACAGATTTAAGTTTACTAACACGTGATCCGCCTAACGGAATATAAACGTAATGCCTAAACCATGTAGATAGCGATACGTGCCACCGCTGCCAGTATTCAGCAACATTTCTCGAAAAATTAGGGAATTTAAAATTAGACATTAATTCTATACCAAATAATTTTGCAGTACCAATAGCAATATCTGAATAACCACTAAAATCTCCGTATACCTGAAAACTAAATAGTGTAACCCCTAAAATAAGTGTTGACGCAGGATAGGTTGAATAGTTTGCAAAAATATCATCTACAATTGGTCCTAAGGAATCTGCAATAACTACCTTTTTAAAAAGTCCCCACAAAATTAATTTTAAACCACTAACAGATTGGTTGTAACTAAACTCCCTTTTATTTGTAATTTGAGATAATAAGTTTGAAGCACGCTCAATAGGGCCAGCAACTAATTGCGGAAAAAAGCTAACAAAAGCTGCAAAGGATAAAAAATCTTTAGTTGGCTGTTCTAGTTTTTTATAGTACAAATCAAACGAATAAGACATGGTTTGAAACGTATAAAATGATATACCCACTGGTAAAATGACTCGCAATGTCCAAGTGCTTTTCATCTCATATCCAAGCATTGAGAACATATCTACCCATGAGTCAACAAAAAAATTGAAATATTTAAAAAAGCCCAAAAGCCCAACATTAAAAAGTACACTTACCCATAACCACATTTTTCGTGTCGATTTTTTTTCATTAGCAAATATTTTCAATCCAACAAAATAATCTACTGTGGTACTAAGCAATATAAGTGAAAGAAATCTCCAATCCCACCAGCCGTAAAATAAGTAACTCGCAAAAAGGAGTAGTAAATTCTGTGCCTTTAGGTTTTTTTTAAAAACCGACCAGTATAGCGTAAAAACTATCGATAAAAAAAGAAAAAACTCTAAGGAATTAAATACCATGCATTAAAATTAAAATCTAGTATTTGTCGATATACAATTAAATGTCTTACAAAGCTTTCATTAAGTCAAAATTACTCTTTTAAATGGCAAAAATTATCTTTTAACTACAAGGCATATAAACTAAATGTATTTTTGTAGTATAATTAAGTTATTTAAAGACTTTATTTGATGAATTAAGTTTTATTACAGATATTTCAAAAAAATTAAAGATTTAGTTCTCCAATATAATAAACCAAGCTATTTAAACAATAAACAAATGATAGATAGGAATATATCTGTTTTGATACCAGATGGCGAAGCCCCAGTTTTAATGATTGTGCTAAATTGTTTGTCTGAAGTAAGGGGAATCAAAATTCATGTGATGTCTGATGACAACGAAATTCCCATGAAACACTCAAATAAAGTACATAAATTTTCTTTTTATCCCAAAACTACCAATACAGACTTTATAAACCATATAAACAAAGAGGTAGATAAGTATAATATTGATGTGATTATGCCCATTTTTGAAGATGCTATTAGGGTTATACTTGAACATAAGGATTTAATTTCTTCCATTAATAAGCTTGCCTTATTACCTTCTTATGAAAATTTTAATACTGCAAATAATAAAGGGCTTCTAAACAAACATTTAGCAGAAAATAATTTGCCATTTCCAAAAACCCAAATGATAGATAAAGGTGTTGATTTTGATATTAAAACCGTTGATTTTCCTGTTTTGGTAAAACCAGCGGAAGGCATTGGGGGCGGTAATGGTATTGATGTTTTTAGAGATAAAAGTGGTTTAAATGAGTTTTTAAACTCTGATAAATTTAATTGCACATACCTTATCCAAGATTATGTAGAAGGTTATGATATAGATTGTAGCGTACTTTGCAAAAACGGTGAAATATTAGCATATACGATTCAGAAACCGAATATGTTCGGTAATAGCAAATATGCACCTCAAATATCATTTGAGTTTTTAGAAAATGATGTATTATTTAAAGATGTAGAAAAGTTAATGAAAACCCTTAATTGGTCTGGTGTTGCACATTTAGATATGCGTTACGATAAAAACGCTAATAACTTTAAGGTAATTGAAGTAAACCCAAGGTTTTGGGGATCGGTTGAAGCTTCTTTGTTTGCTGGTGTTAACTTTCCATATTTATATGCTGCCGCTAGTTTGGGTTATGAGTTTGATATGCCTAAGTATAAGTTTATAGACTTTATGCTTATGAAAGGTTTGGTAAAAAGTATAAAAAATGATAAAAGCTACCTTTTTAAGCTAAACTTTATCTTCAAGCACACCCCCATGAAATATATGCTTAACGACTTAAAGCCAACATTTTATAGGTTTAGCCGTTTTTTTATGAGAAAAATTAGACCAAAAAAAAACTTCCAACATTTCATAATAAACAGTTTATAACAAATTTAGTACAACATGAATATTGTATCAGAAATTGTAAAACAAAGTCAACCAGTTGAAGAAATAACGTCTATTGATTCTGCTACCTTTAAAAAAAACTATTTTAACAAAAAGAAACCTGTTATAATAAAAGGATTTGCAAAAGATTGGGGCGCAACAAAAAATTGGGATTTAGATTTTTTATTAAACCTTAAAGAAGATAAAAATATATTCTTATTATCAGACAACTTTATCCAAGACGATAACAGATATAAAAAAGCATCATTTAAAAAATATATTCAACAATTAAAAGATGCTGAAAGCAATAACACATCAGTAAAAGATTATCTAACAACTTTAGATATTTTTGAATATTACCCACACCTGAAAAGTGATATTGACTTTTCGTTTTTTGAGAAGCATACTAAAGTTAACGACATTACAGCTTGGATTGGTCCTGCAAACACCATTTCTGGTTTTCATGCCGATACAGCTAATAATGTGTATGCGCAAATAAGGGGTAAAAAAATGTTTATTATTAGCTCAACAAAATTTAATAAAACCATGTACCCCAGCAAAAAACATATATATGGCGCTGTTGCTAGTGATGTTGACATTAATAATTTTAACAATACCAAATTCCCTGAATTTAAAAACAATAAGTTTAAAAGTGTTGTACTTGAACCCGGAGATGTGCTGTTTGTACCACAAAACTGGTGGCATTATGTACAAGCTTTAGCACCTTCAATTAGTATCAGTAATTTTGGTTACACCAAATTTGAAGTTTACAGTTTAAAGTTTAAAGAACGAATTATACAATCACTACATAAAAGGGGCTTTTATAAGCCTAATAACTGTTTCTGTTGCGAAATACAATAAAACATAAACACATAAAAAAAGCCCTTTGTCAAGGGCTTTTTTGTATTAGTTGCATCTATTTATTGCGCTAGCTATAATTCATTAAAAATAGAATGCATTAAACGCTTTTTATCATTCAAGCTTTCTTCAAGTGATATCATGGTTTCTGTTCTGTAAACACCTTCAATATCGTCTAACATAAAAATAACTTCTTTAGCGTGTTCTGTACTTCTGGCTCTAATTTTACAGAATATATTAAATTTTCCAGTGGTTATATGAGCTACCGTTACAAACGGAATATTGTTTATACGTTCTAGTACAAATTTTGTTTTAGAGGTGTTATTTAAAAATACGCCAACATAAGCAATAAAAGAATATCCTAACTTTTTATAATCTAATGTTAATGATGAACCTCTAATTATACCAGATTCTTCCATTTTTTTTACACGCACATGAACTGTACCTGCAGAAATTAATAATTTTTTAGCAATGTCTGTAAACGGAATTCTTGTATTGTCAATTAACATATCAAGAATTTGATGATCAATTTCATCTAATTTAATTTTCCCCATAATTAATTATTCTTAAATAAAAAGCAAAATTAATACATTTTCAGCAAAATTTATATATTATTACTGTGTTTTTTTTACGAAAAAAGAATAATTCTCTCATTATTTATCATTACGAAAACGTTTTCGCTATCAATTTTTATGCAATCTCCAAATTCATCAAGCACTTTATATCTATTAGCATCTATTTCCTTATGACCATAAAAATTGGTTAGTTTTTCAATTTTTTCAATTTTAGGAATAAATTCGACCTTGCCGCTTATTAATTTTTCTTGAAACATAATCCCTATATCTTCTATCTTACTTTTATAACCTTCTCCTACATCGGCATTTCGTATTATAATATCAAAAAAACGTTTTTCATTTTCTGGAATATCAAAATAGTCATCATAAAAGCTACCGTCAATGGTGTTTTTAGCTATATAAGATAAAGATTCCAGCATAGACATATAAATATATTCTCTTGTCTTTTCACGAGCATAATCCTCATGAAAATGACCTGCTTCAAACAAAATGGTTGGCACATTTTTACTCTGGAACGTATCGCCTACACAATTTAAATTAAAAGCATCATCGTAAACTCCTACCTGATTAGGAATCTCTTTTTGAAGCTTCGCATTCATAGTACCAATAATTTCCATGGCTATCTTGCGGGTTGGTGTAATGGTACAATCTATATCTTGTGCAGGTGCCAAAAACGATACCGTAGCAGAATTATTAGTGTTACCAGCACTAAAAATAGTACGCTGCCCATGCAAATTATAGCAAAAATGTGGCTTAAACGTATTAAAAATGGCATTTAAAACCTTGCTTTCTGGTTGCGACAAATCCTGTGCATCTCTATTCAAATCAATCTTATTGGCATTAACTCTTGTATAAGCAGCGGCTCCATCTGGATTTAAAATTGGAATAACATATAAAGTACATGCCTTTAAAACATAACTGAGATTTGAACCTTGGTCTAATAGCGTATTTAAAAGATCAAAAAGAGCCTTAGTTGTGGTCGATTCGTTTCCATGCATTTGAGACCACATCAGTATTTTTTTACTACCTGTGCCAATTTTTACAGAATGGATAGAATTGCCCAAAACAGATTTCCCTATTATATCGACTTCTAATTTATTTTGCAACTGTTTTAATAAAGGCTCAATACTATGGTTAGTAATATATCTATGCTTAAGATGAGCCTCTTTGTGTTTTAAAAATAATGATTTAATTGCTTCTGTATTCATTAAAAATATTTAAAATACAAATGTAAACAATTACGTTTTTACAAATGTAAACACAATTAACAATTCCTTTTGTTTACATAAATATACAACACACACACTAGAAGCCGCAAAATAAACAATAAATTAATGGCGCTTTAAAATATTATTTTAACTATTTTATTTCCAATACTTTAATGTTGTTTGCTGTAAGTAATAAATTAACAAATATACTTAACTTTAAGTAATTAAAAGACTGTTATTACAAATATATTGTTACATTTGTAACGCATTTAACTTCAATATTGAATTTACAATGATAGACAACGAAGCATTTACGAAAAGACTCCAAAAAGTAATAGATTATTACGGTGAATCTGCATCTTCTTTTGCTGAAAAAATTGGGGTACAACGTTCTAGTATTTCTCACATTTTGTCTGGCAGAAATAAACCTAGTTTAGATTTTGTACTAAAAGTGCTTTCCTCCTTTCCTGAAGTAGAACTTTACTGGCTGTTAAATGGTAAGGGTGAATTTCCTTCAACCAAAAACTCTAAAAGTTTTGAAAATGAAAATCCAGAATTAAAAATTGAAAGCACTATTCGGTCAGAAATTAAAAAGAAAAAAGAAATTGAGCGCATTATAATTTTTTATTCTGATGGAAGTTTTAAAAATTTTCAAAATTAACTACTTTCTTTAGTAGCTTTGCGTAAAAATATATTTATGCGGTTGTTATGTTTTCTTTTGACATTTAGTCTATTTAGCTGTTACGAAACTACTAGAGATTGTGAAAATTATAAAACGGGTAAATTTTATAGCGAAGTTTACGTAAATGATGTGTTGTATAAATCCACTTTTAAAAGAACTAAGGATTTGCAAATTGAAACTTATAATAATAAAATTGATTCATCAAAACTTCGATGGATAAACGATTGCGAGGTTGTTTTTAAAACCATTAATCCAAAAAATAGGGCTGAAAAAAAAGATATTCACTTAAAAATTTTAACCACTACAGATTCATCATACACTTTTGAATATTCGTATGTTGGAGAAACTAAAAAACAAAAAGGTGTAGCTTATAAAGCTAAAAAATAACTAATCAAAAGGATATAAAAACGATTCTACTAAATTAAATTTTAACCGCTTATCTTTTGTTATTTCGTAAGTTAAAAATATTTCACCCCAATACTCCCCATCTGAAAAATCTGCAATTATCCATTTATGATTGAGCATCTTAACAGTATTTATTAATATTTTTCTTCCTTCACTTGCTGCATAGGGCACAATAGGATGATCGCCTTTAACTTCATTTAGCTTATAAAGTTCATCTTTAATAAATGGGATCAATTCGTCTATATTATAGCCATCATTTTCAAAATAACTAATAGCATCTTCATTTCTATTTAAATTGAAGTGTGATAGCGTTAAAATATCATCTTGCAAAACAGTTAATGAATCTTTATATTTTTTTGTTTTCTCTTTATAAGTTTCTAATTTATTATTCAAATCTTCAAAAACACGTTTAGAATTAACATACTGAAAAAGCAGCAACAAGGCTGAAAACACAAATAAATACATGAAAATTTTTTGTCTCATATTTTGCTTTTTTAAATTGTTAATTGTAAGCCATCATACGCCAGAAAAACATTTTTTGGAAGACTTGCTTGCACTTCGTCATGAAAGCCTAACAAATGGCTTATATGTGTAAAATAGGCTTTTTCAGGCTTTATTATTTTTACAAATTGCAATGCCTCTTCTAGATTAAAATGAGAAATATGCGGTGTTATGCGCAACGCATCAACCACTAAAACTTTTAGGCCTTTCAACTTTTTAGCTTCAGTATTATCTATTGTTTTTATATCTGTCAAATAGGCAAAATCATTAAATCTGTAACCAAAAACTTGTACAAAATAATGATTTACATTAATGGGCATAGCCTTAATTCCTGATAAATCAAACGGCTTATTCTCAATAATATTTGCGATAACCGTTGGTGCACCGGGGTATTTATTTTCAGTTTCAAAAATATAATCAAAACGCTTTTTTAAAGATTCAACCACACGCTGGTGTGCATAAATATTCATATCGCCATTCAAATAACAAAGCGGTCTAATGTCATCTAAACCTGCAACATGATCAGAATGTTCGTGTGTAAACAAAATACCATTAATTTTTTCACATTTTGCTCGTAACATTTGCTGCCTAAAATCTGGACCACAATCAATAACATATGCAAAATCATCCCACTCAATTAATATGGAGACTCTTAAACGTTTGTCTTTGGGGTTGTCGCTAAGACATACCGGGTGTTTGCTTCCAATTACCGGAATACCTTGAGACGTGCCTGTTCCTAAAAAAGTTACCTTCAACAAAAGCTTAATTTAATCACAAAAATAAGCTTATTTTTTTGTTTACTATAGTTATTTAATACCTTTGTAATATTACTACTAACTCAAAAAAAGATATGGAAATTACCATAAAGGGGGATAAAGAATTTGATGATATTCCATCGCTAAAATCGAAAGCTTTACGAATAAATTTAAACGAAAATATTTACGGAACATTTGCCGAAATTGGCGCAGGTCAAGAAACTTGTCGTCATTTTTTTAGAGCTGGTGGCGCATCAGGAACTATTGCAAAGGCAATGTCTGCTTACGATAAAGATTTTAGTGATGCCATTTATGGAATTGAAGATGATAGACGCTACGTAACCGAAGCACGTTTACGCAAGATGCTTTCGCACGAAATGAATCTTATGGAAAAGCGTATTACACGCGATAAACACCCAAATAAAATATTTTTTACTTACGCCAATACTGTTGCCACTATAGATTTTGCTAAAAAATTTAAAGGTCATGGTTGGGTAGGTATCAAATATCAAGTGGATGCAGATGGCGATTATAATGAGATAATATTGCATGTGCGTTTTAAAGAAACCGATGCCCGTTTGCAACAAGAAACTCTGGGTGCTTTAGGTACAAATCTTATCTACGGTGCGTTTTACAAGTATAATGAGCCAAAAAAATTACTGCGATATTTATACGACCATTTAGATAAAGATCAATTAGAAATTGATACCATTAACTTTTCTGGGCCTGTTTTTAAAGATGTAGACAATAGGCTTATGAGTTTGCAGCTAGTTAAAAATGGCATGACGGATGCCGTAATGTTTAGTCCAGATGGAAACAATGTGCTTCCTGCAAAAGTTTTATATAAAAAAAACATTCTGGCTTTACGAGGTAGCTTTAGACCTGTAACTAAAGTGAACATGGCTATGTATGAGAAATCATATGAAATGTTTATAAAAGAAAATAAGGTTGATGTTGACAAAACAGAAGTTGTATTTGAAATAACACTATCTAACTTACGAGCCGAAGGCGAAATAGACGAACAGGATTTTATGGATAGAGCAGATTTATTATGCTCTCTAGGGCAATCTGTAATGATTTCTAATTTCCAAGAATATTACAAGGTAGTAGAGTATTTTTCAAGTTACACAAAAGCGAGAATGGGGCTGGCTATGGGTGTAAACAACTTAGTTGATATTTTTGATGAAAAATATTATCGCCATTTAAGTGGTGGCATCTTAGAAGCTTTTGGTAAACTATTCTTTAAAGACTTAAAAGTATACTTATATCCTATGCTTGACCCTGAAACTGGCGAACTCATAAATAGTAAAAACTTAAAGGTTTATCCAAGAATGAAAGAGCTTTACAAATTCTTTAAGTACAACGGAAAAGTTATTGATATTGAAGCATACGACACTGAGATTATGAGTGTTTTTTCAAGAGAAATATTACAGAAAATTGAAAATGGAGAACTTGGATGGGAAGATATGTTGCCTGAAGGAACTGCAGATTTAATTAAGGATTATAGACTGTTTGGATACACTCGTAAACCTTTAAAACCTTTAGTAATTAAAAAAAGAACCTCTAAAAAATAGCACCTGTTTGCTAAAACACAAAAAAGATACTTGTCTTATAAAATAAATTTTATGCCGTATTGAGCCTGTTCGAAATATTTTAACAACCTGATAATCAAAATCAGTTTTGATAAGCTCTACTTAATAAATTGGGGTTACAATGATTTTTAAGACAACCTCTTATTTTTTACTCTAATATTTGAGCGGCGTGATTTTTAGTTTTTACTTTATCGATTACACGTTCAACTATTCCGTTTTCATCTATAATAAAAGTCTTTCTATGAATCCCGTCAAACTCTCTTCCCATAAACTTTTTTGGCCCCCAAACACCAAATGCATTAATAACCGTTTTATCCTCATCTGCTAACAACGGAAAAGGAAAGCTATATTTCTTTTTAAAATTAGATTGCCTTTTAGCAGAATCTGCACTTACCCCTAACAATTCATAACCTTTTTCTTTTAAAACCTCATAATTATCTCTTAAATTACAAGCCTCAAGCGTACAACCTGGCGTGTTAGCCTTGGGATAAAAAAACACAACTAGTTTTTTTCCTTTGTAATTACTTAATTTAATAGTTTCTCCTTGTTCGTTAATCGACTCAAAATTCGGAACCTTATCTCCTTCTTTTAATGTATTCATATTGCTTAACTTTGTATTTGCTAAAATACAACCCAATGACGAAACAAGAAAGTGTAAACTTCATTATTAATACACTATATAAATTATATCCAGAAATTCCCATTCCATTAAACCATAAAGACCCATATACACTACTTATAGCGGTATTAATGTCTGCTCAAAGTACAGATGTAAGAGTTAATAAAATTACTCCACTTCTTTTTGAAAAAGCAGACAACCCTTATGATATGATTAAACTTTCGATTGAAGAGATAAGAGAAATCATAAAACCTGTTGGCTTGTCTCCTATGAAAAGTAAAGGCATCCATGGATTATCACAAATATTAATTGATAAATATAATGGTAAAGTACCGCAGACTTATGAAGCCTTAGAAGCCTTACCTGCAGTTGGACATAAAACAGCAGCAGTAGTTATGTCTCAAGCTTTTGGAATCCCTGCTTTTCCTGTAGACACCCATATTCACAGATTAATGTACAGATGGAATTTAAGCAATGGTAAAAATGTGGTTCAAACTGAAAAAGATGCCAAACGCTTATTTCCAAAAGAATTATGGAATGATTTACACTTACAAATCATTTGGTATGGGCGTCAATATTCTCCTGCCCGTGGATGGGATTTAGATAAAGACATCATAACCAAAACAATTGGTAGAAAATCTGTTTTGTACGATTATTATAAAAAGAAAAAGTCCTGACTAAAATCAGGACTTTTAATTTAATTCAGAAGCGCTTCAAACTTCATTTTATTATAATTTATAACACTTAAAGCCTTAGAATAATTTAGAAGAAAATTAACCGTCTCTTCTTTCGGTTTTAGATCGTTAAAATTTTCAATAGAATTTTCAGGGTAAAGTTTTGCCATTTTATAATTTTATAAGTTATTAAACCTATAAACGTAACAAAACTTACTTTATTGTACTAGTTTGTTAAAACTATATTATGCTTATCTATAATCTTTCTCAAATTTATCAATGCATAGCGCATACGGCCTAACGCCGTATTTATACTAACCCCTGTTCTGTCTGATATTTCTTTAAAGCTCATATCGTTATATATGCGCATCATTAACACCTCTTTTTGATCTTCAGGCAACTCTTCAACCAAACGTCTTACATCACTTTCAACTTGTTCTTTAATAATCATTTTTTCTGCATTTAAAGCATTATCACTAAGTACCGAAAAAATACTAAAATCACCACTATTATCAAATTTTGGCATGCGAGTATTTTTTCTAAATAAGTCAATAACCAAATTATGAGAGATACGCATTACCCAAGGCAAAAATTTACCTTCTTCGTTATAAGCACCACGTTTAAGAGTGTTTATAACTTTAATAAATGTATCCTGAAAAATGTCTTCAGCAACATCTCTATCATAAACTTTTGAATAAATAAAACTGTAAATTTTTTGCTTGTGCCTTGTTACAAGAATTTCTAAAGCACTTTCATCTCCTTTAATATAATTGCTAACTAAATTAGCATCTGAAATAAATTTGTGTTCCATAACAATTACTTTTATTACAATGAAGCTAGAGCCTCTTTGTTGGGGTTAAATTTTAAAAGTAATTTTATGCTATAGGCAAGATTTGTTTTTTAATTAATAAATCAAATATAACAACAATCATCCCTAAAAAACAAAAAATATTATCATTTTTTAAAATTGAGCAATTTACAGGGCGTTTTATCAGGTGAAATACTTATAGTATCTTTGCAAGATTATTCTTTAAAACACCTATGATTACTAATATTTCTAAAGTAAACCCAAAGCAAAACATCATCATAAAAGGTGCAAAATTGCATAACTTAAAAAATATAGATGTTGTTATCCCTAGAAATAAATTGGTAGTTATCACAGGTTTATCAGGCTCTGGAAAGTCCAGTTTAGCCTTTGATACGCTTTATGCCGAGGGACAAAGACGCTATGTTGAAAGCTTATCTAGTTATGCACGCCAATTTTTAGGTCGTCTAAACAAACCTAAGGTGGATTATATAAAAGGAATTGCTCCAGCAATAGCTATTGAGCAAAAAGTAAACTCAACCAATCCTCGCTCAACTGTTGGCACAACTACCGAGATTTACGACTATTTAAAACTGCTTTTTGCTAGAATAGGCAAAACCTACTCGCCTGTTTCTGGAAATGAAGTAAAAAAAGATAGCGTTACTGATGTTTTAAAGCACTTAAAAACCTTTACTGAGGGCGAAAAACTATTGCTCCTGGCTCCTATTCATTTAGAAGAAGGACGATTAATGAGCGATAAACTTAAAACTTTAAATCAGCAGGGTTATGCGAGGATTAAAGTAAATAACGAGGTTATCAGAATTGACGAAGCAAAAGATATTTCTGAGTATAAAAACATCTTTTTAGTTATTGATAGAATTATTATTAGAGATGAGGATGATTTTTTTAATCGTTTAGCTGATGCCGTTCAAACTGCCTTTTTTGAAGGTAAAGGCGAATGTATTATAGAAAGCTTATCAAATAGTGAACAACACATATTTAGTAACAAATTTGAGTTAGATGGTATTACTTTTTTAGAACCGAATGTACATTTATTCAGTTTTAATAATCCGTACGGAGCTTGTCCAAAATGTGAAGGTTATGGTGATATTATTGGGATTGACGACGATTTAGTAATTCCAAACACAGGATTATCTATTTACGAAAACGCCATTTTTCCTTGGCGAGGAGAAAGTATGAGTTGGTACAGAGACCAGTTGGTAAATAGTTCTCATAAATTCAACTTCCCTATTCATAAGCCATATTTTGAGCTAAGCGACAACCAAAAACAACTTATTTGGACTGGTAATCAATATTTTGAAGGTTTAAATTCATTCTTTGCTGAATTAGAATCTAAAGCCTATAAAATTCAAAATCGTGTTATGCTATCGCGCTATCGCGGAAAAACAAAATGTAAAGTATGCAACGGCAAACGCCTTCGTATTGAAGCTAATTATGTAAAAATTAATGGCGCCACAATAACTAATTTGGTTGAAATGCCATTAGATAAATTAGCAACTTTTTTTAAGCAATTAGAGCTAAATGATTACGACACACAAATAGCAAATAGGCTTTTAAAAGAAATTAATAACAGATTGCTATTCCTATCAAATGTTGGGTTAGACTATTTAACTTTAAACAGAAAATCGAATACTCTTTCTGGTGGCGAAAGTCAGCGTATAAATCTCGCAACATCATTAGGAAGTAGTTTGGTTGGCTCTATGTATATTTTAGACGAGCCTAGTATTGGTTTACACCCCAAAGACACCGAACGTTTAATTTTGGTTTTAAAACAATTACGTGATTTAGGCAATACCGTTATTGTAGTTGAACACGATGAAGATATAATGAAAGCTGCCGATAGCATTATTGATATTGGTCCAGAAGCAGGAACTTTTGGTGGTCACGTAGTTGCTAATGGCACTTATAAAGATATTCTTATATCAAATTCTTTAACAGCACAATATTTAAATAAAAAGTTAAAAATTGAATTACCAAAAACGCGCAGAACATCTAAATATTATGTCAATATTATTGGGGCTCGAGAAAATAATTTAAAAAATATTGATGTAAGTTTTCCTTTAGGCATGCTAACTGTTGTTACGGGCGTTTCTGGTAGCGGAAAAAGCACATTAGTTAAAAAGATTTTATATCCCGCCTTACAAAAACGACTAACCGATTTTGGTGATAAACCAGGACAGTTTACAAGTTTAGAAGGCAATTTTAGCAATATAAAGCATATTGAGTTTGTAGACCAAAACCCAATTGGTCGATCCTCAAGATCAAACCCTGTTACCTACATAAAGGCCTACGATGATATTCGTGCTTTATTTTCAAAACAAAAATTGAGCACAATACGAAATTACCAAGCTAAACATTTTTCATTTAACGTAGATGGCGGACGTTGTGAGACTTGTAAAGGTGAAGGTGAAGTAACCATTGAAATGCAATTTATGGCAGATGTGCATTTAGAATGCGAAACATGCAAGGGCAAGCGTTTTAAAAAAGAAGTCTTAGAAGTTACTTTTGCTAACAAAAATATAGATGATATTTTAAATCTAACCATTGATGATGCTATTGCTTTTTTTAATGCTAATAAGCAAACAAAAATTAAAACTAAACTCCAACCGTTACAAGATGTAGGGTTAGGCTACGTTACTTTAGGACAAAGTTCTTCTACTCTTTCTGGTGGCGAAGCGCAACGTATAAAATTAGCATCGTTTTTAGGTAAAGGAAACAACAAACAAAACGCTCTTTTTATATTTGATGAACCTACTACAGGTCTACATTTTCACGATATTAAAAAACTCTTAAAATCGTTTAATGCGTTAATAAAAAAAGGACATTCAATCATTGTAGTTGAGCACAATTTGGAGCTTATTAAATGTGCAGATTTTATAATTGATTTAGGCCCAAAAGGTGGTGAAACAGGAGGCTATCTAGTTGCTGAAGGAGCGCCAGAAGTTATTATAAAAATTAAAGCTTCAGAGACTGGGAAGTATTTAAAGGAGAAACTTTAATGCTTTTTTTCTTAATTAAACAAAAATCCTACCAAGAAAATAATAACTATAGCAATAGGAATTACAATCATCAAATAAATAAAAGAGGCTATTCCAGTTTTAATAAAACTAAGAAACCATCCTTGTCTATAAAAATGTTTAATTGCTATTAATAAATAAAAATAAGTAGACAGAACTATAAACCAATCTATCCAATCTGGAACATCCCAAATAACATTTACAATAAGTACAATACTAAATACTGTAAACAAAAATGAAAAAAAGTAAAAACTAAATACTAAATGGTGAGCATAAGTACCACGTTTTCTATACATTAGTTTTAATATTAATGCGAAAATTGGTAAAAGAATAAATAAAGAAACAGGAATAGTATCATAAGCAGCTTGAAATACTTGTCCAACATTTCGCTGCCTGTAAAACTTCAAACCTTGTTCGTAATATTTTCTTTTAAAGTAACCTGCATCATCACTCATACCCATAGCCTTGTAAATATCTTCATCTGTAGCACCAACAGCAATTAAAGAATCTACTTTTTTAACATCAAAATCAAAAGAAGCCTCGGTAGTTATAGGTTTTTCAGTATTACTTTTTATTAAAGAATCAAATACTTTTACTTCGTTTTCATCAATTATTGCTGGGTTTTGTTTCTTTAAAGGCGCTAAAATACTGTCTAATTTTATTGAATCTAAAACCTGTTGCGCTTTAATCTTTGTGCTATCAGATATAATAGGCTTATTTAAAGTTTTTTTTAATGCCGTATCAATTTCTTGTACTTGGTCTCTAACTACAAGTGTTGTTAATAAAAAGAAAAACACAACTGAAACGAATAAATACAATTGTGCCGGGTGTAAATATAACAAGCGTTTGCCTTCAATAAAACGAGATGCTAAATAACCTGGTTTAGATATTAGTGGAAAAAAACTTTTGAAAAATCGAGCATCAAACGAAAAATAATTAGTTATGGTGTTATAAAATAAAACACCAATTGTGAGTTCGTCTTTTGCTTTTTGCCCACAATATGGACAAAACTCGAAATCCTCTTTAAATTCTTTTTCGCAATTTTTACATATTTCGGTAGCCTTTCCCATTGGAAATAATTGGTTTCTATAAAAGTAAAAAAAAGTAATTACAATTTACACACTATTAAAACACTAATTATAAATAACTTACATTTTTGGCATATTAATTGAAACCCCTAAGTATAGCGTAAGCCGAAAAGCTAAAGAGTAGGCGTTAATTAAATCCTATATGATTATGAAAAGATTAGTACTATTATTTACAGGCTTGTTAATAGGATTAACAACAGTATCAGCAACAGTATCAGCAACAGAGCTAAATTACAAAAACCAAAAAACCAAGTTAGACAAAATGAAACGCTATCGTTATGCACAACCTATTATGTTTGTAGAACGAGGTGTTGAATTTTTAGTATTTCCTGATGGAAGTTTCGATTTTAATACAGCTTATGAGAATACATTTTACAATGATTCGTATTATAGAAAAAGAACTTCTAAACGTAGTAATGTAAATACAACTTATGGCACTTCTGGCAAACGTGTTAAGCATACATTGTACAGACACAGAAACCGAGGTGTTTCAATCTCGCACGATAGAGATGGTAAAGTAAGACGTATTGGTAACATATTTTTAAACTACGATAGAAACGGAAGACTTAAGCGTGCTGGTTCTATATATATGAATTATAAGCGTAATGGCACTTTAACTCAAGTTGGAGGTTTAATAATAAAATACAACCATTGGGGAGAAATTGTACATACGCGTGGACAAGTAAAACATTTTAGCAATAGTTGTAATATTTGTGGTGTTAGTTCTTGTGATATTGACCACAACCAAAGAGATAGAGATTATGATGATGATGATTGGTATGAGCATGATGATGATGAGAACTATTACTATTACAAACAAAATGGTAAAATAAAAAAGCATAAAAAGAGAAAACGTTAATTCTTTTTATCCTAAAGACTAAAAAAAACCTCAGCAAAATTGCTAAGGTTTTTTTTCAATCCTATTTAAAGTAAATTATTTCAATATACCAAGTGGCGCAGTAGTTTTCCATTTACCTCTGGTAAAATCTGGAAAGGCTTGTGGCGCTCCACCAAGAGCTACCGATTGTTCGCTTAATGGTGCAACAGCACTCCAGTGGCAGCCTTCGTAAACGTTCTGGTCTAACGGTTCACCATTGCGTAAGCACTCCACTATTCTGTAGAGCATCATAAAGTCCATTCCGCCATGGCCACCCATTTTTTTTGATAGTTCACCTAAACGAAGATACAGTGGGTGCTCATATTTTTCATATATTTTCTCTAACTGATCCCCTTGCGCCCAACTATGATGATCTTTAGTAATACCTTCAACACCACCATCTAAGGCTACTCGAGTAGGAAAACCAGCTAAAGTTCCTTTTGTACCTTGCACTAAATTATGGCGCGAATAAGGTCTAGGACTCGTTTCGTCCCATTGAATCATAATCGTTCTACCCAATGTGGTTTTAATAATAGACGTGTTCATATCTCCACCTTTATAGTCAAGTTTATTCCATTTGTGGTCTTTGTCATAGTTTTTTTCAGCATATTGTTTTCTACCTAATGCTGGTGTTGAAAAAGACACTAAACTACTGAAGTTATCTTCTCCTCTAGCTAAATTCATATATTGCGCTACTGGTCCTAATCCGTGTGTTGGATAAAGATTTCCATTTCTGTGCGCATAATGAGGTGTTCTCCAAGAACCTGTTCCTCTTTCTTGTTGATTCATTTGCCCTCGCAATTCGTGAATATAAGCAGCTTCAGCATGTAAAAGATCGCCAATAACACCTTGTCTGCACATGTTTAAATACAAAAGTTCTTCTCTTCCGTAATTTACATTTTCCATCATCATACAGTGCTTTTGGGTTTGCTCAGAAGTAATCACTATATCCCACATTTCTTCTAATGTAACCGCTAAAGGTACTTCAACAAAGGCGTGCGCTCCTTTTTTCATGGCTTCAATAGCCATTGGCGCATGATTATTCCAGTTTGTAGCAATAAAAACAGCATCTGGTTTTACTTCATCCAACATTAATTTCCACTTATCTTCTGCACCGTGATATACTGCAATTTTTTTATGTCGCGAACCTTTCCCAATTTCTTTACATTTATCTGCTGATTTATTAGCTAAATCTTCATATAAATCACTAATAGCAACAATTTCGGTACCTTCAATTGTAGCTAACCGCGTTGCATGTCCCCTACCACGGGCACCAACACCAATTATTGCAACACGTACTTTGCTTAGCTTAGGAGCAGCAAAATCGCCCATGTATTTACCATCATGATTAAAGATTGGGTGATTTTCTGAATAAGCGGGCATCATACTACCTAATCCTAAAGCAACTCCAGAAAGGGATGTTTTTTTAATAAAACTTCTTCGGTCTAAATTTTTCATTAATTATGAATTTATACGTTTAATAACTTTTACAAAAGTAAATTTTTAAAATTACTTAATTTTAAGTGGTTATTACAAATACTTTTTTCACATTTATTAATACGGATTTGTAAAAATTTAAAATGCTTTGTTTTTTCTGTTCCGTTCTTAGTCTAATAATCTATAAATCAAAGCGTTATTTGTTGTTTTTGTTATTTTAAAATTGTATATTATACTGATAATCAGTAATTTATATATTTTTAAAAACAGCACATAAACTTAAGACCATATTTGGTCAAATACCCGACTTTAGACGTTCACACAAGCAGCTTTACGATTTAGAAAGCATCCTTCTTATTGGAATAATATCAGTGATTTGTGGTGTAGATAGTTGGAACGAAATGGAAAATTATGCGCAATCCAAAGAAGAGTTTCTGTGCACATTTCTTGATTTGCCCAACGGTATTCCTTCTCACGACACCTTTAACCGTGTGTTTTCTAATATAGACAGCGCGCAATTTGAAGCTTGTTTTATAAATTGGGTTAATACCTTAGCACAGCTACAACCCAAAGAAGTGATTGCTATTGATGGTAAAACAATTAGAGGTGCAAAAGCAAGTGGAAAAAAGTCTCCAGTTCATATGGTTAGTGCTTGGGCTAATGATAACAACCTTGTTCTAGGTCAGGTAAAAGTATGCGAAAAATCAAATGAAATGCGAAGCATTCATGAATACCTAATATAAAATAGAAAACCATGAATAAATTACTGCTATTCCAAAACTATTAGAAGTTTTATCTTTAGAAGATACCATTGTAACGATTGATGCTATGGGCTGTCAAACTGAAATAGTCTCAGCTATTATAGATAAACAAGCAGATTATATTTTAGCTGTAAAAGCAAATCAATCACAATTATTAGAAGATATTGAAGATGAGTTTAAGTTTGGAAAAACAATAGAAACCACTACAGGTGAAGATTTAGATCACGAACGCATAGAAACTCGCAAATGCAGTATTATAAGTAACTTTCAGTTTATTCCAATAGAAAACAATTGGAATAAACTTAGCACTATTATAAAAACAGAAAGCATAAGAGAATTTAAAAACTCAGAAAAAAATACAGAAACAGCAACACGTTATTGTATATCAAGTTTAAAAGCAAAACCTGTAGACTTCCAAAAAGCTATTCGCTCACATTGGGCTATTGAAAACAAACTACACTGGACTCTAGATGTAGCTTTCTCAGAGGATGCCTCAAGGAAAAGAACAGCGAATGCTTCTCAAAACTTCTCAATACTTAACAAAATTGCACTCAATTTATTGAAAAACGAAAAATCAAGCAAAATAGGTGTCAAGAGCAGACGCATGAAAGCGGGATGGGACAATCATTACCTAATCAAAGTATTGAATTTAATGAAAGTTTACTGCGTTTGCCCTGGTTGCTAAAGCTATCAAATTGTTTAATTTGATAATTATTTTTTTACAACAGGTATATTAATTTCTCTTCCATTTTTTAAAATAACTTTAACAATATAATATCCTACAGATTTAATTGCATCATCAATAGTTAATGTATGCTGTACATTTAGATACTCCTTTTGATATATTTTCACACCTAATAGACTGTATATATTAATAATTACAGATTTACCATTAAATGCGTTACTCCTAATATTAAAAGAATCATTTATTGGATTTGGATAAATATCAACTTCATCAATAAAGTGATTGTTAATAGATAAGTCTCCTACACTAACACCTGTTGCAATAAGGTTTGATTCTTGCCATAAAGTAATTCTTGCAGGATGTTGCAAAGCCACTTCTGTTCTGGCTACTTGATCGGCAGTAAACATTTTAAAATCACTCGAATAATTCATGAAATTTTCCCAATTAGTAGCATTTCCTTCACAGTTGTTATTCTGACCCAAACTAGAGTTGTCCACTGGAGGCGTATCACAACATTTGTCGCCTTCTTCTGCGCAATTATTTGTAGGACAACCATCTTTAAAAGTGTGAATTAAACCAAAAAAGTGTCCGAATTCATGTGTTAGTACGCTTCTAAAATTTTCACTAGTATTTGTGCCAAGATAAGCACCATTATACACACAGCGAGCAATGCCTTGATCAGATTGAGAAACACTAGGGTACCAACATACTCCTGAATTATTAGTTACACCATTATCGTACAAATCATTTTGTATATATACATTAAAATATTTGTAATTATCCCATGCATCCTGTGCAATTTGATTGGTGTAATAACTACTTGAGTTTCCATATCCAGCTTTATTGCTATAATATACAACACCTGTTGTAGGATTGCCTTCTGGGTCTATTTGAGCTAGTTTAAAGGTAACGCGTTGAGCCTTTTTTACACTTTGAAACGCAGGATCAACAGAATTCCAATCGCTTGTAAGACCAAGAAAATCTTCATTAGTTTTTTGCAATGCATCTTGAACTATTGCATCGGTTACAGTATCTCCATTAAAACTAGTACCATAAACATGGAATACCGTTGGAATTATATACTCTTCTTGAGTATTACTTACATCCTTTTGTAAGTTAAAGTTCTTTTTAAAATTCTCAAAATTTTCCGTTGTATCGATTGTGCCACAATTAATTTCGTTTTGAGTAAAAATACTTATCGGAAAAAGCATTACTATGCATAGTAATAATGCAATTAAAGGATTGTTTTTTTTCATCTTTTTTCTTTTTGTTTATTTGAATACATGATATTTATCACATATAAATTACATGATTTATAAATATAAATGATGTAAAAAATTAATAAAATCGTTTAAAAACGATTTTATTTGCATGTTACCGAATATTTTTTTTATTAATTATATTTTTTCGTATAGGTTAAGCAAACACCAGTTTATACTTCATTCTAAAACTTTTAATAGTCAGCGCGATCGTATTTTATGAAGCGTGTTTTATAAAAAAGAAATTCAAACTAGTAGTTTTGTTTTTAAAAAAATTGTAGTGCTAAGTTTTTTTTATAAAACTCTGTTTAAATATCAGAGTTAATTATTATACTCTTTTATATTGGATTATTCAGTGAATAATTCAATACTAAAACAATGAAACTTTTTTTATGATAATAACTATAATTTGTTTAAAACAGCATGTTAAAAAAATCCCAGAAATTGCTGTAATTCTTTTCAATATTAAGTTTATATGGTTATTAAAATTTAAAATAAGCGATTCTCACGGATTTATTCTGAACAGCCCCATTGTTGCGCATCCCAATAACCCAAGAAACCATTGTCGCTTGAATTGACACGTGCGGACAATCCATTGTGGATCTGCTCTGTGATAATCTTGGACTTTTTGTTTTTCGGCTGGTCAGACAGTAGGCCTTGTATACCATTGGTAATGTATTCTTTAGTCCAGCGCTGTTGTGTTCTGGTGCTGATGCTTAAATATTCACAGAGCTTTTTTCTAGTCTTGAATTTTTTACCTTTCAGTTCAATGAGCCAAATGATTCTTTTTCAAATCTGAAATTTGGTTGCTTTTTGCGGAGTGAAACAAGTTCTGCTACACTTTCTTTGATTGCGAATTCTTGTGGTTTTGCCATCCTTAAAGATATACAAATATAACGACATCATAAAATTAAATTGGTATTACAAGGACAGTTATTTGTATTATAGCTACTAAAAACGCCTTTCTATTGTCAGGTAGACTCGATTGTTTTATAATATTATATTGCTTTTTCAGTCACATCAACTTTCGGTTTTTAAAATTTATATGCTTGTCCTGAGTGTAGCCGAATAAAAAAAAGAAAGTAAGATCTGTGTTTTATATGAGATTGAAACTCTTGCTGCAAAAAGTTTCAGAAACTTCTTGTTAGTATTATTACACAACAGTACAAAATTTTATAACTGCATAATTCCTTACTCATAAATCTCAAGCTCTTTACCAAGAATAATATCTCTATTAGCAACAAACAAACCTTCCTTTTTATCTAATTTGAGAATTCTATTAGGATTGGTTTGCTCAATTTTAGAGCGACAAGATTTAGTTAACAAAGGGTCGTTATCAAACACAAAAGATTCAATTTTATACTCAGTTTTATTAGGTTCTTTAATTATGGGTAGTATTTGTGTTAACTCGTTGTCAAACATATATTTTCCTGGTATAAAAGTGTAAAACGTATAGCGTCCATTTTCATCGGTTCTTACCCAGCCTCTATGCTTAACATAGCGTTTTTTGTTGTGTTTTTTTAATTCAAAATTACCATTTTCATTAGCTTGATGTATAAATAAAAGAATGTTTTTAGCGGGTGTTTTACCATCATTTTCATAAATAGTACCTGTTATTTTAAGCTTACTTGTTCTATATGCAAAATCTGGAATAGTATCTACGCTGTTTAATTTTTTTTCAGAATAATCGTAAATAGGACTACGTTTCTTATAATTCTGCGGAATATCATTTAATACATTATTAACATCTTGAGCATTAGTATTATAAGACAAACTTATAATTATTAAAAGACTAATTAGGCTTATTGTATTTTTCATTTGGAGTAAATTTTTATAATCCATTCAAAACTAATTAATTATCTAATTTATAAATAAAAAAATCGATTGAATTGTAAAATTTTGCGATGAATAGATAAAATACAAAACTCACAAACAAATAAAAGACGCAAACTAATCTGAAGATTTCACGTGTCCTGAATAAGAAATTAAGTTTCTTGAAGCACTAATTAACCTAATATTACTTTTTAAATTAGGATATAATTCTATGATAATATTGAAGTATTCTGATTTGCTTTTAGCATTACAAGAAATAATATAACTACCACGCTTTCCGTTGGTGATTTTATAATTTTCAATATTACTATTTAATTGAATAGCAGCATCATTTCCTCCATAACTTACATTAATTTGACGCTCGCCAAAATATGGTAAATAAGAAGTGATACTGTCGGCAGAAATAGTTAAATAGTTAGGGTTAGTAATAAGATTTATAGCTCCTGAAGTGCTCCCTGGTTGTAATAACCCAGTATTTAAAACTTGTTGCATTGCCATAGTAGTTTGCGGATAAGCCCAATCAGATTCAATTTTAAAGCGCCTACTTTCAACTAAATTCTTAAGCATTTTTATTTGCGCATTAGAAGCTTTTAAGTTTGTAGCCTTACACGAAAAAAAAATAATCATAATAGCAAAAGCTATAATCTGTAAAGATTTCATTTTAAACATGATTATACATTTTTACAAATTACAAAATCTTAGTAAAAAGTGCTAATAACAGATTGTTAAAATTAGAAATTTACTGCAAAGTTATCTTAGAATATTATTAATTTCTACAATCCAATCTTCAATATTCGTTTTATTCGTTTGAAGCGCTAGACTTCTATTTCCGTATGGCGCATAAACCTTTTCGTTTGTAACAGAAAAGAAACCAATGGTTGGTGTTAACGATGCGCTAGCTAAATGCATTACGCCATTATCGGCAGCTATAAATATGGCAGTGTTTTTTATAATAGCCCCCATTTCTCGTATATCTTTACTATAAAAATGAGGCGCTTTAAAGTTGATTTTTGAAATGTTTTCAATAGGTAACATCTCAATTATATTAAAATCGTTTTCAAATTCTGCTCTTAAACGCGCATAAAAAGTACTCCACCAATCCTCAGAATAGCATTTATTACCAGTTGCATTAGTATAAATACAGATGGTTTGCTTATCGTTTTTTACAATATTTGTTAAAATATTTTTACCGTTTAATACTTCAGAATCACTTAGTTTAATATTTAAATTAGGAACACTATTTGTGTTTTCTTTAAATCCTAACTTTGTTAAATAGTATCTCAAGCTATAAACAGGATATTTAGCGATATGCTCATAATCATTGTACTTAAGTTGAATAGCCTTATTTAAATCACCAAAAATTTTGTATTTAGCATTAGACATTTGAGTAAGTAAGCGTCCTGAAGATGAGTTTTTATCTCCATTTATTACCAAGTCATAGTTTTTTCTTTTTATTGAAACCCAACATTTAACATACTTATACAGCTGATTAAATGGTTTTTTAGGCAGCTTAAATATGGTGTTAATGTGATTATATTTTTCAAAAACAGGGTGTGCTACACCTCCTTTTACAAATAAATCAATTTTGCAATTAGGAAATGTATTAATCACTTCTTGCACAATTGGTGTTAAAAGTAATTGATTGCCTAATCGATGGTTTGGTCTAATAATTAAAACCCTCTCTATAATAACCTTTGTATTAGCATCAAATATGGGTTCGGTTTGAGAACTACCAATATTTTTGGTAATAAAATGCATAATCTTTCTACGATATACATTTACACTAATTGGTGCTTTCATAAATTAAATGCTAAAATGAAATTATTTTTTTATTGTAGTCAAAATTACAAATAAGCTTAAAGTTAACAAACTTTACAAAACAAATTTATTTTAGCTAAACTCGAGGTTTAAAAGTGCGTTTAGTATTAATAAAATAAACACCTGTTAGCAGTACTATTGCGGCAATTACAGATTGTGTTGTAATTTGTTCATTTAAAACCCACCACCCTAAAATTAAAGCTATAATGGGGTTTACATAAGTTGAAGTTGCTACTTTTTCTGGCGACACTTCTTTTAAAAGATAATTAAAAGCGGTAAATGCAACAATGCTTCCAAATAGTATTAGCCCAAGCATAGACCATTTTACATGAACCTTCCAAACGTTTGGTAAGGACCACTGTTCGTTTAAAATTAAACTAACAACACCAAGCATAATACCACCTGTTAGCATTTGGTAGGCTGTATTTAAAAATGAATTTGTTGGTAAATCTGCCTTGCCAACAAAAATACTAGCATAAGCCCAACTTAGCATGCAAACAAAAATTAAAATCACACCTAATACTTGTCCCTCTTGACTAATAATTTGTTTTTGACTAACCAAAAGAAAAACTCCTATAAATCCCAAAATCACTCCAATATAAGGCATAATTGTTATGCGCTTACCATAAAGGATACGCATTATTATAAGCACTACTAAAGGTTGAGCAGAAATTTCTAAAGCAGTAAAACCACTATCGACATATTTTAATGCAAAAACAGCAAGCCCATTGCCTAAGGTTAAAAATAAAAATCCTGCAATAGTAGCATTGAGGAATTGTTTTTTGGATATTTTTAAACTAACTTTTAATGATTTAGCAATTAAAAATATTATAATGCTAGACACTAAAAATCTAGCAGATGCCAGAAAAAATGGTGGCAGATGCGATACCGCAATTTTATTAAGTAAATAGGTAGACCCCCAAATAACATATATAGCAAAAAATGCCAATACGATAAGAACAGTTTTGCGGGGTAAACTCATGTGATACTTTGAGTTTAAATATTAAAAAAAAGAAACCTAAATTTTCTTAACTCTGACAGCGTTCATGCCTTTCTGTCCTCGTTCTAGTTCGTAAGTCACTTTGTCGTTTTCGTCAATTTCATCAATTAAACCACTAACATGAACAAAATACTTTTCTTGGTTAACGCTATCAATAATAAAACCGAAACCTTTAGAATGATCGAAGAACGAAACCTTTCCTTCTTTGGCAGTTGGTTCCTCTTCTACTCTATCTTCTTTTTTAGGCACGCCCAATTCAATGCTTTCAGCTTCTACCTTTTCGCGCATTGCTGGGTCTGGTGGTGTATCGGTTAAATTGCCATTAAAATCAACGTAAGCAAACTGAATACCAGAAGTTCCACTAGCTTCTTTTTCGGCTTTACGTGCTTCTTTCTTTTTTTGCTTTTCTTCTCTTTTCTTTAAGCGTTTTTTTTCTTTTTCAATCTTGTTAAATGTGACTTGTGATTTTGCCATAGTTTATATTATCGTGCAGTTTTAAATTAGTTATGCTGTAAATGTACGCCTTATTTTTTTCATGCTTTAATAATCGTTGCAATAATAGCAGACTTGTACCAAAAAAGTATTCTGCTTGAAGGTTAAAAAATGATGCCTTTTAAAAGAATAATTACTAGGACAGTAAATCCTTTACTAAAAAATAATGCCTCAGTCCAATAAAACATTCTTATGCCCCATTGCTTTAGCATTTTTTTAATGTATTCTTTTTAACTAAACCATAAGTTAATTTCCAATATAAAAAGATAACCATTAAAAAACGAGCTATAAGGAAAATTTAAAGATTTTCTGAGAACGTCTAAAAGCAGAAATTAATTATACACTTCAGTTGGCTGTTAATAATTTAGGTATGAACTCATCTTTTTAAATCTAATCTTCAGGAGGGTGCCCATGTATTTCTTCAAAAACTGTATCAAAATTAGAGCGCAAATACGAGTTTAGTTTTTTCCGGTAATCGCCTTTTAGCCATTCAACAAAATTAAACGTACTCTTACTAATGCATTTGGTGTATCTGCCAATTCTAAAATCAATATCGTCTCCAAGCCTTTTTGCTAATGCTAAAGCATCATAAACGTCTTCGCTATTTTCAATGCATATTTTGGCATGTTGCTCTATAGAACGTTCTAATACCACTTTTGAAGATTCACCTGCTCTAATTGATGAGACATAAGTTTTCTGTATATCGAAATAAACCTCTTTAGACTTTGAGAATTCTGCACGCAATTCATCAGGCATTTCATACCTAAAATTGCTTTCAAGTTCTTCATCACTCAATAATGAATCTAAATAGTAATATGGTGATCTAAATATTTTTTGCCAATCTAAATCGTCTCCCCAAGCACCAAATCGATGAAAATTGTTTCCTAAATCAATTACATCGAAAGTTTTTTTGTTTTTTAAAACACGAGAGCCTCGACCAATCATTTGATAATATAGTGTTAACGATTTTGTGGCTCGGTTTAAAATAATGCTTTCTACAGTTGGTTCATCAAAACCTGTGGTCAAGATACTAACCGATGTTAATATGGCATCAGGCGTATTTTTAAACCACTTTAATATTAGCGCACGTTCTTTTTTAGAATTGGTATTATCTAAATGTGCAATAGGATAACCAGCTCTTCGAAAGGTATCGTAAACATGTAGCGAAGTATTAATTCCGTTATTAAATATTAATGTTTTTTTGCCTTTTGAACGTTCCTCATAGGCTTGCATTAATTTTGTAAGCATATCGTTATCAGTATATAAATCTTCAGAAGATTTTACTGTATAATCGCCATTAGCACCAACCACTAAAGAGGTTAACCCCACATTGTATGAATACATATTGGCTCGCGCCAAAAACCCATTTTCAATTAAAGATTCTATACTTTCGCCAACAATTAACTCATCATAATTATCGGTCATTGGTAACTCTATGCTCGAACTTAGTGGTGTTGCTGTAACTCCTAAAATAAACGACTGACTAAAAAACTTGAATAATTTTGTAAACGAATTGTAATGAGCCTCATCAATAATTACCAATCCAATATCTGAAATATCTAACTTATCATCATTTAATCTGTTATTTAAAGTCTCCACCATGGCTACAAAGCAGCTGTATTGTCGTTGGTCACTTAAATCAGCTTTACTATCAACTATCTTATTATTTACAGCAAATTCGGTAAGCATATTTGAGGTTTGCTTACATAACTCAATACGATGCGTCATAACTAGCACCTTTTTTTTATGATGCTTTAGGTATTGCCTAACTATTTCTGAAAAAATAACTGTTTTTCCACCACCTGTTGGAAGCTGGTATAGTAAATGATAATCGTCTGGAGATTCTTCAAAAGCCGTAAATATCTTATTTATTGCCCCTTTTTGATAGCTATAAAGGTCTTTGCCAGCTTTTCTTTCTTCTAACTCTAAAGTAGATATTTTCGACATGTTTTTAATTTTTCAGACGTGCAAAAATAACATCTTTAAAGGGTTTTTAACGAATGGTTTGAAGTAAAATTTTAAAATGATCATTTTTGCAAGTACTATAAAACATGTATTTAACTAAAAATAGGCGTGTTACGTTTTCTTTTATTTCTTATTAAAAAAGTGTTTTTATGTTACTTATGTAATTTAATCATTCAAATAATATGAATTGCCAACAAGTAACTAAAAGAAATATTATTGTAGTTGAGTTTACGTTTATCAATTAAATAGCATAAAAATATTTGAATGAAACATCCATGATTAATATTTAATCACACAACCAAATGATTATTTAGGATGTTACATGTGGCTGTTGAATAACAATAAATATATACACATGAAAGAGATTAGAATGATACAAAGTAAAATCATTCTTTAATAACATTAACAGTTGCTTTAACTCCAATAGAAAGATTCCACTTATTGCCAGTAATAACAGTGCCTTTATCGTCAATAATATAAAATTCTGCTGTATTAGGCATAGCATTACCCTCATTTAGAGCTAAGAAATCTATTTTGTTAATACCTTTTTTTAACATTAACCTAAAACTCTTATTTCTATTTGTTAGCATAACTCGGAATTCTAAGATTTCGTCATTAACCAAAATGCGAACTAAATCGCCATCTTGTAAACCAAAATCTCTATAAACGACTCTAATAAATTCAGATTTGGTATTAAAGTTGCCATAAAAAACATCTGTTGTGCTACCTCTAGCGCCAATACCCATTTCGGTTTTAAGGTCTTCTGTTTGTTTTTTTAATCTATCTTCATATAACTCTCCTGGGTTACCAAATTTTTCTCCAAACATGGAAAATTCTTTTTTAGGAAAGTTTAAAGTCGTATTTGTTTTAGGCACCGTTATACCATTAATAGTATTATTATTTAGTGGTTTTGATGGCAATAATGTTTTAGCATCAGCCGAATCTTTTTTACTTTCTACCGCAGGAATAGATATAGATTTATTTTTACTATCTATTTGAGCGCTTGCTGATATAGCAAAAAAGCATAGTATGAAAAAAGAAATGTAATATTTCATCTGTATAAAAAATGAATTTTAATGATGCTTAGTTTTTTTATTCATATTTGTATCGTTACTAAAAAATAATCATTATGAATTTCAAAATTATTATTTTTATCTGTAATTTGTCTTATAACCAATAGTATTTAGTATTTATTTAAGCAAAAACCGTTCCTAAGTATATATATAAAATCTAAAAACACCTCTTAACCTTATCTTCTACACTGTTTAAATTGTTAAAATGTGTTAATTTATTAGTGTGTTATACATAGTACTGTAACATTTTCTATTTATAGACGTCTACTTAGTATAAATCAATTAAAAAACGAAAAATAATGAGAACTTTAAACAACAATCAATTAAGCGGAACTTTAAACAGTACAAAGAGTAACCGTTGGAACACAAAAAGACGTTACAGGTAATGTAGCGTCTTTTAATTAAGAATTCATCATCATCATCAATCAAAAAAATCATGAAATCACCTTTAAAATTATCTAAACATTTAGATGTAATCACTAAAGAAAACTTATTGCAAAACAGGCGTATATTGAGTTTTAACTACTCCAGTGGAACACTTTGGAAAGGTACTAAACGCTATGCACATTAAAAATAGGGTCATATAAAGTGGTATTGTTTTTGTGAGTTATTTTAAGCATTAACAATAAACCCACAAACATGAGGCGCTCAAAATTAATTCCAGAGGTAAATGCAGGCTCTATGGCAGATATTGCATTTTTATTACTTATTTTCTTTTTAGTTACAGCAACGATTCCTAAAGACACAGGGATTAATAGAAAGTTGGCTAAAGAAAATGAAATCCCCCATCCTATTACAATTCAAGAGCGTAATATTTTACGCATTGTTATTAATAATAATGATGAAATAATGGTAGATGATGATTTAATTCTAATAGATGAATTAAAAGATCTTGTAGCAAGTTTTATTGATAATAATGGCGATGGAACCTGTAATTATTGCAATGGAATAAAAAACGAAAAGGCATCAAACAACCCTAAAAAAGCAGTAGTTTCGTTACAAACAGGAACATTAACTAGCTATAATCAATTTATTGAAGTACAAGACGAGTTAACAAAAGCATACTACCAATTAAGGCAAACATACAGCCAAAATGTGCTTAAAAAAGAGGTTGAGAACTTATCAAAAACAGATTTAAAAAAAGTCAAGGATGCTTATCCTTTTATTCTATCTGAAGCTTTAACAAAGTAGTAATAACATAAATTAATCCTGTTTTTTAGGAATACCATATGCAATAGAAATCTTTTTTTTGCCCCATCTTCTTGCTGCCTTAACATCAACACCCATATAAATATCTATGTGGTTTTTCCATCGTTTATTCATTTTATCTTTAACTAGATAAACGCTATCAAACCCTTCAATTTTAACAGGCGTATTATGCTTTAATCCCATTTTTAAAAGATCACGCGATACCGCTATATACTTTAAACCAGGTTTTAAACTATCGCCAAATGCTGTTATGTGAGGATTAGAATTTGTTTGATATGCTAACGAATTATATGCCGTAGCAGTAACTTCTATGGTCTTCCATTCATAAATATCTTTCGGTTTTGCTTCTTTTTTACAATTAAAACCTAACAACATAGTTGCAATACCAATCAAAATTCTATAATTCATCCTTATCAAAACTTTATTAAATATACTGATTATAAGGCATTTATAAAAGTGTTATAGTTTTTGTACTTTCACTTTTTATAACAGACAACTAAAAAATGAAAAAAAATAATTTATTATTCTGTACATTATTTATGCTTATGGCTTGCAAAAACAACACTGAAAAAACCACCGAAGTGCTATCCTTAAAAGATCGTGCAAAAGCAATTCACGAACGCGTTATTACTTTAGATACGCATTGCGATATTAATGTGAAGAATTTTACGGATTCTATAAACTATACTCAAAATTTATCATCTCAAGTCAATCTTCCAAAAATGAAAGCAGGTGGTTTAGATGTGGCTTGGTTTATTGTTTACACTGGGCAAGATACTTTAACTGATGAAGGCTATAAAAAGGCTTATGAAAATGCCATGTCTAAATTTAATGCCATCCATAAGTTGGTAAATGAATTGGCTCCAAATGATATTGAATTAGCTACAACTTCTGATGATGTTAGACGCATTAATAAATCTGGTAAAAAGGTAGCTATGATTGGGATTGAAAACGGATACCCTGTTGGATTAGATATTAAAAATGTTGAAAAATTTTATAATCTTGGTGCTCGATATATGTCGCTATCACATAATGGACATAGTCAATTGTGCGATAGTAATACAGGTGAAACTGATGATGTTTGGTTGCACAACGGCTTAAGCGATTTAGGTAAAGAAGTGATTAAGGAAATGAATCGTTTGGGTATGATGATTGACGTTTCGCATCCTTCAAAAGAATCCATGCGACAAATGATTAAATTAAGTAAAGCACCAATTATTGCGTCGCATTCTTCAGCGAGAGCTTTATGTAATCATAGTAGGAATTTAGATGATGAGCAACTAGAATGGATGAAACAAAACGGTGGTGTTGTTCAAACTGTTGCATTTAAATCTTATTTAAATACTGAAAAGGTAGAAAAACGTTCAGCAATTGAAACAAAATTGGCCCAAGAAATATTAGACTCGATGCAAGTACAATGGGTAGACCGTAAAGATTTGAGAAAAATTAGTCCTGAAGAACGAGAAGCATATTATGAATATTATGATTTGATGGTATCAATCCGAAAGCAAAAATTAGAAAAAACAGAAAACCTTCCACCAAATGTTGGCGTTACAGATTTTGTAGATCACATAGATTATTTAGTTAAAAAAATGGGCTTAAAACATGTTGGCATTAGTAGTGATTTTGATGGAGGTGGCGGAATTGAAGGTTGGAGTGATGCTTCTGAAACTTTTAATGTAACTCTAGAATTGGTAAAACGTGGTTATACTGAGGATGAAATAGAAATGCTTTGGAGTGGTAACTTATTGCGTGTTTTAGATGAAGTTGAAGCGGTTGCGAAAACGCTTAATTAATCCCCCTTTTTAAAGCCATAAAGCAATTGTCTAAAAAAGTTTTTAGGCATTTTAGAATCGTCTAAATAACCCAATTCAATTGTTCCGCTTTTTTCAGGGATATAGTTGGTTTTAAAAATGTAATCCCACATGCTTAAGCTAATACCAAAGTTAACCCCATATTTTTTGTCTTTTGGCAAACTAAACGCATGGTGGTATAAATGCATTACTGGGTTATTAAAAATGTACTTTAAAGGTCCGTATGTCAATTTTATATTCGCATGATTTAAGTGCCCAATACTTATAGCTATAAAGTGAATAATAAATGCTTGCTCAGGTTCAAAACCTCCTAAAAGCATCACAACCAAAACTTTTAAAGGTTTATAAAAAATATTTTCCATCCAGTGGTAGCGCAAATGTGCCGCAAAACCCATTTCTTTAACCGAATGGTGTACTTTATGAAATTTCCACAAAAAATTATACCGATGCAATAAAACATGCGTAAACCACTGCACAAAATCTTGAAATAAAAAGAAAATTAAAAGTTGACTCCACATAGGAAGTACTGTTATATCAATAATTGCCAAAGATTTTACCGTAATACCAATATCTAAAAAAAACAACTCTGAGCATTTATAAATACCACTAATAATAATGGCAAAAATGAAAAAGTTGAAAAACATGTAAATCGCATCAAGCCAAAAATCTTTTCTAAAAATGGACTGGTTTTTGCGCCACGGAAACACAATTTCTAATAACCAAACAACAAGCGAAATAACTATTAAGCCCCAAAAATAATTGTTTTGTAGAGGCACTTGAAAACTCATAGATTTCCAAACCCAATCTATTGTCCCTAAAAGTGTACTAATAAAAACCTCTAAATAATTACTCATACTTAATCTTCTAAATCATACCATTCAATTTGCTGTAATGCTTGTCTTCTCCCCTTTTTTTCTGGTGCGTAATTTTTAGCCAAATAATCTACTATAATGGCTTCATTATTACCTAAGTCCCAAAGGTTTTGTGTTTCTTGCATCCATCGTATAATACTCAACCAACCTTCCTTCGTAGCTCGGTTTTGAGTAACTAATTGTGCTGAATGGCAAGACGTACAATTTGCTATTACCAATTGCAAGCCTTCATCATCCTTAAAGCCAGTAGCAACATGTATATTGTTTTCAATGTTATCAAATTCTTCAGCATTTGTGTAAGTTTCTGTATTATCTTCTTCAGAAAACGATAAAAATGATGGGTTTAATATTTTATAAATTAATCCACTAGAGCCAATTGTTAAAGCTGCAAAGAGAACAAATAGATACTTATAAATGTGTTTAACTCGTTTTGTAAATAATTTATAATCCATTACTTAACTATTACAGCAATTCTATGGCAGGCGTTGTTTAAATATCCTTTAGGATTCCAACCAGGAACTAACATGGGTTGACTTACACCATTACTAGCTGTAGCTCGAGCCCAAACTTCGTAATACCCTTTTTTAGGAAAGTTTACAGAAGCCTTAAAGTGTTGCCACGCCAAACGATTAACTGGATTTTCTATATCACATGATTTCCATGTAGAACCAAAATCTATAGAATATTCCATAGCTTTTACAACTAATTCTCCTGCCCAAGCATGCCCTCTAATGTTTAATTGTTTTCCTTTTTTAATCATCGCACCAGTTTTAGGGTAAGTAATTAAAGATTTGACGGGCATACTTTCAATGATACACATGTCTTCATCTTTTACTGTTTCTCCAGGAGCAACTGGTTTACAAGGTACACGATATGCAGGTGCTTTCATTTTAGTGCCATCGTGTATTTTATTTCTAACGCTAATTCTATTTACCCATTTTCCTGATGCCGATGCAGGCCAACCACCTACAACCAAACGTAGTGGATAACCATGAGCCAAAGGAATATCTTCTCCATTCATTTCAAAAGCCAAAAGCGTTTCATCTTGTAATGCTTTATGCATAGGTACACCACGAGAAATAGGCTCTTTTTCTGGGTCGCCACTTAAATGCGTGTCTGCAGCATGATACCCTATATAAACGGCATTACTTTTAATACCAACATCTTCAAGAATATCTTTCAGCCTTATACCTGTCCATTCTGCACAAGATACAGCACCAGTTGTCCATTGATTTCCTTTAGCAGGTGGATTAAATTCACTTCTTCCATTTCCACCACATTCTAATGTTAATTGATACGTATTCTGTTTAAACTTTGCTTTTAAATCTGCTAGCGAATAGGATTTAGATTTTGTAACCGATTCACCATCAATAGTTAATACCCATTTTGATACATCAATATTTTTAGGAATAATACCATTATTTCTAATAAACATGTATTTATTAGGTGTAATTTTATCATCTAATAAATGTGCTTTGGCTTCAATATTCCAAGGTTTATTATTTAAAGAGGTCATTTCTTTATCTTTCCCAAACAATGTGTAAGGATCGGGTTCTTGAAAAGCAATGGGCACATAACCACTTGGAATTGCAGATGAAAAAACAATATCTGAAGCTAATATGGAAGCTGTTGTGCCTAAAACAGTATTCTTAATAAAATGACGTCTTTTCATTTTAGCAAATTAATAATCAAGCAATAATTTTAATTCTTTTTCAAATCTATGTTTTGGAAGGTATTGCTGTTCTAATTGACTGGCAAACGGAATAGGAGTTTCTAAACTAGCAACACGTTTTATCGGAGCGTCTAAATATTCAAAGCAATGCTCCATAAGTAATGCTGAAATATCGCTAGTAATACTTCCAAATAAAGAATCTTCAGCAAGTATAATGGCTTTTCCTGTCTTTTTTACCGAGGTATAGATTGTTTGAGTGTCTAAAGGTTGAAGAGTTCTCAAGTCAATTAAATCAGCATTTATAGATGGGTTATTATCTAAAGTTTCTAACGCCCAATGTACTGCAGCCCCATAAGCTATAATAGTTACATCATCCCCTTTTTTTATAGTTGAGGCTTTACCAAAAGGCAAGGTGTAATAATCTTCAGGGACATCTTGTCGGATGCTTCTATACAAACCTTTGTGCTCGAAGAATAGCACAGGGTTAGGATCGTTTATAGCTGTTGCCAATAAGCCTTTGGCATCATACGGAAATGCTGGATAAACCACTTTTAAGCCTGGTGTTTTAGTAAACCAAGCTTCGTTTGTTTGTGAGTGAAACGGACCAGCAGCAACTCCTCCGCCACAAGGCATTCTTAAAACTACATCTGCATTTTGGTTCCATCTGTAATACGATTTAGCCAAATAATTAACCACAGGATTAAATCCAGACGTTACAAAATCTGCAAATTGCATTTCTACAACGCTTTTAATCCCTGTTATAGAAAGTCCCATGGCAGTTTCTACAATAGCAGATTCGCAGATAGGTGTGTTTCTTACTCTTTCTTTTCCGAAAGCTTCAACAAAACCATCTGTGATTTTAAAAACGCCACCGTATTCGGCAATGTCTTGTCCCATTATCACTAAATCGTTATGCTTTTGCATACTTTGTTTTAATCCATCAGAAATAGCATCTATAAAACGAATTTCTTTACTTTCTGAAAAAACATTAACTTCTTCATATTCAAATTCTTGAAAAACATCATTTAACTCGTTAGTTTCATTTGGTTTAATAATATCTTCTTTATTGGCGATATCTAAATTCTCATTAATTTCTGCTAAAATAGTTTCTTTTATTTCAACTTCTTCAGCTTCATTTAGCAATCCTTCATTTTTTAAAAACGATTGAAAATTTATAACAGGATCTTTTTTAGCCCATCCATCCAAAAGGTCTTGCGGAACATATTTTGTGCCACTAGCTTCTTCATGTCCTCGCATTCTAAAGGTTTTAAACTCTATTAAAGCGGGTCTTGGTTTATTTCTTATACTTTCGGTTATTTTACTAACTTTTGTAAAAACGTCAACAATATTATTACCATCAATAATATGAGATTCCATACCATAACCTAAAGCTTTGTCTGCAATATTTTTACAATTATATTGCTCATTTGTAGGTGTAGATAAACCATAACCATTATTTTCTACACAAAACATAACAGGTAAACGCCACACCGAAGCCACATTTAAAGCTTCATGAAAATCGCCTTCGCTAGTACCTCCTTCTCCTGTAAAAACTGCTGTTACTTGACTTTTGTTTTTTAAAATACTTGCCAGTGCAATGCCGTCAGCAACCCCTAATTGTGGCCCCAAGTGAGAAATCATCCCAACAATTTTATATTCTTGCGTACCAAAGTGAAACGAGCGATCTCTACCTTTAGTAAAACCTGATGCTTTTCCTTGCCATTGACCAAATAATCTATTTAAAGGGATTTTACGAGTAGTAAAAACGCCAAGGTTTCTATGCATTGGCAGGATATATTCTTCTTTATGCATTGCCATTGTAACACCAACAGAAATAGCCTCTTGCCCAATGCCAGAAAACCACTTGCTAATCTTTCCTTGACGGAGCAGAATAAGCATTTTTTCTTCAATCATTCTTGGCTTGAGCATGTTTTTATAAAGTTCTAGTAATGCTGTAGCATCAAGGCTTTTAATATTATAATCCATATTAAACAAAGATGTGGAGTGACTCATAAAACTAGTGTGTCAAATTTTATCAAATATAGCATAAAATGAATATATCAACTGAAAAGTTACTTGTAAATTATGGCCTAAAAAATTTCTAATGTTTTTGTACATTTGTATTACTTTCAATTTTAAATTATTCTTATGAGTAGCATACCTAGTGTTAATTTAAATGACTTTATTTCCAATAATCCAACTAGAAAACAAAATTTTGTTAATGCTATTGGGAAGGCTTACGAAGAGATAGGTTTTGTTGCATTAAAAGGACATTTTCTAGATGATAAATTAGTAGGCGATTTATACACCGAAGTAAAAAAATTTTTTAATTTGCCAACAGAAACTAAACAAAAATATGAAATTCCAGGAATTGGTGGGCAACGTGGTTATGTATCGTTTGGAAAAGAAAGTGCTAAAGGTAAAAAAGAAGCTGATTTAAAAGAGTTTTGGCACTTTGGACAATATGTTGAAAACAACCCAAAATTGGAAGATGAATACCCCAAGAATGTAATCGTTAGCGAACTACCAAATTTTAATGCTGTTGGCAAAGAAGCATACAAAATGCTTGAAAAAACTGCAAAATATGTGCTGCGTGCTTTAGCATTACACCTTGGTTTAAATGAAACTTATTTTGATGCTTACATACATAACGGAAATTCTATTTTAAGGCCCATACATTATCCACCAATTACAAAAGAACCCAAAGAAGCAGTTCGTGCAGCAGCACACGGCGATATTAATTTAATAACACTTTTAATGGGAGCTCAAGGTCGTGGACTACAAGTACAAAGCCATAAAGGCGAATGGATTGATGCCATTGCTGAACCTGATGAACTTATGATAAATGTTGGCGATATGCTATCTAGACATACTAATAATAAATTAAAATCAACCATACACCGTGTTATAAATCCGCCAAAGAAACTTTGGGGAACATCGCGGTATTCTATTCCATTTTTTATGCATCCAATAAGCGAAATGAAATTAAATGCTTTAAAAGGTTGCATTAACGAAAAAAACCCAAAAGCTTTCGATGATATTACTGCTGGTGAATTTTTAAATGAGCGTTTAATTGAACTTGGACTAATAAAAAAATAAGAGAACAGTCAACAGTTGGCAGTAAGCAGTTGCTTATTTTTGCGTGTTTTTTAACTGCTTACTGAAAACTCTAAAGACTGCATACTGAAAACATGGATTTACAAGATCAATTAAAAAATTTATTTCCAGACCATATTTCTGAAGAATTGGAAAATGAATTAAACTCTAAAGAAATAGATAATTTGTGGATTCAAGAAGAACCTATAATTTGTAAATATGAAAAACGCAAAGGAAAACCAATTACTATTTTAGAAGGATACACTGGTGCAAATAAAGATTTTAAAACGCTTGCAAAAGACATAAAAAAAACACTTAGCGTTGGCGGAAGTTTTAAAGACGATAAAATTATTATTCAAGGAGATTACCGAGATAAGATTATGATAATATTAAGAGATAAAGGATTTAAAGTAAAACGTGTTGGTGGATAACTTATGGCTAAGAAAACATTACATATTACCAATGGAGATAGTTTAACAGATTATTTAAATGAACTAGATATTACTGGAGAAAAACTTACGTGGCAAGAAATGCTTTGCGAAGGATCAACACAATCTGTTGTTGGTAGCGATGCCTTTTTAAACCTAAGGACAACATTTTTAAAAGATTTTTATGATATTGAATTAGATATTGACGAGTTAAAAAAAGAGTTAAATAAGTTAAATAACCCTGAAAAATACTCTGAAATTGTTCTTTGGTTTGAGTATGATTTATTTTGCCATATAAACATGATGGCTGTTATTAGCATGATACAACAACAAAAAATAGAACTCCCTATTTATTTGGTTTGCAGTGGTAGAATTCCGGGTGAAAAAAACTTAAAAGGTTTATCTGAACTTACCACAGAACAACTTCTAAATCATTATAAAAATAAGGTAAAACTAAAGCCAGACGATATTCAACTAGTTGTAACACTTTGGGGTATATATTGTGGTAAAGACCACAATTTGTTTAAGCCTTACATTATTAAAAGCTCAACATTTAAGTATTTAAGTAATTGCTTAAAAGCACATTTAGAGCGATTTCCAGATCATAAAAGTGGTTTAAATATTTTAGAGCGAAATATTTTAGAAATCATTAAGGATAATACTATTAAATCGAAAAATCATCTATTAGGCTATGCTATTAATTACCAAGGCTATTATGGTTACGGAGATCTGCAATTAAGTAGAATTATTGAAGAGCTAAATATCTTTTTTAATGAAAAAGCTGAAGGCATAACACTTAATCGTAAAGGACACGAAGCACTTTTAGGAACACATAATTTTTCAAGCGAATTACATAATAATATGGTTTTTGGTGGTGTAAATAAATTCAATTTTCAATTTAATAGCGCAGAAAACAAGCTTGTAAAAACCATTTCAAATGCGTATTAAAAACTCCGAACTCATTTTAAATCCTGATGGTAGTATTTATCATCTTAATTTAAAACCTGAAAACATTTCAAACACAATTATATGCGTTGGCGACCAAGACCGTGTTGAAAAAGTAACCAAGCATTTTGATACTATTGTGTTTAAAACTCAAAAACGTGAGTTTAAAACACAAACAGGAACTTATAAAGGTAAATGCATAACAGTTATTTCTACAGGTATTGGTCCAGATAATATTGATATTGTGTTAAATGAATTAGACGCTTTAGTTAATATTGATTTAAAAACAAGAAAGCCAAAAGAAACACTTACAAGTTTAGATATTGTTAGAATAGGAACATCGGGTTCGTTGCAAAGTAACATTCCTGTAGATTCATTTGTATTAAGTACACATGGTTTAGATCTTAATGGCATGCTTCACTCCTACCAAATTCAATCTATTAGCGATTCAAAACTAGAAGACGCCTTTATACAACAAACTAATTGGTCGCCATTAAAAGCACGCCCCATTGTTGTAAAAAACAGTAAAACATTAGAAAAACGTTTTAAAAGTAAGCAAACTTGCTCTGGTTTAACAGCTACAGCCGGTGGGTTTTATGGTCCGCAAGGACGCGTTTTGCGTTTACCCTTACAAGATGAAAACTTAAACACCAAAATAGATGCTTTTAATTTTAATGGAGTATGCATTACTAATTTTGAGATGGAGACATCAGCTATTTATGGATTATCTAAATTATTAGGGCATGATGCTCTTTCATTAAATGCTATAATTGCCAATAGAGCTAGTGGGACGTTTAGTGAAAATCCAAAAAAAATAATAGAAGACCTAATTGATTACACTTTAGAAAGAATATAGAAAAAGATTAGCATTGATGAAACAAATAAACATTGGAGGTGTACCCGAACATTTTAATTTATCGTGGTACCTAACTTTAAAAGATGGTGAATACAAAAAAGAAAATATTAACCTGCGTTGGCATGATTATTATGGTGGTACAGGCGCTATGTGCAAAGCACTAAGAGCAAAAGAAATTGATATTGCAGTTATTCTTACCGAAGGGATTGTAAAAGATATTATAGACGGAAACCCAAGTAAAATTGTACAAACTTTTGTTCAAACACCATTAATTTGGGGTGTTCATGTAGCTTACAATTCATCATATAAAACCATTAAAGATTTACAATGCAAAAAAGCTGCAATTAGCAGATACGGCTCTGGATCTCATTTAATGGCATACATAAATGCACAAAACAATAATTGGGATTTAGATAAAGATTTAAATTTTGAAGTGATAAAAAATCTAGACGGAGCTGTTGAAGGCTTAACAAACCAAAAAGCTGATTATTTTTTATGGGAAAAATTTACCACCAAGCCTTTGGTTGATAATAATACTTTTAGGCGTATTGGTAATTGCCCTTCGCCGTGGCCTTGTTTTGTTATTGCTGTAAGAGAAGATTTTATAAAATCAAATAAAGAAGATATTAAAACCATTTTAAAAATCATCAATAGCACAACAAAAGAATTTAAAAACATACCAAGCATAGATAAAACCATAGCAAATCGTTACGAGCAAAAACTTGAAGATGTACAAGAATGGCTAAGTTTAACAGAGTGGTCTCAAGAACTTATAAGCAAAAAAACTCTTAACAATGTTCAAAAAGAATTGTTTGCATTAAATATTATTCCAGAAATTGTTGATTATAAAAAGTTAACTCATAAGTTATAAACCCTTTAAACCTCTTAAATAAATGTTAATGCTGAAACTATAGTATATGTAAAGGCTATTTTTGCATTAACAAAAATTATAAAAATGAAAAAACTATTTATTTTATGCTGTGTATTTGTTATGGCAATAGCTTGTAAAGAAGAACCTAAAGACTATGTAACGTTATCAGGGATAATAACAGATAAAAACAGCGACTCTTTAGTTGTAAAAAACAGAACTTATTCAAAAGCTATACAAGTAAGTGAAGATGGCTCTTTTAAAGACACATTAAAAGTAGAAACAGGCCTATATCTCCTTTATGATGGAAATGAATCAACACTTGTTTTCTTAAAAAACGGATTCGATTTAAAAGTTACAATTGACACCAAAGCATTTGGTGAATCTGTAAAATATACTGGTACAGGTTCTGAACACAGTAATTTTTTAGCTGAAAAAGCTTTATTACAAGAAAAATTATTAAATGTGGATGTATTATCTAAACTAAACATGGCTGGTTTAGAAGCTGAAATAGACGACATAAAAGACGAATTAACCAAGTTTTATAATTCTAATCCTCAAATTGATTCTTCAATAATTAACAAAGGAAAAAATGAGATTGACCCTATGTTGAATTTTTACAAAAGGTACTTAAGCAAATCCATTGCTTTAAAAGAAGAATTACCAAAAGGATCGCCTTCACCTATATTTAAAAACTATGAAAACATTGATGGCACAACAACTTCGCTTTCAGATTTAAAAGGAAAATATGTATATATTGATGTTTGGGCTACTTGGTGTGGTCCATGTATAGCTGAAATCCCCTATTTAAAAGCTTTAGAAAAAGAATATCATAACAAAAACATTCAGTTTGTTAGTCTTTCTATTGATGACGGTAGAGGTTATAAAGCAGGTACCAAAGAAGAATCATTTGCCAGAGCGAAAGAAGGTTGGAAAAAAATGATTGCAGAAAAAGAGTTAGGAGGTATTCAAATATTAGCACCAAATGGCTGGCAATCTCAATTTGTACAAGACTACAAGATTAAAGGCATTCCAAGATTTTTATTAATAGACCCAAACGGCAATATAGTAACTCCAGATGCACCGAGACCATCTAGCGCGTCTATAAAAGAACTATTTGTGGAATTAAGTATTTAATTCACATAATTTATTACAATTATTGATTTGAGTTATCTTCCTCATCATGTTCTTGTGGCGGTTGCTCAGGCTGCTTAAACAAATCTATAAAAGCTTCACCTAAATAATCGATAACATGACTTGAAATTAAGCTTTGATAACCAAAATATTCAACAGCAATATCGGCAGATTTGCCATGTAAATACACACCGAAAATAGTAGCAGCTAATGGATTATAACCTTGAGAAATTAATCCGGTAATAATTCCCGTTAAAACATCTCCACTACCAGCAGTTGCTAAACCCGGGTTTCCTGTAGTATTTACATATAATTTGTCTTGAAAAACAGTTATAGTATTTGCTCCTTTTATAACCACTATAGCATTGTGTTTTTTGGAAAAAGCCTTTACTTTTTTAAGTTTATCAAAATCGTCTTTCCACTTACCAATTAAACGCTCTAATTCTTTAGGATGTGGTGTTAAAACAGTTGATTCTGGTAATAATTTTAATAAGGCTTTCTTTTTAGATAATATATTAATTCCATCAGCGTCTATAACTAATGGAATGTTGTTATTTTTTAAAAATGCTTCAAAGGCATTTACAGTTTTAGTATTTGTACCAACGCCAACACCAAAACCAATAACAGTTGGTGCTATTTTGAAATCGATTTTAGAAATCAGATCTTCATTTACATCTGTAATAACCATAGCCTCTGGAAAAGAAGCTTGCAATGCATGATAACCACATTTGGGAATAAATGCACTTACTAATCCGGCACCAGCCGATAAAGCAGCTCTGCTAGCTAAAGTAACAGCTCCAATTTTACCATAGCTTCCTCCAATTATAAGCGTATGTCCAAACTGTCCTTTATGTGAAAATTTTTCTCTCGGAATATATATCGGCAGTACTTCGTGCTTGCCGATTAAATCCACTTCAGTTTCTGTGGTATATAAAAATTCTTGATCTAAACCTATATCCAATACTTCCCATTGTACCGTATATTTTGCTGTTTCTGGTAAAAAGAATACCAATTTTGGAGATGCAAAACTTAATGTAAATCCTGCCCATACCACAGCATCTGAATCAGTAGGAATTTTATCTGTGCTTAAACCAGAAGGAATATCGACAGAAAGTGTAAAAGCCTTAGTGATTCTAAAATGTACAAATAAAGCTTTAACCCATGTATCTACAGGTCGATTTAAGCCAATTCCAAAAACAGCGTCAACTATAATATCGTCTTGATGTATTTCAGGAAAATCTTCAGTACAACTCAATAATATTGGCCATTTTTTAGTAACATTTTTTATTCTATCGTAATTCACTAAAAAGTCCTTTGAGCGTTTATCACTACAATTAACAATATAAGTTTTAACATCATAACCATGCGTTACCAAATGTCGTGCAATAACCAAACCATCACCTCCATTATTGCCAATACCACAAAAAACGTGTACGGGCACTTGGGCTCCTTGCATACGCATATGCATCCAATTAAAAATTTGATTTCCTGCACGCTCCATGAGTTCTGTAGAGGAAATATTTTGGCGTTCGGCAGTTAGCTTATCACCTTCATATATTTGTTCTTTTGAAAATATTTTCATTTACTAATTATCATTTTTTCAATTCTTAATATGTTTTATCGTTATTCTTTTGGAAAAAGAAAGGCTTCGTAAGAATACTGCAAAAAAACACAATTTGTTTTTTTATTGAGTTAAAAATAATACTTTTGACTTGTATTATTTATGAATATAATGATTCTTTTAAGTCAAAATAGCTTTAACTCACTTTCTTTTTCTACAAAAGTAACTACTACTATTTTTGTTACAACTACAATTACCCTTTGGGGTTGTTAATTATATTCTCTTCGGTTTATCTTTGTAATTTTTATAATTACATTTTTTTAAATAATTTATTAAAAGTACTAATTCATTAAAAATGAAGGTTTTAAAATTTGGAGGAACATCTGTAGGTTCTTCAAAAAACATAAATAGTGTTATACATATTTTAGATAATTATTCAAAAGAAGACACCGTAATATGTGTTGTTTCGGCTGTTGGGGGTATTACAGATAAATTATTACTTGCTGGTACCCAAGCACAAAATAAAGACACTAATTTTTTAAACACATTTAATACTATAAAAGAGATTCATTTAGACATTATAAATGAACTAAACCCTAACAAGAGCAAAGATATTTTAGTTGATGTTAATGAGCAATTAAAAACACTTAAAAGCTTGTTAGATGGTATTTATTTGATTAATGAGCTGTCTCCAAAAACATCAGACAAATTAGTAAGTTTTGGCGAATCTTTATCTTCGTTTATTATTGCTAAAACCATGAAAAATAGAGGTTTATCAGCTAGACAAAAAAACTCACAACACTTAATAATTACTAACTCAAATTTTACTAAGGCAGAAGTAGATTTCAATATAACAAACTCTAATATTAAGGGTTATTTTAAATCAGCTAGCCAGCAAATTACTATACTTCCTGGTTTTGTAGCAAATTCTAATTTAGGAGAACAAACAACCCTTGGTCGTGGAGGATCTGATTTTACTGCAGCAATCGTAGCTGCGGCTTTAAATGTAAAACAATTAGAAATCTGGACAGATGTTAGCGGCATGTTTACAACCAACCCTAAACTAGTTAGGCAAGCCTACCCTATTGAAAAAATTTCGTATCAGGAAGCTATGGAGCTATCACATTTTGGGGCAAAAGTTTTGTATCCTCCAACAGTACAACCTGTATTAGATTTAAATATTCCAATTCATATTAAAAATACGTTACAGCCAGAAGCTGTTGGAACCGTAATTTCTAATAATGCGTCTAACGCAACACGTCCGGTAAAGGGTATTAGCAATATAAGCAATGTTGCGTTGCTTACACTTCAAGGTAGTGGTATGGTTGGTATTCCTGGTTTTTCTAAACGTTTATTTGAAACCTTATCGCAAGAAAAAATAAACATCATTTTAATTACACAAGCATCATCAGAACATTCTATTTGTTTAGGAATTGATGAAAGCGATAGTCATGCTGCTAAAATTGCCATTGATAGTGCTTTTGAAAATGAAATTGCACTTAAAAAGATAGACCCTATTATTGTTGAAACGGGATTATCTATTATTGCTCTTGTTGGTGATAACATGAAAAATCACCAAGGCATAAGCGGAAAAATGTTTAGTAGTTTGGGTAAAAACAATATTAATATTCGAGCTATTGCTCAAGGTGCTTCAGAAAAAAATATTTCAGCAGTAATAGCAAGTAACGATGTAAAAAAGGCTTTAAATACATTACACGAACAGTTTTTTGAAACACAAACAAAACAACTCAATGTATTTATTACAGGTGTTGGCAATGTTGGCGAACGTTTAGTCGAACAAATTAAGCAACAAAAAAATTACCTAAAAGAAAATCTTAAAATTAATTTAAGAATCATTGGTTTGTCTAATTCAAAAACCATGATTTTTAATGACCAAGGGATTGATTTAAAAACTTGGAAAGAAAAACTAGCAGAAGGAGAAAAAGCATCATTACATGGCTTTTTTGAAAAAATTAAAGCACTAAACTTACGCAATAGCATTTTTGTTGACGTTACAGCAAATAAAGACGTTGCCAATTTATATGAAAACTATTTAAGACAAAGTATTGGTGTTGTAGCATGTAATAAAATAGCATGCTCAAATCATTATCAAAATTATAGTTTATTAAAGCGATTATCGCTTAAATATAATGCTCCTTTCTTGTTTGAAACTAATGTTGGCGCAGGTTTACCAATTATCGACACCTTAAATAATTTAATTGCTTCTGGCGATAAAATAACTTCAATTCAAGCGGTATTATCTGGTAGTTTAAATTTCGTTTTTAATAATTTTAATGAGACTACTAAGTTTCATGATGTAGTTAAACAAGCTCAAGCAGAAGGTTATACTGAGCCAGATCCAAGAATTGATTTAAGTGGTGTAGATGTAGCTAGAAAAATATTAATTTTAGCTCGTGAAAGTGGAGTGAAAATCAATTTAGAAGATATTGAAAATAAACCATTTTTATCTGAAGCTGGATTAAAAAGTAATACTGTTGATGACTTCTATAAAACACTTATAGAAGATGAAGCACATTATCAGGGTTTATTCGCATCAGCGAAAACAAATAATTGCCAATTAAAATATGTCGCAGAATTTGATTCAGGAAAAGCGAGTGTTGGCTTACAAGAAATACCTGTAGCACACCCCTTTTATAATTTAAAAGGTAGCGACAATATCGTTATGTTTTATACAGAACGTTACCCAGAACAACCTATGATTATTAAAGGAGCTGGTGCTGGTGCCGACGTTACTGCATCTGGTTTGTTTGCAGATATAATAAGAATAGGAAACAACTAAGCAATGAACCAAATAAAGATATTTTCTCCTGCAACTGTTGCCAATGTAGCCTGTGGTTTTGATGTTTTAGGCTTTTGCTTAAATGAAATCGGTGATGAGATGTGCATTAAAAAAACCTATAAAAAAGGCATTTTTATAGTTAAAATTGAAGGTTTTGATTTACCTATTGAAGCAGAATTAAATGTAGCTGGGGTTTCTGCTTTGGCTATGTACAAAACTTTAGACTTAGATTATGGTTTTGAAATTGAAATATATAAAAACATTAAACCGGGTAGTGGCATTGGAAGTAGTGCTGCTAGTGCTGTAGGTAGTGTTTTTGGAATAAATGAGCTTTTGGACAGACCTTTTAATAAAACACAACTTGTAGAGTTTGCAATTAAAGGCGAAGCTTTAGCCAGTAAATGTGAGCATGCCGATAATTTAGCACCAGCTATTTTTGGTGGCTTTACTCTAGTTAAAAGCATGTCGCCACTTGAGATATTACAAATTCCAGTACCCAAAAATTTATATGCTACCATTATTCATCCGCAAATCGAAATAAAAACGGCTGAGGCTAGAGCTATTCTTCCAAACCAAGTTAATCTTCAAGATGCCATAGAGCAATGGAGCAATTTTGGAAGTTTAATACATGGTTTGCACACCAGCGATTATCAATTAATTAAAAGATCTTTACACGATTCAATTGTTGAACCTCACAGAAGTAAGCTCATTCCTAATTATAATGATGTTAAAACGGCAGCCATAAAAGCTGGTGCTTTAGGAACAGGTATTTCTGGGTCTGGGCCTTCAATATTTTCTTTATGTGAAGGATTAGAAAGTGCTAACAATGTAAAAGATGCAATTAAAAATATCTACTCTAAAACAGGAATTAAATTTGATATTTATGTATCTAAAATAAATACTGAAGGAATCAAAATTTTGAACTAATCTTAATAATGAATTATTACTCACTTAATAAAGTAGCACCAAACACATCTTTTAAAGATGCTGTTATAAAAGGATTAGCACCAGATAAAGGCTTGTATTTTCCAGAAAAAATTAAGCCTTTACCAAAATCATTTTTTAATGATATTGATAAATTATCACATACAGAGATTGCTTTTGAAACAATTAAACAGTTTGTAAGCCCTGAAATTCCAGAAGATGTTTTAAAAAATATTGTTAACGATACATTGTCTTTTAATTTTCCTGTTGTAAAATTAAATAAAAACATTTCTACATTGGAGTTATTTCACGGACCAACAATGGCTTTTAAAGATGTTGGTGCACGTTTTATGGCTCGCTGTTTGGGGTATTTTAATCAAAATAATGATAAAGAGGTAACTGTGTTAGTAGCTACTTCTGGAGATACTGGTGGTGCTGTAGCTAATGGTTTTTTAGGTGTAAAGGGTGTGAATGTAGTGATACTCTACCCTAGCGGAAAAGTGAGTGACATTCAAGAAAAGCAATTAACAACACTCGGACAAAACATTACTGCTTTAGAAGTTAATGGTACATTTGATGATTGTCAAGCCATGGTTAAAACGGCTTTTTTAGATGAGGAACTAACAAACCAAATGCAATTAACATCAGCAAATTCTATAAATGTAGCACGCTGGCTGCCTCAGTTATTCTACTTTATGTTTGCCTACAAACAGTTGTATAAACAATACAACAATATTGTATTCTCAGTTCCTAGTGGCAACTTCGGTAATATTTGCGCAGGCATGATGGCACAACAATTAGGCTTGCCAATAAAACATTTTGTAGCTTCAAATAATGCCAATAATGTGGTAACGCGTTATCTCATATCGCAGTTATACGAGCCAAAACAATCTGTTCAAACTATCAGTAATGCTATGGATGTTGGTGCGCCAAGTAATTTTATTCGTATTGAAGAAATCTATAAAAACAATTTTGAAACACTAAAAGAAAATTTATCTTCATATAGTTTTTCTGATGATGAAACCAAAAAAGCCATGCTTGAAATTTACAATAGTTATAGTTATGTTGCAGATCCGCACGGTGCTGTCGGCTATTTAGGCTGTAAAACCTATTTAAAAGACAACCCAAATGCGCATTGTGTGTTTTTAGAAACTGCTCATCCAACTAAGTTTTTAGATGTGGTTGAGGAAGTTATAAAAAAAGAACAGCCATTACCTAAGCAAATTCAATCTGTTATGGGTAAAGAAAAAAAATCTATAGTAATTTCAAGTTACGACGAATTAAAGGAATTCTTATTGAAATAATTTCAAAATCTATTGTGTTTTATTAGCCTTGTTAAATAACTATTTTTTTTAACGCAGTAGGCTTTCAATATGCGAAAAAACCTATGTGTTTCAATCCCTAGTAGTATAAGCAATCCGTACAATTTTTTAAGCATAATAATAAATTAGCCACATTTGATTAAAACTCCATTTTGAGAGAAAAAAAATCAAATAGAAAAATGAACTACCCCGCAGCAAGCTGACGAGGTATCAGAATTACTCAAATAACCTTAACTGGCTTGAGTGAATCTGTTTATACTCTTTTTGTTTTCCTTGGTTTTTCAAATATGCAATTATAA
>NZ_JAKKDU010000001.1:298307-314214 GCF_021728535.1 Wocania arenilitoris | reverse complement strand
AGTTTGTTGTTTGCGAAGTGTTTCAAGCGTAGAAACAGATTCTTGTATTGTAAATTCTTTCGGTTTTGCCATAGTGAAAGATACTAAAATATAACGACTTTTACTATTTAAAATGGTATAATTAATGCTCTGTGGGTTAAGAACAGGAGTTTTTCTTACTTTTAATGAAAACCGTTGCTACAAAAAATTAATCGCGAATCCTTTCCGCACTAACCACACACAAACACGTTAAACGATAATCACAAAACTTACCTAGAATAATTAGGAGATTCTTTTGTAATGGTTACATCGTGCGGATGACTTTCGTTAATACCACTTGCTGTAATTTTTACAAACTGCCCTGTTTCTTTTAAAGTAGCAATATCTTTGGCACCACAGTAACCCATTCCTGCACGTAAGCCACCAATAAATTGATGAATACTTTCGTATAAATCGCCTTTATATGGTACACGACCAACTATACCTTCTGGTACTAATTTTTTAATATCGTCTTCAACATCTTGAAAATAGCGGTCTTTACTACCTTGTTTCATGGCTTCAACAGAACCCATTCCACGATACGACTTAAATTTTCGTCCTTCGTAAATTATAGTTTCACCCGGAGATTCTTTAGTTCCAGCTAAAAGAGACCCTAACATTACCGTATCTGCACCAGCTGCAATGGCTTTTGGTATATCGCCTGTATAACGAATTCCACCATCAGCAATTACAGGAATACCGCTTCCTTTTATAGCTTCGGCCACTTCTAAAACTGCCGAAAATTGCGGAAAACCAACACCTGCAACCACACGTGTAGTACAAATAGAACCTGGACCAATACCCACTTTTACGGCATCAGCACCAGCTTCAACTAAATATTTTGCTGCAGCACCTGTTGCAATATTACCCACAATAACATCAAGCTCTGGGAATTTAGATTTTATTTCTTTTAGAACAGTTACTACACCTTTGGTATGTCCGTGTGCCGTATCAATTACCACAGCATCAACACCAGCATTAACCAAAGCCTCTGCTCTATCTACTGCATCGCCAGTAACACCAATAGCTGCAGCAACACGTAATCGTCCGTATTTATCTTTATTAGCAATAGGTTTTTGTGTAACCTTAGTAATATCTCTAAAGGTTATTAAACCAGAGAGTTTAAAATTGTCATCAACAATAAGTAGTTTTTCAATTTTATACTGCTGAAGGATTTTCTCTGCATCTTGTAATGAGGTTCCAATAGATGCCGTTACTAAGTTTTCACTGGTCATCACCTCAACAATAGGTCTAGCATTTTCATGCTCGAAACGTAAATCACGATTAGTAACAATACCTTTTAAAGTACCATCTTCTGCAACAATAGGAATTCCACCAATACCATACTCTGCCATATATTGTTTAGCATCGCTAACTTTTGCAGTAAGTGGTAGTGTTACAGGATCGATAATCATACCGCTTTCTGCACGCTTAACTTTTCTAACTTTTGTAGCCTGAGCTTCAATAGTCATATTTTTATGTAGTACACCAATACCTCCTTCTTGCGCCATAGCAATTGCCATTTTACTCTCGGTAACCGTATCCATAGCAGCCGAAATAATAGGCACATTAATAGTTATGTTTCGAGTAAATTTTGTTTGAATATTAACTTCGCGCGGAAGTACTTCTGAAAATGCTGGAACTAAAAGGACGTCGTCGTAAGTTAATCCTTCTCCTACTACTTTGTTTTGATGTGAAGTCATTGTGCAATTACGTTATAATTGCGTGCAAATATACAATTTAATTACGAAATACGTCGCCTTAAATTTTTACTTTTTTTGTAAAACTTGAATAAGCACAATGGCTGTAGAAGTAACAAATGTAAGAGTCATTAATATACCTGAAAACATAACAATATACTTCATCCAAAGCATGCCTGTCCATAATAAGTAAAGTCCTCCAAAAGTAAGTATAACAGATATAAAGGGTTCAATAATTAAAAATAGTTTTAACTTACCATTTAGCTTAGTAATAGCTACTAAAAGCCCAACCAAAAAGAAAATAATAGACATTGATAATATGTGATTATGCACTAGTGTTAACATTTCTTTATCACTTTTTTTAAAGCGCATCACTTTTGCATTTTCATCATCCTCGTTACCTAAATAGTGTTCTTCAATGCCATTTGGATTTGCTGAAGAGGTTTCTCCAACAAACAATAAACCCGTATAAAAACCAATACTAAGTACAATTATAAATGCTCCGATTAATAATTTAATCTCTTTAGGAAGCTTAATTATTAATCCGTTTAACTGCATTTATAGTATCCTTTTAGAATGAAGTATTTTTAAAGATTCCAACAAATTATTCATAGCGTTTGTCATAGAACGCACAGATATTGTAGCGCCTGAAATTGCTATAATATTATCGCCATAACGTAAACTATCATTTTGGGTTTTTCCCATAAATTGTTTTAGCCAACGTTTACTCCCAATTTCGCCACCATATTCTTCGCGATATATTAATACTTTGGTTTTTAAAACCACCAAATCTTTATCTAATAGTACTAAATAATCAAATTGAGCAGTCTTACTTGGTGCTTTTGCTAAATATGCATAGCCTAAAAGTTGATTGTTATTTTCAATTTTAAAGAAATTATTATTACCAAATTTTGAAGGTAAACTTTTTGTGATTTCTAAAGGTATTTCTTTTGCATTAAATGAAAAGGTTTCTACATTAAAAACACTCTTAATTTCTTTATCTACTTTTTTTTGAATGTTTTTTGGCAGCCCAAAACTCATTAAAACCAAAGCAGCTAATAATAATGAAACTTGTTTAATACGCATAGTGCAAAAGTATAGTTTTATTTTATAGTTACAAAGGTAGCAAAATAGCTATTAGGCTATTTTGCTACTTTTTAATGTTTAGATTTATTAAACTCAATTCGTGATTATTAAACACTAATTATTCAAATATTTTAGAACCAAACGCCTATCCCAAAATTAAGTCTGTTTGGCACATCACTACCAGACATTGCATTGTCTCTAAACTGATAATCTCCTTTAAGTACAACACCAGGCGCGATATGATAACTTAATCCTGTTGTAATATCAGTACGGTTGTACGCATCGTTTTGTTGCAAAGTACCATCGGTATCTAAATGAGTATTGTATTGCTCATATCTTAAAAACGCAAATAAGCGCTGTTGTTTTTCTTGTGACAGAAGATTATAAGCGCCTTCTAAGTACCAACCTTGGAGTGCACTACCTAAATCGCGACCTGTTAAATTGTTGTATGCTTCAGTATCGCTTAAACTTGCATGAATGAACTGTCCGCGTGCTGTAAAACGTTGGTAAGCGTATCGTGCATCTAAACCTATCATTGAAATACCAATATTGGCACCATCTACCACTTCTACATCGTCTTCTGCTTGCGTATCTCCAAAATATCCTGAAAGACCTACACGTAAACCTGGGATACCATAATAATCAAACTTCATTGACAATGTTGGACTATCTATGGTCGATTGAATGGCTTTTTGACGGCCTCCTCGTAAACCATTTGAGCCTTTTAAAAAACCGTTTACTCCTCCTTCACCATCAAAAGTAGTAGATTTAAAACCATTAAACACATAAGCTTGGTAACCTAAAGATATCTCGTTAAATCTACCTGTTACTCCTACTCCTATTTCTCGCCATGTTGTAGGTACAATAACATTATCTATTGCTGGTCGTTCTACTCCATTAAACGTTGTAGGTTCATGAAACTCGTTAACGATACCCATTGGCACCAACATTAAACCACCACGTAAACTTACGCTTGGTGCAATAGCATAATTAACAAAGGCTTGCTCTATAAATACTTCTTCCACATGTTCGAACTCTACTTCTGTTACAAATTGTGTTTTGTCGTTAAATTTATAACCAAATAATAATACTAAACGTTGCACATCTAACTCGCCGTTTAAAGCCTCTGGTTGATTATACGTTAATTCTCCATAAGCCCCAACTGTAACAGCTTTACCATAATTACCTGAAAGGATACGTTGTGCTGCATTTAATTGTTTTTGAGGATCGAAAGTAATGGAATCTTGTACTGTTTGTGCACTTATTATTGAAATAAAAAAGATTGTGAAAAGTAAAGTTAATTTGTTCATTTTTGTTTGATTTATTGTTTTTATTTAGACTTATTATAAATAATATTTCAATTAAAGACGCAAATATAACCCACATTATTAATTACACAAAGTTTATTTAGAATAAATTAAAATAAAATTCATCAAAAATAATTAGTTACTGAAAATCAACAAAATACAATTAATGGTACACGTTAAAAATTTTAGAAGCTTCATTATAAGCACTCTCAAAACTTAAAGCATTTAAATTATTTTGATGTTGCGAAGTAAAATAAGATAGCAGTTTTTCAGTTGGCATGTTACCTGTAAGTTCGTCTTTAGCCATTGGACAGCCACCAAAACCTTGTATAGCACCATCAAAACGTAAACATCCTGCTTTATAAGCAGCATCAACTTTTTCGAACCAAGTAGTAGGCGTTGTGTGTAAGTGTGCTCCAAACTCTATATTTGAATATAAAGGAATTAAGTTAGAGAATAGATAATCTATGCTTTCTGGGTTTGATGTGCCAACGGTATCACTTAATGATAAAATTTTAACACCCATTTTAGCAAGTTTCTCTGTCCACTCTCCTACTATATCAACATCCCACGGATCGCCATAAGGGTTACCAAATCCCATAGATATATAAACTACAACTTCTTTGTTGGTTTTATAAGCGATATTTAAAATATCTTCTAAAATTAAAACAGATTGCGCGATAGTTTTGTGCGTATTACGCATTTGAAAGTTTTCAGAAATAGAAAAAGGGTAACCTAAATAATCTATTTCTTTATGTTGACAAGCATCTCTTGCTCCCCTTAAATTAGCTACTATAGCCAATAGTTTACTAGTAGTTTTACTTAAATCTAGTTGCGATAAAACCTCAGCAGTATCTACCATTTGCGGAATGGCTTTCGGCGATACAAAACTCCCAAAATCTATAGTATCAAACCCAACACGTAATAAAGATTGGATGTACTGAATTTTTTGCTTCGTAGGAATAAATGCTTTTATACCCTGCATAGCATCTCGTGGACATTCTATTATTTTAACTTTATCAGACATTAACTAAAAAAAGCAGACCCTAAAAATACTATTATTTTGTAAGCGATTGCAATATAATGAGACATAATATCTATAAAACCATATGCTATAGAATTCATGAAAAACATTACTTCTTTTACAAACTTATTATTAAGCTTTTTTGTTTTCTTTATTTCATGCTCAAAGCATTGCTAACTACAGTATTGTTTTTGAAAGTTATTGGGAAACGCCAACTGGCGATCCAGTAAATGGTATTAGTACCATTCCTTTACCAAGTAATGCACACTGGTCTCCATTAGCTATAGCAACGCATCAAACCGCAAATTCGATACTACAAATGGGAACTGCCGCTTCAGCTGGAATTGAATCGATAGCAGAAACAGGAAGTACAACTGCATTTCGAAATGAAGTTACGCTAATGCTAATGCAGATAAATATGTTATTTGTAGTGGCTTGGGTTCTGCAAAGGGTACCATTACAAGAAATATCCAAGTTAGCTCAGACTATCCTTTTGTTAGTCTTGCTTCAATGATTGCTCCTAGTCCAGATTGGTTTATTGCTATTAATAGTAAAAATTTAAGATCGGGAAATAATGCAATTAATAATGGATGGAGGACCTCCTTTACTGTAGATGTATTCCCATAAGATGCAGGTACAGAAGATGGTAACGGTTATTCTGGAAGTAATCCAGCATCAAATCCAATTGGTGTTATTACAAGCTCATCAAATGTAACTCCTTTCGATGGTGTAAACAGTAATATGAGCCACAGAATAAGAACTGTTACTTTCAATTATATATATTCCACTTTAGGTAATGATTCTGAAGTTTTAGAAAATATTTCAGTTTACCCAAATCCATCAAAAGGAAAAATAACGCTTTCAAACATAAAAAATATTGAGTTGTAATCTACTAAAATTTACAGCGCTTTTGGACGATTAGTAAAAGATTTTCCTGTTGAAAAAGGAGCGTCAAAATTAGATATAGATTTGTCTCATTTAAACAGAGGAATTTATCTTTTAAATTTAAAATCTGATGATAGTAGTGCTACAAAAAAACTAGTAATAGACTGATTTTAAGTTGATTTTTTTAATCTAACCGATAAAATATAACGCTTAAACGTTTTTATTACTCATAATATTCAATTCGATATACATTTGAGAAAATGTTTGCCCCAAATGAATATTTTCACCTTTAGAATTAAATTTCTTTTTTGTTTAGTATACTTTACCATTACGAATCTTTTGCAAAGTCAAAGCGTAGAAAATAATTGTGGTACCATAACTTCCAAAGCATCTGTAAAATATATTCAAAGTATAAAACCTCAACTTAAAACTTTTGAGGAAGCGTTTTTAAGTTCAAAATTTAGCAAAGGTGATATTCCTGTAAAAGCTATAAACGCAATTCCTGTAAAAGCACATATTATTAGGAATTCTAATGGAACTGGAGGCATTAGCATTTCTGAACTTAATAATGCCATTTCAAACTTAAACGACATTTACAAAGATGCTTTAATGGAATTTTTCTTGTGCGATGGCATTAATTATATTGATGAAAATAAGCTATGTAGTTTTAATAAAAGAGATGAAAGTACTTTAACAGAAAAACATAATGTTGCTGGATTAATAAATATTTATTTTACAGATTATTTAAAAAATTCATCTGATGAAAACATTTGTGGTTACAGTAATAATGTAGCAAGACAAGATGTTATTATAATGAAAAATGATTGTGTAACTAATAATTCTTCATTAGCACACGAAATGGGTCATTTTTTCTCTTTAATACATACTCACGGACCGAAAAATGATACACAAACTACAGAGCTAGTTGATGGTAGCAATTGCGATACTGATGGTGATGGTATATGTGATACGCCAGCAGACCCTAAGCTTACTGATAAAAATGTAAATAATTTTTGTGAATATATTGGAACAGAAACAGATGCTCATGGAAGCACATTTAATCCTGATACACAAAATATAATGTCGTATTCTAAAAAAGGATGTAGAACACATTTTACTGAGCAGCAGTTAGCACGTATGTATGCTTTTTTTATGACGACTAAAAATTATTTATCATGTCCTTCTTTTAATGCAGATTTTACAACTGATGTTAGTCAAACATGCAACGAAAATTTAACCGTTCAGTTTAAAAGTGATTGCTCAGATATTACTAAATGGGAATGGGATATAGATTCTGATGGTGTTATAGATTACACAACTCAAAATCCAATTCACACATACCAATCTGGAATTTATAATGTAACGCTGCGAGTTTCAAACAAATCAAAATCTATAAATAAAACTTACTCTAATTATATAAAAGTTGGTACGCAAACAGACATGCTAAATGAAAATTTTGATACGTTTGAAATAGCTGGAGACAAAGGATGGACTGCTAATGCAGTATCAAAAAACGGCTATAATTGGCATGTGAATTTTGGAAAAACTTCAACCGAAAATACTGGTCCTAATCATGATAATTCAAAAGAAATTTTAGGGAAATATATTTACGCTGAAGCTTCTGGTGCTAAACCAGGTGATATTGCAGAATTTACTTCGCGCTGTTTTACAGTAGATAAAGAAAACTCTGAACTTGAATTTGCATACCATATGTATGGAAAAGGTATTGGCGAGTTACATATTGACTTAAAAACCAAAGAAGGCTATATTAACGATGTTATTCCTGCAATTATAGGAAGCCAGCAAAACAATCAAAAAGATGCTTTTTTAACAAAATCTATTGATTTATCGTCTTATACACATCAAACCTTAAAAGTTAGATTTAGAGCTGTTAGAGGTTCCAGTTGGGAAGGAGACATCGCAATTGACGATGTTTTTATTAAAACAATTTATATTCCAATATCAGACGAAACTTATAAAGTATACCCAAATCCTGTTAAAAATAATTTACTTTATGTAAAGACTAACGATTCAAAACTCGCTTCAAACTACAAGATTTCCAATTTAGTAGGGCAAAGATTTTTGTCTGGTACAGTTTCAAATAGACCAATAGATTTGAGTAACTTACCATCTGGAACATACCTACTTGTACTTAATGATGGTAAATCCAGAGTTCTAAAGAAGATTATCAAATAAATAGATAAAAGACGTAAGATCGCTTCGCTTTTTAGAATAAAGAACCAAGACTTGCCTCTTGCCTCTTGCCTCTTGCCTATAAAAAATCAATCTAATTTTAAAATAGCACGATTTATTCGCTTAATTAAACTTGGCCCTTCATAAATAAAACCTGTATAAACCTGAATTAAATCTGCACCAGCATTAATTTTTTCTAGAGCATCTTTGGCAGAATGAACACCACCAACTCCAATAATTGGAAATGCTTTATTACTATTTTTAGACAAATATTTAATGGTTTGTGTGCTTTTTTCTTTTATCGGCTGTCCGCTCAAGCCTCCGTTACCAATAGCTTTTAATTGAGTATCAGAAACTTTTAAACCGCTTCTATCCATCGAGGTATTACTAGCAATAACACCATCTAATTTGGTATCGGCAACCAATTGAATAATTTCATCTAATTGATTATTATTTAAATCTGGTGCTATTTTTAAAAGAATTGGTTTCTCTCTTTCAAAAGTTTTATTAGCCTTTTGTACAACGCGAATCAATTCTTCTAAATAATCTTTATCGTTTAATTTAGCATGACTACCAACATTTGGACAACTTACATTTAGTACAAAATAATCAACATAAGGATGTAATGCATTAAAACACTCCAAATAATCTTTGGTGTAATCTTTTGGTTTTGTTTGGGTGTTTTTTCCAATATTACCACCAATAATCAGCTTACCTTTATTCTTTTTTAATTGTGTAATTGCAGCTTCTAGCCCTTCATTATTAAACCCCATTCGGTTAATTATACCTTTATCCTCTTTCAACCTAAACAATCGCTTTTTAGGATTTCCTGCTTGGGCTTTTGGGGTTACAGTACCAATTTCAATAAAACCGAATCCGAAGTTTGCCAACTCATTATACAACACCGCATTTTTATCAAATCCTGCTGCTAAACCTACTGGATTTTTAAAAGTTAAACCGAACAATTTTCGTTCTAAACGTTTATCATTTATAACATATAAACTTCTAAATAATGATGAAAATCCTGGAATTTTTGAGGTAAACCTTATTAAAGAGAATGTAAAATGATGAATCTTTTCTGGATCAAATAAAAAGAATAGTGGGCGAAGTAATAATTTGTACATCAATCAATATTTACACAAAAGTAATCTTTAATAAAAAAATGAGCAATTCAAAAGCTAAAAAACTTATAAATTGTAACTTTAGGTTTTAAAAGGCATTTAATTACCTCACTTATAATCTAAAGTATTTTAATCAAAAAAGTATGATTTCAAAAGAACATATTATAAAACGATTTATTAGCTACGTAACTATAGATACTGAATCTGACCCAAATTCGAACACCATACCAAGTACAAGTAAACAATGGGATTTAGCCAATAAATTAGCCAAAGAACTTAAAACTATTGGTATGCAAGATGTTAGTATTGATACTAATGCCTACATTATGGCAACCTTACCAAGCAATGTAGAACACCATGTACCAACTATTGGTTTTATTTCTCATTTTGACACCTCGCCAGATTTTACGGGAGCTAATGTAAAACCTCAAATTTTTGAGAATTATCACGGGGGAGATATTTTACTAAATAAAGATAAAAACATTGTTTTATCGCCTAATTATTTTGAAGATTTACGTCAATACATCGGGCAAACCCTAATTACCACAGATGGCACAACACTTTTAGGTGCCGATGACAAAGCTGGTATTTGCGAAATTGTTTCGGCAATGGAATATTTAATTAATAATTCAAATATTAAACACGGGAAAATACGTGTTGGATTTACACCAGATGAAGAAATTGGTCGTGGTGCCCATAAATTTGATATTGAAAAATTTGGTGCAGATTGGGCGTACACCATGGATGGCAGTCAAATAGGAGAATTAGAATACGAAAACTTTAATGCCGCTAGTGCTAAAGTCAAAATTAAAGGTAAAATTGTACATCCTGGATATGCTAAAGGAAAAATGATAAATTCTATGTACATCGCAACAGAATTTATTAACTCATTACCTCGATTAGAAACCCCAGAGCATACTGAAGGCTACCAAGGATTTTTCCATTTACATAATATTAGGGGTGATGTTGATGAAACCGTTTTAGATTATATTATTAGAGACCACAATAAAGGTCATTTTAAAGCTAGAAAAGAGGTGATGTTTAAATTAGCAAATGAGTTGAATTCTCAGTATGGAAAAGAAGTGATTACTGTTGATATAAAAGACCAATATTACAATATGAAAGAAATGATAGAACCTGTGATGCATATTGTTGATATTGCAGAAGAAGCTATGAAACAACTAAATATTGAACCATTAATAAAAGCTATTCGTGGAGGAACTGATGGTTCTCAATTAAGCTACATGGGGTTACCGTGTCCAAACATTTTTGCAGGCGGACACAATTTTCATGGACGGTATGAATATATTCCTGTTGAAAGCATGATAAAAGCAACGGAAGTTATTTGTAAAATTGCAGAGTTAACAGCTATTGAAAAATAAACTTGTTTTAAAGAGGGCTTTGTAACAAACGGTGATGTTTTAAAACTAGAAGAACAATCGAAAAACAGTTTAACTACTGTCCAACTTTTTAATGAACTCATCTTGACTTTTTCAATTTCCTAAAAAAATGGCTGAAATTCATTCATATTTTATTACTTTTCTTACCCGTAGCACTGCTATGGCTTTCAAAAAGTGCCCCATCTGGTCAAATTTCAACTCATTTTCGGTTAAAAACAAAAAGTTAAAATGAGTTCAATTTATTGCATTCTAAAGAAAAAGATCAAACACTTCTAAAATTGGCAATTAAAAATGACGCATTACCACTTAAAAAAAATTAGAGCGCTTCTTAAAATAAGTTTAATGTTGTTTACTATATCTTTACTTCAAAATTATAATACATGTCATTTAAAGAGCTAAAACTAAATAAAGCCATTTTAAAAGCTGTTGCTAATGCAGGTTACAACAACCCAACTTTAGTACAAGAGCTAACTATTCCTTTAGTTTTAAACAAAAAGGATGTAATTACTTCTGCACAAACTGGCACAGGAAAAACAGCAGCTTTTGCTTTACCAATTTTACAATTATTGTTTGACAAGCAAGATGCTCCCAAAAAAGGAAAAAAAATTAAAGCTCTCATAATAAGTCCTACCAGAGAATTAGCCATTCAAATTAATAACAACTTTAAAACTTATGGTAAAAACACCAATTTACGCTCTACTGTAATATTTGGTGGCACTTCAATTGAACCACAAAAAGATATACTAAATAAAGGTGTTGATATCGTTATTGCCACACCTGGTCGTTTACTCGATTTGCATAAACAAGATGTAATTAATTTAGACTATGTTGAAACCCTTGTGATTGACGAAGCTGATTTAATGCTTGATATGGGTTTTATTGATGATGTAAAAAAGATTGAGCGTTTGTGCACTAAAGAAAAGCAGATACTTTTATTTTCGGCAACAATACCTTATAAAGTTGAACAACTTGCAAGTAGTATTTTAAAATCCCCTGAGCGTGTAGACGTTTCACCAACATCTTCGGTTACTAAAAATGTGAGTCAGGTTTTATATTATGTACCAAAACGTAATAAGATTGAATTGTGTTTACATTTATTGCGAAACACTATAAAAGGTAATATTCTTATTTTTAGACGTACTAAATTTGGAGTTAACAAATTAGAACAAACCCTTATAAATAATGGTTATAAAGTTGAAACTATTCATGGTGATAAAGCTCAAAGTTTAAGACAAGAAGCTTTAAAAAAATTTAAAAATGGTTATGTAAATATTTTAATAGCGACCGATGTTGCAGCACGTGGTATCGATATAAATGAATTAGATGCTGTTGTAAATTTTGATATGCCAAATGTACCCGAAACTTACGTGCACAGAATAGGAAGAACTGGTCGAGCTGGACAAACAGGAATGTCTTATTCGTTATGTTCGGCAGACGAAAAAAATTATGTAAAAACCATTCAACAATTAATAAGTGTTCAAATTCCTATTGAAGATAATCATCCTTATCCTTTAGACCCTAAAGCAAAACCTATTATTCATAAATCCAATAAAACTAGTAAACACAAAAAAGGGCGAAAAAGTAAGGCCTCTAAAAAGAAAAAGAAACGGTGGTATTAAAAACTTGAAATTGCAGAACCGAAGCTTAAAGATTACATTTCTAGTTGTTTATCAAAATAGTTTTTTAGAAAAGGTATTTGAATACAAAACATTATTCCAAAAAATGTAACAGCATACATTAAAGTTTTAGACATAGTAAAACTTGACAATGTATTGCTAACTTTATTGTTTGACAAAACACTAAAATCTAAAGTACTTAACCAACCGCTTTTTTCTATTTCTGTTCCTAAAATTAAATAATAAACACAGATAGAAATAAAACCTATAGCAATTAAAATCCATGCTTTTTTAGAAATTAAAGGTTTATAAACAGTAACTTTGCTATTATTAAACGCCTTTACTTGAGACATAATTTCTGAAGTAAAATGAATTGAAGGACTTTCTAAAACAGCCTTTTTAATAACCTTTTTTGTGAAATTATCCAGGTATTTATCGTCGTTCTCTTTCATAATATTCAATTATTTCTGGTTCTAATTTATGCTTTAAAATAGTTGCTAACTTTTTTCTACTTCTAAAAATTTTCACTTTTACATTATTAGCTGTAATACCAATAATTTTAGAAATCTCTTCTAACGAATAATCTTCAAAATAATATAGTGTTAGTAAAAACTATCCTCACTTGGTAACAAAGTTAAACAATCTTGTATAGTTTTATTATACTCCTCTTGCTCCATGATATCTAGAGCATTATCTATTGTTTTTATTTGATGCTCCGTAAAATCATCTATAGCAACATCATTAAAATGCTTTTTATTTTTTTTAACCGGTCTAAACATGTATTATATGCCACTTTATAAATCCATGTTGAAAACTTAGAATCGCCTTTAAATTTATGTAAAGATTTGTATATTTTAATAAAAGTATCTTGCGACACTTCTTCAGCTTCCTCCCTATTTTTCATCATTCTTAACGACAAAGTAAAGATCAAATCCTTGTAACGATCTACTAATAATGAAAAAGCATTGGTATCGCCATCAATAACTAAATTGATATAATATTGATTGTTAGTGGTCATTTAAATGTAAGACGACTCTCTTTTATTTTTGGTTACACATTTTAGAAAAAAATATTTAAAAAACTGTAACCAAAAATAAAAGCGTATCGTCATAGGTTATAAACACATTAAATTTAATCAATTAAAAACAAACTATTATGGAAGGAATTTTAATACCAATTAGCTTTTTTATTGCAACATTCGGAGTTATTTACTTATACTTATCAACAAGAAACAAAGAGCGCTTAGCGCTTATAGAGAAAGGTGCAGATGCAAGTATTTTCAATTATAATAAGCGAGCTGGCTCATCATGGAAAGTTATAGTACTTAATTTAGCTTTTTTATCAATGGGCATTGGTTTAGGAGTTTTTATTGCTTCAGTTTTAGAAAGCTATACAACTTTAGACAGTGATGCTATATATCCAGCACTTATTTTCTTTATGGCTGGAGTTGGTTTGTACGTAGGTTTTACACAAACAAAAAAGCATCTAGATAAAGAGTAAATAAAACTTATCAATCAAAATAGAAAAGCGTTTCAAAAATATTTTTGAAACGCTTTTCTATTCTATAGGAAAATCAAAATAGGTTTTAGGAAAAGGTTCCTGCCTTAAAGTAAAGTGCCACCACTCTTTTGGGTAATTTCTAAATCCATGCTTTAACATTACAGCTTGCAAAAGTTGCCTATTTTCTTTTTGTTTTTTTGTAATTGCATCGTAATTAACCCAAGATTCTTGCCCAAAAAAATCATAAGGACTTCCCATATCTATAGGTTTTCCCGTATTGCCATCAATAATTGTTAAATCTACTGTACTTCCTCTACTATGTCCAGATTTGCTAGCAATATAACCTGCTTTAAATAGGTTTTCCTTTTCTACCTTAGGGTAAAAAATAGATTTATTAATGGTGTCGTTTAGTATTTTAGCCCAACGCACAAAATGATTAACAGCTTGTTGTGGTCTGTAACCATCATAAATTTTTAAACATAAATTATACTGCTGTAATTCTGTTTGAACCAACTTTAATGCTTCTGCTGTTTGTTTGGTTATAATAAGTTTGTTAGAATGATACCCCTCAATACGCTTTCCTATAAAATTATTGGTGGTGTTATATCTTAACTCAACATCTAAATCTGGGATAATAGCTTTAACATATACAAATCCCTCGGGCAATTGTCCGAATGACAAATGACAAACAAGTAATAAAAAAAAAGGTGATAAAATTTTCATTATAAGCTAATTTATATAAAAATAAATTGATACTTAAAAAATTGAAGCATAAAAAAACCGAGTTCCCTCAAACTCGGTTTCTTTTCAATTTGCTTTTTTAATTACGTAGTAGATTTAGGGTCTCTATCTCAACAACATAATGCAAATATTAATTAATTAATCCATTGAACTAAAAAGTATGTTATTTTAGTACACACCAAATATATAATTAATAAATATGCGTCACCGATAAAAAACTTAATAAATCGATGAAATACACATAATTTTAACATTTAAAGACAAAAACATGTATTTCATCGATAAAACGCAGGTTAAAACATAAAAGAAGTCGTCTAAAAAGTAATTTTTAGGCGATTTTCTTTTTGATTATTTTTAGCTTATTGTTTTAGTTTTCAATATTAGGGTTCAAAAAGCTTGATTAAAAAAAGCAAAAGCGATTTTATAGCGCTAAACTATACTTTTTAAGGTTATGTGCCATGGCAACTAGACCTATTTCTACATTTACTTTATCAATACCTCTTAGCATAAATCGCTTAAAATTCATATTATGTTTTATATTTCCAAATACGGCTTCTAAATCGGTATAGTTTTCTTCGCTACCATAACCTGCATCTGCAGTGAGTGTTTCTGGGGTTTCATTATAATTCTCTATATGATTAGCAACATGGTCTTTTAATGTGGTGGTATCTCCTGTGGTTTGGGCTAGTGTGTAATTGGTAAGATATTGGTTGTTGGTAGAGGCTTGTACATTATAGGCTGGTTTGAGTTGTCCGTTTTGCATGTGATCGTCTTTCATACGCATAAAGGTGGCATCGGTATCGGTTTTACTGTAACTGCTGCGCTCTTTTAAGATGGCTTCTTGCTTTTGGTACTTTGCCATATTGGTTGGCCAGTTCTTTTTGGCATAATTCAGCTTTTGTTTTACCTTTTTGTCGATATCCTTGCCTTTTAAAGCATCGTTGATTTGATTGATGGTGGCTTCTATCTTATCGGCATCTATGGCTTCAAAGTCTGGCGTGTTTGGAATGTGTTGTTCTTCTTTATAAACTTTTTCTAAATAAGACCAGAGTTCTTTGAGCTGTTTTTTGATACGTTCTTTGCTCGTTTTTATAGATTTTCCCCAAACAAAAGTGTAGCGATTGGCATTGGCTTCTATCTTTGTCCCGTCTACAAAAATATCTTTTAAACTTATAACACCTTGTTCGACTAAAAGCAATACTACTTGATGAAATATTTTCTTTAGATGCCCTTGAAGGCGTTTGAGTTTGCGGAAGTTCCCGTAGATTTCTTTTATAAAGTAGTTCATCATAACGAAAATCAGCTTGTTCCACAAT
>NZ_JAKKDU010000001.1:0-298297 GCF_021728535.1 Wocania arenilitoris | reverse complement strand
CATAACTGGGTGGTAAAAGACTTAACTGATCTTGGTTGTAGGTCTTAAAAATGACTTTTCTGCTCATCCTTTAAGTTAAGAATTTACTAGAAAATTTGCAAAAAAAAGACTGCCTTTTCAGACAGCCTCTTTTTTTATTCAATAGTTTAAATAATTGTTCATAAATTTTCAATGAGAAATATTAAACATTTATAGCATCAATATTTCCTATTCTATAAAAATTTTAATGATGAGCTATATTTCTAAATTTTTTGTTTTAATGGTTTGTGCCGTTGCGCTTCAAAATTGCAATTCTGAAAAGAGCAAAGCCATTCCAATTGAAGACAAACCTATCAATATAAAAATAGAAGAGAATGAAAACCCTGCAGAAATTGACATTACACCTTTTGCAGGTCCAGACATAGTGCCTAGTCCAGCTTGTCTAGCGGTAGCGGCTAATGGGGAAGTTTATGTTGGTGTAGACATGATGGGTTCACTTGGTAAAGAACCTAATAAAGGAAGCATCATTAAACTTATTGATAGTAATAATGATGGAAAAGCAGATTTATTTTCTGAATTTGCTAAAGTTGATAATCCTCGTGGAATTATTTCATTAGGTGATCAAGTTTTTGTTCTTCACACCACCTTTTCAAAAGAAACTGGTATTGCAACCGGTATGGACTTAGTCGTTTTTGAAGATAAAAACCATGATGATGTTGCAGATGGTCCTTCAAAACCAATTATTCAAAATATTTGCTCGCCTACTTATATTGTTAAAAGAGGAACCGATCATGCAACTAATGGTATTCGCATGGGTATTGATGGATGGATTTATATAGCCGTTGGTGATTTTGGATTCCACAATGCTACTGATAGAGAAGGAACGAAACTAACCATGCTTGGTGGTGGTGGTGTTCGTGTAAGACCAGACGGGACTGAAATGGAAATTTACACACATGGCCTTAGAAATATTTATGATGTAGCTATCGATCCATTTATGAACATTTATACAAGAGGTAACACCAATGATGGTGGTGGTTGGAATATTCGTTTTGCACACCATATCCAAACTGGTGAATATGGCTATCCCGTTTTATTTAAAAACTTTACAAATGAAATTATTCCTGCCCTAGTAGATGTTGGCGGAGGATCTGGAACTGGCGCATTATTTATGGATAATGAACAATGGCCTGAAAAATACAACCAAGTTCCCATGATGGCAGATTGGGGAAGAAGCAAATTATTTATTCATAGGGTTACACCAGATGGTGCAAGTTTTAAGCAAACCGAAGAAGATTTTATAAAACTAGCTCAAATAACAGATTTAGATGTTGATGCCTCCGGACAATTATTTATGAGTGCTTGGGATGGTGCAGGATATTCTGGAAATCCCGATAAAGGTTTTGTAGCAAGAGCTATACCTAAAAACTGGAAACACAAAGTATTTCCTGATGTTACCAAGCTATCTATAACTGAATTAGCTGAATTACTTAAAGAAAAGTCGGCTAAAATTCGTTTAACTGCCCAACAAGAATTAATAACTAAATCTCCAAGAAAAGCATCAAAAGCTGTTTGGAAAATGGCCTCAGACAAAAACCTTTCTTTAGAAACTAGAGTCGCTGCAATTTTTGCTTATGCTCAAATTAATCATAAAGGTACAGTTTATAATTTAGTTCAATTAAGCAATGACAAAACAGTAAAAGAGTTTACACTAAAGGCCTTAACCGATCGAAAATCACAATTAGATATTGTACCATTAGAACTTTTTACAGAAGCATTAAACGACCCCTCTGAAAGAGTCAAGGCTGCAGCAATTATAGGTTTAGGACGACTAAAAAAAGTAGAAGCTGCAAATGCTTTATTACAAATTCCTGTTCCTGCAAATGCTAAGGCACCAGAAAAAGGAACAGAAGGACCACATGCAACACCAAACTCACCTATTATTCCTGCGCATTTAGCTGTAAAAGCGTTAGTAAGCATGAATGCAGTGAACGCATGTATTAAAGCTATTAAAAATGAAGAATCCACTTTAGCGCTTTGGGCATTAAAATATATCCATAACGATAAAGCTATTGACGGCTTGATTGAAGCTTACAATTTATCTAGTAACACCGCTTTTAAAAAAGAAATTTTAACAACTTTATCTAGACTATACAAACAAGAAGCACCATATGATGGCTCTTGGTGGTGGAGTACCCGACCAGACACACACGGACCATATTACAAAGGAATTACTTGGGAATCTTCGCCTAAAATCAAAACTTTTTTAACCAATGTTTGGAAAAAATCTAACGCTGATGAAAAAGAATTCTTTGCTAATTTAAACGATAAGCATCGCATGGGAATTGTGGCTTTTGGCGGCGAAGAAGAAATAATAGTTAAAGAGGAAAAGAAAATCGACCTTGAAAAAATAAAGAACCAAAAAGGTCAAATAGGTAAAACATCAATTGAAGATGTAATGATTGCTATTTCTAAAATAAAAGGTGATCCAGAAAAAGGAGAAAAATTATTTACTAATCAAGGGTGTGTAGCTTGTCATAGTATTAAAAAAGGAGAAGCTTTAAAAGGACCTTATATGGGGCAAATTGGTTCAATCATGAATCGGGATCAAATTGCTGAATCTATTTTAAAACCTAACGCATCTATCTCACAAGGCTTTGCAACTATACTAATAGAAGCTAAAAACGATGAAAGTTATGTAGGGTTTATTACTTCTGAAACTTCAGAAAAAGTTGTGATGCGCAATATAGCTGGAATAGAATTTACAATAAAAACAAGCGATATTATAAGTAGAGAAGATTTAGAAACATCAATGATGCCTGCAGGATTAGCTAATGCACTTTCTTTTGAAGAATTTGCCTCATTAATTACTTATTTAGCTAATCAGAAAAAATAATAAGTTACATTCAATTGTTAGTAAAACCTATTTGCCATCAAAATACTGATTCAAACTTTCGTCAATTTTTACTTGCAATGAATTAATATCGACACCATCTTTTCTAAAAATCGTAATATTTTCAGAAACACGGTTGCGTTCAACACTTTTACGTATTTCAACAAGTTCAATCTCATTAAAGTTTTCTAAATAATGCTTTATATCATTATCTAAAGATTCATCACTCAAAAAAACTTTAATGGTTTGTTGTGTTGGAGAGTTTCTAATTTCTGATCTAAAAGCTACCATAAGCTATAATTTTAAGTAAACAATGCACCATTATAAAATGGAATAGCCTAAGTTAAGAATTTAATTTATATCTTTTTAAACTAAATTTCAACAATGTCAATTAAAAGAATCAAAGCTTTATATCAGTTATTAGCAGAAATAGAGGAAAATATTCCTTTAAAGGATAAAACAAATCCTGAGGTTACAAAATCTGACATTGGTTGGCAGTTAGATCATTCTTTAAAAGTTTTTAACGCTGTTAGCGAGTGGACTGCAAAATCTAACCCGAAAGATTATAAGCGAGAATTTAATTTTTGGCGCACGATTTTATTTCCTTTAAAATATATTCCAAGAGGTAGAGTAAAAGCTCCAAAGTTTGTTTCGCCTCCAGAAATAATTACATCAGATGATTTACATAAATTTTAAGTCCCAAGATAGTCCAAAGGAGTATACCAAAAAATAATTACCAGGATCGAAACTAATTTCTTGATGGGATACACCAGTTTGTATACCCCAAATATGCATATTGTTTTTTGAAGAGAAAAAATATCCCAAATTTAATTTTTGTGATTTTAGATTGATGATTGTGTTTTCATTGTTTCCTTCAAATATAAATCGATTGATTTCTGGGGAAAAGCCAATGCCTACTTCAATATTTAAATAATTGTTGGCATTATTCCTGTATTTTCTATAGCTTAAGGTTCCCGATTTACTTGCTTTTGGATTTCCAGGTGTTACATAGGCACGAAAAGACCAGTAGTCATTACCGGTGTACCAACCAATTGAACCTGTATAAATGGTTGTGGTATTTTGGTATTTCAAGGCCCTAAACCCCAATGAACCTTCAATGCTTTTGGGAAAAGATTTGTGTAACTCGGCACCATACCTTATTTCTGGATATAAAAAGGAGTTTGAAACACCAAAATTGGCATAGCCATAGAGACCTTTGGCTAGTCTTGGGTATAAATCTACCTCAAACTGTGCTCCTGTTGAGGCAAAACGATTGCTTAAGTTTGCTTTTAAATGAATACTGCCATATTTGGTTTGCCGTGCATAATTAACCAAATAGTACTGCATTGGGTCGAACACTTCAGAATATAAATCGACAGACGATTTTAATCCAATGGTATTAAAACTTATACTTTCAATTAAACCTAACTTATAGGTTTTCGCTTTATTGTGGTCTGGATGTTCTTTCAGTAGGTTTTCTATGGTTTTTAATGCATCTTCCTTATGGTTTAATTGGTCTTCGGCACTGGCTTTTAAGTATAGGATTTCTGGATTGTTAGGAAAATGGCTAAGGGCACTATTGGCCATGTTTAGAGCGCTTTTTGGGGCTTCGCTATACAATTCGTTTTTAATGGCTGCTTCCCAAGTATCCAATCTTTTTGGGTTTTGTTTAAGTACATAGACAAATTCCTTTTTGGCAGATTTATAATCACCATCCCAGGAATAGGTGCTTGCCAAAAATGAACGGATGTCATGGTAATTAGGATATTTTGTTAAAATAAGACGCAAGGTGTCCTGTGCCTCTTTTCGTTGTTTGTTAAATGCTAATTCGCGAGCGGTCTCGAATGCTTTATCCGGATCACCTTTAAAAATGGGTTGCTGGGTAAAAGCAGTAAAACCGTATAAGAAAAGTATAATGCAAATGTATTTATTCATAATCAATAGGTACCTTACTTTAGGCTTTTTATTAAGGTTTGGTAATCGGTGTTATCAGGATATATTTTTAAAATACTGTCCATTAGTTTAATGGCTTTTGAGTTGTCGTTAAGTCGATTAAGGGCTTTGGCCATTTTATATCCTAAATTTGGATTTGTAATCTTATTTTTTAAAGCTTGTTTATAAATGCTTTCAGATTTATCCTCTTGCCCTACCCACCAATACAAGTCTAAAATTGCTGAATAAGAGTCATCGTAAAACGGCGCTCTTTCCAGAGCGTTTAAAAGTTCAATTTCAGAATCCTTATAGTTTTTCTCCCAAGCCAAAGTGCGTCCTTTTAATATGCGTGCATCGGTATAATTTGGGTACTCGTTTAAAATATAATCACAAAGTAAACGGGTGGTTTTATAATCTTTTTTTGAGGATAGATCTTGGGCAATGGTCAAGACATCATCAAAGGTTTTTTGATTCGAATATTTGCTGATTGTTGCCAATTGTTCTTTTGAAAACTCGGTTTTAGGAGTAACATAAATATTTAGGGAATCAGGAAATATTTTTTTGCGCTGCGTAACATAGGTATTCATCCTTTTAAAGGCCATTAAGGAATCTTCCATGGTTTTTATTAGGGCTTCTTCAGTAACTTTATAGATTCCAAAATTGTCGTTTATTTTAAATAATTCCCCGTCTGATAGTAGATAATCCTTATATAGAAAATCATTTAACCCACCTTTATAACGCATAAGCGGTATTTTATGGATGTTTCTAAATTCTTTGGCTGTGTCGAGTCCCTTGCCTATCCAGGATACTTTTTTTAAAGGCTTAAAATGATGGTTTTTATATAAATAGCTTAATAAGCTAGGAGTGACATCCCAATGCGATGAAACCGATTTGAAGGTCTCGGGCTTTTTAAGCATGGGGCTGTATATTAAAAAAGGTACATGAAACCTACACAATTTATCTTTTTGTGATATGGGGATTAATCTGTGGTCTCCAGTAATTATAAATATGGTGTTGCCGTAGTCTGGCCGCCGTTTATAACTATCCATAAATGTTTTAATGGCATTATCTGTATATAACAGGCAACCAAAAATATCTTTGTGTGTAGTTATTTGCTGTTTTAAGGATTCGGGTTTATTAGAGGCGTTTAAAACATCAACAACTTTATTCATATAATGCGCTTTGTCAGGAAATTCAAAGGGTTCATGTGAGGACAGTGTCATAATAATATCTAAACGGGGCAGCTTTTCTGTTTCCAATGAATTTATTGCCTTTCTGAATATTTCACTGTCTGGGTAGCCCCAAGAAAAACCACCATTATCTCCAATAGTTTCTTTGTAATCAGATCCATATTTGTTTTTGTCAATAAGTTTGTGGATGCCGTTATATTCTAAAAAGTTAACTTTCCTATCAAAACTTGACGGCCCTCCCGAATAGTAAGAGGTAAAGTAGCCGTTGGCTTTTAAAATGCTTATAAGAGACAGGTGGGAGGGAGTATAGGTTAATTCCAAAAATCCCTTTTCGCCAAAAGGCAGGGAACCTAATAAAGAAGGTAGAATGCCAAAGGATCTACCTGTGGTACTTACAAAGTTTTCCCAATACAGCGATTGTTCTATAAGACTATCTAAATAAGGCGTAAAGCCACCATACTCATTTTTCTTTACAAATTCGCTACCAAGGCCTTCTACAACAATAACAACAATGTTAGGCTTTTCTTCTTTAGAGCTAAAAAATGGGCTGAGCACATCGTTTGATGTATTAAAGGATTTTAGTAACGGATAGTCTTCCCTTTCGGATAAGTTATAAGCACTTAATTTGTTTTTTTCGTTATGAAACTTAACAATATCCTTGGTTAAAAAAACAATTTTATTTTGGTATTTTAAATTGGAGGTGTCATGCAATGTTAATTTTAGCATTGCAAATAATATGATAAACAGTACGCTGCTGCCAATTAGCAAACGGTCATTTTTGTGCCATTTTAACAACCAATATGCCAATGTAAAAAGTAGAGGTAAGGCTATAAAAGGAATAAAGGAAATTATTGAAAACGATTCGGATGCGGAAACAGTACTAAAAGCGTCATTAAAGGAGTAACCCAAAATATCGGCACCTAAATTTAACATGGTCGTTAAACTGTATTTTACTAGCAAATATTGAATAACAATAATTAATAAGAACAATATTTTTGTGAGGATTATAGTTCCTTTTTTTGAAAACAGTTGAATGATGAAATATAGAGGGAAGCACAATGCCCCGATGATTAACCCACCCCAAAAATCATTGATTAACTTTAAAAGTAAAGTATACCAAAAGTTGTCTACAGGTGCTTTGGACATAAAAGCTTCAAATAAGCTCATGCTCCAAAAAGCAATAATAAGTGCTAGGATTAAATAGATGTATTTATAAAATGTGTGCTGTGAGAATTTAAATGCCATAATTAATTAGTTGTTAATCCTTTTCTAACCATGTTACCCCAGGACTTTTTCTTTTTAAAGAAATAATCGAAATTACCACGAACCGCAGCATAAAGCACAAAAGGGTGCAATATAAAGGGTTCCAGGGCACTTAATAAAATAAGCTTTACACCAGCTCCTTTCTTTTTGTATTGGTGGAAGGTTAGTTCTTCAGAATAGATAGCCACTATAGAAAACAATACTGAGAATATATAAGACAACACCAAAAAGGATAGGGCATATTCCCATTTTACTTCTTTTAAGACAATTAAAATGGTAAAATAAAGAAGACCAACAACTTCAATAATGGGCCCCAATCGTTCAAATATGAGCCAGTAGGGGTAGCTTATTAATCCAAAAGTACCATACTTGGGGTTAAAAGCCACTTTTCGATGCTTTTTTAAGGTTTCTATAGTGCCCCTGGTCCATCGGTTACGCTGGGAGATGAATATTTTATAACTATCGGGAGCTTCGGTCCAACATAATGGATCGGGTATGTAGGAGACTCTATATTTTTCATTTCGCTCTTCCATGTATCGACGCATACGAACAATGATTTCCATATCCTCACCAACGGTGTTAGTGTCGTAGCCGCCAACGGCAATAGCAATATTCTTATCTAAAATACCAAATGCACCCGAGATTACCAAGAGGCCATTTAACTTGCTCCAAGCCATCCTACCCAGTAAAAATGCCCGAAGGTATTCAAGTATCTGTGATTGTACCAACAGGTTTTTTGGCAGGTTAATGTCTAATAGTTTACCATCCTTAATAACACAGGAATTGGCAATTCTAATCACACCTCCTGCTGCGATAACTTTAGTTTCGGTTTCATCCAAAAAAGGCTTTATCATTTTAAGAAGGGCATCTTCCACTAGCAGACAATCTACATCAATACAAGCAACATATTTACTTTTGCTAATGTTTAGCCCCATGTTTAAAGCATCTGCTTTTCCACCATTTTCTTTATCGACTACCATTAGCCTTTCAAAGGCAGGGTTTTTAGATTTAAATACACCAGCCCGTAAGGGTTTTGTTTTAATTTTTTCGTTAACGATATAATTTATCTTTTCCAGATTGTAGGCTTTTATAAGCCTCTCCAGGCTATCATCTTTACTGCCATCGTTTACAATTATAACACTATAGTTAACATAATGGTTGGATAACAACGATCTTACGTTTTCAACAATGTTAAGGCTTTCATTATAGGCAGGGGCTATAATAGTTATGGATGGTGATAATGTAGAAGATAGGATGTCCTTGTAATTTACAAAGCTCTTTTTCTTAAAATAGTTCAATGTTTCTTTTCCAGAAATTATAGATAGTACAATATAAGAGCTAATGGCCAAAAAGGCATAGGTAAAAAAGATATAGTGAAGTATCTGTAGAATTATTTTAACGGTACTGGTATCCATATTATATTGTATTTACCAACTCTATCATAGACGAGTCTTTTTCGTTAGTTGTTGTTTTACTTAAGCCCATGTATTTTTCAATATTAATGGACTTAAGTATCTTAAGCGCTAGGAGCTGTATGTCGAAATTTTTGTGGAATAGGTATTTTTCTACAAAAGGTTCGTCCGATGGCATAACAAGCTTCTCTAGCATACCAAAGAAACATATTTGCTCTTCTAGGCTAAGGTCATTAAAGTTAGCTTTTAACATCTCTTTAGCTTCAATACCATATAAATGGGTTAGGGCTTGAATGGCGGCTATTCTAACCTGTTTTTTAGGATGCGATAACAGTTCGGTTAAGGTGTTCTGAACCTCAAATTGGTTATAGATTTGGGCTAATTTTATGGCAAATAAAATAACCGATTCGTTTTGGGATTTTAACCAAGGGTTAATGTCGCATATTTGTTGGTCGTCAAACTTTTGTAAGGTTTCAAGTAATCTAAGCTGCATCCATTCTGAAAGAGTATCGGTAAGGGTGTTTAAAAATGAAAGCCCTTTGAATTTAAACAATTCTACCAAATACAATTCGGTTTCTTTTCTTACTTCCAATCTAGGATGGTCTAAAAATTTCGATACATTATTATATACATTATCGATTCTAAAATGCGAAAGCTCCCCAATTCCTTTTGCAATAATGTACCAATGTTTGCTTTCTAATCGTTTCAAGGCATGTGCTACAAACCCTGCTTTAATGTATAAGGTTTTTATAGTGTCGGACAATTCACCTGAAACTTCATAGGTTAAATTGTATAGTATGGATATAATTAATTTCCGTTTCGATTCTATTAAAATTGCAGACTGAAGTTGTTCAATGACAGATTCTTTGAAGGTGTGTCCATCACCAAGCTCATCTTCGGTATATAAATATTCAATAATAAGGGCTTCGTATTCACTCTTAAGCAACTTATTTTCTATTTCCTTTTTTCTAAGATGGAAACGTAACACTTTTAAATAAACAGATAAACACACAATGGCTATAGCCAAAATAAGGCTAGTTCCCCAAGCGACTTGGATATATATAGGCGACTCATTAAAATAAGTCATTAAATGTTGGTAGTCTATCATCATATTTGGGGCATATTTGTGAGATAACAAATACTATATTTGAGTCAACTAAGTCAATTTAAAATCCGTTTTATTCGTATCATTAATTCATTTGGGCTAAAAGGTTTTCCCATAAAATCATTTGCGCCTAAGCTAAAAGCCTTTAATACCATTTCTTCTTGTCCAGCCGATGAAAATACTATAATTGGCGTATCCTTGTCCAGAGCAATTCTTATATGACTAATTACTTCTAGTCCGCTAATAAAGGGCATCATAATGTCTGTAATAATTAGGTCTGGATTGGATGCTTCAATTAAGGTTATGGCTTCTTTACCATCTTTGGCCATGAATAGTTCGTAACCTTCTTTTTCTAACCTAAACTTTAATAATAGGGAAAGTGTATTGTTGTCTTCTGCTAAAACAATTCTTTTTTTGTCCATTGGATTTAGATTTGGGTCTTAGATTATTGAAAGTCATTTATTTAATTATCTGATTAATTTTACTTTCAAAAATCGGTGTAATATACAAAAAAATCGACAAAACGTAAAAAATATTAGATGAAATGCAGTTTTTTTTAAAATGAATAGGGTAAATGCAGAACGTTTTGGATTATGGCATTTAAAAAGGTATTCTTTAGAAGAAAAAAAATGAGGGTGTCTAAAAGTATGAAATCTATCATTTCTGAATTTATATCAAACAGGATTGTTATACCAATTACACATTAAAATGATCTAAAAAGGGTTTGCATAATTTTTGATTATAAATAATCCATTTTATGATTTCATTGTTTAATTTATTATTGACAAAATCATATAGCCATTGTTTTATGTTATCAAGGGTTTCGAACACGTTGTTTTTGTAGTGTTGTTTGATGTAATGCCATATTTTTTCACTTGGATTCAATTCGGGAGAATATGGTGGTACTCTAATGAGTATAATATTGTCTGGTAATGTGTATTTTGATAAGCTATGGAATGCAGCATTATCTATAATTATGATTATAATTTCTTTAGGTTTATATAGTGAGAACGCTTTTAGGTATTGATAAAATATTTCACTAATTATACCTTGAATCTCGTAAATAAAGGCATCGCCATCAATAGGAGAAAAACTATCGTATAAATAGGTGTTTTTAAAAGCGTGTTAATAATTAACAATTGGCTTAACATCTTTTGCTGTTAAGCAGCTTCCAATATGGGTTTTGAGTCCAAATCTGCTTTCGTCTTGAGCATATAGATTTACTGTAGTTTCAGCATTAAAAACTATGCCTTTTTTAATGATTTCAATTCATTTGGAAGTTTTAAAAAAGGCTTCAATAGCCTGCTCATCTTTTTTGTAGTGTGATTTTCTTGGTACTTTTATTTTGGTTTTAAAATGACGTATTAAATAGGTGCGAACCGTATTGTATTTCATCTCTAAACCAAAATTATTTTTTAGCCATAGTTGCGCTTCCCAATACCCTTTGAGAGGATTGGAAGCGTTATTAACCTTTTGCTCCAACTGATGATGCACCTTCGGTGTTATAATACTAGCCTTATTACCTCCAGAATTGATGCTCAAATAACTGGCTAAACCTTCTTCTCTATACAATTTAAACCAGCGTTTTAAAGATGAATAATCAACCCCTAAATGGGTCGCTAAGATTGTTTGAGTTTTGTACTTATTCTCTTTAGTATAAATCAAACACTTTAAACGACGTCTTAGCTTTGGATTTGATTCCTTTTTATGTAAGTCCTTAAGTTCTTCTATAGACTCTTTAATAATAATAGTTGCTTGTCTTCCCATAAGAGAAAGATATAAAAAATTTAGCTTGTTTTAAAATTTATTTGGTATTACACGTTTTCCATATAATCATTTTCTATATCCTGATTATAATTATGAAGATATGGCGTAGAATTTGGGCGCTACCTAAAGCTCAGGCATTCACTAAAAGTTTACCTTGAGCGCAGCCGAAAGGCTTTTTGCAAGGAGATCCAATAAACCTATGCTGAGCATAGTCGAAGTATGTCTTAATCCTTAACGCAAAAAAATGCGCTTCTTTAAAAATTTATAATTATATATATTAAGTTTTAAAAGGAGTAATTAAGTCCTAGCATCCAGTAAGATTGCAACTTATTATCAACGTTTTCAAGTCTTGCCGCAGAGATACTTCCTGGTTGGCTTTGTTGGTAGTTAAAGGCCTCTTGTTTGTTTTGTCTTAAACCAAAATCAAAACCAACACCAATCATTTTCCATAAGGTGTATCCAAAAGAGTTGGTCCATGTCCAGTTCGATAAATCACCAGATTTATAACTTTGAAACATCGATAAATTAGTTTTAAAACTTACAGCATCAATTTGTCTGGTATAGTCAACAAGAATTTTTGCTCCTAACGACGATTGAAAATCAATAACCGAATTACTACTAAATACAAAATTGTAGTTAAACGGGTGCACAACTACTACTAAATCTTTAGTAGGAGTCCAAGTAGCACCAACACCTAAATCTAAAAATCCAGGGTCGTTAAAGTTACTTAAAAGGGTTGTTCTATATTCTCCCATTCCAGAAATGGCAAATTTTTTGCTTAGTTTGTATCCGTATAAAGAATTAATATTGAAAACGTCTGTCGCTTCCCTAAACTTGTCACTATCTGTTGGGTCATCTTTATCATCTAATTTCACCCAAGTTAAGTTTACGTTAGCCGCATTTCTCCAAAAGAATTTATCCTGATTTAAGTTTGCGAAAGCATTAACGGTAAATCCAATATTTCCAGAATTATTATTTGGCGTACCTTGAGCATACCAATTTTTAAAACTAGAAATGCTTCCGCCAATAGTACCAAATGCCCCTTTTTTCCATCCAGGTAAAGCATCTATTTGTGCTTGAATAGCATCAACCCGACCTTGGATAGCAGTAATAGAATCTTTTTTAGCTGCTTGGGTTGCCTTTAATTCCTCTAAAGTTTGTGCGTTAATCGAAACAATTCCAATTAAAAAAATAAATAATAATAAAGTTTTTTTCATTTTAAGTAGATTTATTTTTTTACTTGTTCAAGTAATAAGACACTAAAGTATTAATTTATGTCACTGTAAAAGTAAATATTATTTTTTTTTAAATAAAGGAACAGAAGAGCAAGCTTCTCCGTACATAATAGATTTAGCAACAAGTTTTAGTTTAGTTGCTAGCATAATATAAGCGTTTTGAGGTACGGGTTTATTTGAACAGCCTTTAATAATGATGGGTTTGTTTTTGTATTCTGAAACATCAAGCCTATTAATAACATCTTGATAAATGGAAGTTTCTAAAGTGTCCAGATTACCTATAATAGTTTTTTTAGTAAAAGACTCTAAATGAATACTTAACAACATAAAAGCCCATGCCGGAATTATAGCATCTGTACTACAAGTTAACGCTACATAATTATCTTGATATTGAGACCAATCGTGTTCTGAAACTTTTTGTCTAAACTCTTTTTCACGCAATACAAAACCTTCAAACAACCAGTCTTTAATATCGAATAAAACACGTTTCCCTTCAGGATAATAATCCTCAAGGTTTAACGTGATTAATTTACTATTCGCTACGCGATTTACGATTTCGTTTGGCATATTGATTCCAAGTTATAAATTATCTTATAAACTTTATAATGTTAGGGTAATAATTTTTGATTTTTCCATTTCTGATCATTATTGCAAAAATAATGGATAAAACAATGTTAGGAATAATGAATACAAAATATGTAGTTACTATAAGCAAATTACCTGTAAATGGCCCAATCTCAAAATGAATGATTTTAAAAAAGGCTCCAACCATTAACACTAAAAATGTAATAAATGTCCAAACAATTTGAAAATTTAAAAGATTAACTCCAATACTTTTCAGCCCAATTATTTTCTCTTTATTAGTTACCCATAAAATAAAAGGAAGGATTATATTTCCTATTGGAATTACTAATCCTATTATAACTGATAAGTGCATGTAAACTAAAAAACTATTATCATTTTGCTTTCCGTAGTCTAAAATATCTTCAACATTTATTTCTAAAACATCACAAATTAAATGCAGTGTTTTTCCCCTAGGCTCACTTTCATTATTCTCAATGCGTTGGATGGTTCTTAAATTAATAGTTGCAGATTCAGCTAGTTCTTCTTGAGATAGTCCTTTTTTCTTTCTTACGTTTTTAATTTTCTCTCCAATGTTGTCCATAATTAAAATTGTTTTAAATTTTGGTCAAAACTAATTATGAAAGCATCTTTTTGATAACGGTTTTTATACGACATTTTTACGACAAACTTGACTATAGGTAGATTTTACGGGAAAAGCTGAATACTGCAACTGCCAACTGAATACTGCTAACTAAACTAAAGCATCCCTAATTCTAACTTCGCTTCTTCGCTCATTAAATCCTGTGTCCAAGGCGGATCGAAAGTAATTTCTACTTCAGCAGATTTAACGTCGTTTAGAGATTTTACTTTTTCTTCAACTTCCAGCGGTAATGTTTCGGCAACCGGACAGTTAGGTGTTGTAAGTGTCATTAATATTTTAACGTCGTAATCTTCGTTTACAAACACATCGTAAATTAACCCGAGTTCGTAAATGTCTACTGGAATTTCTGGATCGTAAATGGTTTTTAAAACGTTTACTATTTTTTCGCCTAAGGCGTTGGTATCTATTGTTGTTTCACTCATAATTCATGCTGTTTTTTGTTAAGTTGTTTGTTGTAAAGTCGACTTTAACTATAATGACTCAACGGCAAACGATTCTACTATCTACTAATTTAATTGTGTTTGGTATGCAATAGCATACATTTTAAGTTGTTTTACCATACTTACTAAGCCATTTGCACGTGTTGGCGACAAATGTTCTTTTAACCCAATTTTATCAATAAAATCAGTATTGGCATCAATAATATCTTTTGGATGCTGATTTGAAAATGCACGAATCAAAATAGCAATAATACCTTTTGTTATAATGGCATCACTATCAGCAGTAAACTCAATTTTATCATCCTTCATTTCGGCATGTACCCAAACTTTACTTTGGCAACCTTTAATAATATTGCTTTCGGTTTTGTATTGGTCGTTAATTAAAGGTAAATCTTTACCTAAATCAATCATATATTGATAACGTTCTTCCCAATCTTCAAACATTGAGAATTCGTCTATTATTTCTTTTTGTATATCTTCAATACTCACAGTTACAGTTTTATGCAAAAATACAATAACAAATATTCTTATTCAATGTTTTCAGAAATAGATAAGATTTCTTTAACAAGTAAAGCGATTTCTTTTGGAGGATTACCATGATCGAAGCTTTGCGATTCGTAAACTTGATTGTTATAAGTGATTTTTAAAACAGCTATTGCTGCACCATCAAAAAAGCGTTTTTCTGAAGGTGCTTTTAAAGTTAGAATATTTTTAACCTCAAAAGTTTCAAAAGCGTCTATTAGTTTTTGCCAATCGGCTTTATTGCATGCTTTTTTATTCGGTTTACCGTTTTGTGTAGTTGTTGATGAAATACTTTTTTGATTAATTTTAATTAATTTATAAGTGCCTCTAGATATGGCAGAATATTCAAAACTAACATCTATATTGTCTTCTTTTTTAATGGCTGATAATAGTACCTTCTTTTTATTGTAAAGTGCAAAACCATCTTTTGTAAAAAGAATTAAATTGGCTTTTTCTAATGCTTTGAAAAACTCTATCTCAACTTTATTGAACTCTTCTTTGCATAGCATTTTTGTTGAGCCTAAAGCACCGAAGTTTAATGCATTATTTTTTAAAGAATAAGAACCAAAAAACCGATTACAACCTAAAAAACCTGATACTTGTTTGGTGCTATCGTTAAAAACAATATTGAGCTTGTAAGACGAAACGTCTCTATTGTATAAATGCTTTATTTGATATGTGTCATTGAGTTCTTTCAAGATTGTATTGTCATTTTGTTGTGCTATAATTAATTGATAATCTGATGGTCCCCAACAACAGCGTAATACAATCATACTGAAAATCATTAACATAGATTTCATTTTAATTTAGGTTTTTTTGATTTATAAGTGAGAACTCATCTTGACTTTTTCTGTTTCCTAAAAAATGAATCAAATTCGTTCAGATGAGTTCTGAATATACAAAAAGGAAGCCAAAGTATTAAGCCAACATCATTTTAGCTTTTTTAACGCCTTTAACTAAAACATCAATTTCTGCTTTGGTATTATAAAACGCAAAAGAAGCACGTATAGTTCCAGGGATTTTATAAAAATCCATGATAGGTTGTGCACAATGATGCCCTGTACGGACAGCAATACCTAATTTATCTAAAATAGTACCAACATCGTATGGATGAATACCTTCTAAATTAAATGAAATAACCGATGTTTTATTTTTTGAGGTTCCGTAAATTTTTAATCCATCAATTTTTAAGAGCTGTTCTGTAGCATAATTTAACAACTCGTTTTCGTATGAAGCGATGGAATCAAAACCAATAGTATTCATATAATCAATGGCTGCACCAAATGCGATGCCTCCAGCAATGTTTGGTGTACCTGCTTCAAACTTATGTGGTAAATCTGCATAGGTGGTTTTCTCAAAAGTGACTTCGGCAATCATTTCGCCACCACCTTGATAGGGTGGTAATTTTTTTAACCATTCATCTTTTCCGTAAAGCATGCCTACTCCTGTTGGACCACACATTTTATGCGCTGAAGCGACATAAAAATCAACATCTAAATTTTGAACATCTGGTTTTATATGCGGGCAGGCTTGAGCACCATCAATTAAAACTGCTGCGCCAACCTTGTGGGCTTGTTCTATAATATACTCGATAGGATTTATGGTACCTAAGGCATTGGATATATGATTTACAAAAACAAGTTTTGTTTTTTCAGAAAGTAAATTGTTGTATTTAGTCATTTCCAACTCGCCAGATTCGTTCATTGGAATAACTTTTAAAACAGCTCCAGTACGCTCACAAAGCATTTGCCATGGCACAATATTGCTGTGATGTTCTAAAGCAGAAACGATAACTTCGTCACCTTTTTTTAAGCGTGATGAAAAGCCATTTGCTACTAAATTAATACTATGTGTTGTGCCAGATGTTAAGATAATCTCGTGCGAATATTTTGCATTAAAATGTGTTTGTATTTTTAAGCGTGCTTGCTCGTATAAATCTGTTGCTTCTTGACTTAAGGTATGCACGCCACGATGGATATTAGCATTATAGTTTGAGTAATAATCTACAATAACATCGATAACTTTTTGTGGTGTTTGTGATGTTGCTGCATTATCAAAATAGACCAAGGGTTTACCGTTTACTTGTTTGTTAAGTATCGGGAAGTCTTGTCTTATGTCGTTTACCTTAAACATGGCTTATGGTTTAGCCCCGATAGAAGCGGCATCCTTTTTTGAGGTACGAAAAAAAGATACAGCGAATAGCGGGAAATAGCTTCAAATAATTTTAAAGATCGAATCCAATATTAACGCCTAATTTATTAGCGATTATTTTGGTGATACGTTGTTTTATTTCTGGAATTTTAACCGAATTTAACACGTTATTGCTAAAAGCGTACATTAAAAGTGCCTTAGCTTCTTTTTCTGGAATACCACGCGAACGCATATAAAACATGGCACTTTCGTCTAGTTGACCAATGGTGCAACCGTGAGAACATTTAACATCATCGGCAAAAATCTCAAGTTGTGGTTTTGTGTTTATCGTAGCTTTATCGTTTATTAAAATATTGTTGTTAGACTGAAATGCATTGGTTTTTTGCGCTTCTTTTTCAACAATAATTTTGCCGTTAAAAACGCCTGTTGAGTTCTCTCCAAATATGCCTTTATAATCTTGGTGGCTTTCGCAATTTGGTTTGATATGATGCACCAGAGTATTATGATCGACATGTTGCTTGCTGCCTAAAATAGTAACCCCTTTTAATATAGAATTTATACGCTCGCCTTCTTGATAAAAATTAAGGTTATTACGCGTTAATTTTCCTCCAAAAGCAAAGGTGTGCACCGAGGCAACACTTTCGCGCTTTTGCTTAATAAACGTATTATCTATTAACGATGCGTTTGCATTATCATTTTGAACCTTGTAATAATCTACTATAGCACGTTTGTTTGCAAAAATTTCGGTTACACTATTAGTTAAAACGGCATTATTGGTTAAACTTTGGTGACGCTCAATAATTTGTACATGAGAATTCTCATCGACAACAATTAAATTACGAGGTTGCAATAGTGTAGCAGACTCATTACCTGTTGACAAATGTATAATTTGAATAGGTTTTTCTACCAGTTTGTTTTTTGGAATATGTATATAAGCACCTTCTTTAGAAAAAGCTGTGTTAAGCGATGGTAAGCTTTCTTTTGTTGCCGCTTTATTAAAGTAGTTCTCTATAATTAAGCGGTATTTTGGTTTTGATAATGCTGCCGACATTAAGCAAACATCAATTCCATCGTGCGTGGTTTGCGATAAGTGCGATGAATATTTTCCATCAATAAATACGATTTTATAGCTGTCTATATCGTGGATAAAATATTTTTTTACATCTCTATATTCTAAAGCATTTTCTTGTTTCGGGAAAACACTATAATCTTCTTTTAAAATTTTGTTTAAAGAGGTGTATTTCCAAGCTTCTTCTTTTTTTGTTGGGAAGCCTTTTTCTTCAAATATTTTTATGGCATCATTTCTAACGTCATGAACGTAAGTGTCAACATCAGCTTGATCTTCAAATACTAGAAAGGATGATACTAATTTTTCTTTTAAATCCATTGTTTTCAGTTTTCAGTCTCAGTCTCAGTGTTCAGTAATAAGGAAAACTAAGAAAGTACTGTTTACTATTTTTAAACTTTTGAGTAATCAGTCTAGAGTAAGCAACTGCAAACTGCGACTGAATACTGCCAACTAATGTTACGCTTTCACTTCTTCTTTAATCCAGTCGTAACCTTTTTCTTCAAGTTCGTGTGCTAATTCTTTTGGTCCAGATTTAACAATACGACCTTCGTGTAAAACATGCACATAATCAGGAACAATGTAATCTAACAAACGTTGGTAATGTGTTATAACAATTACTGCATTGTCTTTGCTTTTAAGTTTATTTACGCCGTTTGCAACAATTCGTAGAGCATCAATATCTAAACCAGAATCGGTTTCATCAAGAATAGCCAATTTAGGTTCTAACATGGCCATTTGAAAAATTTCGTTTCTTTTTTTCTCACCGCCTGAAAAACCTTCGTTTAGCGATCGCGATAAAAATTTTCTATCAATTTCTAACAAATCAGCTTTATCGCGAATTAATTTAAGCATATCTTTTGCAGGCATGTCTTCTAATCCTTTTGCTTTTCGTGTTTCGTTAATAGCCGTTTTAATAAAATTGGTAACAGAAACCCCTGGGATTTCTACAGGATATTGAAACGAAAGAAAAATACCTTTATGTGCCCGCTCTTCAGCTGAAAGCTCATCTATATTTTCATTTTGTAAAATAATTTCGCCTTTATCAACATCGTATTCTTCTTTTCCAGAAATAACAGAGGCTAACGTGCTTTTTCCAGAACCATTAGGTCCCATTATGGCATGAACTTCTCCAGGTTTTACCTCTAAATTAATACCTCTTAAAATAGCTTTGTCTTCAATACTTGCGTGTAAGTTGTTTATTTTTAACATAATTATTCTTTTCCTGATTGCACAACATTATTTTTTTCTTTTGAAGCAGGTTTTACACTTAGTATTTCTATTATTTCTAAACGATTGTCCCAACCTTCTTCGCCTTCTGGTTTTTGAGTGATTTTTCCTCGAACCTCAACTAGAACAAAATCTGTTGCTTCTTTTTTAAATGCTTTTGCTTTATCGTTTAACTCGTCAACTTTATTGTTAAGAATTACACCATAAATTTCGGCATGTGTTTGTAAAATTGCTGCATCAGCATAATATACAAAATCACCTTTTAAAAGGGTTAATCCATCACTTTGCTTTTCTGTTCTTTCAGAATTTTCAGTTGAAATATTTTCATCTGTTTTCTTTTCGTTTTTGCAATTAAAAAATGCAGAAAAACAAATAATAACAATTAATACGTTTTTCATGTGTTTATATTTATTAATTTAACCAACGCTTCCTTCTAAACTAATTTCTAATAATTTTTGAGCTTCAACAGCAAATTCCATGGGTAGCTTATTAAGCACCTCTTTACTAAATCCATTTACAATCAATGCAATGGCTTTTTCGGTATCGATGCCACGTTGGTTGCAATAAAAAATTTGATCTTCTCCAATTTTACTGGTTGTGGCTTCGTGCTCTATTTTTGCCGATTTATTTTTTGCTTCAATGTATGGAAAAGTGTGTGCGCCACATTCGTTACCCATTAACAAACTATCGCATTGCGAAAAGTTACGAGCGTTTTCGGCTCTGGAATTTATTTGAACTAATCCTCTGTAACTGTTTTGAGATTTTCCTGCGGAAATTCCTTTTGAAATAATAGTCGATTTGGTGTTTTTTCCCAAATGAATCATTTTGGTTCCCGTATCGGCTTGTTGATAGTTATTAGTTACAGCAATAGAGTAAAATTCGCCAACCGAGTTATCACCTTTTAAAACACATGAAGGGTATTTCCAAGTAACTGCAGATCCTGTTTCAACTTGTGTCCAAGAAATTTTCGCATTCTTTTCACATAAACCGCGCTTGGTTACAAAGTTGTAAACACCACCTTTGCCTTGGGCATTTCCAGGATACCAGTTTTGTACTGTTGAATATTTTATTTCAGCATCATCTAAAGCTATTAATTCAACAACTGCTGCATGTAATTGGTTTTCGTCTCTGCTTGGTGCGGTACAGCCTTCAAGGTAACTTACATAACTACCTTTGTCTGCAATTACTAAGGTTCTTTCAAACTGACCAGTTCCTGCTTGGTTGATTCTGAAATAGGTTGAAAGTTCCATTGGACAACGCACCCCTTTTGGAATATAACAAAACGACCCATCACTAAATACAGCAGAATTTAGTGCAGCATAAAAGTTGTCTTTTTGTGGAACGACAGTACCTAAATATTTTTTTACAAGTTCTGGATGCTCTTTGATAGCTTCAGAAATACTCATAAAAATAATGCCTTTTTCGCCCAATGTTTTTTTGAATGTTGTTGCTACCGAAACCGAATCAACCACAACATCCATAGCAACTCCAGCTAGTTTTTTTTGCTCGTCTAATGAAATCCCTAATTTTTCAAAAGTTGCTAATAACTCTGGATCAACTTCATCAATACTATCGTATTTAGGTTTACTGTTTGGTGCCGAATAATAAGAAATACGTTGAAAATCGGGTTTTTGGTAATTTACATTTGCCCAGTCAGGTTCTGTCATCTCTTTCCAAACTCGAAAAGCTTCCAAGCGCCAATCAGTCATCCATTGTGGCTCTTCTTTCTTTTTAGAAATAGCACGTACAATTTCTTCATTTAAACCATTAGGGAATGTATCCGATTCAATATCGGTGTAAAAACCATATTCATATTCTTTGGTCTTTAATTCTTCCCGTAGGTCGTCCTCTGTATATTTGTTACTCATATTTTATTTTAAAGTGAAAACGATTCCCCGCAACCACAAGTTCGGTTAGCATTAGGGTTATTAAATACGAAACCTGTTCCGTTTAATCCTCCAGAATATTCAAGAGTAGTACCAATTAAATATAAAAAGCTTTTTTTATCGACAATAATTTTTACACCGTTGTCTTCAAAAACCTTGTCGCCATCTTGCTGTTCTTTATCAAATTTTAAATCGTAAGACAATCCAGAACAACCACCACTTTTTACACCCACACGAACGTAATCGGTTAATGCATTATAGCCATCATCTGCCATAAGCTCAACTACCTTTTTCTTAGCTGTTTCAGAAACTTTTATCATAATTTTTATATAGATTGTGTCTAAATAGAGTGCAAATATACAATATAAGTCATGGATTACCGAATAACCTAACATTATATTATTATATGGTTTTATAAGTTTTTCTTATTGATTTAAGAAGTTAGGATTGCTTATAAAATCAAAATCAGATAGCGATAATAAAAAGGCTTTTAAATCGGCTTTGTCCTGGCTTGATAATTTTACGCCACCTTGAGTTACTTTTTTTATTAAAGGATCTATGGTTGGAGAGTTTTGTAAACCTTCACTGTAGTGATTTATTACTTCATCTAACGTTGCAAATCTGCCATCATGCATATATGGTGCCGTAAATGCAAGATTACGTAAAGAAGGTGATTTGAATTTGCCATTATCAGCAGGATCGCCAGTTACTTCGCCCAAACCTAAATCTGTAATTACTGTATCTAAACCATTGTTATGAAAAATATTATCTGTCCAGAGTGGGTTTTTATCGCTACCATGGCAATGAAAACAGTCGCCTTTAGCTTCATCCATAAACACATTAAAACCGTTTAGTTCTTGTGGAGTTAATGTTGCTTTGCCTAAAAGAAATTTATCGAACTTAGAATTTGATGAAATTAAAGTGCGCTCAAATTGCGCAATAGCTTTTGTGACAAGAGTGGAATCAATTTTTGAAGTGCTGAATGCTTGTTGAAATAAATTTGGGTATTCTGGATGCTGTTGAAGTTCGGTTTCTAGTTCAGTCCAAGAGCTTTTCATTTCAATAGGATCAGAAACAGGTACAAATGCTTGATGTTCTAAACTAAAAGAACTTCCATCCCAAAAGAATTTCTCATCGTAATTCCATGCGAGATTAAATAAAGGCATTGAGTTTCTATTGCCTCGAATACCATCAATTCCATCGCTAAATCTGTCGGTGTCAGAAAAAGCATTTTCGGGTGCATGGCAATCGGCGCAGGCTTGTGAATTATCAGCAGATAAAATAGGGTCGAAAAACAGTTTTTTACCTAAAGCGATACCTTCAATAGTTTGCGGATTATCTATTGGAATTACAGGGTTTAAAATATTGTCTTCAAATAATTGAGGGATTTGTAACGGACTTGGTGTTGCCACATAGGTTTCTACACTTTCATTTGAACAAGATGAACAGATGAAAATAAAAACACAGGCAATATGTAGAATCCATTTTTTCAAAAAGATTAGGGTGTAACAGATTTTAAACTAAATACATTTTGCCTATTTTCAAACATCATAATTTGGGCATTAAAGTTGAACATTAACGCGTTGTTTAAAATATTTAAATCCCATGTGTTTGGGTTTTTAAACCATTCGGCAATATTCATTTCTATATTAAATGTTGAATTGTTTTCAATGCTTACTGCTCCTAAATCAACCACAAAAAAAGTGTCCTGAAATTCTTGGGGTATTTTAGAGTTATCAACCGCTCTTATTACATGATATGCATAACCTGTTTCAGCACCTGTATTGTTAATAAACTTACCCTCTAATTGCATAAAATGATAGCCACCACCTAATATTGCAGGAACTATCCATGAAACCGAGTTTAAATCTTGATAATTGTTATTGTAATTAGCATTGTTATCAAATCCAAAAGTAAAATAAACATGGCTATAATTACCTGAAGGAATTGTTGCCGATGGCGTAAATGATAGATTTGTGTTGTTGGTAACATCAACTAAATTGTAACCTTCCAGAATAATTTTTTCTCCGTTTGATTTTTGAAAAGTGATTTTAGAAATTAAATATCTGAGTTTAGTAATGCTTAATTGCTCTCCATTTGCATTAGTATATTTAATTTTGTTAAAGTCTGCGTTTGAAACCGATAATTCGTCCCAACTATGAGTGAACCTGAAAGTAGCGTTAACTTGATTAATGTTGTCGTCATTATCTTGACTACAAGAAATAAGAAGTAAACAAGTAAATAATATTAAAGTTGCTTTAGTCATTTATTTTATTTTGAAAATCAGCATATCTGTAAATCCTTTGTTTTCTTTAACATCAAAATCTGAGCTGTTTGTTTCTCCAACTCCTATTATGGATTTATCATTTAGTTCAATCACATCAAATGCAAAATCAATATCGGTGCCTCCAATGGTTTTTTGCCATTTTAAATTAGCATCAGCATCAATTTTTAAAACCCAAGCGTCATTTTGCCCATTATTGTTTGAAAGATCGCCATTGTTACTTCTTGAGCTTCCTGAAATTAAATAACCATTATCTTGAGTTTTTGTGATTGAACGAGCGACATCAAAACTATTGCCTCCAAAAGTTTTCTCCCATATTAATTCTCCTAAAGGAGAGATTTTAATCACCCATAAATCTGCTGCACCATTATTTTTAGAAACGTTTAAGTCGTTGCTTCTAGTATCTCCAACTATAATGTAATTACCGTCATTTGTATTTGTAATACCACTTGCTTCATCAATTTCTGAACCTCCAAATGATTTTTCCCATTGTAAAGTTCCAGTTTCGGATATTTTAATTACCCAAAAGTCGTAAGATCCTTTGTTATTGGAAATATCGACATCGTTACTATCTGAAGCTCCCACTAAAATATAACCATTATCACTCGTTTGAATCACATCATAAGGGGTGTCTGTAAATGTGCCTCCGTAAAATTTGCTCCATTGTTTATTGCCAGTTGCATTAAGCTTTATAGCCCAATAATCGCCTCCAGCATGTTTTGTGGCAAAAGTTTTGCTATTACCTAAACCACCAGAAGCTGTAACGTCTAAAACACCTGTAATTAAGTATCCATTATCGCTGGTCTCGATTAAAGAAATGCCATCATCAGCACCAGAAAAACCAAACGATTTTTGCCAAGAGATATTTCCAGAAGCATCTAATTTTAATATCCAAAAATCGCTAGCACCTGCATTTTCGGTAATATCGCCATCGTTACTTTGGCTAAAACCAAAAACAGCAAATCCGCCATCTGCAGTTTGTACTATATCTGAACCTCTATCATCGCCACTTCCTCCAAATGTTTTTTGCCATTGTAAGCTACTTTCAGCATCAAATTTTAGCAACCAGTAATCAAACCCCTCTTCAATTTTATCAGTAATATCACCATCTGTACTTTGGGTATATCCAAAAACGGTATAACCACCATCTTGGGTTTTAATGACTGCTTTGGCACTTTCGTTTTTAGAACCTCCAAAGGTTTTTACGAATTCTATTTCTGGTTGAATAATACTAGGAGTATTTGTGTTGTCTTCGTTTTTAGAGCAGTTAACAAAACAGAAAACAAGAATAAAAAGGCTTAATATTTTAAGGCATTTTTTTAACATAAAAATAATTTTATGTACCGCTTTTTCTAACTATAAATAGACCACCTTGAATATCACTAATAACTATATTACCGCTTTGAAAATAAGGATATACACTCCAGACTCCATTAAAGTTTGCATTATCGTTTGATGGGAAAGTATCAAAAAAACCAACTTCAGTCATAGCGTTTGATGATGCAGAAATATTGGTGATATCTAATATTCGAAGTCCTGCACTATAATTGGCTAAATAGTAAGTTTTGTCTTTAACATAGCCATTATGGTCTATGGCAAGTGTTGGTCCAAAATAAATAGATGACAAGTCAGGGTTGTCTAAATCTGTAAAATTAAAAACTAATGTTTTTGTATTGTCTCCAAAACGCTGTTCATCTAATTCATCACCTAAAATAAAATATTGCTGATCTTCGGTAAACCAACCTTGATGTGTATAACCTGAATTAGGATATGTTATATCTGCAATAAATTGCGGATTCGCTTTGTCTGAAACATCAATTATTACTACTTTATTAGTGCCAGAAGCACTTCCGTTACTGCCTATATAAATTTGTTTGCCTGTATAATCGCTATCTGGACCACTGTATGTTATTACCTGTGCATCGTGTGAGTAGCCATTAGTTGAATAACCACCAACAGAAACGGGGCTTTTAGGGTTTGTAATATCGATAAAATTTGGGCCACCGCTAAAGGTGTTACAGCCTACTAAATAGGCAAAACCTTCTTCTTCATTAATAACTATGTTATGGCAGCTTCCTACACCTGTATAAACGGCATCTGTAGTAAAAGTTTCTGGCGGATTTGCAACATTTCGTAAACGGGTTAAATCGAATACTTGCATGCCATGAGCACCAACATTATCAGCTACTATAAATGCATGATCTTTATAAACCTTTACATCGCGCCAAGAGTTAGGAACTGTTTCTGTAGGTACATGACCTAAATATATTGGGTTTATAGGGTCTGTAATATCAATAAAAGAAACGTTTGTATCAGTTGCTAATAAAGCATATTCATTGCCAGTAGATTGGTCTGTCCAACCCCAAGAATCATTTCCTCTTGTTGCTCCAAAAGTACTTATTGGCAAATGCGCCATTAAGTCGTAATCCTTACATGGGTAAATGCCTGCAAACCCATTTTCGCAAGGTAAAAAGACTTCAGTATCAACTACTTTTTCAGCTTCAACAGTTTCATTATCACAAGAAAAAAATAGTGACAATGAAAAACATCCTAAAATTATAGTATATAAGACGTTGAGTCTTTTTAAATGTAAGTACATGTTTCGCAATTTTTTAACTATTCTTTTTCAATTTTTTAGAATCGTTTTAATATCATAGCATAATACTAAAACGACAATTTGTTACAGGTAGTATAACTTTAAAAAACTAATTAATAGAGAATTACCAGTTTCTACTACACAACAAAGTTAGCTTAATAATAGCAAAAAAGACTGACAACTCATCGATTTTAATGTTAAAATTGAATGATACGTTTCACAGAAAGGGCTTGTTTTTGTAGTTATAATGTTAAAAGCATACTGATTAATTAAAATAGCTTCTTATTTTTGCAACATGATAGAAGATAAAAATCAACAAACTACACAATTAAGTGATTTAGGTGAGTTTGGACTTATTGAGCATTTAACTAAGCATTTTAAAATTAAACAAAAATCTACCATTAAAGGTATTGGTGATGATGCTGCTGTTTTGGAGTTTAAAAATAAAAAAATAGTTGTTACTACCGATTTGCTTGTTGAAGGAGTCCATTTCGATTTAAGTTATATGCCACTAAAGCATTTAGGGTACAAAGCGGTTATTGTTAATTTATCAGATGTGTTTGCAATGAATGCTACTGCAACACAAATTACGGTTTCTATTGCTGTATCAAACAGATTTCCTCTAGAAGCTCTAGAAGATTTGTATGCTGGAATTGGTACTGCAGCTAATATTTATAATGTAGATGTTGTTGGCGGAGATACTACATCTTCAACTAAGGGATTATTAATTTCTGTTACTGCTATTGGTGAAGTTGAGAATAATGATGAGGTTTATAGAAATGGTGCTAAGCCAAATGATTTACTTGTGGTTTCGGGCGATTTGGGTGCTGCATATATGGGGTTGCAAGTTTTAGAACGCGAAAAAGAAGTGTATAAAGTAAACCCAAACAATCAACCAGATTTAGAGCCCTATACTTATATTGTAGAGCGTCAATTAAAACCTGAAGCAAGAAAAGATATTATTAAATTGTTGAGCGACTTGAAGCTAAAACCAACTGCGATGATTGATGTTAGCGATGGTTTGTCATCTGAAATTATTCATATTTGTAAACAGAGTAAAGTGGGTTGCGATTTGTATGAAGAAAAAATTCCGTTGGATCCTCAGGTTATTTCTACTTGCGAAGAATTTAATATTGATAGTACAACAGTTGCTTTAAATGGAGGTGAAGATTATGAGTTGTTATTCACAATTTCTCAAAAGGACTATCCCAAGATTAAAGCGAATCCAAATTTTTCAATAATTGGTCATATAAAAGAAGAGCGAGCAGGCACACATTTAATTACCAGAGCAGAAACAAAAATACCAATTAAGGCGCAAGGGTGGAAAAATTTTAGTGCTTAAAGACCAGTAAATCTGCATTAAAATTTTGCCGATTAATTTTAGAGACACGTTTCTTGTGAATGTATTCTAAAACTTTGTTTATCTCTTTGTACTTGGAAGTGAGTTCTATTAAATTGCCATTACTACTAGTAGTAAACTCTTTTCTGCAATTTTTACAAGTGTATTCTTTAACATGATATGTAACCTCTCGAGCAACTTCTAAATCATGCCCAAACACTTTGCAATGAATGTTTTTCATAAACCTTAACTATTAATAATTACTACTTCTTTTGGAGAGAAACGTTAAATGTATTAAAAAGTCGTTAAAGTTATGAACAAGGTGTTAATAAATCGACGAAGCGAATGATTTCTTCTTTAAACGTTGCGTTCTTGAAGCATGTATACGGCTTAAAATGTCATTTATTTCTTTAAACTTAGGGGTGAGTTCTGTTAAGTTACCGTTGCTATTTGTTGTTAATTCTTTTTTGCAATGTCTGCAAGTGTATTCTTTAACATGGTAGGTTACTTTTTTAGAGACTTGATAATCATGTCCAAAAAGATTGCAATACATTTTTGGGATAATAGTAGGTTTGCTTTGTGTTTTTTTCATGGGTTAAAATTTAGGAAAATAAAAATAAGGAAAATAATTAATAAAAACGACGAAAAGATATTAATTTTCGATAAAATGCATTATGTGGCATAAGAATTTACCCCTATTTTCAATATGACACATATGTCCATCAGGAAATTCTACTACTTTTATACGTGCTTTTTTTGCTTGTAATACTAATGAATTGTAATTTAAAACGGGATCCCTTTTGCTAATTATCATCATTACCTTAAATTGGTTTGAGCTTAAAACTGATTCTTTATTGTATCTAATTTTCATGCCTTCTAAAGCAGCAATAATACCCTGCAAAGGTGTTTGTAAAGCTTCAGCAACTATTTGTTTTATTTCATTAACAAAAATAGTTCTGTTTTTTGGTCTGAATAAATTACTAATCGCAATTCTAATAAATGTTTTATGGTTTTGCTTTACTGCTATAACAGCTCTATCTCTATTATCTTTTTTTTCTTTTGTATCTGCTTCAGCAGTAGAATTCATTAAGCATAAACTTGTTACAGATGTTGGATTTTTTTCCGCGAAAGCGAGTGCCACATAACCCCCCATGGAATGTCCAATAAAAATAGATTGTTTAATTTTTAAATGATTTAAAACCGCTTTAACAACATTAGCCATAAGTTCCATAGAATGAATATACCCTAAACAATTTGTCTGCCCATGACCCAATAAATCGATACAAACAACTCTGTTGTTTTTGGTTAATTCTGGCAGAAAAGGCGTCCACATGTTAGAGTTTTCTAAAAAACCGTGAAGTAAAACAATGGCTTGCCCTTTGCCCTCATCGGTATAAAAAACATTGATTCCTTTGTGTACTAAAATCATATTTATACTATATTAGGCAAAGATAAAATCATAAATGAATAAAACTAAAGAAATACTAATTACAGGTTTCAGTCATTGTCCTAGATAATGCAACGTTCCATAAAAGAAATGATGCATCACAAGCAATACAAAACGCTGGACATACTTTAGAATTCCTTCCTCCATATAAGTCCAGATTTGAATCCTAATTGAAAAGAAATGGGCGCAAGCAAAAAGTATCAGAAGAAAATATGATTATAATACTGATGAATTTTTTTTACATCCTAAATTATAACATTTTATTTTGATTTAACTATAAAATCGGTCAATTCAGAACAATACTCTAGCTCATGTTCCAAATTATCATCTTCATTCTTTTTAGGCAATTCATTCTTTATGCTTTCATCAACAGAATAAACCGATTTGCGAAGTAGTTTAGCTCTTTGCTTTAAAACTTCAAGAGGCGATAAAGTATTGGATCTGGCTTTTGTGTGGGTAGCATCAACAATAATAAACTTTGATTTGATAACGCCTTTCTCAAAAGCAATAGAAACCGTTTTTCCTATTAATAAATTTAATAGTTCTGAATCTCTTAAGCACAACTTTCTAAACTTGGTTGGTGAACTTGGTCTTATCAGACTGTCTTCTGGTGACATACCCAAAAAATATTTAAACGACATATCAAATCTTGAGCGTTCAACAACCTCAATGTCCGAGATGTTATAAAATGTTTTAAGCAATAAATACTTAAACATCCTTATAGGGCTCTCTGGGTTGTGTCCTTTATTAAGGCAATATTTTGTAACAATTCATTATACACAAAAGTAAAATCTATTAATTCATTTATTTTGCGCAGTAAATTGTCTTTTCTTTGGCTACGATTAAATCATAAAGATCAGAATAGGCACTTAAAGGCAGACTTTCTTTTTGAACTAGCACTAGCATAAACTGTATTTAGAATAATCAAGATACGAAAAAGCAGTAAAAACTTTGATTGAATCAACGCTTTACTGCTTGTGTTTTTATGTTACTTTTTCAGCGCCCTCTTTTCAGACAGCACTCTTTGTTTTTTGTTAAAGAAAACTTCTAAAGTTCTTAAGCCTCAAAAGGCTCAATAGATACGTATGATTTGTTATCTTTTTTCTTTGTAAACTTTACAAGACCATCTACTTTAGCGTGTAAAGTATGATCTTTTCCTTGGTATACATTTTCACCTGGGTGATGTGTATTACCACGTTGTCTTATGATAATGTTTCCAGCAATAGCAGCTTGACCACCAAAAATCTTAACACCTAAACGTTTCGATTCTGATTCTCTACCATTCTTAGAACTACCTACTCCCTTTTTATGAGCCATTGTCTTAAGTTTTTATATTATTAATTTAGCTTAATGCAGCAATTAAATCAGCCTTTTTCATTGAAGAAATCCCTGTAATTCCTTTTGCTTTTGCCATCTCTTTTAATTCAGCAACTGTTAATTTTCCTAAATCTTGAGTTGCCTCAGCTTTTGGTACTGCAGTTTCAACTTTTGCTTTTGGATCTGCTTTTTTAGCTTCTTTACTTGGAACGGCTTTCTCAGCTTTAGCTGGAGCTGCTTTTTTTACTCCTGAAGCAGCAATGCTTTCAATTACAATTTCTGTTAACGATTGACGATGACCATTTTTAACACGGTAACCTTTACGTCTTTTCTTTTTGAAAACGATTACTTTATCACCTTTAAGGTGCTTTAAGACTTTAGCACTTACTTGTGCTCCGTCTATAGCTGGGGCGCCTACAGTTATTTTGTCACCATCACCAACTAAAAGAACGTTATCGAAAGAAACTTTCTTACCTTCTTCTGTTGCTAAACGGTTAACAAAAACTTTTTGGTCTTTTTCAACTTTAAATTGATGCCCTGCTATCTCTACAATTGCGTACATAGCGAATTTTTATTAATTAATTTGTTCAAAAAATGAGTGCAAATATACAGCTAAATAATTAAACTGCAAACGTTATTATTTGTTTTAAAGAATATTTCTACTGTTTTTAAATAACTGCATAACTGCCAAGGTAGAAACTACTGATGTAACAAGACCCATAATAGCAACTATAAAAATAACCATACCAATATCTATAGAAAAAACACCATTGATTTTTTCAAATAGTTTTTATAAAAACTCTAAATTTACCTCGTTAGCATAAAATAAGAAAAATGTAGTCATACCATTTTAAATGCATTAAACCAAACTAGCCCTTTCTTTTATGTACCAAATACACACCTAACAAAATAATTAAACCTGCAAATACTTGTAATAAAGTTAAGCTTTCATCATCCAAAATACCCCAAAAAATAGCAACTATTGGCATTAAATAAGTTACAGAAGAAGCAAAAACAGGTGTCGCAACATACACTAATTTATTAAATAAAACTTTTGCCATGGCAGTACCAAAAAGTGATAAAATCAATAAATATAATAGTGCCGGTTTTAAACTAGGAGACACTAAAACTTCTGTCTTAAAAAACCCGGAGCTAATTAATATAATTACTGCTGGAATAATTATTACAGCAAAATTTCCAACAGCAATGGTAAGCGCATGCATATTTTGTAAATACCGCTTTAAAACATTAACGCTAGTTGCATATGAAAGTGTTGCAAGAATTATAAAAATAACATATAAATAATTCTGATTTGAATGAATTGAAGCACCATTAACAATTAACATAACTGTACCTAATAACCCAATAAAAACACCTAGTATTTGCCGTTTAGTAGATACTATTTTAAAAACAAGAAAACCAACAAGAACTGTGTTAAGTGGCACTAAAGAATTTAAAATAGAGGCAATAGAACTATCTATTTCAGTTTGTGCATAAGCAAAAAAGAAAACAGGAAAAAAAGTGCCCAAAAGCCCAGTTAAACCAACCCATTTCCAATCTTTACTTGTAATTGTTTTTATTTTATTAAACCCAACTATAAAAAGAAAAAAACCTGAAAAAATTATTCTTAACGAACCTAATTGTACCGCAGTTAATCCTATCAATACTTTTTTCATTAATATAAAAGAACTACCCCAAATTAATGAAAGTGTAAAAAGATAAATCCATTTTAAATTGACATTGTTCATTTAAACCGTTTACAAAAATCACAAAATTCTACTTTTTTACTCAATAAACAGCTTTATTTAGTAATTTTGTAGCTCATAATAGGTATTTAATTATTTTAGAAAAAATACCTTAGATTATATTAATTAAAATTTAAACATATAAAATATACCCAAATGAAAACTTTTAAAAATATTATAACTATTGCTTTAGTCACTTTTTTTGCCTTTAACTGTAAAAATGAAACTAAAGCCGAAGTAAAAACTGTTGAAATAGCTTCTGAAGCTTCTAAAACATTAGACCCAAATGCAACATACGCTAAAGCGGAATTTACTATTGATGGTATGACCTGCGAAATTGGATGTGCTAAAACCATTGAGAAAAAAATCTCAAAAATGGAAGGTGTAAAATCTGCAAAAGTAGATTTTGACAGAAAACTAGCGATGGTAGAATATAACGAAGCCAAGGTTACGTCTACATTGCTTGAAGAAACCGTTACCAATGTTGCCGATATTTATAAAGTTAGCAACATGAAAACGGTTGAAGAGTTTTCAGAAAAAAAAGCATGTGATGCAGATTGCAAAAAAGCGTGCTGCGCTAATAAAACTGATGCTGAGAAAAAAGCTTGTTCAGCCGATTGTAAAAAAGCATGTTGTGCAGAAAAAGCTAAAGCATAACTTTTTAAAACACAATTTACACTCAAAAGCTTCTCAATAATTGAGAGGCTTTTTTATTCCCACCTTACCGTTTCCATAATATGCTTTATGTCTTTTTGCAAATAATTTGCAGCTGGAAGTATAGAATCGTAGTTGGGTTTAGCATAAAAATAAAGGGACCCCGTTAAAAAATGATTAACACTATCAGTTACATAAAATTGTGCAGGTGAGGCAACATTTCCTATAACTTCAGCAAATGAACCATAAACTTTCCGATTATCATTTTCATAAGATGTTACGGGAATTTCATCTGCCTTAATTGTATGCTTCTGAGTAAAGTTTTGAGCATCTCGCAAAAAATCAATGAGGTTTTTTCTATTACCTTCAACAGATTTATAGGTTAAGAAAATAGTGCCTTTTAATGATGGATATTCTAAAGTAATACCATAACTTTTTGTTGTTGCTCTAACAGGTTTTGATTCTATTTTTGATGCTAAAATATTGGTTTCAAATGAGAAAGGAATATTTAAATTCGACTTCACATATTTTGCTTTTGGGTAATCTAATCTTAAATACCCTTTTGGCTTTGGCACATAACTTTCGCCACAAGAAAAACACACCATTATTAACAATAGCAAATAAAAATTTTTATTCATGTGTTTATATTTATTGTTATTCAACGGTCACATGTAACATCCTAAACAATCATTTGGTTGAGTGATTAAATATTAATCATGGATGTTTCATTAAGTCTTAGTTAATTTAATACGTTTAATACGTTTTTTATCTAAAGCCTCTATAGTGAAAACGTAATTTTCAAAATTTATTTTACTATTCAGTTTCGGAAAGCTTTTTGAGATTTCTAAAACAAAACCCGCTAAGGTTTCTGCTTCGCCTTTTTGGTCTTCAAAAATGGATTCCTCTTCAATTTTAACAACTTTGTAAAAATCTTTTAAAGCGGTTTTACCTTCAAACACATAATTATTATCATCTAATTTTGAGTACATCAAATCTTCATCATCAAACTCATCACTAATATCGCCAACAATTTCTTCAATAATATCTTCTAAAGAAATCAATCCTGAAGTTCCACCATATTCATCAACAACAACAGCTAAATGCACTTTTTTCTCTTGAAATTCTGCCATTAAATCATCTAACTTTTTGTTTTCTGGCACAAAAAATGGTTCGCGTATTAAGGTAGACCAATCAAATTGTTTTCTATCAATATATGGTAATAAATCTTTTACGTATAAAACGCCTTCAATGGTATCGATATTCTCTCTGTAAACAGGAATTCTTGAATATCCATTGGCTATTATTTCAGGCATAATTTCAGTATACTTCTGCTCAATATTAAGCGCAAAAATATCAATTCGCGGGCGCATTACTTGTTTGGTGTCGGTATTCCCAAACGATACAATCCCTTGGAGTATTTTTTGTTCTTCTTTAGTAGTATCGTCTTCACTTGTAAGCTCTAAAGCTTGTGATAACTGATCAACACTTAAATTAGATTTTTGTTTGCCTAATTTTTTATGAATTGCTAACGTAACACCACGCATAGGCATACTAATTGGTGTTAATAACACATCTAAAAACCATAATGGATATGCCATAAACGAAACAAATTTCATCTTGTTTCTGCTGGCATAAATTTTTGGTAATATTTCGCCAAATAATAGAATAAGAAAAGTTACAATAATAACTTCTAACACAAATTTTAATATAGGAGATGTTATGGATTCGAACATGTTACCACCTAAATAAGCGAATAAAATTACAATGGCTATGTTGATAAAATTATTTGAAACTAGTATAGTAGCCAGTAATTTTTTTGGGCGTTCTAAAAGTTTCGCTATGATTTCAATACGCTTAGAATTATCTTCAAAACCTTCTTCAATATCGGTTCTTGTTATTGAAAATAAAGCAACTTCGGCTCCAGAAATAAGGCCTGAGCAAATTAAAAGCAAAAATAGTAATGCAAAACCACTAACAACTGAAAAATCAATTGCAATTAATAAGGTAAAAAAACTCGCGGGATCAGGATCCAATTACGATAGTATTAGTTAAACATAGGATTTAAAAAACAAATCCACTCATAATATTAAAACGGAAGATCATCATTTTCTTCCTCAATAGGTTTTGTTGTTTCAGATGGTTTAGCAACAGCGTTTTGGGCTACAGGTTTATTAACGGCATTATTTTCACTTTCTTTTTTTGTAGATAAAAACGTGAAATCTGAACAATGAATTTCAGTCGAATACCTATCTGCGCCTTTATCATCTTGCCATTTTCTGGTCTTTAATCTACCTTCAATATAAACTTTGTCGCCTTTACTTAAATATTTTTCACATATTTCTGCACCTTTGTTTCTAACCACAATATTATGCCATTCAGTATTTGTAATACGTTCATTTGTTTGCTTACTGGTGTACGTTTCGTTTGTTGCCAACGGAAAACGCCCGATGCACCCGCCTCCTTCAAAATAATGCATTTTTACTTCATCTCCTAAATACCCTATAAGCATCACTTTATTTAATGTACCTGACATAATTAATCCTTTTAATTTAATGCAGCAAAATTACTCTTTTGCATTTTGATAAACTTAAAATTAATAAAAAAATCTCATTGTTTATATATTACATTCAAAAATGTAGAATTCATTGAGTGTACTAATTCATATTATAAAGATTCCCTCCCGATAGTTATCGGGATCGGGAATGACAATTTCAATAGCTTCTCAAAAGTTTACTTTTGAGAGTAATGTTAGAAATTAAAGTTTTCAATAAAATTACCTATTAAAATGGGTACAGGAAAATCCTGGATTTTATCAACTGAAATGCTATTAGCACTCAAAGCATCAGTATTTACAATCCAAAATTTAGTATATAAATGCTGGTGCGATAATTTATGAATTATGGCGTCCTTATTATATAATGTTAATTCAAAAGGCGTGTCTTTTAACAAATGATGCGATGTTACCCTTTTTTTAAATGCATTATAAGTTTGCTCTCTGCTAGTTTCTACTAACGGAAATTGATACAAGTTTTGCCAAATGCCCTTGTTTTCTCGTTTTTCTAAAATGGTTTTTTCGTCTTTAGAAATAAATACCAAGAAATTAAAATGCTTTTTTTTCGCTTTTACGGATTTTATTTTAACTGGTAATTCGGCTATTCTGTTTGTATTAAAAGCTATACATCCTTTGTTAAGAGGGCATATATTACAATCAGGCTGCTTTGGCTTACATTGCATAGCACCAAATTCCATAATGGCCTGATTAAACTCTGCAGGGTTTTTTTTATCAATTAGTTCTTGTGCTAATTGTTTAAATTCTTTTGATCCTTTTGAAGAATTAATAGGTGTATCAATTCCAAAAAAACGTGATAAAACGCGATACACATTACCATCAACCACTGCAGTAACTTCGTTAAAGCAAATTGAGGCAATAGCACTTGCCGTATAATCGCCAACACCTTTTAATTTTAGCAACTCGTTATAGCTATTAGGAAATTTTCCGTTTAGCTCATAAGCAATATGTTTTGCTGTTGTATGCAAGTTTCTGGCACGAGAATAATAACCAAGTCCTTGCCATAACTTTAACACATCTCTTTCATTGGCTTTAGCCAAATCAAAAACCGTAGGATATGTCGCAACAAATGCTTCATAATAAGGCAAACCTTGTTTTACTTGTGTTTGCTGTAAAATAATTTCTGATAACCATATATAATAGGAATCTTTAGTTTGCCGCCACGGTAAAATCCTCTTACTATTTGAATACCAGTATATTAATGTTTTTGAAAATATCATTAATTAGTTAAATAGAGTAAACAAAAATAAACCTTTATATTCTTAAATTTTAATGAATTAGGTTTGAAATATTGAATATTTAATTCCTATATTTGCATCCCTTTTGTAATCAATAATAGTAACTAAAAAATAATATATTAAAAATGACGAAGGCTGATTTAGTAGCAAAAATTTCTGAAAAATTAGGAATTGAAAAAGGTGATGTTCAAGCAACTGTTGAAACATTTATGGAAGAAGTAAAAGCATCATTAGAAAGTGGTGATAATGTTTACTTAAGAGGTTTTGGAAGCTTTATAATTAAAACTAGAGCTGAAAAAACTGGTAGAAATATTTCTAAAAATACAACAATTAAAATACCAGCTCATAACATACCTGCATTTAAGCCTGCAAAAGTTTTTGTAGAAGGCGTTAAAACAAATGTAGACGTTAAATAAAAGAGCACAAGTGCTGAACTTGTTTCAGTATTAAACGAATTATTAATTAAAAAAAGACACTATTTATGCCAAGTGGTAAAAAACGTAAAAGACATAAGGTAGCGACGCACAAACGTAAAAAACGTAGACGCGCTAACCGTCACAAAAAGAAAAAATAAACCGAAAAAGTAGTTAGAACAACTACTTTTTCGGTTTTAAAAAAACAAAGTTCTTTGAAATGAGTTCATTAAAATTTTAACATCATTTTTCTGATGTTTTTTTGAACTCCACAGATTTAAAATCCTGTGAAATGCCTTAGTAAAAAGTTAATCTTAAACCAATTAGATTAATTAAGGCATTCAATCTGGCAATTATAAAATATCATTAATTATCAGATTAAAAATAATGTATAATCCATCTGTACAATTCAGCTGGCAGTATTCAGTAACAGTTAACAGTAAAAAAACTGTAAACCGTAAACCGAGACTGTAAACTAGAGTGTATGGATAAAAATTAACTAAATGGATAAAGAATTGATCATTCGATCTAGTTCCGACAACGTTGATTTTGCCTTATTAAAAGATGGAAAACTTATTGAATTACAGAAAGACGAAGATGATAACAACTTCTCGGTTGGCGATGTGTTTATAGCCAAAATACGAAAAGCTGTTCCTGGTCTAAATGCCGCATTTGTTAATGTAGGTTACGAGAAAGATGCCTTTTTGCATTATCATGATTTAGGACCAAAATTACCTTCGCTTTTAAAATTCACAAAACGTGTAAGCACAGGTAAACTAAACGATTTTTCTTTAAAAAATTTCCCATTTGAAAAAGATATTGAGAAAGATGGCAAAATTGCCGACGTCTTAAAATCTAATCAATCGCTATTAGTACAAATAGTTAAAGAACCTATATCAACAAAAGGCCCTAGAATAAGCTCCGAGCTTTCTATTGCCGGTAGATATATTGTTTTAGTCCCATTTTCTAGTCGTATTTCTATTTCTCAAAAAATAGAAGATAAAGCAGAAAAAGACCGGTTAAAACGCTTGGTTAAAAGTATCACACCGCAAGGTTTTGGTATTATTGTTCGTACGGTAGCACAAGGCAAAAAAGTAGCTGAACTAGATAAAGATTTACAAAATTTGCTTAGTCGATGGACGGCAATGTGTAAAAAGCTACATAAAGCACATCACCCCAGTAAAGTATTAGGAGAAATGAATAAAGCCTCGTCTATTTTACGAGACATATTTAACGACTCTTTTACAGGAATTACTGTTGATGATGAAGAGCTTTACTATCAAATTAAAGATTACGTGCAAGAAATTGCACCAAAAAAAGAATCAATAGTTAAATTGTATCAGTCTAAAGTTCCAATTTTTGAAAAATTCGGGATTGAAAGACAAATTAAAACTTCCTTTGGTAAAACCGTTTCTATGGCAAAAGGTGCGTATCTCGTTATTGAGCATACAGAGGCACTACATGTTATAGATGTAAATAGCGGAAACAGATCTAACAAAGCAAATAACCAAGAGGATACTGCACTAGAAGTTAATTTAATTGCAGCTACTGAAATGGCTCGCCAACTCCGATTGCGTGATATGGGTGGCATTATTGTAGTAGATTTTATTGATTTAACCAAAGCAGAAAACAGGCAAAAATTGTTTAATCACCTTCGCGACGAAATGAAGGACGATAGAGCAAAACACAAAATATTGCCTCCAAGTAAATTTGGATTGATACAAATAACAAGACAACGTGTTCGACCAGAAATGAACATTAAAACTCGTGAGGAAAACCCCGATGAGATTATTAATGGTTCTGAGGTTGAAGCTCCAATAGGTTTGGTGCAAAAAATAAATCACGATCTTGAAAGACTATTAAAAAAAGACTATAAAAAGTTGACTTTAAACACACATCCTTTTATAGCAGCCTTTTTAACAAAAGGTTTTCCATCAGTGCGTTCAAAATGGTTTTTTGAGCACAAAAAATGGGTTAAAATTTTACCAAGAGATGCTTACACATACTTAGAATATCATTTTTTCGATAAAGATGGTAATCAAATTAAATAATTTAAAAACGCCTTGCTATTTGTTTAGTAAGGCGTTTTTGTTTTATACGCCATTGAGAGAAGTGAAACGACGTGACAATCTGTTGAATTATTTTATTTTTATTTGAGCGTTACCACAAGGGTCGGGCTTTTTCGCTGTATCTTTTTTCGTGCCTTAAAAAGGATGTCGCTTCAATCCCTAACGCAGTCTAAATATTTATTAAGTTAATGAACCGAAGCAATTTGTTTTTTAGGAAGTTCGTTTAACGTTTAGTATATGGCAGTAGGGCAATAGAAAGCGATAAACTTTCGGGTTTGCTCTGAGCCAAATCGTTGTATTTTGTTTTTATCTTATTCATTTTAAAAGCCAAATCAACGATTTGGCGGTATTGGTAAATAGCACTAAACTTCCGTAAACAACAGAACGCCCTATTTGCTATATACAGTGTTATGCCCTTTTTTTATTCTTCCCACAATGCATTGCTTGTTATAGTCCACTCATTATTTATCTTCTTAAACATTAGAGATAGAGTTATTCCTTCAATCGGATAATACAATTGCATTCTCACGGAATTTGTCCCACAAACCCAATCACCAAGTCCAAAGTAATTCTTAATTCCTTCTTTCTTAATTTCCTCTTCCGTTTTAATGATTACTTGTCGATCAAATTTTGACACACCTTGCAAATTGTTGTGGTTCGCATCTCCGAAATACTTAATAATTACTTGTTTTCGAGTAGAGTCAAAGTCGGTGTGGTAATACTGTTGTAAATCTGGAAAGTCTAACGCTTTTTGAAATATCTCTTTGAAGTCAGCTGGTGTTAAATCTTTTGTTCTATCATAAAGTCCCATTAGCCGATTTAACTCAATAGTCGATTCCGAACCAATTAAAGTGTCAGATTTTCTATTTGCCTTTAGCCAATATTCGCCACAGTTCGAAATTGAGTAATCATTCTCCGTTTCATTCAAATGACCAAATTCACTTCCTTTTTCTCCTTTTTGAAATGCGATAACATATATGCTGTCAACGGAAAATTGATTTAGGTAAGGTCTGCACAAATGTCCAACGTCTCCCCAAACTTTAACTGTTTTTCTATTATCAACTCCTTTAAAAACTTCAAGTATTTCAACTTCCATTGACATTGGTGTCGGACTATCGTAAATATCCTTAAATGTCAAATATTTATTGATTTTTACTAAAGCAACTAAGTCAGAATTTGGTGAGACTTTGTAGAAATTCCCTTGAGATTCACAATCACAAGCATATGTTTTCATAGACAACTGACTAAGGAATACTGTCAATATGATAATTGCTGTTCTCATTTTTTTCTAATTGGGCATAATGCTCAACTGATATGAAATCGTTTTAATGTTTTATATCAGCCGTTAAACGAAGTTATCATTTTTTTCTGACAAAGTCAAATAGAACATTAAGATAGAGAATCAATAAAATAGCAAGAAAACAAGAACTGTTGCTCACTCAAAAATTAAGGCGCAGGATTAGGTATCACATCATGCACTTCATTTATTTGAGTCAAAACCGCATCACTTAAAACCACATCAACACTATCAATATTTTCTTTAAGCTGCTCTAAATTAGTAGCACCAATAATATTACTGGTTACAAAAGGCTGTTGGGTTACAAATGCTAAACTCATTTGTGCTAAAGTCATGTTATTATCTTCAGCAATTTTTAAATACTTTTTTGTTGCTTCAGTAGCTTGCGGATTGGTATAACGACCAAATCTTGGGAATAGTTTTAAACGCGCATTATCAGCAGCTGTTCCTTTTATATACTTTCCAGATAGCACACCAAACGCCATTGGCGAATATGCCAACAAGCCTATATTTTCGCGAATAGACACTTCGGCTAAATCACCTTCAAAGGTTCTGCACAATAACGAATAAGGGTTTTGAATGGTTGCCATTCTTGGTAAATTATGGTTTTTAGATTCTTCTAAATAACGCATAGTTCCCCAAGCCTTCTCGTTTGAAATACCAACGTTTCTAATTTTACCTTCTTTAATTATGCCGTCAAGTGTGTGTAAGACTTCATTAAAATTATCTTCCCAAGCATCATTTGTATTATGCTTATAATCTCTAACTCCAAAATAATTCGTTTCGCGCTCTGGCCAGTGTAATTGATACAAATCAATATAATCAGTCTGTAAACGTTTTAAGCTATTATTCACTGCCTCTTTAAGTGCCTCTGGAGCAAAACCATTAGTACGAATGTGTGCTGTATAATCACCATTACCAGCTATTTTTGAGGCTAAAATTACTTTATCTCGATTACCATTTTTAGCAAACCAATTACCAATAATAGTTTCTGTACTTCCGTAAGTTTCAGGACTTGCAGGAACAGCATACATTTCGGCTGTATCCCAAAAATTAACACCTCTGTCTAAAGCATAATCCATTTGAGCAAAGCCTTCTTCTTGAGAGTTCTGGTTTCCCCAAGTCATGGTGCCTAAGCATATTTTGCTAACTTTTATTTTTGTATTTGGTAGTGTTGTGTATTTCATAAATGCTGTTTTTATCATTCCCACCTTCACGGGAATCTTTTTAATTTAATTTCAAAGTTTATATAGATTCCTGCCTTCGCAGGAATGACAACTTAGTTAGATTTTTAGACTAGTTGATAAAGATAAAAAACCTTTAAAAGTTATTAATAACTTTTAAAGGTTTTTTATGCGTTAGTGACCCGATAATTATCTGGAGAATCAATATGCTTTTTTAAAAAGATAAAATTACTTTTGCTTAAAGTAATATTTAGCAATAAGCCACGTACTTCGTACTTGATATGACGTAAAAAATATATAGCGAATAGTCCCGACCTTTTTTGAACAACCTGCCTGTCGACAGGTAGGCGCCCTACTTCTCGATATAATTTCAATACATTGAAATCACTCGAAGTGACGATTAATTATCGCTTAACAACTTAGAAAGCTCATCTAACTTTGGTGTTAAAATAACTTCTATACGTCTGTTTTTTGCTTTACCTTCGGGGGTATCGTTAGTTGCTATTGGTGCAAATTCACCACGACCAGCAGCAGTTAAATTTTCTGGATTAATATTATTATTTTCTCTTAAAATATTAACGATTGCAGTTGCTCGCTTAGTCGATAAATCCCAGTTACCACTAAGATTACCGCTACCTTGATACGGTGCATTATCGGTGTGTCCTTCTATTAAGACTGCAATATCTGGATTATCTGCCAACACACCACCTAATTGATTTACGGCTCTTCGGCCTTCTGCCCCAACTGCCCAACTACCTGAGCTAAATAATAGCTTATTTTCCATAGACACATATACCTTCCCGTCGCGTTGCTCAACTGTTAATCCTTTGCCTTCAAAATCGGTTAAAGCCCTTGAAATAGCATTTTTAAGAGCTGTCATTGCTGCGTCTTTTGATGCTATTACGCTTTCTAATTCTGCAACTCTATTTGAACGATCTTGCAACTCTTTTTTAAGTTTTGCTAATCGTGCACTTTCGGCAGCTAAAGCTTGCTCTTTAGCTTCTAACTGCGCTAACAATTCTCTATTTTTTTTAGAGTTTTCTGTAATGGCTGCAGTACTATTTTTTTCTAAAGCATCATAAGACGCCTTTAGATTTTCTAGATTGGACTTTGTCGCATTGTAATCGGCTTGTAATTTATCGCGTTCTGCAACAGCTTCATTATAAGCTGTTGTTAATTGCTTCAACTCATTTTCAGCTGTATTTTTAGCATTTAATAGTGCTTCGTTTTCATCTGAAAGTTTTCTGTTTTCTTGTTTTAAATTGGCATACTTACCTTCTAATTCTTTATATACTTTAGGTGATACACATGATGCTAAAAGCGCTAAAGTTAATACGGCAAATGAGATTTTTTTAATCATGATTTTGGGTTAAATTTATTATTTATAAAAATTAATTTTCTATTTCAACTAAAATAGGGCAATGGTCACTATGTACAGCTTCGGTTAGTATAACGGCTCTTTTTATATTTTCTTGTAATGGCTGCGAAACCATAGCGTAATCTAATCGCCATCCTTTATTATTGGCACGTGCATTGGCACGATAACTCCACCAGCTATATTGCTGTAATTCTGGATTTACAAACCTAAAAGAATCGATAAATCCGCTATCAATAAAATTTCCTATCCACTCACGTTCTACTAGCAAAAACCCAGAAACACCTTTCATTTTAGGGTTATGAATGTCTATTTCTTCATGACAAATATTATAATCGCCACAAATCACTAGGTTTGCAATATCTTTTTTCAGCTTATTTATATAGTCTTGAAACATATCCATATATTCCAATTTATGGTTTAATCTTGCATCATTAGTGCCAGATGGCAGATACAAGCTCATTATAGAAAAACCATCGAAATCTACTCTAAGGTTTCTACCCTCAAAATCCATTGACTCTATTCCTGTGCCATATTCAACATGATTTGGTTCTGTTTTACATAAAATAGCCACTCCGCTGTAACCTTTTTTTTGGGCACTAAACCAATAGTTATATTTGTAACCTGCTGCTTCAAAAAGATCTAAATCCAACTGCTCTTTTAAAGCTTTAATTTCTTGTAAACAAATAACATCTGGATTTGCACTTTTTAACCAATCAATAAAGCCTTTATTTATTGCAGCACGAATACCATTTACATTATAGGATATAATTTTCATAAATTCTGATATCTTTCAAAAGATCTCAACCTTCGCTGAGATAACTCTTTTTATATAAAACGAGTTAATTTTAGCTAAAATAAATAATGCGTTACATTTACACTATTAAATCTAGCAGGAGTTTTAACGAAGCTATTAACAAAATATTTTAAGCTATTTGTAGTTTATGTAACTGAATGAAATATTTACTGTTTTTTTTATTTTCTTTAATTGGTTTTTGCGCCTTAGCACAAAACAAAAATTCTAATTATAAAACTAAAAAAGTTGCAATAAAAGATACTATTAGGATTGACAGTGTTAGTATTAACGCTAATTTCTTTTCAATTAAAAGGAAAGATAGCTCAATAATTGATTCTACGTATTATAATATAGATTTTGCAAAAGCCATTTTAACTTTTAAAAAGCCTATTCTTGCAGATTCTGTAATTATACATTATTTAAAATTTCCAGATTTTTTAACAAAAACCTATAAACAATTAGACGACAATATTATTGTTGAAAACAATAGTACCGCACAAACGCTTTACAAATTATCGCAACCTAGCGAATCAAAAAACTTTATTCCTTTTGATGGTTTAACAACTTCGGGTAGTATTTCTCGTGGCGTTACTATTGGCAATAATCAAAATTCGGTTTTAAATAGTGAACTCGATTTACAAATTACAGGAAAGTTGAACGACAAAGTATCGTTACGAGCGTCTATTCAAGATGCTAATATTCCATTACAAGAAAGCGGATATAGCCAACGTTTAGATGAATTCGATCAGGTTTTTATTGAATTGTTTAGCGCCAATTGGAACATACGTGCAGGAGATATTGATTTACTAAATACCAATTCATATTTTGCTAGTTTTTCTAAACGAGTTCAAGGATTAAGTATCAATGCAACATTAGGTAGCGAGGATGCTAAAACTAATTTATTTGCTGCGGGTGCTTTTGTACGTGGGCAATTTACCAGAAGTACCTTTACAGCACAGGAAGGCAATCAAGGCCCGTATAAACTACAAGGGCAAAATGGCGAATTATTTGTACTTATTGTTTCTGGTAGCGAAACTATTTATGTAAATGGCGTTGCTTTAAAACGTGGCGAAAATCAAGATTATATTATCGACTATAATGCTGGCGAAATAATTTTTAACTCTACATTTCCGGTGACTTCAGAAATGCGTATTACAGCCGATTACCAAGTTAGCGAACGCAATTATTCGCGCTTAGTAGCTTATGGTGGCGCACGCTTTGAAAGCGATAAACTTAAACTTGGTGTTTCGGTTTATTCTGAAAATGACGCTAAAAACCAACCTTTGCAACAAAATTTATCATCAGAACAAGTTCAAATATTGGCAGATGCTGGCGATGATAGAGCACAAATGGTTGCCCCATCAGAAGTTTTAGAAGCATTAAATGATAATAGAATTTTATATAAAAAAGAACTTGTTAGTGGTGTTGAAACCTTTGTGTTTTCTAACGACCCAAATGATGAATTGTATCGTGTTACCTTTACACTAGTTGGAGCAAATCAGGGCGATTATATTTTAAGTAGTATTAATGCTATTAATAATATTTACGAATATGTTGGTGTGAATCAAGGCAACTATGCTCCTATAGTTCAGCTTGTTGCTCCAACAAAACTTCAAATTGCAGTTATTAATGGAAGTTTTAATCCTTCTGAAAAAACAAGTATTAATTTTGAAGCCGCTGGTAGTAAAAATGATTTAAACCTCTTTTCTAATTTAAATGATGAAGATAATGACGGGTTTGCTGGCAAGCTAAAAATTAATCAGAGCATTATAAAAAAAGATAGTCTTTGGAATTTAAATGCCTATATAGATGGCGATTACATTCAGAAGAATTTTAAAACTATTGAGCGCTTATATAATGCTGAATTTAACAGAGATTGGAACTTAGACCAACCACAAAGTAACGCCATTGCTGGTAGTTTTGGTAATCAAATTCTTTTAAACTCTGGTTTTAAAATATTTCACCATAAAAAAGGGTTTATAAATTATCATTTTGAACATTTAGAATTTTCAGAAAATTTTAGTGGCAACAGGCATGTTTCAAACATAAATCTGTTTCTTGATAGGTTCAATATTAATTCTAATTCTAGTTTTTTAAAAGCACAGTCAAATATTAATTCATCAACTTTTTTAAGGTCGCACAACACCATAACCTATGGTATGCAAAAAAGTTGGTTAGGTTCTAAATTAGCGATTGAAGCTAACGAACAAAAAAATACTGCTACCCAAATATTAACGCCTTTAAGTCAGAAATTTAAATCGTACGAGTTGTTTTTTGGTGTTGGAGATAGCACCAAGATTTTTGCAGAAATTGGGTATAAAAATAGAGTTAATGATAGCATTAGAAATAATGAATTACAAAAAGTAAACACTTCTAATACATTTTATTTAAATTCAAAACTTATACAAAACACAAACACCAACTTATCGCTTTTTGCAAATTACAGAACACTTAAAAGTGAAGAAGAAAGTATTGAAGATGAACAATCCATAAACTCCAGATTGCAATTCAACCAAAAACTGTTTAAGCAAGTGGTTTTATGGAATACTGTTTTTGAAACTAATTCAGGCACATTACCACAACAAGACTTTACTTATGTTGAAGTTGAACCTGGACAAGGTACCTATACTTGGATTGACTATAACAATAACAGCATCCAAGAACTAGAAGAATTTGAAATTGCTCAATTTCAAGATCAAGGTAAATATATTCGTGTGTTATTGCCCAATCGTATTTATATAAAAACGCATCAAAATAGATTGAGTCAAACATTAACTATTAATCCGTCGCAATGGTCTGTTACTAACAATACATCCAAGACTTTTTGGTCGCATTTTTACAACCAAACTAGCTACTTAATAGATCGAAAAATACAGCGAGAAGGCAATAGTTTTAATCTTAACCCTTTTGAAAATGATGTAGATAATCAATTAGGTTTACAATTAAATTTTAGAAATGTATTGTTTTTTAATCGCGGGAAACAGCGTTACACAACATCTTACACATATTTGTCTAATCAGTCTCGAAATATATTGTCTGTTGGATTTATAGAAAATAATTTGAACAGTCATCAGTTTAACTTTAATCATAAAATTGAAGAAAGTTGGTTGCTATCATTTCAATCTGCTTTTGATAAAAATGAAAGTGTTAGTGAAAATTTTGCTAGTAAAAATTACAATTTTGACGAAACGCTTTTTAATCCTAAAATTTCTTATTTATTTAATGATAATTCACGTTTCGACATCTTTTACCAACATACAAAAAAGCAAAATACCATTGGTGGTTTAGAATCTTTAACACAGCAAAAGTATGGTGTTTCGTTTGCCTTTTCAAATAAAGACAAAAATGCTATAAATGGAGAGTTTAATTATTTTTCTAATGCGTTTAACGGAAATTCAAATACCCCTGTTTCTTATCAAATGCTAGAAGGTTTACAACCAGGGATAAACTTTACATGGAGTTTATTAGCACAAAAAAAACTGACTACATTTTTAGATTTAAACTTAAACTACTTTGGACGAAAAACTGAAACTAGCCGAACTATCCACACTGGAACCATTCAATTGAAAGCTTATTTTTAAGTATAAAAAAAGCCTAAACAAAAGTTCAAGCTTCTTGACTTATTTTATGACTTGCTAAATATTTGCCTTCATTAATTCTCTATTCATTCTTGCAATATTATCCAAAGAAATTCCTTTAGGACACTCTATCTCACATGCTCCAGTATTAGTACAGTTTCCAAAACCTTCCAAATCCATTTGTGCTACCATATTTTTTACACGATCAGCAGCTTCAACTTGTCCTTGTGGTAATAATGCATATTGAGATACTTTTGCACCAACAAATAACATAGCAGAAGAGTTTTTACAAGTAGCAACACAAGCGCCACAACCAATACAAGTTGCTGCATCCATAGCTTCATCGGCTGCATGTTTTGAAATTGGAATTGAATTTGCATCTTGAGTATTACCAGATGTATTTACGGAAATATAACCTCCAGCTTGTTGAATACGCTCAAAAGCTGTTCTGTCAACAACCAAATCTTTTATTACTGGAAATGCTGCTGCTCTAAATGGCTCAATTGTAATAATATCACCCTCTTTAAACATGCGCATATGCAACTGGCAAGTTGTAATACCTCTATCTGGACCATGTGCTTCTCCATTTATATACATGGAGCACATTCCACAAATTCCTTCACGACAATCATGATCGAAAGCAACTGGATCTTCTCCTTTAGCTACTAATTGCTCGTTCAACACGTCCATCATTTCTAAAAAAGACATGTGTTCTGAAATCTCAGTAACTTTATAATCTACCATTTGACCCTTTGAACTCGAGTCTTTTTGTCTCCAAATTTTAAGCGTTAAATTCATAACTTTTAGTTTTTAGTTTTCAGTTGATAGGTGCTGGTTTAAAACTAATAACCAACAACTATCATCCAATAACTATTTATAACTTCTTTCTTTTACTTCAATATTTTCGTACTCTAATGACTCTTTATGAAGCTTTGCCTCACTTGGTTCGCCTACATATTCCCAGGCAGAAACAAATTGAAATTCTTTTCTTCGCTTTGCCTCTCCTTCTTCGGTTTGATATTCTTCTCTAAAATGCCCCCCTGCAGATTCCTCTCTAACAAGTGCATCTTTAGCAAATAACTCTCCTAATTCTAAGAAATCTGCAACACGTCCTGCTTTCTCTAATTCAGGGTTCATTTCGTTTGCCCCACCAGGAACAGTAACCTCTTTCCAAAATTCTTCACGAATCTCTTTAATCTCTTTTATGGCTTCTTTTAGTCCTTTTTCATTACGCGACATCCCACATTTATCCCACATTACTTTTCCAAGTTTCTTATGGAAATAATCTACAGATTTTGAACCTTTATTGGTTGTGAAGAATTCAATTTTATCTTTAACTTCTTTCTCGGCTTCATCAAACTCTTTAGAATCTGTTGGAATTTTACCTGTTCTAATATCATCAGCTAGATAATCACCAATAGTATAAGGCAACACAAAATATCCATCAGCTAAACCTTGCATTAAAGCTGAAGCTCCAAGTCTGTTTGCACCATGATCAGAGAAGTTGGCTTCACCAATACAATACAACCCAGGTACGGTAGTCATCAAATTATAATCTACCCAAACACCGCCCATAGTATAGTGTACTGCAGGGTAAATCATCATTGGCGTTTCGTATGGATTTTGATCTACAATTTTCTCATACATCTGGAAAAGGTTTCCGTACTTAGCTTCAACAATGGCTTTACCTAAATCATATATTTTTTCTTTTGAAGGATTTGAAATATTATGAATTTTAGCCTGCTCCGTCCCATAACGATTAATCGCATCTGCAAAATCCAAATACACAGCTTCTCCAGTAGCATTTACACCAAAACCAGCATCACAACGTTCTTTAGCGGCTCTTGAGGCAACATCTCGAGGCACTAAGTTTCCGAATGCTGGATAGCGGCGCTCTAAGTAATAATCTCTTTCTTCTTCTGACAGGTCTGTTGGTTTCTTTTTACCTTCTCTAATGGCTTGAGCATCTTCTAACTTTGCAGGCACCCAAATACGACCATCATTACGAAGTGACTCAGACATTAAAGTCAATTTAGATTGATAGTCTCCCGAACGTGGAATACAAGTTGGGTGAATTTGAGTATAACATGGGTTAGCGAAATACGCTCCTTTTTTATGAATTTTCCATGCCGCAGTCACATTGCTTCCCATCGCATTGGTTGACAAGAAATAAACATTACCATAACCACCAGTACCCACCACAACAGCATGTGCCGAATGGCGTTCTATTTCTCCAGTAATTAAATTTCTTGCAATAATACCTCTAGCCTTACCATCAACAATAACAACATCTAACATTTCGTGACGATTGAACATCTCTATCTTACCACGAGCAATCTGTCTGTTCATGGCAGAATACGCACCTAATAGTAATTGCTGACCTGTTTGTCCTTTGGCATAAAATGTTCTTGATACTAATACCCCTCCAAACGAACGATTATCTAATAACCCTCCATAATCACGAGCAAAGGGAACTCCTTGTGCAACACATTGGTCTATAATATTCGCAGAAACTTCAGCTAATCGATATACATTTGCTTCACGCGAACGGTAATCACCACCTTTTACAGTATCATAAAATAATCTATATGTTGAATCGCCATCACCTTGATAGTTCTTTGCTGCATTAATTCCGCCTTGAGCGGCAATAGAGTGTGCACGACGCGGAGAATCTTGATAAGCAAATGCCTTAACATTGTATCCTAATTCTGCCAAAGTAGCTGCTGCAGAACCTCCCGCTAAACCTGTACCCACAACAATAACATCTATATGACGCTTGTTTGCAGGATTTACAAGGTTAATTTTATTTTTATAATCTGTCCATTTATCTTTAATTGGACCTTTTGGTACTTTTGAATCTAAAGCCATAATATTTTTCTAGATTAATGGTTAAGATGATGGAAAATTGCAATAATTATAAATCCTAAAGGAATAATAATCGAATATGCTTTACCTATATTTTGAAGAGCTTTTTTTCGTCCAGCTGTTGAACCCATAGATTGAAAAGCCGATGTAAACCCATGTGCCAAATGCAAACCTAACAGCACAAAAGAAACCACATAAGCAACCACTCGCCATATTGGAACAAACTTTTCTACCAACTCATGATAGTAACGCGTTGGGTCTTCTGGTTGAACATTAACATATTTTACATTGATTTCATGCACCCAAAAATCGGCAAAATGTAAAACAAGAAAAGCTAAAATAACTAGTCCGCTATAAATCATATTTCTACTAATCCAAGTAGAGTTAGCAGCACCATTATTTCTAGCATAACTTACGCCGTTTGCTTTTTTGTTTTTTAATTCTAATATAAATCCCATTACAAAATGAAATATTACACCAAAAAGTAAAACGGGCTGCAATGCAAATTGCACTAAAGGATTTGTACCCATAAAATGAGATAGCTCGTTGAAAAGGTTTTCACTAAAAAGCGAAGTTATGTTAACCGCTAAATGAATGATTAAGAAAAACATAAGGAAGAATGCAGAAAGCGCCATAGCTACTTTTCTTCCAATCGAAGATTTAAAAAATCCGCTCATATATTTTGAAATTAATTAAAGTTTTACAAAGGTAGTCATGGATTAAGTTATAGACAAATAACAAATGTCATGTTTTTGCTATTTAGAACGATTTTAATCTATGTTATTTTAATGTGAGTTCGATGTAAGATGCTATGTGTAAAAGGCATGGTCTACTTTTTTAAGGGCTAGACAGATTATTAAAAAACCTGCAAAATAATTTCACAGGTTTTTAATCGTTTAGTGTATAAACTTAATTAATCTAATACTATCTTTTTTGTAATAACTGCCAAATCAGAATGAATATTTACAAAATAAATACCTTTTGATGCATCTTGCATATCTATAGTTTTTGTATTTGAAGCGTTAGAAATATCGTGCTCTGAAATTAATCTACCACTAATATCGTAAATAACAGCCTTCTCTAAATTGATATATGATGCCTTATTAATGTAAAATTGGCCTCTAGTAGGATTAGGGTATAAGTTAATAGCTGCATCAAGTTCGTCTTCTTCAACACTTAAATTGCAAATAGAAGAATCTGTCATTACTGGTTGACTACAGGCAACTAAAGAAGTACTTCTGCTATGAACATCACTTGCACCAGATATATTACTAGCTAATAAAACGCGTTGTTGCTCACTATTAGAAATTGCATAATGCATTACATCGTCCATATTATCTCCGTCAAAAACAGGGTCATTAGTATGACCTAATTGATGCCCATGTCCTAGTTCATGTAATGCCACACTTTCAAAATCATATTCGGTAAATGCAGGTAAACCAGCACCAAAATGCCAGTTAGTTTCATCATCAAAAACAATATCTAATTCTGTAACATGCCAATTCCAGCTAGATATATTACCAAATGCACCACATCCAGAATAATAACTAGAACATCTTCCTAAAACTCCATCAGGTAAATCATCTGCAGGCACTGCATTATTATCAAATTTAACCACATTAATCCCATCTAAAGCTACAACATCTGTTCCTGTAGCAGAACCACTTATAATCCAGTTAACTTTTGTTTCACAACGCCATTTGTCTAGTGCACTTTCAAAATCTGCTTTTGCTCCAGGAAATTCAGAGTCGTTAAAAAAGTCTGTTTGCATTGACCATGTATAACCCCCAACTACATTATCGTTGATATGCCTAGTTTGATATGCATAATCTCCCAATGGGCCATTAGGTCCCGGGGGCATTTGTCCTGTTTCGTCATCTGGATCGAAAGTGACACTGAGTTGTGCATAAGTAATTGTTAAAGATGATGCAGAAATACCTGTAGTGGTATCATGATGTGTAATTAAAATAGGTCCTGTTCCAGCTCTAGTTGGAATTTCAACAGTAATTTGGGTGTCTGACCATGTTAATACTTGACTATCTAAGGCGTTAATAAATGTAGCCCCACCATCATCGGCATCGCTAAATCCAACTTGTCCCTGTGTTCCACCAAAACCAGAACCATTAATTGTTAATACAGACTTAGTACCAGCTGAAGCAGTCATAGGTGTAAAAGTTATAGATGCCGGAGGTAAGAAAACGTTAGATGTGTTCGATTTAGAGAAATTATTTGTGTTAAACTCCGATACTTCTACGTAATCAGATTTTGTATAATTCATTATTTCATTATAAAACGAATTTGAAATTCCTTTCTTTTTACTAAAAGGATTTACAGCAACATCTTCATATAAATTATACTTATAAAACCCTTGTAACGAACTATAGGTTCTGTATTTTTTATTTGATGATTTAGCTTCTAATTCTACAGGAATATCATTATTGTATAACGTGAATATTCCAACATCTCCTCTTCTTAGCTCCAATCGAGGGAATACAATTAAAGCCTTATCTCCTATTGTTCCTCCAAGAGTTATAACTTCAATGGTTTCGGATTGTTCTCCTTTAAAAACTTTATATATCTCAACTGTATTTTTGGTGTAAATGTTGTGATAGTTATCATCCCAAAAAGATTTTTTTGCTATAACTTTCCCTTCAACAACCAAACTTGAGTTGTCAATTTGTTGCTCTAAAGGTATTTGTTTAAGCATCTTTTGAGCAAGTAAATTTTTAGTAAAAACCAAACTAAATAACAATACCATAAGTAACGTAATTTTCTTCATCTTTTTATGTATTAGAAGTTAATATAAAAAAATTGAAAAACGAAACACTTGAGTCTTACAACTAAGGCTATGTGCTCTTTGATAGTTTTTCAAAAAAAATCTGAGGATTACCAAATATAACAAATTACACCTAATAATATAATTAAAATTATTACATTTATCCCATAAAATTATATTCCATATCATTTATGAAATACCACCCTATTAATTTTAAACTCTTTATAAAAAACAGAAAGAATTTTTCAGAAAAAATGAAGCCTAATAGCTTAGCTGTTTTTAATTCAAATGACATCTACCCTATAAGTGCAGATAGCACCATGCCTTTTGAGCAGCACCGTGATATTTTTTATTTAAGTGGTGTAGATCAGGAAGAGAGTATTTTGGTGTTATTTCCAGATTGCCCTAAAGAAAGTCATCGCGAAATTTTATTTTTAAAAGAAACAAGCACACATATTGCTATTTGGGAAGGTGAAAAACTAAGCAAAGAAAAAGCTTTTGAAACCAGTGGAATTAAAACTGTTTATTGGCTTCAAGACTTAGAAAAAATCATGTTTGAGCTAATGGCGCAGTGCGACACTGTTTATATTAATACTAACGAACATTATAGGGCTAATGTTGAAACCGAAACTAGAGAAGATCGTTTTACTAAGTGGTTAAAAAATAAATATCCTGCACATTCTGTCGCAAAAAGCAACCCTATTTTACAGCGTTTACGCTCTGTTAAAGACCAAATAGAAATCGATTTAATCCAACAGGCTTGCGATATTACCGAAAAAGGGTTTCGTCGTATTTTAAACTTTGTAAAACCTGATGTTTGGGAGTATAATATTGAAGCAGAATTTATGCATGAGTTTTTAAATAATCGCTCAAAAAGATTTGCATATACACCCATAGTTGCCTCTGGAAATAACGCTAATGTATTGCATTACATTGAAAATAATCAACAATGTAAATCTGGCGATTTAGTTTTAATGGATGTTGGTGCAGAATATGCTAATTATGCTAGTGATATGACACGAACAATTCCTGTTTCTGGTAAGTTTTCTAAAAGACAAAAAGCCGTTTACAATGCCGTAAATAAGGTTAAAAATGAAGCAACCAAAATGCTGCTTCCAGGGACGATTTGGGCTGATTATCATGTGGAAGTTGGTAAATTAATGACAAGTGAATTATTAGGTTTGGGATTACTTGACAAGGCTGACGTTAAAAACGAGGACCCCAATTGGCCTGCTTACAAAAAATATTTAATGCACGGTACAAGCCACCACATGGGATTAGACACACATGATTACGGTATTTTAACAGAACCCATGCAAGCTAACATGGTATTTACTGTTGAACCTGGAATTTATATCCCTGAAGAAGGTTTTGGAGTTAGACTAGAAGATGACGTAGTTATTCAAGACAAAGGAGAACCTTTTAATTTGATGAGAAATATTCCTATCGAAGCTGATGAAATTGAAGACATAATGAATTCTTAAAAAATGATTAAGGGTCGCTTAAAAAACGACCCTCAAACTAAAAACACTAAAAAATGCAATTTACCGTATTTATACAGTGACTAACTCAAATAAATAACTGTTTAACTTTTGGAGTGTTTTTATTTTATCGTTCGCATCTATTAATAACGATATATTGTTTTTACTACCACCATAAGAAATCATTCTTATTTTTACATCCTTTAAAATTTTGAACAGTTTATAGGTACACTCATGATTTACAACAGAATGCCCAACTAAACAAACAATACTTTGATTTTTATCAACTTCTATTATTGCAAATTGTTCTAGCTCAGCAACAATTTTATCTAAATTTCTATCGTCATCAATAGTAAGTGATATAGCAACTTCGGATGTTGTAATCATGTCTATCGATGTTTCAAAAACCTCAAAAACCTCAAAAACTTTCTTTAAAAAACCATGCGCTTGAAGCATCCGTCCAGATTTAATTTTTATAGCAGTAATATTATCTTTAGCGGCAATGGCTTTAACACCATTTTCAGAAGTTATGTTTGAAATTAAAGTTCCTTTTGCAGTAGGATTCATTGTGTTTTTTAAGCTTACAGGAATGTTATCTGCACGCACTGGTGTTACAGTTTGTGGATGCAATATTTTTGCTCCAAAATAAGCTAATTCTGCAGCTTCATCATAAGACAAATTTGAAATAGGTTTCGTGTTTTCAACATACCTAGGGTCATTGTTGTGCATGCCATCAATATCAGTCCAAATTTCAACCTCATTAGCTTTTACAGCTGCCCCAATTAAAGTTGCCGTATAATCGCTACCACCTCGTTGTAAGTTTGATATTTCATCATTAACATCTAAACATATAAAACCTTGAGTAATATAAACATCAGCTGTTTCAGCAGCATTAAAAATAATTTCAAATTGTGTTTTTATATAGTGTGAATCTGGTTCTTTATTAGCATCTATTCGCATAAAACTTAAAGCTGGCAATAATGTTGAACTAATACTTTCTTGCTTTAAATAACAATTAAATATAAAAGTTGAAAGCAACTCGCCTTGTGCTAAAATTTTATTTTCTAAAACTTCTGAAAACGACTTGTAAGTTGATTCAATTAATAGATTAAATATTTCTGAAACATAATATTTAGCTTCTTTGTTTATAGCTTTATTAGGTAACAACTCATCAATTGTAGCAATATACTTTTCATGAAGTGCATTTATTTTATTAATAGCCTCATTTGAGTTTTTATCTTTAATACTGTTTGCAATTGAAACCAACTCGTTTGTGGTTCCAGACATAGCAGACAACACAACAACTTTTTTGTTGCCATCGTTAATTATATTTTTAACGTTAATTATATTTTTAACAGAGCCAACCGATGTACCTCCAAACTTTAACACCTTCATTATAATAATTTTAAAGTGTAAAATTATAACTCCTTTCTACAACAATGATATTTATTAAAAAAAATATTTACATTTGCACAAATTGTTATATAATTAACATGAGGACGGTTTCAAATTGCGTAGAAGACATATTAATTTCTCAACCCTATTTAGAAGAGGCTTTATCTAGAAACATCATAAATTTTAGTGCTTTAGCAGTTGAGTTAACAAAACCAATAAGCGAAATGCTAAAAAAAGAAGTGAAACCAGGAGCTGTTATGATGGCTTTAAGGCGTTACAATCCTCCTGTAAATTTATCAAATTCTGTAAAAATGAAACGAATGTTACAGAATTTAGGCGATATTACGGTGCGCTCTAACCTAACCGATTTTACAGTTAAAAACTCAAATACGCTAATACATAATCACGCTAAAGTTTTAGAAAAAATAGATGATAAATCTAAATTATTTTACACTTTTACTAGAGGGATTCATGAAAGTAATATGATTATTTCTAGCAGTTTAAAACATTATATTACCACACATTTACAAAATGAAACGTTTCTTGCTGTTCAAGATAATTTATCAGCAATCACAATAAACTTGCCACAAGATAACTCTAAAGTTGCAGGTTTATATTATCACTTTTTTAAACGATTAGCTTGGGAAGGCATTGTATTATACGAAGTAATTTCAACCACAAATGAGTTCACCATCTTAGTTGAAGATGAATATGTCGACAAAGCTTTTACAGCAATTAAAAGAGTGAAATTATGATTCTTACTAAGGGATTTAAACCTGAACCATAGTTTTACAGAAGGTATTATTAGCTAATTGTCCCGTTTTTTTTTACCCCTGGACTGTCTTTTAAAAGTGTCATCCATTTTTTCGAGTTTGTAGTCCAAATCACGCAAAACCATTATGCATATTAAACGTATATTTTGAAAAATCAATAAATTTAGCTGGTTGTATGCCGTAAATACAATATAGCTAAATTGATATAAAATGACATAAAAGATTTTAAAGAAAAAAATCAAAGTTTTAGGCAAAAATTTGAGACATAGACATAGCTATAGTGATTATTTTTAACGAAGAAATTTGGATTTTTCACTTAAAATATTAATATTATTTATGTTGATTTAGCTATCCCTCCCTATAGGGCTGCCAATAACTGCATTGCTTGAGATTGCTTAAAGGGAACTCCATTCCGCTTTGGTTGGAAATTTAATAAAAGTACACTAAAACAAATAGATAAAAAAAGTCAACAACGGCAACGTCCAACAATAAGATTCCCCTAATCTATTTTCGATTTAAAAATGACTAAATCCGTTTCATTTTACGGCTTTTTGTCTACTATTTACAAGGGCGGAGTGTCATCATAATCAGGATACAGAAAATGATTATATGGAAAACGTGTGATATGAATTTCTCGCACCTCATCATAAACACGTTTTTTAAAGTCTTCTAAATTCTGTTTATTTAATGCAGAGATAAATAAAGCTTTATTACCTAATTTACTCATCCATGTTTTTTTCCACTCGTTTAAACTGTAATGTGCTTCGGTTCTTTTAGCTACTAAATCGGTGTCATCAAAAGGTTCTGCTTGGTAAGCATCAATCTTGTTAAACACCATGATAATTGGTTTATCACTACTATCTATTTCACCTAAAATTTTATTTACAGACTCAATATGTTCTTCAAAATTGGGGTGCGAAATATCTACCACATGCAATAACAGATCGGCTTCTCTAACCTCATCTAAGGTGCTTTTAAAACTATCTACCAATTGGGTTGGCAGCTTTCTAATAAATCCAACCGTATCGCTTAACAAAAAAGGTAAATTTTGTATAACTACTTTTCTAACCGTAGTATCTAAAGTGGCAAACAGTTTGTTTTCGGCAAATACTTCACTCTTACTAATTACATTCATTAAGGTAGATTTACCAACATTGGTATAACCTACAAGCGCCACACGAACCATTTTACCACGGTTTCCACGTTGTACAGCCATTTGTTTGTCAATGGTTTTTATTCGTGCTTTTAAAAGCGAAATTTTGTCTCGAACAATACGTCTATCTGTCTCTATTTCAGTTTCACCTGGTCCACGCATTCCAATACCCCCCTTTTGACGCTCAAGGTGAGTCCACATACCTCTAAGTCTAGGTAGCAAATATTCACATTGTGCTAATTCCACTTGTGTTCTTGCATAACTTGTTTGTGCGCGTTGTGCAAAAATATCCAGTATTAAATTAGTTCTATCTAATACTTTAACATTAAGTATTTTACTTATGTTTCGTTCTTGTGCTGCAGACAATTCGTCATCAAAAATAGCTGTACCAATATCATTTTCTTCAATAAATTTGCGCACATCTTCCATTTTACCAGAACCTATAAAAGTTTTAGGATTTGGCATGTCCATTTTTTGGGTAAAGCGTTTTATAGCATTTCCACCAGCAGTAAAGGTTAAAAATTCTAACTCGTCTAAATATTCTTTAGACTTATCTTCATCTTGATCTTTAGTAATAATACCTATTAAAACGGCGCGTTCTAAAACCGTATCTTTCTTTTGAATCATGTTGCAAAGTTACATAATTGCCTTGATTTTAGTTTTAATATTTTTAATCCTATTTTTGAACCATGACAGACACCTTTGATAACATTCCTGTAAGGCACAATATGCAAACTGTTGCGTTTTATAATCTTGAAAATTTATTTGATTTACGGGACAATAAACACACTAACGATAATGATTTTTTACCTATATCGGTTAAAAAATGGACACCTAAACGCTATAAAAATAAACTTAGGAAATTAGGCTTTGCAATTTCTAATATTGGGAGAAAAGAAACAGGAAAACATCCTGCAATTGTGGGCTTATGCGAAGTTGAAAACGCCAAAGTTATTGAAGATTTAATGGCTTCCAAACATTTGGAAGATTATAATTACAGCTACGTGCATTATGATTCTCTAGACGAACGGGGGATTGATGTGGCTTTACTTTATGACACAAATATGTTTAAGGTTTCTGCTTCTGAAACATTTACTATTAAACTAACGGATGAAGATGGCTCTCCTGACTATACCCGAGATATTTTATTGGTTTCTGGTTTATTAGATGGCGAACTTGTTCATGTTATTGTTAATCATTGGTCGTCTAGACGAGAAGGCGAAAAGGAAACAGAGTACAAGCGTTTAGCATCTTCAAATAAAGTTGGAGAAATTATTACGACATTGCGATTAGAAAATAATGATGCTAAAATTATTGTTATTGGTGATTTTAACGATGATCCGCATAGCAATAGTATAAAACAACTGGTTAATGGTTTTGATATGTTTAACCCAATGGAAACATTGCGCTCGTATAGTCGAGGAACAACTTACCATGGCAGACAATGGAATTTATTTGATCAAGTATTAATTTCGACTAACTTTTTTAAAACTTCAGATAGCTTATTTGAATTTTACACTGCAAATATTTTTGATGAAAACTTTTTAAAAACTTTTAATGGCAAATTTAAAGGTTCTCCTTTTAGAACCTATATTGGTAAAAGATATAATGGCGGTTATAGTGACCATTTTCCAGTGTATACTGTTTTTAAGAAGTAATTATATTGCTTGAAACATAATGTAAGCCAAAATTAAAATAAAGACTGGCAAAACGACAAGTAGCCAAATGTTAGTTAATGGTTTTTTCTTTTTAATCAATTTTGCGTTTATCATCATGCGTCTCTTACCAGAGTATTGCATCCAATTTTTAAAATGAATAGCGATTGATATTAAAATGAATAGTGTCCAAGCTTTAGTAGATGACATTGTATCCATATTCATTTTACTAAAAAAAGCGGCAAAAAAACAGCCTAAAAAAAGCACTAAACTTATTTGAAGTACAGATACATAAACCAATGCCAAAGTATTTGCCTTTTGCTTATATCGTTTTTTATAAAACGCATAAATAGAGTAGTAAAATTGGTCGAAAACAGTCATTTTGCGAATTTAAGGTATTCTTATAACCTTTAGGTTAATTATCAACCTATTAATATCATTACTTAATTTGAAATGGTATATGGTAAATATGTCAAAAAAATTTGACACTTCTGCTCTTAATTACTCAATAAAATCAATACTGATTTCATCCAACTCATAAATACCATCAAAAGTATCTTGTCCGCTACCAGTATATTTAAATGCGATATGAATGGTGCCTGAAATACACGATAAATCTACACTACCAGAGTTAAACCAAGGCACAAATGCATCAGTATCTTTTACTACATAAGCCGCAGATAACACACCCCAAGTTGCTGATTTAATATTGGCCTCATTACCATCCCAATCTAAAGCATACAACACTTCCATATAGCTGCTGTCTGCACGACTATTAGATGTTTTAAAACGTAGAGTTTCTCCATCTTGAGCATCTAAATCGATAGCGGGCATAATTAACCAACCTATATTACTTTCATCACCCGAACTGGCAGACTGAAACCTCGCCGACCGCCCCAAAGAAGCATTTGTTGAGGTTGATGACCAACCTTCCCAAGCTTCTGTACCAGCCTCGATGTAATTGGTCCATCCAGTAATATTTATAGGTTTACTATTTTTTTGAGATTCAAAATCTTCAAACAATAAGTTTCCTGTGCCTAGTGTTGCTGCTAAACCACAGCTTAATTCCATAGGGTCGCAACGTTCTGTACTTTCAAAATTAATAGCCTCAGAACTATTAATGATTATAACACTAAAATCGTCTCTAAAATCTCTACTATATATTCCTGTTATGCTTCCTTTCCCTTGTGGCACAATTAACGATTTAAAGTCTGAAAATGTACTGGTTTGCATAATCATAGAAACACCAGAATCGCAACTTTCTAATAATCGGAATCCGTCAAACTCATCAAAAGATTCACTGGCGTAAGTAGCTCCTAATTCAAACCGGTTTAATTGCATGTTTTCTAACTTAATTAAGGTGTTTTCATCAGCTTCAGTTAAATCTGCTAATCCAACAATTTTGGGTGATATTTCGGCAACTTCACTAGTTCTAATAACAATGTCTTTATATTCTGAGGCTTGAATTTGCTTTACATTTACCGCATCACCTTTGCCAATAGTAATAACACCACTGGTTTCACCAACGGTCAATCCGTTCATTTTAACATATACTTTTTGACCAAATTGATAGGTATCTGATAAACTGCTTACATTTATGTCTATCTTAAAACCGAGCCTCGTGTCGTTATCGGGGTTACTATGATCTGTTTTATTTTGAATAATGAGCTCTTCAAAAAAGTTTCCCGATTTATCTGATGACACCACATAGCCTTCAATATAAACATCATCATTTATTATTACTGTTGAATTTCCACCATTCACAGCTTGTTCAAAAAGCGATTTAATAGCTTTAAACGTGGTAATTTTTTCTTGCGGAATATCAGGATTTGTTATTGAAATATCTGGCACACCATAATCGTCGTCTTTTACACAAGACACCAAAAACAGTATTAATAATACAGTTCCTGTTTTTAAAAGTTTTTTCATAACTATCTATATTTTTAAACCTACAAGGTTTTCAAAACCTTGCAGGTTTGTTTATTTTAAAATCTAAGGTTAAGGTTTAAAAAATATGTTGTCCCTCTTCCATACCAGTATTTTGGACCAAAAACTGGAGTTTCTAACGCTTTATCATCACGCAACTCTCTAAAATTGGCATTTCTACCCTGTTCAAAACCACCTGTTTTATATATTTCATCTAAAAGATTATTAACGCTTGCAAAAAGTCCCACATAGTATTTACCGATTTTCCATGATTTCCCGCCCACTAAATTCACCACCATATAATCGTCAAAACGTTCTTGCTTTAAAAGTGTCCTTGCTAAATCTTCATCATAATCGTTAAAAATATTGCCATCAAAATCGGTTGTAAAGTTTGATGAGCGTGTTAGCGGACTCACATCAATATACGTATTTGAGAAAAAATTTGCCGTGGCACCAAACCACCAAAAATCGGGGTCTCGATACTCAAATCCTACTGAATATGCATTTTGCGGACCAGAGGCAAGTTTATAATTTTTAAGTTTAGATTGCCCAAAATCTTTAAATCCATCAATAAATCCTGCTGTAATAGATTCGTCATCTGGCTCTGTTGACAAAAATAAATTGGGGTTATTGTCATAAGTAAATTGCCCCACAGCTGCAGCCCCTTTTAATTTAATAGTTGGTGTCACTTGGGCTTCAATACCAAATTCGGCTCCTAAATGTTTTTTATTTATCCCTTGTAAAATTTCCTGTACAAATGCGGTATTATCGCCACCAATGCCATCGGCAAAAAAGAATGATATCTCACTGGCATCAGTAATTTTTGTAAAATATCCTGTTAATTTAGCTTTTACTATAGAGGAACGAAAAATATAACTCGCATCTACCGAAGCTACTTTTTCTTCTGAGATATTAGGCACTATATTATGATTTTCTCTAGAATTTGAAAAAGTATTTTGAATTGATGGTGCTCTTGAGATATATCCTGCATTAACATCAAACACATGTTTACCAGTTAGCTTATAAGTAGCGCCTACTTTGGCTCCAAATCCTGTAAATGTAAGCTGTTCGCCTTTGCCTAAAGAATTATCGGCAAAGCCTCCGTTTTGGTAAATACCTTCTCTTTGGTATTGCGTGTTTTTTATACTACCTGAAACATAAAAATCTAGTGTTTTATAATTAAACTGAGCTTGTGCATAAGTACTTAATTCATTAGCAAAAATGTTATAATGGTATTTAAATTTATCACCTTCAGATACAATTCGATTTGGATTTAACAAATCGTTTTGAGCCTCATTTATTTCAGTGGCAAACCCATCAATATCTAAATAGGTTTGTGCGCCTAAGAGGTCTAACACCTCAGCAAAATTTTCAGACTTTAAGCTTTTATAATTAATACCTGTGTTTATCAGAATGTGGTCATTAATTTCAGTGTTTAAAATAGAATTTATGGTTAATTGTGAGTCATCCACCCGGTCTTCATAAAGGGCATAAATAGCATTTCCTCCATTTTGAGCATTGTTAATATTAGCAATGTACATGGCATTCCAATTAACTTGTCCTTCATTTTGAAATATTTTTAAAGCATTGTATGCAAATTGCAAATCGTTAGGAAAGTTTCGTTCAAAATAACTGGGTAATTTTTGATAATACGTAGGGCTTGGGTTTGCACCGCCACCTTGCGGAAACCCATTAACTAAATCGGCACCATTATAATCCAATCGGCTGTTGCCTAATTTTCCAAATTGGTAGCCAATGTTTGTATTTATACTTGTTTTACTATTCAAATCCCAATAATGATTTAACATCATAATAGGTTCGTTAACCTCCTTAATTCTTGAGTTTCGTTTTTCTCCGTTTTGCCAACCCCAATATTCATTGTATTTAATATCTTTTAAATCGTAGATTTCTTGAGTGTTGGGTGACGATTTACCACGTCTGTTAGGCGTGTAAATAGCAGTTACATTCAAACTATGCGCATCATTAATTTTCTTTTCCGCGGAAGCGAAAAATGAATTAGAATTATAACTTGTTGCATCTTGATAGCCTTCATTACCCCAGCGTCTGCCAATAGAAATAGTATATGCCCAATTGTTTTTTAATAAACCTGAAGCATAGGTTGCCATGACTCTATTGGTATAACTTCGGTTAGATGACGAGTATGTTATTCTACCTCCAGGTCTTGCTTCGGAAGCTCTTACGTTAATATTTGTTGTACCTAAAATACCTCCAAAATTATAGTTTGAAGGTGTTGAGCCCCATGTAAGCTCTTGATTACGCAATACATCATTAATACCGCCCCAATTGCTCCATTGTGGTCTTCCGTTGTAAATTTTATTCATTTCTATACCATTTATTAGTATAGATCCGTTTTTTGAATCTAAGCCCCTAACTCGAAAAAACGAGGAGCTAAACTCAAACGCAGCAGTACGTTGAAACACATCTAGTGAAGATGCCAATAATCCCGAAATATTATCTGCACCACTCGTGTCGTCGTTTAACTCATCATCAGAAAGTGTTATTGTAAATAGGTTTTGTGAAGCGGTATCGACTTCCAAAGTCATATCGGTAATATTCACCGTTTGGTTTTCATTAACAACAATGGGGTATCTTTTAGTAATATATCCTATTTTGGAAATTCTTAAAATTTGTTCGCCCAAAGGCACATTATTATTAAATATAAATTCGCCTAGTAAATTTGTTTGAGTAGTTTGATTTGTTTCTTCAATAGTAACAATCACTTCAGGTATAGGATTAAAAGAAATACCATCTACAACACTCCCTTTAATAATAGTTTGTTGAGAAAAAACAGCTGAAATTGAAAAAATTCCGAATAAAAAAATGAGTGCTATTCTATTCATACATTAACTTTATGACACCAATTATAAGAAAAAGTAACTAATTGTTTTTAATTTTTTTACATCGACATAACAACTTTGGCTTAGGTTTTGTATTATTACAAACCAACCTGTTAGTTATTAAAATGTATATTATACGACTTGGATTTTCAATTTTATTTTTAAGCTTTTTCACTATTGTAAATGCTCAAGAAAAAAATTTTAGAATTCACACCATAGCCTTTTACAATTTAGAAAATTTATTTGACACTATAAATGATCCTAATAAATTTGATGAATTTAGCCCTATAATGGAAATAAAAAAGAATCGTGCAGAAGCCTATAAAAAGAAAGTAAAAAACATGTCTCGGGTGATTGCTGATATTGGATTTGAGCCTACAAAAAACACGCCCGCAATAATTGGAGTTTCTGAAGTTGAAAACAGAGAAGTGCTAGAAGATGTTGTTAACGACTCATTACTTAGACATAAAAATTATGGCATTGTTCATTTTGATTCTCCTGATACTCGAGGAATAGATGTGGCTCTGCTTTATCAGAAAAAAATATTTACCCCTTTAAATACCAGCACTCATGGATTGAAAATTTATGATGACCAAAACCAAAAAAGAATATATACTCGAGACCAATTATTAGTAAGCGGCAAGCTTGAAGATGATCTCGTTCATATTATAGTAAACCATTGGCCATCAAGACGAGGTGGAGAAGCTAGGAGCAGACCCAAACGTATTGCAGCTGCAAAATTAAATAAACGTATTATAGATTCACTTCAGTCGATAGACCCATACGCTAAGATTTTTATTATGGGCGATTTAAATGACAACCCAAATAACGCTAGCGTTAAAGATGTGCTAAAGGCAAAAAAAACTAAAAATAAAGTGGGTTTAAAAGGTATTTATAATCCTATGGAAAGTTTTTATGCAAATGGTGTTGGCACAAATGCTTATAGAGATAATTGGACTTTATTCGATCAAATTATGATTTCAAAACCTTTATTAGAAAAAGAGTTTTCATCATTTAGGTTTTATAAAGCAGGCATCTTTAACAAACCTTATTTAATTCATAATAAAGGAAGATATAAAGGATACCCCTTTAGAAGTTTTTCTAATGGAAACTTTACTGGTGGCTTTAGCGACCATTTCCCTGTTTATTTATACTTAATTAAGGAGGTTATTGACTAAAAAAAGCCACAAATCGTTTTGTAGCTTTTTAGTATTTGTTTTCTCTCGATTTGTATTAACTCATCCACGTACTCCAAGGAATTCTTGATAAAAACAAGACTAATGCGATGGTATAAAAAATCGCTATTGTTTTTAATTTTGAATTGGATGTAAGTTTCTTTTTATGTTTAGAATAACCCATTGTAATTAAAGCAATTGCTAAAATATTTACAAAAGGGTGCTCTACAAGATATAAACGTGCTATAGAATTACTCATTACTTTACCTCCTAACTCGCTCCACAAATCAAATCTTGGAGACACAAAATATAATATCAACCCAATTAATAGTTGGATGTGAGATACTATTAAAGTAAAAAGTGATATTCTAAAATCTTTGGCTGAATATTCTTTGTCTCCAAACGATTTAAATAACGCATTGCCTACTGCTATAATTAAAATTATTAAAACAAGATAAGCCCAATATGAGTGTAGATTTAATATAGTTTCGTACATGGTGTGTGCTTTAAAATTAATTTTTACAAATGTAACAATAAATGGTATAAAAAAACCGCTTCGAATGAAGCGGTTTGTAATTTTATAATCTATAAAAATTAGAAGTTGAAACGCATACTAAAATTCCATGTTCTACCGTAACCAAATCTTACGCGGTTTTCTACATTAACACCATTCCAAGCTACATCTCCTGTATCAACATGCTTATTCTCATCAGAATATTCTAAATAAACTTCGCTAAATATATTATTAACGTTTAAGCGAAACTGTAATGAATTCTGGTCATTTTCACCTACTAAACATTTATATGATAATCCTGCATCTACAGTATCAAATGAAGGTAATTCAATAGAACCTCTATTATTAGCAGTTGAAAACTCACTTCCGCCATAGTTAGCATTGCCATAAAGTTTATCATATTGATTCCAATTCGCATCTATTTTAAATCTTGGTAAGATTTCATATTTAGCACCAATACCAGCTGTAAATTGAGCAGCATTACCAATCTTTACACCATCAATATAACTTGTTTCACCAGTAGTTGTTGTGCCTCCTCCTTCTAAAGTTTCAGTAAGTGTTACATTACCATCATATCGCCAATCACCAATTGATAAAAATCCTTGAAGCTGAAATTTATCTGTTAAACGCGTAAATATTTCTAATTCTCCACCATAGTGCACTTGCTTAATAGCACTTGTAGAGTAAAATACATCAGCTATATTATCATCATCTGTATCTTCAGAATCATAATCAATTCTATTATCCCATATTGTATAGTATAAGTTGGCATTTACAGAAATTTTATCTCCCATAAATTTATATCCAGCTTCAATTCCTGTAATATTTTGGTTTTCGTCACTTAACGGATTTAATTGGTTAGAAGCTCTGTCGTCTATAAATAAATCACTATGGTAAGGTTGGCGAGAATAATATCCTGTATTTAAGAATACAGTATTATTATTATTAATTTGGTATGCTCCTCCTAACTTAACATTGAACCCTGGGTTATTAACTTTCTCAGACACTTCTCCTTTACCAGCTATTGAAGAATTTCCATATTCTGTTCTTACATGTGATTGTGTAGAAGCTGATCCTTGGAAATAAGCAGAGAATTTATCTTTATTATATTCTAATTGACCAAATACACCTAAATAGTTAATGTCTTCTTCATAATCATAATAAGGGTGTAAACGTTGTCCATGGTCATCATTTGAGTTGAATAAAAGATTCCAAGGATTTATTCCTCCAAAAGTTTCAGTTATTTCATAACTACCTCCATTATAAGTACTAGAATCGCCAACAGAATCAACAGAGAAAAATTCGTTTACACTTCTATAATGGATTCCATTATACATACGCACATCAGCACCTACACTAAAATTAAGGTTTTCATTTAATTCGTTATTATAATTAGTTACTAAACCATACCAGTCATGATTGTTATTGGAACCTCTAGCATATGTTGCCTCACGTGTGTTTCTATCAAACTGTGATTGCACAAAAGCCCCTCTACCTTTAGAACCGTATAAAACTGTTGATAAAGATGATTTTTCATTTATATCCCAATCCCAGTTTAAGTTAATTACTGGTTTATGATATACATTACGTCCACCTGGGTAAACACCAGAGTTTAAATTATTTGAACTATTTACACCTGTTGCGTTCCAGGAATTGTAACGTCTTCCTCTATCTTCTGCTAAAAAATCTTCTAAATCTGCATTTCCTGCAGCTGCGTGCCATTGTGGCGCCCCAGTTATCATTAAATTTAAAAGATGGTTATCATTTACTTTATAACCAAAAGATAAGAAATACGTTTGGCCTTGACCCTCTGTATGGTCAACATACCCGTCACCTCTCCAATGTCCAAACATAGCTGTAACAGCTAACCCATTTTCCATCAAACCTGTAGAGTAAGAAGCAGTTGATTTTGTGTAGCCATCATTTGCTAACATTTGTTGTATAAATCCACCTTCCTTTTTATCTAGTGTCTTAGTGACGATATTTACTGTACCTCCAACAGAAGATATTGCTAATTTAGAAGATCCTAAACCTCGTTGTACTTGAACAGCTTGTGCTACATCTAATACACCTGACCAATTCGACCAGTACATTTTACCATCTTCCATACCATTAATCGGCTGACCATTAAGTAAGAATGCTGTATTGGTTTGATCAAAACCTCTTAAAAATAATTGTCCGTCTCCAAATCCACCACGTTGTGTGGTATGTACTGAAGGTGTTGATTTCAAAAGTTCAGGTAAATCAGAATTACCAGCTTTTTCTTGAATTTGAGCTGCTTTAATTGTAGAAACCGCAATTGGCGTTTTTCTATCTTCAGCTAAATCGATAATTCCAGAACCAACGATTACTATTTCTTCTAAGGAATTGTCTGATGTTAGTTTAACATTCCCTAAATCAGCATTACCATCAAAAGATAAAGTTACTGAGCTATAACCTACATAAGAAATAACAACCTGTCCAGAAGACTCTTGAGTTGTTAAAGTAAATTTTCCATTAAAATCTGTAGATACTCCATTTGTCGTTCCTTTTTCGACAATATTTGCACCAGGTAATGGCGCATTAATTTCGGCATCAATTACGGTACCTGTTATAGTACTTTGTGCCATAATAACTGTAGAAAACATAAATGCTACAGTAAGCATTAAAAATTGAATAGATTTTTTCATAATTTAGTTTAATTATATTGAAATTAGTCGTCGCAAAAATACATATAAATAACAGATATTTATTATGCGTGCCTAATAAATTTTATCAAAAAATATAAATGAAATTATGAATATTTTAATGTTTAAGCTTTAAAATAAGAAAAATGATGCTCTTTTATCTTAATTTTTTATAATATTCTAACAAATTGTTTGTTGAAGATTCGTGATTGGTAATTTTATCACTATTAAATTCCTTTAGAATTTTACTGGCTAACTGCTTCCCTAATTCAACTCCAAACTGGTCGTAACTAAAAATATTCCAAATGATTCCTTGTACAAATATTTTGTGTTCGTACATCGCAATTAGTTTTCCTAAACTTTTTGGGGTAAGCTTATTTATAAAAATAGTGTTTGTGGGTTTGTTTCCTTTAAATACCTTGAAGGGTATTATCTCTTTTGAAGTCCCCTCATCTATTACTTCTTGTTTAGTTTTTCCGTTTAAAAGCGCTTCGGTTTGTGCTAAAAAATTAGAGATTAACTTATCCTGATGGTTTTTATTACCGTGTAACGATTTTACAAATCCAATAAAGTCTGCAGGAATTAATTTAGTACCTTGGTGAATGAGTTGAAAAAAGGCATGTTGCGAATTGGTTCCAGGTTCCCCCCAAATTAAAGTGCCTGTTTGGTAATCTATAGCGTCTCCATTTCTATCAACACTTTTTCCGTTACTTTCCATTATACCTTGTTGTAAATACGTAGCAAACTGATTTAAGTATTGCGAATACCCAATAACAGCTTCACTTTCGGCTTTAAAAAAATTGTTGTACCATACACTTATAAGTGCCAAAACAACAGGGATATTGGTTTTAAAATCCTCATTTTTAAAATGCTCGTCCATTTTGTTAGCTCCTTTTAAAAGGCTATCAAAATTATCATACCCTACAGCTAAACTTATAGATAAACCTACAGCACTCCATAGAGAAAAACGACCACCAACCCAATCCCACATAGGGAAAATGTTGTTTTGGTCTATTCCAAAATTCTTTACACTTTCTATATTAGTTGATACCGCAACAAAATGTTTTGCAATAGCATCTTCAGTAGCCAATTTTAAAAACCAGTCTTTAATGGTGTTGGCGTTTGATAAAGTTTCTTGCGTAGTAAATGTTTTTGAAACCACTACAAAAAGAGTGGTTTCTGGGTTTAGCTTTTTAATAACTTCGTTTACATGATCGCCATCTACATTACTTACAAAATGTGTTGTTAAATGGTTTTTGTAATACTGTAAAGACTCTACAACCATGGCTGGCCCTAAGTCCGATCCGCCAATACCAATGTTTACAATATCAGTAAATGGTTTTCCTGTAAAACCTTTTCTGTCTCCATTTACAACTTCATTGGTAAAGCTTTCAATTTTGTGCTTTACTTGATAAATTTCAGGAATAACGTTAACACCATCAACATAAAATTCAGCATCTTTTTTAGCACGTAATGCAGTGTGTAAAACAGATCTTCCTTCGGTTTGATTTATTTTTTCACCAGAAAACTGACTCTCAATAGCCTCTTTTAATTTAACCTCATTGGCTAGTTCTAATAAATATTTAAATGTTTCTTCGGTGATTCTATTTTTAGAAAAATCAACATAAAAATCATCCCATTTAATGGTGAATTTATTTGCTCGCTCACTATCTTGAGCAAACAAATCCTTCATGTGCATATTATTAACTTGATTGAAGTGCTCTTGAAGTTTTTTCCAAGAATTTGTTGTAGTTGGATTTATATTTGGTAATGACATATTATGAATCTGCTTGCGTGATTATTGGTTGTTCTAGTTGTTCGTCTTCTATAATTTCTGGTTCAAATTGAATGTTGTCTAATTGATATTTTATAGGTTTTATGTAATCTAAAAACTTAAATTTTAACGAATCTGAAATAGGTTTAGCTTCAGGAAGTTTTTGTTTAAAAGGATCGACCTCTCTTCCATTTTTCCAAAAGCGGTAACATACATGAGGTCCTCCAGTATTCCCTGTCATACCAACTAACCCAATAATATCACCTTGTTTTACAAATTGCCCTACTTTAACAAGACGTTTACTCATGTGCAAATATTGGGTTTCGTAAGTTGCATTATGCCTGATTTTTACGTATTTACCATTACCTCCTCTTCTTGTTGATGCAGTAACAGTACCATTTGCTGTAGCCATAATAGGTGTTCCAACACGAGCTGCAAAATCAGTGCCTCTATGCGGTCTTATTTTATAGCCATAATATGCTATTCTTCTTTTTAAATTATATCTAGAAGATAATCTACCAAATTTGATGGGTGATTTTAAAAAAGCTCTGCGTAAATTTTTAGCTTCATCATTAAAATAATCAATTATACCCTTTGCAGAATCTGTTTCAAATTGAAAAGCATAAAAAGGTTCTTTATTGTGTTCAAAATAAGCTGCTTTTACATCGTGAATACCGCTGTAAATACTGTCATCAATATACTTATCAATGTATATAACCTTAAAGCGATCGCCTTTTTGAAGACGCCTAAAATCTATAGTCCATGCATAAATATCATCTGCCAATTTATTTGTTAAAACTGCACTAACGCCTTTTTGGTCTAAAGTTTCAGAAATACTACTTGTAATTATACCAGAAATTGTTTTTTCAACATATTTTATAGGTTTTCTATTTTTAAAGGCATGAATTGAATCTTTAAAATTTATAACTACATATTCCTCTTTTGTAGGTTGATAAATAAAGCTTTGGGGTAACTCTAAAGAGTCTTTAGAAAATAAAAGTGTATAAGGCTTACCTTTTTGAAAAAATCTGGCAATATTATAAGTTTCTTTAGTTTTTTCAGCAATATGAAATATTTTAGGATAACCTATTTTGTTTCGCTCTAAAATTTGCCCAAAACTCTCTCCTGCTTTTACCGTATCTCTTTTTACTATATAGTCGTTCAATTTAAAACCAAATTCAATAATCTCTTTTGATTTTTCTACTATAGCTATTTCTTTTTCAATAACTGATGGTTCTGGTTTATCTTTTTTACAGGCAAAAAAACTTATTGCTAATATTACAAGAATTAAACATTTGTTCCCCATTCTTCAATTTCTTTTTTGGTCCATAAATCTGGAAAAAATATTCTCTTTTGATATTTTGGGTGCATATATTTTACCCATTCACTTCCTCCTGTAGCTTCGGCTGTTTCGCCACCAATGTTTAAATAATGATTGGCAGTGTCATAGTGTGCCATAACCCATTTTATATTTACTGTATAATCGTAATGACGCATAGCTATTATTAAATCTTTATTCTCGCGTACTTTTTTCGGGAGTTCTCTAAATTTCGACAATAAATTATGCGTGTTGTAAAACTTTGTAAATCTAATAAACTCTTCTTTATATTTTTCTTCAAAAGCTGTTAAAGTATAGCTTTTTTTACCTGTTTTATAATCTTTCCCAGCAGCTTGCCAATATAAATGCTCGAAAGCATGTTCGTAAGATGTGTCTCTATCAATTGAATCTCTAAATCTGTTATCTATAAGATTGATAAGCTCTGTAGATGCAAATTCAATTTTTCGATACTGAGCGCTTTGAAAACCACTTGCAGGTGTTAATGTAGTTCTAAATTTATTATACTGATCTACATCCATACCGTCTTTCATAATGGTGAAAGATGAGGTTAGCATATCAAAATAACGGCTAATGCGCATTAATTTTGAAGTAAATAATTCAGCATCAACAGTGTCCTGTTTTGCTACTTGCTCAATTTCGCCAAGTATCATTTTAAACAACAACTCGTTTATTTGATGGTACATAATAAATACCATCTCGTCTGGCAACGTTGTGCGTTGTATTTGAAGGTTTAATAAGGCATCGGTTTGAATATAATCCCAATAATTTATGGGCTTACTGTACAATAAACCTTCTAAATGAACGTCTAAATCTTGATCTATGCCTTCGTATTTTTTTTTAAGTTGGTTGGTTATTTTTGTACTCAAAATTTCTTTAATTATCAACAACTATTCTGAAAGGGTGTTTTAAGCCTTTATAAGCTTCAAGATCTGCTCTTAATGAACCTACAGCCAAATCTGCCTTAATGCGCAAAGGTACTTTATTTTTGTCTTTCGACACCCAAAGTGTTAAACTTTCTTCTTCTTTAAAAACACGACCTGCCATAACATACGGTCTAAATATTAAGGCTTCAACTTTTTGATCATTTTCCATTTTAATAATTTCTTCACCTAAATACTGCAACTTAAATCCATAACTTTCTTCGTCAAAAAACATATCGATTTTAAACTCATCGCCAATTTTTAATGCAGTTATGTCAATACTATTGCGTAAATAATAATACGTCGATACCATATCCTGAATATTTGGCTTAGTATCTATAACTTTTTTTGTTTTATGCTTTTTATTATTAACGTAGGCTTTATTGTTTTTTTGGTCGAACTCAATTTCAATATCTTTGGTATGGCCTCCTTCGTCAATATTTCTAATAAATTTATAAGGCATTATGGTTTGCTTATCAAAATAGCTTTCGTATCTATCTTTAACTTTAAAAAACCATTTAATCATCCCTGTAGTCCAGCCTTTGCCAACTACGTGATAAACTTCTTTATCGTTTAATTTGGTGTCTTTAACAGTAAGCGTGGCATTTCCGGCTTTAAGAAAACCGCTATAGCTCATCTTGAATTTAAACCATTCGCCTTCAGTAAATGCAGATTCTTGTTGGGAGAAAGACACTTGCATTATACCTAAAGTTATTAATATAAGTAGTAATTTATTCATGCTTTATTGGGTAATTGATAATGTAACTCTTCGTGTTAAACATTTATTGCTTTTTTAAAGAAATTACAATTACTGTTCCAAAAATATAAAAAATCTTCACACAGCCTGTTATTATAAGAAGTTCTTAACGTTTTTTTGTTACATCAAATAATATGAATTTAAAATTTTAGGATGCTACCGCTCCCGATAGTTATCGGAACGATACAATATTTTTTTCTAGGCCTTATAAAAAGGATTTTTTACTGCTATCCCTAAGGTAAAGAGACTGTCTTAAAAGTAAATTTATATTATTCAAAGCCTGTTGAAATATTTTTAATTCCCTCATAACCAACTCAATTTCAACAAGATAAACTTTACAAATTGAGTTGCAATGACTTTTAAGGTCTTTTTTTAAAGTGTTCCTCTGTTTGCTTGTTCTCTTTCAATAGATTCAAAAAGGGCTTTAAAATTTCCTGCTCCAAAACCGCGAGCTCCCATGCGTTGTATGATTTCAAAAAACAAGGTAGGCCTGTCTTCTACTGGTTTTGTAAAAATTTGTAACAAATAACCTTCTTCGTCAGCATCAATCATAATTCCTAAGCTTTTTAACGTTTCAACATCTTCCCTCAATTCATGGCTATGTTCTTCTAATCTGTTTGGGACAGCCTTATAATATGCTTCTGGAGGAGTAGACAAAAATTCTACCCCTCGAGATTTTAATTGACTTACAGTTTCTATAATATCATCAGTTGCTACTGCTATATGCTGTACTCCAGCGCCTTCATAAAAATCTAGATACTCTTCTATCTGAGACCGTTTTTTGCCTTTTGCCGGCTCATTTATCGGAAATTTTATACGTCCGTTTCCATTACTCATAACCTTACTCATTAGTGCTGAATATTCGGTGTGAATTTGTTTATCATCAAAAGACAAGAAATTTTCAAACCCCATAACATCTTCATACCATTTAACCCAAGTATTCATTTGTCCCCAACCTACATTTCCAACCATGTGGTCAATGTATTTTAAACCAACTGCTGTTGGGTTGTAATCGGATTCCCAAGCTCTAAATCCAGGCATAAATATACCCTTATAGTTTTTACGCTCTACAAACATATGCACGGTTTCACCATAGGTGTAAATACCTGCGCGAACTACTTCTCCATGTTCATCTTTTTCAACAAAAGGCTCCATGTAAGATTTTGCCCCTCTACTTGTGGTTTCCTCATAAGCTTTTCTGGCATCTTCAACCCATAGGGCAATTACTTTTACACCATCACCATGCTTTACAATATGGTCGTTTATTTTAGATTTGCTATTTAATGGTGTTGTTAAAACCAAGCGTATTTTATCTTGTTTTAGCACATAGCTTACTGTGTCTTTTGATCCCGTTTCTAAACCTTTGTAAGCATAAGATTGAAACCCAAATGCTGTTTTATAAAAATGTGCTGCTTGTTTTGCATTACCTACATAGAATTCTACATAGTCTGTACCCAAGAGTGGAAGAAAATCTTGCGCGCCTTCAAATATTTTTTCTAAACCGTAGTTTACTGATTTTATGTCTTTATTCATAATAAATTGTTTATTCGTCAAGTTGTTTAGCTTTATAACGAACGTCTTATGCTTTTGGCCCTGATTGAGGCATCTGTTGGAGCTCCTCGCAGAGAGCGACTGCCGAAAGCATGAGATAGCTTTTAATAATTATTTTAAAATTTATTTACTCTAACCACGATTTATGATAGGTTTCATCGGCAATTTTCATACCTTCTTCGGTTACCATTAATGGTTTAAATGTATCTACCATAACAGCTAACTCATCTGTTTTTGTTTTTCCTATACTTCGTTCTGCTGCTCCTGGGTGCGGACCGTGTGGAATACCTGCTGGATGCAGTGAAATATGACCTGCTTCAACATCGTTTCTACTCATAAAATCGCCATCTACATAATACAACACCTCATCACTATCAATATTACTGTGATTGTATGGCGCTGGTATGGATTGCGGATGGTAATCGTAAAGTCGAGGCACAAAACTACATACCACAAAAGCATCGGTCTCAAAAGTTTGATGCACTGGTGGTGGTTGGTGAATACGACCTGTAATAGGTTCAAAATCGTGGATTGAAAACGCATACGGATAGTTATATCCATCGTACCCAATTACATCAAAAGGGTGTGATGCATAAACCATTTCAATGATATCATCTTGTTTTTTTACTTTGATTAAAAAATCGCCACTTTCGTTATAAGTTTCTAACTCTTGTGGTTGACGAATATCGCGCTCGCAAAATGGTGAATGCTCTAATAGTTGCCCAAACCAGTTACGGTAACGTTTTGGTATATAAATGGGTCTGCGGGACTCCACTATAAACAGTCTATTGTCTTCAGTATCAAAATCTATTTTATAGATGATCCCTCTAGGAATTAGAAGGTAATCGCCATATTTAAAATCGAGATTTCCTAACATGGTTCTCAACTTCCCAGTACCTTTATGGACGAAAATCAATTCATCAGCATCTGTATTTTTACAGAAATAGTCTTTTGTTGATTGTTTAGGCGCTGCTAAAATAATAGCACAATCGCTGTTAATTAAAACTGTTTTTCGGCTTTCTAAAAAATCGTTTTCTGGTTTTACTTGAAAACCCTTTAAACGATACGATTTTATATTATTGGCATTTGCAATTTTTGGCGCAACATTATATTGCTTTCCTACTTCTTTTACTTGCGTAGGGCGTTGCTCGTGATAACTGTTTGTAGACATACCATCAAAACCAATAGTACCAAATAGCTGTTCGTAATATAAACTTCCATCGGGTTTTCTAAATTGGATATGACGCTTATGCGGAATGTTTCCTAATTTATGATAAAAAGGCATACTTTAAAATTAAAAAAATGAATATTAAATGCTCTATTAAGCTTAACTTAAGTTGCTAAATAACTCGTATTTATAAAGATACAAAAAGTATGCTCATTCAGGATTTCTCTTGATGAGGTAGTGAAGATGTGCTAATAAATCTTTCCAAAAATGCTGCATAATGGAACAAATATCGTGAAAATTACTGACTTTTTAAAAACGGTTTTAAAACCAAAATCCAACATTAAAAAACCAAACACTTTGCTTTGCTTCGGGCGAATAACTAAATTTAGCTTGAATTGGTCCTATAAACGTATCTATAGCGTAACCTAAAGCATAACCACGATAATCTGGAAGCGTAAACCACTCGCCGGTTTCAAAAATATCATCGTCAACATTTGCCCAATTTGCTTCTGCCGTTATGTGGTGGTTTTTTAAAACTTCGTAATCTGCACTAAAAGATGCTTTTACAAAACTATTACCTGTTAAAGACACAAAATCGTAACCCAAAAATGGTATAAAATTATTAACCAAATTATTGCCATACCCACCAAGTGCAAAATCTAAAGATTGTGTAGATTTATCACCTAATTTAAAGCCACCACTTGCTTTTATATTTAACGCTAATTTGTCTGTAATACTATAGGTGTAACCCATATCTGCTTTTGCTATTGAAAAATCTTCAAATTCGGCGTTAAAGCCTGAAGACCATAAATACATATGTAAATCGCCATTAAAATAAAAACCTCGTTTAGGAAAATATTTATTATCGTAAGTATCCAACTTTAAGCTTCCAAACACACTAAAATAATCGGTGTTTTCAAAAACAAAATCATTGTTCTGATTATTGGCAAGGGTTTCAGACTTTATCTCTAAACGCTTATGTTCTGCTCCTATACTAAATGAGAAATCATTTTTTAATAAGGTTTGTAAATAAAACTGATTGGTTTGATCTTGAAAATCGATATCAATTTTATTTATTCCCGTCGTCATTAATTCATCATCATCAAAAAATAATTGCGCATTAACATTTTTATGAAACTGATTAAATCTAGATCGAACACCAACACTCCAATAAAAACCTTTATCGATTAGATACTCAAAATTGTAACGCACATTATCTCCAAAAATTAAATCTAACGATGCTATATCATTATTAAAAAGGAGTCTTTTTTTAGTGGCATTAACTAGTGCTGCACTTTTGTACAAACCATCATAATGCAATCCTAATTTTAAAAAAGTAGTAATGCTGGTTTCTTTAATAGTTGCAGATAAATCATACCCATCGTTATATTGAGATTTACTAAACTGATATTGAAATGAATCAAAATTATTAGTAGCTATTAGGTTATTAACGCCTTTATAAAAATCTTTAAACGCCATTTTCTTATTCAATTTTAACCTCAACTTTCCTAAAACATAAGCGCGTGTATACTTTTCATTTCCAGTAAGTGTAATGGAATTAATCCTAATAGAATCTTGCGTATGCAAATTAGCTTTAAACCTTGGTTTGCTTTTGTTGTATTTAGACAAATCTTTTAAAGCAAAAGCTTTTGCAATAGCTGCTGTAACACCTCTTTTTATAATTTTTTCGCCTTCATTAAAAGACACTACATTAAAATCTGTAATGTCTGGTTTTATATAAATATCGGTTTTTTTAGACTTCTCTTTCATGTCTTTAATGGTCCTAAAGTTGTTAATTTGTAACAATACTTTGGGAGCAGAAGTCAATTCTTCTCTAGTAGATAATCCATCTTGAACATCGACACCAATAATAATGTCCATACCTTTTGCCCTTAATTCATCAATAGGATAATTATTTGCAACACCTCCATCAATTAATAATTTGTCATTTATTTCAACGGGCTGAAATAGTGATGGAAACGCTCCACTAGCCATTACAGATTGCGTTAAATTACCATTATCAAGCATTACTGCTTCGCCAGTTTCAACATTAGCACCAATGCAGAAAAACGGAATAGGCAACTTACTAAAGTCGTGAATATCGCTTACATGCAATGTTAATTTTGATAATAAGCTATAGGTGTTTTGACCTCTTGAAAGTGCTGAAGGCAATTTAATTTTCAGCTTATCAAAAGGTAATGTTATGGCATATTTTTCGGAGTTATTACGCTCGTAAAATGCTTTAGACGACCTAGGTAAATCGTCGCTTATAATTTTATCGAAATCTACTTTTTTAAAGATGGAATCCAACTGTTTTCCTGTATAACCTGATGCGTATAACGACCCAATAATAGCACCCATACTTGTACCAGCAATATAATCGACCTTAACACCTAAACTATCAATAACTTTAAGTGCGCCAATATGCGCCAACCCTTTTGCCCCGCCACCACTTAATACTAAGCCTACTTTTGGCGAATGGTTTTCCACCTCATTATTTTGCGCTTTCACGGAAAGTGAAGCGATTAAGAATAGGGTTAATATGATTGTTTTTATTTTCAATTTTTATTTTAATATCAAAATGGAAAACCGATACTATTATTTATAGATAACAGATGTATTAATTTTGTTTACCAAGATAGTTCGGTATCGTTTTCTGAATTCCAAAATATCCCATTTTGAAAATCACTTTGAATAAATCTAAATATATTTTCTGCTGATTTCTCAGGAGTCAACCTTCCATTAATATTACTTTTTGCAATTGTTGTTTGCACCCATCCAGGATGTATGCTCGCAACCTTTATATTGTTATAAAGCCTATTAGCCAATATTTTTGTGTACATATTCAAAGCGCTTTTAGACATTCTATATGCTACTGAATCTGTTAATTTACAAAAATCAATCGAACCCATTTTTGAAGATATGTTTAGAATCATCCCATTATTATTAATTAAAGGGATAAAAAATTCTGTAAAAAAAACGGTTCCTATAGTATTAACTTCAAAAGTTTTTGTAAAGGATTCCTTATCAGGAAATAAAGTATCTAAATCTGGTCCAATTCCTGCATTATTTATCAAAATATCAATTGATTTGAATATTTTAAATATTTTATTTTTTGCTTCTTTAACAGAATTACTATTTGATATATCAAGCTTTAATGGATAAAAATTATCATCATTAAAATTTTCAATCATGCTATTTCTACCTGTTCCAATTACAAAAAAGCCATTTTCGAGAAATTTTTTAGCTAAAGCACGTCCAATACCCATGCTTGCACCAGTAATTAATACTTTTTTGTTACTTCCCATGATAATAATTATAAACCTTTTCAGCCCTAGAAACCCCAACTACAACCTCTAATTCATCTAACTTTGCATTAGCAACACGTTTCGCCGATTTAAAATACTTTAATAACTCTACTACCGTTTTTTCGCCAACTCCAGGAATAGTTTCAAGCTCTGTATTTAACGCTGTTTTACTACGCTTATTTCTATGATGTTCGATACCAAAACGGTGTGCTTCGTTGCGCAATTGCTGTATCATTTTTAGGGTTTCGCTTTTTTTATCTAAATATAAGGGAATTGGATCATCTGGATAGAATAATTCTTCTAAACGTTTTGCAATTCCTATAATAGCTATTTTTCCTCTTAAGTTTAAAGCATCTAAGCTTTTTAATGCAGATGATAGTTGTCCTTTTCCACCATCAATAATAATAAGCTGTGGTAATGGTTGTTTTTCATCTAACAAACGTTTATATCTGCGATAAACCACTTCTTCCATCGATGCAAAATCGTCTGGTCCTTCAACCGTTTTTATATTAAAATGGCGGTAATCTTTTTTACTTGGTTTTGCGTTTTTAAAAACGACACAAGCTGCTACGGGGTGTGAACCTTGTATGTTACTATTATCGAAGCATTCAATATGTCGCGGTTCTTCAGGCAATCGTAAATCTGCTTTCATTTGTGCCATAATACGGTTTACATGCCTATCAGGGTCAACAATTTTATCCTGTTTAAAACGCTCCATTCTAAAATATTTCGCGTTACGAAGTGATAAATCTAAAATGTGCTTTTTGTCACCCAATTTAGGCACAGTAACTTTAATATAACCTCCTAAATCTACTTTAAAAGGCACGTATATTTCTTTTGATTTTGAATGAAAACGTTGCCTAATCTCAGTAATAGCGAGTGTTAATAATTCTAAATCGGTTTCGTCTAATTTCTTTTTAATCTCTAAGGTATGTGATCGAATGATAGATCCGTATGATAATTGCAAAAAATTAACGTAACCATAACTTTCGTCGCTCATAATAGAAAACACATCAACATTGCTAATTTTAGGATTTACAATAGTAGATTTTGCTTGGTAATTTTCTAAAACCTCAATTTTTTCTTTTATTTTTTGAGCGTCTTCAAACTGCATTGCTTCAGCATACTGCTTCATTTGCACTCTAAATTGCTGTAGCGAATCTTTAAAATTTCCTTTTAAAATCTCACGAATGGCTTTTATATTTTCGTTGTATTCAGTTTCGGTTTCTAAACCTTCACATGCACCTTTACAATTTCCTAAATGGTATTCTAAGCACACTTTGTATTTTCCTGCTTGGATTTTTTCTTCGGATAAATGGTAATTACAAGTTCGTAAATTATACAACCCTTTTATTAAATCTAATAGTGTTGAAACGGTTTTCATACTGGTATAAGGACCAAAATATTCGCCACTACCCTTAAATACACGTCGTGTAGAAAACACTCTTGGGAAGCGTTCTTTTTTTAAACAAATCCATGGGTACGATTTATCGTCTTTCAACATCACATTATACCTTGGCTTGTACTTTTTAATAAGGTTGTTTTCAAGCAACAAAGCATCAGTTTCGGTCTCAACAACAATATGTTTTAACTTTGAAATTTTTTTTACTAAAACTCTGGTTTTACCATTTTCGTGTGTTTTAGTAAAATAGGAACTTACTCTTTTTTTTAAATTTTTTGCTTTGCCTACATAAATAATCGTATCATTAGCATCAAAATATTGATACACACCAGGAGCGTTTGGCAACGTTTTTAATTGTATGTCTAGGGTAGGTTTACTCATTATATCAAAGGTATACTAATTACCCAAATACTAAAAATTAGAGTTGGTTTTTTAGTATATTGCAACTATAATACTCATTATAAAAGTAAGTGAACATTGTTATTCTTTCTCGTAATGAAAACCTTTATTCTACTAGCAGGCTTGCAGAAGAGGGTAAAAAACGTGGTCATATTATTGAGGTTATTGACCCTTTAAAGTGTGATCTTATTATTGAAAAAGAAAAACCTTCTATCTATTATCAAGACCGTTATTTAGATTATGTTGATGCTATTATACCTAGAATTGGTGCCTCAGTAACCTTTTTTGGATGTGCAGTTGTAAGGCAGTTTGAAATGATGAATGTTTTTACTACAGTAACATCTGATGCTATAATTCGCTCGAGAGATAAGTTACGAAGTTTTCAAAGACTTTCTAAAGCTAGAATTGGCATGCCCAAAACGGTATTTACAAATTATTCTCGCGATGTAGAGGAAGTTATTTCTCATGTTGGAGGAACTCCAGTAATTATTAAACTTCTTGAAGGCACGCAAGGTTTAGGTGTTGTTTTAGCTGAAACAAAAAATGCTGCCGAGTCTGTTTTAGAAGCTTTTAACGGTTTACAAGCACGAGCTTTAGTACAAGAATATATAGCAGAAGCTAAAGGCGCTGATTTGCGTGCTTTGGTAGTTGACGGACATGTTGTAGGCGCTATGAAACGCCAAGGAAAAGAAGGTGAATTTCGGTCTAATTTACACCGAGGTGGCTCAGCCGAAATTGTTAAACTTAACGAAGCTGAGTTACGAGTTGCCATGAATGCTTCTCGCGCTTTAAAACTTCCTGTTTGTGGCGTAGATATGTTGCAATCTGCACGCGGACCATTACTTTTAGAAGTAAATTCTACTCCAGGTTTAGAAGGGATTGAAAGCGCCACAGGACGAAATATTGCCAAAGCCATTATTACTTTTATTGAACGTAACCGAAGATAAATGCCTAATAAAAAAAACGACACTTTAACCTTTTTAGGAGAACAAATTGACCCTGGACAAAGCAAAGAAGTAAATTTTGATGTTGCCAATTTGCATACAGCATCACCAGTAAATGTGCCCGTTATTATTGAGCGTTCAAAAAAATCAGGACCAACAGTTTTGTTTACTGCAGGCATACATGGCGATGAAGTAAATGGTGTTGAAATTGTACGACAACTTATAGCCAAAGGTATTAACAAACCTAAATGTGGCACTATTATTTGTATGCCCATCATCAATATTTTTGGGTTTATAAATTTAAAACGCGAATTCCCCGATGGACGCGATTTAAACCGTGTATTTCCTGGTAGTCCAAATGGCTCTTTAGCAAGTCGAGTAGCCCATAAACTTATAAAAGAAGTGGTTCCTCATGCCGACTTAATAATCGATTTTCATACTGGTGGATCAGGACGATTTAATGCACCTCAACTTAGGTATTCTAAAGAAAATAAAGACCTAAATACATTGGCAAAAGTATTTGGAGCTCCCTTTGTTTTATATTCTAAAAATTTATCTAAATCCTTTAGAACTACTTGTAATAAATTAAACAAACCACTTCTTCTTTTTGAGGGCGGAAAATCTTTTCATATAGATGATATTGTAACAAATTCTGGTGTTAATGGTTCTAAGCGTATTTTAAAGCATTTAGGTATGTTAAAAACTGTTTTTAAATCATCGAAACCTAAAAAAGGTTGTACTTTTATTGATAGTAGCAAATGGATTCGCGCAAAATATTCTGGCATGTTTAAAGCATCTGTATCTATTGGTAGTCAAGTAAAAAAAGAAGATATTATTGGTAATATAACTGACCCTTATGGTAAATTTAACTACTTTGTTAGAGCTTCAAATTCTGGCTACATCATTAATATAAATGAATTGCCTATTGTTTATCAAGGTGATGCGCTTTTTCATATTACTACCAAATTGAAACGTTAAAAAGTGACAAAATCTGAATTACGTAAAAAATATAAATCTTTAAGAAAGACACTACCTTTAAGTCAAATTGATGATTTAAGTATCGCCATCGCAAACCAAACGCTTAAACTTCCTATTTGGGATTATTCTTTTTATCATATCTTTTTATCTATTGAAGAACACAAAGAAATTAACACCGATTATATTTTAAACATTCTAGCGGGGAAAGATAAAAACATAGTGATTTCTAAAAGCGATTTTAAAACAACTTCTTTAATTAACTACCTTTTAACTGATAGTACGGTTATAAAAAAAAATCATTGGAATATCCCCGAACCTGTTGATGGTATTGCCATAGAGGATAAAAAAATAGATGTAGTTTTTGTTCCGCTTTTAGCTTTTGATAAACAAGGAAATCGTGTTGGATATGGCAAAGGGTTTTACGATAACTTTTTAGCAAACTGCAAACCTGAAACGATAAAAATTGGATTGTCTTTTTTTGATATTGAGAATGAGATTAAAGGTGTTTATAAAGGTGATATTGGGTTGGATTATTGTGTAACACCTAATGCTATTTACACGTTTTAGTCATTGCAATTCTCGCAATATGTATTTCTTAAATACTCATTATCTAACAACTGAAACGTAACGCCTCCTTTATCAATTGAATTAAATAATTTACAAAATCGTTCTTCATTCATGTTTATTGCATTAAGCATAATGGTTCTATAATGAGAATCTTGTGTTAACTCTTTATTTATTAGTGTTAAGTTTAAATAATAGAATAATAAATCTTCATCAATATCAATGGTTCTTGCTTTTCTTTCTAATAACTTAACAGCTAAATTAGAATTACCATAAAGACTAAAAAACTGAGCTAAACTCAAATAATCATAATCGGATAATGAAACCTTTTCATAATTTTTATTTACATAGGCAACCGATTTATCTTTGTTATCAAAATCTCTGTTTTTCATTAATTTATTAGCTATAACCATGTGAAAATTCACCATCATTCTAGAAATAAGTGATTTATGAATGCCCTGTTTTTTTAAAGCATTTATTTTTTTAATTAACATAGATTCATCAACATCAATAGCGTTATAGCGCCATAATATTATTTCAATTGCTGCAATATTGTACTTTACCTCTTTATTGTTAGGTGCCAATTTTTCAAGGTTGAGCAATTCGTTATAAACAATTAATGCTTGTCTTTCATTTAGTATATATTTATAAACTACATTTTTATTTATTATTGTAGCATATTTAGCCTGTTTTGGTATCTCCATTTTTTGTAAAATAGAGACAGAGGTTTCTTTTGTTTTTATTTTTTCAAAAATTGAATTTTGAATAGCTTTTGCTTTATCTATTTTTTCTTCGGTAATTGCGCGATTAAATTCTACTAATAGCATATTAGTAGATTCGCCTTTATTTTTTTCTTTCTTTTCCAGTTCTAATTCTACAACGGCCTTTCGGTGAGTTTTTAAAAGATATTCCATTTCTCTTGAAACAGTTCCCGCTATTTTTTTTCTAATGTCGTTTTTAGTTAACAATTTTAAATTTTCATATTTGGTTTCATTAATATCATTAAAAAACTCTACCCAATTTTCTGATGCAGAAACAACTGTTTTAATAGTTGGTTTTTGAAATGCTTGCAATGCAGCAATTATACTATTTGCACGTTGCTGTTGTAATTCAATATTTCGCTTAGATATGCCTTCAATAGAAGAATATGCTTTAATATTTAAAGATTTAATATCAAAGTCTGTTAATCTTAAAGAATCATAAATTGGTTTTATATCTGCTTGAGAGTAATTAGATTTATTTTTTTTAAAAGGAATTATAAACTTTAATATTTTATTTCTAATCGTATAACTTTCTTTAGCTGAAGCTCTTATTTGTTTTGTATCATAAGTTAAAAAGTCTAAATACATGCCCATATCAAGTAAATCCCATGAATAGTAGTCCAAATCGTAAGTTACATAATATTGGCAAAGGTTTTTATTGCCCAAAAACAGGATGTTGTATTCTAATTCTAAATCGTGTTTTTGAAGCTTTTTAGGTATTTCGCCAACTTTTACTCTAAATATATTTTCAGTACTAGGTTTTAAACCCCTTTTTAATTCTTGGGAATAAACGGGTTTAAGTAAAAGTCCTTTAATTTGATTTTTATAAATAGATTCAATATCACAATCGTATCTATTTTTTAAAACTATATCTATTGCTATACCATCGCCTGCATTTTTAAAGACTGAATTAAACCAATATTTATCGTTTATCTCAAAATAAAGGTTGTCGTTTTCTCTTTTAATTGAATACTTTACTTCTTTGGGTTTTTGACGAAATGCATAAATACATGCTTTGCATTTTTGATTACGCTCATTTTCAGTTGAAGGAAAAACAATATCGTAGGTGTTTTGGGATAAAATAGTTTTAGAACTAAGTAATAGAAACGCAATTAAAAAAAGAAAATTTATTTTCATTATTTGAGGGGTTACAAAGAATATTATTAAAGATTAAATATAGGAAATCCTCTTTAAGTAGAAAAACACTTACTTAAAGATAATTTAAGATTCTTTCTTCTTAAACGCCTTCTTATTAAAAACAATTAGCATAATAAATCCAGTGCTTATTGCCATATCTGCAATATTGAATACGGGGTTAAAAAAGACAAAGTATTCACCGCCTTTAAAAGGCAGCCATTCTGGTAAATAACCTTCCCACAAAGGGAAATATAACATATCTACTACCTTGCCATGAAGCAAAGCATCATAACCACCAGATTCTGGTAAAAACGTAGCGATTTGAGCATAACTATCGTCAAATAAAATACCGTAAAAAACTGAATCGATAATATTACCTAAAGCGCCAGCAAAAATTAATGCAATAGCTAATATTAATACTTTAGGGCTATTCTTTTTAACAACATCATATAACCAATACCCAATTCCAAAAATAGCAACAATTCTAAATAGTGTTAGTGCTACTTTTGCAGTTCGATCATTTATAAACGAGACAAAATCGCTAATTTTTGTACCCCAAGCCATTCCATCGTTTTCTATAAAATATATTTTAAACCAGCTAAAAACGGTAACACTATCCTGAAGTGCAAAATGGGTTTTTATATAAATCTTACTTATCTGATCGATTAGCAAAATTATAATGATTAGTATAATGGATTTTTTTAACGACATGAGGTTTTAAATAAAAAACGTCTCGACACAAAAGCGAGACGTTTTAATAATATAGTTGAAATAATTACTGCATGTTTTTAGCTTCAATACTTAGTGTAGCGTGTGGAACAAGTTCTAATCGTTTTTTATTAATTAGTTTGCCCGTAACTCTACAAACACCGTAAGTTTTATTTTCAATTCTAATTAATGCATTTTTTAAATCACGAATAAATTTTTCTTGACGAATAGCTAATTGCGAATTCGACTCTTTACTCATTACTGCACTACCCTCGTCAAAAGCTTTAAATGTTGGCGATGTATCTTCTGTTCCATTATTATGGTCGTTCATATACGCGCTTTTAATAAGCTCTAAATCGTGTTTTGCTTTTTCTATTTTTTCTATTATCAGTGCTTTAAATTTTGCTAAATCAGCATCTGAATATCTTACGTTATTATCTGCCATAGTTTTTTAATGTTTTTGAATAAATAATTTGGTTCTTACATCATCAAAGGCAATTTCTATACCATTATCTACTCGATCAATAATTTCTAATTCTTCGGTTAAGGTTTCTGTTTTAATATATTCGACATTGTGGTTTACAGCTTTTTCAATATTTGTGTCTTTTTGAAGCAAAACATTAATTCTATCGGTTACTTCAAACCCAGAATCTTTACGCAAATTCTGTATACGGTTAATCAATTCTCTTGCTATACCTTCTTTTCGCAAATCGTCATTTATTGTTACATCAAGTGCTACAGTTAGTGTGCCTTCATTAGCAACTAACCAACCTTCAATGTCTTGTGATGTAATTTCTACATCTGTGCGTTCTAAAGTAATATTTTTTCCATTAACTTCAATATCTAAATTACCATTTTGTTCTATTTTGTTAATATCTTCTCCTGTAAAGTTAATTACTGCATTAGCAATAGCTTTCATATCTTTTCCAAAACGCGGCCCTAGTACTTTAAAATTTGGTTTTATTTGCTTAACCAATATATCTGAAGCATCATCTAAAACCTCAACTTCTTTTACGTTTACTTCGTGCTTTATTAGTTCAGAAACGGCTAAAATTTCTTCTTTTTGCTGAACATTGTCAACCGGAATCATTATTTTTTGAAGCGGTTGACGTACTTTAATCTTTTCTTTTGCTCTTAACGATAACACTAATGATGATATTGTTTGAGCTGCTTCCATTTTTCGCTCTAAACTTTTATCTACATAAGCTTCATTATAAACAGGGAAATTGGCTAAATGGACACTTTCAAATGTTTCTTTTTTGGTAACCGAATTTAAATCTAAATATAACCTATCCATAAAGAAAGGAGCAATTGGTGCGCTTAACTTAGCAATGGTTTCCATACAGGTGTAAAGTGTTTGATATGCAGAAATTTTATCGGTTTGATAATCGCCTTTCCAAAAGCGTCTTCTACTTAAACGAACAAACCAATTACTTAAATAATCTTGTGTAAAGTTTGAAATTGCTCGTGCTGCTTTTGTTGGCTCATAATCGGCATAAAACCCATCTACTTTTTTAATTAAGGTATGTAATTCTGATAAAATCCAACGGTCTAATTCTGGGCGTTCATCAATAGAAATATCTGCTTCAACGTAACTAAATTTGTCTAAATTAGTATATAAGCTAAAGAATGAATAGGTATTGTAAAGCGTTCCGAAGAACTTACGTTTTACTTCTTCAACACCTTCTAAATCAAATTTTAAATTATCCCACGGGTTAGCGTTGCTAATCATGTACCAACGTGTAGCATCAGCGCCGTAATGACTTAACGTTTTAAACGGGTCGACTGCATTTCCTAAACGTTTAGACATTTTTTGTCCATTTTTATCTAACACCAACCCGTTAGACACCACATTTTTATAGGCAACAGAATCGAAAACCATAGTCCCAATTGCGTGAAGCGTATAAAACCATCCTCGGGTTTGATCGACGCCTTCTGCTATAAAATCTGCTGGAAATGTTGTTCCCTTATCAATTAAATTTTGGTTTTCAAACGGATAGTGCCACTGTGCATAAGGCATACTTCCAGAATCGAACCAAACATCAATTAAATCGCTTTCGCGGAACATTTTTTGTCCACTTTTTGAAACCAATACAATTTGGTCAACGATATTTTTATGCAAATCGATTTTAGCATAATTTTCTTCAGAGTTGTTACCAACTTCAAAACTTTTAAAGATATCGGCTTCGAAAACCCCAGCCTCCACGGCTTTTTGCATTTCGACTTTTAATTCTTCAACAGATCCGATACAGATTTCTTCTTTCCCGTCTTCAGTTCTCCAAATTGGCAATGGGATGCCCCAATAACGAGAACGTGACAAATTCCAATCGTTAGCGCTAGCTAACCAATTACCAAAACGCCCTTCGCCAGTAGATTTTGGCTTCCAATTAATACTTGAGTTTAACTCATGCATTCTGTCCTTAACATCGGTCACTTTTATAAACCAAGAATCTAACGGGTAGTAAAGAATAGGCTTATCGGTACGCCAACAATTTGGGTAACTGTGTTTATATTTTTCAACTTTAAAGGCTTTGTTTTCTTCTTTTAATTTGATAGCAATTTCAACATCTACAGAACGCTCTGGTGCTTCGCCATCAGCATAATATTCGTTCTTTACATATTTACCTGCAAACTCACCCATTTCTGGACGGAATTTACCTTGCAAATCTACTAACGGTACCAAGTTATCATTCTCATCTTTTACCAACATCGGTGGCACTTCTGGTGTTGCCTGTTTTGCAACCAAAGCATCATCGGCCCCAAAGGTTGGTGCTGTATGTACTATTCCAGTACCATCTTCGGTAGTTACAAAATCTCCAGATATAACTCTAAATGCATTTTCAGGGTTATCATTTGGTAAGGCATAAGGTAATAATTGCTCGTATGTGATACCAACTAAGTCTTTTCCTTTGAATTCTTTTAAAACGTAAAAAGGAATCTTTTTATCTTCTGATTTATAATTTAATAATTCTAATTTTTCTTCAACCTGATTGAACTTACCAGCAAATTGTTTTGCAACCAATGGTTTTGCTAAAACCACATTTATAGGTTCGAATGTGTACTGATTATAAGTTTCAACTAAAACATAATCAATTTTTGAGCCTACGGTTAATGCAGTATTACTTGGAAGCGTCCAAGGTGTGGTTGTCCAAGCTAAAAAGTAAATATCACCTTCATTTTGTAAAAAGTCTGGCAATGAATTTGCATCTGCTTTAAATTGAGCGACAACAGTAGTATCGGTAACATCTTGGTAGGTTCCAGGCTGATTTAATTCATGCGAACTTAAACCTGTTCCTGCTTTTGGAGAATAGGGCTGAATGGTATAGCCTTTATACAACAAACTTTTATTATAAATTTGCTTTAACAACCACCAAACAGATTCCATGTATTTTGGTTCGTAAGTAATATATGGATCATCCATATCTACCCAATAACCCATTTTTTCAGTCAGGTTGTTCCATACATCAGTATAACGCATAACGGCTTTTCGGCACGCAGCATTATAATCTTCAACCGAAATTGTTTTGCCAATGTCTTCTTTGGTAATGCCTAATTCTTTTTCAACACCTAATTCAATTGGTAATCCGTGTGTATCCCAACCTGCTTTACGCTTAACTTGGTAACCCTTCATGGTTTTATAACGCGGAAAAATATCTTTAATAGCACGTGCTAAAACGTGATGTACTCCTGGAAGTCCGTTTGCTGATGGTGGACCTTCATAAAACACATACGGTTTATTGCCTTCTCTTGTAGAAACACTTTTTTCAAAGATGTTATTTTCTTGCCAATATTGTAGTATTTCGTTAGCTACATTTGGTAAGTCAAGTCCTTTATATTCAGGAAATTTCATCTGATATATTTAATTTTATTTTAATGGACAGATGTAAACTTTAAATCATATTAATCACAAATTATAATTAACTAATTATCAAAGTTTTCGCGCTCATTTACTCTTAAATCTTATAAGTTCGCGAATTTAAGGAATTATATATAATTTTTATTATAAAAAAAGCCAAAACCTAGGTTTTGGCTTTATAGCTTTATTTAATCAAAATTAGTTAAATATAAATTTTTTAGTGATTACTTGATGATCCTCCGTTCTCATACAAACAATATACGTTCCAGTGGACATATTTGATAACCTTAATCCCTTATTTAAGGTTGCTTGAGGAACATCCGTAAGCTCCATAACTATTTGCCCTTTCATATTTATAACAGCCAACCTACTTACTGGTGAACTCAATTTTTTTGCAAATAGAGTATTTGTGTTGTTTTGGTAGTACACAAAGTTAGCATCGTGTTTATCCTCTTCAATACTTAGGCTTTTTTGTTCGGATTGAAATACAATTTCAAATCTTTTATTAAACTTTCCTTGCTCTGAAGAAAAATTATATGCTGTATTATCTCTTAAATCAAAATACTCTCCTGTTAAATTATCTCTTAAATAGATTTCTTGAGATGCATCTATACCTTCACTTTCTGTCATTTTAATTTCAAATGTATTACTTCCAGAAGATTTAAAATTTAATGACACAACTTTATCACTAGTAATATCTGCATACGCTTGTATGTTCATGTTTTTACCTTCGAAATTTAGATTAAAGTCATTTTTGTTTGTATCTGTACACTCAGCTTCATATCCGTAATCAAACCCATCTGTTGTTGTTTCGCTAAAACCTAAAAGCAATTCTCTTCTTGTTGCTGGTCCGGATACAGAATTCAATTCTAATCGGATTTTTTTAAATTCATTTGCTTCATTATTATTTACTGATGTGTTTTTGTTTTGTTTCTTAGTGCTTTCATTTTTGAAAAATGAAGATCCGTTATTGTATGTGTCATCAGCATCACCTTCTTTTATAAAAATACGTTGCGAATTATTAAATTCTACATTTCCGTCTGCAACAATTTCGGTTATAAATCCTTGACCTACTGGCAAATATCTTGATGGTGTTAAAGTACCATCTTGCGAGCCACTGTTTTGTCCTTCTATACCAACAAATTGATAGGCTCGAATAGATCCTAATTTATTTACTTGTGCATAACCACCTTCATAATCTCTAAGTTGATGCGAATCTCCAGCCCATTGTTGCCATAATTGTAAAGAACCATCTATTACACCTGCATTGTCATCTATAAATTTATGGATGTCTAAAGCTGATGGATAGGGATTTCCAAAAAGGTACTCCGTTTTTGAAACCGATGGTACTGAGCCCGCCCCACCTTTATCAGTAACATTTATAAGTATTGTACCATTGTTTGGTTTTCCTTCAAAAGTATATTGCTGTTCTAAACCTGCATTTCCTGTTCCTTTTTGAGTATATCCTACTCCTGACTCAATTGGTGTATTAGTATCTAATACAGCCCAATCCCAGTATGATAGTCCATTTATATAGGTGTATAACCAATAGGAACTAATTTTTCCAACTTCATGATGGCTAGGAGTAAATGATAAATTAATTCCTATTTCATCTTTTATCATATCTAGTGTAAATGCTGTATTATTTGTATTGTTTGTAGCTGCATTGTTATTACTTAAAGCAGTAACACCTTTTGCTCCCACAGGAGATCCCCAATAATTGTACCTATAAAGACTTGAAGTACCTTCTTGCCTTCTTAAAATTTTACCATCAGCTGATGTTACTAAATCGCTATTTATCGTTTGAAGTAATTGCGAATCCTCCATTAAATCCAGAACGCCATTTAATTTTAGATACGAACTATTTTTAATTAAATGACTTCCTTTAACTGTTAATGTACTTCCATGGTCTATAATCAACCCAAAGGTATTATGCGAACTTGAGGTCTCTATATTATTAGAAATTTGCACAATACACCAATCTTTATTTTCTGACAGTTGCTCTATATCCCATACATCGCCATGCAACCAGGTGCTTTCTGATTCCCATGCCCCATTTGAATCTGTTATATAAGGCATCGGAGCCGTTTGCTCCTGTATGGTTGTTATATTATTCATTGTAATCTTGTTATTGTTTTTAGAATAATCTAAAATTTGGTTTGAGCTAATTTCAGTCATTGGGTAATACGCTATAAGGTTATCCGATGAAATTGTAGACCCTGTTTCCACATCAACAATATTTTTGGGTATTACAGAGCCTTTTATGTTTTCAGAATCAGCATTAATCTCTTGATATACCATAGCTTTAACTTGAGACTCGGTTAGGGCCTTGTTAAAAACTCTTATTTCATCTATTTGACCTTTAAAGTATTGCCTATTAGGTATAGATCTGGATAGACGTCCAACTTCAAAATCTCCAATCCATTTATTTGTAGTTGAAATCCTTGCTCCTATATTAGGAGAACTAACGTCTCTTTTAATTTGTTCGCCGTCAATATAAATAATCTGTTCTCCTGTATTACCAGAAAAAATTCCAGCAACATGGTGCCACTCATCGTAATTTATTTGACCTCCATTAACATTTTTTGAATTACCTGCTGATGTATTTACGCCAAAAACTATTTGATTACCATTTTCTACAAATAGCCTACAACCAAGCCCTTCGGACATTATGGTTGCTTTTGGCACACCTGTACTTGTTTTATCTATCTTTATCCATGCCATTATAGAAACTTCTCCTAAACCATTTAAGATGCTATTCCCGCTCAAAAAATCATCCATCCCGTCAAAATCTACCGAAGCAGATGATGGTGGATTGATGTTAAATAAATCTCTATAATCTAAGTCACCACCTGTATTTAAATCGGAGTCGGAATCTGGAAGTATCGATAAATCTGCGGGATTTTCAATGTCTTCATTCACATCCCAAGTACTGTCGTTAACTCCATTAGTTTCAAAAGAGTTAATAAGGCCGTCATCATCCACATCGGCAGCGGTGCTAGTATTAGCCATTCCATTTTCCTCTATATCATTATAACCATCATTGTCACTGTTTAAATCTCTATAATCCGGTATACCGTCAGAATCTGTATCCACAGGTGTTAAACCCGTTCCATAGTTACTCCAAAGTCCAATATAAGGCCCTGAAGTATTAACAACCCCGACTGGAGGCGAATATCCTAAAGTTGTTTGTGCTTCAACATTATCAGGAATGCCGTCATTATCACTATCAATATCCAACTCATCTACAAAGCCGTCTCCATCAGAATCTGTATTGCAAGGCGGTTCTTCTATAATAGTAATACTAAAATCGTCAATTAAATTCCCAATAGTTTTTGACCCTGATGAGGTACTTAGAGCTTCGAGAATAAAGAAGGTGGTATCTTGCCCCTCTGGCACATTATAAACACCTGTGTAGGTACCCCAGGATGTTTTGCCATCAGACATGGTTTCTACTATTGAAGCTGATGCTAAATCTTTACCAATCTTTACTTGGGCTACATCGGTTCCTCTTCTTCCTCTATGCTTAACCGACCATCGTATTTTCGATCCGCCAGAAATAGATAATTCTTGATATAATGCTGCTGTCTGGTTAGCATTAAGTTCTGCCAATTGGTTGCCATGACCAGCTGGAGTCCCCAAAAAGCCACTACGCCACAATTCTATTTTCTTATCAGTAGCTGTTGTTTTCCAACCGGGCACATCATCTTCATGAAATAACATCCATGTTCCGTTACTAACAGATGGTTCCTCAAAACTTGAATTTCCTACATTTTCTAGACTATATACCATCCCACATTCTACAGCATCTAGAATACCATCATTATCATCATCAACATCGACTGAATCCTGAATACCATCACCATCTGTATCCTGCGCCATAATGGCATTTGCAGAAAACAATACAGCTACAAATAGCGTTTTATAAAATAGTCTTTTTTTCATAGGTTAAATATTTTAAATAGATTTCAAACTCTATTTTTAATTTAATACTACAAACGGTACTTTTAGTAGAATGGATTAACTATAATAAAAACATGGTGAGGGAAAATTACTTTGCCCTTGAGACAATATTAGGCTCAAGATTCAATGTTGCAATAGTACTATAATAGTATTAAAAATCAAAAAAAAAATTCGACAAAATGTAAATAAATCAGATAAAAAGCGTTATTTTACTTGAGCCACATAAAGAATAAAAATGTAAAAACCTGATTTTATGATATTTACACTAAAAAAGCAAAGTACCCTATTTTTCTTCTAAAATCCAATTTGATATTGTTAAAATCACTACCAAAAAAAAATCAGATTATATGCGCTATCAAATCCTCTATTTTAGAAATGAATTGAATTTTAATAGCTATGTTTTTTAAAGAAACTTTACTGTATTTAGACACAAAAATGGTTGAAAACCCTAATTTTTCGGCTTCTAAAATGCGTTGCTCCACACGTTGTATAGGACGGATTTCTCCAGACAAACCAACCTCAGCAGCAAAGCAAAAATCTTTTTGTAAAGCGACATCTTCGTTAGATGATAGTATAGATGCTACAACAGCTAAGTCTATTGCAGGGTCATCTACCGTAATACCACCTGTAATGTTTAAAAAGACATCCTTTGCTCCAAGTCTAAAACCAGCACGTTTCTCTAAAACAGCAAGCAACATATTGAGGCGCTTAGCATTAAATCCTGTGGCGCTTCGCTGTGGCGTACCATAAACTGCAGTGCTTACTAAAGCTTGCACTTCTATCATTAGTGGGCGCATACCTTCTAAAGTTGCTGCAATGGCATTACCCGATAATTCTTCATCTTTCTTAGAAATTAAAATTTCCGAGGGGTTGGAAACTTCACGTAATCCAGAACCTTGCATTTCGTAAATTCCTAATTCATTTGTTGAGCCAAAGCGGTTTTTATGGGCTCGCAAAATTCTAAACACATGATTGCGGTCGCCTTCAAATTGCAAAACCGTATCTACCATATGCTCTAAAATTTTAGGTCCAGCAATATGTCCATCTTTTGTAATATGACCAATTAACAAAACAGGTGTTGCTGTTTCTTTAGCAAACTTTATAAGTTCGGTTGTACATTGTTTTATTTGAGAAATACTTCCTGAAGATGATTCGATATAGTCACTATGTAAAGTCTGAATAGAATCAATAATTACAATATCGGGTTCTAAAGTTTCAATTTGCTTGAATATGTTTTGAGTCTTCGTTTCGGTTAAAATATAACAATTATTGTTGTTTGGGTTAATACGTTCTGCCCGCATTTTAATTTGCTTCTGACTTTCCTCTCCAGAAACATACAAAGTTTTATAAGGTAATTTTAATGCAATTTGAAGCAATAATGTACTCTTCCCAATTCCAGGCTCACCACCTAATAAGGTTAAAGAACCTGGAACAATGCCGCTACCTAAAACACGGTTAAATTCGGCATCAAAGGTGTCTAATCGAGGTTCTTTTGAAACATCAATATCTTTAATTCGTAATGGGACTGAATCACGTTTTACTGATGATACTGGAAATTTCCAATCACTCTTTTCTGGTTTTTGAATAACTTCTTCAACAATAGTATTCCATTCTTTACAAGCTGTACATTGTCCTTGCCATTTAGCATATTGATTGCCACAACTTTGGCAAAAAAAAGAAGTTTTAACTTTTGCCATTAATACCCAAAATCTTCTTTAATTAAATCTGCTTTTTCTAACATTAAATCCTTTGTAAGACCCGCTATTTCATCTAAAGTATAAGCCGATTGATAGGTACGCATTGCTTTTTTAGGTTCGCCTGTTTCCTCATAAAATCTTGCTAAATAATAGTTTCCTATAAGGGTTTTAGGGTATTCTTTACGTGCCATTTTTCCTAAAGACTCATAATACTCAAATTTTTCAGTCTTTTCTATGGCTGCAGAAATGGCTTTAAAATCGTTAATTAAAATTTGCTTTTCAATATTAAACAACTCATTAATCATTTGATATTTTTCTTTAAGGTATTCAACAGGAGAACCTTCTAATTCTAAAATAACGTCTTTATATTCTTTTTTACTAATAGGCTGAAATACATAAAATATGCTTTCCATAGCTTTAGGTAAGGCATGTGCTGGAACCGAATAATGCGACCCGCTTTCAAAACTATCAAAATTATAAAACACATTTTTAGTTTCTAAAGCCGAAATATCTTTATTTAAAGCTTCTGTCATCTTTTTTATAGACTTAGAATCGTTTTTTGTATTAGCTAAATAATAAAATAATTTAGATTCTAATTTTCCTAATTGCTCTGGAATATAATCTAACATATTAGGTGCTAATTCTGGGCTAATAACAATATAACCTTGAAATAATGGTTGTTGTTTTAATAAATAATAATTGATGAAATTTGCGGTTTCTCCATGACCTACAGCAACTTTAAAATTTTCAGTTCGGTATGTTGTTTCAATATATGGAATAAGCTCCATACCTATAAACTCGTAAAAAGCTGCGCCTTTTTCAATTGGCAATGAGTTTTGTTCAGAGTACATGCAATCATCAAATCGTTTATCTAATTGATTAATACCAACTACAATAGATTCCGGCATATCTTCCCAATACGAGTAATAATCTACATTTCCTGCTACGACCTCAAATAAATAATCGCCATCTAACACAATAAAAAGCGGATAACCTCTGTCTTCGTTAGCATTATATCCTCTAGGAAGTTGAATTTTTATTTCGCGTGTTTCTCCTAGTTTTGAAGACTCAAAAGTTTCGTATTTAACTTGAGCATCAATAGTTTTGAAAACACAACATATAAATAATAAAAAAACGATTGATTTTGTCATTTTAAAAAGGATTTTGAGATTTAATATTGGCAAGGTAATAAATAAGCGATAAGAATTCAAAAAAGAAAAAAGCTAAGACTTAATTTGATTTGTTTCTGTTAAAAACAGGCAGATAAAGCAATGATAAGCCTCCAAAAAGAATAATTAAAAGAGTTTGTGATGCCCACATAATCCAACCGAAAGCGATACTTGGCCCATCTGCAATTTCGAATATAGAAAAAGCTAAACTAACAGCAATTGGATACGCTCCTATACCACCACTTGTTGTGGCAATACTAAAACTTGCAAAAATAAAGCCTATTAAAATGGCTCCTGTAGAGATACCTTGTAAATCTTCAATAGCCATAGATGTAACATAAAACATAAGTAAATACATCCCCCAGATAAATAAGGTATGAAAAATAAACGCCCATTTTTTTTCCATTTTAAAAATGCTCAAGGCACCCTCTATTAAACCATTAATAAAAGCTTTTACTTTTAAAGCTAGTTTTGATTTACTTCTTTTAATAAAATTAGATAATAATAAAATTCCAAAAATGGCAATCACTAATCCAATTATAATTTTTAGTGGATTAAATTTTTCGATTAAAAACCCGTAAATAATATCGAACTGAAGAAATAAAGTTATTGTAATGATTCCTAGCATTACAATAACATCTGCAATACGTTCTGCTACTATAGTGCCAAATCCTTTTTCAAAAGGAACATTTTCATAGTTTGCAACTATAGTAGCCCTAGCCACTTCACCAGATCTAGGAATGGTATAATTTATTAAGTAGGTTGCAAAAATAGCCATAATACTATTTTCTAATTTAATATTATAACCCATTGGTTCTAATTGAAAACGCCAACGATATGCCCTTGACAAATGGCTTAATAAGCCAAAAAAAACGCCCAATAAAACCCAAAATTTGTTTGATGATTTCCAGTAATCAATAATTACTGGCATAGGTACGTCTTTTAATGAATACCAAACCAAAAAAACTCCCAGTAATAATGGGAGTATAAGTTTTATCGATTTTATTAATCTTGGATTCAAACCTTTATTTTAACAAGTTTGTGGCTTCATCAGGAAAAACTAAAGATGGTTTAAATATTTTAGCTTCTTCTATATTCATAAACGCATAAGTGATTAAAATAAGTGTGTCGCCAACTGATACCTTTCTAGCTGCTGCACCATTTAAGGTTATTTCTCCACTTTTTCGCGGACCAGGAATACAATAAGTTTCTAAGCGCTCGCCGTTATCGTTATTTACAATTTGAACTTTTTCGCCTTGTATAATGTTGGCAGCATCCATTAAATCTTCGTCAATGGTAATACTACCTATATAATTGAGTTCTGCACCTGTGCATTTAACTCTGTGAATTTTAGATTTTACTACTTGAATTTGCATGAGGCAAAGGTAATTAATTTAGTGCGATATTATCAATAAGTCTAATGTCATCTGCATATGCTGCTATAAACGCTCTATATACTTTTTTGTTTGATTTTCTTTTAACAGGCTTTAAGGTTTTGGAGTCTGCAATAATAAAATATTCTAATTTCAACAACTCATGTTTAGCAAACTCATTTTCAACCCATTCCGAAACTTTATTAGCACTTTTTGTGCCAAATTTCTCTTTGGCAACTTTTAAAGTTTTATAAATAAAAGGCGCTGTATTTTTATACTCTGGTTTCAACCGTTTGTTTCGCGAACTCATTGCTAAACCATTGGTTTCTCTGTAAATAGGACAGCCAATAATTTTAACCGGAATATTATATTTTTCAACCAATTTTTTAATGATAGCTAATTGCTGAAAATCTTTCTCGCCAAAATAAGCACGATGAGGTTTTATGATTTCGAAAAAGCGTTTTACAATGGTGCCAACACCATCAAAATGACCGGCTCTAAACTTGCCTTCCATTTCAAACTCTAAACCATCAAAATCAAATTTTTGAGACACAGCATTTCCTTCATAAATATCCTCAACGGTTGGTGCATAAACTAAAATTTTTTCTTTCGAAACGGTTTTTAATAACACCGTATCTTCATCTAAAGTTCTTGGATATTTTTTAAGATCATCTTTATTATCAAACTGTGTAGGATTAACAAATATGCTTACTATAACTCTGTCGTTTTCATTTAACGCTTTTTTTACCAAAGCCAAATGCCCTTTGTGCAACGCACCCATAGTTGGCACCAAACCTATAGTAAACTTTTTAGCTTTTAATTCGTTAATTGCCCTAGCAATTAGCATATTTTGTGAAAAAATAATCATTATTTAATAAAAAATTAACGCTTGCAAACTTAATATTTTACTACCAATTCGCATAAAATTTTGTACTTTTGCGTGTTTTTTATTTTGATTTCTCAAAAAAGCTATTCATTTATATAGCCATAAAAAGCTAATAAAAACTAATATATGAAAGATAAGAGGATATTATACGTATCATCTGAAGTAGTTCCTTATTTACCAGAGACAGAGATTTCATCCATGTCTTTTGAAGCACCAAGAATGGTAAATCAACAAGGTGGTCAAATAAGAATTTTTATGCCTAGATATGGCAATATTAATGAAAGAAGACATCAATTACACGAAGTTATAAGGTTATCTGGTATTAATTTAGTTATTAACGATTTAGACATGCCGCTTATTATTAAAGTAGCATCTATCCCTAAAGAGCGCATTCAGGTTTATTTTATCGATAATGATGAATATTTTAAAAGAAAAGCTACACTTACCGACGAAAACGGAGAGCTATTTTCTGACAATGACGAACGCGCCATTTTCTTTGCAAAAGGTGTAATAGAGACTGTTAAAAAGCTTAACTGGTCGCCAGATGCAATTCATGTTCATGGCTGGTTGGCATCTTTATTACCGCTTTATTTAAAGCAATATTATAAAGACGAACCATTATTTAGTGAGAGTAAAATAGTTACTTCTATATATAATCAAAGTTTTGAAGGCGCGTTAAATAAAGACATGGTTAACAAAATTAAGTTTGATAATATTGATGAAGACGCTATTAAGTTACTAGAAAACCCGTCGTACAACAACTTAATGAAAGTTGCTATTGACTATTCTGACGCTTTAATAGTGGGGTCTGAAGATATGACTGAAGATTTAAATGCATATTTAAAAGCCTCGGATAAACCTATTTTAGAGTATAAAAGTAAAGATGAATTTGGTGAAGCATATACTGAATTTTTAAATACAAAAGTTTGTAGCTAACCTCTACTTCGTTTAGAAAAGATTATGAAAAAGACATTTAAAGCCCTTAAATTTTCCAGTATTTTTTTATTAGTTATGGCATTATTTATTGCCTGCGATAAAGATTTTAACTCTATTGAAAGTGATGTTTTAGGAAAAGACAATGCCAATTTTAATACAGATAGTTTAAATCTTCAAATTTTAGCTTACAACAAAAAGTTAAATTCACTTCAAATTAATGGTTTATCCTCAAATTTATTTGGTGTTTTTAACGACCCTGCCTTTGGGCAAACAACAGCAAGCATTATAACTCAAATAACTCCAAATACTTTTAGCCCTAATTTTGGAGATAATCCTGAAATTGATTCAGTAGTTTTAAGTATTCCGTATTACAGTAAACAAGTTGGAACCGAAGAAGGAACTACTAACATTAAATATTCTATTGAAGACTCTCTTTACGGTAACTCACCTGTAAAATTAACAATCTATAGAAATAATTACTTTTTAAGAGATTTTAATCCAAGTTCTGAGTTTAACGAAACTCAGAATTATTTTTCTAATGCTAGCGCTTCTACAAATTCAGCTCTTGATGGCACCAATGTTATAAATTTTGAGGATCATAAAGGTGAAATGATTTATGATTATTACGACGATAATGAACAAAAACATTACTTACCAAGTGGTAAAGCCATTATTTTAAAAAGCACTGAAGGTGAAGAAGAGGTTGTTGATAGACAAGTACCGGCATTACGAGTACATTTAGATAAAGATTATTGGAAAACTGTAATTATTGATAAAGAGGGAGATCCTGCACTTAGTAACACCAACAATTTTAGAGATTATTTTAGAGGTTTATATTTTAAAGCTGAGCCTATTAATGGGGCTGGCAACATGACTTTTTTCAATTTATCATCAGCTAATATAACCATCTATTATTCTAAAGATTCAACTGTAGATGGGCAACGAACTCAAAGTAATTACAGCTTAAACTTTACCGGTAATACACTAAACACCTTTATAAATGATTATAGCATTGCCTTAACTAATGGTAATAAAACGACTGGCGACGAAAGGTTATATTTAAAAGGAGCAGAAGGCTCTATGGCAGTAGTAGATTTATTTGGAGGTGAAATGGTAGAATGCGAAGACGAAAGTGGTGTAATTACCATGAGAACTCCATTAGATTGCTTTAAAAAAACATACAGAGAATTAGATGAAAATGGCGAGTATTTACCTAAAGTTAATGGTGATTTCCCGCTTAAAAGATTAATTAACGAAGCTCATCTTCTAATTTACGAAGATGAAAATGCAGATAATGGAGGTGATCCTGATTTTCATAAATTCGATAGGCTTTATGCTTACGATATAAAAAACAATATTCCAACAATTGATTATTCGTTAGATCCAACAGGAAGTCAAAACACGAACTCTAACCCACTAAATTCTAAGATTTTTAGCTTAGGACAACGTATTACAGATAACAATGGTATTTCAAAATACAAAATCCGTATTACCGAACATCTTAATAATATTTTACTTAAGGATTCAACAAACACAAAATTAGGCCTCCTTTTGTCTACTAATGTTAATTTAACTAACAATTTTAAAATTTTAGATAGTGGAGATGAAGTTACAGAAACGCCCGCGGCAGCTATATTAACTCCTAGAGGTACAACTTTATACGGAAATCATCAAAACGTTCCTGAAAACAGAAAAATGAAGCTTGAAATATTTTTTACAGAGCCTAATTTTTAAATTCATATTATAAGTCTTCTTTATTTAAAATAGTATCTGTTTTACTTACTGTTTTTGAGTTTCATCGTAAAAAATGTCAAGTTCATATAATATTATGACATTTGTAGATATTTTTTTTACATATTTGTTCCTAATAAATTAAACCCCAAATTAATTAAACAAATTACTTATGTGCGGAATAGTTGGATATATAGGACACAGAGAAGCTTACCCAATTATTATTGAAGGTCTAAAGCGATTAGAATATCGAGGTTATGATAGTGCTGGTATTGCACTATTTGACGGTAACGACCTTAAAATTTCTAAAACTAAAGGAAAAGTATCAGATTTAGAACAACGATCAGAACAAGAAATTACCAAAAATGGTAGTTTAGGTATTGGTCATACACGTTGGGCAACCCATGGTGTACCTAACGATGTAAACTCGCATCCACACGCTTCTAATTCAGGAGATTTAGCCATCATACACAATGGCATAATTGAAAACTACGATGCTTTAAAAAAAGAACTCATTTCTAGGGGTTATACGTTTCAATCAGATACTGATACTGAAGTTTTAATCAATTTAATAGAGGACGTTAAAAAGAAAGAAAATGTTAAACTTGGCAAAGCAATACAAATTGCATTAAACCAAGTAATTGGCGCCTATGCTATTGCAGTTTTTGATAAAACAAAACCAGGGGAAGTTGTTATTGCTAGGCTTGGTAGTCCATTAGCTGTAGGAATTGGTAAAGACGAATTTTTTATAGCAAGTGATGCTTCTCCTTTTATAGAATATACTAAAAACGCCATTTATTTAGAAGATGAAGAAATGGCAATTATTAGGCTTGGAAAAGACATAAAAATCAGAAAAATTAAAGACGATTCGTTAGTCGATCCTTATGTTCAAGAACTTCAAATGAATCTTGAGCAAATAGAAAAAGGTGGTTACGATCATTTTATGCTAAAGGAAATACATGAGCAACCAAGAGCCATAAGAGACACTTACAGAGGAAGATTATTAAGAGACAAAGCCATTATAAAAATGGCTGGTGTTGAAGATAATATGAAAAAGTTTTTAAACGCTGATCGTATTATTATTGTAGCATGTGGTACCTCATGGCATGCTGGTTTAGTTGCCGAATATATATTTGAAGAGTTTTCTAGAATACCTGTAGAAGTAGAATATGCTTCTGAGTTCCGCTATAGAAACCCTGTAATAACTGAGAAAGATGTTGTTATCGCAATTTCACAATCTGGTGAAACTGCAGATACTTTAGCCGCCATTAAATTAGCGAAATCTAAAGGAGCTTTTGTTTTTGGAGTTTGTAATGTTGTGGGCTCATCTATTGCTAGAGAAACTGATGCTGGTGCATACACACATGCTGGACCAGAAATTGGAGTAGCTTCTACTAAAGCATTTACAACTCAAATAACCGTGCTAACTTTAATGGCTTTGCGTTTGGCAAGAGCTAAAGGCACTATGTCGAGTTCAGATTTTAGATTACACATACAAGAATTAGAACTAATTCCACAAAAAGTAGAACAATTATTAAAAGTTGATGAGCACGTAAAAGACATTGCAAAACAATATTTGCTTTCTACCAATTGTTTATATCTGGGTAGAGGTTATAATTTTCCTGTGGCTTTAGAAGGTGCTTTAAAACTTAAAGAAATCTCCTATATTCATGCAGAAGGCTATCCTGCTGCAGAAATGAAGCATGGTCCTATTGCTTTAATTGATGATAGGATGCCTGTAATTGTTATTGCAACAAGTAAAGGGCATTACGAAAAAGTAGTAAGTAATATTCAAGAAATAAAATCAAGAAAAGGTAAAATTATTGCTATTGTAACCAAAGGCGATACTGCAGTAAAAGAAATTGCTGATCATGTTATAGAAATTCCAGAATCAGAGGAAGCATTTTCTCCTTTATTAACTACTATTCCACTTCAGCTTTTATCATATCATATTGCAGTTATGCGCAACTGTAATGTAGATCAGCCACGTAACTTAGCAAAATCTGTTACGGTGGAGTAACGCTAAGTGACATTTATTCTTTTACCCCTACACATTAATCGTAGAGTCCTCTGTATCAGTAACTACGACTCATTTATTGAAGTCTTATTATACTGAGTGCCAAGAGTACTTATTCGATAGAATTAAGGGCTATTTATAAGAAAATCTTACCCCTTTTGGGTATAGAAAAATATCTCAAATTTTAAATAACGAAGGGTTACTAACACCCTATGGAAAAACTTTTAGTAATTCCTCTGTTCACTCTATTTATAAAAAAGGTAAAATTAGATTGGAAAGAATGAACCGAAAAGACTTATTAATCGTTTAGATAATTAGTTCTTATAAACCTCTTAAGCAGCATACTGTGCGTGCTTATGGTGAAAATATTTTTTTACTTGGGTTTATCTTGTTTTCTTTTCTTCATAAAATGGTTGATATTATCTTTAAGTTGTTCTTTGTTGACGGCTCTTTGATTTTGTCAATAATAACTTAAACAATGAAATCATAAAATTGATTACTTATAATCAAAAATTATGCAAACCCTTTTTAGCTCATTTTAATGTGTAATTGGTATGACAACCACAACCATCTTCACTTACACAGGCTTTGGCGGTTTTTTTCTTAGGTTTCCAAATAAACTTTTTTACTATAAAAACTACTGCAAAAGCAAGTATTGTAATAGCTAATATGTTTTGTATAATGGTATTCATTTATTTTAAAAGTTGAAAAGCAATTAATGCTACAATATATGCAAAAGCACTCATAATAACGAGTTGTAGTGTTGGCCATTTCCAACTATTGGTTTCTTTTTTTACAATGGCAAGTGTACTCATACATTGCATAGCAAAAGCATAAAATAAAAGTAGCGAAATACCAGACGCAAAATTAAATAATGGGCCACCAAGAACAGGGTTTATTTCTCCTGCCATTCGGTTTTTAATGGTTTCTTCTTCATCGCTTCCAACACTATAAATGGTTGCCAGCGTACCCACAAACACTTCGCGAGCAGCAAAACTGCTTACAATGGCAATGCCAATTTTCCAGTCGTAACCCAATGGTCGTATTGCAGGTTCAATTGCTCTTCCTGTTAAGCCTATAAAAGAATGTTCTAGTTTATGAGATGCTATTTTTTGCTGTAATTCTTCTTCATTTAAATTCTGCGAAGCATCCTCTGCTTTCACAATATTTTCAGCATTATTAAAATTTTCTCCAGGACCATAAGATGCCAAAAACCAGAGCACAATAGATATAGCAAGAATAATTTTACCGGCACCAAACACAAAAGCTTTTGTTTTTTCAACAACGGTTAAACCCACATTTTTAAACAGCGGAAGTTTGTAATTTGGCATTTCAACAACAAAAAACGATTTGCTTTTTATTTTTAAAATTTTATTTAAAATATAAGCCGAAAATACAGCCGTACCAAAGCCTATAAGATATAAAAGCATTAATGTTAAGGCTTGATATCCTAATCCTAAAAAACGACCTTCTGGAATTACTAATGCGATGATGATTAAGTACACAGGAAGTCTTGCAGAACAGGTAGTAAATGGTGTTACTAAAATAGTTATTAAGCGTTCTTTCCAACTTTCAATATTACGAGTTGCCATAATAGCAGGAATAGCACATGCGGTACCCGAAATTAAAGGTACTATGCTTTTTCCACTAAGCCCAAAACGCCGCATAATTCTGTCCATTAAAAAAACAACGCGACTCATATAACCGCTTTCTTCAAGCACCGAAATAAACAGAAATAAAAAGGCTATTTGTGGAATAAATATAACGATACCACCAAGACCAGGAATAATGCCTTCGGCTAATAAATTAGTAAAGGCACCTTTAGGTAATTGCGTTTTTGCCCATTCGCTTAACGATGCAAAAACGCTATCGATAAAATCCATTGGTATGCTAGACCAATCGTAAATAGCTTGAAAAATAGTGAGTAAAATAACAAAGAAAATAAGATAACCCCATACTTTATGTGTGAGTACTCTATCTAATTTTGAGCGTAAATCTTTAGCTTGAGAGGCATCAATAGTTTGTCCTTTTTTAAGTACGTTGTTAATAAACTGGTAACGCTTTATTGTTTCTTTTTGCTGTAATCGTTTTAGTTCACTTTCGCTTTTTGTTTTAAAACTAGAGATGGCATCAATTTCGTTTCTATCTGTTTTTCCAAAGTTTACATCTTGAGTAATAACTAGCCAAAGCTTATAAATTAATTGGTTTGGGAAGGCTTTTCGCAAGCTATCAAAATACTCAGTATCTATTTCAGATGCATTTATACATGGTGCTATAGAAATGTCTTTATAGTTAGAAATGAGTTGTTTTAAATCATTTATACCTTCATTTTTACGTGTACTTATTAAAGCTATTTTTGTTTGTAAATGTTTTTCTAAATATTCTATATCTAAAGAAATGCCTTTGTAACGCATTCTATCAGCCATATTGATAACAAGTACAGTAGGGATTTCTAAATCCTTAATTTGAGTAAAAAGTAAAAGGTTTCTTTTTAAATTCTCAACATCGCTAACAACCACAGCTATATCCGGAAAATCTTTGTCTTTTTTATTAAGTAGTAACTCAATAACTACATTCTCATCAAGCGATGAGGCATTTAAACTGTAAGTTCCTGGTAAATCAATAATATGAGCTTTAACACCTCGGGGCAATTTGCAAATACCTTCTTTTTTCTCAACGGTAATGCCAGGGTAGTTTCCAACTTTTTGATTTAAACCCGTAAGTGCATTAAAAACAGAGGTTTTTCCAGTATTCGGATTACCAATTAAGGCGACGTTAATTTGCTTACTCATGTGCTATTTTATCTATTAAAATATGAATAGCTGTTTCTTTTCTTATAGCCAAATGGGTACCGTTAATATTTAAATACATCGGGTCTGCAAAAGGAGCAACTTGTAAAAGTTGCACGGGGTTACCAGGCAAACATCCCATTTCTAATAGTTTTAAAGGGATATGAATTGAGGAAACATCAGTAATTATACCATGTTCTCCGCGTTTTAAATTGGCTAAATTATCTTGCAAGCTTATTTAGATTGATTTTAAAGAATCAAAAATAGTATAAAATTTCAGGCTAAAAAAATTGTTGATATAAAACTATTTGTTGTATTCTTTTTTTAGGTGTTCTATGTCTTTTAACAAAGAATCAATTGCTGTTGAACTAATTCCATTATAAATACCCCTAATCCGTTTTTCTTTATCTATTAAAGCAAAGTTTTCTGTATGAATCATTCCATATTTATTCTGTGGATCATCCTCAACAACTAAATAAGATTTCCTAGCTAAATTATATATTTGTTCTCGATCGCCTGTTGCCAAATTCCACTTACTATCGATAACCCCTTTTAATTTTGCATAACGTTTTAATTGTTCAACCGAATCAATTTCTGGAGTAACCGTATGTGAAAGTAGCATGATATCATTGTCATTTAAAATTTCGTTTTGAATGCGTACCATATTATCCGTCATAATAGGACAAATACTTTGGCAAGTTGTAAAAAAGAAATCTGCTACATAAATTTTATTGGTATAATTTTTTTGAGAAATAGTATCGCCATTTTGATTTAGCAAACTAAAATCAGCTATTTTATGATATTTTTTTACATGTTGTTTGGTGCTATCGACTAATTTAGGTTCAAAATTAGCGGGCTGGTAAATAGTTAGTGGTTTGTAAACATTTAGCGTATTGTAAATAATTGCAATTATAATGATTGAAATAATGGCAAAAACAATGGCAAACCCTTTGTAGTCTTTAAAAAATGAAAGCATTGAAAGTAATTAAAACTGATAGAGTACAAAAATACGATGAAAGATTCACGACTAAAAAATTTTAGGTATTAAGTTTTACTTAAACTTAAAATCGTGTTAAATATTACAGCATTCAAAAATTGATTTTTCAAACTTGGTTTAAAAGCTTACTTTTGTGCGATTATAAAAAAAACGTAATACATGTCTGTATTTTTAATAAAAGCTGGTCAATTATTATTAAGCCTCTCCATTTTAGTTGTTCTACATGAACTAGGACATTTTATACCAGCAAAACTATTTAAAACACGCGTAGAAAAATTTTATTTATTTTTTGATGTAAAATTTTCACTATTCAAAAAGAAAATAGGCGAGACTGTTTATGGTATTGGCTGGTTACCTTTAGGAGGCTACGTAAAAATTTCGGGAATGATTGACGAAAGTATGGATACCGAACAAATGGCACAAGAGCCTCAGCCTTGGGAGTTTCGTTCTAAACCTGCGTGGCAACGTTTAATAATTATGTTGGGTGGCGTTACGGTTAACTTTATATTAGCAATTGTTTTGTTTATTATAATGTTATCTGTTTGGGGTACAAGTTACATAACAAAGGATAGTGTAAAATATGGTTATGGTGTTACTAAAACGTTAGAAAACTATGGTTTTCAGCAAGGTGATAAAATTATTTCTATAAATAATGAATCGATTGAAGATATAACAATTCCTATTAACAAGTATTTAATGTTTCGGGATGTAGATAATATTAAAGTAGAGCATCCTAATGGTTCTGTTGAAGAAATAAAACTTCCTGAAGATATAGGCACGCAACTTTTTGAAGCTGGTGACATACCTGCTTTAGAGCCGCGTTTCCCTTTTGAAGTAGATTCTGTAGCTTCTGAATTTCCTGCTGCAAAATCTGGTTTACAAGTAAAAGACAAGATTGTTGAAATAAATGGGCAACCAGTTAATTACTTTTCAGACTTTACATATGGCATAAAAAATAGGACAGATTCTATTATAAACTTAAAGATAGAAAGAAACAATAGCCTTTTAGATATAAAAATTAAGCCAAATGAGGACAATAAAGTTGGTATTGTTTCCAAAAAAACAGATTCAACATATGTTAAATATTATGACAAAGAGTACACCCTTTCTGAAAGTATAACAGGTGGAATTAGCCAAGGATATTGGGAGATAAAAGATTATTTAGCACAGTTTAAATATATTTTTACCAAAAAAGGAGCAACACAAATTGGTGGATTTGCCGCAATTGGTAATATGTTTCCTCCAACATGGAATTGGCAAGCCTTTTGGTACTTAACAGCATTTTTATCTATTATGTTAGGTGTTTTAAACCTACTACCAATACCAGCTTTAGATGGAGGACATGTCATGTTTTTATTATACGAAATGGTTTCTGGCAGAAAACCAGGAGATAAGTTTATGGAGTATGCTCAAATGATAGGTGTCTTTATATTAATAGCTTTAGTTTTATTTGCAAATGGTAACGATATTTATAAAGCTATTTTTGATTAAATTTTTTTAATTATTAAGTTTGTAGTAAATAAAAATATATCTATATTTGCGCTCGCTTAAGCGAAAATAACCTTCCTCTTTAGCTCAGTTGGTTAGAGCATCTGACTGTTAATCAGAGGGTCCTTGGTTCGAGCCCAAGAAGAGGAGCTTAATAAGAGAAAGGCTTTACAGAAATGTAAGGTCTTTTTTTTGCTGGTGTTAATTTGACTTATAAATAGGACCAAGACAAATTGTTGTGTTTAAGCAAAAATTCTAGTTAATCTAAAAAGGAAGAACTCTACATTTTTAACACCTCTAAACTGCGCTCTAAAGGCTTTAATTTTAGCATTAAAGATTCGCTGAAGCATTGGTGGACTTACAATAAAACTGGACAGTTAATTGAGATATTATGCAGCTAGAGGTTCTTTTTTTAAAAATGTGTTTTGTAGTTTACTAAGTCAATAAAATCATTAGTTTTATAAATCCTGAAAATTATTTAGGACAGGATTGATCTGAGATCTACATTTTTACAAATCAAATTAGTCGAAAAAAACTTCTAATTAATTTTTTTAGTTATATTTGAACAATATTTAAGCTTACTTAAATATTTTATTAAATAAACGATAAATGTCTATAGCGATAGAAAATTTTGTAAAAGCCATTTACAAAAACGATAAGAACGATAGCAATGATACTAAACCAGGTAATATTGCAAAAAAACTTGGCATATCTAATGCCGCAGCTACTGATATGGCTAAAAAGCTAGCAACTAAAGACTTGCTACATTATGAGAAATACCAAGAATTAAGGCTTACTGAAAAAGGCACAAAAATGGCACTTAATGTAGTACGGAAACATCGGCTTTGGGAATCATTACTCTTTAGAATGTTCGATATGTCTCTACACGAAATTCATAGAGAATCAGAATTATTAGAACATCAAACATCCGACTTTTTAGCCGATAAAATCAGTGAATACTTAGGTAACCCTAAGTTCGATCCGCATGGAGACCCAATACCTAATTCAGATGGTAAAATTACTACTAAAGACACCTCTATTTCTTTATCAAATACTCAAGAAGGTAAAACTTATATCATTTCTCGATTAATGAGTGATGATAAAGAGTTCTTCGATTTTTGTGCTCAAAACGGTCTAAAATACGGCAACTCAGTAGCAGTTACAAAACAGTTTAGCAAAAATAAAATGATTCAAATATTAATTAACAATAACACCATTCTTTTAAACGAAGATTTTACAAAAAACATCTATGTTAATGAAACTAACTAACAACAATTTACTTTTAGGCATAATATTGCTTACCTCAACTTTTTCATTTGCTCAAGAAACAAATGAACTTGGTACTATAGTAACTGATAGACCAGATGCAACTGAAGCTTCATCTACAGTTGGCAAAGGGATTTTACAATTTGAAACTGGAGGATTATATGAATCCTTTGAAGCAAATAATATTAAATCTGAAGATTATACATTCAACACCATGCTTATTCGCTATGGAATTCTAGACAACTTAGAATTACGATTAGGTTGGGATTTTGTTGAAGGTGTAACTAAAGTAAATGGCAATAAACTTAATAATGTAATGAGTGGATTATCACCATTATTATTGGGTATGAAAATAGACATCGCCGAAGAAAATGGATGCATGCCAGAAATTGCATTAATCGGTCATGTATTTCCAATATTTAGTGCATCGGCTGATTATCGACCTGAGTACACAGGTGTAGATTTTAGATTATCGTTATCTCATACCTTAAGCGAAAAATCTAGTTTAGGCTATAACATTGGGGCACAATGGGGGGACGACTCACCTGAAGCAGCAGCAATATATACAGTAGCTTATGGCTATAGCTTAAGCGAAAAATTTGGTGTGTATGCAGAATTGTATGGCGATTTGCCTGAAGACTCATCAGCAAATCACTATTGGGACGCTGGTTTTACCTATTTGGTGAATGATGATTTACAGTTAGACACTTATTTTGGAACAAGTATTACAGAAGGACAAGATTTATTATTTGGTCTAGGTTTTAGTTATAGAGTAAGAAAAAAATAATTTCGAAAAGATGAAAAAAAAACTTATAACACTTATAATTATAACACTATTTTTTGGTTGTAAAACCGATAAAAAAGAAAATGAGAAACTAAATATTATTACCACAACAACCATGATTACAGATTTGGTTAAAACCATTGGTGGAGATTATATAAAAGTTGAAGGTTTAATGGGAAGCGGCGTTGATCCGCATCTTTACAAAGCCAGTGAAGGCGATGTTACAAAATTAGTAAATGCAGACATTATTTTTTATAACGGATTACATCTTGAAGGCAAATTAGTTGAAGTTTTTGAAAAAATGAAAAGCAAGACGAAAACACCAATTGCTTTAGCTGAAGAAATTGATAAAAGCACGTTAATTGGCTCAGACTATTTCGCATCTAATTACGATCCGCATGTTTGGTTTAACATTGCCTACTTCAAGCAATTTGCTAAAAAAGTAACTTTAGTACTATCTGAAAAAGACCCTAAAAATGCTAACAATTATAAAGAAAATGAAAAGCAATATTTAGAAAAACTAGATGCGCTTCAAAATAAAATAAAAAACATTATTGAAACACTTCCAAAAGAAAAAAGAATATTAGTAACAGCACATGACGCCTTTAATTATTTTGGAAAAAGTTACGATTTTGAGGTGGTTGGATTACAAGGTTTATCAACAGCGACTGAAGCTGGTGTTCAGGATGTTCAAAAATTAGCAGCGTTTATTATTGAAAAAGATGTAAAAGCTATTTTTGTTGAAAGTTCTGTGCCAAAACGAACTATTGAAGCGTTACAAGCCGCTGTAAACTCTAAAGGACATAATATAAAAATTGGAGGCACCCTTTATTCTGATGCATTAGGGGATGATGGCACAGTTGAAGGCACTTATATTGGCATGTTTGAATATAATGTAAATACTATTGTAAGTGCTTTAAAATAATTCCTGCTTTCGCAGGAATCTCATCAAAGATAGTTGAATTTTAAAATGGAAAAAGAACTAAAGAAAAATATAAGAGACAGTAATTCTATTTATAAGACTCCTGCCTCCGCAGGAGTAATAGCAGTACAAGTAGATGACTTAACTGTAGCCTACAATTATAAACCCGTACTTTGGGATATTGATTTAGAAATTCCCGAAGGTGTACTTATGGCCATTGTAGGGCCAAATGGCGCAGGTAAATCAACATTAATAAAAGCTATTTTAGGCATTTTAAAGCCTATTGCAGGTAGTGTTAGTATTTACAAAAAACCTTATGAAGAACAACGTAAATTAGTAGCCTACGTGCCTCAAAAAGGAAGTGTAGATTGGGATTTCCCTACAACCGCTTTGGATGTTGTAATGATGGGAACCTATGGCAGTTTAGGCTGGATAAAACGTCCAAAACAAAAAGAAAAAAAAGCAGCACTTGAAGCTTTAGAAAAAGTAGGTATGCTAGCTTTTAAAAACAGACAAATAAGTCAGCTTTCTGGTGGACAACAGCAACGCATATTTTTAGCCCGTGCTTTGGTACAAAACGCCTCTATTTATTTTATGGATGAACCTTTTCAAGGTGTTGATGCCACAACCGAAATAGCCATTATTAATATTTTAAAAGAACTGCGAAAAGCTGGAAAAACGGTTATTGTTGTACACCATGATTTACAAACTGTTCCAGAATATTTTGATTGGGTTACTTTTTTAAATGTAAAGAAAATTGCAACAGGACCAGTTAAAGATATTTTTAATGATGATAACTTAACCAAAACATACGGCATTAATTATAAAGTAAGTATACAGGAATAATGGATAGCATTCAATCGATACAGGTATTTGTAGCAATAAATCTATTTGTGGTCGGTTTGTCTCATTTTATACGTCCAAAAATCTGGGTTGATTTTTTTGAGTTTTTACATTCTAAAAACAATGCTAGAAATATTATCAATGCTTTAATTCCTTTAGCAATGGGTTCTATTATTTTAGCATTTAATTTTATTTGGAAAGGCTTCGAAGTATTAATTACATTATATGGTTTATCACAAGTAATAAAAGGGCTTATTTATTTAACCTTTTTATCAATTGGCATAAAAACATTGGAAAAGTTATACCAAAAAAGGCTGGTGCATTTAAATGGTCTGGACTTATTATGGCATTAATTTTAGCAACTATTTTTATTAATTTAATCTAACTATTATAGACTTAACAGAATACATACAGCTTGTTTTTACAGATTATACCTTAAGAACAATTACACTAGGAACAGCAATTCTTGGAACTGTAACTGGTATGCTTGGTAGTTTTGCTGTACTTAGAAAACAAAGTCTCTTGGGTGATGCTATTTCGCATGCCGCTTTACCAGGAATTGCCATTGCTTTTTTAATTACCGGGGCAAAAGACAGCAATACGCTTCTTTTAGGAGCTTTGATAAGTGGTTTAATTGGAACTTTTTGGATTCGTGGTATCATAACAAAAACTCACTTAAAATCTGATACTGCATTAGGTTTAATTCTATCTTTATTTTTCGGGTTTGGCATGCTATTACTCACATTTATTCAAAAACAACCTAATGCGAATCAAGCAGGATTAGATAAGTACTTGTTTGGTCAAGCTGCAACATTAGTAGAAAGTGATGTTTGGATGATGGCAATTGTTACAGGAGTTTGCTTATTCGTATTATTCCTTTTTTGGAAAGAATTTAAAATCCTTTTGTTTGATGCAGATTACACAAAAACCTTAGGGTTCAACACTAAGTTTATCGATATCTTAATTACCTCATTTATTGTTTTAGCCATTGTTTTAGGCTTACAAACTGTTGGTGTTGTTTTAATGAGTGCGATGTTATTAGCACCTGCTGCTGCTGCAAGACAATGGACAAACAGCTTGAGTGTCATGGTTTTTCTGGCAGCTTTATTTGGTGCTTTTTCAGGTGTTTTTGGAACTGCAATTAGTGCGAGCCAAAACAACTTATCAACTGGACCCGTAATTGTTCTGGTGGCTGCTGTTTTTGTAGTGTTTTCATTTATATTTTCTCCAAACCGCGGATTACTATTTAAACAAATCCGTTTTATAAAAAACAGACGCGATTTACAACTTCATAAAACATTAGCATTTATGTACGGTATTGCAGAAACGCATGAGAATATTTCGCATCCACATGCCATTAAAATCTTAAATAATTTTCAAGGCTACACAAAAAGTACTCTCCAAAAATTAGTGAAAAAAAATTACGTAACCTTAGATGGAAATATGTGGAGTTTAACTGAAGAAGGCTTTAAAACTGCATCAAATTTATATAACCAACAAGCTAATGAATAGTGCTCAAATAGAAATACAAATCATTGCTAGTTTGGTTGCTGTTGCTTGCGCAATTCCAGGTACGTTTTTAGTATTACGCAAAATGGCCATGATAAGCGATGCCATTAGCCATTCCATTTTACCAGGAATTGTAATTGGTTTCTTTATTACGCACGACCTTAATTCTCCTCTACTTATTTTACTAGCGGCATTAGCAGGTATTATTACGGTAGTTTTAGTAGAATATATTCAAAAAACAGGATTAGTAAAAGAAGACACAGCCATTGGATTGGTATTTCCTGCTTTATTTAGTATTGGTGTTATTATGATTGCTAAAAATGCCAACGATGTGCACTTAGACGTCGATGCCGTTTTATTAGGCGAATTGGCTTTTGCACCCTTTGATAGACTGTTAATTGCTGGAGTTAATGTTGGTCCAAAATCGTTATGGATTATTGGAACTATTTTAATAATTACAATTACACTATTAATTGCTTTTTTTAAAGAATTAAAAGTAAGCACTTTTGATGCTGGTTTAGCAGCTTCACTTGGCTTTTCACCAGCCATTATGCATTACGGATTAATGTCGGTTTCATCAGTTACAACTGTTGGTGCTTTTGATGCTGTTGGTGCAATTTTGGTAGTTGCACTCATGATTGCGCCTGCTGCAACCGCGTATCTTTTAACAACCAACTTAAAAAAGATGCTCGCTCTTGCTATAATATTTGGCATATTTAGTGCTATTTCTGGTTATTGGTTAGCGCATTGGCTCGATGCTTCTATTGCTGGTTCTATCACAACTATGCTAGGGCTTTTGTTTTTAGCAGTCTATTTATTTGCCCCTAGTAAAGGCATAATTGCTGTTTTATACAGAGAAAAACAACAGCGAACAGAAGTATCTTTGTTAACTTTTTTACTACATTTAAAAAATCATAACGAAGAGGAAGAACGTCATGTAAATCATTTAAACGAACATATAAATTGGCAAAAAGTACGCTCTAAAACTGTTTTAGATTTAGCTTTAAAAAATAATATGATTTCGATTGAAAATAGCATTGTGTCTTTAACTGAAAAAGGAGACGATTTTACATCTCAGGCTATCGATTATATTATTACCAATGAAGATGCTAAAATAGAACATATGAAAGACGATTTCTTTTTGTTTAGGGGGTAAAAGTAACATGGCACAACACAACGAACTTGGTAAAAAAGGCGAACAACTTGCAGTCGATTTTTTATTGAAAAATGGATACGAGATTATTGAACGCAATTACCGTTTTGATAAAGCCGAAGTTGATATTATTGCTAAAAAACAAGATATTCTTGCTATTATTGAAGTAAAAACACGATCGACTATAGATTTTGGAGATCCGCAAGATTTTGTAAAACCAAAACAAATTCAACGCTTAGTAAAAGCTGTTGATGAATATATTACAGCAAATGATTTAGATGTAGAAGCAAGATTTGATATTATTGCCATTGTAAAAGAAAATGATAATTTTATAATTGAGCATTTAGAAAATGCCTTTTATCATTTTTAAAAAATACACTATGAAAACTAAACAATCTTTATTAAAATTATTACTCTGCTTAGTATTAGTTATTATCTCGTGTAAGCCTTCTAATAAAAAAGACAATACCAAATCAACAGCTAAAAAAGATAAAAAACCAAATATTGTAATTGTATTTTTAGATGATTCTGGTTTTGCAGATTTTAGTCCTTTTGCAAAATCTGATGTGCCAACACCAAATGTTCAAAAATTAGCTAATGAGGGCACCATATTCACCAATTTTCATGTTCCGCAAGCCATTTGTTCTGCCTCGCGTTCTGCATTATTAACAGGTTGTTATCCTGGTAGAACTAAAGTATTTGGAGCCCATGGACCAAACGCTAGAGGTTTAGAAACTACTTTTCCTACCATGGGCGAAGTGTTTAAAGAAGCAGGATATAAAACAGCCATTTTTGGAAAATGGCATTGTGGCGACCAGCCAGAAACGCGTCCTCATGCCAGAGGTTTTGATGAGTCTTGTGGTTTAATGTACTCTAACGATATGTGGAAACACCACCCTGAGGCTCCTGAATATTGGGGGCAATTCCCTATAAAATTCTGGAAAAATGGAGAGGTTATTATAGAGGATGTTGGTTTTGATGAACAAAAAAACTTAACTAAATGGTATACAGAGCATGCTGTAGATTTTATAAATAGAAATAATAAAAACCCTTTTTTATTGTATGTTCCGCATTCAATGCCTCATGTACCTATTTTTACAAGCAAAGCATTTGAAGGTAAATCTGGTAAAGGCGTTTATGGCGATGTTATTATGGAACTAGATTGGTCGGTTGGCCAAATTACCAAAGCTTTAAAGAAAAACGGTTTAGAAGAAAATACCATTGTAATCTTTACTTCTGATAATGGCCCATGGATTGCTTATGGAAATCATGCAGGAAAAACACCTTTTCGAGAAGCCAAAGCAACCTCTTTTGAAGGCGGAACACGATCGGCCTGTATTATTAAATACCCTAAAAAGTTAAAAGCAAATAACAAGTCGGATAAATTATTTGTTTCAATTGATTTATTACCAACACTTTGTAGTTTAACAGAAGTACATTTACCTAAAAGAGACATTGACGGAAAAAATGTGTGGGGTCTTATTTCAGGAAAACCTGAAGCTAAAAATCCGCATGAATATTATGCATTTTCTACAGGAAAGCATTTTGAAAGTGTAATGAGTGGTGATGGCAAATGGAAATTACATTTGGATCATAATTACAGAACTTTAGTTGAGCCTGGTAATGATGGAGCCGCAGGAAAATATAAAAATTTAGAGATGCCTTTGTCTTTATTTAATATGGAACAAGATGCTTATGAAACGACAAATGTGATTGAAGAAAATCCTGAAATTTCAAATATACTTGAAACGTTTGCTAAAGCTCATAAACTAAAGTTTTATAATGATTAATAGTTATCGATTATAACACACACTATTCTTTAGATTCGAAGTAAAGTTTTAGGGCATCAAAATTTTCTGGTTTTGCAATAATTTCTTTATCAGTATTTAAAACAAAGTATGTTGGTGTTGCTGTTACACCATAATTATCTCCTATAGGGTTATCCCATTTTCCTTCGCCATAAACGTGGATAAATTCAGGAAAATCGTAAGTAAGGCTTTTCCATTTATAGGGCTCTTCTTCTAAACCTACAGCTATTACTTTTACATGTTCTGGTTCTAGTGTTTTTAAGAATGTTTGTAGTTGAGGTATTTCATCTAAACAATGTGGGCAACCACTACTCCAAAATACAACTATATAGTTTTTAGCTAAATCTAACTCACTTAATTTTTTTGAGATAGTTTTTTTGTTTATAGTAATTTCAAAAGAAAAATCAGGTGCTTTGTTTCCTATAGAAATATTTTTAAATAAAATTAGCCCATCAATTAATTTATTATCATCTAGCTTTTTTGCAACTTCAATTAAATGTTTTTCAGAAATATAGTTGGCTACATTTTCAAACCCCAAATCTGCCATTTGTTGCCACAAATCTACTAATAAAACACGTTTGGTTTCTAGTGGCGCATCCTTCATAGCTTCACAAAAAACATTGATATTGTTTTTATAATTTGTGATTTCATCTTCATTTTCATCCGACATCCCAAACACGTAATTTAACATGCGCTCTTCAAAAAAATTGGAGCTTTGTAGTACTTCATTATTAAAATCTACATAATCAAAATAATGAGTCTTTAAATTGTTTGCATAAGTTTTTACATGCTCAAATGTTTCAGGAATATAGGGTTTGTTTGCTTTAATAAATTGTAGTGCAATAGTTTCTTTAGCTAGATTTTCATAATTAGATTGTGCTTCGTGCTGGGTTTTAAAAATAGATTTTAAGGCTAGTGTATCTTCACTTTTTTCTCTATAAAAATTACCAATACTATGGGTTATTATAGACATGCTATTGGTATATGATGCCAACAATTTATTTTCGGCGGAAGCTAAAAAATCAACTCCTGTTTCAGAATTAAATGTAAACTCAACATCTTCTTTTCCGTTATAAATAATATCAAAATTATAATCCTCTTGAGGAACAGCATAAACTATTCTATACATCCCTTTTGTAACTGTAGAGTCTAATTTAAGCTCAAGAATTCCTTCTTTAATTTCAGCATTAGTAACATACTCTGAAAGGGTTGGTGTTACTTTATATAGTAGTGCGATATTGTAATCTTCTGCAGGAGAAAATGTGCCTTTAATAGTGTGTTGCCCAAAAAAAATACTTGGTAATAAAACCGCTAAGGCAACAATTTGTTTTAACATGAGTTTAATTTAATTTTTTATAAAACAATAATTAAGCCATAATTGGCTGCAATATATTCAATGCTTTTTCAACTGATTTAATATTTTCAAAAGTAAGTAATAACCTTAAACCATTTCGGGTTTGTTTCTCTTTCATATTACAAATATTGGCATTTGTTTGTACAAACTTAAGTAATTTTGTAAAATTCTTACTTTGATAAAACTTGCTTTGTTGATCGTTAATAAAGTATCCAACAAACTTTCCATTTTTCATTATTATTTTTTCGAAACCTAATTTGGTAGCAATCCACTTTATTTGGACACTATTTAGCAAATCGGTCACTTGTGTTGGCAATTCTCCAAAACGGTCAATTAATTCGGTTTCAAATTTTTGTAATTCTTCTTCTGTTTTAATACTATTAAGCTTTGTGTACAAGTTTAATCGTTCTGTAATATTATTGACGTAATCATCTGGGAATAACAATTCAAAATCTGTATCAATGGTTACTTCTTTTACATAAATTTTATCTTCTTCATTATCATTATATAAATCTTTAAACTCTTTTTCTTTAAGTTCTTCAATGGCTTCATTTAGTATTTTTTGATAGGTATCAAATCCTATTTCATTTATAAATCCGCTTTGTTCGCCACCTAATAAATCGCCAGCACCACGAATTTCTAAATCTTTCATGGCAATATTAAAGCCGCTCCCTAACGCTGTAAATTGCTCTAAAGCGGCGATACGTTTTCTAGCATCATCTGTCATAGCTGAATACTCTGGCGTTATAAAATAACAGAAGGCTTTTCTGTTACTTCTCCCAACACGACCGCGCATTTGGTGCAAATCGCTAAGCCCGAAATTATTGGCGTTATTTATAAAAATAGTGTTTGCATTTGGTACGTCGAGCCCACTTTCAACAATTGTAGTGCTTACTAAAACATCAAATTCTCCATTCATAAATTGCAACATAAGTTGCTCTAGTTTTTTGCCCTCCATTTGCCCGTGACCAATTCCAATTTTAGCATCTGGCACTAAACGCTGAAGCATGCCAGCAACTTCTTTTATGTTTTCAATTCGGTTATGAATAAAAAATATTTGTCCACCACGTTGAATCTCGTAACTAACCGCATCACGAATAGTTTCTTCGTTAAACCGGATAACATGACTTTCAATTGGGTAACGATTTGGTGGTGGCGTTGTTATTACCGATAAATCTCGGGCGGCCATTAAACTAAATTGTAATGTGCGAGGAATTGGTGTTGCTGTTAGTGTTAATACATCAACATTTTCCTTTAAAGTCTTTAGTTTTTCTTTTACGGCTACGCCAAATTTTTGCTCTTCGTCAACTATTAAAAGTCCTAAATCTTTAAACTTTACATTTTTATTAACCAGCTGATGTGTACCAATTATAATATCTACTTGTCCATTTTCTAAACCTTTTAAAGTCTCTCGCTTTTCTTTAGCAGTTCTAAATCGATTCACATAATCTACTGTAACTGGAAAATCTTTTAAACGTTGTTTAAATGTTCTTGAATGCTGATACGCCAAAATTGTTGTTGGCACCAAAATAGCAACTTGTTTGCCATTGTCTACGGCTTTAAAGGCAGCTCTAATGGCAACTTCGGTTTTACCAAAACCAACATCACCACAAACCAACCTATCCATTGGTCGCTCGCTTTCCATATCGGCTTTAATATCTGCAGTAGCTGTACTTTGGTCTGGTGTGTCTTCATAAATAAAAGAGGCTTCCAATTCGTGCTGCATATAACTATCTGGGTTGTACTGATAGCCTTTTTGTGTTTTTCGTTTAGCGTAAAGTTTTATCAAGTTAAAAGCAATATGCTTTACACGCGCTTTAGTTTTTTGCTTTAAAGTTTTCCAAGCTTTACTACCAAGTTTGTAAATTTTTGGTGGTTTACCGTCCTTACCATTAAACTTAGTTATTTTATGTAAGGAATGTATACTTAAATACAACACATCGCGTTCTCCATAAATCAATTTTATAGCCTCTTGTTTTTTGCCTTCAACATCAATTTTTTGGAGTCCGCCAAAACGTCCAATACCATGGTCGATATGGGTAACATAATCGCCAATATCTAAACTAGTAAGTTCTTTTAAAGTGATAGCTTGCTTTTTCGCATATCCATTTTTAAGATGAAATTTATGATACCGTTCAAAAATTTGATGGTCAGTATAGCAAACCATTTTATTATCATGATCTATAAAGCCTTGGTGTAACGATAAAATTATGGTTTGATATTGCTTAACATCGAGATTAGAATCATCAAAAATATCATGGAATCGTTTGGCTTGCTGCTCACTAATGCAAGCAATGTAATTCGTGTAACCTTTTTTATGATTACTATTTAAATCTTCAATTAAAAGATTGAATTGTTTATTGAATGATGGTTGTGGGGTGGTATTGAAAGATATTTCGCCATTCTGAACTTGTTTCAGAATCACATCATGAGACCTTGAAACAAGTTCAGGGTGATGCTTAAAATAAGCATCAGTCCCAAACTCAATTATTGTAAAGTCTAATAATTGTTTTTTTAATAGGTTTGAATTAGAAAAAAGCGCGTTAGGCTCAGCATGTTTTAAATCTGACGAGAGTTCTTTAAAAGCCTCTTCTGCTTTCTTATAAAAATCGTCAATTCTTGAAAAAAACAAATCTGCATTTTTAAAACATACTATTGTTTTTTGAGCTATATATTTTAAAAAACTCTGCCGTTTTTCTTCTAAAAATTTATTGGCGACATTGGGTATTATATTTATTTTTTTTATCTGTTCGACAGAGAGTTGTGTTTCTACATCAAAAGTTCTAATACTATCAACCTCATCGCCAAAAAACTCAATGCGGTAAGGTTCATCGTGTGAAAAGGAAAATACATCTACAATACCACCTCGCACAGAAAACTCACCTGGTTCGGTAACAAAATCGACACGTTTAAACTGATATTCAAACAAAACTTCGTTTACAAAATCTATAGATATTTTATCGTTAATAGATATTTTTAAAGTATTGCGTTCTAGCTCTTTTCTTGTTACTACTTTCTCAAAAAGCGCATCGGGATAAGTAACAATAATCGCTGGCTTTTTTTGTGAGTTTATACGGTTTAAAACCTCTGCTCGCAGCAATACGTTAGCATTATCGGTTTCTTCAATTTGGTAAGGTCTGCGATAACTACCTGGGTAAAACAATACATTTTTATCATTACACAACTGCTCTAAATCGTTTAGGTAATGTGCAGCTTCTTCCTTATCATTAAAAACAATTAAAAACGGTTTATCGGCTTGCTTAAAAACACTTGAAATAACGAAGGAAAAAGATGATCCTACAAGTCCTTTTAAATGTAGTTTTGTTCCAGTTTGGGTAATAGTATTTTGCAGACTTTGCATTTGTAAAGTCTGTGTATAGGTTTGCGAGAGGATGGATTTACTCACGTTATTTTAGGTTTAGGCAAATATAAAATTTTTGTTCAATAGATATTGATAAAATGTTTTAATAAAACTATATTTGTGCACTTAAAAAAACAAGAATATATGTCGATTTCAGATTTATTTGATAGTGGTTTTAAAAAACGTAATGAAAGTCATTTTGCTGCCATTGTTCGTGTGGCTATGGCCGATGGTGTAATTACCGATGATGAAAAGAAGTTTTTGGATAGATTAGCTAAAAACTTAAATATTAGTAATGAAGATTATAAGTTGATTTTAAAAAATTATCAATCCCACCCTATTAACCCTCCTGTATCTTACGACCAACGTTTGGAGCGTTTATATGATTTGGTACGTATGATACATGTTGATACCATTAAAGGCGAACCTGAAATGATGCTTTTAAAGAAAATTGGGGTTGGTCTTGGTTTTCATGCAGTAAACGTAAAATATATAGTTGATAAGGCTTTAACGCTTATTAGCAATGGTGTTGATTTGGATACTTTTGTGGAACAAATGAAGACTATGAATAGGTAATTATTACTATGTTTAGATATTAAAAGAAGCTGTCTCAAAATCGAGGCAGCTTTTTTTTGTTAAAAAAACAATGATTATGTGCATGATCTTTTGTGTCTTATATATTGAATATCAGACATATGAATACTAATTTTAAAAACTACAATCAGTAGCAAAATTGGCTTTTTCCACCTAGTATTGAAGAACTTATTCCTAGCGAGCATCCTGTACGTGTGGTTAACGGAGTTATTGAGCAGCTTAACCTTGATTTATTGATTAATCAATACCATAGAGAAGGTAAGCCTAGTTATCACCCAAAGATGATGCTCAAGATTATGGTTTATGCCTACATGGATAACACCTATTCTTCACGTAAAATAGAAAAAGCCATACGCGAGAATATCAATTACATGTGGTTATCGGCTAATCAAGTTGCCGACCATAATACTATTGCTCGTTTTCGAAGTAACAAACTCAAAACCATTTTTAAGGATATTTTAAAGCAAGTCGTGTTATTATTAGCCGATGAAGGCTTGGTAACCCTTAAGAAAGTTTATACCGATGGCACTAAGATAGAATCCATGGCGGGCAGATATACTTTTGTATGGTGTAATGCTATTAAAACCCGTACAGAGAAATGTCTAAGCAGTTGGAAAAACTTTGGCAATATGCCCAGAGCATAGCCAATGTAGAAGACAAAGACCCTACGCCACCAGACTTTAAGTAAATAGAGAAAGATAAAGTAACCAAAACTGCTGCAAAGATTAACAAAATACTTAAAGGCAATCCAAAGGCAAGAAGCAAACAAAAAGCCAAAGCACACTATATTGAAAAGAATTTTCCAGCTAACCTTGAAAAGTACGAGCAGCAAGAAAAGGTACTTGCAGGGCGCAACAGTTAAAGCAAAACTGATCCTGATGCCACTTTTATGCGCATGAAAGAAGATCTCATGCTTAACGGCCTGCTTAAACCAGGCTATAATGTGCAAATCAGTTCAGAGTCTCAATTTGTTATCCATTACAGCATACATCAAACCACTAACGATATACATACTTTAAAACCTCATATAGCATCTTATGAGTATCAGTATGAAACGCTTCCCGATTACCTCACCGCAGATGCAGGTTATGGCAGTGAAGAAAACTATGATTTACTAGAGCAAAAAAGCATGCAAATGCGAATCTTTCAACTCAAAAATAAAACTCTTCAGAGCTAATCAAAGAGGTGTCGTGGACACCAAATTCTTCCTCTTTAGAATGGAAAAACTTTTTACCTAATCCCCTGAAAATTTATGTGAGCCCTAAAAAGTTAAATTATTGTTATTGTGTAATAGCAATAATCTTTTGATTTAAATACAATGAAACTCTTCTTTTTTTTTAGAAAACTAATACATAAGAAAATAAAATCAACTTTCTAAAATTTCAACTTGTTTAATAATATCAGACTCGGTTACCACAAATGGTTTATGATTTCTGACGGTTTGATAAACAGCTTCAAAAATATTCAAGTAAGATGATTTTTTTGATGCTATCTTTTCTTGTTTCTTAATATTATTTTCAATAGTAGTGAGTAAACCTTCTTTATTTGCTTTTTCTATGCCAAATATTTGGTTATCTGGTTTTATTCCTGCTTTTAATTGATCTTCTTGAACATCAGTTCGTTCTTTTACATAAGAGCCTTTTACACCATGTAAAACGAATGAAGGTTGTGCATCTGCCACTAATAAATTGGCTGTTATAAATACTTGTAATCCTTTTGGGTATTTGAGATGAACAAGCGCATAGTCATCAATTTGTGTGTTAGGTCGAAGGCCTAATTTTACGTTTTTCCATTCTAAAGGCATCCCAAACAAAGCAATAGCTGCATCAAGTAAATGCGACCCTAAATTATACATTACCCCATTACCTGGTACAGGGTTTTCTTTTGAAGCATTGGTGTTAATTTTATATGAATACCTATCATAACGAAAGTGGACTTCAATTAAATCTCCCAATTTTTTCGACTCTACAACATGTTTAACGGATAAAAAATCACTGTCAAATCGACGATTTTGAAATGGCATAACAAAAACATTTCTTTTTTTAGCCTCTTTAAAAAGGGTTTTTGCTTCTAAGAAATTAACAGTAAATGGTTTTTCTACTAAAACGTGTTTATTGGCCTGAATTGCCTTTAATGCTAAATCAAAATGTGTAGCACTTGGTGTGTTAACAACAACCAACTCAATATTTGTGTCTTTTAGTAATTCTTCAACAGAATTATAACTAATTACATTTGGATAAGTAAGATGTGCTTTTTTTTTGGTTCTTTCAACTATAGCAAATAAATCAAATCCAGAATGCACCTCTAAAAAAGGACAATGAAATAAGCTTCCAGACATTCCAAAAGATAAAACGCCTGTTTTTATGGTGTTATTCATCTAAACGCTATAAAAATTATAATACAACTAAATACGTTTTACAAAACTTTGCTTATTGTAAAGTTAATAAATTATAAGGTGTAAATAAATATTAAGGTCCAAACCTTAATAAAAATTAGAATACCGTTGAGCAAAAACTTGGTTTGTTTTTATATCTGAAAACAATGCTTTTGTATTCTCTTTTTCTGCGGCAATAATTTTTTTATTGGTATAAATAATCTGATTTCACACAATAATCAATTGATATAAAAAACTAAACGACTATTCAAAAATATTTGGAGTAGTCCTTTAATAAACATCAACCAATCAAAAAAAGATTATTGTCCTGCTTGTTTCTTGGCTTCTTCAATCATTTTTTCATTAGGCAGTATCGCCACATTTACACGTCTGTTTTTTGCTCTTCCTTCTACAGTAGAATTATCATGCTTGGGCTGTGTCTCTCCAAACCAATTGGTAGTTAGCCTACCTCCAGAAATACCATTATTTGTTAAATAATTGGTTACAGCATAAGCTCTATTTTTAGACAGTGCCATATTGTAATCTGCATCGCCTGTGTTATCTGTATGCCCAACTACTAAAATATTAGTATCTTGATATTCTTTAAATACGCCAATTAATTTATTCAACGTTTGTTGCGATGCCGTATTGATATTGTATTTATTTGTTGCAAAATAAACACCACTAGATTCATCAAAAGTTACAACTATACCGTTATCAACTCTCTCAACTTTTGCTCCTGGAATTTCTTCTTCAATTTTTTGGGCTTGCTTATCCATTTTATTACCAATAAGCACGCCGGCAGTACCACCAACAACACCTCCAATTACAGCACCTAATTCTCCATTACCTCCTTTACCTACATTATTACCTATTATGGCTCCCAAAATAGCCCCTCCAGTTGCGCCAATTACTGCGCCCTTTTGTTTATTGTTTGCATTTTGTATTGCCTTACATTGGGTTAAGCTAACTGCTAATAATCCTGTAAATGCTATAATTCCTGTTTTTTGTATTAATGTTTTCATCTGTTTAATATTTTATTTTTTAGCTTTTCCTATTCCTTAAATAAGTTCTATTTCATTAGGTTCTAGAAAAACTTTTATTGTTTTGTAAAATTCATATTAATGGTAAAAGGGCTACCTTCAACATTAACGGTTTGTTGCCATTGCATATTGGTATCGGACAATGCTGCTAACTTAAGACGAAAACCCTGACTAGTATCAGATTTTCCTTTCTGGTTAGTAGGCTTTAATAAAAAATCGTAAAGTCCCGTTTCGGGATCTACTTCTTGAATGGTGAAATTAAAATAACGCATTCCATTAGAACAACCAGCTTTTTCTATGCTGTATGTACCCGTGTTGTTATTAGGAACAAAACTCCACGTGCTACCCTCAAAACAATCTTTTGAAGCATCGTTTAACAGAGTAACATTGTATGTGCCTGATGCGCTATAACTGATGTTGTTTAATACCCAGTTTCCTTTAATTACTTTTTTTGAATCTCTAACCGTTTTAGATGTGCCACAAGAAAGCACGGAAACGGCTATAAGTAGTAACATAATTCGTTTCATATTATCATTTTTAATTAGTTGCTTTATGATTATATACGAATTAGAATGACCTAACAGATTAGATTTTTCGTATTGTTACAGATTATGAAAGCTTTAATATTTGTGAAAATGAAGGCACACCTATCTAGCTCTCAATCTTTTATAAGCGAGATATTTTTCCTTTTAGAAACTTTTTTTAACAAGAATTTAACTGATAGACAAACCGTTTTTTATCTCAAAACTAGAGTCTGGATTAACAAATACCAACTTCCCATCAAGAGTTTCGGTCATTAAAATCATGCCTTGGCTTTCAACACCTCGCAAAGCTCTTGGAGCTAAATTAACTAATACCGTTACTTTTTTTCCAATAACTTCATCCGCAGTAAAGCTTTCGGCTATTCCAGAAACTATTGTACGCACATCAATACCTGTATCAACTTTAAGCTTTAGTAGCTTTTTGGTTTTTGGCATTTTTTCGGCTTCTAAAATGGTCCCCACTCGCATATCTAATTTAGTAAAATCTTCAAAAGTAATGGTGTCTTTTTGTGGGTCGACAGTTGCATTTGCTATTTGATTTGCTTTTTTACTAGCTTCTAATTTATCTAATTGTTTTTGAATGGTGTCATCTTCAATTTTAGAGAACAACAATTCCGCCTTTCCTATTTGATGTCCCTCAGGAATTAGGATGTTTTTTGATTTGATGTCGTTCCAAGATGTCTCGACTACGCTCGACGTGACATTAAGAATGTTTTTTAACTTAATAGAAGTAAACGGTAAAAACGGCTCGCATAAAGTCGCTAAAGCTGATGCTATTTGAAGTGCCACATACATAATGGTTTGTGTTCGAGCTTCATCAACTTTAATTATCTTCCATGGCTCTTCATCAGCTAGATATTTATTGCCTAATCGCGCTAAATTCATAAGTTCTTGAGAAGCTTCCCTAAATCTGTAACGCTCAATAGAACTCGCTATAACATCTGGATATGCTTTTACCGCCGCTAAAGTTTCTTCATCTATTTTATTAAATTCACTTGGCTCGGGTACAACTCCGTTATAATATTTATTGGTTAGCACTACAACACGATTAATAAAGTTACCGAAAATTGCCACCAATTCGTTGTTATTTCGTGCTTGAAAATCTTTCCAAGTAAAATCGTTATCCTTTGTTTCTGGAGCATTTGCGGTTAAAACATAGCGCAACACATCTTGTTGATTTGGAAATTCTTGCAGATACTCTGTTAACCAAACTGCCCAATTTTTAGAGGTTGATAATTTATTACCTTCTAAATTTAAAAATTCGTTTGCTGGTACATTTTCTGGTAAAATATATGAGCCTTCACTTTTTAACATCGCTGGAAAAATAATGCAATGAAATACAATATTATCTTTTCCTATAAAATGTACTAGTTTAGTGTTTTTGTCTTTCCAATAAGGCTTCCAGTCTTTTCCTTCGCGAGCTGCCCATTCTTTTGTGGAAGATATATAACCAATAGGTGCATCAAACCAAACGTACAACACTTTCCCTTCGCCACCTTTGGCTGGAACTGGAATACCCCAGTCTAAATCACGTGTTACTGCTCTTGGACGTAAACCATCATCAATCCACGATTTTACTTGACCGTAAACATTAGGTTTCCAATCTCTTTTGTGTCCTTTTAAAATCCATTCTTTTAAAAAATCTTCATGCTTGTCTAAAGGTAAAAACCAGTGTTTCGTTTGCTTTAACGTTGGCACATTACCTGTTATGGCTGATTTAGGATTTATTAAATCGGTCGCATTATGACTGGTTCCGCAATTTTCACATTGGTCACCATAGCTTTCTTCATTTCCACATTTTGGGCAAGTTCCTACAACAAAACGATCTGCTAAAAATTGGTTGGCTTCTTCATCAAACAATTGCTTGGTGGTTTCTTCAATAAACTCTCCTTTATCATTTAAAGTTGTGAAAAACTCTGATGCTGTATCATGATGAATTTTAGCCGATGTTCGCGAATAATTATCGAAAGTAATTCCAAATTCTTCAAAAGATTTTTTAATTATAGCGTGGTATTTATCTACAATATCTTGCGGAGAAACCCCTTCGGCTTTTGCTTTAATAGTAATAGGCACACCATGTTCGTCGCTTCCACAAATAAACAGCACATCGTTTCCTGTTAAACGCAAATAACGTGCATAAATATCGGCTGGAACATAAACACCTGCTAAATGCCCAATATGAATTGACCCGTTTGTATAAGGTAGTGCCGCGGTAATGGTATGTCGTTTTGGTTGATTCATCTTTTTTATATACTGTTGTCAGGTCGAGCGCAGTCGAACCTAAATAAAAAAACTCTCGACTGCGCTCGAGGGGGCAAATTATACATCATTACTAAGAAGTTAAGCACTGTGACAATCTCATGAGCAGGAGATTAAATTAAATAGATTCTCATGCTTTGCTCAGAATGACATATTTTTTGAAGCCGTAAAAGTACGCATTTTGGCTACGATTTAGAAAAAAAATGTGCTAATCTAAAATACCAATCAATATGAGATCCCGAAATAAATTCGAGATTAATTCAACTTACAAGTTTTAGTATGCCTTTCGGCTTCTATAACTTGAGTTTCATTAAAAAAATGTACATTTACATTATGACAAAACATATTTTAATCATCGCTTTAAGTTGTGTAATTTCTTTACTTGGAAATGAGTCTATTTTTGCACAAGATTCAACATCAAATAAACTAATACAGCCTCCTTATTTAAAAGCTGGAGACACAGTTGCTATAGTTGCACCTTCAGGTATTTTAAAAAACAAACAAGACGTTATAAATCAAGCTCGGGCACTTCTTAAAAGTTGGGGATTACATACCATTGTTGGAAAAAACGTTTTTAACCAAGCTAATCATTTTGCAGGAACTGATAATGAGCGTTGCGAAGATTTTCAAAAAGCATTAGACGACCCTAAAATAAGTGCTATTTGGTGTGCTCGTGGTGGTTACGGTACGGTTAGAATATTAGGCAAACTGGATTATACAAAATTTAAAAAGCACCCCAAGTGGTTGATTGGCTATTCTGATATTACGGCTTTACACAATCAATTTCATAATGAAGGTTTTGAGAGTCTACACGCTATGATGTGCACGAGCATGCAAGACGATTTAAATGAAATAAAGGAAACTATTTCAAGCTTTAAAAATGCTATTTTTGGAAAATCTTTAAGCTATACCTTAGAAGGTTTTGAGTATAATAAAACTGGTAATAGCTCTGGCATACTAGTTGGTGGTAATTTAACTTTATTACACACCATGTTGGGTTCTAAAACTAGTATTGATACTTCTGATAAAATATTATTTATTGAAGAAATTGGAGAATATAAATATCATATCGACCGTATGCTGCAAAGTTTAAAACGTGCTGGATATTTTGATAATTGTAAAGGTGTTATTGTAGGAGACATGAGTAACATCAGAAAAAACACAACCCCTTGGGGCACCTCAATTGAGCAACTTATTTTAGATGCCCTTGCTAATTACGATTTCCCGATTGCATTTGGTATGCCTGCAGGACACGAAAATGATAATCGTGCATTAATTTTAGGGCGTACTATTAAATTGACCGTTAAAAAAGAACAATCTACAATAAAATTTAGCGATTAATTTTTGTTAGTATACAGATGCTAATTACACTACTAAAAAGGCATTTTTTATGCTATTGTAAAAGGTGTTTCTTTAAAGTACAACGTGGTTAAATTGTAAAATATAACTCTTTTAAAAAAGCATTTACTTGGCTATTTTAAAACTTAATATGAAAAAACTTGTTTCCCTTTAGTTACATAATTGAATTGGTATTAATCCAAGTTATCGGCCAAATAGCGTATAAACAAGGTTGCCTTAAAACTTTAGTTGCTCACCTCAATACATGAGAAAACAAACCGCTAGTACAAAAAGGACTCGATGAAATTGTAGATTTACATAACCGCTATAAAAAGTTTGCTGTTTTTTCTCAACAAGAGGCTATTGATTATATTGATGTGAATTATAGAGGCTAAAATAGCTTGTTCAGTTTCTGTAATTCATTTTTCAATTCCTGTAAACTCACTTCTTTAAAATTAAACTCAATATTTTGGCTCGCTTTAGTGTTGGTATCAATAACATCCAAATACAATTTTTGATTTTGTTTTTTAATAGCCACTAGTGTAACTTCCTCTTCATTTACAACTTTTCCAAAACTGAAATATCCTTTTATATTTTTACTTGGTAAAATGGAACTTAACGATTTAAACACCATACTTACTTTTGCACTTCCGTTTCTGTTTTTAACTTTAATTTTATAATCTACAACATTGCCATATCTTACAAATCTATCTAAATTAATCCAACCTAAATCTAAAATTCTCATGGCATAATTATTAACATCTTTTGTTGTAATAGCAATATTTTCATTAGGATTATCTAAGCGCTTTTGTAATGTCTCTTCGGTTACTAATTCATCTCCAACAATAATTTTTGGTTTAGGAACAAGTCTCATAATCTTAGATGTGGTTGATACCTGAGATTCATCCCAAACCTTTCTTATAATATGGCCACCTCTACTTATTGAATCATCTTCTAGTATTTTAAATCTTGTGTTTTCCATATCAAACAAAGGTTTTCTTATAACTACCTTAACATCCTTATCTCCAATAATTCTAATCAACCTTTTCTCTTTCCACGTTTTCCATTTTTTAATAAATGCAGAATCTACAGCAAAATTATTGTCATGCATTACACGTCTTATAAATTCCGTGTCTCCCCTTATATAATCATAAACAGTATCCATTTCTATTTTACTATTCTGTGGAACGCTTACTTTAAAAATCTTAGCGTTATCTGAAACGGTAAAAATAATGGGTAACGAATACGGAACCGTAACAGCTTTACCACGTTGTAAACCAGGTTTCATTTTTGGCAATAATGCCATAACCCGATTTGCTTCTGCTTCAATTGTTGGGTGTGATGCTCTAGATTGGACGGCAAAAACATTACCATTTTCGTCTATTTTAAAAATTGTATTAACACGTTGTCTACCTTCAAAACCTAGGCTTGCTGCAACATTAACATCAAAATTCCTTTGTACATGTTTTTGTATAGCAGCACTAAAACAATTTTTCTTTTGCATATTATTCCCTTCTTCACAGCCAGGAAATATTGGGACTTCTTCTACTATAGCAAAAGGAACTTCTATATTTTCTTCTACTCCGATAGCTTTTATTGAATCAACCAGTATTTCATTTTTTGCAAGTTTCCAATTAACATTTTCATTTTTCCATTCGCCAGAAAAGAGTTGCATCCCTTCTTTTTTATTTGAAGTTGGAAATGAAATTTCAATGCTTTTCTTTAATTGTAAAAGCTCGTCTCCTTTAAAAGCTTTAATGTTTAACATGCCTCCAGTTTCTAATGGTTTTCCATCAGAAGTGGTACTAAGATTTGCCAAAAGCATATCAGAGAGTTTATAATATTCGGTAACATTTAAATCAATAATTCCTTTTATGAGGCTACCATTACCATCGATAAATGAGTTGGCTTTTATATCCAACTTTGTGCCTTCATTACAAACTATAACTGTGTCTTTTTGAGTGTTTATTTTAAGTTTTTGTGGTGGTTTTGTAAATGAAATTTCAATGTTTTTTAAAGTTTTTTGACCTTCAACTACAATTTCTTTTTTAGAGAATATTGAATCTTTTAAAACTATGGAATCGTTACGTTTAAGTGATGCCTTATTTGAAACACTATCAATTATTATACTGTTATTTTCCTGATTGTTATTATGAATTGGTTGCTGTGATTGATTTGAAATTAAAACATAAGCTACTACTACAACTGTTAAAACAACAATTGAAACGCCAATAAACTTAAACAGTTTACTTTTCAAGTAGGATCGTTTCGCATTTACAATTTCCGTTTTTAATTGCTGACGCTTTAAGCCTTCTAAAAATGTTTTATGCTCATCGTAAAGCGTATTAAAATTTGAATCGGTTTTTAAAAGGTACTCAAAATTTTGAATATCAGTTTTTGAAAGTGTTTTATTTAGATACTGATTTATTAACGCTATATTTTGTATATAATTTTCCATGTTGCCCTGAATTAAGATTGAACTGTTTTACTGTTTCGGTATATGTCTTTTACTTTTGTTAAGCACTTGTACTTCTGGTTTTTTGCAATTTTTTCAGATTTAAATTGCATCACTTTAGCTATATCTTTAAAAGACATGGCTTTATGATAAAACAGTTGTAAAAGTTGCCGACATCGTTCTCCTAATTCTAGAAATGCGCGTTCTGCTAGTTGGTATTTTTTTTCTTCTAAAACACTGTGGAAATATTCAATTTGTTTATCGTTAAAATTGTGTAATTCTTGTTTTGAAAACTTCTTTTGGGTGTCTTTCCAAACAAATCTAGACACCGAATATAAATACGTATAAAATGAAGATGTTAATTTAAAATCTGATTTTTCCAGATTTCTGTTAAGTATAATTAAGGCTTCTTGAAAAACATCTGAAGCATCTTGTTTGCTTCCTCCTTTTGAAAGTATTAACGCTTCAATTTTTGGATAAAGCCTATATAATTTTTTAAATGCTTTTTCTCGCTGACCATCTTTAAAAAGTTCTAAGATTTTTTTATCGTTCATAAAACGGGTTTATTACTTAATGGTCAAATTATAAAAAGGTCTCCTAAGTTTTTTCGAAAAAATTAATCATTTAGAATGAATTAAATGAGATTCCTGCTTTCGCAGGAATGACAAAAGATTAAAACCTTCGCTCCTTCTGCAACTGCTCGTAAGCTTTTTGTACTTGCCTAAATTTTTCTTCGGCGCCTTTTTGGTGTTCTTTACCTAAGTGAATAACTTTATCTGGATGGTATTTTTTTGCCATTTTACGATAGGCTTTTTTAATCTCGTCGTTAGTTGCACTTTTATCTGTCTCTAAAATTTTATAGGCATTGTCGATACTATTATAAAACATGGCTTTTATACTGTCGTAATCGCGCGAGCTAATGCCCAAATAACCTGCTATGGTATAAATTTGACGTTCTTCATCGCTTGTTACTGTACCATCAGCTTTAGCAATACCAAACAAAAAGTGCATAAGTTGTAGGCGAGATGGGTGATCCATCATTTGTCTAATTTGCAAGCATACTGGCCTTACAGAAATGTTTTGCTTGCTTATATTTTTAAATAATTTAAAGGCATGATTTGCTCGTTCTTTACCATACATGTTTACAAATTGTTGACGTACAAAATCTAACTCGCTTTGGTCTTGTTTGCCATCGGCTTTTATAACCACAGAGGCTAACACTAGTAAACTCACTTCAAAATCGCCCGATTGGGTTTGTGGGCGTTGCCTTTGGCGCGTTCTGTAAGTGGTTCTGCGTCTGCTTTGTTGTGGGTTACCTTGCCCTAAAAACGGACTGTTTTTACCGTCTGCCATGGCATCAACTATACTCCCTAATGCTAACCCAATTATAGCACCTATTGGACCACCAAACGACCAGCCTAATGAGGCACCTATCCATTTTGAAAAACTCATGTATTTATTATTTATTAAAGCGTAAATATACTATTGTTAGTTTAATTTTTTATGATTTTGTTACAGTTGCAAAGCTTTAAGGATAGAGCGGCGTGTTTGAGCTCGCCGATCCCGATAACTATCGGGAGAGGACGCGAGTAGCGATAGCCTGACCTTATAACGCCATAAGCTTTTTAAGGGAACGCTCTAATAATAATTATCCCTTTTTTGATTAACTTTGCAGCGTATTAATTATAACATAAAAATTTAAGATATGTATCCAGCAGAATTAGTAAAACCAATGCGCGAAGATTTAACCAATGTTGGTTTTGAAGAGTTACAAACTGCCGAGGCTGTTGATGCTGCTTTAGCAAAAGAAGGGACAACTTTAGTAGTTGTAAATTCGGTTTGTGGTTGTGCAGCAGCAAATGCGCGCCCAGGTGCTAGAATGAGTTTACAAAATGCTAAACGCCCAACACATATTACAACTGTTTTTGCAGGTGTTGATAGAGAGGCTGTTGATAAGGCAAGAGAATATATGATTCCGTTTCCTCCAAGCTCGCCTTGTATGGCATTATTTAAAGATGGTGAGTTGGTACACATGCTAGAGCGTCATCATATTGAAGGTAGGCCCGCAGAATTAATTGCTGAAAACCTTGTTGATGCTTATAATGAGCATTGTTAAAAGAGCGTTGATTATTGTGAAGGAAGGATGACTGTGTCAATCTTTTTGATTAAAACTAATAACAAACAGATTCTCGTGCTTCGCTCAGAATGACGATTAAAAAAGCCAACTTAAAAATAAGTTGGCTTTTTTCATAAAAGTAGGTGCTTTAAATTAGTCTAAGGCAGGAATACGTAATACTTGTCCTGGATATATTTTATCTGGATGTGTAAGCATTGGTTTGTTGGCTTCAAAAATTACTGGGTATTTCATAGCATTACCATAATAGTTTTTAGCTATTTTACCTAAAGTATCTCCGCTAACAACAGTATGAAATTGTGCTTCTGGCTCAATATGCTCAACTGTCATTTGATCGTCTACCGTTGCAATTCCGTTTGAGTTACCTACAACTAAAACAACTTTTTCTTTTGTAGCTTGATCGTAAGCCATTCCTGTAATTGTAGCTATATCATCAACTATATGAATATTAAGGTTTTCTACTTGTAATTGTAAATCTCCAACAGTTTCTTGTAAACTTGCTGCAGCTGCTGCTTCAGCTCTCAGTTTTGCTTCTGCTGCTTCTTCAACATCTGTTTTTCCTATTCCAAATACTTTGGCTCCAGCGTTTTTAATGAATGAAAATAGTCCCATTTTGTTTTGTTTTTTTAAGTGTTACTTATTAAGTTTTGTAAAGGTTAAAATACGTTATTTTATCAATACATGTCTGTTAGACACAGAAAAAGTAAATTAGTCACATTTGTTATACATAAAAACTACCTAAAACATAAATAAATATTATTTTACACACAACTTTTGAAATTGATCCTTAATTTTCACCAAGATGTAATTTTATAGCCTCAACCGTTTTGTTAGAATTACCAATAAAAATAGCATCATCAATAATTATAACAGGTCTGCTTAAAAAGGTATAATGCTCTAAGATATATTGTTTGTAATCGCGCTCTTCTAGTTGTTGGTTTTTTAAATCCATTTCTTTATAAAGCTTAGCGCGTTTGCTAAAAAGTGCTTCATAACTTCCTGCAAGTGTTTTCATTTCTTCCAGCTGCTTAGTTGTTATTTCTTCAGTTTTAATGTCCTGTAAAATAAATTCAGGTGGCAAATTCAAATTCTTTAAAATTCTAATACAGGTACTACAGGTTTTTAAATAGTATGCTTTTTTCATGGTACTCAATAGTTTTGAAAAACAAATTAAAACTATATTTATCAAAAAAATAAATAATATGAATTTTACATTTCAAGTAACAGCTAATTTTCGAACCATTTTTAATAAAATAATTGATGATAATTCTTTAGAAGATTTAAATAAAATCCCAAAAGGGTTTAATAATAATATCATTTGGAATATTGCACATATTGTGGTTTCAGAGCAATTATTGGCGTATAAGCTCTCTGGTTTACCATCAATTCTTTCAGATGATATGATTAATAAATACAGAAAAGATACCAAACCAGAAGCCGATGCGACTCAAGAAGAAGTTAATAAAATTAAACGGTTGTTGTTTTCAACATTAGAAAACACAAAAGCTGATTATAACAATGGTGTTTTTAAAACTTATAATGCATACACCGTTTCTACTACCGGAAACACATTAAACAATATTAATGAGGCTTTGCAGTTTATACTTGTTCACGAGGGCATACACTATGGATATATTTTAGCCCTATTAAAAGCGATTAAAAATTAGGTAAGGCTTTACTACTTCAAAAGGAATACTAAATTCTATAATATCAGATGCGTAAGGTGCAATTTCGTAGGTATTGTAAAGTAAAATAATACCATCGTCGCTATATCCAATATTTTTAGGAAGCTGAAAATTTTCAGTATCAAAAATGAGATCTTTGTCCTCCAGATTGGCTTTAAAATATGCTTTTGCTATTTTTTTGAAAGCATTAATATTTTTAAACAATTTGTTGTTTTCAATAGTTTCCCCTGTTGAAGCGTTGAAATTTAAAAATGAAATATTTAAGTTTCCATGGGCACCACCCGTATTCGTATAAGCCGTTAAAGAAACACTTATAATATATGGTGTTTTAAATATAACCTCGCCATCAATTTGGGCTTCCCATTCTTGTGTACTCTCAGGGAATTTGCTTATAAAACTATTATATTCGTTGTTAAAGTTTTCAATGCTTTCTTCAACAGATTTTATGACTGAGTCATTTGATTCTTCAATTTGTAATGCAGTAATTATATAACTTTTTATAGTTGAATTTATAGCTTTAGCAACTTTATCGTTCGCAATAGCTAAAGGGATGTTAACTTCAATAATATGATTGTTTTTTGAAGTTAAATTTGTTTCATAAAAAGTAATTTGAGTTTTTTCTTTACAGCTAGAAAGCATAAAAAAAGCGCACACAACTAAAAGGTAATTATTTTTAAGCATAATCACAATATAAACTATTGTTAAAGGTAATTATTGCGTTTGAATAGAGCGAATTTAAAGTTACATTTGTTTCAAATACAATAAACAATGAAATTTAATACAAAAGTAATTCATGGAGGTCAAAAACACGATGCTGCTTATGGCGCTGTAATGCCTCCAATATATCAAACATCAACTTATGCACAAACCACACCTGGAGGACATAAAGGATACGAGTATTCTAGAACGCATAACCCAACGAGAAATGCTTTAGAAAATGCTTTTGCGAGTATTGAAAACGGAAATTACGGACTTGCATTTGGGTCGGGTCTTGCAGCTATTGATGCTGTTATTAAACTTTTAAAACCTGGAGACGAAGTAATTTCTACTAACGATTTATATGGTGGTTCATTTAGATTGTTCACTAAAATATTTCAGGATTTTGGTATAAAATTTCATTTTATTGGAATGGAAAATACCTCTAAAATAGAGTCGTATATCAACACTAACACAAAGCTTATTTGGGTTGAAACACCAACCAACCCAATGATGACTATTATTGATATTAAAGCGGTATCTGAAATAGCAAAAAAGCATAATGTTTTATTAGCAGTGGATAATACATTTGCTACACCATATTTACAACAACCACTTGATTTGGGAGCAGATATTGTTATGCATTCGGCTACTAAATACCTTGGAGGACATAGTGATGTAGTTATGGGAGCATTAGTAGTAAAAGATAAAGATTTGGCAGATAAATTATACTTTATACAAAATGCAAGCGGAGCTATTTGTGGGCCGCAAGATAGTTTTTTAGTACTTAGAGGTATAAAAACGTTACATATAAGAATGCAACGCCATTCTGAGAACGGTAAAGCAGTTGCTGAATATTTATCAAATCATCCTAAAGTTGAAAAGGTGTATTGGCCTGGGTTTAAAAACCATCCAAACCATGATATTGCTAAAACTCAAATGAAAGATTTTGGAGGGATGATTTCATTTACTTCAAAAGGGAATAATTATAATGAAGCTATTAAGATAGTTGAAAATTTAAAAGTGTTTACATTGGCAGAGTCTTTAGGAGGAGTAGAGTCGCTTTCTGGTCATCCAGCTAGTATGACACATGCCAGTATACCAAAAGAAGAAAGAGAAAAAACAGGTGTAGTTGATTCTTTAATTAGATTAAGTGTAGGTATTGAAGATATTGACGATTTAATTGACGATTTAAAACAAGCTTTAGGATAGAAAAAATAATAAGCCCATAATATAGATTTCTTATTTATGGGGTTTTATATATTAATTAAGAGTGTTTTTAATCTAAGTAGTAAATATAACCAATATTAAGCCATAAAAGCCAATCATTATGTTTGTTATACTCTAAATTGTGGTTTAAACCATCAACCCAATCGTCAAAAAAGTATTGAAATCTAAAATCTAACATCAAGTCAGATAATTTATCAAGCTTATAACGAACTCCGGCACTTGCCACCATAGACCAAGTACTTCCACCATTTACGTTTATAGGATAAGGATCCACTGCCGGATCAAAATTATCAAACCATGTTGGATATATGTTAGCTTGATTAAAAACGCCTCCATGGTTAGGGTCAGTAGTATCACCATAAGTTGTACTAGCTTTTGGACTAAAAGATGTGTAATGCACACCTAAACTTGCAAAAGGTGCTAAGCGATAGCTAAAAGCCTGAAAATCACGAATGCTTTTAGGGAAAAATTCTAGTTGAGTTCCTATATCAAGGTTTTGAGCAACACCAGAATGCGCTCTTAATTTATCAGCTTTAATAGAAGTACGGTTGGGGTTTACCCATTCACCATGATGATTTAATGAGGTTCTATTCCACGAGATTTCGTTTCTTATCTTAAAATGGTCATTCCAATACGTGTCGGTTGTATAACAATTACAATCTGCTCTATACGAAAAATTGATGTAGTGAACTATTCCTATACCAAAACCAGAGTTACCAAAGTTGTTTTCTGCCTCATTACGACTACCAAAATCCGATCTAAACTCTACAGGGCCAGCAATAATACCTATTTCGTGAGAAAATCCTAATTGAGAATATGCAGTTTGAGAAATAACAAACAAGCAAAAAGCTGAAGCTAAATGTTTCAAGTTAAGCATAATAAAGGTTGTATTTTTTGAGGCATTATGCCAACAAATATATAAAAACTGAATTAACAAACAAATATTTCCTCATTTTGTAAAAAATGCTAAAAAACAATGTAATTTTTAAAGATAACGTATATTTGTGGCGTAAAATTACATTGTATATAATTTAAGTAATATAATTCTTATAAATGAAAAGTACTATTGATGGGTTTTTAGAACTGGTAAAAGAGCGTAATGGTCATGAGCCAGAATTTTTACAAGCAGTTGAGGAAGTGGCAGAAACTGTAATTCCTTACATTGTTAAGCACGATATTTATTATGGAAAAAACATCCTTTTACGAATGGTTGAACCAGAGCGATTAATTTCGTTTAGGGTTTGTTGGGTTGATGATAAAGGCGAAATTCAAGTAAACCGAGGCTATAGAGTTCAAATGAATTCTGCAATTGGACCATACAAAGGGGGGTTACGTTTTCATCCTACTGTAAATGCTAGCATTTTAAAGTTTTTAGCTTTTGAACAAGTTTTCAAAAACTCTTTAACAACGCTGCCAATGGGTGGTGGAAAAGGAGGATCAGATTTTGACCCTAAAGGGAAGTCTGATAATGAAATTATGCGTTTTTGTCATGCTTTTATGAGTGAGATGTTTAGACATATTGGACCAAATACAGATGTTCCTGCAGGCGATATTGGTGTAGGAGGTAGAGAAATAGGCTTTTTATTTGGGATGTATAAAAAACTAAGAAACGAGTTTACTGGTGTCTTAACAGGTAAAGGAATGTCTTGGGGAGGCTCTTTAATAAGACCAGAAGCAACGGGTTATGGCACAGTGTATTTTGCAGAAAAGATGTTGAATAATAAAGGTGATGATTTTAAAGAGAAAACTGTTGTAGTTTCAGGTTCTGGTAATGTAGCACAGTATGCTGTTGAAAAATCATTACAGTTAGGTGCTAAAGTTTTAACTATGTCTGATTCTTCAGGGTATATTTTTGATGCTGATGGTATTGATACTGAAAAGTTAGCATACATTATGGAGCTTAAAAATGTAAAACGTGCTAGAATTAGTGAATATGTTAAAGAGTATCCAAATGCAGAGTTTATTAAAGGAAAAACACCTTGGACGGTAGCATGTGATATTGCATTACCATGTGCAACGCAAAATGAGCTTAATGAAGATGATGCAAAAACGCTTTTAAGTAATGGTTGTATTTGCGTTAGCGAAGGAGCTAATATGCCTTCTACTATACACGCAGTTCATATTTTTCAAGAAGCTAGAATTCTGTATGCTCCTGGCAAAGCATCAAATGCAGGTGGAGTGGCAACTTCCGGTTTAGAAATGAGTCAAAATGCATTACGTCTTAACTGGACTAGAAAAGAAGTTGATGAAAAATTAAAGGATATTATGTCTGATATTCATGATTCATGTATAGAATATGGAAAAGAAGAAGATGGGTATATTAATTACGTAAAAGGAGCAAACATAGCAGGCTTTGTTAAAGTTGCAGATGCTATGTTGGCACAAGGTATTGTTTAATATAACTATAATTAACTATTAGTATAAGCTTCCTAAATATTTTAGGAGGCTTTTTTATTTTAAAATATATTATTTTAAAGCAAAACTCGTTAGTTATAAATATCTTTGGACTGTATTAGAATAGATTTTATGATTAAAAAACTAACTGTATTAATACTTTTTTGCGCGCCTTTTTTGCACTATGCCCAAGATTTTTCGGCACTATGGGAAGGTCATTTTTCATATAATAATATAAAGGATGTTGTTAAGGGGAACAGCAAAATTTATGCGGCATCAGATAATGCTATTTTTAGTTTAGACATACAAACTAATGAACTAAATAAACTTACTACTGTAAATGGGTTATCTGGTGAAACCATTTCAACAATATATTACAGCGATATTTACGAGTTGTTGCTTATTGGTTACGAAAATGGGTTAATAGAAGTGGCCTTTGATGGTGATGATGACATTCTTACAATTGTTGATATAATAGATAAACCAACCATTCCTCCAACAGATAAAAAAATAAATCATTTTAACGCTTACAATAATGTGGTTTATATTTCTACCAATTTTGGGATATCAGTTTTTGATTTAGAACGATTAGAATTTGGAGATACTTATTTTATTGGAAATTTAGGTTCTCAAACACGTGTTAATCAAACCACCATTTTAGGCGATTTTATTTATGCTGTTTGTTTAGATGGTAACGGGTTAAAAAAGGCACAAATAACAAGTCCTAATTTAATTGATTATCAAAATTGGGAAACCATATCCAATGGTGATTTTTTAGCCGTCCAATCTGTCGAAAACAGTTTATACACCATTAGAACCAATAGAAGAATTTATCAAGTAGTAAATGATATTTTAACGGAGTCGTTTCAATATCCCGATACGCCAGTTGATGTTAAAGAAACAGACGACAGATTATTAATAACAACAAGGAATAGTGTTTTTATTTATGATAGCAGTTTTAATTTAATATCTCAAGCTAATGTCAATAGTAATTTTGATACTCAATTTACATCAGCAATCTTTCACTTAGACTCAATCTATATTGGCACTAAAAATTTTGGTATTTTAAAAACATTACTTTCTAACCCAATTTTGTTTGAAGAAATTTACCCTGAAGGACCATTACTAAATACACCGTTTTCAATTCAATCTGGCAATAATGAATTGTGGGTAACTTTTGGTGAATATAATTTATTTTATAATCCCTATCCTTTAAATAATAGAGGAATTAGTCATTTTAAAGATGATAGTTGGATAAACACACCATATGAAAACCTTTTTGAGGCAAAGAGTTTAAATGCTATTTCAATAAACCCAAATAACAGTAATCAAGTATTTATAAGCTCGTTTTTTAGTGGATTATTAGAAGTGAATGATGATATCCCTAATGTTTTATATAATCAAGTCAATAGTGGACTAGAGTCACTAATACTACCTTCCGATCCAAATTATATAGATATAAGAGTAGGAGCATCAACTTTTGATAATAATGGGCTTTTATGGACAGTTACAAGCAGAATAGATAGTCCATTAAAATCATATAACCCAAGTAATAATCAATGGAGTTCCTACAGTTTCACTGATATTATTGCTGACGGATTTGCAGGAGGAAACCTAGGCTTTGGAGATATAGCTATTGGGAATGACAATACAAAATGGATTGCTAGTTATAAATATGGGCTTATAGCGTTTAATGAAAGCAATACATCAATAAAAAACATTAGCACTTTAGAAGAAAACATGCCAGATATTTATGTTACAGCATTGGCTATGGATAAAAGAAATCAGCTTTGGATTGGTACACTCAAAGGTCTGAGAGTGTTCTACAATACATCTAATTTCTTTACCGAAGAGAATATTCGAGTTGACGAAATAATTATAGAAGAAGATGGTATAGCAAAGGAATTACTTTTTGAACAATTTATATCAGATATTGAAGCCGATGGGTCAAACAATAAATGGATTGGAACAGCCGATTCTGGGATATTCTACCTATCTTCTAACGGACAAAATACTATTTTTCATTTTACAACAGATAATTCGCCACTTCCATCAAATACCATAAATGATATTTCTTTAGATGATTCAAATGGTATTGTTTACATTGCAACAAGTAAAGGGTTAGTGTCTTTTCGTTCGGGTGGTTCTAGTCCGTTAGAAAATTTAGAAAGTGCTTACGCCTACCCAAACCCAGTAAGACCAACATTTAATATTGTTGATGAAAGAGTAAAAATTAAAGACATTTCAGAAAATGTAAATATAAAAATAATAGATATTGAAGGTAACTTAGTAGCCGAAGCCCAATCCAGAAAAAATCTTCGATATAGAGGTTATAACCTTGAAATTGATGGAGGAACAGCCTATTGGAACGGAAAAAACCTAGCCAACAATGTGGTAGCCTCTGGTGTATATCTTATTATGTTATCAGATTTAGATACCTTTGAAACTAAGGTTTTAAAATTAATGGTTGTTAGATAATGCTACTTACCACAAATGCTATTGTTTTATCTAAAATAAAATATCGCGATAACGATTTAATTGTAAAATGTTACACAGAACAATTAGGTGTTGTTAACTTTTTGCTAAAAGGGATTTTAAAAAGTAAAAAAGAACGTTCTAAAACAGCTTACTTTCAACTACTCTCACAATTACAATTAGTAATTATTTATAAAGAAAATCGCTCTTTACAAGTTGTTAAAGAGGTTAAGTTAAATCATCTTTACACAAGTTTACATTCTAATATTTTAAAAAGCTCAATCGTTATGTTTTTGGCTGAGGTTTTAACAAATACTCTAAAAGAAGAAGAGCAAAACAGTACTTTATTTAATTATATAGAAACTACATTATTGTGGTTAGATGAACAACCCGAGTACTCAAATTTCCATTTACTTTTTTTGCTAAACCTTACCAAATATTTAGGGTTTTACCCCGAAGAAATAAATACAGCATACAATTACTTTAATTTGTTAGATGGTAAATTTGAAACAAAGCAACAAGGTAAATACTCTATTTCTGGAGAAAATTTAACATTACTAAAAGCCTTATTGGGCACAACATTTGATGCGTTATATTTATTGAAAATTAACTCAAAACAAAGACAATCATTTTTAAGTATGATTTTGCTTTATTTTGAATTACATTTGGGCAGTTTTAAAACCCCAAAATCACTGCAAATTTTTAATCAAGTTTTTAGTTGAAGTATGCCATTTCGTTATACCATTTTTTTGATATTTTTTGCATCAAATTTTTTGTTTGCTCAACAAATAAAAGTTTTAAATAAACTTACCCAAGAGCCAATTACGGGTGTTGCTATTTATAACAACAATAAAACAAAAAGTGTTATTACAGACTTTAACGGAAATGCTAATTTAAGTACGTTTTCAGACATCGAAACTATTTATTTTCAGCACTTATCGCACCATCTAAAACAACTAACAAAATCTCAAATAAGCACTTCAAATATTGTTTATTTGGATGCTAATACACAAGGTTTAGATCAAATTGTAATATCGGCATCAAAGTTTGAACAAAATAAAAAAGATATACCTCAAAAGATTATCAGCTTAAACTCTAAAAGCATCCAATTTACAAACCCACAAACTAGTGCAGATTTGCTAGAAGCATCAGGACAAGTTTATATTCAAAAAAGCCAATTAGGAGGAGGAAGCCCAATGATTCGAGGGTTTTCAACAAACAGATTATTAATTTCTGTTGATGGGGTTAGAATGAATAATGCCATTTTTAGAGGTGGAAATTTGCACAATGTTATTGCCATCGACCCTTTTGCAATACACAATACTGAGGTAACATTAGGCTCTGGTTCGGTTATTTACGGAAGTGATGCTATTGGTGGTGTTATGAGTTTTTATACTTTAAAACCAAAACTATCAAAAACTGATTCGCTTTTATTTCAATCAAATGCTGTTGTTAGATATGCTACTGCAAATGAAGAAAAAACAGGACATCTTGATTTTAATTTAGGCTACAAAAAGTGGGCATTTTTAACCAATGTGAGTTATACATATTTTAACGATTTAAGAATGGGAAATAACGGACCCAATGATTATTTAAGACCTGAGTTTGCATTATTAGCAAACAGTGGTGATGTTATTATACAAAATAACAATCCTTTAAAGCAAAAGTATTCTGGGTATAATCAAATAAACGCCATGCAAAAAGTGAATTATCAACCTTACGAGAATTTAAGTTTCGATTTAGGCTTGCATTATACTTCAACTTCAGACATACCAAGATACGACCGATTGATTCGATATAATAATGATGCACTACGCTCTGCAGAATGGAATTATGGCCCACAGCAATGGTTTATGTCTAACTTTCAAATAACAAAATTAAGTAGTCGTTCTAATATATATAATAAAATTAAGGCAACTTTAGCGTATCAGAATTTTCAGGAGAGTAGAAGAGATAGAGGTTTTCAATCAGATATAAGAAACATAAGAGAAGAAGCTGTAGATGCTTATTCTTTTAATCTTGATTTTGAAAAAACCTTAAGCACAAAAATGCAACTTTTTTATGGACTTGAATATATTTACAACAAAGTAATGTCTCATGGAAAAGAAGAAAACATAACAAATAAGACAAGCTTCCCAACGGTATCAAGGTACCCAAATGGTGCAAGTTGGCAATCTGCAGCGATTTATTCTAGTATTAAATATAAACCTAACTCAAAGTTTGTTTTTCAATCTGGTTTACGTTTTAATCATATTGTTTCTAAAGCTGATTTTTCATCTAATAATGTGTATTTGAATTTACCTTTTGAATCTTCTGAAAATAAATCAGGTGCCTTTACAGGAACAGCAGGTATTAGTTGGTCGCCAAATAAAACCTTGCAATGGAAACTCAATGCGTCATCAGCCTTTAGAGCTCCAAATATTGATGATATTGGTAAAGTATTCGATTCTGAACCAGGATCGGTTGTCGTACCAAACGAGAATTTAAAACCAGAATATGCTTATGGTGGTGAGGTAGGGCTTAAGTTAAGTTTTAGTGATGATTTTATTTTAGATATGAGTTCGTATTACACTTACTTAAATGATGCGCTGGTACGAAGAGATTATACCTTAAATGGTAAAACACAGATTATATACGATGGGGAATTAAGTAATGTACAAGCTATACAAAATGCTTCAAAAGCTTGGATTTATGGCTTTGAGGTAGGCTTAAACATAAACATTAATAAAAACCTTAAATTAACCTCGCAATATAGTGTTATTGGTGGTACTGAGGAGAAAGAAAGTATTGAAGTTCCTATTCGACATGTCGCTCCAAGTTTTGGAAATACACATTTAGTATGGAGCCATAAAAAATTAAAAATAGATGTATTTGCTAATTATAATAACGAATTGTCATTTAATCAGTTAGCGCCTTCTGAAATAGGGAAAGATTATATTTATGCAAAAGATGAAAATGGAAACCCTTATGCCCCATCGTGGAGTACGCTAAATGCCAGAACACAATATCAATTAAATAAGGCCTTGTTGCTTACTGCAAGTTTAGAAAATATTACAGACCAACGCTATAAAACCTATTCTTCTGGTATTGCAGCAGCAGGCAGGAACTTTATTTTAGCTTTAAAATATAGTTTATAGTAAAAAAACCCGCCACTAATTCAAAAATATTGTGTTTTAATGGCAGTTTTTAATAAAATTCGATTCTCTAAGAGAGAAATAAATACTAACATTACCTCTTAATAGTTTTTTTAGTAATAATTTCTCCGTTTGATAGCTCAACTTTGGCTATGTAAATAGTGCTTTTTAGCTTTGAAAGCTCATAAGTTTCAGAACTGTTTTCGCCTTTTAAATTATAAAGCTCTCTTCCTAAAAGATCATAGATAGTTACTTTTTTAATAGTTAAACTATTTGACATTTTAAAATTTACATGATTGTCATCTAATTCAATTATGGTAAGCCTATTATTATTTAAATTACTATCATTAGTAGATAATGCTTTATTGGTAAATACTATTTGAAAACGGGTATTGAATTCGCCAATTTCGGAAGTAAACGTATAATCTGAATCAGATAAATCATGCAGTTTATCAAGCAAGTTATCTTTTAAATAAATAGTATTATTATTTAAGTAATCCCCTTCTAATTGTGCAATTGATAAAGTGTATAAAGTTTCCACATCAATAGATGTTATAAACCCTAAATCGATAATTTCATTTTCATTTAAATCGCTTGGAGCTTTTCCTTGGATGGCGAATTTTTTATCTGAATTTTCCATAGATGTATAAAGCGCAGCAAACACATTTGATAAAAGTTTAGGCGCATCATAAGACATGCCATCGTTTCCTTTGGTTGCACCTTCTACATAACCTACTAATACTTGATTAAAAACACCATTGTTAGAAGCTAAATCAATCCATAATTTATTAGCAACAGTAGTAGTATTCTTTTTTGAATTTGACCCTTTAAAAAACTGACTATTGCTTGTTTCATCTGCCATACGCATGGCATTAGTAAAAGTAGCATTCCCATTAGATAATCCAGCTATAAAAAAGCCTTGAGCAGAAGGAATATATTGTGTTGGAATTATACCATTTGCTCCAGCTGCACCACCTGTTCCTACCGTAAATGTTGCATAATCATTTTGGTTAAAATTGGCAACTTGATTCCCTGGGTTAGAACCATGTAGAGGAAGTGACTGAGACCAAAAATACGCAGTGCCATCCACTATACTTGAATTAGCTTGTTGAAAAGCTATAAAATCAATAGCCGAAGGATATGGATTGCCAATAAAATTCCAACTATACGCAGGAAGAACATTCAATGGGTTGTTAACAACAGGCGTATTAATATTTCCAGTATTAAAAGAGCCAATAAAATCAGCAGTATCAAGTCTAGGAAAAAACCCAAGTCTTCCAGATGTAGTGGCATAACCAACTCCTGGATTCATTACATCTGTTCCTAATGCGTAGCTCCAATCATCATTATTGTCATCAATATCATCTGGAATGCCATTTGTTGTACCAACGGTGTGCTCATCTATATAATTTGCAGCATTAAACCAAAAGCGTCTGTCATTATCTGTATCTGGAAAAGCATCAGCTATAGTTTCGCCAACTACAGGAGAACTCCAATAGGTGTAGTAAAACCAGTTCTGTTTAATAGCTGTAACTTTATTTACAGAAGCCGTTCCAGAAGATCCAAGGGTAAAAGTTCCATTATTATCATTTTGGACAAAATTAGCTTGAGTATTAACTCTTAATTGACCATCATTAACAAGAACATCATTTTCAACCTCAATATAAGTTCCGTTATCAACTGTTAAAATTGCTCCGTTATTAATGGTTAAACTACAGGCTTTAAAGCTTACTTCGCTTCCACCATTACCAGTATCATAATTAGCATCAATGTTAACCTCAGTAGTTAAATCTGGTGTTCCTCCAACCCATGTTGTACCATTCCATGTTACGGTTGATGCACATGAGCCTATTGCAACACAAGCATAAGCGCAACTGGCTAAAGTTTGTCTTATTGTATTAGATCCAGACCAGTTAGTATTGTCATTTAATCCAACTAAAATTAATGTTTGATTTGAAGTAGCAGAGCAATCATATATACCATTATCAATGTTGCCTATATAAACAGCATTTGTACCATCGGTTAGCCCAGAGGGTACAGCACTTGTATTGGTATTAGTAGCATCAGTCCACCCAACAGAGTTTCCAAAATGTACTGCTGAAATGAATGTGGGTGAAGTTAAATTACCTTGATAAGCCAATAACTGATCTCCCGTTCCAGATAAATTAAACCCAGCATCGGTTAGTAATGCTGTGCCAGATGTAGCAGAGAAATTACCTGACCCAATATTTTCTATAACAATTTCTGTACCACAGGGCAAGTTACTATTCGCTGTCCAACTTACAATTCCTTCATTAACAACTGTATAAAAACCGCCTGTAGAAATCCAACCAAAATCTGTAAAATTTATTTGAGTTGTATTTGAAATATCAGTTAATAAAACAAATGAAAATTGGTCAGGGTTATCTGCATTTACACCAGTTATTGCTATTTCACCTTCAGACAAGGCTGTTTGCCCAACTCCAAAATTAAAAGTCAGAGACAGTAATATAAGTAAAGTAATTTTTTTCATAGCTGTTAAATTTTAATATCTAAAGATTTGGTTTTTATTATTTTTCAATTGTTATTTTTGAAACATGTATTCCAAAAAAACATACACGCTAGAAGAAGCTACCAAAAAATTGGAGCATTATTGCGCGTATCAAGAACGTTGCCATCAAGAAGTAAGAAAAAAGCTAGAAGGTATGCATATGATACCTGAAGCTATTGATTTAATAATAGTACATTTGTTAAAACATAACTTTCTTAACGAAGAACGTTTTGCCAAAACATTTGTAAACGGTAAGTTTAAAATTAAGCGTTGGGGACGTAATCGATTAATTTATGAATTAAATAAAAAAGATATAGGCAAAGTTAATATAAATCAGGCACTTGCAGAAATAGAAAGCACGGATTACATCGAAGTTTTCAATAATTTAGCCGAAAAAAAAGCTAATTCCATTAAAGAAACTAACGTATATAAAAAAAGAAAGAAATTAATCGATTATCTACTTTATAGAGGTTGGGAATCGCATTTGGTGTACGAAAAAGCAAACGAATTAATAAAATAAAACACCATTAACTTTAAAAAGTTAATGGTGTTTTATTTAACCAAAAGCCTATAAATTAAACGATGCACCTAAGTTTACAGTAAACTGATTGTGTAATTTTTCAGCAGGTGTTAAAACGCCTGTTTTATATTTTGCCAAAGGCGTATTAAATTCTGTATAAATACCAAAGCCATCAGAGAAAAAGTATCGCATACCTATGTGGCCTCCAAAGTTTCTAAGTCCAAAACTTAATCCAGGGTAAACATCAAAATTTTCATCAATATTTATAACATTACCAAGGTTGGCATTAAAACGAGCTCTAATATCAAAACGATCTCCAAAATCAACATTGATAAGGTCTTCAACACCTAATAAATAAGTTGATGAAAAACCAAACGAAATATTTTCTCCAACACCATAATCGTAACTTACGTTAAGCCCTGTACCATTGTTTTGTAAATTAGCACCAACTTGAAATTTATTGTCATTTTTACCAATGTATGCCTGTGCATTGACAAGCGAAACACTTAATATACTAAAAACAAAAATTAATTTTTTCATAGATTTGAGTTTTGAGTTTTAAAATTAAGGCGCAAATATATTACAAGTTTAACAACTATAACAATAAAAAATTAAGAAGCTTTTTTAGTTCTAATTATCGCTTGTTCATTTTTCCAATCAATCCATTTTTGTCCTTTAATACGGCGCATAATGTTATCTAAACTTCGCATAATAAAAACGTTGTAAATGGCTTTACTTAAATTTTTAGGGTTTCTAGCAATACCTCGTAAACTCATAGAAAACCCAGGGGTTATATAATGCATATAATGCCAGTAGCCTTCTGGCATATAAAGAATCTCACCATGGTTGAGTTCGCAAACCCATCCTTTTGCATTTTTTAAAGCAGGCCATTTTTTTAAATCTGGATTCGAAAAATCTATATCCTCTCGAGTAATTAAAGAATGGGGTATTTTATATAGGTACTTATTCTGTTTTTGGTCAAACAAAATGCATTGTTTTTTACCCTCAAAATGAAAATGAAAAATATTTGCCAAATCAATATCGTAATGCATAAAAGTATACGAATCTCTTCCACCAAAAAACAGCATAGGTAAACCTTTCATAAGTCGTAATCCAAAATCTGGGTAACTAAAATCCTTTTGTAATTTGGGTACTTCTTTTAAAATATTCCACAAAAAAATTCTAAATTTTGTGGGTTCGCGTTTTAATAAATCTACATACTCACTCATTTTCATTTTGGCATGTGGCTCATTAAAACCATCTTTATAATCTACTGGTCTATCATCGTATAACGGCACTGTTATATTGCCAGCAACGGTTTTCATATAATCTAAATTCCATTTAGTATAAGCCGGCCAATCATCAATAAAACGCTCAATAACCACAGGTTTTTGTGGTTTAAAATAGTGTTTTAAAAAATCTTGTTTAGTAATCGTTTTTACACGCGGAATATCTTGTAAATTTAGTTCCAATGCTTAACTTTTTATTAAATCAAAGTTAAAAAAACGTTGTTAAAATTAAAATAGTGTTTTGAGCGTTCCCTAAGGTCGTTTCTCTCAAGTTTTGGTTAATTTTTAACCAATTTAGCCTTAGTTTTTGCAGCTTCGTTGCGCTCAATAGTATGTTCAGGTCTTGTCCATTTAGGTTTTTCGCCTAAAGCTTCAAACTGAGATTCGGCAGCTTCAACCGTTTGTGGCTGTACCTTTTTAGTAAATGGCTTTTGCGGATTTAAACCTAGCATTTTAAACATTTCCATATCCTCATTTACATCAGGGTTTGGTGTTGTTAAAAGTTTATCGCCAGCAAAAATAGAATTTGCACCAGCAAAAAAGCACATAGCTTGTCCTTCGCGAGTCATTTGTGTTCGTCCAGCACTTAAACGCACTTGCGTTTCTGGCATTACAATACGCGTAGTAGCTACCATTCTAATCATTTCCCAAATAGAAACCGGTTTTTGATCTTCCAATGGCGTGCCTTCAACAGCAACTAAAGCATTAATAGGTGTCGATTCTGGTTGCGGATTTAAGGTTGATAATGCTACCAACATACCAGCTCTGTCTTCAACGTTTTCGCCCATCCCAATAATACCACCGCTACAAACGGTTACATTGGTTTTACGCACATTATCAATAGTATCTAATCGGTCTTGATAACCACGCGTAGATATCACTTCTTTATAATATTCTTCTGAAGAATCTAAATTATGATTGTAAGCATATAAACCAGCTTCTGCAAGACGTTGTGCTTGGTTTTCGGTAATCATACCCAAAGTACAACAAACTTCCATGTCTAATTTGTTTATGGTACGTACCATTTCTAAAACTTGGTCAAATTCTTCGCCGTCTTTTACATTACGCCATGCAGCACCCATACAAACGCGTGAACTTCCCGTAGATTTTGCACGTAAAGCTTGAGCCTTTACTTGTTGTACAGTCATTAAATCGTTGCCTTCTATATTGGTGTGGTAACGTGCTGCTTGAGGGCAATACCCGCAATCTTCAGAACAACCACCAGTTTTAATAGATAACAATGTAGAAACCTGCACCACATTTGGGTCATGGTTTTTTCTATGAATTGTAGCGGCTTCATAAAGCAACTCCATTAAAGGTTTGTTGTATATATCTAGAATTTCTTGTTTAGTCCAGTTGTGTCTTGTTTGGCTCATTATATTGATGAAGTTTTTACAAAAGTAATTATAATGCCTAAGATAGTTAAAAAAAGGAATATTAATTTCACATTAAAACCTACTTTTATAACATGAATTATGGAATACGTAACATTCTTTTTATAAAGTTTTTATGTGGATTTAGTTTTACTTGAAAATATTAAAATATGAAGTTTAAAACCTTTTTTACACAGAAATACAAAATCATGATACACTCTATAGTATTTGCTCTTTGTGTTTTTAGCATTGTAATAACATTAGTTGGCATACAAAAATCTGGTCGAACTTTATTTCAAGGAGGTTTTTATGACACCTTGTTTTTTGTTTTAACAATTTACATTCTGGCACTAATAATTATTCCTTTATTATTTAATAATTGGAAAAAGTATTTATACATAGCCATTATGTTCATAATTTTTTATTCTATTTTTTTAGGATGGATACGAGTTATACGAAGAAGTAGTTCAATGATGATTAATAAAGGAATTTCTACTGAACCGTTAGAATATTTTACACTTGAATATGTACTTAATTCATCATTGACATTAATCCCTATGGGAGTTATGGGCTTAATATATGCGCTTTTGGTTATTGATATTAAGATTTTAAAAAGAGTGTTTGCAGTTAAGCGTTTTGATTTGATTTTCAATAGCACCGTTATTGCTTTAATTTATTTTTATGCATTAATTATGCCTCGCAAAATAGAAATAGGAGTAATTGCATTTATATCTGTATATATAGTATTCTTTTACTTAAACACTTTTTATTTAACACCACTTTTATTAAAGAAAAAGAGTCTTTTAAAATATTCCTTTCTTTCTTTTTTGTCTTTTGTTATAGTAAATGCACTAGCTATTGTGTTGTTGGATTTTATTTATAATTATAATCTTCTTTCTCGGATTTACCCGTTATTTTTTAGGTTGATTCCAATATATTTTTTACTCTATATAGTTTCTTTTATTTATGGTTATTTAAGATTAAAAATTAAAGAAAAAAATCTGCAAATAGGAGCTAAAGACTCAGAATTAAAACTCCTAAAATCGCAAGTCAATCCACATTTTTTATTCAATACGCTTAACACATTATATAGCACAGCTTTAGAAGAAAACGCACCTAAAACAGCAGAAAGCACTGCAAAATTAGCAAGTTTAATTAGGTATATGCAAGAGGATATTAATAAAGATTTTATTCCGTTGGAAAACGAAATTAAATACTTGCAAGATTACATTACTATTCAAAAATTACGATGTGCTGTAGAGCCAGAAATTGAAACCAAATTTAATGTTATTGAGAGCCATAAAATAAGCCCTGGTTTGTTAATCCCGTTTGTAGAAAATGCTTTTAAATACGGGATAGATTCTTCAAAAAAATCTAAACTATTTGTATCTGTGATTTGCGATGAAAACACTATTGATTTTAAATGTATGAATAGTTATGATGAAAATTTTAAAACCTATTATAAAGAACAAGGTTTCGGAATTGGGATAAAAAACGCTAAAGAACGATTGGGATTAGTATATCCTAAAAAACATACGTTTGAAGTTAAAAAAGAAAACAATATCTTTTCAGTAAAAATAAATATTACGATTAAGTAACGATGATTAGAGCCATAGCTATAGATGATGAACCAAAAGCGATACAAGTCATTCAGCATCATACATCAAAAATTGATAACTTAGAATTGGTTTCGGTTTTTTATAATTCAAAGGACGCACTTGCTTTTTTAAAACAAAATCCTGTCGATTTAATTTTTCTTGATATTAATATACCGCACATGTCTGGTTTAGAATTATTAGAGAACCTTAATTTAAAACCAAACGTTATTTTCACTACCGCTTACACAGAATTTGCAATTGAAAGCTACGACTACAATGCCATTGATTATCTATTGAAGCCCTTTGAATTTGATAGATTTCATGTAGCTATTAACAAAGCTGCACAACGTATTGCTTCTCAAAAAAAATTAGATACATTCTTTTTTATCAAAGATGGATTTAAAAACATAAAACTAGAATATCGCAGTATTTTGTTTATAAAAGGATCTGGTAATTATTTAGATATTACTACAAAAGAAAAAGTGTATTCACCAAGAATGACTTTTAAAGAAATAATTGAAAAACTGCCTGCCTCAGCGTTTATGAGAGTACACCAGTCTTATTTGATAAATGTTTCAAATATTGATAAAATTGAGAATAATCAGGTATGTATTAATTCATATAAAATTCCCATCAGTAATAATTATAAGGACGCTTTTTTTAAACGGCTTAATTTGAGTTAAAAACCTTAAATTAGACCGATGAATAATTCACAAAAAAAGAGAATAGCACTAATTGGTTTAGGTGATATTGCTAGGAAAACATATTTACCTATTGTTGCCAATCACCCGAAAATAATACCAGTTCTTTGTACAAGAAATAAGGATGTTTTAAACAAATTAAAAACGCAATATAGAATTGATGAAGCTTATTTAGATAGAGATAAGTTGATTGAAAATAAACCTGATGCAGTTATGATACACACCACAACAGAAAGTCATTTTCAATTGGTTTCAAAATTTTTGAGTGCTGGTATTCCAGTATTTGTTGATAAACCACTTTGCTATACATACTAAGAGAAACAGAATTATTGTTAACTACAGCAACGGAAAATAAAGTATTGCTGCATTTAGGGTTTAATAGAAGATTTGCACCGTTAATTTCATCTTTAAAAAATGAAGAAGAACCAATTCAAATTTCTTGGCAAAAAAATAGAGTTAACTTACCAGATAAACCACGTGTATTTATTTTTGATGACTTTATTCATGTAGTTGATAGCCTTCGTTTTTTAGGTGAGGGATTTATTGAAAATCTTTAAGTATTTTCAAAAAAAAATAATGACTCTTTAGAAAGTATTCAGATACAATGGTAACAAAACGGAACATTATTGATTGGTTCTATGAACCGAATTAGTGGTATTACAGAAGAGCGCGTTGAATTCTATTCTAAAAATAACAAATGGCAAATTGAAGAATTGGTTTCTGGAATTCATTACAAAAATAGCATATCATAATCAATAGGATTTGATAATTGGGATAGTACTTTGTACAAGAGAGGTTTTGTAGGTTTGATTGAAAATTGGCTAAAAGCTTTAAATGAAGAAGTGTTTAACGCTAGTAGGATTGAAGATATTAGAGAAACACATCGCCTATGTGAAAGAATTTTAAGTGAAATTGATAAAAAATAACTTCTTATTTAGAAACTAGAATACTTACAGCATTTCCTCCAAAACCAACAGCATTTACCATAATGTGTTTAATCTTTTTTGGTGTGTTTTGATTTTCTGTGTATGGAATACCAATAAATTTTTGATGCTGTAACATTAAAACAGCTAGCTCAATATTTAAAGACCCAGAAGCTCCAAAAGTGTGTCCTATTTTCCATTTGTTACTTGTTAAGGCAGGAATATTTTCATTAAAAACAGATTGAATAGCTTTGTATTCTGAAAGATCGCCTTTTACAGTTCCTGGAGCATGCATAACAACAACATCAATGTCCTTCCCGCTTAAATTTCCTAGCGCCATTCGCATCGCTTTTTGAAAGCATTTAGCATCAGTAGAAATCGAGGTGTTATGCTCTAAAATTTCAGTAGCATAACCAATGCCTGTAATGGTCGCTAGTGCGTTTTCTTTTGTGCCAGATTCTAAACAGGCTACTGATGCCCCTTCGCCTAAAACCATAGTGTTTTGTTTTTTATTGAGGTCTAATGCGCGACATGGAAAGGATTCTTCGATAAGCCCAGAATGACAATCGTTTTTTAATTTGGCTTTTGTATAAATTTTTAGGGCTCGCATTTGGGCAATAGTAAAAGCTGTTAAAGGCGCTTCGCTTCCTCCAACCAAAAATTTACTGCACATGCCAGCGTTTATCCAAGCAATACCGTTTAACATGGCGTGTAATGCTGTCGAGCAAGTTATAGAATGGCTTATTTCTGGGCCATTAGTTTGTAAATCGTGAGCTACCCAAGACGAAATATTACCTAAAGTTGTAGTTGGTGAGCTTAAGGTTTTTGCTTTGTTGTTTTTAAGAAAATCTTTATAATATTTTTCGAAAAGTTGTGTTGCTCCGCGAGAGGAGCCTATGTTAATGCCAAAGTTATCTGAAGCTTTCCAACTGGCACTTTTCATGGCTTGTCGTGACGCATATATGGCATATAAAACAGAGTCGTCTAAAAATTTATATTTATTATCAGATAATCTTAAAGCTTCAATATTTTGTTTCGCATCAACAGGAATTTCGGCAACTAAAACCGATTGATTCCCCACCTTTTTTTCTGTGATACAATGCTGATTGCTTTGATAGTTTTTCCAAACTTCATCTAACGATTTTCCCAATGGAGAAATGGATGCAATACTGGTTATCGAAATTGTTTTTTGCAATATTTTTTAGCTTTCAGCAAAAGTAATACTATAAGTTAAGTAACAAAAAATATAATATGTATACTTATCTTTAAAGCAAAGTTTATTTTATGGAAGAAATAAAACAAAAAAGTTGGTTTGGTAGAAATTGGCTCTGGGTTTTGCCAGTTGGTGGATGCCTAACGATTATTATATTATTTGTTTGTGGGGTTGGAGCTTTATTTTTTGGAGTAACAAAAATGTTTAAATCATCAGCACCTTATGAATACGCTGTTGAATTGGCTAAACAAAACCCAGAGATTATTGCGGTTTTAGGGGAACCTATTGAAACTAATGGTATAATTAGTGGTAATATTTCATTAAAGAATAATAGTGGTGAAGCTGATTTTAGCATTCCAATAAAAGGATCTAATGGAAAAGCTTCTATTGTCGTAATTGGTGAAAAAATAGATGGTGAATGGGAATATGAAAAGCTATTTGTTTTAATTAAAGAAACTAAAGAAAAAATTAATTTATTGGATAAAGATTTAGAAGGGATTTAACTTTTTCTAAATGATTTCTAATGCATCTTTTATAACTTGATAAACTTTTTCTAGTTGGTTTTTTGTAATTACATAAGGCGCTTGAATGTAAATGGTATTACCTAACGGACGAAGAAAAACGCCATTATCCATAAAAAACTTAAATAATTTATCGCGTAAATTGCCATAGCGTTCCATTTCAATGTTTAAATCTAGAGCAAAAATCACACCCAATTGTCGTATCGATTTTACTTTATGATGTGTTTTTATGCTGTTACCAAATGTTTGGTGAGAAGCGATAATAGTTTGAATGTTATTTTGAATATCATCCGATTGTAATAACTCAATACTTGCCAAAGCTGCTGTACAAGCTAACGGGTTTGCTGAATAGGTATGCCCATGAAACAAACCTTTACTCATATCATCACTATAAAAAGCATCGTATATTTTTTGCGAACAGGTAGTAAGTGCCATAGGCAACAAACCTCCTGTTAATGCTTTACTTAAACAGATGATGTCTGGCTTCGTTTCAACATAAAGTGAAGCAAAATGTTTTCCTGTTTTTCCAAAACCAGTCATAACTTCATCGGCAACAGTGATGATATTATGCTTTTTACAGAACTTTAAAATTTCGTTTAAACCTTTAATATCATGCATTTTCATTGCTGTAGCACCTTGCACCAAGGGTTCGTAAACAAAGCCTGCAACTTTATTATTTGAAACTATATGTTGTAATGTGTTTAAAATAGTATCATTGTTTTCCCCGTTTGGAACAGGAATACGTTTTACATTTAAAAAGAAATCTTTAAAAGGACCGTTATAAACTGATAATCCAGAAACACTCATGGCGCCAAAGGTATCACCATGAAATCCGTCCTCAAATGCAATTAAAGTATTTCGTTTTTGCTCATTATTAAAATGATATTGTAATGCCATTTTAATCCCGATTTCAACTGCTGTTGAACCATTGTCACTAAAAAATATTTTATTCTGGTTTTCTGGAAGAATTTCCATTAAGGCTTCAGATAATTTAATAGCAGGCTCATGAGTAAAACCGCTAAACACCACTTGGTCTAGCTGTTGCATTTGGGTAGAAACACGACTTGTTATATAATCGTTACAGTGTCCATACATACAAGTGTACCATGAAGCAATAGCATCAATGTATTCGTTGCCATCTTCATCGGTTAAAACACATTCATTAGCTTTGATTATGGCAATAGTTTCTGGGTGTAATTTGTGCTGCGTTAAAGGATGCCATAGGTGTTTTTTATCGCGTTGTTTTAGATTCATAATTTTATCATCCTGCAATAATCATTGAGCAAAAGCCAAAAAGAAGGCAGAAATCTTTTTAATTTGTTAGTTAAAATATATATTTAGTACAAGATTTTTAGTTTGTAAAACTTTCGACACGAATTTACACATATTCTATTCTGCATTTAACTTAGCAGACTTTTTGTCTGCGAAATAAACCTATGGACTTTCAATCTATAGAGGGTTTAGTTATTAAGGCAACATTTTTTGTGTTTTTTACCGCTACCACAAGAGCATGGATCGTTTCTGCCTATTTTTTTTGCAGAAATAATAGGCTCTGAATATCTGTAATACTCTTCTGGTAAGTTGTTTTCAAATTCTTCTTTATATGTAAATGTGTTATAGATTTGTTTTAGGGTATTAAAATCTTCTACTGGATTTACCCCAAATTCATCATACATGCCTTTTTTAACATCATCATATGTGCCGCAAACACCTTCTCCTACAATTTTTAATGCGTACATTTCTTTTATTTTAGGTAAAAGATCTATCGCACCATAGTCCATTAAATCAGCAATAAATAACCCATTAAATTCTGTGTCTAGAATTCCTGGATTGTTTTTATTCGAAATTAAAAAATCTAAAATATCTTCTAAATTTTCTAATGTTTTATCAAAAGCACATATTTTTATAAAAGATTCTGTTAATATGCTTTTATTGTAGCAAAAAATATATTCTTCTTTAATGAAAGCAATTAATTTTTCTTTCTGATTTTTTCCAATGTGATATAATAATGGAACAACATATTCTGAAAGAGAATAACCAAACCAAAACTCAATATAATCGTCATCTTGTTTTAGTATTTCTAATACTACATTTAAGCTATTATTGTCTTTTAAAAATAATAATATACAAATGGCATGGATTGGAAAACATGCTTGACTTTCTTCTTCTATTTTATCAAAAAAGTAATCGTATCGGTAGATTGAATCATATAGTACTTTTATTAAATCTTCTACTAATTTTTTATGGTCTAGATTTATTAATTCGTTTAGTTGATTTTCAGAAATACTATCTAATGTATTTTTGTATAAATAACCCATTTGTTCTGGGTAGTGGAATTTGGGAGGGCTAGTTGTTTGCAAATGACTTTTCCTGTCTTTTGGTTTTACAATTATTTTATTCTTTTCTTCTTCTGCATATCTAAGTGAAAATTTTTTTAATATATATTCTTGTTTGAATGATTGTGCTTGGATTACTTTATGATGATCTTCATCCAAATCTTCTAATATTTGTAATCTTGTATTAGCTTCATCTTCATTGTCTATATGATACAAATAACGAATAGTAAAGGCGTAATAAGATATTATTTCATCTAAAAGAAACTCATCTCTTTTGGGGTATAGTTCATGCAGTAATAAGTTTGTTCCCAAAAGGTTTAATATGTCTTCATATTTTTCTTCACTAAGTAAGCTGTTAGCATAGTTTATTTTGGCAAACAAATATTCTGGATGTTCTTTTATAATCCATTTGTTAACTTCATTTGCTTTTTGCACATTTCCTTTTTGAGCGTAAAAAACCATTAAATAGTTTTTGAAAATTGGTACTTTTGGAAACTGAGTGGTGTATTTTAATAGTTTTTTTAATGTGCTTTCTTTTCCTTTAGGTATATCATGATATAGTTTTTCTAATAAGCGTGATATATAAGGTGTTAGTTGATTTTGTTTATCTAATAATGTATTGTCATTAGATATTTTTAGTGTGTGCAACTTTAATGATTTCATTTTAATCTGTCTTTAAACAATTTAGCATACTCTTTAATAACATTTTTATCAAAATAGGGCTCTTCATCAATTCTACCAATCACAGGAATATTTGTCATTTTTTTAATAATACTTTCGGTTGTTTTGTGTTCTTTTCCGCTAAAAATAATAGAAACCTCAAACTCTTTTTCTTTTAAAGTGTTTATAGTTAAAAGTGTGTGATTAATGCTACCTAAATAATGCCTTGAAACGACAATGACTTTATAATTTGGTTTGATTAAATCTAAAACGGTGTGCGTATTATTTATAGGCACAAGCAACCCACCAGCACCTTCAATAACTAAGTGATTATTTGTTTTAGGAGTTTTAATTTTTTTAGTATCAATAGAAATAGTATCAATCTCAGCTGCTGCATGTGGACTCATAGGTGTTTGTAATGCATAACTGTTTGGATAAAATTTCGATTTCGAATTAGAAATTAATTTCTCAACTTTTTTAGTATCGCAATTATCCAATTCGCCTGCTTGCACGGGTTTCCAGTAATCGGCTTGCAAAGCTTCAGTAATTATTGCTGATGCTATGGTTTTACCAACATCGGTTGAAATGCCTGTTATAAAATAAGTACTCATTAAAAAATGGTATTACAAACGTTACAGCGGTATTTTGGTTTTTCAAAAAAAGGAAAGAGCATATAAAATATGTTTTTTCTAGATGGTTCTGCAATTAAAATTTTTGTCGACTCGCAATTCACACAAACGATATCATTACCATTTTTATCCTTTTCATAAGCTCTTATTTGGTGATAAATTTTTATGGCTTCCTTCACATTATCATTATGAACTAATAACTTAACGCCACCAATAGCTTGACTAATTAAAGGATCAGAGTCAACGGTTTTTTCATCCAATAGCATTACGCGAATATTTTCTGCCTCTAGCTTAGCTTTTGTAACTTGAGCCTCAGTCGAGTATGGAAAAGTGGCTAGTATAGTATAATTATCTATCATTCATATAAAATTTAAAGAAAAGTACTTAATAACTGTAAAACTTCTGTTGTTTCTTTTTCAGAATTATAACTATGCAAACAAAAACGCAAACGTTCTTCTTCTTTTTTAACAGTTGGCGATAAAATAGGCTTTACACTAAAATTGTGTTGTTGCAATTTTTTTGCAATCTGTTTTACTTTCTCGTTTCCAGAAATAATACAACAATGTATTGCAGAATCACTTTTTATAAAATGATTTTGAAGATTATGTTTTATAACTTCAGCTTTAAAATATTTAATATTTTTGTGTAATTTCTCAATATTTTTTGTTGAAATTAACTCAGTATAAGCTGAATGAATGGTTGCTAAGCTGTGTGGAGGTAATGCCGTAGTATAAATAAAACTACGAGAAAAATTAACTAAATATTGTTTTAAGTTTTCGCTACAAATAATTGCTGCACCATGGCAGCCTATGGCTTTCCCAAAAGTTACTAAGCGCGCAAAAATGTGGTTTTCAAGATTTAATTTTGGGATTAAACCAATACCACGTTTCCCAAAAACACCAACTGCATGAGCTTCATCAACTATTAAAAAAGCATCATGTTTTTTGCTTATTTTACATATTGCAGCTAAATCTGGAGAGTCGCCATCCATGGAAAATACAGATTCTGTAACAATATAAATATTACCGTCATACTGAACTCGATTCAGCATCTCATCAAGATTGTCCAAATCATTATGCTTAAACTTATAAGCTTTTGCATTGGAGAGTTTAATACCATCACGAATAGAGGCATGGATAAATTCGTCGTACAAAATAACATCATCGCGTTGCGGAACACAGCTAAAAAAACCAACATTAGCATCGTAACCCGAATTAAAAATTAGTGCAGTTTCACTATTATGGAAATTGGCTAAAATAGTTTCTACAATATTGAAAAGCTGATAATTCCCAGAAAGTAAACGGGAACCTGTTGCGCCATTTTGTTTAATGTTATGCCCAATTAAAAAATCATGTGTTGTGTTAAAAATGGACTCAGATTTTGAAAACCCTAAATAATCGTTTGATGAAAAATCTATTAAATCGTTACGCGAACTAAGTTGCCGTAGTGCATTATTAGCTTTACGATTGCTTAGTTTTTCTTGTAGTTTTTCTGGAAATTTTTTCATCTGAAAACAAATATAAATAATGCTTTCATTATTCAAGCGTTTAAAATATAATTAATATTAAACTATTGTTTTTCGATAATTTTATTATATTTGTTATTGTTAAACGATAATTAAATTATGAAAAAAATTAAAATACTACTAGGTTTTACTTTGTGTTTTGGTGTATTTTATTTATTCCATTTGTCTTCACAGGTTATTTACTTTAAATCTTGGAAAAAAATTAATGAAATTTATTCCATAGATTCTTTTTTTGGAAAATTAAATTGGTTAATAGAAGTCTGTTTATCTCTTATACTTTTAACAAGTGTAATATTTATATTTCTCGCTCTTTCTAAAATTTTAAAAAAAGGATACTTTAATATAACAACCTCTAAAAGTTTTAAAAGAGCTGGTTTTACATTATGTTTTGTCTCTGCTTTAGATTTAGTTAAATCAGTTTTAGAAATATCAGCAGGCTTTCATGCTGAATATTATATAGGTTATTCCATGTTTAATGTATTACTTTTTTTATTGAGTTTGGGGCTGTTGAGTATTTCACAAATAATAAGAAATGGAAGTTTGTTAAAACAAGAAAACGACCTAACAATCTAACCTATGCCAATAATCGTAAACTTAGATGTGATGCTTGCCAAACGTAAAATGAAAAGCAAAGATTTGGCAGAAATTATTGGTATAACCACAGCGAACCTTTCTATATTAAAATCTGGTAAAGCAAAAGCAATTAGGTTTTCTACTTTAGAAGCCATTTGTAAAGCACTCGATTGCCAACCTAGTGATATTTTAGAATATGCTTGTACTGAGCAAAGTTGAAGTGTTACAGATTAATTTATTGCAATTTCCCGATTTTTAAAAACCTAAATTCTGTATCTTTATAACATGTTTGCACTCGTAGATTGTAATAATTTCTATGCTTCTTGCGAACGTGTATTTAACCCTAATTTACAAGGAAAACCAGTCGCTATTCTATCTAATAACGATGGTTGTGTTATCTCACGAAGCGATGAAGCCAAAGCTGTTGGTTTACCAATGGGCGCACCTATTTTTAAATGGGAAACCTTTTGTAAAACCAATGACATACACGTACTATCATCAAACTACCCATTGTATGGCGATATGAGTAGTCGTGTTATGTCTATTTTAAAACAGTTTACGCCTGATATAGAATTGTACAGTATAGACGAATCGTTTTTAGGGTTCAGAAATTTTAAAGAAGATTTTAATTATAATGATTACGGGTTACAAATTAAAAAACGCATCTTAAAATGGACAGGCATTCCAACTTGTGTAGGTATTGCACCAACTAAAGCACTAAGCAAAGTAGCCAATAAAGTAGCACGTAAATTCCCAAAAGAAACTAAAGGTGTTTACGTTATAGATTCTGAAGAAAAACGAATTAAAGCGTTAAAATGGATAAAAGTTGAAGATGTTTGGGGTATAGGTAGAGGCTTATCTAAGCGACTAAAAACTAAAGGTTGTAAAACTGCTTTTGATTTCACGCAATTACCTGATGATTGGGTTCTTAAAAAATTTTCGGTAACCGAATCACGATTAAAGCGGGATTTAGAAGGTATTCCAACTTTACAATTAGATGAGATAAAAACTAAGCGCGCCATTGCAACCACACGTAGTTTTGATTATACGTACAGCGATATAAATTATATAAAAGAACGGATATCAACCTTTGCAACAAGTTGTGCCGAAAAATTGCGTAAACAAGGTTCAAGTTGTCATATAATTATTGTGATATTAAGTAGCGACAGACATAAAAAAAACTTAGAACAACACAGAGGCAGTATGGTTGTTAATTTGTCATATCCTACTAATTCCTCCCTAATAATTAGTAACGAAGCCGTAAAAGCTGTAACTTCCATTTTTAAAAAAGGCATTAAATACAAACGTGCAGGCGTTATTGTATCGGGTTTGGTACCAACCAATAATTTTCAACTCAATATGTTTGAGTGCGAAAACCCCAAGCACAAATATTTAATGCATGCTATCGACGGACTTAACAACAAGTACGGCGATTATAAAATAAAAATAGCCAATCAAGATTTAAAACGCACCTGGAAAATGCGACAAGAGAGATTATCGCCAAGATATACCACGAATATTAATGACATTATTGTAGTAAAATGATAGCACACAAATTAGGAGGTTTAACCTTCTTTACCCCAGAAATTATTGAAAGTGCATCAGCACAATTGTTTAATGCAGGAATTTCGGCAGGCTTTCCGTCGCCAGCAGACGATTTTAAAGAGCAACGTCTATCATTAGATGAAGAGCTTGTAAAAAACAAAGAAGCCACTTTTTATGCACGTGTTAGCGGACAATCGATGATTGATGCAGGGTTAGATGACAACGACTTGCTAGTTATAGATAGAAGTTTAGAACCAGCAAATAATAAAATAGCAGTATGTTTTCTTGATGGAGAATTTACTGTTAAACGCTTACGTGTTTCTAATAATGAGGTATGGCTACAACCAGAAAACCCAGATTATCCAATAATTAATATTACTGAAGAAAATAATTTTCTAATTTGGGGCATTGTAACTAATGTGATTAAAAAAGTTTAGTCTTATTTTGGTGTAAATTTGTTTAATCAGTATCTAATTCATATCCAAAATCTTTGCCTTTATTCACTCGAGGAAGTCCTTTAGTCATCCACATTGCAGGTTTACCTTTTAGATAATGATCGAACTGCATCACCCTATACTAATTTAATTATGTAATGTCGCCATATTTCTTTATCTTTAAGGATGGCAAAACCACAAGAATTCGCAATCAAAGAAAGTGTAGCAGAACTTGTTTCACTCCGCAAAAAACAACCAAATTTCAGATTTGAAAAAAGTGTCTTACATGCTGAATAATGACGCATTATTCTGATTTAACTATAGCTTTAAGCAGTTTTTAAACTAAATATAACCAATCCATTTTATTTAACCCTTGTGTTTTCTCTTGGGTTATCTACTTTATCTTTTCTATGCTTACGCATTTCATTTCTTTTTATAGAGGCTTTTCTTTTTGTATTTGCACCTTTTAAGTACTGAATGTATCCTCTGCCTTTAAATTCATAAATCGTTTCAGATGTTGGGTGATACAATTCTATGGTACCATCATCTATAACGCTTAACTCAAAATGTTCATTGTCAAAGGAGTCATAATCTAATGTTAAAGTTTTAAGCAATGTGTTTCCTGCAATATCACCAACACCATAAGCACCTGTATAATCCCAAATAAGATTGTTTACACTTGTTCCACTGTCATCTTGTGAGCTTCTAAAAGTTTCATCATTTCCACCTGCTAAAAACTGTAAATAATTTTCGTTATCAAATTCGTTTATTGCTCCAAACTCACTAGTATATGTTTTCTCCCAAGCTTCGTATTCTTGTAAGAAATAATGAATGTTATCATAGAATACAAAGTCAAAATCAAAATTATTACGTTGATACCCATCTAAAAAGTACGAAGTATCATTATTTGGATTGTACAATTCAATTGTATTATTATCAATTTGGTATACATCAAAACTTTCAAACCCATCAATATCGTGCTGTACGTCTAAAATCATATCATAGGCATCATAATCTGCCACAGCAATACCAAAACCATTACCACTACTACCAATACCTACTAAATTATTATTGGCGAACATAACGCCATTTCTAAACGATACGGTAAATGCTTTTTGTAAAAAAGGTGTTGTACCAAAACCACTGGTACTATTAATATCTACATACCAAATCTCATAAGAACTTAATAATTGGTTTATTGAAATTCCTGGATCATCATCAATTATATTAGTTTCTACATAACACGATGTAAATAATGTTGCCGTTAAAGCAAAGCTTAAAAGTAATTTTACAGTCTTCATAATGAAACATTTTTAGGGTTTCTATTTGTATAGTTTCAAAACGCGTGCCAAAAAAGAAATTAGATTATTTTACAGAGACATTATTGATTAATTTTTTACGTATTTTTGAAACACAAACAATTTATGTTTTTATGGATAACCCTTTAAAATATGCGGTTTTTGGCGCAGGAAGTTGGGCAACAGCTATTGTGAAAATGCTTTGTGAAAATTTAGATCAAGTTGGTTGGTACATGCGAAGTATTTATACCAAAGAACATTTATTAAAAGAGCAACACAACCCTAATTACTTAAGCTCGGTTGAGTTTCATTTAGAACAGCTTAAAATAAGTAATGATATTAACGAAATTGCTGATTATGCCGATGTACTAATATTTGTAATTCCGTCGGCTTTTATGCATTCAGAATTAGAAAAATTAACCACGAATATTGAAAATAAAATTGTTGTTTCTGCGGTAAAAGGCATCATACCAGAAACAGGTTTGTTAGTTGGCGAACATTTTAATGATGTATATAAAATTCCTTTTAATAATATTGCTGTAATTGCTGGTCCTTGCCATGCGGAAGAGGTTGCTTTAGAACGTTTATCGTACTTAACTGTATCGTGTTCTGATGCTGAAAAGGCTCAAAACATAGCCAATAATTTATCTAGCAATTACATTAAAACAAAAATTAGTGACGATATTATTGGTGTAGAATATGCCGTTATGCTTAAAAATATTTATGCTATTGCCGCAGGTATTGCTCATGGTTTAGGCTATGGCGATAATTTCCAAAGTGTACTAATGAGTAATGCCATTAGAGAAATGAAGCGTTTTATTAAAAGACGGCATAAAATGAAACGTAACATAAATAATTCGGCATATTTGGGCGATTTATTAGTAACCGGATATTCTGTTTTTTCTCGAAACAGAATGTTTGGTAATATGATTGGTAAAGGCTATACCGTAAAATCGGCTCAAATGGAAATGAGTATGATAGCCGAAGGCTATTACGCTACAAAAAGTGCTCATTTACTACATGTTAGAAATGGGGGAAAAGCTAAAATTCCTATTATAAATGCGGTTTATGCGATTTTGTATGAAAACAAAAACCCTAAAAAAGTGTTTAAAAAATTAACGGACAGGTTGGATTAATTAGTAGTTTCTGAAAAAACAGAAATTTGTCACTTTACCAAAACTCCTTTTACGTCCATTAGTGGAACTGGTTGCAATGCTTTTAAATTAATAGTGTTTTTTCTAAATAAATAAGTTTTATCAAACATGGTGTTCTCTTCAAAAAAGGATACTTTAAATGTGTTGTTTAGAGCAAATAAGGCTTCTTGCATTAGTTCTATTTTTGCATAACTTTTTTTAGGAAGTTTGTCTAGTTTTTTTCTAAAAACAGATGTTGTTTTGTCTTCGGAATAACCACTAGTTACAATAAGCACCATTTCTAAATCTACATCTTTGTTATTAATGATGTAGGCATTCCAATCTTGAGTTTTGTATATTTCGTTATATTCGTTTACAATAGCAATGTAAACATCTTTTACTTTAGGAATTTGGATATCTTTTTTCAAAACTACAAAGCACTTTTAAACTGCTCTAAAAATCTAACGTCGTTTTCACTTAACAACCTAATATCATCTATTTGATACAATAACATAGCTATACGATCAATACCAACACCAAAAGCAAATCCTGAATATTCGGTAGCATCTATTTTGCAGTTTTCTAAAACATTAGGATCTACCATTCCACAACCACCTATTTCTAACCAGCCCGTGCCTTTGGTTATTTTGTAATCGGTTTCGGTTTCTAACCCCCAGTACACATCAATCTCTGCACTTGGTTCTGTAAATGGAAAGTACGATGGGCGCAAACGTATTTTGCTTTTACCAAACATTTCGGTTGTAAAATATTGCAAGGTTTGTTTCAAGTCTGCAAAACTTACATCTTTATCTATATATAATCCTTCTACTTGATGGAAAAAACAATGCGAACGTGCCGAAATAGCTTCATTTCTATAAACTCTACCTGGAGAAATAGTACGTATTGGTGGTTTATTATTTTCCATATAACGTACTTGCACAGAGCTAGTGTGTGTACGCAATAAAATATCGGGATTGGTTTGAATAAAAAAGGTATCCTGCATATCGCGTGCGGGATGATATTCTGGCAGATTTAATGCCGTAAAATTATGCCAATCATCTTCTATTTCAGGGCCTTCACTTACATTAAACCCAATACTTGAAAAAATATCTATTATTTGATTCTTTACTATAGAAATAGGATGACGTGCACCAATTTGTAAAGGTTCCCCTGGGCGCGATAAATCTCCCGAAACGCCTTTTACTTCTTCTTTACTTTCTAACTCTGCTTTTAATGTATTTACTTTATCTTCAGCAGTTTTTTTAAGGGTGTTTATGGTTTGACCAAATTCTTTTTTTTGATCGTTTGCTACATTTTTAAACTCTGCAAAAAAGGCGTTTAGTAATCCCTTTTTTCCTAAATATTTTATACGGAAAGCTTCAACCTCTTCTTTTGTTTGTGCCTTAAAAGCTTCTACTTCGGTTATAAGTTCTTTTATATTATCTATCATAACGTCATTAAAAAATGAATGCAAATTTAATTAAAATATCGTCATTACGAGGAGTAAACGACGAAGTAATCTTTTTAAAAGAAACAGATTGCCTCAGAAAATAACCCCGATAGCTATCGGGATACTTCGCAATGACGTAAAAAGTGAATTGCGTTAGGGATTGAACTGTTTGTTTGAGCTCCTCGCAAAGAGCGAGTAGTGAAAGCCCGACCCTTGTGGTAACGCTCACCTAATTTATATACTCGGTTTCTAAAAAATAATTTACAATGGCCTCTTTCATTAAAATACTTTGCTCGCCTGCTTTTAGGTGAGGTAAAGTTTCTAATACCTTATAGTGTGGCCAGCCATCGTTATCTACAAAATCGAGCTCGTAATAGCCATAAGGCGTTAAAAGTTTACAAATGGCAATATGCATTAAATCTAATTTTTGGTCTTTTTTATAGCTGCGATTTAACTGCCCCAATTCTTGCACGCCTACTAAATAAATAATGGCATCGAGGTCTAAAATGTCCCCATCGGCAAATTGATTGGATAGTTTTTTTACTACCAAATCCCAGCGTTCTTTTAATTGTTCGTCTCTTGACATAATATTTTGAAAGTAACAAAGTTAATAAACCTAAGTGTGACTATTATTTTATATTTGTTTAAATTGTTTAATTATGGGTGTTATAGATATTGTTTTAGCTGCTTTAATTTTATTTGGTCTTGTGCGTGGTTTTATAAAAGGGCTCTTTGTTGAAGTAGCTTCGCTTGTAGCTTTAATTATGGGTGTTTATGGTGCCATACATTTTAGCAATTTTGCTGCCGATTTTTTAAAAACTAAAGTAGATTGGAATGAGAAAACTATAAATATTACTGCTTTTGCCATTACCTTTATTATTATTGTTTTAACAATTGCAATGGCAGGAAAAGCATTAACTAAACTTGCAAATTTTGCGGCACTTGGTATTATAAATAAATTTTTAGGTGGTGTTTTTGGTGCGTTAAAAATTGCTCTTATTTTAAGTGTGGGTTTAAATATTTTTGATAAAATGAACACTACCATTACGTTTGTTGATAAAGAACATATAGATAAAACGATACTTTATAAGCCTGTAAAGGATTTAGTACCAATGATTTTTCCGAATATATTAGCCTCCAAGGAAGATGACCCTTCTGAAAATGAGTAGCATATAGACTGTCCTAAAAAGGCAGTCTTTTTGTTTGCAATTTTTTGATCCACCGCCAAGTCAGAAAAAATGGGCATAGCAATTAATAAATTGGGGCTTGACGGTTCAACAATTATAGATAAATCATTATAATATATCATATGTTTTTGTGTCTTGTAGTATAGCATATTCATTAGATTTCAGAGAACAAGTATTCAAAGTAAAGCAGAAAGAGCAACTAACTTTTCAAGAATTAAGTGATTGGTTTGGTATTCCAATTAGAACACTATTTAGGTGGCAACAACGCATAGAACCTAAAACTAATCGTATTAAGCCATCTACAAAGATTGACATGGAAGTTTTAAGAAAAGATATTCAGAACTATCCAGATCGTTATCAGTATGAGCGAGCAAAAATTTTTGGTGTAAGTCAAAGTGCTATTTTTTATGCGTTACAAAGACTAAATATTAGCTATAAAAAAAACGCTATTTCTTCCTAAAGCAGATTGGCTATCTAGACTTATATTCCAACTCAAAATATTCCAATATTAGTTTGTAGAAAAACGTCCTATTGTTTATGTTGATGAAAGCGGATTTGCTGCTGATGCACCAAGAAATTATGGTTATAGCTCAAGTATGACAGAAATGTTACGCAAAGAAAGATTGGCATGAAAGAGGTAGAGTAAATGTTATTGGAGCAATAGTAGATTTTGAGTTATACCAATTTAATATGTAATGTCGCTATATTTGTTTGTCTTTAAGGATGGCCAAACCACAAGAATTCCCAATCAAAGAAAGTTTAGCAGAACTTGTTTCACTCCGCAAAAGCAACCAAATTTCAGATTTGAAAAAAGAATCATTTGGCTCATTGAACTACAGGGCAAAAAATTCAAAACCAGAAAAAAGCACTGTGAATATTTAAGCATCAGCACCAGAACACAAGAGCGCTGGACTAAAGAATACATTACCAATGGCATACAAGGCCTGCCGTCTGACCAGCCGAAAAATAAAATGTGTTATGCATGGCTTACACAAGAGTTACACAGGAGGAGGTCACTTTGAATAAACTAGTTGATAACGGAACAAATGGTGGTTGTTTGATAACAGAATTAACAACAACTCTAAAAATAGATGCTAATACAGACCCTAACTGGATCAAGACCAATTGTTGTGTTTAGACAAAAATATATAAGAAATGGTATTAGTTTAATAGAAAACAAAACCCCAAAAACTCAATATAATTGAATTGAATTTTGGGGGTTTATATTAAAAAATGGTTGTAAAGCTTAGTCTGCTAATACAATAACTTTGTTGTCATTTATTTCTAAAGTACCAGAATTAATGGCTAACCAAGTACCATTATCGTCACCTTTTGTAAATTTATCTTGAACTTCTTCCTCTAAAGAAATATTACCATAAATTTTAACATTACCGTCTTTTAAAAGCGATACAATAGGTGCGTGATCTTTTAACATTTGAAACTCACCATTTACACCTGGAACCGCAATACTAGTTACTTCTCCGCTAAATAAAGTTGCTTCTGGTGATACAATTTCTAAATACATAATTTAGTGCTTTATGCTTTAAGCTTATAGCTTTAAGCGGTTTTACGCTTCAGCTAACATTTTGTCTCCAGCTTCAATAGCTTCTTCAATAGTTCCTTTAAGGTTAAACGCAGCTTCTGGTAAGTGGTCTAATTCACCATCCATAATCATGTTAAATCCTTTAATAGTTTCCTTAATATCAACTAATACACCTGGAATTCCTGTAAACTGTTCAGCTACATGGAATGGTTGAGACAAGAATCGTTGTACACGACGTGCGCGTCCTACCGCTAGTTTATCTTCTTCTGATAATTCTTCCATACCAAGTATAGCAATAATATCTTGTAATTCTTTATAACGTTGTAAAAGCTCTTTTACACGTTGAGCACAATCGTAATGCTCAGCACCTAAAATATCGGCAGTCAAAATTCTTGAAGTAGAATCTAACGGATCTACCGCAGGATAAATACCAAGCTCAGCAATTTTACGAGATAATACTGTAGTTGCATCTAAGTGAGCAAAGGTTGTTGCAGGAGCAGGATCGGTTAAATCATCTGCGGGTACGTAAACCGCTTGTACAGATGTAATAGATCCTTTTTTAGTTGATGTAATACGTTCTTGCATAGCACCCATTTCTGTTGCTAATGTAGGTTGGTAGCCTACGGCTGATGGCATACGACCAAGTAATGCAGACACCTCAGAACCAGCTTGTGTAAAACGGAAGATGTTATCTACAAAGAAAAGTACATCTTTCCCTTGACCATCACCAGCACCATCACGGAAATATTCAGCAATAGTTAAACCAGATAATGCCACACGAGCACGAGCTCCAGGAGGCTCATTCATTTGTCCGAAAACAAAAGTTGCTTTAGAATCTAGCATCGCTTTTTTATCAACTTTTTGAAGATCCCATCCACCTTCTTCCATAGAATGCATAAAATCATCACCATACTTGATGATTCCAGATTCTAACATTTCACGAAGTAAATCGTTACCCTCACGAGTTCTTTCACCAACTCCAGCAAATACTGAAAGTCCACCGTGTCCTTTTGCAATGTTGTTAATCAACTCTTGAATTAATACGGTCTTACCAACACCAGCACCACCAAATAAACCAATCTTACCACCTTTTGCATAAGGCTCAATTAAGTCGATAACTTTAATACCAGTAAATAAAACTTCTGTAGATGTTGATAAATCTTCGAATTTTGGTGCCTCTCTGTGAATAGGCAATCCAGCTTCTCCAGCCTTAGGCAAATCCCCTAATCCATCAATAGCATCTCCAATAACATTAAAAAGACGTCCGTAAACATCTTCGCCAATTGGCATTTGAATAGGCGCACCAGTTGCAGTAACTTCTGTACCTCTGCTTAAACCATCAGATGAGTCCATCGCAATTGTACGTACAGTATCTTCACCAATGTGAGACTGTACCTCAAGTACTAATGTAGAACCATCAGGCCTATTAATTTCTAACGAATCATAAATTTTTGGAAGTTCAGCACCAGCACCAAATTCAACATCGATAACTGGACCTACTATTTGTGCAACTTTACCTGTAACTTTTGACATTACTTATGTGTTTAATATTATGCGTTTTAATTCTATGAAAACGCTTCAAGTTTTCGCGTGCAAAGATATATTTTTTAATTTAAAATAAAAGTTGTTTTTGCAGGTTTTTTAGAATAAAAAAACACCTTCAAATTGAAGGTGCTTTTTAATATTATTTTACCCTTTATTTATTGTAGTGTAGGAGAATAGTTTGTTGGATAATCTCCTACATTTGCTAAATTTCCAGATGCTTCAAAATTTGATCCATATGTTGCATCAATAACTTTCATCATTTCATTAGCTAAGGCAGCGTATCCTCTAGCCGTTAAATGAATTCCATCTAAACTTACTAAACCACCTGTTACTAAATTAGCATTCAGTGTATAACCATCACTAACAATTCCTGTAGTTGAAGCTTGTTCAAGAATTCCTTTAAAATCTACTAAAGCCAACCCTTTAGAGGCTGCTACACTTTCAATAACCATATTATAGGCATCTGTAGCATCTTTAATACTCTTAAGTTCATCACTATCTAAAGCATCAACATCATCAATACCATTAACAGCGCCTATAACTAATGCCCCTTGTTGAGGTGTTGGTGTACCGCCAGCTTGTAAAATACCTAATACTTGTAATACTTCATTTGATAAAGCAACAGAGCCATAACCTTGAGCTAAAGCGTCTTGGTCTATGGGTAATAATAATAATTCATCTTCAGTCATTTGTCTAAACCCTAAAGGGTTGGCTGGAGTTACAGGAACATCTATAATCCACCTGTTTTTTCCTTCGCTAAAAGGTATAGCATATTGGCTAGCTAAAGCTTGAGCTTGAGCAGGAGGGACCATTTGCGCAATTAATACTTGAGTAAATATTCCTGCAACCGCTTGGAAAAACCCTGTTAGTTGGCCAGCTGTTGTAGCATCTATTTCTAGCGCATTGTTTGGCACTGTAGTAAAGTAAGGTAAATTTGTTATGTAAGGTACATTAGCAATTACACCTTTAGCACCATTAGCTGTTAATTGATCTACAATACCTGTAAATACTTGACCAAAAACTGTTGGGTCTGTTATATCATTACTACCATAACTTGCAGGATTAAAATTACCAGTTTGATCCATTCCTATTCCTCCAGAAGTGGCATAAGCTAATACATCATTACCTCCAATTTCTGATAATGTAAAGAATGTTGGGTTTTGACTCGCAGCATCTCCTAGCATAGTTGCAGTTGGAGAAGAAGCCATTCTTCCAAAATATGGATTTAAACTTCCATAACCTGGAAATGTTAGGTGAAAACTTTTAGCGCCAGGAACTCCAACATTATTAAAACTACTACCTAAATTATTTCCTGCGTCTGTTGTTATCGGTGGAGCCGGAGCTCCTAACCCTGCTAAAAGGTCATTAAGTCTTATTACACTTGTTTCAGGAGTAAAAACCAATCTGTACGCAGCTACGGGCATTCCGCCAACAAGTAATCCGCCTGTATTATCATTCATTAAAGGCTGAGTAAATGCGCCACCGCCAGCATTAGCAAAATGCTTAGATAAAATATTTGGGAATGAGTTTTCTTGACCTGCAATAAAAACGGCACCATCTGTATAGCCCGCAGTAAATGAGGCTCCTAAGGACACATAGTTTGAAAAGTCTGCGCTACCAGCAGTAAGTTCTGGTAATTCGACAACCTCTTCTGGTAGGGCATTAAATTCTTTTAATACGTCTTCTGGTTCGTTACAAGCTGAAAATCCGATTAGGATTATTAATAGCCATATATATTTAGTATTCATAATAGTTTTCATTTTATAGATTGTTAATAGTCCATGATACGTAATACATAGAACCTATGTTTCCAGTTCCTACAGCACTAAAATATTCATCACCTAAAAGATTTGTTCCACCTATTTTAAAAGTTGATTTAAAACTAGGAACTCTTAAGTTTATTTGGGCGTCTAGAACATGATATTCTGGCACTAAACCAGTAGCAAAGGTATTTTCCCAGTAGTAGTCATCACTAAATCTGTAATTAATATTAAAACCAAAGTTTTTAAACAAGCTTGTATTACCAAAAGAGGCTTTAAATTTGTTTGTAGGTGTATTAAAGTTGGTTACAAAGTCTGGAAATTTAGCTCTATCAAAGTCAAGCTTAGCATAGGTAAAACTTCCACCTAAATCGAAATTCCCAAATACTTTGGTTGATACACCTATAGATGCTCCATAAGAATTTACATTAGCTTCTGAGTTAGTATAAGCATTATACGTTTTGTAATCAAGTCTCCTAATAGCTTCTACACCTGTGTTTTCACCTGCTGTTCCATAGTGTGGTGACCTTACATAAGTTTGAGAAATAAAGTCTTTGTAGCTATTGTAATACGCACTAAAGTCTATAATAATTTTATTTAGTTTTCCTCTATATCCTACTTCTGCAGAGGTTATTTGTTCGGGTTTTACTAGATCTGGATTAGCCACTTCTAAGTCATTAACATTGGCACCTCCATTGGCTAAAAATTTTATTACTGAGGTTTCCGTATATGAATTTTCATAGGCATCTCTACCTGTTCTTGTAACAGTAGAGGGTTGTCCTGCTATTTGACCAGCAGCACTAACACCATATGTACCAGAGTATCTATCAAGATTATCGGGTGCGGCTCCAACTAATATTGCACGGGTAGCATCTAAGCCTATAAATAAATCTTGTGTTGTTGGATTTCTAAATCCTGTCTGTACAGAGGCTCGGATGTTGTGATTTTCATTTACAGTTAAACCTGCTGATAATCTTGGTGAAATAAACCCGTCAAAGAATTCAGATTTATCGTAACGAGCAGAACCTGTAAGTCTTAAATTTAAATTCTCATTTAATTTCAGATTTTTTTGAATTTGAGTGTAGACACCAAATTCCGAATAATCTATTGCCCCATCGGCATCTGTGTATATGGTGCCACCAGAATTCAAACTATATTTTCTGTAAGACCCACCTACTTGTATATCTGCAAAATCAATTAAGTGACTTAAGTTATAATTTCCATTTGTATGATAGTATTTAGATGCATCTTGAAATTTAGAACCTGTACTTAAATCAGGATCATTTACACTTTTATTAAAGGCAGCCTTAAATTCAGGTGTCCCAGGTAAAAAGCGTCCAGATTCTGCCTGAGCTCTACCTGCTGCATGAGCTTGATCATTTGTGCCACCTCCTAGAGTTGTTAGAACATAAGCACCCACATATTCTGCAAACCAAGGTATGTCCTGTTTCCATGCTCTATTAATATTAATACCAGTAAAAAGCATATCATATGAATCTCCAGCATTATCAGCAACTACATAGCTTCTTAAAAAGAAGTTATCATTACGTACCTCTATTTTATGTTGTTGTTGAAAGAAATTTTTAATATTATACCTATTTAATCCTTGATAAAGTGTAGTACCTGTTCCTACTTTACCTACATAAGATATTTCAAAATCATTTTCCCATGGTCTATAATATACTCCCCAATCAGCTTTTACACTTTTAGCTTCATAATCGGTTAAATCAGCTTCACTATAACCAGTTCTACTAACATTAACAGAAGGTACTAGTGCGTTAGCTCCAGCTGGCAAATAAGGTTGTCCTGTATCTGGATTAATAGCAACCTCTAATAAAGCAGCCACATTTTTTAAATTTTGTGATACCTCATCGCCATAAACATTAAGGCCATTATAGTTTCTGTTTGTAGCTCTAGTTCCACCTACCATGTCTTGATCTTCAATACTATTTGCAACCCAATCGGTTCCTTTTAAGTAACCAAAATTAGCTTTAGCAGCAAATTTTTCGCTAAACTTATGAGCCACTCTAACACTATAATCTACATATTGATTATCGCCAGCTGCTTCTTGAGAGGTTATGCCTCCTTTAAATGAAGCGCTTATTCCTGAATGATCAAAAGGGTTTTTACTTTGCATAAACAAAATACCATTAAAAGCATTAGCACCATAAAGAGCTGATGATGCACCTGGTAAAATTTCGACACTTAAAACATCGGTTTCTACCATACCAACTAAATTTCCTATTGGGAAGTTTAATGCTGGTGTAGAGTTATCCATACCATCAACCAATTGCATAAACCGATTATTAGCAAATGTTGCAAAACCTCTGGTGTTTACTGACTGGAATGTTAAACTGTTTGTGTTAACATCAACACCCTTTAAGTTTTCTAATCCACCATAAAAATCAGCAGAAGCTGTATTTTTAATTTCTTTAAGGCCAAAACGTTCAACAGTTACTGGCGATTCGAAAATACGCTCTGGTGTTCTTGATGCAGAAATTACCACTTCATCAAGAGAGGTGCCTTCGTTAAGAACAAAGTTAAGAACTTGATTATTTTTAGTAACTTCAATAGTAGCGGTTTTAAAACCAATCATACTTGCTTGAAGAGTAAATGGAGGATTTAGGCTTACGCTTAGATTAAAACCACCATCAAAATCTGTTACTGTTCCTGTTGAGGTTCCTGTAACAATAATATTTGCACCTGGAAGAGGTTGACCACTATCGTCAACAACTGTTCCAGAAATTGATGTTGTTTGAGCAAAAGTTACTCCGCAAAAAAACAACAATAATAAAGGAAGAATAGTTTTCATTTATAGATTTAGTTTAATTTATGCTAGCAATATAAATATATATACCATGACTTCCATATAAAAAACAAAAAAAATTATGCATGCATAGTAAATTTTAACAAAAAAAGCTATAAAAATTTAAGTAAGTAGATAAAAAATGGTGTATTTAATTAAGAAATAGCTAGAATGCTTCTTATATAATTTATAATATAATAAGAGCAATAGTCCGTTAAGATTTAATTTAAACAATTGAAATCAGTAAAATAAACCGAAAAAAGCAATTAAAAAATTAGAGCAACCTCTTGATATTCAATAAATTAATGGTTTATTTCAAAAGACTACTACATTGATTTACAAGGATAAATCCCAGTATAAATATCATATAAAAACGATACTTGACAAAATGAAACCGATAAATAAATGGCAATATGATTTTTTACTGGAAGTCTTCATGCTGTTTATTATCATAAAAGGAAGGTTGAACTTTTTACAACTCTCCCGCTTTGGTATTCATGGTGAACAACACTACAGAAATCAATACTCTAAGCCCTTTGATTTTTTAACATTTATGGAACCTTGGTTGATACCTGTGCAGGTAAAGATATAGTAATTGCCATAGACCCTAGCTATGTACCAAAATCAGGCAAGACTACCAATGGGTTGGGTTATTTTTGGTCTGGTAGAGCCTCAAAGGCTAAATGGGGTTTAGAAGTTTCAGGTATTGCCGCTATAGATATTGACAATCATACAGCGTTTTATATAGAAGCCGTTCAAACCCCAAGTAATTTATCAACCACAACCTTATTAGAGCATTACACCAATGTACTTGTGGCTAGAAAAGAGCTTAACAACACCTACAAAAGGTAGAGGCATAAACCATTGCCAAGCTAGAAGCGAGCAAAAACTGAATTTTCATTGGAACACCTCACTAACTCTATCAACCTTGCCAAAATAACATATTGGTTGAGTATCCCTAAAACAGAACGTGGTGCCTTCTCAATGGAACAAATTAAAACATTGCATCATAATGAGTTACTCCTAAAACGATTTATTGATCTGTTCAGTATTAAACCGAACTTGACTAAAGATAAACAGAAAATTGAACAACTAAGATTTTACGGCACAAGAACCGCCTAAAGTCTTAACGAAGTATTGATTAAGACATTAACTAATTAATGAATTCTGATTCTCTTGATTAAGGAGTGATATTTTTACTTCTTAAAAGCTTTATTTTCTTTCTTTAATGACCAACCTAAGTTGGTATATACTATTTGATAAGGGTTAACATGGTAAACATTATATAAAGTATAATATTTCCAATACCTTTTAATTAAGCTCGATAATTTAAATTTTGTCGTTTTTACATTACGAGAAGCATTAACGATAACAATTGCAAAACTCTTAAAGTGAGTTAAGTATTTGTTCAAATATTTATTACTTCTTATAGTTAAATACATTAAAATTAATTTTAAGATTATATGACAGCAAAATTAAAACTAAAGACACTTTGTAAAAACAACAATCTTAACCAATTTATATTCTTAATTACCTATAAAAATAACATTATATTCCGTAAGGGTTAATATAGAATATTAATATGATAATTGAATATATAATGTATGTATAATAATTGGTAAATTTGTTGTAAACTAATTCTCTTATGATTAGCAAAAAACCTACTTTAGAAAAACTTTCTCCTAGTTTTGGTAGTTCTATACTTGTTAAACAGCATAAAAAAGAAGTAGATAAGAACACTGCCTTTTGGCACTTTCATCCAGAGCTAGAGCTTGTTTATGTAAATAAAGGACAAGGTAAAACGCACATAGGTAACCATTTGTCTTATTTTAATAATAGCCAACTCATATTAATAGGAGCTAATTTGCCACATAATGGTTTTGCCGATAGGTTAACCACAAGTGGCACAGAAACTATTATACAGTTTAAATCTGATTTCTTAGGAGCTGACTTTCTTGATATTCCTGAAATGTCTAGTATTGTTTGTCTATTTGATAGAGCAAAAAAAGGAATTCGCTTTAAAGTAGATACCAAAAAAAAGATAGGGGAAAAAATTGAAAAACTTTTAGAGTATGAAGGTTTAAAACAGGTATTGAAGTTTCTGGAAATATTGAATTATTTAGCCTCAACAGAAGATTATATATTACTAAATATTGATGGAGTAGCCCTTGAAACAAGCCCTCAGGATAGCAATAAGATTGACATAATCTATAAGTATGTCAATGCTAATTTTAAAGAACACATTCCACTAAATGATATCGCCAAAAAAGTAAGTATGACAGTTCCTGCATTTTGCCGTTATTTTAAGAAAACAACAGGAAAAACTTTTACCCAATTAGTAAATGAATACAGAGTAGTGCATGCAACAAAACTACTGTCTGAAGAAAGTAAAATGAGTATTGCTGATGTTTGTTACGAATGCGGATTTAACAATTTTTCACATTTTAATAAGGTTTTTAATAGTACCACTGGGAAAAGTGCTTCAATCTACAGAAAAGAAATAAAGTTAATAATTCAATAACAATTTAAATGGACAATAAAATAAATGAAGCTATAAATTATTACTCATATCAGAAAGAAAGTCTTATAAAATATATAAATGAGAATAATAATTTAAAAGTTGAAGAAATAATTGAAAAGGCTGAAGAACTCTCTATTTTAGAATATAAAATTACAGCTTTAGAAGTGGCTCTAGAGAATTAAAGGCTTACTTTTTACCATCCCATTCGGCATAAAATTGATCTAAAAAACCAATCATATAATTATGTCTCTCGGTGGCAATTTGTCTACCGGTTTTGGTGTTCATTTGGTCTTTTAACAACAGCAGTTTTTCGTAAAAATGATTAATGGTTGGTGCGGTAGAAGCTTTGTATTCTGCCTTAGTCATTTTTAAATTGGGTTTAATAGTAGGGTCAAAAAGCTTTCTGTTTTTAAAACCTCCATAATTAAAACAACGCGCAATACCAATAGCTCCAATAGCATCTAACCTATCGGCATCCTGCACAACATCTAATTCTATCGATTTAAATTTTTTATCATTATCTAGCGATTTGTTAAAAGAGATGTTTTCAATAATTTTTATAACGTGCTCAATAATTAAAGAATCTACGTTGTGTTTAAACAAAAATTCGCGTGCTATTTTTGGACCAATAGTATCATTACCATCATGAAACTTGCTGTCGGCAATATCATGAAGTAAAGCACCTAATTGAACAACAAATGGGTTTACATTTTCATTTTTACTAATAAGCAAAGCATTATTAAACACTCTTAATGTGTGAAACCAATCATGTCCGCCTTCTGCATTAGCAAGTGTTTCTTTTACAAAAGCTTTAGTTTTATTTATTAGCTCTTTTTGTGCCATTTTATTACTTTGAAAATGCAGGTTCAACCCATTTAAATTGAAAAGAGTTTTCTGGAATTTTAATCCTGTCTGCTAAGCGCAACATTCTATTAGGAAGAGCCATTAAATAATCTCTAGCTTTTTCGGCATCTTCTGTAAGATTTGTAATTTTATCAATTTCCCAACGTGTAATTAACTTTTGTAAGATGTCTACATAGTCTTTTGAAGTATAAACATCAATACGTTGCGCAGTGTTAGAAAACTCTTCGAAAGCAGTGCTTATTTTATCTCCAGACTCTCTTAAAAAATGTGCAGGCATAGTAATTTTTTGCTTCATCATATATTGAAATGCCATCATCATTTGGCTTGGGTCTATTTTAAAAATACGTTCAACAAACTCAGAATAGGCATGATGATGGCGCATTTCATCCCCAGAAATAATTTTACACATTTTTGCCAATTGTTTATTGCCTTTTTCTTTAGCTAGTTTTGCCACTCTATTGTGCGATATGTAAGTAGCCAACTCTTGAAAACTTGTGTATACAAAGTTTTTATATGGGTCTCTATCGGTACCTATATCAAATCCGTCGGCAATTAAGTGTTGTGTTGTTTTTTCAATTTCACGCATATTTACCCTACCTGAAAGATACAAATATTTGTTAAGTACATCGCCATGACGGTTTTCTTCACCTGTCCAATGGCGTACCCATTTAGCCCAGGCATTTTCTCTGTCCATTAGGTTAACACCTTCAATATCCATTAACCACGATTCGTAAGTTGGTAGTGCTTCTTCGGTAATCATATCACCTACTAAAACTACCCAAAAATCGTATGGTAATTCTTTTGATAGTTCTCTTATTTCTCTAACTTCTTCAAAAAAATTATTACTTTCAGAATTTGGTAAAAAATCGGTGGGTTGCCATATTTTTTCAACAGGAATAAGGTATTTTTCTATTAAGGAGTCTACATCTTTTTCTAAAAACTGCATAACTTCTAATCTTTCATTTTTTAATGACATATATTTATTTTAAGGGTATAATATATTCTTTTATAGTTGTTTCAATTGTGTTTATTAGATTTTGCGTGTCTTTAAAATCAGAAATTTTTAAAGGTTTATGTACATCAAATTTAATATGAGTGCCTAAGCCCATTGGGAATTTTCCATACCTAACCATTTTCCAAGAATTATTAATTGTAATTGGCACCACTAAAGCTGAGGGAATTTTTTTAAATAAAATCTCTAACCCTTTAGTTTGAAAGTCTTTAGGTACTCCATTTTTGCTTCGTGTACCCTCAGGAAAAATAACTGCAGCGCGTTTGTTTTCTTCAATATATTCGGCAAATTTCATAATTGCTGGTAAAGATTGTCGTGGATTTTTTCTGTCGATTAACACAGATCCCCCATGGCGTAAATTATAAGATACACTAGGGATGCCTTTACCTAATTCAATTTTACTTATAAATTTTGGATGATGTTTTCGCATGTACCACATAATTGGCGATATATCATACAAGCTCTGATGATTTGCTATAATAATTACAGGTTGATTAGTATCAATTTTATGTGGGTTATTAAACATAAATTGTGTGCCTAAAATATTTGTGCAACGCAATAAACAATACTGTAAAGCGTCTACACTTTTTTTATGTGCTTTATATCCAAAAACATTAAAACAAAACCACTGAATTGGATGAAACACCAATAGGGTTAATAAAAAAAAGACGTAATAAATAAAAGTTAATGGGTATGATAACAATTTTAGCATGCCCAAAAATAAGTAAAACTTAATCTTAATAGATAGGAATACAGCTGTTATTTTGGCAATTTATACTTATTGGAGGATTAACAACTGAACAATCTGAACCAACATCCCATTTAGAATTGAAATTTGACTCTCTTTGATTGTAATCTTCAACCCAAAGTTTAAGTTTTTTTGTATCAATTGAGGTTGTATAGATTAAATAACCCCAAGGGCCGCCACATGGTTTGCTTCCAAAAGCGATATATTTACATTCGGTCGTTTCGTTACAAACAGATGTTGCTGCTAAATCTTCAATTGCATTTTTATAAATATTTAGATCCTTGCGTTCTTCTTCTTGTGTTAGCGGCATAATATCTTCATCACATTGAAAAGCCATTAACGACAAACAAATTGCGAGTGTGAATAAATGAAACGGTGCGTTTTTCATATCTAACAATTTTATTTATAGATGTGAAATAATTGAAAAGGTTGCGTTAATTATTTACTTATAAAAATTCATTTCATCTAAATACTCCCAAACATATTGAGGAAGCATAGGTTGAATATTTTTACCCGCTTTAATGGATTTACGTATAAAGGTTGAAGATAGCTCCATAATTGGTGCATCGATATGATGAATTTTTTTATGATTATCAAATCGTGTTTCAATGTTACTTTTTGATATTCTTGGGTATACGTAAATATGATGATTTTCTAGTATCAATTCATAATTTTTCCACTTATGAAAACTCTTTAAATTATCCTCGCCCATAATTAAGGAGAAATTATAATTTGGGTGTTTTTCTTGTAAATATGTAAGCGTATTTATGGTGTAATTAGGTTGTGGTAAATTAAATTCAATATCGCTTGGCTTTAGTTTTGTGTAGTCTTTAGTAGCACGATAAACCATTTCTAAACGTTGGTAATTATCTAATAAGCTGCTCTTTTTTTTAAACGGATTGTGTGGCGTTACTACAAACCATATTTGGTCTAAATTAGTGTGCTCAACCAAATGATTTGCAATAATTAAATGCCCAATATGTATGGGGTTAAAGGAACCAAAATATAAGCCAGTTTTCATGCCTATGAATGTACAAAATCACTAATTAAAGTTTCGGCTTCGTTTAGTGCTTTTTTTAAATTATCATTTTCAATAATCACATCAAATAAAGGTGCAGTTGCTAATTCTGCAGATGCTTTTGCAACACGCATATTTATTTTATCGTCACTTTCAGTTTTGCGTTTTTTTAATCTAATTTTAAGTTCGTCAATACTTGGTGGTTTTACAAAAACGGCGAGTGTTTGCTCGGGGAATTTTCGTTTTATACGTAATCCTCCAGATACATCAATATCAAAAATAACATGTTTGCCTTTTGCCCAAATGCGTTTTACTTCGGTTTTTAGTGTGCCATAAAAATTGTCGCGATATACTTCTTCCCATTCTAAAAACTCATCCTTTTTAATTTTAGCTTTAAATGCTTTGGCAGATAAAAAGTAATAATCTTTACCCTCAATTTCTTCTCCTCGTTTTTCTCTGGAAGTGGCTGATATTGAAAATTCTAAATTCAAATCTTCAATATCTAATAAGTGTCTTACAATGGTTGTTTTTCCAGAGCCAGATGGGGCTGAAAAAACTATTAATTTTCCTTTTTTATTTGATTTTTGTTTTGCCACAAATACATGAATATTTTTTGTTTATACTACTAAACATTTAGAGTACATTCAATAACTGTTCCTTAATTTTTTCAAGTTCATCTTTCATTTGAACCACTAATTGTTGCATAGGTGCATAATTACTTTTAGAGCCAATAGTATTTATTTCTCGACCAATTTCCTGACTAATAAACCCTAATTTTTTACCATTAGAGTCTTTAGAATTTAAGCATTCTAAAAAATAATTTAAATGGTTTTTTAAACGCACTTTTTCTTCGGTAATATCAAACTTTTCAATATAATAAACCAGCTCTTGCTCAAATCTGTTTTCGTCGTATTTCTCTTTTAACTCTTCAACACCTTTAAGCAGTCTTTCGCGCACAGCTTTAACACGTTCTGGGTCTATTTTTATAACGCCATTAAGAATATCGTCAATATTACTAATGCGAGTTTTAAAATCTGATTCTAAAACCTTTCCTTCATTTAATCTATGTTGATTTAAACGTGTTATTGCATTTTCAATTTCAACTTCAATCTGTTTCCATTCTTTTTCATCAATTTCTTCTCTTACTGTATTAAGTGCATCTGGAAATCGAACGGCCATTTTAAGGAAATCTATCTCGTTACCTTTAACTACATTTTTTAATTGGTTTATATATTGTTTAACAACAGGAGCATTAATTTGTGTTGAAGTGTCTTCAGCAGTCGTCTCTACATAAATTGAAAAATCTACTTTACCACGTTCTAACTTTTTAGCAAGTAGCTTTCTTATGGCTAACTCTTTTTCTCTATAAATAGAATGCATTCTAGTATTTAAATCGAGACTTTTACTATTTAAAGATTTTATTTCTAAAGTGATTTTTTTTGTTGGTAATTGCAATACAGATTTTCCATAACCCGTCATTGAATGTATCATATTCCAAATATATTAAGTTGCACAAAGGTATGAAAACCTAAGGTTTAGAAAACGAATTATTTAGAATTAATAATGTTTTCTAAAGCTTGAATTTTAAATTTATCTATTTCTGGTGTGGTGTGTTCTTTTTTAATGATTTGATAAAAGTTTTCAATAAGTTCAGGATGATTATTTGCAATATTATGTTCTTCTAAAAGATCTTCATCAAGATTGTAAAGCTCAACCTCTGTATTACCTTTCTTAATTTTTTGCCAAACAAATTTCCATTTGCCTTGACGTATTGCCACTTGCCCATTATATTCTGGGAATTCCCAGTACATATAATCATGTTTTTTTTGAGTTTCCTTTTCAACTAAGGTGTTGTAAAAACTAATACCATCAGTGTTTTTTGGGCTTTCAATTTGTGCAACATCGCAAAGCGTAGCCATAACATCGTAAAAAGATGACATATGATTTGTTAATGTGTTTGGTTTTATTTTTCCAGCCCATGAAGCAATCATAGGTACACGAATCCCACCTTCATAAAGAAATCCTTTACCTCTTCCGTATTCACCATTAAAAGGTTTTGCGCTTTTAAACCAAACAGGATCTGCACCACCGGCATAACTAGGGCCATTATCGGATGTAAAAATAATAAGTGTATTATCATATTCATCAATCGATTTTAAATGCGCAATGAGGTCGCCTACTTTTTCATCTAAATAAGAAATCATTGCAGCATAAGTCGCTTTAGGGTAGCGGTTAGGAAAATAACCTTTGTTGCCAATATATGGTGGCTCTTCCCCAAACTTATTTACATAATAATCTACCCATTTTTTTGGAGCTTGTAATGGCATATGTGGAATAGGAGTTGCCCAATATAAAAAGAACGGTTTGTCTTTATTAGAATCAACAAAACCAATCATTTTGTCAAATGAAACTTCTGGAGCGTAGAAGGGTTGTGTATATTTTTTATAACTCGCAACATCATTAGGGTCTGCATTTTTATCTAATTTTTCGTTTGGAGGAACCGTATCATTATCTAAATAGTATCTTTTTTCATTTTCATATAAATGTAAAGGTGTGTATGTGTGTGCCTGACGCTGGCAATTATAGCCAAAGAAATAATTAAACCCCATTTGTGTTGGTAAAGAATGTGTGTTTGGAGCACCTAAACCCCATTTGCCAACAATACCTGTAGCATAACCAGATTGTTGTAATAATTCAGCAATGGTTATGGTGTTTTTTGGCAATGGGCGTTGGCCTTCAATAGTAGAATCTTTTGCCATTTCTAGGTAATCCCAAACCTTTCCTCTGGTATGCCATTCATCATTGCCTCTTATGTAAGAATGTCCTAAATGCTTTCCTGTAAGCAATGATGCTCTTGCTGGAGCACATACAGGAGCTCCTGAATAATGCTGAGTAAAAAGCATACCTCCTTTTGCTAACTTGTCTATATTAGGTGTTTCAATTTTTTCTTGACCATAGACCCCCAATTCTGAATACCCTAAATCATCGGCTAAAATATAAACTATATTAGGCTTTCCAGGGCTTTTGTTTATCACTTTTTCTTTTTTATTGCAAGAAATATGAAATAAAATTAAAAAGCCAAAAAAGAGATGTTTAGTTTTAAGCATTCGATATGATTTTTTAATTGAAACATAATAATTCACAAAATAAGAACTTTATCTATAAAATATAAAGATTTAGTAAAAGTAAATTAATATTTTTACCATCAATTAATCAGTTAAGCTTAATGAGGACTCTAATAATTTGCATTTGTGTTTTTACTTTTTTTTGTTGTAAGAATAAAAGTTTTAATAAAACTGAAAGAGTTAATAGTAATACAAAGAATGTCAGTACTACTATTTACGATAGTATAATTAACAACCCTCCAAAAGGTATGCTATGGATTCCTGGAGGCACTTTTTTACAAGGCGCTGTACCTCATGATGAAATAGCAATGATGCACGAAAAACCACAGCATTCTGTAAGTGTTGATGGGTTCTTTATGGATATAACCGAAGTAACAAATGCGCAATTCTCTAAATTTGTTGAAGAGACAGGATATATTACCGTAGCAGAACGAGAAATTGATTGGGAGGAAATGAAAAAACAATTACCTCAAGGCACGCCCAAACCCCATGATACTATTATGCAACCAGGGTCTTTAATGTTTAAAAAAACAAAAACATCTGTCCCTAACTTATATGATTTTTCGCAATGGTGGCGATGGGTAATTGGTGTAAACTGGAAACACCCAAGTGGTGTTAAATCGACTTTAGAAGGAAAAGAAAATTACCCTGTTACACATATCTCTTTTGAGGATGCTCAAGCTTATTGTAAATGGGCTGGAAGACGTTTGCCAACAGAAGCAGAATGGGAGTACGCAGCTAGAGGAAAAAAATCAAACACCATGTATTTTTGGGGTGATGACATTAACATATTGTCTAAAAATGCAAATACATGGGAAGGTGAATTCCCTGTGTTTAACACTTTTGAAGATGGTTACGAGAGAGCAGCACCTGTGAAATCTTATCCTCCAAACAGTTTAGGTTTATATGATATGGCTGGTAATGTTTGGGAATGGACTACAGATTGGTATAATATTAATTATTACCAAGAATTAGCGTCAACAAATACTACAACAAACAACCCTAAAGGCGCAGAAAAAGCCTACAATCCAAACAACCCATATATTCAAGAAAAAATTATAAAAGGAGGCTCGTTTTTATGCAGTTATTCGTACTGTGCGAGTTATAGAATTTCATCTCGAATGGGGTCTAGTACAGACTCTTCATCTGAGCATATAGGTTTTAGAACGGTTGCCACTCCAGATATGTTAGTAAAAGAATAGTATCTCAACACTTAGCTTGCTTTACAATGGTTCTTTCTGTTTCAATTTAATTTATTTATTAGTAACAGTTCATGAAAGTAAACAAATTTAGCAAAAGAACTCGGTTAGAAGCAAAATTAGTATTGCACCTAGTAATGGAGTTGATACAAAAACGGGAGAATTAATTAAAGGGGTATTACTCATTTATTATTACCATACTTTTATTACAATACAAAAAGATTAACACTAATAAAAAAGACATGACTTCAAATAAATCATTGTATTTATATAAAGTTGAGAAATCCACTGAACCTCACAATATTAATTCAAAATGGGATAAACAAATATGGAAAAACACCAAATCAATCGGTTTAAAAAACTTTATGGGAGAAAAACCTTTTCATTTCCCAGAAACAAAGGTAAAGTTACGTTATGATGCTAATAATATATATATTATTTTTAGTGTTAATGATAACTATATAAGAGCTATAGCGACCGAAACACATGGAAACGTTTGGGAAGATAGCTGTGTAGAATTCTTTTTTACTCCCGGATTAGATACAGACATAGGATATTTTAATTTAGAAGCAAATTGCAAAGGTGTTTTTCTGCTCGGATACCATCTTAAAAACAAGGAAATAAATGGCAAAGTAGCCCTTGAGGACTGTAAAAAAATCACAATATCTCATTCCTTAAAAAAAAATGTAGATACAGAATCTACTGAACCAGAAAACTGGACTGTTGAATATAGCATACCTATTTCAATACTATCAAAATATATGAAAGTAGAGCAGCCTAAAGCAGGTGTAAGTTGGCGCGCAAATTTTTATAAGTGTGCTGATGAAACTTCACATCCTCATTGGCTTACATGGGCACCTATTGATTACCCTAAACCAAATTTCCATTTGCCTGAATTTTTTGGAGAGCTAGTTTTCGAATAAAATAAAAAAACCTCAATTTATTTAGTTATTAAATAGTTGAGGTTTTATTTGTACTCAAGGTGGGAATCGAACCCACACTTCCGAAGAAACTGGATTTTGAATCCAGCGCGTCTACCAATTCCGCCACTTGAGCAATTTCTGACAGCAAAAATATAAAATATTTTTACTCATAACTATTAAAATAGTCGCTTTTATCCTTTTGGAATTCAAATAAATCCCTAAATTTGCACCTCATTAAAAATAAGTAACCTTTTTCGACTCATTAACAAGTAGTTAGTTATGACCAAAATAAAAACTCGAGCCAAAATATTTGCGTGTACTCAAAGTACAATTTTAGCACAAAAAATAGCAAAGGCTTATGGAGAAGAATTAGGGAATGTAATAACATCAACCTACAGCGATGGCGAGTTTCAACCGTCTTATGAGGAGTCCATCCGTGGGACTAGAATTTTTATAATCGGATCAACACATCCAGAACCAAGAAATTTGATGGAAATGTTGCTGATGATTGACGCAGCAAAACGTGCCTCGGCAAGACATATTACTGCAGTAATGCCTTATTTTGGTTGGGCGAGACAAGATAGAAAAGATAAACCAAGAGTACCGATTGCAGCTAAATTAATAGCAAAAATGCTTGAAGCTGCTGGAGCAACTAGAATAATCACCATGGATTTGCATGCAGACCAAATTCAAGGTTTTTTTGAAAGGCCTGTAGACCATTTATTTGCTTCAACAATATTTTTACCATATTTAAAAAGCTTAGGGCTTGATAATTTAACCATTGCTTCGCCAGATATGGGAGGCTCCAAAAGAGCTTATGCCTATTCTAAGGCTTTAGAAAGCGATGTAGTAATTTGCTACAAACAACGCGCAAAAGCTAATGTTATTTCGCACATGGAATTAATAGGTAATGTTGAAGGTAAAAATGTAGTATTGGTTGATGATATGGTAGATACAGCAGGAACATTAACTAGAGCGGCAGATTTAATGATAGAACGTGGTGCATTAAGTGTAAGAGCTATTTGTACGCACCCTATATTGTCTGGTAAAGCTTATGAAAACATAGAAAAATCAAAATTAGAAGAACTCATAGTAACAGATTCTATTCCTTTATCACAAAACAGTGATAAAATTAGAGTTTTAAGTTGTGCAGATTTATTTGCTAATGTTATGCACAAAGTGCATCATAATAAATCGATTAGTTCTCAATTTGTTATGTAGCTTCGACAAGCTCAGCTACCAATTATAGCTGTAAACGCTAGCGACTATATAAATAATGTAAATAATTAAATTAATATATAAACAAAAATGAAATCAATTACAATCAACGGATCTCAAAGAGAAAGCGTGGGCAAAAAAGCAACAAAAGCCTTACGTAATGCTGGTCAGGTTCCTTGCGTATTATACGGAGGAGATAAACCAGTGCATTTCTCAGCACCAGAATTAGCCTTCTCAAAACTTGTATACACGCCAAATGCGCATACAGTTGTGATTGAGCTAGGCAATGGAGAAACTTTAAACGCCGTACTCCAAGACATTCAATTTCACCCAGTAACAGACAGAATTTTACACGTAGATTTCTATCAATTATTTGAAGACAAAGAAATTGCTTTAAATATTCCTGTTCAACTTGTAGGAAACTCAAGAGGCGTTAAAAACGGTGGTGTTTTAAGAAGAAACAACCGTAAACTACGTATTAAAGCGCTTCCTGCTAACTTACCAGATTTCATAGAGATAGATATTACGCCTCTAAAAATTGGCGATAAAATAGCGGTTGGCGATTTACCAAGCGATAAATACACATTCTTACATTCAGACAATACTGTGGTATGTCAAATTAAGACATCAAGAGTAGCTGTTGAAGATGAAGAAGATGAAGAAGAATTAGAAGAAGGAGCTGAAGCAACTGCAGCAGAAGGAGCTGAAGCAACTGAGACTCAAGAATAGAAATTATTCTCAATTAAATAATAAAAAGCATCCTGTTTTATTCAGGATGCTTTTTTATTTTTACACAAATAAACTTTTATGTGTAAATTTTTAATCAGCTTATTTAAAAAGAAAAAGCATTTAAAGGATCTTGATTCTATGAAAAAATTCTTAATAGTAGGTTTAGGAAACGTTGGAGAGAAATACCAAAACACAAGACACAATATTGGTTTTAAAGTTTTAGATTTTTTTGCCAATAAAGAAGATTTGATTTTCGAAACTCAAAAACTTGGAGATATTGCTACATATAAACTAAAAGGCAGAACGTTTATATTTTTAAAACCAAGCACCTATATGAATTTAAGTGGAAAAGCCATTTTGTATTGGTTAACAAAAGAGAAAATTCCTTTAGAGAATTTGTTGGTTATTACGGATGATTTAAATTTACCCTTTGGAAGCATTCGTTTAAAAACAAAGGGAAGCGATGGCGGACACAATGGATTAAAAGATACTCAAGATAAATTAAACACTACAAAATACAACCGTTTTAGGTTTGGTATAAGTGATACTTTTAGCAAAGGCAGACAAGTAGATTATGTTTTAGGCGAGTGGACAGAAGAAGAAAACATAACACTTACAGAACGACTGGATAAGTCGGTAGAGCTCATAAAATCTTTTGTTTTATCTGGAGTAAATAATACGATGAATACCTTTAATGGTAAATAATAAATGAAGCGGTTCTGTAAATTAAGCTCTGTCTAGGTTTTCACTTCTCATGTGACTATCTCTATGAGAAGTGTGTTTTAAACCCAATTGGACTTTCTATATTAGACTGGACATTAAGTTGCGAGATTTAGAGTTATAAAAATTAACTTTGAATCATGAAAAAAAGAAACAGGACTTACAGTCCATCATTTAAGCAAAAAGCAGTAGAACTAATTATTTCCAAAGGTAATGTAAAACAAGTTTGTAAAGAATTAGACATTCCATATTCAGTTTTACATCGTTGGCAATCAAACTGTAGACTTTCTTCATACTTTTCACATATGTAATAATAAATTTTTACTAACTTGTAATCCTTGTTGTTGAGATTTGTATCCAAAATAATCTTGTTGAAATTGACTATTAAGATACTGAAAATCAATTACTTAAACAGGTTTAAAGCGTTGTTTTTCAATTAATTAAGCTTGTTTTTTTATTATATTCTCAACCCTTGATTCGCATAACTAATAAATTTACATCATAAATATGGAACATTCAAGAAGAACATTTCTAAAATCAATTAGCATGCTGTCGGCAAGTGCTGCACTACCAGTAAGCTCCTTTGCCTTTGGTAAGGGCGATCAAAAACTAAAGATATGCATGATAGGCACAGGTATACGTGGAAATGGATTTTGGGGAAAACGATTGGTAGATAAATATTCAGATATTTTAGAATTTGTCGGCTTGTCTGACAATAATCCTGGTAGATTAGCCTATGCTAAAAAATTTATAGGTGTAACATGTCCGACTTTTTCTGATTTTGAGCAAATGGTAACCGAAACCAAGCCAGATTTGGTAATAGTTACTACCAAGGATTCGAACCACCATGAATTTATCATTAAAGGTCTTGAGATGGGATGCGATGTACTCACGGAGAAACCATTAACCATTGATGAGGATAAATGTCAGGCAATTCTTGATGCGGAACGTAATTCGAATAAGAAGTTGATTGTTGGGTTTAACTACCGATGGAGTCCATACGCCACTAAAATAAAGGAATTGATTAAAAATGATACTATTGGGAAAATAGTATCTGTAGATTTTAATTACTACCTCAATACCAGTCATGGCGCATCATATTTCAGAAGGTGGCATGGTCTGAGAGAAGAAGGTGGTACGTTGTTGATTCATAAAGCTACGCATCACTTCGATCTCATGAACTGGTGGTTGAATTCCGATCCTGAGGAAGTTTTTGCCTATGGCGATTTAGAATTTTATGGAGATAACGGTCCTTTTAAGGGTAAGAATTGTAGGGAATGTGATTTTAAAGATAAATGTGATTTCCATTGGGATATCACCAAAGATCAGAGTATGATGGATTTGTATGTCAATAACGAAAAACACGACGGCTATATTCGAGATAATTGTCTGTATCGATCAGAGATAAACATCTATGATAAGATGTCGGCACAAGTCAAATATGCTAATAATGTGGTGATGAACTATTCACTGACCACCTATTCACCATTTGAAGGGTATCGGGTTTCATTTAATGGCACCAAAGGGAGGATAGAGGCTTGGAGACACGTCCCATACCTTCAAGATTCTAACATAGATCAGAAGAATATGCATGCAGCAGAAATGGATCAGGATAACGATGCAATGAACCATGAGCCGATTATCATTCATAAGCTATGGAATGATGAGTATGATACTCAGGTTGTAAGTTCAGAAAAAGGTGGACATGGTGGTGGAGACAGTCGTTTGCAGGATAAGGTCTTTATCGATCCCAATAAAAAAGATGAATTCGATAGATCGGCAGGCGTAAGAGATGGTGCTATGTCCATCTTGATTGGAATCGCAGCAAGGAAAAGTATTGAGTCGGGCAATCCCGTTCGAATTGAAGAATTAACGACCCTTGTTCCACGAGAAAAGAAACTTGTATAGTTGTTACAGGCTACTTTAAGGAACTTCTAGCGCTTAATAAAAGCCCTAATAATCTTAAAATTCATAAAGATTTTAAAGGTTTTCGAGCATTATTACTTGCATCAACTTTGAGTGGTAATTTGATAGATTTGAAGCGCAAAGTCCCTTACAAAATAATATACTCAACGTTAGCGAAAATAATGATAGAAATACAATAATTAAATTTAAAGAATCAATGCAAATATCACGAAGAAATTTTTTTCTGAATTTAGGAATAACAGGATTAGGTATAATCAGTTCGCCGAATATTCTTTTAGCAAAAAATCGCAGCAAACATTATCTTAAAAACACCAAAGGAACGGGATTAACATTTCTGTTCCAAGGAGACTCAATTACTGATGGAAAACGGTCGCGAAACAAAGACTGGAATCATGTAATGGGGCATGGATATGCATATCTTATTGCGAGTCGTCTTTGGTTCGATTATACAAATGAAGATTTAATGTTTTATAACAGAGGCATTAGCGGAAATAAAATAACGGATTTAAATGCTCGGTGGCAACAAGATACCATTGACCTGAACCCCGACGTACTAAGTATTTTAATTGGTGTGAATGATGTGCCCAAGATAATAGAAAATGAATACTCAATTAAAAAATGGGAGGAGACATATATTCAGGTTTTAGACAAAACAATAAAAGCTCTACCTAATACTCAAATTATTCTGTGTGAGCCTTTCATTCTCCCTTCTAATAATATGGTGAGAATTGACTGGACGAAAGAAAAAACAGAATCCTATCAAAGCGTGATTTCAGAAATGCAAAAAATCGTAAGGCAATTAGCTGATGCATACAAAGCTACTTTAATTGAATTGCAACAACCTTTTTTGGATGCGTGCAAAAAAGCTCCCGCTAAATATTGGATTTGGGATGGAGTTCACCCAATGCCTGCCGGTCATGAATTAATTGCTCGTACTTGGATAAATGAAGTGAGTAAAAAACTGAATTTCATAGGGCATGATTATTTAAAAGATTGATTTAACACTAAAGGCATATTAATACTTTCGCTAACAAAGTGTTATATTTAATTTGGGTTTCAGCCGTTTTATGGGCTATAGTTCGTTGTTGCAGCGTCGCCAATTCGTCTTTGACGATTGATGGAAAATTAGTAATATTTAATATACGAATTGACTACGTGCGTGTTTGAAAGTATCGTACTTTTAATCTCGCACTACACACACAAACCATTAAACGAACACCCTAAAAAGGCACTACTGCCCAGGAAAATTAGCCTTACGCTTTTCTAAAAAAGCGGTAGTCCCTTCTTTAAAGTCTTGGGTGTCAAAACAGTTTCCGAATTGCTTTACCTCAACTTTAAACCCATTTACACTATCTTCAAAATTAGCATTTATAGCTTTTATTGCAGCACTAATAGCTACTGAAGAATTTCGAGTTATTTTACTAGCTATTTTTTTGCAAAGTGGCAGTAACTCTTCTGGCGTGGTTACATGGTTAACTAAACCATAATTTAGTGCTTGGTTTGCATCAATCATACCAGCAGTCATAATCATTTCCATAGCGCGACCTTTACCTATTAGTTGTGGTAAACGTTGTGTGCCTCCATAACCAGGAATAACACCAAGCGATACTTCTGGCAAACCCATTTTTGCATTGTTACTAGCTACTCTAAAATGACATGCCATAGCTAATTCTAGTCCGCCACCTAGTGCAAAACCATTAACCGCAGCAATGGTTGGTGTGGATAAGTTTTCAACAAAATTGAACAGTATTTCTTGTCCTTTTTTAGCTAATTTTTTTCCTTTTTTAGAATCGAAATCTGCAAACTCAGAAATATCGGCCCCAGCAACAAAAGCTTTTTCTCCACTACCAGAAACAATAATAACTTTGGTTTGCTTATTAGCATCTGCACTTTTAAAAGCGTCGTGCAGTTCTTTTATTGTTGCCTTATTTAAAGCATTTAATTTGTTTGGGCGGTTAATTGTTATGGTTGTAATTCCGTTATTAAATGCTGTTAAAATATTTTCGTAATTCATACTATATGATTAATGGATTCCTGCCTTCGCAGGAATGACTAATTTATTCTTTAGGAAAAGACACGTTAAATGTTGTGCCTTTATCTTTTTCTGATGTAAATGTAATACTGCCTTTATAAGTTTCTACTATATTTTTAACCATGGCTAAACCGAGTCCCATTCCACTGGTTTTTGTGGTGAATTTAGGCTCGAAAACCATAGGTTTATTTTCTTCTGAAATGCCATTGCCATTATCTGAAACAATAATATTTACATGGTTGTTTTCTGAGGTTACTTGTACAACAACACTTGGGTGTTCTTTATCTTGTGGAATGGATTGAATACCGTTTTTTACTAAATTGGTTACTACTCTAATAAGTTGTGTTCTATCTAATTTAGCAATTATCTCTTCTTCATCGGTTTGAAAATGTATATAATCTTCGTTAAAAATATCTAAAGCTAACTTCACAATATTAACCACATTTAAGGTTTCGTTTTGTTGTGCTGGCATTTTAGCAAAGTTTGAAAATGCCGATGCAATAGAACTCATAGTATCTATTTGTTGAATGAGTGTTTTACTATACTCGTCTACTTTTTTGTGAATATTCTCGTCTTTTGGATTAAACTTTCGTTGAAAATTTTGAACCGTAAGTCGCATTGGTGTCAATGGGTTTTTAATTTCGTGCGCCACTTGTTTTGCCATTTCTCTCCAAGCTTGTTCGCGCTCGCTTTTCGCTAATTGTACAGCACTTTCTTCAAGCTCATCAATCATACTATTATACGATTTTACAAGTGTTGAAATTTCTTCGCTAGTTTCATCTATATCAATTTTTTCATTTCGTTTTTCTAATCGTGTAGCATTAATTTTATCACTTATAGTTTTAAGCGATTTGGTAATATATTTTGAAAGTAAAAAGGCAACACCAATTGCCATAAGCAAAACAAATAGATATGCGTACATAAGACGCCCTAAAAACTCGTTAAGTTCTTTTGAAAGAAAATCGTCATTTTCTAAATACGGGATATTTAATATGGCTAATTGCTTAGATTTTTTGTCGTTAACATAAGTGTATAATGATTGAAATGTTTCTCCGTTTTCTTTATGATAATCTACAAACCTATGTTCTAACTCGTTAGATATAGTGTTTAATTCTAGGTTATTTGATAGGCTATTTAATGTTTCGGCTTCAATACATTTATCTTTTAAGCTAGGTTGTAAATTGGCTTTTGAAGAAATTAAAAGTGTGCCTTCTAAATCGTATAAATTAATTTGAAGTCGATGTATTTCGGCAATATTAGCTATTTCTTCTTTAAAAATTAATGGGATATTTTCTGTTTTAATTTCCCAAGTATTTTGCCTGCCATTTAAAACTCTGTTTATGTGCGTTTTAACATTGTGTTCTTTACGTTCTAATCGTTGTTTGTGGTAGTCTTTAGTCTCTTCTCTGTATTGATAAATAGCTACTACAGCAATAAGTATAGAGGCTAATAATACCAAAAGTATCATGGTTAAAAAAATACGTGTACGTAAAGAGAGTTTTTTTATTTTCATTTGAAATAACAATGCATAAATATAGCAATAATCAATCCAAAGTATTGGTGGTAAATTCCAAAATTAAAAATTCCAAATTCCAATCATAAATTTTTTGGAATTGGGCACTTGAAATTTGGGGTTTCCTTTCTAAGCTTCGGGATTCTTTTCTCTAATGTTTTTATATAGTTTAAAACCTAACATAATGAGTACGCCTAGAACAATTATAGCTACCACTCCAAAAACCCAATTTATGGCACTTTTTAAAATAACCAAAAAGATAACTACAAAGAGAATAAAGGTTGCGCCTTCGTTAAAAATACGCATAAAGTTTGATGACTTTTTTACTATATCGTTCTGTAATTGTTTAAAATATTGATGGGTTTTTAGGTGATAAATAATAAGCAGTAAAATAAAACCTAACTTTACTTGCATCCATGAAAGTTGTAATAATGCAGGGTTTATAATAAGTAAAATAACCCCAAAGAGTGTTGCTAAAATTGCCGATGGCCATGTAATGATATACCATAACCGTTTTGCCATTAATTTGAGTTGTTTGCCTAAAATTTCTTTTTCTGGTGATGGTTTATGATGCGCCTCGATTTGATATACAAACAAACGCGGAATGTAAAACAATCCAGCAAACCAGGTAATTACAAATATGAGGTGTAAGGCTTTTATGTAAAAAAAATAGTCTAAAAACAGCTCGCTTAAATAGTCCATAATTACATTGTTTCTACGTTAGTTTCGGTCCATTTGTTTATCCAATTAGATAATAATTCTACAAACTCATCATCGTCATTTAAACATGGGATAGTTATAAAGTTTTTACCTCCCATTTCGTGGAATATTTCCTGACCTTCCATAGCTATTTCTTCAAGAGTTTCTAAACAATCGCTAACAAAAGCTGGGGTTACAATAGCCATGTTTTTTATACCTTGTTTACCCAAACGTTCAATGGTTCTGTCTGTGTAGGGTTGCAACCAAGGGTCGAATCCTAAACGGGATTGGAATGACGTAGAATAACTGCCTTCTTTTAACTGTAGCTTTTCTGAAACTAAACGCGTAACTTCTAAACATTGATGCCTGTAACAAAACTCGTGTGCTTTACTTGGTGTTATGCAGCAACTACCATCTATTTTACAATGCGATTTAGTAACATCGCTTTTTCGAATATGACGTTCTGGAACACCATGATACGAGAATAATAAATGTTGGTAATCTTTTCCTTTCAAATGCTTTTTTATGGAGTTTGAAAGCACTTCTATATAATCCTGTTTATTGTAAAATGCGGGTACCGTTTCTATGGTTATGTTTGGAAAATATTGTTGGCGAAGTTCTTCGGCAAGTGCTGTTATAGTTTCGGTGGTAGCCATGGCAAACTGAGGGTACAAAGGAAAAAGCAAAACCTCATCAACGCCTTTCTCTACTAGCTCTTGGAGTCCTTTTTTAATCGTCATGCTGCCATAACGCATAGCTAATGTTACTGGAATATCTACTTGTTTTTGAATTTTATTTTGAAGTCTTTTAGATAAAACAATAAGTGGAGAACCCTCATCCCACCAAATTTTTTTATAAGCTGCTGCAGATTGCTTTGGTCGTGTTTTTAAAATAATACCCTTAACTAATGCTGTTCTTGCTATTAGAGGAATATCTATAACCCGTTCGTCCATTAAAAACTCCCCTAAATACTTTTTTACATCTTTTGGTGTTGGGCTATCTGGCGAACCAAGATTTACTAATAGAATTCCTTTCATTGTTGTTTTGTTATTATAAAAATACGATAGAATAGTGAATTAGAATAATTAACACTAATTAATCATTTTGTTTTCTGAATGTTTTTTGACTTTCGTCATTATAATCACAATCTTGAAAAATACCACATGAAATATTAGTTCGTGCTAACGATTTTCCTTTTACATGATGTTTTGATAAGGCTTCAATTTCTGGGGTTAAAAATTTCATAATATTGATTTTGGGTTTCGTTAATTTTAATAAAAATGGTGCACAATATTTAATTTAAAGACATTACATACTTTTTAGGTGTTGTACCGTATTTCTTTTTAAAAGCAGCAATAAAATGGCTAGATGTACTGTAGCCTACCTTATGTCCTACTTCATTTACATTATCTTTACCAGCCTCTAATAGTTTGCGAGCTACTTCCATTTTATAATCAAATAAAAAACTAAAAACAGAATCGCCATAAATTTGCTTAAAACCTTCTTTTAATTTTTTAATATTTAATCCTATTTCATCTGCTAATTCTTGAAGTGTAGGCGGTTCTGCTATACGAGAAACAATAATATCTTTAGCTTTTCTTATTTTAATTACGTTAGATTCATCTACTAAAAAAGGGCATTGTTCTACATTAGCATCCTCACTTCTATTAAAATATAAGCTCAGTAATTCGTAAGCTTTCCCCTTAAAATATAACTGTTTTATAGAAGCATTTAAACTGTAATTAATTATTTGATTTAATACAATAGCCATTGAGGGTGTAATGGTACCATCCTTATAGTATTTTTTATCTTTATTTTCTCCATTTAAAAATGAAATATAATTGGCTTCATTAGAAAATAAACCATGAAATTTCTTAATAGATATTAATACAGAAACTATCCAAGAATTGGATTCAACCTGAAGATTTATAGGTAGTTCTCGTTGAGGGTTATAAAGTAACAAAGAGTTTTCTTCGTTAATATTTAAACTGTAACGCCCTTGATTAAATACAAATTTAGCACTACCCTTAACACAAAAATGAAATTGTATAAATGCACTATCTATTTCTTTTTCAACTCTTTGAGAAACACTTTCCTCGTTTTTAAAGGTTAAAATTAAAAAACCCTCTTCAATATTTATTTCATTAAAAGTACTTTTAGCGATACTTTTCATGTTGTTTTTCTTGTTCATTTTTTAAATTTATTTAGAATAGTTCTAAATTAGAATGTGCAAAACCAGCAAATTTGCTACAAAAATATGACATTTATCATATTTTTTAAGAAAAAGACTTTAAAAAACCACAAACGATATTAAAAGTTCTTTTAGCGTTGTTTTTTTTTGTTCAATCCCGTTACTTTTGTTTTCGCAATTTCAGGTATAGCAATGCATAAATACAATATTAGTAAAAGTAGTTCTTTTTATACCATTGGCCTAAGTTATAAAAAAGCCGATGCCAATATAAGAGGACGTTTTAGTTTAGATGAAGAGTCTAAGCATGCATTGTTGGTTCAAGCCAAAGAGAATGGTATTGAAAGTTTAATTGTTACTTCTACATGTAACCGTACCGAAATTTATGGTTTCTCGCAACACCCATATCAACTTATCGAATTGTTGTGTGATAATACAAGTGGTACGGTTGAAGAGTTTAGAGATGTTGCCTATATCCTTAAAAACAAAGAAGCTATTGCACATATGTTTCGAGTAGGCTCTGGGTTGGATAGTCAAATTCTTGGGGATTTTGAAATTATTAGTCAGCTAAAAGTAAGCAGTAAATTATCTAGAAAATATGGACTGCTAAATCATTTTTCTGAGCGGTTAGTTAATGCTGTAATTCAAGCCAGCAAACGCATAAAAACCGAAACAGATATTTCATCGGGAGCAACGTCTGTATCTTTTGCCTCAGTGCAATACATTTTCAATAATGTAGCTAATGTATCAAATAAAGACATTCTATTATTCGGCACTGGAAAAATAGGACGAAACACCTGCGACAATCTTGTAAAACATACTAAAAATGAACATATTACTCTAATAAATAGAACAAAAGACAAAGCAGAACGAATTGCTGGAAAGTTTAATTTAATTGTAAAAGATTATGCGAATTTACAGGAAGAAATCAGTAAATCAGATATCTTAATTGTGGCAACTGGTGCACAGCGTCCGACGATTGACAAACACATCATTCAAACTAAAAAACCGCTTTTAATATTAGATTTATCAATTCCTAAAAATGTAAACGAAAATGTTCAGGAACTAGATAATGTATCTTTAGTACATCTAGATCATTTATCAAAAATTACCGATGCAACTTTAGAAAAGCGCAAATCACATATTCCTTTAGCAGAAGCCATTATAGAAGACGTTAAAGCAGAGTTTAATAATTGGTTAGAAACTAGAAAGTTTGCACCAACTATAAAAGCTTTAAAACATAAATTAACTGATTTTGCTACTGCAGAATTGGATACTCAAAGAAAAAAACTGAACGATTTCAATGAAGAGCAAGCGGAATTAATTAGTAATAAAATCATTCAAAAAATCACCAATCATTTTGCGCATCATTTAAAAGATGATGACGTTTCTACAGATGATAGTTTAGAACTTATTAAAAAAGTTTTTCAGTTAGAAGAACCTCAAAAAACAAATGTTGATACTGTCTAAATTCCAAAAATGACGAATATAAATTGTTTCTTTTTAGCTTATTTATCGTTCAAAAAAACTACCGTAACTAGGCTATGCTAATTTTTTTCGCCTCAACTAATCTAAAAATAATTCAATTTATTAATCCATCATTTTGAAATCTAACCAGTATAAAACCATTAGAATTGGCACACGTGATAGTGAATTAGCACTATGGCAAGCCAAAATAGTACAAAGTTTACTCGAAGAAGAAGGGCATCAAACCGAATTAGTTCCAGTAAAATCTACTGGCGATCTAGTATTAGATAAACCTTTGTACGAATTAGGTATTACAGGTATTTTTACACGTACTTTGGATATCACCATGTTAAATCATGACATCGATATTGCAGTACACTCGCTTAAAGATGTTCCAACGGTTTTACCAAAAGGCATTGTTCAAGCTGCTGTTTTAAAACGTGGTAATGTAAACGACACTCTGGTTTATAAGGAAAATGAAGAGTTTTTAAGCGCAAGAAACGCTGTAATAGCAACGGGTAGTTTACGAAGAAAAGCACAATGGTTAAACCGATATCCCACGCATACCATTGAAGATTTACGCGGCAATGTGAATTCTCGTTTACAAAAACTTCAAGATAACGAATATTGGAATGGTGCTATTTTTGCGGCAGCAGGTATTGGTAGAATAGGTATTAGACCCGAAGAAGCCATTAATTTAGATTGGATGATTCCTGCGCCAGCACAAGGTGCTATTATGATTACAGCTTTAGCTGAAGATGATTTTATATTAGAAGCTTGCGCAAAATTAAATCACGAAGAAACAGAAATCTGTACCACAATTGAGCGCAAATTTTTAAACCGCTTAGAAGGAGGATGTACGGCACCTATTGGTGCTTTGGCTTATATTAAAAATGAAGAAGTCAACTTTAAAGGCATCCTTTTAAGTAAAGATGGTTCTAAAAAAATACAAGTTGAGCGTACCGAAAAACTAGGAAAACATGAAGATTTAGCAGTTTTTTGTGCAGATTACATCATCGAACGCGGAGGCAAGCGCCTAATGGATGAGATTAAATACTCGCATAGAGTTACAAATGTGTTTTCAACCAAAAAATTAACGGAGGATCAGAAGAAACTATTCCATGAAAAGGTAACTGCTAAAAGCGATGATTTTATCAAGATTCGTTTAAACCGAATTCGCCCGCAAATTTTAAAATCAGAAATTGAAAATGTAATCATTACCAGTAAAAATGCGGTTGAAGCGTTAATCACAAACTATTCGGCAGCAGAATTACAGTTTAAAAATATCTATTGTGTTGGTCGTCGTACCAAAAGACTCATAGAAAATAAAGTAGGTCCAGTAAAACATTCAGCTAAAAACGCAAAAGCATTAGCAGAGTATTTAGTGGAATACATTGAAGGTACAGAAGTTACCTATTTTTGCAGTGATATCAGATTAGATGCTTTACCAACTATTTTAAGTAAAAATAATATTACCGTTCACGAAGTAGAAGCATACCAAACAAAATATGACAGTACTAAAGTAGAAGGTTCAGTAGAAAGCGCTATGTTTTACAGTCCTTCAACCGTTGAAAGTTTTATTCGAAGTAATAAAGGTGATGTCATTGCTTTTTGTATTGGTGAGACTACTGCATCAGAAGCAAAAAAGCATTTTAAGGATGTAAGAGTTGCAAAAGTGCCAACTGTTGAGAGTGTCATTGAGTTGGTGAACGAACATTATGTGTGATGGCTATTTACCTCTAGCTATTAGCTATTGGCTTCCACTGTTGTGAATAATAAATACTAGAAGCTAAAGGTAAATAGCCAACAGCTTGACAAAATGAGAGATTTTAAAAAACTAGATATTTGGAAAAACGGTATTGAGCTTGTAAAACAAGTTTATCAACTATCCGACAAATTACCTTCCGAAGAAAAGTTTGGTTTAAGAAGTCAAATTATAAGAGCATCAATTTCAGTACCATCAAATATTGCGGAAGGTTGTAGTAGAAATAGTGAAGTTGAATTTAAACGCTTTCTTGAAATAGCAATGGGGTCACTTTTTGAAGTAGAAACCCAATTGATTATCGCACAAGAATTAAATTTTATAGAAGAAAAAGAACTTGAAACCATTTTTACTTTAATTCAAAAAGAAGGAAAAATGATAAACAGTTTAATAAATAAAATCAAAAATGGTTAATGCTATTTAGCCAATAGCTAAAAGCCAAAAGCCAAAAGCCAGATATGATAAAAAACGATTTATTTTTAAGAGCATTAAAAGGAGAAACGGTTGATCGCCCACCAGTGTGGATGATGCGCCAAGCAGGACGTTATTTGCCAGAATTCATGGAAATTAAGGCTAAATACGATTTCTTTACACGCTGCCAAACGCCAGAATTAGCAAGTGAAATTACCGTGCAACCTATACGTCGTTATGGTATGGATGCAGCTATTTTATTTAGTGACATTTTGGTAATTCCACAGGCTATGAACATTGAGGTACAAATGAAACCTAATTTTGGACCCTATTTACCAAACCCTGTCCGCTCTCAAAAAGACGTAGATAACGTTATTGTTCCCGATGTAAAAGAAGAACTAAACTATGTATATAAAGCCATAAAAGCAACTAAAGAAAAGCTTAATAATGAAATTCCGTTAATAGGCTTCGCAGGTTCTCCATGGACTATTTTATGCTATTGTGTGCAAGGACAAGGAAGCAAAAACTTTGATAAAGCCAAAGAATTTTGTTTTACAAACCCAATTGCAGCACACCAATTATTACAGAAAATTACAGATACTACTATTGCTTATTTAAAAGAAAAAGTTGAAGCAGGTTGTAATGCAGTTCAGGTGTTTGATTCTTGGGGAGGCATGCTCTCACCAGTTGATTATCAAGAATTTTCATGGCAATATATCCAACAAATCATTGATGCATTGAAGGATGATGCTCCAGTGATTGCTTTTGGTAAAGGGTGTTGGTTTGCATTGGGCGAGATGGCTAAATCTGGTGCTTCGGCATTAGGTGTAGATTGGACTTGTTCTGCAAGAAACGCACGCTATTTAACAGGTGGAAATATTACCTTGCAAGGTAATTTCGACCCTACCCGTTTGTTTTCTCCACCAGCAGAAATCAAAAAAATGGTGCGTCAAATGATTAACGATTTTGGTAAAGATAAATACATCGTAAACCTCGGTCACGGTATTTTACCTAACATTGGATTAGATAATGCCAAGGCATTTATCGATGCCGTAAAAGAATACGGAAATTAAAATATCTTGGGCGTTACCTACTTTTTTATGTAACATTAGGTTTTAAAAATATACTTATTGTTGTAAAAAAGTAGGTCGGGCTTTCGGCAGTCGCTTTTTTGTGTTGCATAGGTGCAACAACACAAAAAGAGCTTCAACAAATGCCTCAATCCCTAACGTAAAACAACGTTATGATAAAAAACATCATTTCAGGAATTAAAGCATACTTCGGAGCGTTTAGCTTAATATCAAAACTAAAACTTTGGAAGTATTTTGCTATCCCTATGCTTATAAGCTTCATTACCGCCATTGCTATTTTTGGTTCAGCTTATGGGTTTTCCGATGTACTTACAGATTATATTACTAGCCTTTTCCCTAGTTGGAATTCTTATTCTTGGGTTAGAGCAACTTTCAGAATTTTAACTGGTTTAACCATTATAGTTACCGGGCTCATCCTTTTTAAACACATCATAATGGCATTATCGGCGCCTTTTATGAGTCCAGTTTCAGAAAAAATAGAAGCACATTTTACAGGTAACCCACCACATTCGCATAGAGATACTACTTTTATGCAACAACTTTGGCGAGGTATCCGCATAAATGGTAGAAATTTATTAATGGAATTATTGCTTACTATTCCTATTTTACTTTTAAAATTCATTCCTTTAGTTAATATATTTTCAGCAGTTTTATTATTTTTAGTGCAAGCCTATTATGCTGGTTTTGGTAATATGGATTATACACTAGAGCGCCATTTCAGATATAGAGAAAGTGTCCTATTTGTTAGACACCACAGAAGCACTGATATTGGCAATGGCATTGTGTTTATGCTGTTTCTATTGCTACCTGTAATAGGTTGGATTTTAGTTTTACCACTAAGTGTAACTGCAGCTTCTCTAAAAACTGTAAAACTCCTGCAGCAAGAACAACTATTGAAAGCCTCTAAAAACCTAGTCTAAATGCTTATACAGTTTGACGGTTTCGAAATTAATCCAATTCATCAAGGTGACTCTTGGAAAATTTGTGATTTTGTCATTTCAAATGCAGATCGATTAAAACGCTTTTTTCCAAAGACTCTAGAGCAAAACTTAAACCCAACTTTATCAAAAATTTATGTTGAAAAACGGACCAAAGCATTTCAAAATAACGAGGGTTTTGTGTTTACACTTAAACAGTCAGAAACACACAATCTTATTGGGCTTATCATTATTAAAGAAGTGAATTGGACTATAAAGCAAGGTGAATTTGCCTATGCTATTGATTACAATTTTGCAGGTAAAGGTTTAACATCAAAAGCAGTAAAACATTTATCTACATATGCTTTTAAAACCCTTGGGTTAGAACGTTTACAAATAGTTGTGCATAAAGATAATTTACCAAGTGTTAAAGTTGCATTAAACAACAACTTTAAATGGCAAAAAACATTTAAAAATACATTTACTCCTCATGGTGAATTGCCACTAGATATGGAATTGTATGAACTTTATAAAGAGATTGAATAATGAAAAATAAATTCTACCAATACATACAAGATTTACAAAATACCATCACCTCAAAACTAGAAACTATTGACGGAAAAGCAAAGTTTCAACAAGATATTTGGAAACGTCCTGAAGGTGGCGGCGGATGCACACGCGTCATTGAAAAAGGTAATGTGTTTGAAAAAGGTGGTGTAAATATTTCTGGCGTTCATGGAAAACTTCCCAAGTCTATGCAGACTTATTTTAAAGTGGGAGATGTTGACTTTTTTGCCTGCGGATTAAGTTTAGTGTTGCATCCTAAAAATCCGATGGTACCAACGGTGCATGCTAATTGGCGCTATTTTGAAATGTATGACGAAAACGGAAATATTATTGATAGTTGGTTTGGTGGCGGACAAGATCTAACACCTTATTATTTGTTTAAAGAAGATGCAAAACATTTCCATCAAACCTGCAAAACAGCTTGCGACAAACACAATCTTGAATTTTACTCAAAATATAAAGCCCGTTGCGACGAGTATTTTTATAATACACACCGTAACGAAGGCAGAGGTATAGGCGGATTATTTTTCGATTATTGTAAAGCATCAGAAACCATGACTATGGAAAATTGGTATAACTTTGTAACCGAAGTTGGTGATAGTTTTTTAGAGGCCTATGTTCCAATAGTTAAAAAACGAAAGGATTTACCATATACTGAAGCACAACGTAATTGGCAAGAAATTCGTCGTGGTCGTTATGTAGAGTTTAATTTAGTGCATGATAAAGGCACACTTTTCGGATTAAAAACCAATGGGCGTATTGAAAGTATTTTAATGAGTTTACCCCCGCATGTGCAATGGGTGTACGACCATCATCCAGAAGCTGGAAGTGAAGAAGAAAAATTAATTGCCATTTTGAAAAATCCTGTTAATTGGATAAACAAATAAACGCATCAACATATAAACATTTTACTATGTTCCCAATAAGAAGAAATAGAAGATTAAGAACCAACGAAGCTATTCGCTCCTTAGTTCGTGAAACCGTTATAACACCAAACGATTTTTTAGTCCCGCTTTTTGTAGTGGAAGGTAAAGGCATAAAAGATGAAATTCCATCCATGCCAAATTACTTTCGTTACAGTTTAGATTTATTAGAAAATGAAGTAAAAGAGCTTTGGAGCCTAGGTTTGAAATCGGTATTGCTTTTTGTGAAAGTACCTGATAACCTAAAAGACAATAAAGGCACTGAAGCATTAAACCCAAACGGGCTGATGCAACGTGCTGTAAAAACCGTAAAAAAGGCTTGCCCTGATATGCTAGTAATGACTGATGTGGCTTTAGACCCATATTCGGCCTACGGACACGATGGTATTATTAAAAATGGACAAATAATAAACGACGATACCATAGAAGTTTTAGCAGAAATGAGTGTCTCTCACGCCCAAGCTGGTGCTAATTTTGTCGCTCCAAGCGATATGATGGACGGTCGCATCCTAACCATCCGTGAAGCTTTAGAAGATGAAAATTTTATTAACACAGGCATTATGAGTTATTCGGCTAAATATGCCTCCGCTTTTTATGGCCCTTTCAGGGATGCTTTAGATTCTGCTCCAGTAGACATACAAGATATTCCAAAAGATAAAAAAACATATCAAATGGATTATAGCAACCGCTTTGAAGCCATAAAAGAAACCGAAATGGATATAGATGAAGGCGCAGATATCGTGATGATAAAACCAGGAATTTCATATCTTGATATCCTCAGAGAGATTAAAAATGAAGTCGATGTGCCTGTAGCCGTTTACCAAGTTTCTGGTGAATATGCTATGATTAAGGCTGCTGCCGAAAAAGGTTGGCTAGACCACGACCAAATTATGCTAGAAACCACGACTGCCTTTAAACGTGCTGGTGCAGATATAATAGCGAGTTATTTTGCAAAAGATATTGTAAAATTGATTTCGTAACTTTTAAGACTAATTATCAATTTGTCTATGATTCATTTTAAACTTTTCACAGTTTGTTTTTTTCTTTTTTGTACACTTAATATTAATGCGCAACTAAGCCATGATAATCTAGAATCTGTTGGTCTTGATGGAACTTTTATAAAATCTAAAGTTGATTCTATAATGCACGATGCTATTACTCAAAAAGGATTTCCAGGAGCGCAATTATTAGTAACCAAAAAAGGTAAAATTATTTTTCATGAAACTTACGGATATCATACTTATGATAGCATTCAAAAAGTGGCATTAAACGATGTTTACGACTTAGCATCAGTTACCAAAATTACTGGTCCGTTACCTGCCTTAATGAAACTTTATGAAGACGGTAAAATTGATTTAGACACCCCATTTAGTAAATACTGGACAGACTGGAAAAACCAAAAAGACAAAAAAAACATCACGCTAAGAGAACTTTTAGCGCATCAATCTGGTATAAAACCCTATATCGTTTTTTTGAATGAAGTCCTAAAAAAGGAAAAGATTAAAAAACGTTTCATGCGCTCAGAAAAGAGCAAACGCTTTTCCAATCAGTTTTACAAAAATCTTTATATAAAAAATAGATTTAAGAACAAAATATACCGCAAACTTAAACGGGTAAAAGCTGATGGTAAAAAAGAATATTTATACTCTGGAATAGCCTCATTAATCTACCCACAATTAATTGAAAATATTACCAGAACACCTTACACAAAATATATTCAAGATAACTTTTACACCCCTTTAGGTTGTAATACGCTTGGTTATCTTCCTATGAATAAAAATCTTAAAAACAACATTGTGCCAACAGAAATTGATACTATAGTTAGAAAAGATCTCACAAAAAACTGGGTTCATGATGAAAATGCTGCGCTTTTTGGAGGCATTTCTGGCAACGCAGGTTTATTTAGTTCTGCTTTAGATTTGGCAAAATATATGCAAATGTTAATACAAAATGGATCTTATGATGGTAAACAGTATTTTAAACCCGAAACGATTAAAGAATTTACTAGAATTCAGTATCCAAATAACAATAATCGTCGGGGCTTAGGTTTTGACAAACCCCTAATTGGTAACGATACCTTAAGCATCGAAAAGGCTTATCCTGCACCACAAGTAAGTCCAGAAAGTTTTGGGCACTCAGGTTTTACAGGTACTTTTGTTTGGGCTGACCCTGTACACGATATTGTATTTATATTTCTTTCAAATCGTGTTTACCCTAGTAGAACACATAGGAATATTTATAATTTAAATATAAGACCCAAATTACAAGAGTTGTTTTATACCTCATTAAAAGATTAATACATTTGAAATTAGTATTTTAGACATTTAAATTATACTTATGGGATTACTTCTATTTTACGCTTTTATATCAATATTTTTTTCGTTTTTATGCTCTATTTTAGAAGCCGTATTATTGAGCGTTACACCAACATTTATTAATTTAAAAAAACAAGAAAACAAAGATTATGCTTTTGCTTTAGAAACCTTAAAAAAGGATGTAGACAGACCGTTAATTGCTATTCTTACATTAAATACCATTGCGCATACAGTTGGTGCTATTTTAGTTGGGGTACAAGCTAAAGTAGCTTATACAGAGTTATATGGCTCGCAATCAAAAACTATTTTTGGCTTTACTTTTACTGAAGAATTAATGGTTGGTGTTGTTTCCTCAATAATGACGATTTTAATATTAGTGGCGTCAGAAATTATACCTAAAACCATTGGCGCAACATATTGGAAGTCCTTAGCAAATTTCACGACCAAAGCCTTAAAAGTTTTAATATTTCCTTTAAAGTGGACAGGCTTACTTTGGTTGCTTCAATTAACAACAAAGCTTATTGGTGGGAAAGGACATGGTAGTGTTTTAAGTAGAGAAGGGTTTATGGCCATGACAGATATTGCCCATGAAGAAGGCGTTTTTCAAGAATCTGAAAGTAAAGTGATTAAAAATCTTTTAACTTTTAAAGAAATTAAAGCTAAAGACGTAATGACACCACGAACGGTAATGAAAACAGAAAATGAAACCACAACCGTTGAAGACTTTTTTAATCAAAATTTAAATCTTCGCTTTTCAAGAATTCCAATTTATACAGATACTGAAGACAATATAAAAGGTTTAGTTTTAAAAGATGATGTATTTAAGGAAATGGCGCTTGATAATGGCTCTAAAAAACTCTCTGAACTTAAACGCAATATCATTATTATTGATAGAAATATGGCTATTCCAACACTTTTTGAAGAACTGGTTAAAACCCGAAACCATATGACTTTGGTAGTTGATGAATATGGCACTGTAAGCGGATTAGTAACCATGGAAGATGTTATTGAGACCTTGCTTGGTTTAGAAATTATGGACGAAAGTGATAACGTATCAGACCTACAAGTACAGGCTAGAAAAAACTGGGAAGCCAGAGCTAAAAAATTAGGAATTTTAAATGATACAAATACTGCTGATTAGTGAAAAATTGCGTCATCGAATCCCCTTTAGGTTTTACTAAAATTTGGTGTTGCAAGCGGTATTTCTTCAGTGAAAATACTTAATTCTGAAAAAATTACAGATATAATCCCTATTGAATTAGCAGATTGTGTCATTCAGCTTAACGAATATTTTGTATGAGCTCGTAAACAATTCAACCTAAAATTAAATTCACAAAGTATAGACTTCTAAAAAAAGTATGACATCTATTTGACCAAATTCCATACGGAAAAAACACTTTCATATTTAAAATTATCAAAAAATAGGTCATTTAAAAGCTATTAAAGCTGTTGCTAATACTAATAGCAAAAATCCACTTTAGATTATTGGTCCGTTTCATCGTGTTATTGGAAGCGACTGTAGTTTAACTGGTTATGCAGGTGAATTACAGCGCAAGCAATGGCTCTTAGAGCACGAAAGGTTTTTATTTAAGCAACAATCGTTGTCTTAATAAATAAAAAGATAAATTTTTCCCTATATTTAGTTCATTAAATTCAAACAAATGACGTTTTTAAAAAAAATTTTAAAATGGTTAGCCTTAATTATCGGAGTCGTTATAATTCTACTTTATGTTTTCGATTATAGCTATATACTAAGAGGTATTCGTGTTGTTTATTTTACAGGACACACTACTGCATTTATTGATGATTATCCTTATTTTGAAAATGAAATTATTGAAAAAGGAAATAACCCTAGTCTTTGGCCTATTCATAAAAATTACAATTCCACAAAAGAAACTAACGAGTTAAAACAAATAAATAAAGCAAATGGAACCATTGCTTATTTAATAATTAAAAATGATAGCATTTGGTTTGAAAAATACTTCGATGGTTTTAACGAAAATTCCAAGACCAATTCATTCTCTATGGCAAAAAGCATAACAACAGCTTTACTGGGAAAAGCCATTATGGATGGTTATATTAAAAATTTAGACCAACCACTTAGTGACTTTTATCCTGAATATGATTATGCTAAAACAACAGTTGGAGATTTAGCCTCTATGGCTTCTGGATTAGATTGGGTTGAAAAGTATACAGATCCTTTTTGTGTTACGGCACGCGCTAATTATGACGATGATTTAGCAGAAACGATTTTAAATCAAAAAGTTATTAAAACTCCTGGAGTAGAATTTGAATATTTAAGTGGAAGCACAGCCTTGTTAGGAATGGTTATTCAAAAAGCAACAGATAAACCTTTAGCAAAATATCTTTCTGAAAGTTTTTGGAAACCTTTAGGCACTGAGCATGACGCTTTATGGCAATTAGATGATAATGAAAATAGACTTGCTAAAGCTTTTACTGCCATTTCTAGCAATGCGAAGGATTTTGCCCGTTTTGGGAAGCTCTATAAAGACTATGGTAAATGGAAAGGCAAACAACTTTTAGATTCTGCATATGTTAGCAAATCTATTACACCTCGCTTTCCTGAAAGTCCTGAATACGGTTATGGTTTTTGGTTAAAAGATATCGGGAATAAGCATTTTTTTATGATGCGCGGACACCTAGGGCAATATGTAATTGTTGAACCTAATGACAATGTGATTATTGTAAGGTTAGGGCACTCTAAAGGCCCAGGCGATGCTATTGCTACGTTTACTGATGATATTACTACTTATATTAAAGAAGCTTATAAAATGTTAGGTTATGATCTCTAAACTCAACTTAGAAAACATACTATTTTTAGACATTGAAACCGTACCAGAAACACAACATTTTTCTGATTTAAACGAAACCAAACAAGCGCTTTGGGAATATAAATCGCAATACCAACGAAAAGATGATTATACTGCTGAAGAGTTTTATGAGCGAGCAGGAATTTGGGCAGAGTTTGGTAAAATCATCTGTATTTCGGTTGGATATTTTACTTTTCAAAGCGATAACAGAAAATTTAGAGTCACTTCTTTTTATGGCGATGAAATTAAAATCTTAAAAGATTTTAAAAACCTTTTAATCTCTCATTTTAGTGAAACCAAACACTTGCTTTGCGCTCATAATGGTAAAGAATTCGACTTTCCTTATATAGCGCGACGCATGATTATTAACAATATTGAATTGCCTTATAAACTCAATCTCTTTGGCAAAAAACCATGGGAAGTTCCTCATTTAGACACTTTAGAGCTATGGAAATTTGGGGATTATAAAACCTATACTTCATTAAAATTATTAACCAATGTTTTAGGTATTCCTTCACCTAAAGATGATATTGACGGAAGTGAAGTTTTTAGGGTTTATTATGAAGAAAACGAAATCGACAGAATTATTATTTATTGCGAAAAAGACACCATTGCTGTAGCACAGATATTTTTAAGATTACGAGGTGATACACTTTTAAGTGATGATGAAATTATTCATGTCTAAAAACAAATCTTAATCGAAAATTATAGTATAAAAAAAGATAATATTTGAATAGTTTATCAAATATTATCTTAATCTGTAAAAATATTATATCAAATAAATTTATAGCATAAATATTTTTTTTGTTAAGTACATTAAACTTTTAAAAAAGCGTAAATTTTCTTCAAGTGTTTCTTTCCATTTACTTTCTTTAAAAGTTGACTGTTTAGGCAGATTTGTCTCCATAGTTCCGTAGGTTAAGTTTATGGTAGATTTAGGAAAATCTATATCATTTTATTTGGTTGATTTGGGATTGTAAATATGGAACTAAATTTTAAAAAATCAGATTAAAAACATAAAAAATCGACAAAATGTAAATTATTTTAACATTTAATCTGTTTTTTATCGATTATCTTACTACTATAAAGTCATTTCTGGTATAGTTCCTTCAATAATTAGTGTGCCCTCAGTGGCATTTTTTATATTTTCTACAGTTACTCCAGGCGCACGTTCTAAAAGTTTAAACCCAGATTTAGTAACTTCAAGAACTGCTAAATTGGTTACTACTTTTTTTACACAACCAACACCAGTTAGTGGTAATGAACATTTTTTTAATAGCTTAGATTCGCCTCTTTTATTTGTATGCATCATAGCTACTATTATATTTTCTGCACTTGCTACTAAATCCATAGCGCCCCCCATGCCTTTTACCATGCGTCCTGGAATTTTCCAATTGGCAATATCACCATTTTCAGCAACTTCCATAGCTCCTAAAATGGTTAAATCAACATGTTGACCTCTAATCATTGAGAAACTCATTGCAGAATCAAAAAAACTAGCACCAGGTAATGTAGTAATAGTCTGCTTTCCTGCATTTATAATGTCTGGATCTTCTTCGCCCTCAATCGGAAATGGCCCCATACCAAGTACACCATTTTCACTTTGAAATTCGACTTCAATATCATTCCTAACATAATTAGCAACCAACGTAGGAATACCGATTCCCAGGTTAACATAATAACCGTCTTTTACTTCTTTAGCTATTCGCTTTGCTATACCTGTTTTATCTAACATTTTTAAGTTATAAATTAAGAGTGCCTTAATTTTTAAAGTTAGCACCCGCTGTTAATAATTCATTAGAAAATTAAAAGTATTAGAGCGTTTGAGTATGTTAACTTTAACCACATTAAATACTTATAACTTTTTAACTTCTCTTTCTTACTGTTCTCTGTTCAATACGTTTTTCGAAGGTTTGTCCTTGAAAAATGCGCTGTACAAAAATTCCAGGGATATGTATTTGATTTGGGTCTAAGCTTCCTAAAGGTACTAATTCTTCTACCTCAGCGACGGTTATTTTTGCTGCGCCACACATGTTGGGGTTAAAATTTCTAGCTGTTCCTTTAAAAATTAAATTTCCTGCATCATCTCCTTTCCATGCTTTTACAAAAGCAAAATCGGCTTGAAAGGCGTGTTCTAAAACATACATTTTTCCGTTAAACTCTCTAGTTTCTTTTCCTTCGGCTACTTCTGTGCCAAAACCAGCAGGTGTATAAATTGCAGGAAAACCAGCTTGTGCTGCACGACAACGTTCTGCCAATGTGCCTTGAGGAATTAGTTCTACATCCAATTCGCCCGAAAGCATTTGTTGTTCAAATTCATCGTTTTCACCTACATAAGATGATATCATTTTTTTTATTTGATGCTTTTGTAATAATAAGCCCAATCCAAAATCATCAATACCAGCATTATTGGATATGCAGGTTAATCCTTTTACTCCAAGTTTTACTAATTCTGCTATGGCATTTTCGGGGATTCCACTTAATCCAAAACCACCTAACATAAAAGTCATATTATCTTCTACGCCAGTAAGTGCTTCTTGAACGTTGGCTACTTTTTTATTAATCATTACGTTTCTTTTTGTGTTTTATAAAATTACGAATTATAGTACCAAATTAATGTTAAATAAAAAACCATTCTTTTAGAATGGTTTAAGATTTTATGAATTTAACTATTGGTAATAAACACCTCTAATTAAAATCTAAATCACCTGGTGTTTCATCTTCGTCATCATCTGTAGCCGTTTTGTCTTTAACCTTAGAGCAATCAACTAATATTGAAAGGTCTGTTGGCTTTTCAAATTCATCTTTAGAAATATTTAAAGTTTCATCGGCATAACAGCTTTTCATATATAATCCCCAAATTGGTAATGCCATTGCGGCTCCTTGACCGTAAGTAATATTTTTAAAATGTACAGATCTTTCTTCACCGCCTACCCAAACGCCTGTTACCAAATTTGGCACCATACCCATAAACCACCCATCACTTTGGTTTTGGGTTGTTCCTGTTTTTCCCGCAATAGGGTTTGTAAATTCGTAAGGGTAACCTGTAACTACCTCTCTATAATCTGCTCTATATGCATCTGCTCCTTTTGTTCGCAAACGAGCTCCTGAGCCAGATTGCGTAACACCCTCCATAAGTTTTACAGTAACATAAGCAGTTTCGTCGCTTAAAACATCATTTGTTTCTGGAGTAAATTGATATAATATAGTGCCGTTTTTATCTTCAATGCTGGTTACCATAACTGGTTTTGTATATACGCCTTTATTAGCAAAAGTTGAGTAAGCACCAACCATTTCGTAAACACTTATTTCTGAAACTCCTAAAGCAATTGCTGGAACAGGAAGAACCTCAGACTCAATACCCAATTTTGTAGCTAAATCGACAACAGATTGCGGCCCAACCTCATCAATTAATCTTGCTGTAACCGTATTAACAGAGTTAGCCAGTGCATTTTTTAATGTTCTATTTCCACCATAATCTAGATTGGAATTTTTAGGACACCACTCTTCTGGGTTCCCATGCTTATTAGCCTCAATACAATAGGGGGTGTCTGGATATTCATCACATGGAGATTTATGTAATTGATCGATAGCAGCAGCGTATACTAAAGGCTTAAAGGTAGATCCTATTTGACGCTTTCCTTGTTTAACCATATCATATTGAAAATGCCTATAATTCATACCGCCAACCCAAGCTTTTACATGACCCGTTTGCGGATTCATAGACATCATACCTGTTCGCAAAAAAGTCTTATAATACCTTATAGAATCAATAGGTTTCATAATAGTATCTCTTTCTGAGGGCTTACCATCTTTCCATTCAAAAACAGTCATTTGTGTTGGCTTATAAAATGATGCTTCAATCTCTTTATCAGACTTTTTTAAATCATATTTCATATGCCTTCTACGTTCTGATTGTCGCATAGAACGCATCAACAAAGTATCTATAGCGCCATTAGTTAAATCTAAAAATGGTGCTGTTGGATTTCTGTCTGGTGTGTTTTGATGAAAAAACTCTGCTTGTAGCCTTGGCATGTGTTTTTGTACAGCATCTTCAGCATACTTTTGCATGCGCGAATCGATGGTGGTATATATTTTTAAACCATCGTTATATAAACTCCATTTAGTACCGTCTGGTTTTGGATTCTTTTTTATCCAATCTTTCATAAAACCAGATAAATACCCTCTAAAATAAGTAGCAATCCCATCTCGATGCGATTGAGGTGTATAATCTAAATCTAACTCTGTTTTTTGAAGCGAGTCCTTAACGGCTTCTGTAATATATCCATTTCTGTGCATTTGATATAGCACTAAGTTGCGTCTGTTTTTTACACCTACAGGGTTTCTTCTTGGGTTATATAAAGCCGAGTTAACAAACATGCCAACTAACATAGCGGCCTCTTTTATCTCTAAATCGATAGGTTCTTTATTAAAATAAATTCGAGATGCACTTTTAATACCATCACCATTATTTCCGAAATCATATTTATTAAAATACTGAGTCATAATCTCCTCTTTGGTATATTGACGTTCTAATCGCGTTGCTATTACCCATTCCTTAGTTTTTTGGAAAACCCTTTTAAAAATACTGCCTGAAGCTTTTTTAGTAAAAAATAATTTTGCCAATTGTTGAGTAATGGTACTAGCACCTCCTTTAGCTCCTAAAAAAACAAATGCTCTTAAAGTGCCTCTAGCATCAATTCCAGCATGTTTATGAAATCGCTCGTCTTCAGTAGCAATTAAAGCATTTACTAAGTGTGGTGATAAATCATCATAAATTACTGGGGTTCTGTTGTCATTATAATAGAAATTACCAATTGTTTCTCCATCTGAAGAAATTATTTCTGTTGCTAAATTGGATTTAAGGTTCTCTAACTGTGTATGGTCTGGCATTTCACCAAGCCAACCCCAAGACGCTGATAAAAATACAAGAATTACTGCTAGAATTGCTCCAGAAAACAACATCCAAAACCAACGAATGTATTTTGAAAAATCTTGACTTGACTTGTTTTGTTTTATTTTCGTTTTTGCCATTTAATTTTGGATATTAAATACTTCTCGATACAATTCCTCATGCTTCGGAATCACTCGAAGTGACATTAATTTTTTTGTGGTTTTTCAATCCTAAAGCCAACATCTGTAATGCCTTCCAACTCAACCACACCATTAACTTTTCCGTTTTCTCTCATGGCGTGTTGTATATTAACCTTGTATTCGCCAGCTTCTTTAAAAACAACGTGTTCTTTATACCACAACTTATTTTCTTTAACACTACCTAGTCCTGAGCCTAAAAGTTTACCACTTGGATCTGCCATTCTGTATTCCAAAGTATCTTTTATTGTTTTTCCATGGGGAAAACACATTTCAACAATTAAAAACAGATTGTTAAATTTATAATCGTTAGTGCTTCTTAAATTAACAAATAAATTATAGGCTTTTGTTGAATCTGGCGGATTAACCTTAAAGCTTACAATACTATCTTTATGCCACGAGTTTGGAACAGATTTATAAGTATCGAACACGCGATTTGAATCGCATGATGCTAAAACAAAAGAAAAAACTAAAGAAAATAGTACCACATTACTTCGCTTCATTTTTACTTTTTTGAGGTTTTCTTCTGTTGTTTTTATTTCTATGGTTTCTGTTCTTATTATTTTTACGTTTGTTATGGCGTTTTGGACTATCAAAGCGTGTTAAACTATCTTGACCTACAACGTTTTCAAATTCAGTTTTAGTGTCTTCAATAAGATCTGAAGCATACTCTTCAAGGCTTACTATTTTTTTATTTTTCTTATTAGCTTCAATTATTTCATTGGCTTGAGCAGTGGTAATTTTATGCCAATTCATCCATTCGCCTTCGTAGGCATACCACATGTATCCTTTAAAAATATCTGTTTTTTGACAAACAGCAGTTCCTTTTTCGGTTTTAAGTTTTATATCTGTTTTTGGAAAATCTTTTAAAGCATCTAAATAAGTATCTAACTCATAATTTAAACAGCATTTTAACTTACCACATTGTCCCGCAAGTTTTTGTGGATTAAGTGATAGTTGCTGATATCGTGCAGCAGAAGTGCTTACCGACCTAAAGTCGGTTAACCATGTTGAGCAACATAGTTCGCGACCGCAAGAGCCAATGCCCCCAAGTCTCGAGGCTTCTTGACGAAATCCAACTTGTTTCATTTCAATGCGCGTTCTAAACTCACGCGCAAATACCTTAATAAGCTCTCTAAAATCTACGCGATCTTCAGCTGTATAATAAAAAGTAGCTTTACTAGCATCACCTTGAAATTCGATATCCGAAATTTTCATCTGTAGCCTTAAATCGATAGCAAATTGGCGTGCCTTAACCTTCATAGGCTCTTCTCTATCTCTTGCTTTTTGCCAAATATCAATATCTTTCTGACTTGCTTTCCTGTAGATTTTTAAAATATCGTCACCTTCAGTAGATACGTTTTTACGCTTCATTTGAACACGCACCAATTCCCCCGTAAGGGTAACCATACCAATATCGTGACCAGATTGTGCTTGTGTTGCAACTATATCGCCTATACTTAACGTTAAATTTTCGGTATTATGGTAGTACTTTTTTCGTCCGTTTTTAAACCGAACTTCTACCCAATTAAAAGGTTTTTCGCCGTTAGGAAGCGACATGTTTGAAAGCCAATCAAAAACAGTTAGTTTATTACAACTATCTGTCCCGCAAGTCCCATTATTTTTACACCCTTTAGGCTGACCACCTTTTCCAGTTGAACAACTGTTACAAGCCATAAATTTCTATATATTGAATCCGTTAATAATCAAATTATTACGAATGAAGGTTTATAAATCTTTTAGATTCACACTTTCGTGAGAATGACAAAATGAGCGGATTTTTGAAACATAGTTTCAAAAGAAATCTTCTCGACGTAAATATAAGATTATTCTAAAGACTTAAAACAAAGAATTTATAGTTGTTGATTTTAATTGAAGTTCAAGCTTCTTTCTTTTTTAAAACTTCAAAAATATTTCTTAAATCTTTTTTATATGGCAAGTGATCTGCTCGACCTTTTTTAAAAATATCATTACTATTTCCTTGCCCTTTTCGAAGTTCTTTTTGTTCTTCGTAAGGTAAAGCATTTACTTCTTTGCACGCTGTAGAACAGCAATTATCCATTTCTGCTTTACAAGCATCACATTGAATAAATAATAAGTGGCAAGCATCATTAGCACAATTGGTATGGATATCTGCTGGGTTACCACATTGGTGGCAACATGCAATTACATCGTCACTTATTTTCTCTGCTCTTCGTTCATCAAAAACAAAATTTTTACCAATAAACTTATTTTCTAACTGCTTTTCGTTTACTTGCCTTGTGTATTCAATAATACCACCTTCTAACTGATATACATTTTTAAAGCCTTTATGTTTAAAATACGCACTAGCTTTTTCGCAACGAATACCACCAGTACAATACATAACTAAGTTTTTATCTTCTTTGTAATCTTTTAAATCATCTTCAATAATATCTAAAGATTCTCTAAACGTATCTACATCTGGAGTAACGGCGTTTTTAAAATGCCCTATTTCGCTTTCGTAATGATTACGCATATCAACCAAAACAGTTTTATCGTCTTCAATAAGTTCATTAAACTTTTCGGCACCAACATGAATACCTTTATTGCGAACATCAAAAGTATCATCATTTAAACCATCGGCAACAATTTTGTGGCGCACCTTTACTTTAAGCTTTAAAAACGATTTATTGTCTTGCTCTATAGCAATATTTAACCGGATACCTTTTAAAAATTCAATGGTATCTAAATGCGCTTTAAATTCGTTAAAACGATCTGCTGGAAGTGATAGTTGCCCATTAATGCCTTCTTGAGCTACATAAATTCTACCTAGAACATCTAAGGCGTTCCAAGCAATAAATAATTGATCTCTAAAGGCTTTAGGATTGGCAATTTTAGCATATTGATAAAAAGAAAGTGTTAATCGATCTTTACCTGCTTTTTCGATTAATTCTGCTCTTTCTTTAGCGCTTAATTTATTGTACAGTTGCATGCTATACTAATGTTTTAAGGTTAACACCGCTTTACGCGGATAAAAGAAGTATTTTAAGGATACAAAAGTACAATTTTAAAAGCATAGCACAATAATTTGCATAAAAAAAGCACCTTAATATAACATAAAGTGCTTTATAAAACAGTTCGAGCTAGTCTATATTCAAACCATCATTAGGTAAATTTCATAGCAAAATTTTTCCCGCTTTTAATATTTAGATGCAAAATATGTGAAAAGGTTGCGTGGCGTTTTTACATTCGTTCTAAATATTATCAAAAAAAGATTTATTTGGTTAAAATTTTTATGTTGAAAACTATTATTGTAACATGAAAAAAGTTGTAGTATTTTAGCAGTTATAATTTCAGAAAAACAGAATAATGAGTAACGAAAAAGAAGCAAAATTAAAAGCATTAAAGCTTACATTAGATAAATTAGACAAAGCATACGGAAAAGGTACTGTAATGAAAATGAGCGATGCCGCTGTTGAAGATGTTGATGCCATTCCTTCAGGGTCGTTAGGTTTAGATATTGCCTTAGGCGTTGGTGGTTATCCGCGTGGTCGAGTTATTGAAATTTACGGCCCAGAATCATCTGGTAAAACCACATTAACCTTACATGCTATTGCTGAAGCTCAAAAAGCTGGCGGGATTGCCGCATTTATTGATGCAGAACATGCTTTTGATAGGTTTTATGCAGAAAAACTAGGTGTAGATATTGATAATTTAATTATTTCTCAACCCGATAATGGCGAGCAAGCTTTAGAAATTACCGATAATTTAATTCGCTCTGGCGCTATAGACATTGTGGTTATAGATTCTGTTGCAGCATTAACACCTAAAAGTGAAATTGAAGGCGAAATGGGCGACTCAAAAATGGGCTTACACGCACGTTTAATGTCTCAGGCTTTAAGAAAACTTACGGGCTCAATAAGTAAAACCAATTGCACTGTAATTTTTATTAACCAATTACGCGAAAAAATTGGGGTTATGTTTGGTAACCCAGAAACCACAACAGGAGGTAATGCCTTAAAATTTTATGCTTCGGTTAGGTTAGATATTCGTCGATCAACTCAAATTAAAGACAGTAACGGCAGTGTTTTAGGAAATAAAACCAGAGTAAAAGTGGTTAAAAACAAAGTGGCTCCACCTTTTAAACTTGCTGAATTTGATATCATGTATGGCGAAGGCGTAAGTAAAGTAGGAGAAATTTTAGATGTAGCCGTAGAGCACGAAATAGTTAAAAAAAGCGGCTCGTGGTTTAGTTATGATGATACTAAACTCGGGCAAGGGCGAGACGCTGTAAAGGCCATTATAAAAGACAATCCAGAACTTATGGAAGAGCTCGAAGATAAAATTAGAACTGCTTTAAAAGCATCAGAATAAATAAAAAATCCCGATTTATCGGGATTTTTTATACAATTAAATTAATATCTCACGCAACCTTTTTGTTTGTTTAGCATCTATAAAAGACAAAAACAGGTATTAAAAAACAAAATTAAAATTATTTGCAATGAAAAAGTTAGTCACCCTAAGCTTAGCTTTATTTTTATTTGCTTCATGTAGTATTGATGATGATAGCTCAAACTATAGCTTTGAAATCTTACCTATTGAAAGTGTTGAAATTCCAGATGAGTTTACTTTAGGAGAAACTTACCCTATAACCGTTTCTTATTTTAAGCCTTCAACATGTCATTCTTTTAAAGAGTTTTATTATTTGAAGGAAAACAACGAGCGTACTGTTGCTGCCATAAATTATGTGTTTGATGATAGAGATTGCCAAACACTAACAGATGAGTTAGTAGATGCAACCTTTAATTTTGTTGTAACCAGTAATGGGTCATATATTTTTAAGTTTTGGCAAGGAGAAGATGCAAATGGAGAAGACCAATACTTAATTAAAGAAGTTTCTGTTACAAATTAAGTTTAAGTATTAATAAATACGTGTTTTAATTTGAGTTTAAACCAACTCATAGAAAATTGTAGAATTAATGATACTAAAGCCCAAGGAGAACTATACAAACTCTTTTCGAGTAAACTATTCTCTGTGTGCTTAAAGTATTCGAGAAACTATGCCGAAGCAGAAGACAACCTGCAAGACGCTTTTTTAATCATTTTTAATAAAATAGAGCAATATAAAAGCAAAGGCTCTTTTGAGGGTTGGTTAAAACGAATAACCATAAACACCGTTTTACAACGCTATAGAAACGAAAAGATTTTTGATATTATAAATGAAAATGTAACCGATGAGGTTGAATTAGATATAGACGAAGATAATGTGCCTTTAGAATATCTCTTAAAAATAATTCAAGAGTTGCCAGACCGTTATAGGTTAGTGTTTAACCTTTATGTTTTAGACGGCTACTCACATAAAGAAATAGCAGAAATGCTAAACATAAATATAGGTACATCAAAATCTAATTTAGCGCGTGCGCGACAGATTTTGAAAGACATTATTGAAAACTATAAAACAAGACAACGTTTACAATCCTTATAATGAGTGATAAAAAACATATAGACAGATTATTTCAAGAACGCTTTAAAGATTTTGAAGCGACTCCTAGTGATGCTGTTTGGAAAAATATAGAAGCAGAACTTAATAAGAAAAAAAGGCGCGTTATTCCTATTTGGTGGCGTTATGCAGGCGTTGCGGCATTACTATTATTATTATTAACAGTTGGTGGTTTGTTTTTAAATGATTCTGGCAGAAATGATTCTGACAATATTGAACCTACTCAAGTGGTAGATACTAAAGATGAGGTTTTAGATGATTTAAATAAAAATGATAACAATCCTTTAATTAATTCTAATAAAAAAGAAGAAGAAATTATAAATGAAAAAGAAGCTGTTGCTGAATCGAATATAGAAAAGGATTCTTCTGAAAAAGCTTCAGGCACAAAAACTGAAGATGCACTAAAAAACATTACTCCTTCAAACAAAACTTCGGTTGCCGAAAATACTTCATCAAAAAATAAAAATGAAAGTAAGTTAAAAGAACATCAAAATTCAAATAAAAAATTAACTGTTTCTAATTCCATTTTAAAAAACGATAACAAAACGGCAATTGCTAAAAACTTAAAAGATAATGAGGCAATAAAAAAGGAAAATGAAATCTCACAAATTGATAAAAATAAAACAACAGAAATAATTAATAGCACAACAACAAATAATACTGTTGCAAAAGTTAACCCAAACGATGTTTCGACAAACTCAATAACCAAAACTAATACTGTCGCAAATAACAAAGAGGAGAATATTACTATTGAAGACGTTTTAGATAAAAACAAAGATATTATTGAAGAAGAGAAAGACGAAAAATTAAACAGGTGGAGTATAGTCCCTAACGCTGCGCCTGTTTATTTTAGTAGTTTAGGAGAAGGATCTTCAATAGACCCACAGTTTAACAACAACTCTAAAACTGGAGAGCTTAATATGAGTTATGGCATTAAGGCTAGTTATGCAGTTAACAAGAAATTAAGTATACGTACAGGTGTAAATAAAGTTAATTTAGGCTATAACACTAATAATGTAGTGGTTTTTCAATCTCTTAGCGCTAGTAGCAGCTCTAGCTCATTACAAAATATAAGTGCAAGTGATAATAGTAGCGTTAGCTCTGTTTCGGTTATTAGTAGACAAAACTTAAGCTCTGCTAAAAGACCTGAGGTATTTACTCAAAACTCAAACACATCTATTAATCAAGACATGGGCTATATTGAAGTGCCTTTAGAAATTCAATATGCACTTACAAATAAAAAATTAGGAATTAATCTTATTGGCGGATTTAGTTCCTTATTTTTAAATAAAAACGAGATTTTTTCAGAGAATGCTGGGTCGATAATTCTTTTAGGCGAAGCAACTAACATTAATAAAGTAAGTTATAGTGCTAATTTTGGTTTAGGATTTAATTATAAATTTTCAAAAAAGATAGATTTGAATTTAGAGCCTATGTTCAAATATCAAATCAATACGTTTAATAATACATCTGGTAATTTTAAGCCTTATTTTATTGGGGTTTATACCGGGTTTGCCATTAAGTTCTAGGTTTTTGGTTAGATCTAGATATTGATTTTCTTTAAGCTCGAAAATCAATATCAAAAAAACTGCTCTCCCCAGAGCAGTTTTTATTTTTTAAAAGCATTCAATTGCTTTAAAATAATTTGTCTTGCTTCCTCATTTAAAGATTTTGTGTCTTCAATGGTTAAATTTTCAGTAGGTAAAAATTTATGAATTTTAACACGCATTTTTCCGGGGCTTCCGCTAAAAAAAGTATAAGAAAAACGTTTTTTATTATCGGCAAATGTTAATGGTACAATAGGGATTTTATGGTTAATGGCTAGTCTAAACGCACCATCTTTAAAGCTATCTAGTTCAATATGTTCTTCTGGCACGCCTCCTTCAGGAAAAATACAAATACTTAATCCAGATTGCAATCGGCGTTGTGCTCTTAAAAAAACAGCTTGTCTGCTTTTAGCAGAGCTTCTATCAACTAAAATACAAGTGCGCTTATAAAAAAAACCAAAAAGCGGAATTTTAACTAACTCCTTTTTACCAACAAAAACAAACGGATTTTTAACCGAAACTAGCATAAGCATAATATCTGCCATTGATGTGTGGTTTGCAATAAACATATAACTTTTATCTTTTTCGGGAACTTGTTCTCGCTCAATAATATATATAAAACCCATACCAATTAAAATGAATTTTGCCCAAAAACGTGCTAATTTAAAAAAGAACGGATACCACGATTCTTTTAAAATAGAAATTAAAAGAATTGGAAACATAATAAGTATTGGTGAAGCTACAAGAATATAGAACCAAATACGATAAAGTATCCAAAAAATATGCTTAACAATTTTCATTAAACCAAAAATACTATTATAAATTGATTATCTTTAAAACATATTAACTTTAAAATATTTAAATTATGGGTTTACTGTATTCACTTTTAATTGGAGCTATTGCTGGCTGGTTAGCTGGTAAATTAATGAAAGGCGGCGGATTCGGAATATTGCTCAACATTATTATTGGTATTGTTGGTGGTATTGTTGGTAATTGGCTTTTTGGGCAACTAAACATCTCTTTAATAGATGGTGTTGTTGGAGACATTTTAACAGGAGCTATTGGTGCATCTGTTATTCTATTTTTAGCTGGCTTATTTAAAAAATAAGAAAACCCTAGCTTATATTATAGTAAAAAGTGGCTTTTGCCACTTTTTTTATTGCCTAACAAATACGTATTTTCGCAGTGTTATTTAATTAAAAACCATCTTGTATTTACAGGACAAATTATGGCAAGAATACTAACAGGCATACAAAGTACAGGCACTCCACACTTAGGAAATATTTTAGGCGCTATTATACCAGCAATAGAAATGGCGAATAACCCAAGTAACGATTCATTTTTATTTATTGCCAATTTACATACGCTAACCCAAATTAAAGATGCGGCACTTTTACGAGAAAACACCTATTCTACTGCAGCAACATGGTTAGCTTTTGGATTAGATATTGAAAAAACCGTTTTTTATAGACAAAGTGATGTGCCACAAGTAACCGAATTATCATGGCATTTAAGTTGCTTTTTTCCATACCAGCGTTTAACATTGGCACATAGTTTTAAAGACAAAGCCGATAGGCTAGAGGATGTTAATTCTGGATTATTTACTTACCCAATGCTAATGGCGGCAGATATTTTATTGTATGATGCAAACTTTGTTCCTGTTGGAAAAGACCAATTACAACATATTGAAATGACACGCGATGTGGCGTCTCGTTTTCATGCTAAAATGGGTGAAACGTTTGTGTTGCCAGAAGGGAAAATACAAGAAAACACAAAGCTTGTTCCAGGTACAGATGGAGAGAAAATGAGCAAGAGTAGAAATAATATTATCAACATATTTTTAGATGATAAGAAACTGCGCAAACAAATTATGGGTATTAAAACAGATAGCACACCGCTTGAAGAACCAAAAGATTGGAAAACCTGTAACTGTTTTACACTTTATAATTTATTAGCTTCTGAGACACAGATAACAACCATGAAAGTCAACTACGAAAATGGCGGTTATGGCTACGGACACGCCAAACAAGATTTATTTGAATTAATTATTGAAAAATTTGCTAAACAGCGAGAGCGCTATAATTACTACATGAACAACCTTAATGAAGTTGATGCTGCATTAGCTGTAGGTGCTGAAAAGGCAAAAATTGTGGCTGATGCCGTTTTAAGTAGGGTTAGGGAGAAGGTTGGTTATTAGACCACCTCAAACAACTTCCCAGGTAAAGGCCTAATAATACCTTTTAATTCCATATTTAACAAAATACTAACTACTTTAAAAATGGGCATGTCGCAATTAATGGCTATTACATCCAATAATTGTTTTTCGTTTTCTTTTAAGTAATTATAAATCTTCTTTTCAGTGGTGTCTAGTTCAACAAATAATTGCTTTTGTATGTTTTTTTTGGTTGTTAAGCTTGCCAAAGTATCTAATTGCCAATTTAAAATATAAGGCACATCTAACGGGTTAGAAAGCATGTGTGCTTTTTGGTGTTTAATTAAATTATTACACCCTACACTTTGCGAATCGGTTGTGCGCCCAGGCACTGCAAACACATCTCTATTGTAAGAATTGGCAATATCGGCAGTTACTAAACTTCCGCCTTTTTCGGCAGATTCTATAACAATTGTGGCTTCGCTTAAACCAGCAATAATTCTATTTCGTTTTAAAAAATTGTTTTTATTAAAGGCATCGCTACTCCAAAAATCGGTAAAAAACCCACCGTTTTTTTCAACATCAATCATATACTTTTTATGCACTTTCGGGTAAATGGTGTGCAACCCATGAGCTAAACAACCAATGGTTTGTAAGTTATGTTTTAATGCTGCTTTGTGGGCAGTAATATCTGTTCCGTATGCAAAACCAGAAACAATAATTGGGTTATATGGTGTAAGCGCTTCAACCAAATTTTCACAAAAAGTTATTCCATTTGTAGTTATTTTTCTGGCGCCAACAATACTAATAATGTGTTGTTGTTTTAAATTAATATGTCCCGATTCAAATAGTAAAATAGGACCATCAATACAATGCTTAAGTTTTTCAGGATAACTTTCGTCTTTAAAATACAAAACCTTGAGTTTGTTTTGTTTAATAAATTTTATCTCTTTTTCTGCCTCTTTTAAATGATAAGCTTCAAACAAATCGCCTAAAATAATACCTCCAATACCACCAATTTTAAGTAAGTTTTGCTTTTTTTCTTTTAAAACAGCTTCAGCAGAACCACAATGAGAAATGAGTTTTTTTGCAGTAATATCGCCAATATTGGGTACATGTTGCAAAGCTAAAGTGTAAAGCAAATCATTTTCTTCCATTATAAACATTTGGTTTTAAAGCTACAATAAAAGAATTTTTCAACTGTTAATAAATACTTCGTCTTAAATTTTATCCAAAAGCATAATTTTTTAACTTTGTTTTTATGCAATTAGAAACTTACTTAAGCGATTTATTATATAGGTACGAATGTGTTACTATTCCAGAGTTTGGCTCTTTTTTAACGCAACGTGTATCGGCAACCATAAACGATTCAACAAATGCATTTTATCCTCCTAAAAAAGCGGTGTCTTTTAACGAGCAAATTCAACAAAATGATGGCTTATTAGCACATTATATTGCTGATGTAGAAAAAATTCCTTTTGAAGTCGCTACAAAAAAGATTGCAAAACGTGTAAAAACCCTAAAATCTTATTTAACACAAGGTGAAACACTTACATTTAATAATATAGGCGAGGTCGTGCTTAATAAAGAAGGAAGAATTTTATTTGAACCGACTTACAGTCTTAATTATTTGACTGATTCGTTTGGTTTGTCTCAATTTGTATCACCATCAGTTACTCGCGAAGTTTATAAAAAAGAAGTTGAAGATATTGAAAAAGTAATTCCGCTTACCGTTACTCCTGAAAGACGTGCTTTGAAAGGCTCTACAAGAGCTAAAAGACCGTATTTAAAATATGCAGCAGTAGCTTTAATTGCTTTAACGCTAGGTGGTTTTATGGCTTCAAATTTTTATATTAACCAAATTGAAACTCATAATCAATTAGCACAAGAAGAAGCGACAAAACAACTTGACACTAAAATACAGCAAGCTACTTTTAGTTTAAATCCGCTACCCGCAATTACACTAAATCTTACTAAACAAACAGGGAATTATCATATTGTTGCAGGTGCTTTTAGAGTTGAAGGAAACTGCAATAAAATCATTGCTCAATTAAAAAAAGATGGATTTAACGCTAGAAAGATTGGTGTAAACAAATACGGTTTACACGAGGTGGTTTATTCTAGCCACGAAACTGGTAAAGAAGCACTTAAAGCCGTTCGCGAAATAAGAAAGTCGCATAATAAAGATGCTTGGATATTGTTTAAAAAATTAGATTAACCTCAAAAACAATTCACTCCCCTTTTTACTTTATTAATACTTAAAATCATTTTACCTTTGCAACATCATTAAAACAAGCATGATGCAAGCAAAAACTCCCGAGCAATCTAAAACAATACTTACCGATATGGTTTTACCAGGTGAAACCAACCCACTAAATAATTTGTTTGGCGGTGAATTACTCGCACGTATGGATCGTGCCGCTAGTATTGCTGCTAGACGCCATAGCAGACGCATTGTGGTTACTGCATCAGTTAATCATGTTCTATTTAGCAAAGCGGTACCTTTAGGTAGTGTGGTTACCGTTGAAGCCAAAGTGTCTCGTGCCTTTAAAACTTCTATGGAAGTGTTTATTGATGTATGGATTGAAGATAGAGAATCTGGAGAAAAATCTAAAGCAAACGAAGCTATTTACACCTTTGTTGCTGTTAACGACACAGGCAGACCCGTTTCTGTTCCAGCAGTAATCCCACAAACAGATTTAGAAAAAGAACGTTTTGATGCTGCATTGAGACGTAAACAATTAAGCTTGTTGTTAGCAGGTAAAATTACGCCAGACAAAGCTACTGAGTTAAAAGCTCTGTTTTTTTAATTAAACCTTTTAAGTTTCCATATGTCTAATTAGTGATATGGCTATATTGATATAAAAAATGACATAAAAGATTTTAAAAGAAAAAAATCAAAGTTTGAGTCATAGCTATGGTGATAATTTTTTAACGAAGAAATTTGGGTTTTTTGCTCAAAATATTAATGTTGATTTAGCTATATGTTGTGATGAGAGTTTAATCTCGTGTTATTCTGAGCTTGTGCGTAAAAATCTGTTATTGCTTATAAAATTTTAAATTATGACATCCTAAAACAAGTTCAGGATGACACCGCGTGTTACATTTTGTAAATCCTATTATAATATTTCAAAATGCTATCACATTTTGTAAATCCAAGATGCTGGATTTTGAGTGCTGCTTTCTTTAGAAATACTAAAACTCAATATGGTTTCGCCGGTTATTCTATTGGTAAAAACCTCGCCTATATCTTGTTTTGTATTGACATTATCGCCTTCTTTTACATAAACTTTTGAGAGGTTTTTGTAGTATGTAATGTAATTTCCGTGACGAATTATTACTATCGGATTTACATTTTTCATTCTATGTACCGCAATAACTTCTCCTTTAAAAACAGCTCTAACTTTGGCGTTTTTTTCGGTAGCAATTCTAACTCCGTTACTTTTAATAGTTAACGATCTGTTTATAGGGTGTGGCTGTGTACCGTAACGCACTTTTACAATACCTTTTTTAACTGGCCAATCTAATTTGCCTTTATTCGATTCAAAATCTTTTGCCAACGCTCTTCCTGCTGGAGTTAATGCAAACGTTTTTGAGCTTGTAGATTTTCCTGCTTTTTTATTAGATTTTGCAATAGCTGCCTTAATAATTTTATCTATTTCGGCATCTATTCTATTAGCTTCTTGTTGTCTTTTTTTAATTTGAGTTGTATACCTATTAATATTTTTCTTAATAGATTTCATTATTACTTCGTGCTGATTTCGTTCAGCTTGTAACGATTTTTGTGTCTCTTTATTTTCAGCAATCAATTTCTGTTTATCTTCTTTTTGCTTTAGTAAACTCGTATTAATATCCTGTAATTCGGCAGTTTTTAATTTTATGGTTTCTCCTTGTTTCTTCTGATGATTACTGTATTGTTTAATATACTGTAAGCGTTTGTATGCCTGCTTAAAATCGTTTGAAGACAACAAAAACATTATTCTACTCTGTTGATTTTTACTTTTATAAGACTTCACAATCATTGCTGCATAATCTTCTTTTAACTGCTTTAATTCTTCTCTTAGATTACTAATCTTTTTTTGGTTAGAATTAATTTCTCTGGTAATTAAATTAGCTTGTTGATTAGTAACTTTAATTAAGTTGTTTAACACGCTAATTTTATAGTTAAAATCTTCAATCAAAGACAACTGCGATTTTTCTTTAGACTTGTTTTCAGAACGTAATTCATTAATTTTTTGAATCTCACGACGTAATTCCTGTCGGCGAGTTTCCAGCTCTTTTTGTTTGTTATTTTGAGAAAAACCCAAGCCACAGTACAAGCAAAAAACGAGTAAAACTAAAAACCTATATGTTCCTTTACTATTCAATGCTATAACTTAATTTCTTTAAATCCAGATGGTATTTTAAACGGAAAACGGAGGTCTTCGTTTAATAATACATTTTTAAATTCTAATTTAATAATGGCTTCTTCGTTAGCTTCAACAGCATTAATTTTTATATGCTCAGGTAGTGTTTGACTACCAACTTTTTGATACGACAAATAATCAATCTGTAATATTCTAAATTCCTTTGGTTGAGATATTTGTTGCGATTTTACTTTAAAGTGCGAAGGGTCTAATAAAAAGAAAATCTCAAACAATTCGCGTTGCTTTTTTGGTTGAAGCACATAAAGACTATCTCTTATACTTGAAAAATAAGTATCATCTTTTAAGCTAAATAACGTTTCACCCAATAATAAATTTTGAACTTTTTGAAAATCTAAATCAGTTCCCAATAAATCACTTAAATAGGCGTAGTCACCTTCAAAATACGTATTGTCCAGCTTATTATAAAAACTTACTTTTTCTGGTGTTACTTTGGCTCTTATAACTGAAAAAGTAGCGCTAATCCATAAAATCTCATCTTTCTTAGCTCTAAATGATACTGCGTGTGTTTGCTCCTTTTCATTTTGTAAATATGTAATTTTAAGTTTTGCCTGTAACGTTTTAAAGCGAGCCGCCTGTTTTGCGTTTTCTTTAATTAATTGTCTCGTAGAAAGTTTATAATTTGCTTCGCCAGCACTAATAGTTTTAGTTGATTTACAGCTTGATGCTAGCAAGATAAGAAGCGTAAAAAAGATATATTTATGCATTAATTTGAGGTTTCTAATTGTTTTGCCTTATCACTAAACGCTTTTGCTTTGGTTGTATTGTTTAGCAGTGTATAGGCTCTACTGAGTTGATTATAGAAATCTGCTTCCATTTTGTTATCATCAATAATATAATCTAATCCAGATTCTAAAACTTCGGCGGCTTTTTCAGCTTGATTTAATCCGTTTAAAGCCACACCATTTATTAAGTAAAATATAGGTTGCGAAGGATATTTTTCTAAGGCATTATTACTTTTTTGAGAAGCTGCATCAAATTGTTTTAAATCAATGTAAAGTAGTAATACATTACGCATAATTTGAAAATTATCAGTTTCTAAAGCCAAAGCCTCTTGATAGTATTTTAAAGCGTTTGCTTTATCGCCTTGCTTTAAATAATATTGAGCTAATTCTACTAAAGTTTTACCATTATTGCTATTGCCAACTAAGGCTGTTATTTCAACTAAATCTGACTCATATTCTGGGTTTTTACGAACAAAACTCACAAAGTCTGATAATACTTTAAGTTTAGCATCTGGTTTTATCTGGCTGCTTTTTAAAACGATTTTCATCGATTCTATAGCTTTTTCTGTATTGTTATCATCTAAATAAAATTTGTATAAAGCAAGATGAACAATTTGAGAATTCGGATTAATTTTAAGCAATTCTTTGGCAGTTTCAAACGCCTTTTCTTTTTCATTGTTTTCGCTATAGCGGAAAATAAGTGCTAAATAATTCGACTCTTTATCTGGGTTATTTTCAACACGAGATTCTAAATTTTTAATTTGATCTTTTTTGCGTCCTGTTGCCTCATAAATTTGGTTGCGAAGTATATCTCTAGCTACCGATATTCCAAATTCTAAATCCAATTCATCCAAGATTTTAAGAGCATCGTTATAATTTTTTGTTCGCAAATAAAGCGATGCCAAATCTTCTTTATAATCTGGATGATATTTTACAAGTTGTTTTACTGTTTTTATGGCTTTATCATAATCATTTTGAGAGGCATAAAACCCATACAATTCATCTAAAAACCATTCATTGTCTGGTTCAATTTTTATGGCTTTTTTTAGTGCATCTTCAGCTGATCCAAAATTTTTGAGCAGGTTGTAGCTTTTGCCTAATTCAAAATATAACACTGGTAACGTATTATCAATTTCTATACATTTTAAAAGCGCCTCTACAGATCGGTCGTAATTCTCTATTCCTTTTTGTTTTAAGGCTTCATAAAATAGTTCTTGAAATTCGTCATCTACATTGCCTAAATCGTCATCCGGTTTTTTATTAAAATCTACTTGAGCATAATTTATCTGCGGAAAGAAAATTAATCCGAAGAGAAAAAAGAGTATGTAGATTTGTTTTTTCATGATAAAAATGCTTAGACTCAGCTTAGCATGACATTATATTTCAAAAGTTATTCCAAAACCGAATAATCTCCAATGCTAATGCTGGTAAAATTACCATCGTATTTTACATGATTGCCAACCATAGCATTGTCTAAATTAGCATTTTTAACGGTTGTTTGTGTTTGAATTAAGCTGTTTTTAACGGTTGAGTTTTCAATAGCACTACCATTTCCAATGGAAACAAATGGACCAACAGTACTGTTTTTAAGCATAACATTATCGCCAATAAAACAGGGCTCGATTATAGTTGAATTTTCTAATTTAACTGAAGATGATACCAATTGTTCATCACCATCGTCTTTTAAAAACCCTAACATACGCTGATTGGTTTCAATCGTTATTGTTTTGTTTCCACAATCCATCCATTCATCAACTGTACCTGTTTTAAATATTTTACCTTCAGCCATCATACGCTTTATCCCATCGTTAATTTGATATTCGCCACCATTCATAACGTTTTCGTCAAGAATTTCTTGTAATTTTCCTTTTAAAACAGCCACATCTTTAAAATAATAAATACCTATAACCGCTTGATTGCTTACAAAGGTTTCGGGTTTTTCAACTAGCTCAATAATTTCTTCATTTTCATTAAGCTTAACAACACCATAAGCTTCTGGGTTATTTACTTTTTTTGTCCAAATTACCGCATCAGCATCTGGGTCTAAATCAAACTCAGCTCTAATTAAAGTATCGGCATAAGCTATAACCGCAGGTCCTGAAAGTGATGGTTTTGCACACATTATAGCATGGCCTGTTCCTAATGGTAAATCTTGTCGGTAAATTGAAGCTTTTGCACCTAAGCTTTTTGCTAAATCTTCTAAACTTAATACAACCTCATCGCCAAACCATGCTGGATCGCCTAAAACAAAAGCGATTTCTTCAATAGGTTGTTTTAAAACTTTAGCAATATCTTTTACCAAACGATGAACAATTGGCTGTCCTGCAACAGGAATTAATGGTTTTGGTACGGTTAAACTATGTGGGCGTAATCGAGAACCTCGACCTGCCATTGGGACTATTATTTTCATGTGTTTATATTTATTGTCATTCAACGGTCACATGTAACATCCTAAATAATCATTTGGTTGTGTGATTAAATATTAATCATGGATGTTTCATACAATTGCCTGCGAAAGCAGGTATCTTTTAATGTTAAATTTTATTTTCTTAATTTATTATAATTTATATTCCAGTTAATACTCAAATCTGACCAACTGGGATTTATCTCTTCAATTAATTCTGTTTTCCAATCTCTCTTCCATTTTCAAATTCTTCAAAATAAATCAATTTATCGCAATTATACTTTGCTGTAAATGACTTAGGGCAAACTTTTAATTTATGTTCTTTTACTCTTTCCAACATATAAAACACCGTTTGGTTTATTTGTTATTACATAGACGTGCCAACATTTCATTCTTATCGACTAAGAGATTCCTGCCTTCGCAGGAATTTATTTTACACCTGTGCTTCCAAACCCACCAGAACCTCTTTCTGTACTAGAAAGTTCTTCTACAGCAATCCATTCTGCGCGTTCGTGTTTTGCAATTACTAATTGTGCAATACGCTCGCCGTTGTTAACAATAAAATCTTCGTTTGATAAATTAGCTAGAATCACTCCTATTTCGCCTCTATAATCGGCATCAATTGTTCCTGGAGCATTTAAAACGGTAAGGCCTTTTTTTGCTGCTAATCCACTACGTGGGCGTACTTGTGCTTCGTAACCTATTGGCAATTCTATAAATAAGCCTGTGCCCACGATACTGCGTTCTAACGGCTTTAAAACTCTTGATTCTGATATGTTTGCACGTAAATCCATTCCTGCCGATGCTATGGTTTCATAATGTGGTAAATCGTGAGTGGATTTATTTATTATTTTAATTTGCATTTTTAACGCTTTAATAATTGTTTAATTTGATTTTTTTCTGAGATATATACGATTGTCAAAAATACAATTAACAACGCTATTCCAATACTATAATTTTCTCTAAATTGATAAAATGACAAACTTGATAGACTAATGGAAAGCACTAAATATAATCCGATTTTCTTAAGATTGTAAGGAATTGGATAATATTTTCTTCCAAAATAAAACGACGCGAACATCATACATGCATAAGCGGTTAATGTAGCAATTGCAGACCCTTTATAGCTCATGACTGGAATAAGCCAAAAGTTTAAGACTAGCGTTAAAATGGCTCCAAAAACAGATATGTAAGCTCCAAATTTTGTTCTATCGGTTATTTTATACCACACCGATAAGTTATGATAAATACCCAAACAAAAATTTGCCAGTAAAATAATTGGCACAATCCACATGGCTTGCCAATAAGCCTCATCGCCAATAAAAATAACTTTTAAAACATCTGCAAAAACAACTACAATTAATAAAATTACCGAACCAAAAATCACAAAGTACTCTAAAATTTTAGCATAATTTTTCTGTGGATTTTCTGTTTTAGCATGACTAAAAAAGAAGGGTTCTATCCCTAAACGGTAAGCTGTTGCGAAAAGCGTCATAAATAACGCTAGTTTGTAGCAAGCTGAATACATTCCTATTTCTGTTTTAGCTATGTTTTCTGGTAACAGTTTGTCCAATAAAATCCTATCAAACGTCTCGTTTACAGAAAATGCCACACCTGCAATTAAAACAGGAAAAGCGTAACGCATCATTTGTTTCCAAAGTGTAGAATTGAAAGTGTACTTTATCTTAAAATAAAATGGAAGCATTAATAACAGCGTTACCCCACTTGCCACTAAATTGGCAATAAATATATAGTTGATTTCGTAATTAGGTTTGTAAATAGATTCAAACAAAGAAGATTCTGAAGCTAAATCTTTTAGCCATAATAATAAAAACAGATTTAAGCCTAGGTTTATAACTACATTTAAAGTTTTGATAACTGCATACTTTATTGGTTTTGCATTGGCACGTAACCAAGCAAATGGAATGATTACCAAGGCATCCAATAGTAAAATCCAGATAACTAAATGAATATATTCTGCTTTAATATCAATGGCATTTGCAATCTGGTTTTGAAAAGCGATTGCGATAATAAAGAAAAGTACTGAGGTTATTATTAATGAAATAGAAGACGTGCCAATAACCTTTGATTTATCCCCTTCTTTATTAAAAAACCTAAAGAATGCCGTTTCCATACCATAGGCTAAAACCACATTGAATAAAACGAAATATGAAAATATTAAGGAAACATCACCATAATCTGCAACCGATTTTAGTACACTTTCATCGGTATGTAAACGCACCAATAAAAAACTTAACATTCTTGGAAGCACAGTAGCTAAACCGTAAATAAATGTTTGTTTAAAAAGTGATTTGAGTCCGCTCAACGATTGGTTATTTATAGGCTAAAAATACGTTTTTAGCTAACGCTAACCAAACCGTTTAAAACGGATTTAACATGGCTCTATTTTTCTAAAAAAATAAATAGACGCTATAATAAAAGGCTATTGATTTTTAGGTGAAGATCTTGGGTATTATAATTCTACTTTTTAGTTAACCCTTCAATTTTAAAATATTTAATTTTAATCCCTTGTTTATAGCTAATAACGCACGCATTGGCTTTCAATTTAAACGGTATTTTTTTGGGGAATTCTGGCACTTTATTGCCATATTCAGCAAAAGGTTCATTACTCATAATAATATCTTCTTTTTCGTTTGAATCGTCTTGAAAACGACCTACGTAAAGAGTTTTATTAGTCATTTCTAGTTTAGATTGTTCACCTCTAAAATAAATACTGTCTAATATGATATTATTAGGGTTTAAAATTATTGGAATAAATAAGTTAACACCCGAGCCTCCTCCTTTTTCTCCAGTAACCCAATCCTGATAATATACGTCTCCTATTTCAAAAGGTATTTCGCTTTGAAGCTTTTTAGTGCTTGAACAATGTAAAAAACTAGACATAATTACTAATAATAAAAGGATAAAAGATATGTTTTTTAAAGGTTTCATTTAGATAAAATTTAAAATATTATAAAAATACTATTTACAAAATGGATGCCACAAAAAAACCTCACTATTGTGAGGCTTATATGTTATGTGATACTGAAACAGGTTCAGTAAAACAAAGATATTAATTGTTCAATGCTTCTGCTCCACCTACAATTTCTAATATTTCATTAGTAATTGCGGCTTGACGTGCTTTGTTATACGTTAACTTAAGCTGGTCTCTTAATTCTGTAGCGTTATCTGTTGCTTTATGCATTGCTGTCATACGTGCACCATGTTCACTTGCAAAAGAATCTCTTATCCCTTTAAACAATTGTGTTTTTAATGACTTAGGAATTAACTGTTCTACGATTTCAATTTTTGATGGCTCAAAAATATAATCGGCATTATTAATGGCTTCGCCTTCAACAGGCACGATTGGTAGAAATTGTTCAGTCATAACAATTTGAGTCGCTGCGTTTTTGAACTTGTTGTACACAATTTCAATTTTATCAAACTCACCTGCAACAAATTTCTCCATTAGCATTTCTGCAATTTCTGCAACATTATCAAAAGTTAAATCATCGAAGACTTCACTTTTATTAGCGATTACAATATTTTGCTTTGAAAACGCATCATTTGCCTTTTTTCCTATCGCAACAACAGAAACTTTTTTATCAGCATACACATTATTTATTAAGTTTTGTGTTTGCTTAATAATGTTAGAATTAAAAGCGCCACATAAACCTCTGTTAGAGGTAATAGTAACAATTAATACATTGTTAACTTCGCGTTGTGTAGAATATTTACTTCCAGAATCTGCATCTAAAGTCGCACTTAGGCTTTGTAAAAGCTCGGTTAACTTATCTGCATAAGGACGCATTGCGGTAATAGCATCTTGAGCTTTCTTTAACTTTGCGGCAGACACCATTTTCATGGCACTGGTAATCTGCATCGTTGATGATACTGATGATATTCTGTTACGTATTTCTTTTAAGTTTGCCATTTTTCAAGTTATGAGTTATGAATGCTGAGTTATGAGTTCTTGATTATCGCAACCAATATCCTTATTAACTCCTCACATTTATTCATCATGTCTTTTGGTATTTCTCTTCCAGTCGCTTCTAAAATTTCTAACCAATATTTGGTTTCATCAGCTTCTTTAAGTGCTATACCAAACTTATTTTTAAAATCCTTTGTGCTAACTCCTCTTTAAGCTTCTCTAGTATTGGCTCCAATACTTGTTCCGCTTTTTATTAATTGAGATGCTAATTCAAAATCTTTATTTTCTTTTAATTTGTCAGTAAAATGAACAATATCACAAGCAAATTGAAAACTCTTTACTCTAATAGGACTGTTATTTAATGACATCGTACTTATAAAAAAGTATTCTGTTATGAGTGAATTACTCTGAACTCATAACTTATCACTCTGAACTTTAGTTATATTTTCCTGATAAATCTTTTGCTACAGCTGTTAATGTATCTATAACCTCATCAGTTAACTTACCTGCTTTTAATGTATCTAAAATATTTCTGTGTTTAGCATTTAAGAATTCTATGAAATCTCTTTCAAATTCTTTTATTTTTTCAACAGGAACGTCTCTTAATAAGTTTTTAGATCCCGCATAAATAATGGCTATTTGATCTTCAACTGTAAACGGATCGTTTTGTGCTTGCTTTAAGATTTCAACGTTACGTTTTCCTTTTTCAATTACATTTAAAGTAACGGCATCTAAATCAGATCCAAACTTAGCAAATGCTTCTAATTCACGGAATTGCGCTTGATCTAATTTTAAAGTACCTGCCACCTTTTTCATAGATTTAATCTGTGCGTTACCACCAACACGAGATACCGAAATACCTACGTTAATTGCTGGACGAACACCAGAGTTAAATAAATCTCCGTCTAAGAAAATTTGTCCATCTGTAATAGAAATTACGTTAGTTGGAATATATGCAGAAACATCACCTGCTTGTGTTTCAATAATTGGTAAAGCTGTTAAAGAACCTCCACCTTTTACCATAGGCTTCAAGCTATCTGGTAAATCGTTCATGTTCTTAGCAATATCATCATCATTAATAACTTTTGCAGAACGCTCTAATAATCTAGAGTGTAAGTAAAATACATCGCCTGGGTACGCCTCACGTCCTGGTGGACGACGTAATAATAAAGACACCTCACGGTAAGCTACTGCTTGTTTAGATAAATCATCGTAAATGATTAATGCTGGACGACCAGTATCTCTAAAATACTCACCAATTGCAGCACCTGCCATTGGAGCGTATACCTGCATTGGTGCAGGGTCTGATGCATTTGCTGCTACAATAGTTGTATAAGCTAATGCGCCTCTTTCTTCTAATACTTTAGCAATGTTTGCTACGGTAGATGCTTTTTGACCTACTGCAACATATATACAATATACAGGCTCGCCTGCATCGTAAAATTCTTTTTGATTTAAAATCGTATCGATACAAACGGTAGTTTTTCCTGTTTGTCTATCACCAATTACTAACTCACGTTGCCCACGCCCTACAGGAATCATGGCGTCTATAGACTTAATACCTGTTTGTAATGGCTCAGTAACTGGTTCACGATAAATTACTCCAGGAGCTTTACGCTCTAATGGCATTTGGTAAGTTTCTCCAGTAATTGGTCCTTTACCATCTATAGGGTTTCCTAATGTATCAACAACACGTCCAACAATACCTTCTCCTACATTTATAGATGCGATACGACCTGTACGCTTTACTGTAGAACCTTCAGCTACTGCTTTAGAGTGTCCTAATAATACAATACCTACGTTATCCTCTTCAAGGTTAAGTACAATACCTTCAAGACCACCATCAAATTCTACTAACTCCCCGTATTGTGCATTAGACAATCCGTAAGCACGTACAATACCATCACCTACTGTTAATACTGTTCCTACCTCATCTAATGAAGCCGATGCTTCAAAACCCGAAAGTTGTTGTTTTAAGATTGCTGAAATTTCAGCTGGTTTTACTTCTGCCATTTTATTTTAATTTAAAGTAAATTCTCTTTTTAACTTATTTAATTTGTTTGCTATACTAGCATTGTATTGTTTGTCTCCAACACGTAAGATGAAACCGCCTAAAATACTTTCATCGACAATGTTTTCTAATTCTACTGCTTTACTTGTAAGTTCTTTTATTTTTGCAAGCACTTTTAATTCTAAATCATCAGTCATCGGAATAGCCGTTGTTACTTGTGCTATTTGTTTTCCGTTTAATACATCAAATAACTGATTGTACTTAGTTGCAACATCTCCTAAAATGTCAATTCTTTTGTTAGACATTAATAGGTTGAACAACTCAGAACTTATTGTGTTTATTTTTGGGAAAATTTGAGTTAAGGCTGCTTTTTTCTCATCCGACTTAACAATTGCGCTTTTAAGCACCTGACTTAATTCTTCATTTTCATCTATAGTAGTAGCAATTAGCTTCATGTCTTTGCTTACAGCTTCTGCTGCTTTTTGCTGACTTGCTAAACTTAGTACTGCTTTTGCATAACGTATTGCTGCTCTAGTTCCTGCCATCTAACCCTAGTTTAAAGTTGCTTCACCTAACATAGATTCAACCAATTTTACTTGTTTGTCTTTATTAGATAATTCTTCACGAACCACTTTTTCTGCAATATCAATTGATAAGTTAGCCACTTGCGACTTTAACTCTGAAATTGCTGCTTTCTTTTCTGTTTCTATAGATTCTTGCGCTTGAGCAATTAACTTATTAGCAGTTTCTTTAGCTTCATCTTTAGCGTCTTCGATCATTTTATTTTTGATTTCACGAGCCTCTTTAAGCATAGCTTCGCGTTCTGCTCTTGCTTCCTTAATTAACTTTTGGTTATCTGCTTGAAGGTTTTCCATTTCTAATTTTGCTTTTTCAGCAGAATCTAATGCGTTTTTAATACCTTCTTCTCTATCATTAACTGAATCTAAAATTGGTTTCCAAGCGAACTTTCTTAATAAAAGAATTAGTGCAATAAACAATACTGCTTGCCAAACAAATAATCCTAATGAAAAGTCTTCAAATAATTTTTCCATAATACTATAATTCTAAAACAATTTCTGTTTAACTAAAAAGAACAGCTATAACCAACCGTTATAGCTGTTTCTTTGTTTGTTTTAGTTTACAGCAAATAATGCTGCAAAACCAATACCTTCAATTAAGGCTGCTGCAATAAGCATAGCCGTTTGAATTTTTCCTGTAGCTTCTGGTTGACGCGCAATTGCTTCCATTGCAGAACCACCGATCTTACCGATCCCGATACCTGCCCCAATTACTACTAAACCTGCTCCTACGATAGCTGGAATTTCCATAAAATATATAATTATTAATTAAACATTCAATTTTAAAATCACTTCTTTAGTGATGATCATGCTCTTCAACAGCCATACCAAAATATAGCGCCGAAAGCACAGTAAATATATACGCTTGTAATGCTGCTACTAACAATTCTAAAATAGCTAAAACAAACGCTAACATAAATGATAAACCGCTTCCTAACCAATTTTGGAATAAGAATACCATTCCTATAATACTCATTAATACTACGTGACCTGCTGTAATGTTAGCATACAAACGAATCATTAATGCAAATGGTTTAATGATAGTTCCTAACAATTCAATTGGCGCTAATATTATTTTCATAGGAACCGGTACACCTGGCATCCAGAAAATATGTTTCCAGTAATTTTTATTACCTGAAAATGTTGTGATTATATACGTTATTAATGCCAAACATAATGTAACAGCTATATTATTGGTTACATTCATGCCTATTGGTGTTAAGCCAAATAAGTTAACAATCCAAACAAAGAAAAATACGGTTAATAAATAACTCATATATCTCTTATAATACTTTTCTCCAATATTAGGTTTTGCAATTTCATCTCTAACATAAAGAACAATAGGCTCTAAAAAACGACCCATCCCTTTTGGCATACCATTATTTTTCTTGTATGATTTTGCCATACGACTAAACATAAAGAACATAATAGCAAAAACCATCATAATCATAGTGACGTTCTTAGTAATTGAAAAGTCTAGTGGTTTTTCGTTTGTAGCATGATGCTCTGCATCGTAGTTAATAGTTCCTTCTGCATCAGTCTTATAAATTTTACCATGATAATTTTTATAGTAATTACCATCAACTTCTGCAACAGTTTCTCCATGATGAAATTTAGATGAAGAGAATACTTTTAAACCTCCATCCCAAAGAATTACAGGTAAAGAAAACCCAAAGTGTTTTTCTTCACCAGAATCGGTAGTCCAAGAAAATAGATTAAAATCGTATGAATCCTTCAGGTGATGTTGGATGTATGCTTTTACTTCAGACTTTTTATCACTACCAGAATCTGCATGTCCGTGCTCTTCTTGACTGTAAGTAACAAAAGTTACTATAAATAGTAATAATGTAATTGGCTTTAAAGATATTTTTCTTCGCATATCACTTTAAATAATAGTGGCTTAAAAATCGGTGCAAAGGTATGTTTTTATCTCAAAAACCAAAACTATTTTTGGTTTTATTTTATATGAATTATTTTATGTGAATTATAATAAATTTAGTCTAATTTATTTAGCCATTTACTCAAGCTAAAAGTCTCTAAAATTAAGCCAACTACATATGGCACAAAAAAAGCTGCAAATTCAAGTTTTGTAATTACATCATCCTGCTTGTAAAAAGGATAAAAAACAATAAAAAAAACAGCAAATTTTAAGAAACTTCCAATTAAAAACAGAAATCCTAGTTGTGCTTTATATTTTTCTTTTAATAAGTAAAGTAATCCAAAAACTATAATTACTAAAACTAGATTAATGCAATAAGAAAGCACTATTCTGTTTTCAAATACTGATAAATTGGATATATTTAAAATTAAAATATGAACGCAGAAAACAACGCATAAAAGAATAATTGCTTTAATTGAAAAACGAAAAAAGGGGTTTCTCATTAATATTTAATTCGATTGATTTGCTTTAAAACAGCATAAAGAGATATAGCAACTCCTAAAAGTGTCATTATAATTAGATACAACTTTTCGCCGTCATTATAATTTGTATCTAACCATTTACCCAACAAAACAAATAGGTAAATAGTAACACCCATTTGCATGCCTATTCCCATAAGAACAACAGCGTTTTTAAGCTGTTTTTTCGGTTTCTGATTGTCTTTGTTGCCCACCTTTATTCATTTCTTTTACGGTACCTTTCATAACACAGGCTACATTAAAAGTTGCACCAGGTTCTACAGCTAGCTTTCCAACTACTACTTCGCCTTCAATATGTGCCGCCGTTTTTAATGTAAGCGTACCAGATAGTGATAGTTTTCCTGAAAACTTACCTTCAAAATAAGCATCGGTGCCCTGTAAAGTTCCTTTAATAAAACCAGCTTTTCCTACTACTACTTTTCCTGTGGTTTTAATGTTTCCTTCTATAATCCCATCAATTCTAAAATCGCCTTCGCTATTAAAGTCACCTACTATTTTAGTGCCTTTAGATATAATGTTTTGACTCGATGTTCCTTCTGTCTTTTGTTTGTCTTTTTTATTATCAGAGAACATAATGTTATTAATTTTTATTTATTACTTAGACTTAAATACGTATCTAGATTTTTATGAATCTGAACGATTTGATAATTTGCAGATGATATTGCAAAATAAGGTTTTGTTATTTTTTGTTTATCTTCTTTAGTTAATAATTGATCGAAAGTTTTAGCAACTTGAGCATTTTTTAAACCATGTATTATAACGAATGTTGTATTTGGGTTATAAACATCGACCGATGTTTTTAAATTGTAATATTTAATGTTTTTTAAAACAGAATCTAATGTTTTTTGAAACATTTCTATGTTCTCTAACTCGGTATTTTCAAATTTGTATATCACTTTAAAATTTGTTGAAACATCTTCGGTTTCTTCAATAAAATCTGTAGCCGATATTTTTGGTAAAAGCTCCTCTTCAATTTTTTGGGCTTGTTTACCTTCCTCTGTATTTGCAAAGGTTATGGCCACATAATTTATAGCTTTTTTATAAGCTTCGTAACCAAACAATCTACCTGTGGCGGTAGCTTTTAAAAGTTCGAATTTAGAAACAATGGGGTCGCCATCAAATACATTAATATAGTTTTCGCATTTAGAGATTACCTCTGCGTATTGTTGATTTTCGTGTTGCGTATATATGGCTTCGTAAATATTTTCAGGGCTATTTTCATCTTTTAGATTTGCTAAATCTGGATTGTTTAAAATTGTAGCATAACGCGAATCTGGATAGTTGGTAACAATCTCGTTTTTAGCAATTAAAGCTTCATCGTTTTCTCCCAGTAATTGATAAATCTTATATAAATTATATTTTGAAAGTAATATGAGGCGTTCTTCAGGATTACTACTTAATAAATTTTGAAACTTGTTTTTTGATAAGTTGTATTCTTTAAATTTCTCTTTATAAATGAGTCCTAATTGATAGTACGCAAAATTGCGTTCTTTTGAAATACTATCAATTGCCTTTTCTTCGGTTGGGATTTTTGAGATATAAAATTGAGGGTCTAAACGCTCTTCGTCTGATGCTGTATCTACAATATTTATATCTGATGCATTATTTCCTGCACTAGATGTTGTTTTGTTAGCCCATCGCCAGTTATCTTCTAAAGTTCTATTACCCCAAATTTTAATAAATTCGTTTTTACCATACGCCACTGTAGTTGGGTTGTAAAAATAAAACAGTGCCGCTTGGTTTGGAGCAGCATTATTTTGTGATTGATTACCAATTTTATTGTCTATAGTTGCTAATCCTGCTGCATTACGTTCTGCTGCTTCTGCTTTAGCTTTTTCTTCTTCATCCTTAATTTTTAGGGCTTCAACAAAAGACTCAAAATATTCCAGCCTTTCTGTTTCAGAAAAATTTACTAATTGCAAAATACTATCATTTACACGGGCTATATTTTCATAATAAATAACATCTTCTAAATTATCTCTTTTCCTTTTAATAACACGATATGGCTTAGAGTTTAATACCAAACTTGCCATGGTGCTATCGTAATAATTACCTGCGACTTCATACATCGATTTATCGAAATTCATGTCGCCCAAAGTCTCATAATTTTTTGCTACTAGCAATTTGTCTTGAGAGTTGGTTCGCAGCGATTTATTGTAGTAAGTTACTGCTAAAGAATCTGATTGATTCTTTAAATAGTGTTCCCCAATTTGATGATAAATTTTATCTAAATATGGTCTGTTTTCTCTGTTTTCTTCAAGTTCTGTAAGATGTTCTAAAAGCGCATATTTATCTCCAGTTTCATAATCGAAATTTTTAATTTTTTCAATATGAGCACTAATCATGTAAATTCGAGGTGTTTTTCTGTTGAGTTCAATAACTTTATCGAAAGCAATATTCGCGCTGTCTTTGTAGCCTAATGTATTGTAAAGTTGCCCTTGTATAAATCGGTAACGCCCCCGCTCGTCGTTATTTTTTGTGGCGTTTGCAGCAATTTCTAATTGTGTAATGGCACTATCTACAGATTTAGTGTTTAAATAGGCTTGAGCTAAAATAGATGTGGCGTCTGCTAAATCCTGATCTTCTAACTCTTCCTCATCCAATAAACGTTTTAGTTTTTTTATGGCAATTTCGTTGTTTTCTAAACGGATATTTGCTTTCTCGCGCCAAATTTTTACTTGATTTATTTTATCGCTAGTAGGGTATTTATTAAGAATATTATTAAATGCAGCTAGAGCTGGAACGAATCGCTGATCGAAATAACGTGCTTTACCTAAAAGCAAATATGCCTCGTCTATTTGTGGGTTTTTTTCTCTGCCTTCAATATTTATACTATGCTTTTGAATGGCTTTTACCGCTTTTTCCTCGGCTCTATTAAAGTTTTCGTTTTTAGATTGCCCAGGCAACACAATGTCTTCTTGTATTTGCATGCGCTCGATGGGAAGAATTTCCCAATAATCATCATTGTAGCTTTCGTTTAAGCTGTTTCTTCCTTGTTCTAAGGCTAAGTAGCCATTATAAAGCGCATTGAATTCGGCAGTAACGGCATGATAATTTCGACTAACAAAATTGTCTTTTTTTCTAGAACAACCTGTTACCATAACAATATAAAAAACTATAAGTAGTATGGCTTTAATTGGTACTTTCATTTACTTAAAAATTTTTATTTTTAAATGGAATAAAATAAAAATTTCCTACGCAAATCAACCGCTTCGCTTTCTCACAAAAAATTATATTTTTTATGAAGTCAAACAAAAAAATAAATTTATTTGTGCTCATTTCAATGCTGGTTTTTTTAGTCTAATAAATAACTGAAAAGTACAGCTATTATTATATACAACCGTAAAAATAAGCATCTTTTTGGATTTAACTGTAAAATCAATTGGCTTTTAAACTACCTGCGTTTCAGAAAAATGTGCTTCAAGTTCTTTTAAAGTGGCTTCACTTGTCGCTAAATCTTTAACTATTTCACCTTTTTCAAGTACTACAATACGCTCACAAACATCGGTTACATGCATTAAATCGTGACTGGAAATTAAAACAGTTACGCCTTGTTTTTCGGCTAAATTTTTAACAATGCCTTTCAGTCGAATTTGAGTCGTTGGATCTAGATTTGCAAAGGGTTCATCTAAAATAATAACTTCAGGATTGCCAATTAGTGCTGCAACAATACCTGCTTTTTTCTGGTTTCCTTTACTTAAATCGCGCAAATATTTTTTTTGGTCTAGAATTTCCCCATGAAAAAAATCTTCAAACTGACTGACTAATTTATCAACATCAGCTTTGTTTTGTCCGCGTAATTCGCCAATAAAATAGAAGTATTCTTCGGCTGTTAAATAGCCTATTAAAAAGCTTTCGTCTATAAAAGCAGAGGTAAATGGTTTCCAATCTTCGCTTTCACTTACTTTTATGTTATTGCTTTTAATATAGCCTGTTGTTGGTTGTATTAAATCAAGCAATAAGCTAAAGTAAGTTGTTTTTCCTGCGCCGTTATTACCTACTAAACCAAAACTTTGTCCTTTAGGAATATCTAAGTTTTCAATATTTAAAACTGTATTATTGTTATATTTTTTTGAAAGGTTTGATGTTATAATATATTCTTTTAGTTATTTTGATCGAAGGCACTAATCATTTTATGTTTTGATTCTATGTATTTTTGTGTAATTGTATTCATTAATTTTTGATGAAAAACAATGCCAATTACTCCCATTATTGCTAAGATTAAACAGGCAATTTCGAATCCTATTAAAAAATAAAATAACGCAAATAAACCCATGGGTAGTAATAAAAGTGGAATACCAATTAACCATTGTACTGCGCCCGTACCTTGGTAATTAAAGGCTGCTTTTTGGCTTAAATCTATTTTTTTTCGGTTAAAAGCCCCTCCATATAAAATTACATGTGTGTTAACGCCTATATTATAAATAGTAGCGGCAAAATGTGCTAGTAAAATTTTCCACCCAAAATACACGTACGGGATTCCTAATACAAATAAAATAACTACACTTACTGCCATTAAAGTAAACTTAGATTTTAAATATTGCTCGTACTTAATATTTTGACTCATAAGGAGTTTGTAATAACCACTATCCCAAGCTGGTATAAACTGCCCGAAATTGATTAAGAAGATTCCTGTTGAAAACACACCAATAAACATAAAAAACCAAGGCATGTTTTGATACGTTGGTTGCGGATAAAAAAACAAACCATATAACAAACCAATTAAGACTAAAAAAGCTGACGATTTAGTACGTTTGTTTCTCCAAATTAGTTTTAAATCTAATTGCAGAAAAGGGGCTATATCGCCAAAGTTTTTAGTCCATTCAAGATTTGAAGCGTTTACCTCTTTTACCTTTGTTTTTAACCCGTTATCTAAGAACAGTTTTTGTCTTAAAATTTTAAAATTATATACATACAACCCAATTAAGGTTAAAATTGGAATGATTACTAAAATTGGGTTTTTAGTAATTGCCGTTACCCCATTTGAAAGCAACTTAGCTATATTTAAAATATTAAAATGATTTAATGCAAAAAGAGAACCTACAAAAACAATAATTGGCAAAAAGGAAAGCTCTGTTTTAGCAGATAAGCTTTCAATAATAAAATTTAAAAAATTGTTGATTAATGTAATGAGTACAATAACAAACATCCAAACCAAAACTGTTGATGCTTTATAATCGTTTGCAATTAATTTAATTCCAAAAGGAATAATGGCGAATAGTGGTAAAAAATTTATGAATGATAGAGCTGATTTTCTTAAAACAAAATTAACTACAGATTTGCGTTTTATTGGGAGTGTTAGTAGTGGCTTAACACTCATTACTGGTAGTTTTTGAAAAAAGAACCTAATAAGTAAAGCCTATTATCCAAAAAAATAAAAGCCCATTAAAAGCAACTAATGCATCTAAATCTGGATAAATCTCTTTTAAAATTTTATCCATAAAAAACCCCATGATAAGAAACATAACCATAAAATATAGAGCCATAAAGCCCATAAATATTTTAATAGCAATGCTTTTGCCTAAGCTAGCCGATCTAAAAAACGCCTTCCATTCTAAATTTATAAAATGCTTAATCATAGTTTTGGTTAGTTTTATTTTTAAATTTAGTTCAATCAGTTAGTAAACGTTTTACTGCAATTGTTACAAATAAAGTTAAAATTTAAAAACCAACTTCACTATTTTTGCTAAAAATCTTATATATGTCATCATTTCATAAACTCAGTATAAAAGCAATAAAAAGAGAAACTAATAAAGCCATAAGTATTAGTTTTAATATCCCTGAAAACTTAAAAAACACTTTTATATTTAAAGCAGGACAATATATTACTTTAAAAACCGAAATTGATGGAAATGAGGTGCGTCGAGATTACTCGCTTTGTTCTTCGCCTAAAAGTGGCGAAGTAAAAGTAGCCGTAAAAGAGGTTGAAGATGGTACATTTTCATCGTATGCCAACAATACGTTACAAGCTGGTGATACTTTAGAAGTCGCTCCACCAAAAGGGCGCTTTGTTTTTGAGCCTAATGATTCTAAAACTAAAAACATTGCCGCATTTGCTGCTGGCAGTGGCATTACACCTGTTTTAAGTATTATAAAATGTGCTTTAGAAGAAGAGGTATATAGTAAAGTAATTTTAGTTTTTGGTAACAAAACAACTAAAGACACCATGTTTTTAAATGAGCTTTTAGAGCTTCAACATGCTTATAAAGATCGATTTTCTATTCAATTTGTGTTTAGTCAAGCTGATGAAGATGATGCTATTTTTGGTAGAATTGAAAAAAGCACGGTTAATTATATTATGAAAAATAAGCACAAACATATTGATGTTGATGCCTTTTACCTTTGCGGACCCGAAGCCATGATTCATACCGTTAAAGATGTTTTAACCGAACATGATATTGATGAAACTCGCATTCACTTTGAGCTTTTTAAAGCTGCAAAACCTGCTGAAATAGATGAAGATGTTACTACAACAAGTGGCAAAACAAAAATAACTGTTGTTGTAGATGATGAAACAACCACCTTTGAAATGTCTGCTAAACAAACCGTACTTGAGGCTGCTTTAGATGAAGATTTAGATGCACCCTATTCTTGTCAAGGTGGTATTTGTAGTAGTTGTATTGCACGCATTACAGAAGGCGAAGCGACGATGAGACAAAATAATATTTTAACAGAAAATGAAGTTGCTGAAGGTTTAATTTTAACCTGTCAAGCACATCCAACATCGTCAACTTTAACTGTTGATTATAATGATGTTTAAACTGTCATTCCTGAGAAAGCAGGAATCTTATTAATTGACCCTTTATTGTTGTAAAATGGATTGCTGCCTTCGCAGGAATGATAAAACATTTTTAGATAATAGACACAATTTTTTTAACTATCGTTTCAGGTGTAATACTTCGTGAAGCTTCTTTGTAGTATTCTGGATATTTGTTTCCGTAAACTGATGTTGGTATTTTAGGATATTTATTTCTATCAGCAAGTAAAGCATAATCTTCAGGTTGATTGAATGGAGCAAAACCAGCATACGGATGGGTTACACCCCAAATAGTAATTACTTTTACACCTAACATGGCAGCAATATGGGCATTCCCAGAATCCATAGACAGCATAGCATCTAAATTTGAAATGATGTCCATTTCTTCATCAAGTGTTAATTTTCCAGCAATATTAACGGTGTTTTTAAATTCATTTTCTAACTCATTTAATAATGCTATTTCGTGTTTTCCGCCACCAAATAAAACCACTTTGTAATCTTTTGAAAGCACTTTAATAACTTGCTTCATCAAATCTAAAGGGTACATTTTACCTTCGTGAGCTGCAAAAGGCGCAATACCAATTCTTTTTTTAGAATCTTCGCCTAAAATAATTTGAAGCTTAGGAGTTAAAAGCGCTTTTTTAGGAAAAACGGGAGTTAATAAATTTAAAGGAAACCCTAGTGTTTCAAAAACATCGGCGTAGCGTTGGTGGGTGGTTTTTAATTGTTTGAATAGTTTCCCTGAGGTTAAAAGTCGTTTTTCTTTTCTGCCTTTATCAATGGAAACAAAGCGTTTACATCTTATAAACTTTTTTAGAATCTTGCTTCTTAAAACACTGTGTAAATCTGCAATAGCATCAAAATGATTTTCCTTATTAAGTTGGCTTGCTAATTTATACAACCCATAAATGCCTTTGTGTTTGCCTTTAACATCAGCTTCAAATACCGATACATTTTTCAAACCTCTAAAAAAAGGCTTAAAAAAAGCTCTGGTTAAAACAGTTATTTTTACTTTAGGATATTGATGTGTTAAAGCTCTTAAAACTGGAACAGTCATAGCAACATCACCCATGGCTGAGAGGCGAATGACTAGGATGTGTTTTGGCTCTTTTGGCATCTCAACAAAGTTGATGAGATCCTGAAACGAGTTCAGGATGACAAAGTCTTATTTCTGACTTCTTAAAACAGGATTTAGCTCATCGTCATTATACATCTTCATTTGCTTGTAAACCTTCATGTATTTATCACCGTTTTCAATATCGCTTAAAAGTGTATCGATAGCTGTAGATAAGTCAACACGTTGCTCTAATAAAACATCTAATTTTGTTTGGCATGCTGCTTTGTGTTCCGCAGAAGCGTCATTACGAGTAGCTTCCTCATTCATATGGTATACTTTTAAAGCCAAAATAGATAATCTATCAATTCCCCAAGCTGGACTTTCGGTATTTATAGTAGCCTCGTTTTTTACAGTAACGTTTTTATATTTTTCCAGAAAATAACTATCAATATACTCAACCATATCGGTTCTGTCTTGGTTTGATGCATCAATTTGTCGTTTTAAAGTTAATGCAGCAACAGGGTCGATTTGTGGGTCGCGAATAATATCTTCGTAATGCCATTGCACTGTGTCAATCCAACATTTTCTATACAAAAGATGTTCTATTAAATGAGAACTTTTGTTATACGGATTTTCAAAAGGTTGGTCAACTGTATTAATTACATGGTATTTTTCTATAACGTCTCGAAAAATTGTATTGGCTTTAGTTGTAAACATGTCGTATTTATTTTAAAGTGTAAATATACTTCTAAATAATTAACTTTACTATTTCACAATAACAAAAACCTAAGATGTACATTCATAATTTATCTCAACAAAACTCTGTATTAAATACCTTTATTTCTGAAATAAGAGATGCTAATATTCAAAAAGACAGCATGCGTTTTAGGCGAAATATTGAGCGCATTGGCGAGGTTTTGGGCTACGAAATGAGTAAATCATTAAATTACAAAACGGCAACTATTAAAACACCACTGGCAAATTGTACTATGGATTTGTTAGAAAATGATATTGTTTTATGTTCTATTTTAAGAGCTGGTGTGCCTTTACAAAATGGTTTGCTTAATTATTTTGATAGGGCTGAAAATGCTTTTATATCGGCTTACGGACATCATAAAGAAAATCCTGAAAGTTTTGAGATTGTTGTAGAATATTTAGCTTGCCCAGATTTAGAAAACAAAACCTTAATTCTTGCCGACCCTATGTTGGCAACGGGTCAATCTATGGTGGCTACTTTTGAAGCTTTAAAGCCTTTTGGAGCACCTAAAGAAGTACATTTAGTTAGTGTAATTGGCGCTCAAAAAGGTATTGATTATGTAAGTGATGCATTTAATAAAAATACGCACTTATGGATTGCTAGTATTGATAAAGTTTTAAACGATAAAAGCTATATTATTCCAGGCATTGGAGATGCTGGAGATTTGGCTTATGGTAGAAAATTACAACAGTAAAATTACAAACGGCACTATAATTATTACCAAAAGAAACAATTCTTTAAACCACTTTTCTTGAACTATTTCAATGTAATTAGCCATTATAATAGCTAAAGGTGAAAATAAAAATAAAAACTCACTACCATTTTTATTTGGTGCAAATACAATAATTAAAAACCCAAGAATTACAGCAAATAAAACCACGTAGTAAGATGGCCTGAAGGCTTTCTTTTTTTGTTTTATATTTTTTATATAGAAAATTGAGGCCCAAGAGCCAAAAGAAAACAGCATGGTTATTATAACTACATATTGCAAGGAATTGTAATTACTAAAATTGTAACTTACTTCTGGTAGGCTATTAAAAATTTCAAAATAACTATCGTAGCAAATTATAGAAATACTAATTGTAATTAAAAAAACAGTTAATAAACCAGAAAACGGAATAAGCCAATGCCTAATATTATTATCTGTATATAAAACTAAGGTTACAATAATAAGCACAAAAAATAATATAGACCAAAAGTAAAATAGTGCTGCAATGGCAAGCCAAAAAGCAGCATCAAATAATTTTTTTTTAACGTTTGTTTGAGAACGTAAACTTATTATTCGTCTATATCCAAGCAACACAAAAAAGTTAGCATAAATAATATCGGGATTGCTTAATGTTTGAGGAAGGGCTAATAAAAATAGGCTATATAATACAATCTCATAATTACTTCTTTGTGTTAAACTGTTTTTGCCTACAATAAAGCTTAGTACCAAAATAGAGAAGAAGCAAACAAAGAATAAAAAGCTTTGAGTTAAAAAAAATGACCCTGTAATTGGTGCTTTAACATATTTTACATTAAGCGTAATAAAAGCTAAAAGCGTAATAAAAAATACAATAGTGAAATTTATTGGCTTAGATTTATTAAAAATGCTTGTTATCATTAACTGTTTTTGTATTTTTGCTACGTAAATATACTAACTATAAATTCGGTTAGAAAATAATATAATTACCATGAAAGATTTCTTTTACGCTATACAAGATTTATTTGTTGATGTGCTTTTTGCTCCTTTTGATGCTTTAAGAGTATTAGAGTTAGATAACTGGTTTGCAGCAAATGTAATTTCTTGGCTTTTTCTAATTATCGGTTTTGTTGCTATGCTTTATTGGATGAATCAACTTAGAATTTTTGATAAAAACAATGAAGAAGATAAAAGTATATCTTCGCATTCATTTCTATAAATCGAAACCAATATCTTTACGATAATTCATCTTATCAAAATGTAGTTTTTCTATACTTTGGTAAGATTTTTTTATGGCTTCTTTATAAGTATCACCGTATGATGTTATAGCCATTACACGACCGCCAGACGTTACTATTTTATTATCTTGTATTTGTGCGCCCGCATGAAATGGTATTGAATGTTCAATATGTTCAACACCAGAAATTTCTTTTCCTTTTTCGTAAGCTTCAGGATAACCGCCAGATACCAGCATAATGGTTGTAGCTGCACGTTCATCAATTTCTATATTAATTTTATCTAGAGTCTGGTTAGCCATGGCTTGTAAAATTTCCACAAAATCATTCTTTAAACGTGGTAAAACCACCTCGGTTTCAGGATCGCCCATTCTAACATTGTATTCAATAACTTTTGGGTCGTTTCCTACTTTAATAAGACCAATAAACACAAAACCAACATAAGGCAAATTATCTTTTTTAAAACCGTTTATCGTTGGTTTTACAATGCGCTCTTCAATTTTATTGAGAAATTCATCGGTTGCAAATGGTACTGGAGATACAGCTCCCATTCCGCCAGTATTTAAACCTGTGTCGCCTTCTCCAATACGTTTATAATCTTTGGCTGTTGGCAAAATTTTATAGTTTTTGCCATCAGTTAGTACAAAACAGCTTAATTCTATGCCATCTAAAAACTCTTCAATAACCACTTTTGTACTTGCTTCTCCAAACTTAGCATCAACCAACATGCTTTTTAATTCGGCTTTAGCTTCATTCAAATCATTTAAAATAACCACGCCTTTTCCTGCTGCTAAACCATCTGCTTTTAAAACATAAGGCGGATTTAGTGTTTCTAAAAATGTATAGCCTTTCTCAACAGATTGTTTTGTGAAACTTTGGTAAGCTGCAGTTGGAATATTATGACGAAACATAAACTCTTTGGCAAACTCTTTACTGCCTTCCAATTCGGCTGCTTTTTGTTGTGGACCAATAACAGAGATATGCTTTAAACTGTTATCATTTAAAAAGAAATCGTGCACGCCTTTAACCAAAGGGTCTTCTGGCCCTACAACAACCATATCAATACTTTTTTCTAAAGCTAAGGTTTTAATAGCTTCAAAATCGGTTACACCAATGTTTACATTAGTTGCTATTTCTGCTGTTCCAGAGTTGCCTGGAGCTACATATAAATTTTTACATAAAGGACTTTGAGCAATTTTCCAAGCAAAAGTGTGTTCTCTTCCTCCAGAACCCAATACTAAAATATTCATTGTGGTGTATTTTTTCAGAAGACAAAAATAAAACTAATGCTACTAAAACACGAATATTTTTTATTTACTTTACAAAAATTATCTTTTCTTTTGAAATTATTCGATCTTACGTTAAAACTAAAAGGCTTCCCTCTTAAAGAAGCTAAAACGCAACTGGAATTTATTCAAAATAAAAATGATGATGACTTTAAATCTTATCAAGAAACTAGAAAACAAGATATTGTTTTATATCATTTAAAACATAACCCTTTTTACAAAGTGTTTGCAAAAAACACTAATCCTTTAGATTGGAATAGTGTTCCTGTAATAACAAAACAGGATTTACAACAACCTTTAAAAAATAGGCTTTCTGAAGGGTTTTCAAAAAAAACCATTCACATTCATAAAACTTCTGGCTCTTCAGGAACACCTTTTATTTTTGCCAAGGATAAATTTTGTCATGCCCTAACTTGGGCTATTGTTGAAGATAGATACGGTTGGTTTAATATAAACCTCAATACATCTAAGCAAGCTCGTTTTTATGGTATTCCGTTACATAAAAAAGGTTATTACAAAGAGCGTTTAAAAGATGCTTTAAGTAATCGTTTTCGATTTTCGGTTTTTGATTTGAGTGATGCGCAACTTTTTAAAAATGTTGAAAAATTTAGAGAAACACCTTTTGATTATATAAATGGTTATACAAGTCCTATTGTCCTGTTTGCTAAATTTCTTAAAAAAGAACACATTTTTTTAAAATCTATTTGTCCAACTTTAAAAGTATGTATTACAACCTCTGAAATGCTTTTTGAAGATGATAAAAAACTTCTAGAAACCCAATTGGGTATTCCTATTGTTAATGAATATGGCGCTGCAGAATTAGGTATAATAGCTTTTGAAAACACAAAAAACGAATGGCTTTTAAACACAGATGATTTGTTTGTTGAAATACTAGATAGTAAAAATAATGTTTTGCCTCTGGGAGAAAAAGGGCGTATTGTAATAACATCACTATACAATAAGGCTAACCCGTTTATTAGATACGATATTGGAGATATTGGAGCGTTATCAAAAGATGGTTCAAATAAAAAACTAACACTTAAAAAGTTGACAGGTAGAACTAATGATGTTGCCATTTTGCCAAGCGGAAAAAAAGCCTCTGGATTAACCTTTTATTATGTTACAAAAAGCATTATTGAAGATGATGGAAATGTAAAAGAGTTTATTATTGAGCAACAGCAATTAGACACTTTTAAAATTATTTACACAAGCACTAAAAATATTTCTGAAGCCAAAAAAGACATTGTTAAAGCAGAAATGGAAATGTATTTAGAAAAAGGGTTAACTATTATTTTTGAAAGACAAGACACTATAGACCGTTCTAATAGAGGTAAATTGAAACAATTTTCATCCAAAATAAATCAAAATTTATAATTCTAGAATTAATTCTTGTACTTTAAAATACCGTAAAATACCCAAGCAATAAAATAATAAATAGATTGGATTATGTTTAAATTCTCAACCTTTCTATAAAAATCCCATTGCGATTTAATAAGCTTCCATTTATTCCGCGATAATGAGTTTTTTCTAATTCTATAAATAGCTAATGGTTCTTTAATTCCGTAAGCAAACTTTATTTCCTTTAAATATTGCAACCATAAGCCCATATCTTGACGTTTTCTTACTAAGGGCATATACTTTTTACCCAAGACTTCAATATTTATAAAAGCTGTTAAACAGCTGATAGAATTTGTTTTTAATATATCGCTATAGGTAACTTTTAAAGGCACAATAAAATCCTTTAACAAAGGGTTTAAATTTTCGTCCAGACGCTTGTACGATGCAAAAACAAAATTGATTTTAGAAGTTTTTATGGTTTGAATACTTTTTTCAATAAAATTTGGGAACCACAAATCATCTGCATCTAAAAAGGTTAAGTATTTGCCTTTGGCTAATTTAATACCTTCGTTACGGGCAACTGCAGAGCCTGAATTTTTATTAAGCCTTATAATTTTAATTCGATTGTCTTTTGGTAAACATTGCAACGTGTTATCTGTTGAAGCATCATCAATTAATATAATTTCAAAATGTTGGTGCGTTTGATTGAAAACACTATTAAGCGTTTCTAAAATGTACTTTGAAGAGTTGTACATTGGAGTGATTATACTTACCAATTCGTGTTGCATTAGTATGCTTTTTCTTCGCCTTTTAGTGCATTCAAAAAAGTTTGTAAAGTAATTTTTAAATCTAATAGCAACGACCAGTTTTCAATATAAAAGATATCGTATTTTACTCTGTTTATAATATCTTTATCAACTTCTATTTCGCCTCTAAACCCACTTATTTGTGCTAATCCAGTAATTCCTGGTTTAACGAAATGACGCACCATAAATTTGTCTACTTTTTGTGCAAACATGTTTGTATGGCTAACCATATGAGGTCTAGGCCCAACAACGGACATATCGCCAAATAACACATTAAAAAACTGTGGTAATTCGTCTATACTAGTTTTTCGAATAAACTGCCCTATTTTAGTGATTCGCTGATCTCCTCTAGTTGCTTGATGTAAGTGGGCATTTTTATTTGGGGTCATTGATCTAAACTTGTAACAGTCAAACTCCTCATAATTAAAACCATTTCTTGATTGTTTAAAAAACACAGGGCCCTTGGATTCTAGTTTTATTAAAATGGCTAAAATTGGTGTTAACCAGGATAGCACAAAAACAATAATAAAAGAAGAAAATATAATGTCAAATAATCTCTTTACAAATTTATTTAAGGATTCCTGAAGTGGAATAGCGCGTAAAGATAAAATTGGGATATAATCATAATACTCGTACTTAAGTTTTTTAGTAAAAATATCTTTATTATCTGGAATAAACTTTAGTTCTCTTAAGTTGTTGTCTGCAAAATCAATCAATCTATTAATTTGCTGATTAGATAACTCAGCTATAGAAAAATATATTTCGTCAATGTTATTGTCAATAATATAATTAAAACACTCTTTTAAAGAAAATTCATCTTTATTAGTGTCAAACTGTTTTATAAACTTATAACCAAAATCAAGCCTATTATTAAAAATTTGTATTAGTTGTCTGGTTTTTTCATTTTTACCAATAACAATAACATTTCTTGTATTACCTCGTAAAACTGACCTGTATCTTTTAAGTAAAATAAAAGTTAAAATTTTAACAACTGAGATTAGCACAAAAACTGCTATTAAGTAATTTGCTAATCCTAATCTGCTTATGTTAGGTTGCTTGAAAAGACCTATATAAGTATACATTATTAAAGCGAAAAAAAGTATTTGCCTAATTAAAAGTGGTATAATTTGAATTATTCTAGTATGCCTTTGGACTTCGTAAAAATTGTTTTTAAAAGAAATTATTATCCAAAGCAATGATAGATAGCCAACAAAAAGGTAAACATTGGCGAGGTTTAGCTGAAACAAAAAAACAACAGCAACTATTATGCTTAAATCTACTAAACCAAATAATGGTTTCATAAAACTTGAATATCTGCTTTTATTATAATGCATCATTATTTGTTAATATAACTAGAAAAATCTTTATGCTCACTTTTATACAGTTCTTCTTTTGATAATGCTTTAAAATACTCAAAGGTTTTTTTCATGCCTTCTTCTCTACCAACTTTAGGCTCCCAATTAAATAACTTTTTTGCTAAAGTAATATCTGGTTTGCGTTGCATGGGATCATCTACTGGCAAATCTTTATAAATTACTTTTTGTTTTGTTCCTGTTAACTTAATTATTTCCTCAGCAAAATCTTTAATTGTTATCTCGTTTGGGTTACCTATGTTTACAGGGTATGAATAATCACTTAGTAATAATCTGTATATGCCTTCTACTTGATCATCTACATAACAAAACGATCGTGTTTGCATTCCGTCTCCAAAAATAGTTAAATCTTCTCCTCTTAAAGCTTGTCCCATAAATGCAGGAATTACTCTTCCGTCGTTTAAACGCATTCGTGGGCCATAGGTGTTAAATATTCGAACTATACGCGTTTCAAGCCCATGAAACCTATGGTATGCCATGGTTATGGATTCTTGGAAACGTTTTGCTTCATCATAAACCCCACGAGGACCAATAGCATTTACATTACCATAGTAATCTTCGGTTTGTGGATGCACTAATGGGTCTCCGTAAACTTCAGATGTTGATGCTATAAGTATTCGTGCTTTTTTGGCTTTTGCTAATCCTAACAAATTATGAGTGCCTAAAGCGCCTACTTTTAAAGTTTGAATAGGGATTTTTAAATAATCGATTGGGCTTGCTGGTGATGCAAAATGGAGAATAAAATCTAACCTACCTTCGATTTTTATAAATTCAGTAACATCATGTTCTATAAATTCGAAATTTGGATTAGATTCTAAATAATGTAGGTTTTTTTTATCACCTGTAATAAAGTTATCCATTCCAATAACTTTATAGCCCTCATGAATAAATCTATCACATAAGTGTGAGCCTAAAAACCCAGCTGCTCCTGTTATTAAAACTTTTTTCAATACTTATATTTTAATCTTTAATTTTTTTATTAATCAAATCTAAAGGAATTACTTCAAAATTATGGCTTCTTTTTTGATAATCTTCGCCTCCATAAATGATTTTCCCTCCTTCATACCCTGTTAAATTATTCCAATACTTTAACCCTTTAAAATAATCACTTGTAATGGTCTTTCCAGATTTTATTTCAACAGGTATTAATTCATCAAAATTATCTATTACTATATCAATTTCATTTCCTTTACTATTCCTCCAAAAATACAAGTTATTTGCTTTTCCTTTATTTAATCTTTGTTTTAAAAGTTCAACTATAACCATGTTCTCAAACAAATTTCCTTTAAATGGATGCAAATTTAATTGATTAGCATCCTGAACTCCTAATAAGGCACTCGCTAACCCTACATCGTAAAAATAAAGCTTAGGCATTTTTACAACACGCTTATTAAAATTATTATGATGGGGTTGTAATCTAAATAAAATAAAGCTGGCTTCTAGAACCCCTATCCAAGATTCAATGGTCTTACTATCTACGCCTACTTCAATTCCTAAAGCATTTTTATTTAGTAATTGACCTATTCTGCCAGCACATAGTTTTATAAATCTTTCAAACACAACTAAATTTTCAATTCCTTTTAATTGCCTTACGTCCCTTTCTATATATGTTTTAATGTAATTTAAAAACCATTTTTGGGTTTCAAAAGGTTTGTCGTACAATGGTGGATAAAATCCTTTAAAAAGTTTTTCGTGAATGGTTCTTGGGGCTATATCTTTTATTTCAGATAACGAAAAAGGTAATAAGTTTAAATAACCCAGTCTGCCTGCAAGACTTTGTGTGATGCTTTGTTGCAATAAAAAGTTATTGGAGCCTGTTAGTATAAACTGTGCTGTTTCATTGCTTTCATCTAAAATTTGTTGTAAATATGAAAACAACTTTGGTGTTCGTTGAACCTCATCCAGTATAGCACCTTTTGAATATTGTTCCAAAAACGCTTTTGGATCTTCTAAAGCAAAACCTCTTGTGTCTAGATTTTCTAAACTTACATAAGGTTTATCTGGAAACACTAATTTTACCAATGTTGTTTTCCCTGACTGTCGAGGGCCAACAACAGCTATCGCCTTATATTGCTTAGATAAATTTAAAAGTTCTTTATGCGCTTCTCTTAAAACCATATACAAAGGTACTTAAAAAACGCACAATTTCGGAATTGAATTCCGAAATTGTGCGTTTTTTTTATAAAACATAATTAATCCTCTCTTAAAATTTACTTCCCGCTACCAATTTTGTAAAATGTAAATCCTATGTCTTCTAATTCTTTTTTGTTTAAAATGCCTCTTCCGTCAAAAATAAAAGCTGGTTTTTGCATATTGCTATAAATCTTTTCCCAATTATAGTTTTTAAACTCATCCCATTCGGTTAAAATAGCTATAGCATGTGAGTTTTTACAAGCTAGATAAGGGTCACTTTCTACAGTGAGTAAGCTTTTATTTTCTTCTAATGGCCGTGTTTTTAAGTCATCTAAATCAGCAAAAATTCTTTCTTCTACAACTTTAGGATCGTAAACCGCTATTTTGGCTTGTTCATTTAATAAATTATCTGCAACCTTTATAGCAGCAGACTCCCGAGTATCATTAGTATCTTTTTTAAATGCCCAACCTAAAAATGTTATTTTTTTGCCAGAAACGGTGTTATACAAAGTGCTAACAATATTATCTGAAAAACGGTTTTTTTGGTAATCGTTCATAATAATTACCTGCTCCCAATAATCAGCCACTTCATTTAAACCATAGCTTTTAGCAATATAAACAAGATTTAATATGTCTTTTTGAAAGCAAGACCCGCCAAAACCAACAGAAGCATTTAAAAATTTAGAACCGATTCTAGAATCCATTCCTATAGCCTTCGAAACTTCTCTTATATCTGCTCCTGTTTTTTCACATATTTCAGACATAGCGTTTATAGAAGATACACGTTGAGCTAAAAAGGCATTGGCTGTAAGTTTTGAAAGTTCCGATGACCAAACATTGGTTGTTAATATGCGTTCTTTAGGAACCCAATTAGAATATATCTCTATTAAAGCTTGTATGGCAATTTCTCCTTCCTTGGTCGAAGTATCACCACCGATTAGCACTCTGTCTGGGCTTAATAAATCCTGTATAGCTGTTCCCTCAGCTAAAAATTCTGGGTTTGATAAAATTTGAAAATTTACGCCATTACCAACATTGTCTAAAATACTTTTTATAGCAGATGCCGTTCTTACTGGCAAAGTTGATTTTTCAACAACTATTTTATCTTGTTTTGCCACTTTAGCAATTTGACGCGCGCATAGTTCGATATATTTTAAATCGGCCGCCATGCCTTTCCCTTTTCCATAGGTTTTTGTTGGGGTGTTTACTGAAATAAAAATCATTTCAGCTTCATCAATGGCTTTGTTTACTTCAGTTGAAAAGAACAAGTTCTTTCCTCTTGTTTCTTCTATTATTTCTGCCAACCCTGGTTCGAATATGGGAAGATTATCAAGGTTTTTAGAATTCCATGCAGCAATTCTTTCTTCATTAATATCTACTATAGTAACTTTTATATTTGGGCATTGCTTAGCTATTACCGCCATGGTTGGACCGCCTACGTAGCCAGCGCCAATGCAGCAAATGTTTTTTATTTTCATCTTAATCGAATAAAAGTTTTAATGTTTATACATTTTTTTTAATGTGCCTTCTATTTTATAATTACTCGAAAAATCTCCAATTACCGAAATCAACTTTTTATTTGAACCAATAAGGGTTTTAATTTCATTTTTTCTAATAAAATCTGGATTTACAGTAACATCTATTTTATAGTTTGCTAAATTCTCCATTGAATTGATAATATACTTAATATTAAGTGCTTTACCACTGCATACATTAATAATGTCTGATTTTAAATTAGAGATTAAAAGTTTTTCATAGCATTCTATAACATAGTCAACATCATTAAACTCTCGGTAAACATCTATATTTCCTAACGAAATATCTGATTTATTTTCTTTAAAATGTGATACTATTTTTGGTACTAAAAAATGAGGTTCTTGTCCAATCCCAGTATAATTAAATGGTCTAGTAATTATTATATTTTGTTTTTCAAAATATGATTTTATCATATTTTCCATAACCAATTTACTGTTGCCATAATGATTAACTGGTTGAGGACACATGGATTCGTCTAATTCACCTTCAATATTTCCGTAAACAGCGGCACTACTAGCAATTAGAATTTTATTTGGAATGTAATCTAATTTATTTAAAGCTTCAAGCAAATTTAATGTGCCAAATATATTAACATTATATATGTTTTGTTTGTCTTTTGATGCAACAAAAGAAATGGCCGCTAAATGAACCACATACTCTGGTTTAATAGTATTTAGAATACTATGAAAATCTTCTTCTTTTAGAATATCACAAGGAAAATGTTTTGGATTGTCTGACTTGTTTAAAGTGGTTCCAAAAACTTCAAAACCTTTCTGTAAAAGATGTTTTTCTAGATGAACTCCTGTAAAACCATTAATGCCTGTTATAAATACTTTTTTTTTAGAAAGTGCTTCCATTTTCATTTCTTTCGATATCCTTTTTAACCATCATATCACATAATTCTTTAAGTGTTGTTTTAGGTTTCCATTCAAGCTTGTCATTAGCTTTAGAAGCATCTCCAATTAACAAGTCTACCTCAGCAGGTCTGTAAAACTTTGGGTTTACTTTAATTAGTGTTTTACCTGTATTTGCGTCTATTCCAATTTCATTTTCTTCTTTTCCTTTCCATTCAAGGTTAACATCAATAGCATTAAAGGCCAATGATACAAAATCTCTAACTGTTTGTGTTTGGTTTGTTGCTAAAACAAAAGTTCCTGGTTCATCAATTTGTAACATCCTGTACATTCCATCAACATATTCTTTAGCGTAACCCCAATCTCTTTTAGCATCCATGTTACCTAGTTCCAACAAATCTTGTTTTCCTAAGTGAATTTTGGCAACAGCATCTGTAATTTTTCTAGTTACAAATTCCTTTCCTCTTAACGGAGATTCATGGTTAAATAAAATTCCACTTGTAGCGAATAATCCATATGATTCTTGATAATTTAGTGTCGCCCAATGTGCAAATACTTTAGCTACGCCGTATGGACTTCTTGGATGAAATGGAGTGTCTTCATTTTGTGGAATTGCATGTACTTTCCCAAACATTTCAGATGTTGAGGCTTGATAAAATTTTATCTTAGGATTAATTGATCTTATAGCTTCAAGTAAGTTCATAGCTCCAATTCCAGTAATTTGCGCGGTGGCAATTGGCTGTGTAAACGACACGCCTACAAAACTTTGTGCTGCTAAGTTATATATTTCATCGGGTTCAATTTCTGAAATAATTCTATATGCGCTAGATAAATCAATTAAGTCATATTCCAATAAGGTTAAATTTGGGTGTTGGTCTACAGCTAACTCTTCTATTCTCCAAAAGTTAGTCGAACTTGTTCTTCTATAGGTTCCATAAACTTTATACCCTTTATCAAGTAAAAGTTCAGCTAAATATGCTGCATCTTGACCTGTTATACCTGTTATTATAGCTTTTTTCATTTTATTCTTTTTCTTTCCAATTATTATATAATCTTTCTACTGTTTCTTTGAATTCATTTTCAAATCTTTTAATGCTAAATTGTTCTGCATTTTTTCTAATAATTTCTTTATTAAATAATGACTCATTTTTTTCAAAATAACTTAGAGCTTCTATAAGGGAATGTACATTTTGATTATCAAAAAATATCCCTGTTTCTGTTTCAGAAATCATGTTTTCACTTGGAAATGTTCCGTTTATAGTTTCAAGGGCACCTCCTTTTCCATAAGCAATAACAGGAACTCCACAGGCTTGAGCTTCAATTGGGGCAATCCCAAAATCTTCTTCGGCAGCAAAGATAAAGGCTCTTGCTTGTTTTATCAACTTTTGCATCTCTTCTTTTTCAACATATCCTTTAAGGTCGACATTTGAAGCTGCTAGTTTTTTTATTTTTTTATAATCTGGACCATCTCCAACAACAATTAACTTTTTATTAGTCTTTGAAAAAGCTTCAACTATTAAATCAATTTTTTTATAAGGAACCATTCTTGAGCAAGTAATATAATAATCACTTGTATTTGTAGTTAACGTAAATGAGTCCGTATCAACAGGTGGATAAATTACAATGGATTCTTTATTATAGATTTTTTTTATTCTTTTAGCCACATAGTTAGAAATTGCTATATAATAATCTGGCCTGTTTGCTGTTGAATAATCCCATAATCTTAATTTAAACAAAAAATATCTAGCAAAAAAACCTTTTATTCCTTTATCTAGCTTTGCTTCTTTAATATATTGTGAATATAAATCCCATGCGTATCTTACTGGTGAATAAACATAAGATATATGTAATTGATTAGGTCTAGTTAAAACACCTTTTGCAACAGAAGATGATGAAGAAATAACTAAGTCATAACCTGTTAAATCTAACTCTTCAATAGCAAGAGGAAAAAGAGGTAAGTAACTTCTATACTTTGTTTTTCCAAAAGGAAGTTTCTGTATAAAAGTGTTTTTTGTAGGCTTCCCTTTTAAAATGATATCCCTATGTTTTTGTGATAAATTATCAATTAAAGAAAAATGGTCAAAATCATCCCAAATATTATTAAAACTTTCAACACATCTTTCTGCTCCACCATATACTGTATACCAATCATGGATTAAGGCTTTTTTCATATTAACTCTTCAATTATAGATTTTAATTTACTTGTTGAATCCCCCCAATTATAACGTTTTAAATTTATAACACCAAGATTTCTAAGTTTCATCATTTTATCCTTATTATTTATCATTTCTTCCATTTTAATCTTTATACTATCTGTTGATCTTGGATCAAAATACTCGACAGAGTCTTCATAAACTTCTGGTAGAGAAGTAACGTTAGATATAATACATGCACAGCCACAAGCTTGAGCTTCTAGCGGAGGAATTCCAAAACCTTCAAATAAAGAAGCATATATAAATAATTCTGCTTTATTATAAATATCAATCAATTCGTCATCAGTCAAATATCCCGTAAAGATAATATTATCGTTAATAATTTTTTCATTTAATTCAACATTAGAAAATGTTTTGCTTTTTTTACCTACAATTACAAGTTTATACTCAGATTCTATTTTATTAAATGCTTTAATAACTCGCTCTAAATTTTTTCGAGGATCAATAGATGAAACCGTTAAAATAAATTTTTCTCGTTTTAAATTTTTATTAATAAATTTATTTGATGGCGCTGCGTAAATAACATTAATTTTACTATTAGGTATTTTATAAGTTTTAACAATATCTTGCTTTACATAATTGCTATCTGTAATTATTCTCTTAGAGTTCTTTAAACTTACAGGAATTAAAAAGTTATATAATTTTTGAAATGAATAAGAAAACCATTCTGGATGATGTTTAAAAGCTAAGTCGTATAAGAACATTATTTTATTTTTATAAAATATTGGAGCTATGCCAACGAAATTAATTAACATTGGGTTTTTGTTTTTCTTTAAAAAAGCGGGCAAACTTATTTGTTCCCATAGTTGCCCTTTAAACTTACCTACAAAAACAATATCTATATCATTATTTAATTTGTTAATTATAGTTTCATTAGGAGCAATAAAAATAAGTTTCTTATTTCCTATTTTTTTTGGTAATCTGCTACACACTTCGAAAGCGTACCTTTGTACACCCGTCATTCTTTGAGTTAAAAACCTAGCATTAATAACTATCATTGTTTACTATTTAAATTATGTTTTAATTTTTTATTGAATAAAATAGAGTAAGCAAATAAACAATTAAAAGTGGTAAATAAAACTATTCCTGTATTTCTTACTAAAATATTTTCTGTGAGAAACACTAGATAAAATAAGATTAAAAAATTAAGGTACTCTTTGTTTTTATTTATAATAGCAATTCTTAAAAAATATGCAAATGAAAATAAAATTATCACCAATCCTATTACTCCAAATGACAAAATGTAATCAAGGTATTGATTGTGAGTATTGTAATTGGTTTTATGAAATGCATTAGTATTAAATTTTTTATAACATTCATTTAATTCTTGTTGTATATCACCAGGCGAATACCCCATAATTGGTGTTCCCTTAATTAACGAAAAAGAACAGTTATAAATAGCCATTCGTAAATTAAATGAATTATAGTAATCTCCTTTAGGATAAATATGTTTTGTGCTTACAATTTCATTTACTCTTTCTTTAATTGGAGATAAATAAGTAATTACTCCAAGTCCAAAAAAAGATAATAGCACAACTACAACAACTTTTCTTTTGTTTTTAATTTCTTGAAAAGCTAATAATATTCCAACTAACAAAATAGATAGAATTACTCCTTTAGAGCTTGCTATAATAATCCCTGTTATGAATAATAAAGATAAAAAGACATTCAGCCACCGATTTTGAAATCTATTATAAAAAAGCAATAATAAAGCCACTGCCATTATTAAAGAAAAATATATAGCATGCTCTCCAATAACTGGTGTTAATTCAATAGCCTCTCTAAGCTTTATATTAGCAAAATAAGTGTTTTGCTGATTGAAAATATTATCAGTATTAAAAAGCAAATAAATCATTGTAATAACTACAGAAAAGGCAGAAGCGATTACAAATATTTTATTGAAATTTCTAATTTGAAGGGTTGTTTTAAAAGGCTTTAATATAAAAATTGCTATAGGCAAGACACAAAAGGACAATGTTTTTTCAACATACTTCAACCCTACCTGCAAATTATCTGTCCATGAAAGAGATATTAAATACATTAAAAAAGGCAGTAAAAACAATAGAATAACACCTATATGTGTTATTCTATTGTTTTTGTCTTTATGATAAATTGAACTTAAAAAGGATCCTAAAAGAAAAACTATAATAACAAAGCTTACCATAAACAGGGACAAAAGAGGCAAAAGCGCTAATATGTATATATATTTATCCTTTAAAAATTTAAAGTTCATTATATAATTCTTTTTTGATAGTTAATTGCATATGGAATAGCCAAAAACACCCAAATGAATAGCATTATAAAAGAAGGAAATGCGTTAAATGAAATCAAAATTGCAATAATTCCTCCTGTAATAATATCGTTTTTGTTTTTAAATGCCAGTATCAATGTTTTTCCTAAAAAAACTATAAAAAGGAAAAAGCCAACGATACCATACTCAGACCATACTTCTAAATATACATTATTTGTAATACCTCTTTTATTTTTTCTAATAATAAAGTCGTCAAACCATTCAGAAGGATTCTTCACTACTTTTTTATAATCATTATAATAATCATAGTGGAGAGCATAATTATAAGGACCAACTCCTATCAGTGGATTATCAATCCCTTGCTTAAAAGCAATTCTACCTGTTAAATATCTATCTACTTTTGAAAAGTTTCCATTGGTAAGATGGCTAACAGGTTGAAATATTTTTGCTTTTACATAATATTGAAAAAACTCTGTTCTAGTGGAAAATAAAATTATAATAAAAATTAAAGGGTAAATGATTAAAACCTTTCCTGTAAATAATTTTTTTCTATAGATGTAAATTAAAAAAAATCCTCCACAAACGATTGAAATCGTAGACATAGTTGTGATAATTGTAAACAATAAAAACCAACCTGTTTTTGCTTTTCCATTAAAAAAGGCAACTGCTGAAGATAATATTAAAAAAAGTCCAAAAAAGTTTCCTTCTCTAAATGTTCCACATCTAATTATCCCAAATAAATTTTGAGGAGATGATTCCATACCAAATAATTTTATATAAGGGAACCCTAGTGCCGAAAAAATAAATAAATACCAAGAATAACAAGCCGCTATAACAGCCCCTATAACCCAATATTTTAAAATACTTTTGCTCCTTGAAATGAAAAATAAACTAATAAAAAATGCAATTATGTTTAAAATTATATAACAAAGTCTTAAAAAACTATCTCCAAAAGCACTTATCCTAAAAGGTATTTTTTTTAAAGGATACTCATATTGCCAGAAACTATTTATTACAAATGAAAAAAGCGCCCATATTAAAAAAAAGACTAAAGCCTTACTATTTAAAACAAAATATAAATATTCTTTAGACACATATCCCACTAGCATATATAGTAAAATCATTATCATTAATAATAATTCTGAACCTTTTAAAGGGAATCCTATATTTATAGTAAGTGCTTGTGTGAAAGGTAAAAAAAACAAGAACAAGCAAAAAAACGTAGTAAATTTAACTTTCATTATTATGTTTTGAATGAACTTAAATACGATTAAATATCTTACTCATTATTCTTTAAAAATACATTAATGCCTTTTATTAAACGGGGTCATAATTTAATACAAAATTAAACATCTTTAATTTTTGTTTCCTTTTTTCGACAAAATCATCCTTGTTTTCTAAAATATTTGACATAACCTTGAGGGTGTTTTTCCATGATTTACATATTGTACCAATATCTAGGCCTTCAAAATCGTAATAAAACTCAACTTTATCAGCATACTCCTCTAAATCATGGCACATAAATATTATTGGTCGATTTAACAATAGAAAATCAAAAAATACACTTGAATAATCAGTTATCAATACGTTTGTAAATTTAAGCAAAGGATACGGATCCGAGTATGGATATATTAAAATATTTTTGAACTCTTGTGTAATATCATTTAATAAATTAAAATCTAAAAAATGAACTTTTATAACAAAAAGACTGTTGCTATTTTTGCAAAAGGCATTCATTTTTTCCAAATCTAAACCCGAGTCCTTAATTATATCTATAATCGTTTTATTAAATTGTTTCCTTTGAGTTGGTAACCATGAAATTATATTTTTATAAGTATTTCTAAGTTCTAAAAGCATTTCTGCCTCTGGGAAAAAATTTTTATATAATTTAAATGTATCATCAAAGCAAAACGTTCTAGGCTGTTGTGATAAAACGATGTTATCTTTTATCTTATTATTTCTAAATGATTTAGAAAATGGTTCTACATAATTATCCTTTGCCTTTTTACATGGTGCCATTAAAACATCACATTTCATATAATATGCATAAGGTAGCCATTTGGAAATAAAAAGCTTAATTTTACCCGAAAGACCTTTGTCTGTCCAGTCTCCACCATATCCAATTTTCCTTAATGGCATTCCGTGCCATAATTGAATGATTTTCGACCCACCAATTAATGCTCCATTAATGTCACCCAATTGATGAGAAATATATGCCTTTGATGCTCTTAAAGTTATATATATACCTATATAAGAATATAGAAATTCCGCAGGAAGCCCTTTTGAATTTAATTCTTTAACAACATTTCTGTTTTTTGATACCCAAACAAGGTTTAAATCATTTCTTTCTTTACTATAATAGTCTATATAATAATACTTTGAATTATCTGCAAAATGCCTCCCTAACGAAGAGCCTATTACAGCTAAATCTTTTCTCTTTGGGAAGAATATTGAAATATAGTAAACCGGAAACCCAATGCCTATTTTTATTATTGTTTTTAACCCCTCTAGAATCCTTCTCATCTCTTCAATTAGATTTTTTATTTATACAAACGTTGTTGTTTTAAAAACTTACTAACTCCTATAAACCTAATTCCTAAAACAATAATTTGAGTGAAAATTAACAATAATACCATTAAATAAATTGAAAGGAAAGAAGATATAAAGACCAAAATAATTACGTGAATTATGCACGCAATAACTACACTATAATTTGCATATTTTTCAAAACCAAAAGCACCAAGTAACGGATAGCCTATAAAAGTAGCAGGCACAATGATTAACGATAAAAAGCAAAAATATTTTAATAAAACAGCACTTTCTTCATAGCCTTCCCCAAACACAAAATAAATTATTTCACTTGAAAAAAAGATTGTGATTAAGCTAACAAAAAAATTAAAAATTATAGCTGATAAAAAAACTTTTTTAAAGAGTTTTAAATCTTTTTTTTGAACCATATGTGGGTAAATAGCATCAGACAATGGACTATAAATTACTGTCATCGCAGTAAATAACCTTTCTGCGACCCCAAATATACCTGCATAAAATTCTCCAAGAACTAGTCCTACAATAAAGTTATTACTTGATGTGTATAAAGCGACTGATGCTCGAGAAAAGAAGTATTGCGTGCTATTCTTTATTTGTTCAATTATATTAACCCATTTTGTAAAATAAAAAGAAACACCAAATTCTTTATAAGCAAAAATTAATGATAATATACCTGCAAGAATGAATCCAATAGAATAGAGCAATGGAACAAAAATAAAGTCTTCAGAATTTTTTATAAAAACAAAAATTAAAAGGGTAAATAATGACTTTGACACCAAATTAACTATAGTTATATATTTCATTTTTTCCATCCCTTGAAACAACCAAGTAGGTGTTAGCGCTTGGCCTATTACTATGCCAAAACCCATAAAATAGGTAGCCTTATTGGCTGCTAAAACAGGAACATAAATCACCAATATTAATAAAATAAACAGCAATATTATTAACAGTCCAGCTTTTACTAACAAAATACTACTAAAAATAGTATTTATCTTTGAAGTATTGTTTCTAAATAATGAAATTTCTTTTGTAGCTGATAAATTAAAGCCGTAATCACAAACCACTGATAATAATTGCATTATGGAATAAACCATTACCACAACTCCATAGTTAGAAACTCCAAGAACTCTGGTTAAGTAAGGCAATGTGACAAATGGTAAAATAAGATTAACTCCTTGTAATGTAGAAAGCGCTAAAAAATTTTTTACTAATGCATGCTTAAAATAAGAAAGTTTCATCTAATTAATTAACTAATTATGTTCAAAGCTTCTAGATTGAGGTTAAAAAATTACTCTTTTTCTCTTAAGTTCTTTAATGTTTTATTTATTAAGGTAGATGATGTTCCTTTCGTATAAGGGAAGTAGATGATTTTTACACCTACTGCTTTAAATTTTTCATCTAAATCTTTCCATTTTTCACTCTCAAACCAATCGTCTCCAACAAACATCACATCAAATTTAAGACGCTCCCACATTTTAAATTTATCCATGTCATTTTGAGGAACTACGGCATCAACATGCTTTATGTTTCTAACTATTTCCATGCGCTCTTGATGCCCAATTACCGCCTTTTTGTTTTTATAAGCAACTAACTCATCAGACGTTACTCCTACAATTAGTTTATCACATAGACCTTTAGCGTTTTTAATTAAATTTAAATGACCAATATGAAACAAATCATATACACCAGATGTGTACCCTATCGTTGTTTTCTCATCTCCTCTTTTATACATAATTCTATTTTATTATTACCACTTCCACTGTTTGTTAAAGTAGTTTCTTTTAAATAATTCTATATTAATAAACATCCAGAGAATTTGTCCTGCTCTAGATTTAGTTTTACTTTTTTTAATTAAATCGTTAACGACTCCTTCTTTTAACCAGTTCGCATTAGGTAAAAGTTCTTTAGCTAAAGATTCTAGGTTATCAAACCATTCTGTTAAAGGCACAGGAAAACCTATTTTTTTACGTTCAATAATTTCTTTAGGGAGGTATTTATAAGATAGTTTCCTGAGTAAGTATTTTGGTGTATCTAAGGTTTCGCTATATTGGTTAGAGTTCATTGACCTTGCTTGCTTTTCAGCAGCATCATTTATCCAACGCAATTTTAAATCGTAAGGAATATTATTATATGAAAATTCAATCAAGTTATGATCTAAGAAAGGTACTCTAGCCTCAACAGAGGTTTGCATAGTTGTCATGTCTACACGCTGTAATAATCCTTTTACGTGATACTTATGAAAGAACTTAAATATATTTTCTTCGTTAGAGCTTTTGCTGAAATTAGCTTTTATCTCAATATCAAACTCGTCTCTATAGCTTTTAGGCGTATTAATTAATTGATCTCTCATAGATCTTGGTACATACTCGTATTTTGAGATAAAATAATCGTAAAAAGATTCGTTAGTGCATTCATTTGCATAATCAAAAGGTGCTCTAAAAATTCGGCCATATCCGCCCATTAATTCATCGGCGCCTTCACCTGATAATACTACGGTAATTTTTTCTTTTAACTTGCTTGACATTACCGCTAGAGGAATTTCATTTGGCACTCCCAATGGTGCATCTTTAAAATTAATAAGGCGTTCCCAATTAGCTATGTAATCTTCCTTCTTCATTAAAATTTCATGATGCTCGGTACTATATTTTTCAGCAATTATCTCAGAGTATTTAAATTCATTTAATTCTTCAAAACCTATGGTATAGGTATTTACTTTTTCTTTTTTATTTAAAGCGGTAATAGCGGTAATAAGACTTGAGTCGACTCCTCCACTTAAATAGGTGCCCAATGGAACATCTGAGATAAGTCTATATTTAATTGCTTTGTTTAATTCCTCATCTAGCTCCTTAATAATTTTCTCTTCATTATACTCCTTAGACATATTAAATACCTTAGGAATTTCCCAATATCTATTTTCAACCGAGGTCAAGTCCTTTTTTATAGATAAATAGGTGCCAGGGTTTACTTGAAAAATATTTTTAAAGAATGTATAAGGTGCGCGTATATATCTATTTGCTAAATATTCATCCACCGCTTCTTCGTTAAATTCGGCCTCAACTAAGCCACTTGAAAGTATTGCTTTAACCTCAGATGAAAAAATTAAATTCTCCCCATTGTTATAAAAATAAAGTGGTTTTATTCCTAATCTATCCCTAACTAAAAATAAGTCCTTTGTTTCTGAGTTATATATTGCAATGGCAAACATTCCATTAGCTTGATTAATAAACCAATCTAAACCTCTTTCTTCAACTGCTGCTAGTATCACTTCTGTATCAGAAGTTGTTTTAAAATTATAATTTTTAAGCTCTGATTTTATTTCTTCAAAATTATATATCTCTCCATTAAAAACGATGTGCCAAGAGTTCCTATTTGAATGCATTGGTTGATTAGACACATCTCTTGTATCAATAATACTTAATCTTCTATGACCTATTGCGAGATTATCCTCTTTATATATCCCTCCTGCATCTGGTCCTCTATGCTTAATTGAAGTATTCATTTTCTGAATTCTTTCTTCAATATTTAAAATGTTATTTATTGAATATATTCCTGTTATTCCGCACATTAAAATTTAAATTTTTATAACAAAATGCTGTTTTTAGGTCTAATTGCAAAAGTACGATAATTCTTTGCCTTGGCAAGTTTTATGTGCTCATAAGAATGCTCTTTTAAAATTTGGTTAGCAAACTCATACCAGGTCATTATTTTATCATCAGAAAAATGTCTAATTCCATAATGATTAGGCCTATTTATAATTAACTCTATTAAATACTCTGCTAAGCTTTCTGTGCTTGTAGGAGACCCTTTTTGCTCATCAGTTACAAAAATTGCTTCGCTAGCTTTAGCTTTTTCTAGAATGGTTTTATAAAAATTATTTCCGTATTTATTGCTATACAACCACGAGGTTCTTATTATAAAATACTCCTTTAAAATGTCTTGAATATATTGCTCTCCTAATAGTTTCGATTTTCCATATTCGTTAATAGGGTTTGGTTTGTCTTTAATTGTATAGGGTTCTTTTTTCTCGCCATCAAAAACATAATCTGTTGAAATATGAATTAACACAGTATCTGTTTGTTTGCAAGCCTCAGCTAAATATTTTACACCTTCTGCGTTTACTTTATAGGCTATTTCTGGAGTTTTTTCAGCTTGTTCCACATTGGTGTAAGCTGCACAATTTATACAATAATCGAATTTGTTATTTTTAAAAAACTGTTTTAAACCTACTTCTTTTGTAATATCCAGTGTTGCTTTAGTGACAAAGGTGAATTCAAGGTTTACTTCGTTTTTAGAGAACAACTCATTAATGGTTTTTCCTAATTGACCATTTGCTCCAGTTACTAAAACTCTTTTATTCATTTAAATAAGCCCTTAGCGTTGGTAGTCTTTTATCTTTTTCTGAAAGGATTAAGTCTTCCTCTGGAAAACCCCAATCAATATCTAATGCTTTATCATTATATATAATACCTCTTTCCGAATGTTTATTGTAATAATTATCACATTTATAAGAGAAAATAGTGTCATTTTCTAACACCAAAAAACCATGAGCGAAACCTTTAGGAATATAAAGTTGTTTATGCTCAACAGCATCTAAAATTAAAGAGAAATGTTTACCAAATGTTGGCGATTTCTTTCTTAAATCAACACAAACGTCCAAAACTTTACCTTGTATTACTCTTACTAGTTTTGCTTGAGAAAACGTTCCTACTTGGAAATGCAATCCTCTTAAAACACCTTTTGAGGATTGCGATTGGTTATCTTGAATAAAATTGGCAACTATTCCTGTTTTAGTTTCAAATTGAGCTTTGTTAAAGCTTTCAAAAAAATAGCCTCTATTGTCTTTAATTACATTTGGTATAATTACAAAACAATCTTTTAAATTTGTCTCTTCAACTGTCATATTATTCTATTAGTTGTTGAAGGTATTCGCCGTAACCGCTTTTAAGTAATGGTTGTGCTAATTTTTTTAATTGAATAGCATCTATGTATCCCATTTTATAAGCCACTTCTTCTATACATCCTATTTTTTGTCCTTGTCGCTCTTCAATAACTTGCACAAATTGAGAAGCCTGCATTAGTGATGTAAAAGTACCTGTATCTAACCAAGCAGTACCCTTATCTAATATTTGAACGTTTAGCGTACCTTTAGTTAAATATGCTTTATTAATATCTGTAATTTCTAATTCTCCACGATCACTAGGTTTTATTGTTTTAGCTATTTGAACAACAGTATTATCATAAAAATATATACCTGGAACAGCAAAGTTAGATTTTGGGTTTTTAGGTTTTTCTTCAATAGAAATAGCTTTGTTTTGTTTGTTAAACTCAACTACACCATAGCGCTGAGGGTCGTTAACATGGTATGCAAAAATAACACCTCCGCTTGGATTGATATTGTTTTGTAAAGTTTCTTTTAAACCAGATCCGTAAAAAATATTATCTCCTAAAATAAGCGCTATTTTATCGTTTTCTATAAATTCTTCACCAATAATAAAAGCTTCAGCTAAACCATTTGGTTGCTCTTGTATGGCGTACTTAAAACTACAACCATAATCGCTTCCATCACCTAATAGTTCTTTAAATTTTGGTGTGTCTTTTGAGGTTGAAATAATTAAAACCTCTTGTATTCCAGCAGACATTAAAGTGGTAAGCGGGTAATAAATCATAGGCTTATCATAAATAGGCATAAGTTGCTTGCTAACCACCTTGGTAAGCGGATGTAAACGTGTACCTGAGCCTCCTGCCAATATAATGCCTTTCATAAACTTATAGTTATACGGTTAAATAGGTTATAAGAAGTTATACGGAACAACATTTATTTTAAACTTTTTATAAGATTTGCCAGCATTTTTCTAATAAAATAAATACTCTTATTTATCTCCTCTATTTCTTCAATATAGTTTAATCTGTAAGCTATTTCTAATTGAGTTTCAATTTCTGAAAGAGATCCTAAAGCTATATACAGAAACCTTATAAATTCTTTCTCGCCTCTTCTTCCTGCTCCTTCAGCAATATTTGATGGTATGGAAACAGAAGCTCTTCGTAATTGCGATGTTAATCCATACGTTTCATGATAAGGAAATTTTTCAGAAAGTTTATATATTGTTAAAACCAGCGACATTGATTCTTGCCACACTTTTAAATCTTTATGCGATTTTATTTCTTTTAACATCTATAACTTCTTAACCTTTTTAACTTCTTAACCTTTTTAACTTCTTAACCTTTATCTTTTTCAATATACCAATTAATGGTTTTTATTATGCCTGTTTCAAAATTTTCTTGTGCTCGCCAACCTAGTTCTCTTTCAATTTTTGTGGCATCAATGGCGTATCTGTAATCATGTCCTGGTCTATCGGTAACAAAAGTGATTTGGGTTTTATATGATTTGGGTTTGGGTTTTATATCATCTAAAATTTCACAGATTCTATTTGCAATATATAAATTATTGCGTTCATTCTTTCCTCCAATGTTATAGGTTTCTCCAGAAATACCGTTATTAAAAACCAAGTCTATACCTATGCAATGATCTTTAACATATAACCAATCTCTAATGTTTTTTCCATCACCATAAATAGGAATATTTTCTCCAGAAAGCGCTTTTCTAATTATCGTTGGAATAAGTTTTTCATCATGTTGATTTGGACCATAATTGTTTGAACAATTTGTGGTTACTACATTCATTCCGTATGTATGATGATAACTTCGAACAATAAAATCTGATGATGCTTTTGAAGCACTATATGGACTGTTTGGCGCATAAGGTGTTTGCTCTGTAAACAAACCTTGATTACCTAAAGTGCCGTAAACCTCATCAGTAGAAATATGATGGAATCTTGAATTTATATGCTCTTTTTTTGGCGAATTTGGAGCTTCCATCCAATGGTTTTTAGCTACGTCTATCAAATTAAAGGTTCCTACAACATTTGTATTAATAAAAGCTGTTGGACTATTAATAGAATTATCTACATGCGACTCTGCTGCAAAATGGATAACGCCATTAAAGTCGTATTTAGCAAATAATCTTTCCATTAAACTTCTATTGCAAATGTCTCCTTTAATAAATGTATAACGGTTATTGTTTTCAACTTCAGCTAAATTTGATAGGTTAGCCGCATAAGTTAGTTTATCTATGTTTACTATTTTAACATGCTGGTTGCTTTTTAAATAACAAGGAATAAAGTTAGACCCAATAAACCCAGCACCGCCTGTTATTAAAATAGTCATTTATTTATATTTTTTCTTTAAAGCGTTCTAAAAATTTAATAAAGTCTAACCCTAAAAGAATTAATAATAAAACTAAGGTTAATACAATTGCATAAAACACTTTAGAATTTAATGACTTTCCAAATATTTCTATTCTGTTATCAATTGAGCCACTATCTTGTTTGCTTGAAAGCACTTCAATAATTTCTTCTTTATCGGCTATCGCTCTATCTATATTAACAACTCTTTCTCTTAATTCTATAACCTTATTGTACAACTCAAACTCTTTGGTTGTACTTCCTGTATTTTTACCATCAATAGTTATTTTTGTTTGAAGATCATTATTGTTTTCAGCAGACTTTACAATGGCTTTTTGATATACAGATAACAACGTATCTGATTTATTTAACGACTCATTAATAGCCTGTTTTTCGTTTTTTAATTCTATTAAATCCTTAGTTTGCTCTCTTTTAAAATATTTGTTAGTTTTAATATTGTCTATAATTCTATCAAAAACTGTCTTAAAATTATCTCTTTCTTTCGATTTGATTGTTATTTGCTGATATTTATGTGTATGATCTTTTGAGTTTTTTATATACATTTTATAATCTATTGTTGAAGCCAGTGTTGAATCTAACTCTTTTAAATATTTATCGTAGCTTTTTAATTTATCATTTTCACTTACAATTGATTCAACTTCAAACTCTAGAATTGATGAAACGTTTAAGTTTTTAATATCAAGAACTCCTTTTAAAGTACTCGAATCTCTTTGTTTTACTAAATCATTGTAATATGCAATAGAATTATATAAATTCTCTCCTGTTGGATAATTTTGTTTAACTGTTATATAAGATTTATAAACAGGCTCAGATGTTTTTTCCAACAATATGCCTAGTGCAATTCCAATTATTCCTGCAATCACGAACTTTATAAAGTGCTTTTTTAGGAAAAAAACCATCCAGACAAAAGCTAAAAAAAGATTGTTTAATATGTTACCTATAAACTTAAAAAAACGTTCAAAAGCATTTCCTATAAGCTTAAATAATTGTCCTAAATCGACTTCTTCTGATTGCTGTGGTGGTGGCAAATCTTTACTCATAATTATAATGGTGTTAATTAAATAGTTGTTCTAATATTTTTCTTGTAATTAAATAAGTTGGTTTTACTCCCGTTGTTCCCAATCCTCCAGATGCTAAAGTGCTACCCGTTTCTAAAGGGTTATCACTAGCGTAATACGCATAACGTACTTTTACATTGGGGTTTATACTGTTTCTTACTTTTGATGCCGCTTGAATGGCTTTTTGGTAATGCGCGCCTTCCATTTCTAAACCTATAACACGCCATGTTGAATTATAAAAGAATTTTAAAATATCTTTGTTTTGTAATGATGTGCCTAAAACAGTAATCATTGAGCCTTCGCAAACGTTAATATCACTATCTTTAAAATCATCTTTTTTTAATTCATTTGTAAACGGATAGTTGTCTGCTGTTCCTTCAAAAATATGGGCGGTTGGAATCATAATATCACCTTTTCCTCCTTCTAAAATCCCTGCTTTACCCATTATAGATATGGAGTCTACATTTAAATGAATATTTTCTCCTTTTACTTTATAGGGTTTTAATAATTCGTCAATAGTTTCGTAGGCTTGCTCACCAAAAGCATAATCCATTACTAACACCACTGGCTTTTTTGATTTTGATAAAGATTCGTTTGTTTTAAAATCAATCTTAGAGATATCCATTTTAGCAGTATCAAAAATTTGAACATCTATATTGGTGCCCGATGTATCTTCAATATAAATCATCCCATTAAGCAACGCTTCTTTGGTTACTTTATTTCGAAGGTTTTCATTATCTTTTTGGCTTAAAGCTTCATAAACCTCAAAAATATCTTTTTTAGATTTTAACGCATTTGGTGCAAAAAGCGTATTCATTACACTGTGCATATTGGCACTAATAATATGTATTGGTCTTTCTAATAAATTGTTTTTGTGTAAAATTTCTTTAATAGTATTTGCCCAAATTTCGCCATGTATATGATGTCCTAATCGTTCTCTAAGTACCGGACTAAAAGCAACTGTTCGCTTATTATTATTTATTTGTTCCTCAATAGCCAACTTACCCAACCAATATACTATATGTAACAAACGTTCTGGTTGCTTTGTTGTTGCAAATTTAGAATATACACTTGTTAACTCATTAAAAGTGCGACCTAAAATATTAGCTGTGTGCGTTATAGCTATTTCTCGTTCTTGTTGTGTTAGTTTTTTTGTCGATAAAACTGCCTTTTCAAGCTTAACCCAATCTCTTGTTGTGTTTCCAATGTCATCAATTAAAACACGGTTACTTATTTTGTGCGATTCTACAAAAAGAAACGTAAGATGTGTTAATATGTCATAGATTTCTGAGCGCCCTCTGGTTATCTCAATATTCATTTGCTCATCATCTATTCTATAACAGTTACGTCGTCTTTTTGGTGGAATTATAGGTTTAAAATGAGAATTTGCATAGCCTTCATCACTTGTTAAATTAATAAAAGTGCATTCTTCAATGCCAATTGGCAACCTGTCAATTACATATAGCAAGCCTTCTAACTCTGCTTTTTCTTCTCCAATAGAACCATAAATTTCTGGTCGTAATAACAACAATGATTGCCTTAATGTTTCGCCCGAAACACCCATAGGTTTATAAAACCCTCTGTTAAACAAATGGCGCATAGTAATGTACATTCTCTCAATAGCATTCGAGCTTTCTTGAGCTCTCGTTCTTTCATGATGTTTCTTATTACTCATACATTTTTTAATTCATGCAAAGATAGTATTATTTGCCTTAATTAAGCTGCGATAAATCCTTGACAATTTTTCTGTCATTGGATAAACGAGGGATTTTATTTTGCCCTCCTAATTTCCCGACAGACTTCATATATGCTTGAAACCCGCCTTTTTTTACTTTAGTAATTTTAAGCGGTTGCAACACTTTACCTTCTATTAAATCGAAATAATAACTATTTTGATTTTGAAGCGATTCGTCTATTTTTTTCGCTAAAGCGGAAAGATTTTCTGGCTCATTTTCAAACTCTACAAACCACTCATGATATGGCAAACCTTCTTTAGGGTTTATTTGAGGAGCAACTGTAAACTCTGAAACTCTAACCTCAGTATTTATAGTTGCCTCTTTTATAGCTTGCTCTACTTCTTTACCAATTACGTGCTCGCCAAAAGCAGAAATAAAGTGTTTTATTCTCCCTGAAACGATTACGCGGTACGGTTTGGTTGATGTAAACTCAACTGTATCTCCAATATTATAAGCCCAAAGCCCTGCATTAGTAGAAATTATCATGGCATAATTAACGCCTACCTCAACATCTGCAATGGTAATGCGCTTTGCATTTTCGTTAAAAAAATCGTCAGCTTTAATAAACTCATAAAAAATACCCGAGTTTAATTGAAGTAACATTCCTTTTTCGTTCTGTTTATCTTGAAATGCAAAAAAGCCTTCGCTTGCAGGATACAATTCTATGCTATCTACTTGACGACCGATAAGGTTTTCAAATTTAGCACGATACGGTTCATAATTAACACCGCCAAAAATAAAAAGATTAAAGTTTTTAAAAATCTCTCCAACCTGTTTTCCTGATTTTTGTTGTAGTTTTTCAAAATACATTTGTACCCAAGACGGAATACCAGATATAACCGTCATGTTTTCTGTTAGTGTTTCCTCAACAATAGCATCAACTTTTGTTTCCCAATCTTCAATACAATTTGTTTTAAAAGAAGGCATCCTGTTTTTTTGAAGATATTTTGGCACATAATGCGCAACAATTCCTGAAAGCCTCCCTAATTGAATCCCGTTTTGTTCTTTTAAAATTGGGCTTCCTTGTAAAAAAATCATTTTTCCATCAACAAATTTTGCATTTCCTGTTTCGTTTATATACATTAAAATTGCATTTCTTGCAGCATCAACATGAGTAGGCATACTTTCTTTTGTAATAGGAATGTATTTTGAACCAGATGTTGTACCCGAAGTTTTTGCAAAATATAGCGGTTTATCTGGCCAAAGTATATTTTCTTCACCAGCAACTACTTTGTCTACATAAGGCTTTAAAGCTTCGTAATCTCTAACAGGAACACGTTTTGCAAAATCTGAATGGTTATTTATGCTTACAAAGTCATGGTCTTTACCAAAAATTGTTTCGGTCGCTTTACTTATTAACTCTTGAAAAACTAAATCTTGTGTTTCAATAGGTTTATTTGCCCATTTTTTAATTCGCTTAAATGTGCGTTTTGCTAAAGATTTAGCTATAGTTGGTTTTATTGATAGCATTTATTTGAAATCTATAAAATTTGTAGGGTTTATTGGGTAGCCGTCGTTCCAAAGCTCGAAATGCAAATGAGGTCCTGTAGAGAGTTCTCCAGAATCTCCTGCAGTAGCTATTACTTCGCCTGCTTTTACTAAATCGCCTTGTGTTTTTGTTAAAGCACCGTTGTGTTTGTACACCGATATTAAACCATAACTATGCTCTATAATTATAACATGCCCAGTACTTGGTGTCCATTCAGCAAAAATGACTATACCATCTGCTGTAGATTTTATCGGAGCGCCTTTAGCAACAACAATATCTACTGCATAATGTTTTTCTTTTAAATTATAGGGCTCACTAATAGAGCCATTAACTGGAGGGAATAACACAAAATTAGTTTTAGATGTAGCAGATTCAAATAAACTATATTTATCTTCTTTATCAACCTTTTCGCGTAACAAAGAGTCTAGTGCATTCGGGTTTAAATCTATTTCGCTATCTTCAAGTCTAGCAGCTTCGATTATAGAATCTTTATTAAAATCTATTGCACTAACATCGCCTTGTAATACTTTTTTAATAGATGTGTAATACCGCTCGTTCATAGAAATAACCTGTTGTAACGAGTCGGTTTTATAATTAAGCTCAATAGCTTTCTTTTTTAAAGCCGTAGAAGAATACCCTGGAATATATTCTCTAAGTGATGTAAAAGCAATTAAAGCATACGTTGCGCTTATTAAAATAATAATAGATATTGATGCTAACACAAAAACGTTTAAGCGTGTTAACTTAAAAGACAAGCGCTCCTCAAAAGTGTTTTCATTTAAAATAACTAAGCGATACTTATCAAGAAGTTTTCGCTTTATTTTTTTTGAATCTTTTTTCTCTTCCTTCATCTTAAAACAAAAATATATAAAATTATTGCAAGAGATATCCCTCTTTGCGCTAAAATTAGCTTTTAAACGCTATTATTAAACTTTAATTATTAACTTTGTTTTTTAAATTTAAAGTTATGAGTTTATATCTATTACCATTAGCCATAGGTCCAATGCAAATAACATTGATTGTTGTTGCTGTTTTATTATTGTTTGGAGGAAAAAAAATACCTGAACTAATGCGAGGGCTTGGTAGCGGTATTAAAGAGTTTAAAGACGCCAGTAAAGAAGATGAGGGAAATAAAGAAGATAAAAAAGAATAGGACTTTATTTTTTTAAAGTAAAAACCAGCGTAATTAGCTGGTTTTTTTATCTGTTTATTGAATAACGTATGGCTACTTTATTTTGATAGATTTTATAATGGCCTCCAGCTCGAACATATAATTTCTTTTTTCTATTGATGGTGCAAACACAAAACCTTCTGCAATAACCCATCTGTTGTTTATTTTATCTTCTATAGCATAATTTATAAATGGTCCTGCCATAAGGGTGCCTTCTTTTAGGTCCCAAATACCTTTAGTCTCGAAAGCTGGTTTATTATCAATAATCGTTTCAGAATTAAATGGTGTGTATGCATCTTCTGTGGCCATATAAGAACCTTCAATAGTGCCATGAATAAATTTTTTGCCAATAGAGTCTCTCATTTTAATAACCTGTGTAACAAGAGTCGAGTCTCTATTAATAGCACTTAATGGAACTTGGTACAAAAGTATATTTAAGTCTCCCGAAACATTTGAGCTTGCTTTAAAGTCTTTTTTAATCCAAAAAAACTTTTCGTCTTTTCTAGCGGTTGTTTTTACAATTCTGTAAGCTGTTTGAAATTTAATATTTAAGCCTAAGTTTTCCTCTATAACTTTGGCGTTATAAAGCGATTTGCTTATACGTCGTTGTTGTTCTCTAAGCTCTTCGTTTTTAAATTCTTGTAATATTTTTTCAGAATTATCTTTAATTAACTTAATAACATCTGCTTTAGTTTTTCCTGAAACAACAATTACTTTTTGTGGTTTTGCATATACATTTTGAGTAACTTTAAACCCTGTTTCTTTACCTAATTCTATCTTTAAAATAGATCTGTTTCTTGTAATAAAATCAGAAAACACCTTAGTAGGTATTTGGTTTATACTAAACATAGGCTCGTCTTGTGGCAAACCATAAATGGGGGTTAATAACACATTTCTAATAGATTCTCCAACGCTACCATTCCATAACTCGTTGCTAACTACAACAGATATGTGATTTACATTCCCAGAAGAATCGAAAAGTATTCTGTCGTTTGAAGATGTTTTGTCTCCGCAAGAAACAAATAGCACAATTGCCAGTGTTGATAAAAGAAAATTACGCATCATTACATTTTGGTTTTTTAGGAACTACTTATCCTTTCGATATTTTAAGAGTCATTCCTGGTTTTAATTTACTACCACTAATACCGTTCCAATCTTTAATATTTTGAACAGAAACTCCAGAAAATTTTTGTGCTATACTCCAAAGTGAGTCTCCGTTTTTAACAATATAGGTCACAACATTGCCTGAAATGGGCTTCGTTTTTGTTGTTTTTTGGGTTGAAGAGGCACTTGCAATATAGGGTTTTCGTGGGTAAACTGTTAATCGCTGACCAATTTTTAGGTTATTACTCCTTAATCCATTCCATTGTTTTAATTGGCTAACTCTTACACCATATTTTCTGGCTATTTTTCCCAGATAATCTCCAGATTTAACCCGATAGCGTATTTTATCGTTAGCATTAAAAAATTGTGGTAATGGTTTTTCGCGTTTTGCAAACTCTTCTTTTACAAAAGCATAAATTTTTTCTTCGTTATTTACAAAAGTCCCAACAACATCTCTAGGCAATCGCAATACATAGTTTTCTTTTTCTATATAAGGTATAATGTCTAATTTATACGAAGGGTTTAAAAACTGAAGTTCTTCAATAGGTGTTCCTGTAACCTCTGAAACCTGATCGAGTGTTATCATGTGTTTTACTCTAACAGTATCGGTTTCAATTAGTGTAAATTGTGGTTTAAGCTTTTTAAAACCAAGTTCTTCTGCGTATTCAAAAATATACATGTTAGCTAAAAAAGCAGGCAAATAACCTGCGGTTTCGCGTGGTAAATTATGCCTAATGTTCCAATAATTTTGGTAGCCGCCAGATCGCCTTATGGCTTTGGTAACATTTCCTGGTCCAGAGTTATAAGCCGCTAAAGCTAAATCCCAATCGCCAAAAATCTTATATAGTCGTGCTAAATATTTTGCGGCTGCTTCGGTAGATTTTATAGGATCGCTACGCTCATCAACATAGCTGCTTACATCTAAACCATGTTCTTTACCGGTTCCGAACATAAACTGCCATAATCCTGTTGCGCCCACTCTAGATTTTGCTCTAGGCTTTAATGCCGATTCTACAATGGCTAAGTATTTTATTTCTAATGGAATGTTGTGATTGTCTAATTCGCGCTCAAACATAGGAAAGTAAAACTCACTTAAAGTCATTAACTTTTGCAAATGCTTTCTGCGTCGTTTTAAATATGATTTTATAACACTTTCTAATGCAGGATTGTATTCTACATTAAATGGTGTTTTGGCATCTAGCTCTTTTAGCCGTTTTTTTAATGTATCTGTAGGCAGCTCTGGGTAATCAACAGGCTCATAAGTAAGCTCTGTAACCGATTTGTAAATGGTATCAAACAGATTATTACTGTATAATTCTTCCAGCCATTTTTCATCTATTTTTGCAGCAAGTTCTAAATCTTCAAGTTTTTTAACAGCAGTAGTATCTTTTTCCGCTTCAATCTTTTTTATAACAAGGTTATTTCCGTCAATTATTGAATCTTTAATAGATTTTTTTTGAAGTAAAGTAGAGTCTTGCGTTTGTGAAAAACAAACACTAAGGTTAAAAAGAAAGCATATTATAAAAAATCGAAAAGCCATATAATCTATTCAGTATTATTGAACGATTGTATGGCTAAAATCGTATTTTTTGCTGTAATTAGAAAATAAATTCACTTTATTATCTCAACAAACACATCAAATATCTCTATTTTTTTTGACACTAATTTCAAATCACTAAAATTCATCATTCGTACTAATTAGTGAAGTTAGTGTCTGTCTTTTTTTAAACTACTACTCTAAAATAGCGGCAATTCCTGGAAGTGTTTTTCCTTCTAAGCTTTCTAACATCGCACCACCACCTGTACTTACGTAACTTACTTTATCTTCAAAACCAAATTGTTTAACTGCTGCAACAGAATCGCCACCACCAACTAATGAAAAAGCACCATTTTTAGTAGCTTCAGCAATCGAGTTTCCTAATTCTATGGTTCCGTTTGCAAAACTTTCCATTTCAAAAACCCCTAATGGCCCGTTCCAAAGAATCGTTTTTGATTGCATTACCACATCATGAAATTGGGCTCTAGATTTTGGTCCAGCATCAACACCTTCCCAACCATCAGGAATTTCGTTAATATCTAAAATTTGTGTATTAGCATTATTACTAAAATCGTCTGCAGCAACCGTGTCAACAGGAATATGCACTTGCACATTTTTTGCTTTAGCTTGTTCTAATATTTCAAGCGCTAAAGGCATTTTATCGTCTTCGCAAATTGAATTCCCAATTTTTCCGCCTTGTGCTTTTACAAATGTAAATGCCATACCTCCACCAATAATTAAATGGTCTACTTTATCTAAAATATTTTCGATAATGGTGATTTTTGAAGATACTTTAGCGCCACCTAGTATTGCTAAAACAGGTTTTTCTCCTGTTTCCATAACTTTATTGATACTTTCAATTTCTTGAGCTAATAAGTTTCCGAAGCATTTTTTACCTTCAAAAAACTGAGCCACTATGGTTGTAGAGGCATGTGCTCTATGCGCTGTGCCAAAGGCGTCATTAACGTAAATGTCTCCTAATTTTGATAGTTTTTTAGCAAAATCTTTATCTCCAGCTGTTTCCTCTTTATAGAAACGTAGGTTTTCTAATAATAAAATTTCACCTGGTTGTAAATTAGCTGCTGCCGCTTCGACATCATCGCCTATACAATCTGCAACAGTTTTTACTTCTACACCTAAAATATCTTCAACTTTAGATGCGATATGCTTTAATGAAAATTCATCTTGAAACCCTTTTGGACGCCCTAAATGCGACATTAAAATACAGCTTCCACCATCTTCTAAAATTTTTATAATAGTTGGTTTTGCAGATACAATTCTTGTGGCATCAGTTACTTCAAAATTTTCATTTAAAGGCACATTAAAATCTACACGGATTAAGGCCTTTTTATTTTCGAAATTGAAATCGTTTAGCTTTTTCATTATATGTCTATGTTTTTGTTTCTTAGTTAATTTAACCACAAATGTAACTAATTATACAACCATTTAAAATGTGTTTTTTAACGAAAACGATGTAGCTTAAAAGAAATATTTAATTAGCAATTTATATGTGCCCCATATAGAAGTCATCTTGACTTTTTTTGAAAAAAAGATATCGCCCTTCGACTGCGCTCATAAGAAACTCAAGCTCGACCCTTGTGGTAACCTGACTGGCAGCAGGCAGGCGCCCAAATAAAAATCTATAAAAGTTAGGTACTTAGCATCTGATAAAAATTATGTAGGTTTGCGCTATGCTTTTTGAAGATATATTAGGGCAAGAACATATAAAAAAACACCTTACACAAAGTGTGGATAATGGTAGAATACCGCATGCGCAATTATTTGTAGGGAATGAGGGTTCTGGAACTTTGCCTATGGCATTGGCTTATGCTCAATATATTTTATGCTCGAATTCTGACGGAGAAAATAATACGGGAAACGAAGTTTGTAACCTGAAATTTAAAAACTTTTCGCATCCTGATTTACATTTTGCATTTCCGGTAACTACGAGCAATAAAGTAAAAAGCAAACCCGTTTCTAGTTTTTATCTGGAAGAATGGCGACAGCTTTTAAATGAACAGCCTTACGGCAACCTTTTTGACTGGTACAAATTACTTGGAGTTGATAACAAACAAGGACAAATTGGAGTTGATGAAGCACACGAGATTGTAAAATCGCTTACACTAAAATCTTACGAAGGTGGTTATAAAGTGATGCTGATTTGGATGGCTGAAAAAATGAATTCTGCCTGTGCCAACAAGCTTTTAAAATTAATTGAAGAACCACCAAATAAAACTATTTTTTTATTGATTGCTGAAGATGAGGAACAGATTATTAATACCATTCGATCGCGCTGCCAAATATTACATTTTCCGCCTTTAGCTGAAGAGGTTATTAAAAATGCTTTAGTAAAACAGTATAATATAGATATTGGTGTGGCTACAAAAATTGCCCACCAGTCTAACGGGAATTATAACAAAGCTTGCGATTTAGTATATCAAGATTCTGAAGATATTCAATTTGAAACTTGGTTCGTTTTCTGGATTAGAAGTGCTTTTAAAGCTAAAGGCAACAAAGCAGCTATTCATGATTTAATTTCTTGGAGTGAAGACATTGCAAAAACAGGACGAGAAAACCAAAAACAGTTTCTAAACTTTTGCTTAGACTTTTTTCGTCAAGCTTTACTAGTAAATTATAATGCTTCAGATTTGGTTTATCTTGAGCCTAAAACCGAAAGCTTTAAGCTTGAAAACTTTGCGCCTTTTGTTCACGGAAATAATATTTTAGATATTAGCAACGAACTGCAAGATGCTATTTACCATATTGAACGCAATGGGAATTCTAAAATTATTTTAACGGATTTGTCTATTAAATTAACGCACTTACTTCATAAAAAAGCTGAGTAATGGATACTGCTTCCAAATCTTGGTTTGTAATTATTAACCCTACTTCTGGGAATGGTTCCGGCAAGAAAAATTGGCCAAAAATTAAATCCCTTTTAGAGAAGCATGAATTTATTTTTGAACATGTTCTTACAACCTATTCAAAACATAGTATTAAACTTGTTCATCAAGCTATTAAACAGAATTTTAAAAATATAATTTCAGTTGGTGGTGATGGTACTTTACATAACATAGTTAATGGAATTATGACTCAAAATAATGTTCCTACATCTAAAATTAATGTTGGTGTAATCCCCATTGGTACTGGAAACGATTGGGTAAAAACACATAAAATTCCAAAAAATATTGATTCAGCAATTCAACTTATTAAAAACAAAAAAATAGCACATCAAGATATTGGTAAAATTGAGTTTTTAAATCAGACAAAAACTCCCGTTTACTTTAATAATTTAGCTGGTATTGGTTTTGATGGATATGTAGTAAGTAAAGTTAATAAACATAAGTATATTGGAGCTTTAGCCTATTTGTATGGAACTTTAATTAGTTTGTTTTTCTTTAAGAATTTTGAATCTAAAGTGTCGTCAAATTCAGAAACCATTTCTGGAAAAACACTTATGGTTTTGGTTGGTGTTTGTAAATATTCTGGTGGAGGCATGCAGCTTACAGATTCGCCAAACCCCTTTGATGGTTATTTTGATATTAGTATTGCTAAAAATCTTAGCAAATTAGATGTTATAAAAAATGTAAGTAAATTGTTTAATGGAAAAATATCTAATCATAAAAAAATACAAACGTTTAAATCTAAACACATAAAAGTTGAAATTAATCAAGATGAATTTCCGTTTATTCAAGCAGACGGAGAGCTAATTGGTACTGGAAATATTAAAATAACACTTATACCAAAGGCTTTTTCGCTTTATTGTTAAAACAAAAAAGTTCACTAAACTTAAATTTAGTGAACTTTATCGTGTTATTTATTTTTTAATTAATCCTTTTTATCAGCTTCTTTATTTTTCGCTTTATTATCATTTAAAGCATCTAAAATGGTTTGTGTTAAGTCGTTTTCTTCTTTGCCATACATAATTGTTGATACTGCATCAGTAGTTCCTATAATATATGTATAATTGTTTTTTTGTCCGTAATCTTCAACAAAATCTTTTACTTTAACAATTAAAGAGTCCATTTCTGCTTGATAAGCTTGTTGAAATTGTTGAGCATCAATTTGTTTTTGTTGATCCAGCATCTGTTTCTTCTGTCCTAGCTCTTGATATTTTTGTTGCGCTTTTGTTTGAGACATTCTTTTAGCACCTGTTTGAAATTTTTCAACTTCAACTTGAAACGCTTGGTCGATACTATCGAATTTTTTTGTAAATGTTTCTTGCCTAACTTTAAATTTTGCTTCAAGATCTTTCTTTTCATTAAAATCATTTATAAGCGTTGCGTTATTTACATATCCTATTTTTTCTTGTTTTTGACAAGACGATAAAACAATCATAGCTAATACTACGTAAATTATATTTTTCATGGTTTTGGTTTTTTTGTTTTTTTAATCCGCACAAATGTAATAAAGTAGGTTATATTTTTAAGTAGATTTATTTTGAATTTAACACATAAAGAAATCTTATAACGAATCCGTTTTTTAATAATTAATTTCTATTAAAAACAAATGTGTTTAAAGCGTTTTAAGACCGTTTTAAAAACTCGACTGGTATTTGCACGTTTATTAAGTTAAAGAAAGCTATAGCTATGAAAAAATGAATTTTTAACTGTTTTTAATGATGTAAATTAAAGATGAAGCTTCTTTTGAATAAATTGCTTTTATATTTGAAAGCAAACCAATCCAAATACCCTTAATAGGATTCATTTTTCCAGATTTATATTTTTCTGAAAGCATGCTCACATAAAATGAATCAAACCACATAGGTTTTACTTTTTCAACTTTAAAAGATTGTTTTGAAACTAATTTTGAAATAGATGCTTGATTAAAATGCCAAAGGTGTCTTGGCACATCATAAGCTGCCCAAAACTGTTTATAATATTTTGCATCATAACTTTTATAATTTGGCACAGCAATAATTAGAGCTCCATTTGGTTTTAAAAGCTTTTTAAAAATGGAAACATGATCTTCCAAATTTGGTAAATGCTCCAATACATGCCAAAGCGTAATGACATCAAAACTATTGGCATCAAATATTAAAAGCTTATCTGTTTCAAAAACCGAATTATTAGTTTTTTTATTAGCAATTTCTCTAGCTTGATTGTTTGGCTCAATTCCTGAGACTTGCCAATTATTCTTTTTTGCAATTTCTAAAAAATCGCCTGTACCACATCCAACATCTAAAAGGGTTTTTTCTTCTAAGGTTTTACATTGAGATTCTCGAAAAGCAAATGCATTAATTAAGTTTAATTTCTTTTTTAGTGAAATACTTCTAACTAAATGATATGCTTTTTCGAATAGATTTCTTTTAGAATCTGTATGCGAAATGTAGTCTTCACTTATATAATATTCAGGTAATTTATCTAAAGATGGTTGGGGTGTGGTTTCTAAAAAATCGTATTCTGAATTTGGGATTAATTCAAACCTCTCTCCTGAAACGGAGTGGTCTTTTACATTTAAAAAAATAAATTTTTTATCCATTTGAAATAGATTCTAAAACAGGTTCAGAATAACAAAAAAAGAAAATTAAAAGACGACGTTCCACGTGGAACGTCAAACAATTATCGACCCATATAAACCAATAAAACTGAAATATCATTAGGCGACACCCCACTAATTCTTGAGGCTTGAGACACTGTTGTTGGTTGTATTTTTTTTAATTTCTCACGCGCTTCAAAACTCATAGATTTAATTTGAGAATAGTCAAAGTGCTCTGGTATTTTCACATACTCTAGCCTACTTAATTTATCTGCATTGTTTTTTTCCTTGGCAATATAGCCAGCGTATTTAACTTGAATTTCGGCCTGCTCAATCACTTCCCCATCTAAATTATTATCTTGAATATATGCCTCAACACTTTTAACTTTTCTAATATCTTCCATCTCAATATTTGGTCTGGCAAATACTTTAAACAACTTCCCAGATTGTTTTACAGCTGATGAATTTTTGTTTTCTAAAATAGGATTTATCTCTTCTGGTTTTACACTTTGTGATTCAAAAAAGTTTACAAATTTTTCTGCTGCTTCGTGCTTTTCTTCCATCCTTTTTAAACGCTTTTCTGAAGCTAAACCTAATTCAAACCCCTTAGGCGTTAATCTTAAATCTGCATTATCTTGACGTAATAAAGTTCTATATTCTGCTCTTGATGTGAACATTCTATAAGGTTCTTCTGTGCCTTTTGTAATTAAATCGTCTATTAAAACGCCTATATAAGCCTCATCTCTTTTTAGGGTAAAAGATTCTTTTTCTCGAACTTTTAAACTTGCATTTATACCTGCCATTAAACCCTGTGATGCTGCCTCTTCATAGCCCGTAGTGCCATTAATCTGACCTGCAAAATATAAACCTTCAACTAACTTGGTTTCTAATGTGTGCTTTAATTGCGTTGGTGGAAAATAATCATATTCTATAGCGTATCCTGGTCTAAAGAATTTTACATTCTCAAAACCAACTACAGAACTTAATGCTTTAAATTGAACATCTTCTGGAAGCGATGTCGAAAACCCATTTACATAAACTTCACAGGTATTCCAACCCTCGGGTTCAATAAATAATTGGTGCCTGTCTTTGTCGGCAAAACGATTAATCTTATCTTCAATTGATGGGCAATATCTTGGGCCTAAACTTTTAATCCTGCCATTAAACATTGGCGACCTTTCAAAGCCTTCACGAAGCAAATCGTGAACCTCAGGACTTGTATAAGTCATATGACAAGATCGCTGGTTTTCTAACGGTTTTGTAATGTCTAAATAAGAGAATTTCTCAGGATTGTTGTCTCCAGGTTGCTCAATCATTTTAGAATAATCTAAACTTCTGCCATCAACTCTTGGAGGTGTTCCTGTTTTCATTCTACCAGAATCAAAACCCAAAGCAACTAGTTGTTCTGTGATTCCTGTTGCAGCTCTTTCACCTGCTCTTCCTCCTCCAAAGTTTTTATCACCTATATGTATTAATCCATTTAAAAAAGTGCCGTTAGTAAGTACTACAGATTTTGCTTTTATTTCAATTCCTAAAGATGTTTTTACACCTACTACTTTATTCCTTTCTATAATCAAACCCGAAACCATTTCCTGATAAAAATCTAGATTAGGTGTGCTTTCTAAAAGCAATCTCCAGTCTTCTGCAAAACGCATCCTGTCGCTTTGAACTCTCGGGCTCCACATAGCAGGTCCTTTAGATTTGTTAAGCATTTTAAACTGTATAGCCGAAGTATCTGAAACTATACCACTGTAACCACCAAGCGCATCAATCTCACGCACAATTTGTCCTTTAGCAATACCTCCCATAGCAGGATTACAAGACATTTGAGCAATGTTTTGTAAATTCATGGTAACCAATAGGGTTTTACTTCCCATATTAGCAGCAGCAGCAGCAGCTTCACTTCCTGCGTGACCTGCTCCAACCACTATTACATCATATACTTCGTTGAACATAAATTAATAATTTATCCATAGTGTTCCACGTGGAACATACGTGATAATTTTGGTTTGCAAATATACACTGATTTCTTGAATTTTAACCTAGCTGCTTTAAGTAGTGATTTTCTTTGTTTCGCATCAATTTTATTTCATCCTTGGTTTTATCTTTATAGCCACAGTAATGTAAAATACCATGTATGATAACGCGATGTAATTCTTCTTCGAAAGAAACCTTAAAATCTTTAGCGTTTTCTAATACTCTTTCGGTAGAAATAAAGATATCACCTTGTATTATTTTTCCTATAGAATAATCAAAGCTAATAATATCAGTTAATGTGTTATGATTTAAAAACTCGACATTTAATTTGTGTAAATAAGCATCATTACAAAACACATAGTTAACCTCTTCTACTTTAAATCCTTCTGAAGAAATAACTTTTAAAACCCAAGAAGAAATTTCTTCTTCATTATCCAATAAAAAATCGGTTTCGTAATTAAAACTAATCATTTGTTTTCTTAAAATACTCTTGTACTTTCTTTCTATAAACTTGACGCAAAGGTAAGGTTTGTCTGTTCAATATTTCTGTAGTATTAAAATATTGCTTTATAGAAGGAATTTGATGGTTTGTGTTATTTATAAAATCATTCTTGTTTGTTTCTGATTTGCGCTTATTGTCTTCTCCTTGTTGAAACGTAGCATTCTCCATTTTTAATAATTGATGCTTTAATGCCATCATTTTTTGAAGCGTTTGATTTGTAAAACCTTTGTTTAGTAAATCCAATTCAATCTCTTCCATTTTTTTCAACAACTTATCGCCATTTCCTTTAGTTCCTTTTCCTTCTTTGTCTAAACGTTTCTCTAAGGCTTGTCTTAATTCTTGTTGCTGTTGATAAATCTCGTAAAGCATACCATTTAAATCTTCACTTTCTCCTTCACCTTCACCAGAACTTTGTTTGCCATTGTTTCCTTTACTTTCCTTATCACCTTCTTTATCCTTTTCTCCATTTTTACCTCCTTCTCCCTCTTTAGGTTTTTTACCTTCGCCTTTTTTTAGGCCTTCTTCCATCATTTTATTAAGTTCTTCTTGACTCATAATAATATCTGGTAATTGCATTTCGCCTTGTCCGCCTTTACCTTGAGACATACTCATATTTTCCTGCATATTATCTAAAACGTCGCTTAAAAAATTGGCTAAATTATTAGCTGCAGTAATAGCAAATTGTTGATTAGAAACGCCTTGATATAATTGATTTTCGGCCAATAGGCTAAGTGATTTATCAATATTATAAAACACTTCTGTAATCTCTTTATTTACCGTTTCAGATAGTTTTGGTTGACGTAAGGACAAAGCAAACAAGCTATCATCGATATGCTCGAAATGCTCTTTTAAGTTATGCTGTTTTCTTAAAAAAGAAGCATACTTATTATGATTGATTTCAATGGCTTTAAATTGATTCATCAATGCTTCTTGGTCAAAAGAAAATAAAACTAAATTATCAAGTATTTGACGAAGCATTTCAGCGTCTTCTTGCATTTGATTGGAGTCTCCTCCTCCCATTGAGCTTTTCATTTTATCGCTCATTTCCATCATTTTTTTTGCAGCTTTCTTTTGGCTTTTTTTAGCGTTTTGTTTAGTCTCTGCTTTTGGTTTGTCTGATTCATTTTCTTGTTTTTCTGAAGTATTTTCCTCTTTGCTTTTCTCTAATTCCTCAGAGGCATTTTGTTGCTCTTTTTCAACTTCATTTTCATCTAATTTATCTCGAGGTATTTTAAATGATTTTTTTAATTCCTTACTGTCTTTTTCGAGTTGCTCTATGTCCTTTTTAAAGTCTTGAAACTTATTATTTAAATCGTCTTGTTTTTCTTTTGTATTGTTTTGATCTTTTTCGTTAGATAATTTTTCTTGATCTATTGCCAACTTCATTAAATCTTCTTTTAGCTTTTCAAGCTTCTTTTCAACATAAAATCGTTTAGTTAGCTCAATGAGTTGTTGTAAACTTCTTTTTTTATTCTTGTTTTGCTTTGCTAATTCCTCTAATTTTTGAGTTAAATCTTCTTTATTAATTTTTTCTTGAAGCTTTTTTAATTCCTCTAAAAGCTTTTCGTCTTTTTTTAGCTGCTCTTCGTTTTCTTCTAATCGCTTTTTTAAATCTTCTTTAAAAGCATCTTCTTTTTTATTTTCCTTTTGAAAATCTTCTAAATTCTCTTGTAGTTTTTTGTTGAAATTTTTCATCATTTCGTCTTGTTGTTCCTGACGCTTTAAAAATGATTCTAATTTCTTTTTATCATTAAAGTTTAAATTAAATTTCTCTTTTTGGGTTTTAGATAATTCTTCAAGCTTTTTATCTTGTTCTTCAAATTTTTCTAAAGCTTTATTTAAGTCTTTTATGGTTTCGCTCTGCTCTTCAAGCTTCTTTTTTTCTTCTTCTTCTTGGGTCCGTTTTCTGTACGTAAACACATTGCTTTTGGTACGCTTATATTTATTAACCGCATCATTGTCAAATACCTGAAAATACAACTCGTAAGCAATACCCGCCTCAATGTCTAAGTTGTTTGGGAATGCTGCAATAAATTCGTCAATATTACCTTTTGAAATTGGAATGTTTACAGTACGCTTTTTAGACACTTCATTTACAGGATGATACACCATTTCTAGCTTGCTAAAGCCGTAATCGTCGCTTACCTGACCATAGAAATAAAGCGTTTGTAAATCTACGCTGTCTATTTCTGTTTTTAAATTTAGTTCAGGATATTCATCTTTAACCACATCAATTTTAAAAGCTAAATTTTCGTGGTTTTTAAGATTGGCGTTACTTGTGCTTAAACTATAGTCGAAATTATTATAAAGACGTTTAGATAACTTAAAACTATTGGCACTATCTGAAGAAAAACGCAGTGTATCGTATGCAAATAAATGCACATCGTCTGTAGCTTTTGTTTTAAGCTTCCAGGTAATATTAGTACCCTCGGGAACAATAGCGTTTCCTGTGCTTTTTAAAATATCATTTCTCTTTTTGGTATGATTAGGGTAGTCTAATACCACCTCAAAACTCAATAAAGAGGGTGTTTCAATAACGCTAATTTTATACGGTTTTGATATTACATTGTTTGCGGTTAATTGAAATTCTATATCTGATCTTGGTTGAGAAAACACATACTCAAACTCACCAATGTCTTTTTGATTTAAAAAATAGGTTTCATTGTTGTAAATAATTTGTGCGCTTTCTGGAATAACATCACCAGCTGTTTTAACCTGTAGTTTAAAGTCTTTGTTTTCAATAGCTTGCAAGTTGTTATTAACCACAAAAAATTCAAAAGGAGCAGGAGGTTCGTAAGCTGTTTTATAATTTGTTATACGATCGTAACTGGTTGTAAACCAATTTGATTTGCCTGATAAAAAACTAATTAAAAGGATTAAAACAGGAATTGCAGCATATTTTAAATAGCTAATATTCTGTTTAAAATTAACAGCCAATTTAAAAGGAACAGGTTTTAATTCAATCGATTTTTGCTCGATACTCGCTAACAACAATTCAGATTGCGATTGGTCTTGTTTCAACTGAAGCACGTTCAGTAATTTATCGCTAACCTCAGGAAAGTGTTGTCCAATTATTTTTGAGGCATCAATATCGTTTAAGCCTTTTTTAAGCCTAAACAATTTTGCCAATGGGAAAGCAATAAATTTAGCTAGCAAAACAACTTCAACAAGTATAAACAACCAAAATAAAATGGTTCTTGCTAAAGGGTTTAACCACAAAATATGCTCAATAAATAATGTAAACAATAAATAAAGCAACCCTATTGCAAAAAACAAAATAGAACCTTTTATTAGCTCGTTGGTGTAATACCTACTAACAAATTGCTTTAACTTAGTTTGTATGTTTTTAAAATTGTTCAATTATGGTATTTAAGGCTTATAACTTACTAAACTACAATTTTATTTTTATAAGGTTTATAATTAAGTGTTAATTGTATCTTTGCCACAAAATTACAAAACATGACTAAAAACGTTCGTGTGCGTTTTGCACCAAGTCCTACAGGCCCTTTACATATTGGTGGCGTTCGTACAGCGCTATTTAATTATTTATTTGCTAAAAAGCATAACGGCACCTTTATTTTAAGAATTGAAGACACCGACCAAAACCGTTATGTTGAAGGTGCAGAACAATATATTATTGATGCTTTAAATTGGTGTGGCATGCCTACTGATGAAAGCCCTGTGAATGCTGGTAAGTATGGTCCTTACAGACAAAGCGAACGCAAACACTTATACAAACAATACGCAGATAAATTAATTGCTTCAGGCAACGCATATTACGCTTTTGATACTGCTGAAACTTTAGATTTTCATAGAAAAGATCACGAAGCTAAAGGCAAAACCTTTATTTATAATTGGCATAATCGCGAAAAAGGTCGTTTAGTAAACTCTTTGATTTTGTCTCCAGAAGAAACTCAAGCAAAGCTTGATGCTGGTGAAAATTATGTGATTCGGTTTAAATCATCACAAGACGAAACGTTGCATTTAAAAGATATGATTCGTGGCGACATAAAAATTGACACCAATATTTTAGATGATAAAGTGCTGTTTAAAAGTGATGGTATGCCAACCTACCATTTAGCAAATATTGTAGACGACCATTTAATGGAAATCTCACATGTTATTCGTGGTGAAGAATGGTTGCCTAGCTTAGCATTGCACTATCAATTATACCAAGCATTGGGTTGGGAAGCTCCAGAATTTGCTCATTTACCGCTTATTTTAAAACCAACAGGAAAAGGAAAATTAAGTAAACGTGATGGCGATAAATTAGGCTTTCCTGTATTTCCTTTAAAGTGGACAGATCCTAAAACGGGTGATATTTCTAGCGGCTATAAAGAAGATGGTTATTTCCCTGAAGCCATGGTTAATTTTTTAGCATTTTTAGGTTGGAATCCAGGAACTGAACAAGAAATTTTTAATCTTGAAGAATTGATTGCTGCTTTCGATTTAAATAAAGTAAACAAATCTGGTGCCCGTTTTGACCCCGATAAAATAAAGTGGTTTAATCATCATTATATGCAAGAGCAGAGTAATGATGAGTTAGCTAAAGCTTTTAAAAATAGCCAAAACGAATTAGTCGAAATAGATGCTAATTACATCTCAATGGTTATTGGTTTAATAAAAGAACGCGCCACTTTTGTTTCAGATTTTTGGGCGTTGAGTCACTTCTTTTTTACTACACCAACTTCTTATGATGAAAAAGCATCGAAAAAGGCGTTTAAAGAAGATACAAAGAGCATTTTAGAAGAGGTCGCTTCAATTATAAATACTATTGAAGATTTTACTGTAGAAAACCTTCAAACTAAAATTAAAGGCTGGATAACTTCTAAAGAAATAGGTTTTGGAAAAGTTATGATGCCATTACGTTTAGCTCTAGTTGGTGATTTACAAGGTCCAGATGTGTTTGATATTATGTTTATGATTGGGAAAACGGAAGCAGTTAAGCGTGTTGAGAAAGTGATTAACTTGTTATAAACTGCTACATCGTTGCTTGAAGCCAAAATCTTGATTTTGTCAGAAAAAAACCATAACTTCGTTTAACAATCGATAAATTTCATTGAAACGGAAACTTATCTTTGCAACTAACGTCAAATATTAAGTACTGATATTTAGTGTTTTACTAAATCCGACGTCTTCAGGTTTAATCTCAAATTTAGCAATATTTTTCTTGATTCTGTTGACTAATTTTAATTTTCTCTTT